>NZ_FOLW01000008.1 GCF_900112475.1 Pragia fontium DSM 5563 = ATCC 49100 | reverse complement strand
CAATTAGATCACGTTCATTTATTAGTCAAGATCCCACCAAAGCTCTCAGTGTCAGAGGTAATGGGGCACTTGAAAGGAAGAACAGCGATAAGGCTGTTTAATAAATTTCCCTATTTAAGAAAGAAAAAGCTGTGGGGCAACCATTTTTGGGCGAAGGGCTATTGTGTAGATACCGTAGGTGTAAATGCAGAAATGATTCGTAAGTATGTTAAGTATCAAGAGAAACATGAACTTGAAGATAATCAATTAAGCTTAAAAGGGATGTGAAGCGAGGGCCCTATGGGTTCGAGCTTAGTACGCCCCTCAGGGGCGCCAAAGCAATGCCGCCTTCTATGAAGGCGGATTTTTACTTTTCAGATTTGTCATCCCACTATTTCAGGAAGACGCCACCTGAGTCACCCAGTCTTTGAGCATCAGCTTTTGGTTTCGGCTTAGCTTTAGGTTTAGCTTGAGTCGTTTTCGCCTCTGCTGCTTTCTTCTCTACTGGAAGAGGGGCAGCCAGACGGGCAATAGCCCCTTTCTCAACGGCGTCAATTTTACCGCTTTCTACGATGCCGTAAGAAATTTTGTCTTTAATCGAGTTAATGACAATAGTTGCTACTTTTTCTTCAGCCGCACCGAGTACTTCACCGGTATCTGGATCGACCAGAGCTTCGCCTTGAGAGAAGATATCAAAGCGATCGCCATCGTAAACCATGGCTTCACCGCGGTTGATAATCACTTGTCCGTTGGTTACTGCGACAACTTTAGCGGGGGTTAATTTGTTGACAATTTTATCAGCAATAACGTCGCTAATTTGCTTACGCGCTGTCTCAATGTATCTGCCACCTTGCTCAAATACGCTGGAGTCAGACCACTGGATACCGTGGGTTGCCGCTTCAAGCAGCGAGTAACGTACGGTAACTTTGGTTTTGTGCGAACTGCTAACATCAAACTCACCGGTTAAATCAACGCTGGTTACTTTAGTGGTGGTTTTCACACCGGCTTCAGTGACGTTAATAACCAGAATATAATCAGCGGGAAGGGCGCTTTGCTTAATATCAATAGAGTTATTTAGACGGCCTTCCAGAAATTTCTCTTCCTGTTCAAACGCTTTGTCATTCGTCGAGCTACGATCTAATACGGTAAAACGTTGTGATTGCACGATACGGTCAGTGATTTCCTGACGTAGAGTGTTAGCAAATGCTGAACGACTACGGTTACCGGTAGTAATAACGGCTAAACGATCGCGTTTGGACGAAGCTTGTGATGTTTTACGTTCAACTTTATCGATTTCAACGGTCAAAACAACGGTACAGCCTTTGGCATCACAATCACGAGTTTTAACTTTATAGCCTTTAACGGTACCCGAGCTGCGCGTATCGATTTGCGCACTTTTGCCGGTATTAACGGTTAAGTCACGATTAGCGTTACCGCCTACGTTAACATCGAGATTTTCTGTATAAGTACTGTCTACGCCTTTGTTACCCAAAAAAGAGTCATCTTTGTTCTTTTCGTTCTGAACGTAGGTGCCTTTTCCTTCGATAGTGGCATCAACTTTATCTTTGACACGAACAAAATCACCAGCGCGTTCTGACTGCGTACTTACGGTCATTCCGTTAACCTGACGAACGGCATCCGCTAAAGCCGAATCAACCGCTTTTTCGTAGGTTTCACCATATCCCTGTGCTTCAACGGTTTCAATTTTTGCATAAACTGCAGGTGAAAACGCCAAAAGACCAACCAGTACCAAGATCCATTTTTTCATTAAGAAAGCCCTAATGGATTAAACACGTTTATGTTATGCCGCAGAACGATTGTGGTTCTGCGGCATAACGCCAGAATAGTGACAGTAGCCGATTACCAGCTTGCGGTGCGGTTGTCGCCACGCTTGATGATTGGATACTCTTTTTCCCAATAGGCTAAGCCATCGTCCAGATTGGTCAGCGTTAGCTGGAAATAGTATTCAACTTGCTGTGTTTTAGAGTTAACACGTTGGTTTTGTTGAATGATTTTACCGGTTAATGAGAAGTCTGGTGCGATTACACGGCCATCTTTCTTAACGGTTTTTTGGTTAACCATTTTAGATTTACGCAGCTGACGTACTTTACGCGTCATTTCATCTTCTGGTCCATTAGCGGTAATCGCTGTTGTAACCACAAAACGACCTGAGTTTAACAGGCTAGAGCGGATTTTTTTGGTTAACTGATCGGTATCGATACGTTGGTCAGTGTCGTTAACAATGCCGGTTACGGTTAGCACATAACGACCGCCTTGTGGATGAACAAGTAAGTCTGAACTTAACATGTCGTCAACCATATTTTGGGCAGCCATTTCAAAATCTTTATAGTCCAGTCCCATCACGGCAACGTTATCGTTCTTACTATCAACATAGTAAGCGCCTTCCTGAGCACAGCCGGTTAAAGAAAGGGCAAAGGCCGCGGCAAGAAACGTTTTTTTGTTTAAAATATTCATCATCAAAGTTCTCAATACAGTTTAAAGGTCAGTGCGATAACGGTGCCTAACTGAATAGGTCTACATCGCATTCTTACTGGTTAACACGTTAACCTGCGGTGTGGTACTCGCATTCAGAGCACGCACATAAACAACAACGGGTTGAGGCGTTGCCGGTAAATCGACAGTTATTGGCGCTCCGCCCGACGGACTTAATTGCACTTGACCGCTTTTTGGCCACTTCACGTAGGTCACCTGAAAATCGTAAGGCAGCGTATGCCAGCTACGAATATCAGCCTGCGTGGTTACCGCTTGAGCGATACCGGTGATAGCGCCGAGTATCCTTACGGTACTGTTGTCGGAATTCATCATCGAAGCTTGTGCTGCAGTTTTTAGCACCGCTCTGGCTAATTCCTTGATAAGGATACCGGTAAATTCCGTTTTAAATTCACCCTGGATAATTTTATCCATGTTGGCGAAGGATTCCGTTTTGCCTCCTCCATTGACTGAAAGATTAGAAAACGCCGGGCTACCTGACTCAAGGGTCGGTAAAGCAATACCGGCATAAGCTACACGACTCGTGACTAAAATTAATGGTAAATCGACGCGGCGTTCTACTTTTTTAGACGAGGTTCCATTTTCAAAAATAACCCAAACCCCGGGTGCTACGCTACGACCTTTGTTGGCTAAATTAAGGTCAGCGCGAATTTGCTTGCTTCTGGTCAATGCATAGGCGCGTTTTAGGCTCTCTTTGGCTTTATTTAAATCAGCGGCACTTTCATTGTTAATCAGGAAGTAGAGACCATGCAGATAGAGTGAGGCCGGGTTAATATAACCATCATAGGGCGCCCATTTTGAAACATCGATACCCGATCCTTCAAGCGTTTCCATGGATTTAGAGTAGCTTTCCCCAAGCTTATTACTTTTTACTTCATTTTTTTGTGCATTAATTTCTTTGGAGAAATACTCTGCGGCACGGCGTTGACGGTCATCGACGCGGTTCCATTCTACTCGGGCATTAGCGAAATCAGACTGCTGCCAAAAGTTAAGGGCTTTATAGGTATTCACCATCACGCGGTCATAAACTCGCGGGGTGTAATCCATAATGTTGTCGTTAACTACCATGGATGCAGCTTGGCTGAAACCGGATGCGGCTAAATTCTGAGTTTCGTTATCTTTGATCAGGTTTTCTGCACCATCAAATACTTTGGTTGAACGATCAAGCTGATTAGTCATACGTAGCAGAGCACCTGCTTCCAGCGACCATAATAGCTCGGTGGTTGCATCAGTCTCAGCGGTGACGCCTTCAGTTAGTGCGATCTTTTGTGCTACTTCCAGATTTCCTTGAGAAATTTCGTAGTCAAAGTTCTTTCGAGATGGTGGATTAGAACAAGCCGCCAGAACGAGAGCAATACCACAGCAAAGCGTTATACGTTTTATATTATTATTCATAGTGTTTCTGTTATTTTTATAGAAAGTCACGATATTACATAAAGGGACATCAAACCGAGGGAACTTTATGCAATCATTGCGTAGAGTGACACTTCCTTTTTGAGGGAGTATATCTACCTTTTTTTGAGGGGTAAACTGAAAAGCGGTCTTTGATTTTTTTACCTCCATTTGCTTTATTTTCAGCAGATTATTCATCAACTAAACCTCTGCCACAGCTTAATAAACTCTTGTTGATAACGGGTTAAAAGTTCAGTGGAATCGGTGATCAGAATATTTTCGCAGTTGTGCAGCGATGCGCTTCTGGTCCAGTTAAAACTGCCGTTTAGCAGGTAAGTATCATCGAAAATAGCGAATTTATGGTGCATATGATAAGGACTATTATCGGTAACGATGGAGATCCCTTTATGTTGCAGGTAATCAATATCACTTCCCTGATCTTCTGATTTATCATTATCAGTGATAATACGTATCTGAACCTGGCGCTGGTGGGCACTGAGGATAGATTCGGTGATAGCGTCATCGGCAATAGTAAAAACGCATATATCGACTTTTTTCGTCGCCTGAGAAAGCATTGATCGAATTTTTTCCCGACAGGTTTCTCCTGGTGAGAAGTAGGCGGTAGAGTGGCTTTGCTTCTGTTGGTTGGCAATATCGAAGGTCTTTATGACGGTTTCTAACCATTTTAATACTGGCAGGAGGTTTTGAGGTGCGGTATCAAGCTGTTCTCTGACTAAATCAAAGGCAAGATTACGCATAAAGCCGGATTGTTCAGTACTTAAGGATTGGCTTAATTCTCTTAACTGAGTACGTTCACTGTGGCTTAATGTTAAATCAGCCAGCGTACTCTTCAGATATAACTCCAGTTCTTTATTTTCCATTACCTGTTTCTATCCATAAAACAATAATCAAGTAGATTTAATTTTCATTACGCGATATTCCAAATATTTTTGAACTGGATCACGTTATTTTATTGCTATTATTTTATCTTTTATTTAATTAAGCCTTATAACCGTAGTTTGCGATAATTGGATAATAAAATAAAGAGTTTGATCTCAAAAATTGACATGAGTGGATTTTTTTTCATTTTTTTGATGGTATTAACTCAATTTTTTAACAGGTGATCATTTCTTTGGTAATTTTTAATATAAAAATCTTTAGCGATAATAGGAAAGGGAATGAGGGAAATAATAAATTAAGGGGTGTGGTGACTTTTTTTTCTCATGAATTTTCTACTAATAAAAGCAAACGCACCTCCAGCAATGGCGCCTGCAATATGGCCTTCTGTTGATATGCCTGGTTCACTGGGGAGTAGTCCTGACGCCATGCCACCAAAATAAACTAAAATAAGCAGCGCCAAAATAAAATCTCGTATTCTGCGCTGAGTGAAGGCATTGATTAACAATAGCGACCATAAGCCAAAAATCCAGCCGCTGGCACCAATATGAATAGCCGAACGCGCAAATAGCCAGACTAATAATCCCTCCAGTAAAATGATAAAAACACTGGCTGAAATATAGTAGCGAATAGAATTGCTGAGTAATAATCCGCTTAAAATTAATAGCACCGGAAGATTGCTAAGCAGATGTCCCCAGTCACCGTGTAGAAAAGGAGAAAATAGAATACCCACTAACCCTTGGCTGGTACGAGGAAGTATACCAAACTGGTTTAAATAACCACTAGTCAGCGTATTCAGGCACTGAATGGCGATCAAGACGATCGCCAATATGCCAAGTAGTTTAATGCGCTGTTTTATCCACTGCTTCACTGGTCAATCAATTCCTCAGGGCTTGTACACTTTCTACCAGATCGGCCAGTTGAGCTACGACGCGATCGCCAACTTCCGCATTATCTCCGCCCAGTGCTTTATTCTTCATAAAGTCACGCTTTATCAGTCCCCAGCGTTGCTCTTCCTGAGGTGACATGATATTGCGGATTTCAGCCAGCTTTAATAAGTTTTCTTCTGCGCCACTGGTTAGCAGTTGAGCTTCACCTAAATAGTGATCGTCAAGAATGCGGCGAACTTCGGCCGGATTCATCACCGCCGAAATTTTCTCCGTCAGTTTATTCATATTACGATAGCTACCCTGAAGCTTAAAGCTCGGTTCAGTACGGTATTTATCTGACTGTGCAGCACTGGCGATATATTGCTGATTCACTTTTAACACCACGTCTCGCAGCGTGATTAATCGTTCAAGAATGGCAACAATTTCGGCGATCTCCGCTTCACTGTATTGATAGCTCAGCGCATTATTAGAGAACGGTTTACCCATTGCTTTATCAACAAATAAATACAGATCGCTCATGTTTCTCAGTGCCAGCGGTGCCAGTACCGGATTAGAGGTTAAGCTGTTTTCAATATAGCTCAGGGCAAATGCCTCTTCCATGCCACCCAGAACTTCGCCGAGATTATAAATATCCGCGCGGTTGGCCAGCATATCAGGAATTTTAAACACTTCGCCTGATTCGGTATAAGGGTTACCCGCCATCACGACACAGAATTTTTTCCCGCGCATATCATAAGTTTTGGTCTTGCCTTTCCATACCCCTTCAATTCGCCGGGTACCATCACAAAGAGAGATGAATTTTTGCAGGAATTCGGCATTGGTATGCTGGATATCATCGACATACAGCATAACGTTATTGCCCATTTCCAGTGCCAGATTTAATTTCTCTAATTCCTGACGGGCGGTGGCATTCGGGGCTTGCTGTGGATCCAGCGACAACACATCGTGACCTAAGGCTGGTCCATTAATCTTCATGAATATCAGGCCTAGGCGATTTGCGATATATTCCATCAGTGTGGTTTTACCGTAGCCGGGCGGCGAGATCATTAATAGTAAGCCCATCAGGTCGGTACGTTTTCCTTCACCCAACGCACCAATTTGTTTAGCTAGATTATCGCCGATGATCGGCAAATAAACGTCATTGATCAGCTTATTACGCACGAATGAACTGAGAGGGCGAGCCTTAAATTCATGCAGACGCAGCTGATTTCTCTGCTGGCTTAAGACTTCCTGACGCAGTTCCTGATAGCGATGGTAGGCTGGAATGAACTGCTTGCGTTGTTTACGCATCCGGCTGAAATAATCATCCAGGCTAAGCGTCAGGGATTGGTTTTGAATCAGAGGATGCTCACCCATCAGGTTTGTCACGGTGAAGTGCAAGTCGACTTCACTAAACCGGGTCTTTATGCCTTTATCTAACAGCAGGATGACGATGGCTTCCGAAATATAGCTTTTTAGATTTTGATATTCTGGCAGAGAGCAAAGCCCTTGCAACCAATTGTCTGCCAATGACCAACGTTGTGACCAGCGTTTGGCTAAATTCTGCTGTGAGCGGTTGAAGTCGCCCCACATATGGGCTTTTTCTAACTGGGACTGTAAGCCTTCCGACAGGGTACGAGCATATTTGCTAAAGCTGAATTCAACCGGTGTTCGGCCTAATGCGAAGCTCAAGTATTCAGCAGCCTGTGATTGTTGATAAGGCTGGCAGGCAATTGGGTATTGTTCAAGAAATAGGCTGAGTTCCGCTTCAATTTCAGCTTGAAGATCCAGTAAACCGGCATCGTTACGAAATAGCTGATGAATATTGATGCTGGTACGCGCTCGCTCTGGCCAAAGAGCGGGTAACTCTTGGCTATGAACATGCTGCCAGAAAAGGACGGCAATGCTGCGAGCATGTGGATTAAAGCGTAACAGATCGGCACTTTCCCTAACGGGGATCAGTTTCTGTAAAATGGCTACCGCATCGTGATCGTGGATGCCTTTCTCATAGCCTTCTTTATAGCGTGGTGAGGCAAAATCACGGACCAATTTTTCTAGCGCTTCTGGTTTATTAACCAGCGCTTTTAGGTTCTCGAGGCTCAGTCCATCCAATTCTTTGCTGGCGGCGTAAATTAGTGAGTAGGCCAGATACTCGGCCCGGTAAATATCCGGCGATTCTGACTCCAGCGATATTTGCCAGTACTCTTTCAGGGCTTCTAATTCAGGGCTATCAATAGGCTCTTGATAATCCGTACCCGTCAGGTGCAGATATAGTCGATCGCCTCTTGGCAAAATGGTCAGATCCAGTTCCTGTGTATTGACACTGAAACGATGGCGCGGACCCAGTTTAATTACGTTACCACCGTCTTCAAATATTTCGGATTTATCGCGCAGGCTGCGAATCGCTTGATCGCGGGCAGCCTTAAATTTGGCATCAATATCGTCAGCTTTAACGCTGTCTTTGAGTGCGCGTAAACGCTCGACAATTTCCCGGGTTTTTAATGACAGGGGGTCGGAAGCAAAGAACGCATTTAGCTCATCAAGAGTAGTGAACTTGGCCGTTCGGCGCTGTAGGCTATCCAGCAGCCGTTCAGCGGCAACCTGTAAATTCTGTGACTTGCGTTGACGTTCATCCAGTAGCGATTGCTTATGGGTTTCGAAGGTTTCCAGCATTTCTTCGCGTTTGCTTAGAATGTCATTGAGGAATTCTTCGTGTTCGTTGAATTGGGTTTCCAGTTCTTCCAACTGCACCAGCAGACGCGAGAGCTGTTCGTCACAGCGTTCAGGATCCGTCGCCAGCGTCAGCGCATTGGTAATGCTCTGGCTGAAAAGTTTAAATTGAGCGCCAAATTGGGCGACAGACTCCACCGAACTCTGTTCTTTACGGCGCTGCTGTAAACGTGCTCGCGCCTGATTCAGGCGGGCATAGATTTCTGAAATCGCCTCGATGATATGGGTTTGCTGTGTGGTGTCTTCGAACTTTAGTGAAGCCATCAAATTCGAGAGCATATCCAAATCAGCAGACATCTTGTCCATGCCGGCCATCGGCTCAACCAGTTGTGAACTGTTGGCGGCGGCCTGAGTTTGCTTATCTAACGCCTGCAATTGATCGGTGAACGGTTGCAGGGCTTGCTCGCTGGCAAGGAACTCCGCCGTAGCCAATGAGATGCGTTCCTGACTTTCAGCCAATTGTTGTTCCATCTCATCAAGACGAGACAAATCAATATAGCGGTAGTCGCGCAGGGTAATCAGATGACCTCGTTGCACGCTGAGATCATTCAGCGCATCAACAAACTGCTGGGCGTTATGCCAACTGTCAGGCAACATCAGAGACAAGAGCTGTTTCTGACGCGATGTGGCCTCATTCATGGCTCTGGTTGACTGACGACGAATACTTTCTACTTTCTCGTATTCATCCAGTACCAGTTCGCCAGTGTTGGCGATTTCTTTCAGCAGAATAGTGGCATTCAGGCTGTGTTCATCATTGAGCCAGTAATAAAGATCGATCAGTCGGCGAGCGTCTTGGCACAGTTTTTCATACAGCTGTGAAGATATCTGCTGCTGTTCAATCTCTTTGGCAATATGGTAGAGGTCGGATATTCCGCGTACCAGCTCGGCGTTGCCAATGCGTCCAAAGAAGCTATTGTTAGCCGGCTGTAGCGCAGCAAATTCATCGGAATAGAATGGCGTTTGCCAAACCTGCATCGGGTGAATACGCGTTGGCTCATCTGATTGACCTTCAAACAGAACCATACGGCCATCTTCCAGCATGGCATAACCATGGCCGAATAGCGGATTCTGCAATTTACGTTCAATCATGTTGTAGTTAAACAACGCCAATCGACCGAAATTGGGTTCGTAAAAAATATACATCACGTCTTCGCCATTAGGCGATCGACGAATACGACGGAAACGCATTCCATCCATCGGCTGGTCAAATGTTTTGTATTCACCACTTTGTAGATAATAGCCACCGGGGAAGATAATACCGTGATCTTCCGGAAGCTGAATACAGGCAGAACCAATCGCATCAATACGCTGTACGGTTTGAGTGATGGTGTTATAAACCAGATACCGCCAGGTATCTTCTCGGTAAGGCAGAATTTTTAGCAGAATCAGGCTACCGGTTTGGGCATACTCAATCTGTGCATCATCCAGCGATTGGGTTTTGTCTAACACCGCCTCACGGTAAATTCCCAGTCCATCTTCAGTATTGTTTTCACACTTGATGGTCAGGTCACCACCGATAGTTTCAACGAAGACGGTATCCAGAATGTTCATGTGTGGATGGCGGCCGTTAATCGCATTTTCGCGAGTGGTTTTTTGCCATTCAAAATCATAGGCCGGGGGCAGGGCGATATCTCGCTCACCACGGTTATCAATATATTTTATTTCAGTTTTATCACTGGAAATGGACCAGCGAAACACCCGAATATCGGTAATGCGCTCACCGATTTGAAAGCTGGCCAGCAGCTTGCCGTCACGTTCAACTAATTGCAGTAACTGGGTGTTTTTATAATAGGTATACAGTTCATTAAAGTCTTGAACGAAGCTGGTGATATTCAGGAAAGTGCCGGTTAAAGGAACCGACTCAACATCATATTCACCGTTTTCTTCTTTTAGTCGATACAGTGAAAATACGTCTTCAATGCGGGTTTCTTTCTTGAGTCCAATGAAAACGTTATAGCCGAAGAGTAACCAGTCGCCAACGCGTACAATATCCCGGGCGACGCAGTTATTTTCGGTACGGATGCGCATACGCCCAATGATATCCATCTGGCTTTTGCCAAACTCTTCCAGACGGCGTTGGTTTAGCTGGTGCGCTTTGTCGTGTATTTGTTGACCCTGTTCAGATAAACGCTTACGTAAAATATCATAGGCACCGCCTTCAGCAACGGCGTTATCCAGTAATTCTTGCTCGCGATTATTCACTTGGCTATCTGACATGGCGTTTAACGTTCCCTTGATCGAAGTTGACTTTATAAGCGTTAACTCGGGTTCCGTATCATGGCGCAAACGTCCTGTCTGGTCATGCGACATGCTGTATTGACGGAGAAATTAACTAAGATAAGCCCATGGAAATAATAGGCTTATCTTAATTAATGCCATGAAGCGACCAGACTACTGCGGTGAACCGCAGTAGTCTGGCTTATTCATTACTCTTGTGAATCGTAGTTATTTTTTGGTGCAGCAGCCGGTAGCGTTTTGGCAGCGGTGAATTGCTGAATCAACGCCTGAACTTCCGGGTTTTGTAATAACGCGTCCAGATCGAGTTTCTGACCCGCTTTATCGCTGGTTAACAGCTTCTGCACAACGTCTTGTACCAGTGGGCTCTTGTCTACTACGCCATTAATGGCTTTACCAACGCTAAGGGCTTTAGAGAAGGTATTAAAGAAGCTGCCGTCGCCACCCACAATATCGATGTTGGTTTTGCTGAGTGCCGCCGCCAGAACATCGGCTTGCTCTCTGGCAATTTCTTTATTGGCGGCGATAGAAGCCATGCTTTGCTCAAAGTGTTTTTCCAACTGCATACGGAACTCTTCGTGCTCGCGAGCCGTGGTATTCAGGTTACCCATAGCGGTAAATTTATCGGTTAAACCATCCGCTTCAGCTTTAAGACGCTGACGTACAACTTCCGCTTGGGCTGAACCTAGCTGACCTTCACCGCGAGCCTGAGCTACCAGTTTTTCTTCCAATACTTTGGCATCAACCAGACCCAGTTTCTCTTTCGCCAGAGCTTGTTGTTCATCACCGCGCGCTTGAGCAGTGAGTTTTTCTTCCAGTACTTTAGCTTCAGCCAGACCTTGTTTCTCTGCGGCAGCAGCCTGAGCTTCTTTCACTCTCGCTTCGGCCAAGCCTTTTTCCTGAGAACCGCGGGCTTCTGCTAGCAGTTTCTCTGCGGTGACGTTAGCCAGCACTAAGCCTTCTTTTTCTTCCGCTTCGGCCTGAGCCTGACGGACTCGGGCTTCTGCCAGACCCAGAGCGGCCTGCTCTGCCTCGATACCTTCCGCCATGCGTTTTTTGGCTTCGGATTGTTTAGCGGCAGCCTCAAGCTCAGCCTGAGCCATGGTGCTGATTTCCTGAGCTTTATGTTTAGCACTGTTTTCATCGGCTTCGGCTTGCTTCACCTGACGCACCAACTCTTGCTCGGCTTCTGCCTGAGCTTGAATGATGGTGACTTGTTTCTGGCGATCGGCGTCAGATATCATGCGTACTTCTTTAATTCGTTCTTCTTCCTGAGCAACGGTTTTTTCGACCGCAACGCGTTCACGAATAACGTTAGCAATGTTTTTGCGCTCTTCTTCCAACGCTTTTTCTTTTTCAATACGTTGTAGTTCTACTTCACGCTCACGAGAAACCACTTCCAGATCTTTTGCCCGGGTGACTTTCTCGATTTCGATGGTGACTGCACGAGTACGGTTTTGCTGAGCAACTTCAACTTCACGCAGGCGATTTTCTTCGCGGATTTCGATTTCCTGCTGAGTTTGAATTCGGGCTTGTTCCGCTTTCAGGCGTTCTTCTTCTTTAACGCGCAGTGTTTCAGCAGCTTCACGAGCTCTGATGCTTTCAATTTCACGCTGTTGACGTGCTTCAGCATCGGCCTGTTGGCGTTCCAGGGCCAGACTGGCTTCGCGGGTTTCCACGTTTTTCTTTTTAATCGCCAGTTCCTGATCGCGCTCTTTCTGGTTGGTTTCGATATTATGAATCGCGGTGATCTCGGTGATCTTACGGATACCCTCGGAATCGAAGATGTTATTCGGATCCAGTGAGCTCTTTGGCGTTTGCTCTAAGTAGTCAATCGCGACATCTTCCAGCGCATAGCCGTTCAGATCTTTACCAATTACATCGATGATGCGATCGCGGAAGTTCTGCCGATCTTCAAACAGCTTGTACAGCTCAAATTGCTTACCAACCGTTTTCAGTGCTTCAGAGAACTTAGCACTAAACAAGGCACTAACCGCCTGATGATCCGATGCGCGTTCAACGCCAATGTTTTTGGCCACTTTTAACACGTCTTCGGTGGTTTCATTCACGCGTAGGTAAAAGGCAACGGTGATGTCAGCACGCAGGTTATCTTTACAGATCAGGCCATCTTTACTACGACGGTCAACTTCCAGCGTCAGCAAAGAGATGCGCATAAACTCTTTTTTGTAAATGACCGGATAAACCAACGCACCGGTAAAATGGACTTTAGGTTGCGATGACATATCGTTGACGATCAGGGCGGTGCCTTGTGGTACTTTGATATAAAACGCTTTAAACAATCCAAAAAGGCCCAAAATTACAATGATGACCGATGCAATAATGGTTAAGAACGGCATTATATCTGCCATGACCATAGGTGTTTCTCCATGTTGTTAGGGTCCTGAGTCCCACAAGGACTTAATTGACTATTCATCTAAGCCCAAATGACTTTAGGGCCGTCAGATAGTTAGGTTTACAAATAAAATTGTTTGGTGTGACTTATAGCCGATTAAACTCGGTTTCACTCACCACTTCATAGCTATGTGTTGCCGCATCATAGCGGATTAATACCACGCGATCGCCTCTGACAATACCAGCATCTTCCGGGGCGCGTATTTGTAGGATTAAACCACCTCCGCCGTCTTCCATCAGTGCTTCACCACGTTGAAGGGTGACAATGGAAGAGCGAACTTCAGCGATTTTGCCAATAAGTCCGGTCACGCTTTTAGATTTATTATGATTGGCCAGTATCGGTCGCAATGGTTTCAATAACATTGAAGTCAGCAGGAGGGCGATAAACGCAATCAGTAGGAAAGCGGCTGTGCCTAATAAGTAGCGAATAAAGTCAGTCTCTATCCAGCGCAGCATCAGGTGTACGCTAAAATAACTGAGTAGCCAGCCAATGAGCGTCACTAAGGTAATAATAACGGTGAGGGGGATACCGGCAAGGCCGAGCTTGGTTAGCCAGCCCGCTAAGGCTGAGGCATCAAGGCTGTCAATATTCATATCCGGACTGTCAATGTTGAGAATATCAATGTCCAACAGGCCAAAGGCGGCACAGACCCAATAAAACAGGACAATTAATAACAAACCACTGAAAATAATGACCGGGTAAGATAAACAGTTTTGTAAGAAGAGCGTCATCAGAGTCCTTTCTTAAACGGGTGTTTTTACAAATGTTACTCAAGTAAATCAGTTTTTGGGTGCTTTTAACAGCAAAATTAGACCACTATTTGATATTAATCCTAAAGGTAATCGATAAGCGTATTAAATTTATGCAAACTGTATGATTAGTAAACGAATCAATGGTGAGTACGATGTTAATTAAGTTAACCAATTAAACTCAGGATGTTATTGATATATGTTGGTAATAAGTCAGTGTTAGGTTATAACGCAGATAATATCAATGTTAATGATAGGAATTATATTGAAGCAGGTTAAGTTTTTCTTTCAGGCATGTTTTTGTTTGCTGGTGCTGACTTGCTCGGGCTGTAGCAACTTACGCGATGCTGGTGATTATTGGGTTGATGAAAGCCATGTTGCTTTAGGGCAGGAGTCGCGCGTTCAATTTCTGGTTTTTCACTATACGGCAGAAAATGATGAGAATTCGTTGAGAATTCTGAGCGGTAATAACGTAAGCGTTCATTATTTAATTAATCATCAACCGGAACAGATGTCGGGTCGTCCGGTGGTTTTACAGTTGGTTCCCGAAGCGCAGCGAGCGTGGCACGCAGGGGCGAGTTTTTGGCGAGGCAGGAATAATCTAAACGATACTTCCATCGGTGTTGAGATAGTCAATGCAGGCTATCATAAAGTTGGCAATAAACGCAGTTGGGAGCCTTACAACGAGCGGCAAATTGATTTATTGATTGCTTTATCGTGGGATATTATTCAGCGTCATCATATTGATCCGGCAAATGTGGTCGGGCACAGCGATATTGCTCCTCAGCGTAAGATTGATCCTGGTCCACTGTTTCCATGGGACAGGCTGGCTCAGGTGGGAATCGGTGCCTGGCCGGATGTTGGGCGAGTGCAGTATTATCAGCGATTACGCGAAGCAGAAACATCCATTGATATCGCTGAATTACAGGTTAATTTAAAGAAATATGGCTATAAAGTTCCCGAGACTGGCCAACTGGATGATGAAACTCGTCGGGTGATTAAGGCCTTTCAAATGCACTTTCGTCAGGATAAATATTCCGGTCATCCTGATGCTGAAACCTTGGCTATTTTAGACGCTTTGCTGGAGAAATATCGCCGGTGATAAAATTCTGCCGCATCAAATTCATGGTGCGGCAGATGCGTTTATTATGGTTTTTTTGCAGTTTGGCGGTCTAGCTGCTCAGACAAAAAGGCGATGCGCTTTGCCATGCCTTTAAAGATAAACAGATGGGCTGGCATCATAATAAACCAGTAAAGCAGGCCACCAAATCCGGCAGGGTGCCACCAGGCGCGTACGTCAATTTCACGATATTGGCCGGTGTCATTGATGTTCAGCGTTAATCGTCCAAGTCCGGGCGCTTTCATACCAAACAGCATTGCTAATTGGCGCAGTGGTTTGATGGAGATAACGCGCCATGAGTCGATGCGGTCGCCGACTTTTAATTCCTGCGTATCCGGTCTGCCATAGTGGTTTTCTCCGCCGATGATATCGTCCATCCAGCCGCGGATATTCCACAGATAGTTAGCATAAAAATAACCTTCCTCTCCGCCGATCTGCTGCATCACCTGCCAAATACTTTCGGCGCTGGCGGTGGTTCGCAGGGTGTAACCAGCATGTTTAGGATAGAAAGCATAGCCGGGACGCCAGCGGGCTCGGGCTTCAGGATCGTAACCCCAGTCGGCAGAGTTTACCGCCGATTGCTCTTTATGCATGGTGGTTAATACCGCTTCTTCGTAGTTGATCAACTTTTGCGGTATCAGTGCCTGTAACGGTTCGGAGTCTGCGGGAAGATTATGCTTAAGCCCTTCAATTAACGCCTTCGCCGTGGTCGTTGGCACGGTGGTAATCATATTGAGCCAGTAAACGGAAATCAGCCGTGTTGGGAATGGAATCGGAATCAACAGCCGCTTTTTTCCGGTAATAGCAATAAACCGTTCAAACATATTTTGATAACTGATGTACTCCGGGCCAGCAACGTCAAATATGCGATTTTCATTGGATGGGTGATTAAGAATTTCGGTTAAATAAACCAGCAGGTTCTCTAGTGCAATAGGAGAAGACTTGGAGCGAACCCAGCGTGGTGGCGTGAGGATAGGTAGGCTATAAACCATATCGCGCATCACTTCGAAAGCCGCTGAACCGGCACCAATAATAATACCAGCTCGCAATTCGGTAACAGGAATACCGCTGGCACGCAGTGCTTCACCGGTTAATTTTCGCGCTAACAGATGTTGTGTTGTACTGCCTTCCTTAGGCTGAATTGCGCCCAGAAAAATAATCTGTTTAACGTTTGAAAAGCGCAGAGCCTGCTGTAAATTTTGAGCCGCTTCTTTTTCTTTGCGGAGGAAATCTGCCTTTTCCCCCATGCTGTGAACCAGATAATAGACGACATCAATATTGTTCAGTACTGGTGGGATCGTTGACGGTTGAAATAGGTCAATATACCGGCAGGTGACATTGGGGATTTGCTGCTCTTTTAGCCATTCAATACGTCTGGCCGCCGCAGTAACTTGATGCCCTTGGGCACTCAGATAAGGGATAAGATTTTGCCCGATATAACCGCTGGCTCCGAGCACTAATATGCGTTGTGGCGTCATAAGTGGGCCTTTAATCTGTTTTTATTACGTTATGAAGATGTTATCTAATGTGAACTTTAGCATAAGAAAGGAACGGGATGTTATCACTTCATATAAACTGAGCAGTATGTTGGGAAAGTGAGTTTAGTACTGACATATAACAGAACTTAAAAGCAGGGGCTTAAATTAAGCCCCTGCCTGTGAATAGCTATACCAGTTCAACATCTCCAGTTAACTGGCAACTGCAGGCTAAAACATAACCCTGAGCAATTTCGTTATCCGTTAATGTCATTTGGCTGGTGGTGGTGTAATCACCTTTCGCAATCTGTGTTTTGCAGGAACCGCAAACGCCGGCTCGGCAGGCGGCAATCACCGGAACCTGGTGTTGTTCCAGCGCGTATAATAACGTGGTTCCAATAGGTGCGGTAAAATGCTTATTAAGGCGATGAATTGTCAGATTAACCAGCGGATCGCTGTCGCTGATACACTCCGCCGCCGTGTGAAACTGTTCTTTGTGGAAACGACTGGCAGGAACGCCTAATGCCAGACTGATTTTCTCCACTTCACTCATATAAACGGCTGGCCCGCAAGTCATGACGGTACGTTGAGAGATATCGCTGACTTTCTGCTGTAGTAACTCTTTTGATATACGACCAGATAAATATCCTGTTGCTACGTCATGTTCCGCCATCAAATAGAGGGTAAATTGTGACGGGTAGCGTTCTGCCAGTTGCTGCCATTCTTGGGCAAAAATCACATCAGCTGGGCTACGTACATTATAAAATACCACTAAATCGCAGGTTGGTTGATTAGCCAGAATCCAGCGGCTCATCGACATAATCGGCGTGACGCCACAGCCTCCGGCCAGCATTAAATAGTGACTATCGGCAATATGTGAACAGGTAAATTCCCCTTGTGCATCGGACAACCAGAGAGTGTTGCCAACTTTGACTTCACGGGTTAACCAAGTTGAACCTTCTCCACCTGACAGGCAGCGAACGGTTAAGGTGATAAAACGGCTCAGTCCCGGCGAAGAAGATAGGGTGTAAGCCCGAAGAGTGGTATCGCTGTGACGAATGCTGACTAAAGCATATTGGCCTGGTAGGTAGGGATAAAAGTCCTGTGCTATCAATTCCAGCGTCCAGACATCGGCCGTTTCCTGCTGGATGCTGTGAATTTGCATGGGGTTGGGGCAGAGGGAGGTTGGCATGGTCATACAATAAACCTTGTATTACCGGGAGCGTTTGTCCACTCCCGGGAAATTAAACATAAAACTATGCGGCCAGAATGTCGCGCATATCCTGTTCTACGGTGGTGATCGAGCGCATACCAAAGTTTTCTTGCAGAATATTCAGCAGATTATCGGTCAGGAAGCCTGGCGCGGTAGGGCCGGTATAAATATCTTTAACTCCAAGTGCTAGCAACGTCAGTAAGATCACAATGGCTTTTTGTTCAAACCAAGAAAGCACCAGTGTGAGCGGCAGATCGTTAACTGAGCAGCCCAATTTTTCTGACAGTTTGACCGCCAGCATAATGGCGGAATAGGCATCGTTACACTGTCCAACGTCCAACAGGCGCGGTAATCCTTCCAGCGTGCCAAAATCTAGCTTATTGAACCGATATTTACCGCAGGCCAACGTCATAATCAGGCAGTCCTGAGGAATATTGCGGGCAAAATCAGTGTAGTAACTGCGCTCATCGCGGCTACCGTCACAGCCGCCAACTAAAAATACGTGACGCAGTTTTTTCTGGGCAATCAAGTCGATAACCGTATCGGCCGCGTTTAACAGCGTTTGGCGTCCAAATCCAACGGTGATCAGGTGTTCGAGTTCACTGTAAGGGAAACCATTCATTGATTGAGCCTGCTGAATAACGGCGCTGAAATCATCACCGTCAAGATGGTTAACGCCAGGCCAACCGACAATACTGCGCGTCCAGATACGATCGCCGTAGTTGCCTACGTTAGGATCAATGATGCAGTTAGAGGTCATCACAATAGGGCCTGGAAATTTGGCAAATTCAGTTTGTTGGTTTTGCCAGCCGCTGCCATAGTTACCGACCAGATGTGAGTATTTACGCAGTTCCGGATAGCCGTGAGCCGGTAACATTTCACCGTGAGTATAAATATTGATGCCGGTATTTTCCGTTTGCTCCAACAGCATACGTAGGTCTTTCAGATCATGACCCGAGATCAGAATGGCTTTACCGGCAACGGGCTTAACGTTAACGGAAGTTGGCGTAGGGTCGCCATAGATACTGGTTTCACCATAGTCCAGAATGGCCATGATATTAAAGTTCATTTTGCCGATGTTCATGGCATTATCCAGCAAGGTTGCCATATCGGAAGGATGCGTTCCCAGCCAAGCCATTAATTGGTGGAATTCACTGTAGATTTCATCATCGTATTGATCTAAAACCAGCGCATGTTCCATATAGGCGGCGGCACCTTTGAGTCCGTACAGGCATAGCATGCGCAGACCATGAATATCATCACCAATTTGTTCTTTGTCTTTATTCAGTGCAAATTCGGTCGCCTGTTCTAATAGCGCAGGCAGATTATCGGCAAGTTGTAATGAGGCAGTGGGATGATCGATTTGGACATGACTATCTACGATACGACAGCGAGTAATCAATGACTCACGCAGAGCAATGGCTTCTTTGGCATAGCCAATAATGCGCTCGGAATCAAAGTTGACGTTAGTTAAGGTGGAGAAGAAAGCTCTGGGTACAAATGCATCAATAGCATGGTCGATAATACCGAGTTCACGAGCTTTTACCGCGCAGGCGGATAGACCTTCTAATACCGCAACCAATAAATCTTGTAGGTCTGAAACTTCAGCCGTTTTCCCGCACATCCCTTGAGCATAAGAGCAACCGTTTCCAGCTGGAGTACGAATTGTTTGTTCACATTGTACGCAATACATAGCGATAGCACCTTTATAAGTTGTATTTTATATTCATGTTTAAGCATAAGACTACGTTGACAAGTTAAAAAGGAGTTTTTAATGCAACTTTAACATTACTTGATTTAAATCAATATATACTGGTCAAACGGTGTTAAAGCCCATAAGGTTTGAATGGATTAAGGTTGATTATCTTATTGATAATAATTATTAATATTAATGCTGGGTAATGTCAGGGGGCAGAGAAAAACGCCATCAGAATAGGGGCTAGCAGGCTGAGAATAAAACCATGTACGATCGCCGCCGGGATAATTTCTACGCTGCCGCTACGTTGTAAAACTGGTAGCGTAAAATCCATTGACGTTGCGCCACAAATGCCTAAGGCAGTCGATGCATGACTGCGAATTAAGGTGGGGATCAGCATAATAGCCACCAACTCTCGGGCAAGATCGTTGAAGAAGGCTGCACTACCCAATACCGGGCCCAGTGCATCCGTCAGTAAGATACCCGACAGGGAGTACCAACCATAGGCCGAAGACATGGCCAGACCGGTTTTAACCGGTAAGCCAAGCAGTAATGCGCCAATTGCACCACCGGCAAAGGCACTGATAACCACGATCAAGGCGACAACCATTCCGCGCTTGTTTAGCGTAATTTCTCTGAGTGTCATGCCGCTGTTTCGTAGCTGAAGACCTACCAGAACAAGCAAAAAAATCAGCGCAAACTGGCTGGCCTGAGAAGCATAGGTTAGCCATGATATATGGGTTAGTCCTAACAAAAAACCAATGACAACCACGCCACATAACCGCAGTGATTCCAGCACCATATGCAAACGCGAAGGCAGTTTCTTCTGATGCTGGCGGTTGCGCCATGGCCATTGCCGGTCCAGAAGCATTAAGGCCAGTATGTTACTGCTGAAGATGCAAATGAAAAATACGCTGGCGTAGAGAAATATCATTTGCAGATTGGCACTAAGATTATCCAGAAATGCCAGACTGATCCCCATAAAAAACAGGATCACGTACACCATACTGCTGAGTAATCGGTTGATGGTGCGCAGCAGATCAAGGCATTTTATCGGGATTAAATAGCCAAAAATTAATGGTAATAGAATGATAGCTAAACCTGAGTACATAATGAACTTTGCATATTATAGAGAGCACTGGATATGACTATTATACGCTAATTAAAACTGACTGAAGCGTAAAGAGCGATCCGCTGGGGATAGAGTGATTGATTTAAAAATAAATAACGGCTGTTTTTTACGGTGAATCATAGTTTTTGGCGCAGGCTAACATATAATTATTTGGTTACTCAGTAGATTGTTACCACAATGATGGACTTTTTGTTACCAATAACGGAGAGAATATGTACTTAGAGCGCATCGAGATAGTTGGGTTTCGGGGTATTAATCGTCTGTCATTGATGTTGAATGATAACGTGGTATTGATAGGAGAAAATGCCTGGGGGAAATCAAGTCTACTGGATACGCTGACATTGCTCTTCTCTCCGGGAACCGATCTCTATCATTTCAAGCCGGACGATTTTCATTATCCGTTAGGAGATGAAGCTTCCCGGCAGAATCATCTACATATCGTTTTGACCTTTTATGCCAGAGAAATCGATTCACCAGAGATGCCGAAGTTTCATCATCTGCGGCCGCTGTGGGTAAAGGGTAATAATGGCTTATCGCGTATTATTTATCGTTTGGAAGGGGAGGTTCAGGCGGATGGCAATGTTAGTACTTCACGTTCCTTTCTTAACGAAGCCGGACATGCGCTAGAGCTGAAAAATGTGGATGAGCTGGCCAGAGAGATTGTCCGCCTACATCCGGTGTTGAGACTGCGCGATGCGCGTTTTGGTCAGCGGTTTCGGCAGGGAGGAATTTTGCCCGATCAGGAAAATGATCCGTTAACCCAACAGCTGACAAAATTATCTGAAGAGCTGGAATGTAATCCGCAGAAATTGAGTAATAAGGATTTAAAACAGGGATTACAGGCGATTCATGCTTTGCTTAAGCACTATTTTATCGCGCTGGATGCTAAAGAGAATAGCGCTGCCGTTCGATATAAAAATGGACGATATCGACAAAATAGTGAGCTGTGGCAGTCACTTAATTATCTGAATCAACTAATTTCTGAACCAGAAAGCCGCAACATGCGGATGATACTGCTCGGTGTGTTTTCAACCTTGATTCAGGCTCAAGGCACGGAGCATTTAGATACCCGCGCGGTACCACTGTTGTTGATCGAAGATCCCGAAAGTCGTTTGCATCCTATTATGCTATCTGCTGCATGGGGGCTGCTCAATAATCTACCGTTGCAAAAAATCACCACCACCAATTCAGGGGATCTACTGTCTTTGGTTCCTTTAGAAAGCGTTTATCGTTTGGTTCGTCAGTCGAATCGTATTGCTGCTTTTCGGATTGATGCAGGGGAGCTGAATATTCAGGAACGCCGGCGAATTTCTTTTCATATTCGATTAAATCGGGCGTCTTCGCTATTTGCCAGAAGCTGGTTATTGGTAGAGGGGGAAACAGAGGTTTGGTTGTTAACGGAGTTGGCTCGCCAGTGTGGATATCATTTTGAAACTGAAGGCATTAAGGTGATTGAGTTTGCTCAAAGTGGATTAAAACCGCTGCTGAAATATGCCAGCCGAATGGGAATTGAGTGGCATGTGTTGGTTGATGGTGACGATGCCGGTAAAAAATATGCAGAAACCGTTCGGTTATTTATTAACGGTTCTGAAGATACTGAGCGGGATAGGCTGACACAGCTTCCGGCATTAGATATGGAAAATTTTATGTTTAAGGAAGGATTCAGCGATGTGTACTACGACGCTGCGGTTTTGCCTACCAATGTTCATATGCCGATGCGGAGAATCATTGGTAAAGCGATTCAACATAGCTCTAAGCCAGATTTAGCCATTGAGGTTGCGGAGAAAGCAGGGCAGTTAGGAATTGAGAGTATACCTCCACTGCTGAAGAAAATGTTTTCTCGGATATTATGGCTGGCTCGTGGCAGAGCCAGCCGCTGATGTCTTTTGTTTCTCAGTTCTGTGGTTCAGGTTGTGATTTGGATACGGCAGCCTGGACTGTGGCATCAGTCTGATTATTGAGGTTATTGGTAGTAAAGTGTTTACCGATTTCTTGATCCAATTGTTCAAGTAAGGCGTAGCGTCGACGATACTCGGCACGCTTTTTACTGGCAATATCCTCAATGGCTTTATGATTGGCGGAAAGTGGCAAATGGAAATAACCATTTAGGTCTTTTTCGCCTTCCTGAGAACGCCAAAATTCATCATAACTGGCATGCATTTCTTTGCGCTTAATGCGATAGCGCCAGTTGTGATAAATATGGGTATTATCCCCGACAGCAACGATATGGTCGAAGTGTAGGTGACGACCTAAAGAACGTAAGCCTTCCAGCGCCATTCGTTTAGGGAAAAGCCCGTGGCTGACCTTTGTGGCTTGTTGAATAATGGTATGATCGATATTCTGATTTGCGCCCTGGCAACCACCAATAAACAGGCATATTTTTCCATCCAACCGAACAATGGTAAAGGTGATTTTTGCCAGAGTAATATCTTGATGATCCTGAACAAAAAGCGTTATTTCACCTTCCCGATTACAGCGATCGTCACTCATTATTGAAACAGAAAGGGGAGTATCATCCTTACCCTTTATGTCAGCTAATCGATACCGCTTTTTTGACAGCATCCCCTCTCTAAGCTGAGCCGGGAAATGGCTGAACACGCTTTGATAGTGACTTTCTAACGCTTTTCTTGCCTGCTTTTTGCTTAAATTTGCGGCCAGATAGGGGCGATGCAACTTGCAAGGTAAGCTGGGTTGGACAGCCAGAATGGCAGACAAGTTAGGATACTTCACCAACGATTGTAGCAAGGGAAGCGTTTGCCTGGAGACGAGCAGACTGCGAAGCAGAAATTTGGTGCGGTAAGACTTCTTTTTCCATATGTCATTAGGACAAATGCGACCTTTCACCAAAGAAATCATTAAGTCCTTTGCACTCTTTGGAATTTGTTTCATTGTAAAGCACTTATCCGTGTTAGTTTTTTAGGTTGAGCAATTTATTATTTGATCACTTATTGTTACTTATTTTTGGGATTATAATTGAAACGCAAATTTTATCCAGACCAATGTATTTGTTTATTTCACCCGGCATAACCCTTATTTATTATTGGTGTTGGCTTATTTATTCATTGTCTTGAGTTTATTTGGTCTAAGGTTTGCCTTATTGGTTCTGTTGTTGAGTAGGGTTTTCCGTCTTTTTCTGTGATCAACTATTTGAATATTTCAGATATATCAGCTTATTTTTCTGATGTTATTGCGCCTTGCTTTCGTTAAGCTGACTCTACCTAATTAGCGATGTGGTTATACTATGATAACACGACTATTGTTGGTAAGACGGGAATAAAAAGAACGGGACATCTATTAAGAATAATCTATCTTTAAATTTAAATACCTATTTTTACAATAACTCAGGCAAAATATCTGACAGACGTCCCGATTATGGTAAGTAGCTGAACAAAATGACACTTAAGATATGAATAATTTACATGATTGGCTAAGCTTGGAAGAGATAGCCGACTCCGATTTAGAAGAGAAGCTGAAACAGCCTCCACCGATGTATCAGGTTATACTGAATAACGATGACTATACACCGATGGAGTTTGTGGTAGAGATATTACAGAAATTCTTTTCGTATGATATTGAGCGGGCAACGCAGCTGATGTTAACCGTGCATTATCAAGGTAAGGCAACGTGTGGAGTGTTTACTGCAGAGATTGCAGAAACTAAAGTAACGCAAATTAATCGCTATGCGCGAGAGAATGAGCATCCATTGTTGTGTACGTTAGAAAAAGCCTGAAAAGGCGAACTATGTGGAGGTGCCCATGCTAAATCAAGAACTGGAACTCAGTCTCAACATGGCGTTTGCTACAGCCAGGGAACAGCGTCATGAATACCTGACCGTTGAACATCTGTTGCTGGCTTTATTGAGTAATCCGGCAGCAAGAGAGGCACTTGACGCCTGTCAGGTTGATATTGTCGCGTTACATCACGAGTTGGAATCGTTTATTAATCAGAACACTCCACGCCTGCCAGAGGGAAGTGCTGAATCTGAAACTCAGCCGACCTTAAGCTTTCAGCGAGTATTACAGCGGGCGGTGTTCCACGTTCAGTCATCCGGGCGCACTGAAGTGAGTGGCGCTAACGTTTTGGTGGCGATTTTTAGCGAGCAGGAATCCCATGCGGCTTATTTGCTGCGTAAACACGATATCAGCCGTCTGGATATTGTGAACTTTATTTCCCACGGTACCCGTAAAGATGGTTCTCAGGATGAATCAGGCCCTCAAGGCTCCATTCCGAGTGAAGACGAGCAAACCAGTGCAGAAGACCGCATGGACAACTTTACCTCCAATCTGAATCAACTAGCGCAAAATGGCGGTATCGATCCGTTAATTGGGCGGGAAATGGAACTGGAAAGAACCATTCAGGTGCTTTGCCGTCGCCGTAAAAATAATCCGCTACTAGTTGGTGAGTCCGGAGTCGGTAAAACCGCCATTGCGGAAGGTCTGGCCTGGAGAATCATCCAAGGTGATGTCCCTGAAGCCATGGCTGACTGTACGGTTTATTCGCTGGATATCGGTTCGCTGTTAGCCGGTACCAAATACCGCGGCGATTTTGAGAAACGT
Organism: Pragia fontium DSM 5563 = ATCC 49100; assembly: GCF_900112475.1. Taxonomy (GTDB): domain Bacteria; phylum Pseudomonadota; class Gammaproteobacteria; order Enterobacterales; family Enterobacteriaceae; genus Pragia; species Pragia fontium. The sequence continues at coordinate 185,567 of NZ_FOLW01000008.1, read as the reverse complement.
TTCAAAGCGCTCTTAAAACAGCTGGAAGCTGACAAGAATAGCATTCTGTTTATTGATGAAATCCATACCATTATTGGTGCCGGTGCGGCGTCAGGTGGTCAGGTCGATGTGGCAAACCTGATTAAGCCAATGTTGTCTAATGGTCGGATTCGGGTGATGGGCTCTACTACTTATCAGGAATTTAGTAATATTTTTGAAAAGGACCGGGCATTGGCTCGTCGCTTCCAGAAGATAGATATTACTGAGCCATCCGTAGAAGATACGGTACAAATTCTGATCGGGCTTAAGTCTAAATACGAAAAGCATCACGATGTGCGTTATACCTTGAAGGCGCTGCGTGCAGCAGTAGAACTGTCGGTAAAACATATCAACGATCGTCATCTGCCGGATAAGGCGATAGACGTGATTGACGAAGCTGGTGCGTATTGTCGATTAATGCCCGCCAACAAGCGTAAGAAAACGGTTAACGTCAGTGACATTGAGATGATTGTTGCGCGTATTGCTCGCATTCCGGAAAAAACGGTTTCAGCTAATGACCGCAGTACGCTGAAAACCTTGGCCGAACGCATGGGTATGTTGATTTTTGGTCAGGATAAGGCGATACAAGCTTTAACCGAGGCCATCAAAATGAGTCGTGCCGGATTAGGCGATGAGCGCAAGCCTGTGGGTTCTTTTCTGTTCGCTGGCCCAACGGGGGTAGGTAAGACCGAAGTGACGGTACAGCTAGCTAAGGCGCTGGGCATTGAGCTATTGCGCTTTGATATGTCTGAATATATGGAAAGACATACGGTGAGTCGTTTGATTGGTGCCCCTCCCGGTTATGTTGGTTTCGATCAGGGCGGCCTGTTAACTGATTCCGTTATTAAACATCCTCATTCCGTGCTGTTGTTGGATGAAATTGAAAAAGCCCATCCGGACGTGTTTAACATACTGCTACAGGTAATGGATAACGGTACGTTGACGGATAATAATGGGCGTAAGGCTGATTTCCGTAACGTGATTCTGGTAATGACCACCAACGCTGGTGTTCGAGAAACTCAGCGTGAATCGATTGGTTTTAAACAGCAGGACAACAGTATTGATGCGCTAGGCGAAATCAAAAAATTGTTTACGCCAGAGTTTCGTAACCGTCTGGACAATATTATTTGGTTTAATCATTTATCTGCTGAAGTTATTCAACAGGTGGTCGATAAATTTATTGTTGAGTTACAGGCACAGTTGGATGCCAAGGGAATTTCCCTTGAGGTGAGTCAGGATGCCCGTCATTGGCTGGCAGAAAAAGGTTATGACAAGGCGATGGGCGCACGCCCAATGGCCAGAACAATCCAGGAACATCTGAAGAAACCACTAACCAATGAACTGTTATTTGGTTCTTTAGTTAACGGTGGTTCCGTTAGTGTCACCCTGGATAATCAGGCAGGTGGACTGGTTTACCAGTTTGAAAGCGTAAAGAAACCGAAAATTGAGAAGGCCGTACATTAATTCGTCCATAGCATAAATAAAACGCCCTTGCCGATAGGTAAGGGCGTAGGAGTCAAACTCCATCAGCTTTGCGCAATGTTATGCGGCAAGCCGTTTATTATCGGCTACGGAAGATGATGCGGCCTTTGCTCAGGTCGTACGGGGTCAGCTCAACAGTGACTTTGTCACCCGTTAGAATGCGGATATAGTTCTTACGCATTTTACCGGAGATATGGGCAGTGACCACGTGGCCATTTTCTAGCTCAACGCGGAACATCGTGTTAGGCAACGTATCTAAAATCGTGCCTTGCATTTCAATATTATCTTCTTTGGCCATCGAATCCTCTAGGTGTAACTACCTTAGTTTTTAACCGGCAAGATAATGCCGAAAAACGAGCGAAGAGTAAAGGATAGAGTTTAAAGAAAACGCAGTTACTTTGCTTTACTTTTGCTCTATCTACGTAATTTGTGTTGATTTAGCGTAATTTCTGCGAGGTCCAACAGGCCTGTGGTAATGACTCCTGCTGGAGTTTGTATAAAAATTGTAAATAATCCGCGCGCGGAATTTCCATCGCCCCTAATGACTCAGTATGATCGTTTAATATCTGACAGTCGATCAATTTTCCGCCGTAACTGAGAAAATGACAGCAAAAAGCATATAGCGCCAACTTGGAAGCGTTAGTTTGTCTGCTGAACATTGACTCACCACAAAACAACGCGCCTTGTTCAACACCGTACAAACCGCCAACCAGATCACCTTCATGCCAAACCTCTACCGAATGGGCTATTCCTTGTTGATGAAGCTGGCAATAAGATTGTTGAATGGAAAGGTCGATCCAGGTTCCTTCATCACGCTCACTGGAACAGGCGCTAATGACCTGCTCAAAGGCTTGATTGATGGTCACACTCAGTGGCGTCTTTTTAATGAACTTCGCCATACTGCGGCTAATATGTAACTGCTGTGGTATCAAAACTGCTCTTGGGTCAGGGGACCACCACAAAATAGGGTCATCGGGGCTGAACCATGGGAATATGCCGTTTTGGTAAGCATTGATTAACCTTTGGGGCGACAGGTCACCGCCGAGTGCCAGTAATCCATTTGGATCGTTTAGCGCATAGTCAACGGGTGGGAAATCATATGAATCTGCAGATAACTGAATCAGAGGCATAGTAAATCAATACTCATAAAAACAAGGTGTTTAAATAATCACCGGGTTAGCGGCAGATGTATTTTAGTTTAACAGATAAGACGTACAGAGAGCGTAAATAGATACAAGATTGAAAAGACCCGCCGCAGAAAGCGGCGGGCAATAGCATTATTTTGCTGGTTTAGCTGCGGCGATTTTAGCCAGAGCCAGAGGGAGATAGGTATCAAGCTGAGAGGCGACTTTCTCATAAGCGTCCATTGGTTTGCCCCACGGATCGTCTAAATCTTTCTGCTCATTTTTAGCAAACTCGGCCAGAGTAAACACTTTTCCGGCAGACTGCGGATAATTCTTCAGTACTTTTTCTTTATGGGAGGCGGTCATGGTTAGCAAATATTGCGCCTTGGCAATATCTTGTTCGGTGAGAGACTGTGCTCGGTGATCCGAAATATCAATACCGCGTTCTTTCAGTAAGGTTTGTGTGCCTTTTTCCGGCGTAGTTTCTTTCGGATTGACATTAACGCCCCGTGATTCGATATTCATTTTCCAATGATTCTTTGCTGTTAATTGTTTAGCCAGCGCTTCAGCCATTGGGCTACGGCCTGTATTACCGGTACAGATAAAGATGACTTCTGGTTCGACCTGAGGAGAGACAGCGTCCGCAGCATGTACTGCGGATGTGGAAATAAACAGGGCGGAGAGAGTGAATAAAATATTACGTAAAGTGGTTTTAAAGTACATCTTATAGCATCCTTGTGAATTAATATTCATTATAAGTGAGTACTTAACCAGATGATGATTGGTTTCGTCAAGGGGAGGTATAAAATTTATTTTGCGTATTGATAGGCTTTATTGTCGTGGAGGCCAAATAATTACGCCGAGTCATATTGGACTCGGCGTATGATTCAGACGATCAACAGTGATTTAACGCTGGTGGAAGCGGTAATATTGACCTTGCTGCTCAAGCAATTGTTGGTGTGTACCTTGCTCGATAATTTCTCCGGCATCCATCACGTATATTCGGTCCATTTTGTCCAAACCGGATAATCGATGAGTAATCATCATCACTGTTTTATGCTGGCAGTGTTGTTTCAGCATGGTCAGTATTTGATTTTCAGTATCAGCATCCAGACCTTCTGTTGGTTCATCCAATAGAATCAGCGGTGCGGAATGGAGTATGGCTCTGGCCAGTCCAATTCGGCGTTGTTCGCCGCCGGAAAGCTGTCTCCCGCCTTCACCCACCCAAGCGTTTAAGCCATCTTGTTCCAGCAGTGCGGATAAGCCAACTTTATCTAAGGCAGATTCCAGTTCACTATCACTTGCCTGAGGCGCAGCCAATATCAGATTGTCCCGCAAGGTTGCACTAAAGATGTGTACCCGCTGACTGACCACCACCATCATTTGACGCAAGGTAGCTTCATCATAGATATTCAGTGGCTGATTATTTAATTGGATAGAGCCTTGCTGCGGATCCCATGCTCTGGTCATCAGCTGAAGTAGCGTTGATTTACCACAGCCGGTACGACCTAATAATGCAATATGTTCACCGTTAGCGATTTGCAAAGTCAGATTGTTGATCGCAGGAAAAGGCTGCCCATGATAAGTAAAGCTTATGTCATTCAACGAAACAGAGGCCTCTGAAGAGAGGGCGATCGGCTGTTGTGGGAAGGTGACCTCTGGCTTTTGCTCAATTAACTGATTAACGCGCTCAGCGGAAGCAATCACTTGACCGAGGTGTTGGAAGGCGGTAGCGACAGGGGCCAGCGCTTCAAAAGCGGCCAGAGAGATAAACACAAACAGCGCAATAAATGCACCGGGCTGCGGGTTATCACCGATACCTACCGATGCAAGCCAAAGAATGAGTACCAGCGTAAATCCGGTGGCCAGAATCATTAAGGTTTGGGATGCTCCAGCCAAAGTGGCCTGTTGTTTTTGGCGTTCCAGCCAGCGTTGTTCAATTAAGTCCAATTTAAGCCGGAATGCAGGTAAGGCAGCGAAAATAACCAGTTCCGCTTGTCCTTGTAGCCATGAGGTGAGTTGTCCGCGGTAATCGCTGCGTAGGGCGGTTAAATCAGCACCAATGGGTTTACCTGCACGATAGAAAATGGTCGGTAGGGCAAACAGCAGGATTAACATAATGCCGCCTAGCGTACAGGCCAGCGTTACATCAAGCCAGCTGAGCCCAAAAGTGACCACTACAATGACCACAATAGCGCTAACCAGCGGGGAGATCAGCCGTAAGTAGAGGTGATCGAGGGTTTCAACATCAGCGACGAGTCGATTGAGTAGCTCAGCCTGACGGAAACGGGCAATGCCCGCCGGGGAAAGGGGCATTAACTTTTGGAAGGTGAAGGTGCGTAAGTGGGCCAAGACTCTAAACGTCGCATCATGACTAACCAGACGTTCAGCATAACGTCCGGCAGTACGAATAATGGCTGAGCCCCGAACGCCCGCAGCCGGTAGCATATAGTTAAAGGTAAGTAGTCCTGTTAACCCTGCCAGAGCAGAGGCAGCAAGGAACCAACCGGATAAGGTCAGCAAACCAATACTGGACAGAATGGTGACAATAGCCAGCACAATGCCTAAAGAGAGACGGAACCAATGTCGGCGGTACAGCGCTAAAAAAGGAAGTAACGTCTTCATGTTTAAACCTCCGCATTCCGGCCAGACATCAGCACGCTAAATGGGCCTGATGATTGATTAAGGGTAGTGAAATCCCCTTGCTGAACAATCTCCCCTTTATCCATGACCCAAATCTGATCGTATCCGTCAAGATCTTCAAGTCGATGGGTGACTAGCAGAGTGGTCTGGCACATTGAGGCCTCTCTCAAGGTATTCATCACTAATCTTTCGCTGTTGGCATCTAAACTGGCGGTGGGTTCGTCCAATATCAACAGGTGGCAAGGGGAAAGCAGGGCTCGGGCAACTGCGACCCGTTGAGCTTGCCCAACCGAGAGGCGAGCAGCATGGTCGCCAACGATAGTGTCTAGTCCATCGGGAAGGAGCGGGAGGAATTCATCAACATAAGCCCGTTTGATGGCCTGCGCTAACGCTTCATCTGACGCCAGGGGATCGGACAACAAAATATTATCGCGTACGGTGTGTGCCGGTAAGTGCGGGTTCTGACCAACCCAACTGAGGTGTTTCCGCCAGCAAGTCGGTTGTAGGCTATTCAGTTCAATATCATTGATCGTAATTGAACCTTGATAGGGCATAAAACCTAGCAGCAGATTAAGCAGTGAGCTTTTTCCTGCGCCACTGTGGCCGACGATGGCAATGCGTTGCCCCGGGGTCAGCACAAAATTTAGCGGTCCAGCCAGCGTTTTCCCATCAGGAGAAATAATGGTGAGGTTGTTGGCGCGAAGGGTGATGCTATCACAGACCGGTAACTCATTGACTCCCTGGCCATTGGATTGATCGGTTTCAGCTTCCAAAAAGGTTTGTAATGACTCAGCAGCACCAATCGCCTGAGCTTTGGCATGATAGTAAGTGCCAAGATCGCGTAACGGTTGGAAAAACTCGGGAGCCAAAATTAACACCAGAAAACCAGCAAATAAGGTCACTGGCATACCGTACGATCCAAAATTTAGTTCCCCAAGATAAGAGAAACCAAAATAGACGGCGGCCACGGCGATGGATACCGAAGCAAAAAACTCTAAAACAGCGGAGGAGAGAAAAGCCAGCTTTAACACATCCATGGTGCGGGAGCGAAAATCTTCTGAGGCTTGACTAATTTGTTCGGTTTCGGCCGGCCCCCGATGAAATAGTCTTAGGGTATCCAAGCCTCTTAATCGATCGAGGAAGTTACCGCTTAGTCGAGCCAGTGCGATAAAATTACGTCGGTTGGCATCGGCGGCACCCATGCCTACCAGCGCCATAAATATCGGTATCAGCGGTGCGGTGACAAATAGAATCAGTCCTGCAGCCCAGTTAATCGGAAATACTGCCGCCAGTATTAAGATCGGAATCATGGCCGCCAGCATCATTTGTGGTTGATAACGGGAGTAGAAGTCCTGCATATCCTCAATTTGCTCAAGGATCATGGTTGCCCAGCTTCCCGCCGGTTTACCCTGAATCCAGGCCGGCCCCAGTTGTTCAAGGCGATTGAGTACCTGCTGACGAATTCGCTGTCGGATAGCGGCACCGTAAATAAAGCCCACGCGTTCTCTGAGCCAAACTAACAGCGCACGAAAAATAACGGTAACAATAATCAGGATAAAATAGCCGATCAACGTATCTCGAGGAATATTTTCGATAATCAATGCATGGAGAATCGTTGCCAGTAACCAAGCCTGCACGATAATCAATATTCCACTGAGTAATCCCAACAGGGTAGATATCCGTAACCAACGTTGTGCCGGAGCGCCCTGAGATTTTAACCAGCGGATCAACTCACGCTGTCTTGTTTTATTCATATTAGACATAAGTTTGGACGGGGTCTGATTAGCAAAGTTGGGATAAGGATACCATTAGTATCCGCAAAAGAATAAGGCGGCCGTTAGCCGCCTTAAACATGTGGTGTTATACCAACATGTGACACAAATAGCGATTAGCCGTTATTTTGTGTTTCGAGGTAACGTTCTGCATCCAGCGCAGCCATACAACCACTGCCTGCAGAAGTGATCGCTTGGCGATAAATATTATCGGCAACGTCGCCAGCAGCAAAAATGCCTGGGATGCTAGTTTGGGTGGCATTACCTTGCGTACCCGAATGTGTTTTCAGGTAACCATCTCGGAGTTCAAGCTGGCCGGTAAAAATATCAGTATTTGGACGATGTCCAATAGCAATAAATACGCCGGTAAGCGTCAGTTCTTCAGTGACGTGAGTGTTGGTATCTTTTAGACGAACACCAGTAACGCCCATGTCATCACCCAAAACTTCATCTAACGTTCTATCCGTATGCAGAATAATATTGCCGTTGCGGACCTTTTCCATCATGCGGTCGATAAGGATTTTTTCTGCCCGGAAACTGTCTCTACGGTGAATCAGGTGAACTTCGGCAGCAATATTGGATAAGTACAGCGCTTCTTCGACGGCGGTATTACCACCACCCACTACGGCAACCTTTTGATTGCGATAGAAGAAACCATCACAGGTGGCACAGGCTGAAACGCCTCTGCCTTTGAAGTTTTCTTCAGAAGGTAATCCTAAATACTGGGCAGAAGCACCGGTAGCGATAATCAGGGCATCACAGGTGTACTCTTCGCTATCACCAAACAAACGGAAAGGACGAGTCTGTAAATCAACCCGCTGAATATGGTCGATAATGATCTCGGTCTGGAATTTGAGTGCATGCTCGCGCATACGATCCATTAAACCAGGACCGGTTAATCCTTCTGCATCGCCAGGCCAGTTTTCTACATCGGTTGTGGTGGTTAGTTGCCCACCTTGTTCAATACCTGTAATTAATACCGGATTGAGGTTTGCGCGTGCGGCATAAACCGCGGCGGTATAACCCGCTGGGCCTGAACCTAAAATGAGTAACTTACAGTGCTTGACCATAGCGATAATTCCTCTGTGAGGGTAAGACCGAATAATTTATGTGATTGTAAGGAAAATACAACATTAAAAAAAGTCATGATCGGGTTTGTTACCAATCATTGTGATAGGTTTTTTCTATTAAATGTGCGATTTTGGAGTTAAAATGACGCAGTTATGAATTTATATAGAGAATTGTGCTTTTTTTTACTCATTTACTTTGACAATAACGCAGGTATTTGCGAAAACATTATTCTGTGATTACGCTGATAACTATATTGACGAAGTTTATAAGGTAAGTGTTTTGGCAAGGTAACAGATACTTACTCTTTATATGTATAGATTAACCGCATAATACAATATGTTCAGGTTGTAGTTTTGAGCAGTACCCTGATTTACATTGGTGATGGCTGAAGATCATTAATGTAATAAAACTAAGTGGTTAGATAGATATCTTGTGCTGTTGGCTACAGATAATAACTAGAACACCTGGTTTCTGGCTGGTATATAACTACAGTTATTGGCTTGGACAGAAGCGCCGTAAAATCTTTAGGAGAGTTAGCGGTGTATCAGAAACAAGGAAGATATTGAGAGAAGAAAAATGGTAGACAATAAAAAACGCCCGAGTAAAGATCTTGATCGAATTGACCGTAATATTTTGAATGAATTGCAGTTGGATGGACGCATTTCTAACGTTGAGCTGTCAAAACGTGTTGGCTTATCACCAACGCCGTGTTTGGAGCGGGTACGTCGTCTTGAAAGACAGAAATTTATTCAAGGTTATACTGCGTTACTGAATCCTCATTATTTAGACGCGTCGCTGCTGGTTTTTGTTGAAATCACGCTGAATCGCGGTGCGGCTGATGTTTTTGAACAGTTCAATACGGCTGTACAAAAATTAGAGGAAATTCAGGAGTGTCACTTGGTTTCTGGTGATTTTGACTATCTTCTGAAAACGCGCGTATCAGATATGTCCGCGTATAGAAAACTATTAGGTGAAACGCTGTTACGTTTACCCGGTGTAAACGACACGCGTACCTACGTAGTTATGGAAGAAGTTAAACAGAGTAACCACTTGGTTATCAAAACGCGATAATTCATCATAGCAGGTGCAAAATCTGCAAACTTCCGTTACACTCCTGTGTATTCATACAGTTTCAGCGCTGGGTAATTCTGGCGCTGCCGTTCATGCATTGCTACGGTAACCTGGAGAGCCTTTCTTGAGCCAGGAATATATAGAAGACAAAGAGCCTAAGTTGAAGAAGTTGAATAGCCGCCAGCGGCTTTTTGAAGCCGGTTTATTGGTGGTGGTTATTTTTGCCATTTATCTTATGGTGGCACTGGTCAGTTTCAATCCTGCCGATCCCAGCTGGTCGCAAACCGCTTGGCACGAGCCGATTCATAATATTGGTGGCGAAAGCGGAGCTTGGCTGGCCGACACCTTTTTATTTATATTCGGCGTACTGGCTTATGTGGTACCGCTGCTGATGGTTTTCCAATGCTGGGTGCTGTATCGCCATGAACGCGATGAGAAACCCGTTGATTTCTTTGCTCTATCGCTGCGTTTTATTGGTTTGCTGGCGCTGATTTTCTCTTCCTGCGGGCTATCGGCCATCAGCATTGATGACTGGTATTATTTTGCATCCGGTGGCGTTATCGGCAGCTTATTGAATAGTGCGCTATTACCTCATTTTAATGGGGTGGGTGCAACGCTGATTCTGCTGTGCGTATGGGCGATTGGCCTGACGCTATTTACCGGTTGGCCGTGGTTAACGATTGCAGAAAAGATTGGTGCTTTTGTCATGGGAGCGCTGACTTTTGTTACCAACCGTACGCGCAAAGAGCCGGATTATGAAACCGATATCGCTGATGACAAGAATGCGGTCATTCCGGTTAGTGATAGTCATTCATTTTCCGAGTCTAATAGCGATGATGTGTTATTTAGCGCGCCAGGGGTAAGGGCGGGCGAAAGCTATGGTTTCACTGATGCAGATAGCGATGAAGAGCAAGACCCATCCATTCATTTTAAAAATGAGCTACAACAGGAACTCTCTTTCTCTGCTGCGATGAGCGATGATGAACGACCGGAAGATGGTGCTGCATCTGAACCCGTTGAGCCCACGTTGTTTGGTACATCAAATGTCGCTACTCCGTCAGCTTCATTTCAAGCTCAGCCTGAGACAACGGCCAATTCCGTTATTGGGCAGAGCGAACAACAACCAGAACCTCAGTTTACAACAGCCGCAACGTATCCATTTTCATCTCATAACGACAATATGTCAGAAAGGGCGGTTTCTGAGCCATCAGCGGTTTCTTTTGGCCCGGCAACATTTACCTTTAGTAATTCTCAACCGGTAGAACCTTCTGAAAGTACGGTACCTGCTGAGAGTGAAACCGAGTATCCGTTTAGTCTGCATGACGCTATTCCTGATGAGTATTTCCCGGCTGACGATGCAACGGATAATGGTTCATCTAACTTGCCCGCAGGTAGCTTTAGCGCGGCGATGTCGGATGAACCTGAAAGCGATCCTGCCGGTAATTTGTCGTCGGCGTTTAATGCACTTTCTGCGGCTTCAGCCGCTGCCAGTGTTGCATCCACCGTCTCTTCGGCTTCAGCACCAACAATCGCGTTCACGCCTGCCGTGAGCAGTGGGCAGCCGCAGATCAAGCAGGGTATCGGTCCAGAATTACCACGCCCTAATCCGGTACGAATTCCAACGCGTCGCGAATTAGCTTCGTATGGCATTAAGCTCCCTTCACAGCGGGAAGCTGAGCAACGGGAGCGCGAGCGTCTGGCTCAAGGGCAGTCACAGCCTGACAATATGCCATCTGCCACCAACGGTGAAGATGAGTTTGATGCTATGCAGCAAGAGTCGCTGAGAAAAGCTTTTGCTGAAGAGCAGCGCCAGCGCTATGGCGAAGAATACCAGTTAGATGACGGCGGTTATAACGACCAAGCGGTAACGGATAATCCTTTATACGGTGTTTCTGCCAGAGATGATGACGAAGAGACCGTCGACAATCGTCCAATTGAGCCGCTGTTTACCTTACCTTCGCAGGTAAGCGATGTGGAGCGCGCGGATGAAGTACCTTTAGGCAATATTAATGATGTATTGCCGGTAGCGCCGACTTCGACATCACCTTATGCTTATCAACAACCGGCTCAGAGTCATGCTGCACCACCGGTAAGCCAAACATCAACGCATTCTGGCTCAATGGGTGCCGTACCACCTCAGCCAGCCGCTGTTCCAGAAGAACGTCAGCCGGAACAGCCATCGATGGATGGGTTAATCCATCCGTTCTTGATGCGTAACGATCGTCCATTGGAAAAACCAACGACACCGCTGCCATCGTTAGATCTATTATCAGCTCCGCCTACCAATCAGGCGCCAGTTGATATGGAAGCGCTGGAAGAAACTGCGCGTTTACTTGAACGTCGATTGGCCGATTTCCGAGTGAAAGCCCATGTTGTTGATATTTTACCGGGGCCGGTAATTACTCGTTTTGAATTAGATTTAGCGCCGGGTGTCAAAGCCGCACGTATTTCCAGCTTAGCCAGAGACTTAGCTCGTTCACTGTCAGTCACGGCAGTGCGGGTGGTTGAAGTGATTCCCGGTAAACCTTATGTCGGTCTGGAACTGCCGAATGAACACCGCCAGACGGTATATATGCGAGAAGTTTTGAATTCACCTGAATTCAGTAGCGCCTCTTCTCCATTAACCGTTGTATTGGGTAAAGATATTTCCGGACAGCCGGTGACGGCCGATTTGGCGAAGATGCCTCACTTATTGGTTGCTGGTACCACCGGTTCCGGTAAGTCGGTCGGGGTAAACGCCATGATTCTGAGTATGCTGTATAAGGCAAAACCGGAAGACGTTCGTTTTATCATGATCGACCCGAAAATGCTGGAGTTATCGGTTTATGAAGGTATACCGCATCTGTTGACTGAAGTGGTTACCGATATGAAGGATGCCGCTAATGCGCTACGTTGGTGCGTTGGTGAAATGGAACGACGCTATAAGCTTATGTCAGCATTGGGCGTGAGAAATCTGGCGGGCTATAATGACCGGGTTCAGGAAGCGGAGCAGCTTGGTCGCCCAATTCCCGATCCGTTCTGGAAGCCAAGCGAAAGTATGGATGTCTCCCCACCGATGCTGGAAAAACTGCCGTACATTGTGGTGTTGGTTGATGAGTTTGCCGACCTGATGATGGCAGTGGGCAAAAAAGTCGAAGAGTTGATTGCCCGTTTGGCACAGAAGGCGCGTGCTGCGGGTATCCATTTGGTGCTGGCTACACAACGACCTTCCGTCGACGTTATTACTGGCCTGATTAAAGCGAACATTCCTACGCGTATGGCGTTTACCGTTTCCAGTAAAATTGACTCACGCACCATCCTCGATCAGGGGGGCGCAGAATCACTGCTGGGGATGGGGGACATGCTCTATCTGCCGCCAAACTCATCTATGCCGGTACGTGTTCACGGTGCTTTTGTGCGCGATCAGGAAGTACACGCCGTGGTACAAGATTGGAAAGCGCGCGGTCGTCCGCAGTATATTGATAGTATTACCGCCACGTCAGAAGAAGGTGAAGGTGGCTTTGGTTTTGATGCTGATGAAGAACTGGATGCTCTGTTCGATCAGGCGGTTGCTTTTGTGGTTGAGAAGAAGAAACCGTCTATCTCTGGTATTCAGCGCCAGTTCCGTATTGGTTATAACCGAGCAGCTCGGATTATCGATCAGATGGAAGCTCAAGGTATTGTCAGCCCGCCTGGGCATAACGGTAACCGTGAGGTACTGGCGCGTTCACAGTTTGATTAGTTGACCGTCATTGCTTAACGATAGGGCCGCTTATGCGGCCCTTATTTCAACTGAAAAGATAAGTAAAAGATCATATACTTAATGGCATTAGCCTGTACCTTGCCCGCTATTGTCAGGTAGAGTGCCACAGATAGATTCAAAATGCGTTTAACCTACGTTTTCTCGATAATAGATTGGAGTAATTGCAACAATGAAGAAACTACTTATCACCTGTTGCCTGATGTCTGGTCTGGTGTCCTCAGCCGTATTAGCTGACGCTCGCTCAGATTTGCAAAACCGTCTGAATAAGGTGAATAGCTTCCATGCCAGTTTCTCTCAATCGGTAAAGGATGCTGGCGGTGCGGCGATACAGCAAGGTGAAGGCGAACTTTGGGTTAAGCGCCCTAATTTGTTTCGCTGGCATATGACATCACCGGATGAAAGTATTCTGGTTTCTGATGGTAAAACCTTATGGTTCTTTAACCCGTTTGTTGAGCAGGCGACGGTCACATGGTTAGATAGCGTAACCGGCGATACGCCGTTTATGTTGATTACGCGTAATAGCGCTACCGACTGGAGCAAATATAATGTGCAACAGCAAGGCAATGAGTTTCAATTAACGCCAAAAGCGATAAAAGGTAATCTAAAAGCCTTTTCGATTAACGTAACGCCAGACGGTATCATCAAAGGCTTTGTGGCAGTTGAACAGGACGGCCAGCGCAGCAGCTATGCGCTGAAAGGCCAACAAACCGGTTCTGTCGATGCGGCACAGTTTACTTTTACACCACCAAAAGGCGTGACGATAGACGATCAACGCAAGTGAGGCATGGTGAGCACTCTTTCACTCGATTTTTCTCAGAATGAATTTCAACCGTTGGCGGCGCGGATGCGCCCCCGTACGCTCGCTGAGTATATTGGTCAGCGCCATCTTCTCTCTGCGGGTAAGCCATTACCGCGAGCAATAGAGGCCGGTCATTTACACTCAATGATTCTTTGGGGGCCGCCGGGCACCGGTAAAACCACGTTAGCTGAAATTATTGGTCATTATGGTAATGCTGATGTGGAACGCATTTCAGCAGTAACCTCGGGTATTAAAGAGATTCGAGAGTCGATTGAGCGTGCTCGCAATAACCGCGATGCTGGCAGAAGAACGATCCTGTTTGTGGATGAAGTTCATCGTTTTAATAAAAGCCAGCAGGATGCCTTTCTGCCGCATATTGAAGATGGCACCATTACTTTTATTGGCGCAACCACCGAAAATCCATCGTTTGAACTTAATTCGGCACTGTTATCCCGCGCCCGAGTTTATCTGCTTAAATCGTTAGATGGCCCAGATATTGAGCAAGTCTTGTTGCAGGCCATGCAGGATAAAGAGCGTGGCTACGGTGAACAGAATATCGTGTTGCCGGATGAAACTCGTCGCATGCTATCGGAACTGGTTAATGGTGATGCGCGACGCGCGTTAAATAGTTTAGAAATGATGGCGGATATGGCTGAGATTTCTGCCAATGGTCAGCGAGTATTAACCCCTGAGCTATTGAAAGAGATCTCTGGCGAACGTAGCGCACGCTTTGATAACAAAGGTGACCGCTACTATGATTTGATTTCCGCACTGCATAAATCAGTGCGCGGTTCCGCACCTGACGCTGCACTCTACTGGTATGCACGAATTATCAGTGCGGGAGGCGATCCACTGTATGTCGCCCGTCGTTTATTGGCAATTGCATCTGAAGATGTGGGTAATGCCGATCCGCGCGGTATGCAGGTGGCTATTGCGGCTTGGGACTGCTTTACTCGCGTTGGCCCGGCAGAAGGGGAAAGAGCGATTGCTCAGGCGATAGTGTATTTAGCCTGCGCACCGAAAAGTAATGCGGTTTATACCGCGTTTAAGGCGGCGATGAAAGATGCGCAACACGGCGGTGATTTTGACGTTCCTGAGCATCTGCGTAATGCGCCAACCAAATTGATGAAAGAGATGGGGTTAGGGGCAGAATATCGTTATGCTCATGATGAGCCTAACGCATACGCTGCCGGTGAGAGCTACTTTCCCGCTGAAATGAGCGGTCAGCGCTATTATTTCCCTGAACCGCGTGGGCTGGAAACCAAAATCGCTGAAAAGCTGAACTGGTTGGCTGAGCAGGATCAAAATAGCTCGATAAAACGCTACCGTTAACCTTTGGGTTGCGGTAAGGTAATTAGCGAAAACAGTATGTCGCGCTGTCAGTTAGTCAGCGGGCATGAATCTTGATTAATATTAAAATACATAGGCATAGGATTAGCATGCTGGACCCGAATTTATTACGTAATGAGCTGGACGCAACGGCGGAAAAACTGGCTCGCAGAGGCTTTAAACTGGATGTGGATACTTTACGTAAGCAGGAAGAGCGCCGTAAAGTTTTACAGGTAGAAACAGAAACCCTACAAGCTGAACGTAATGCTCGATCCAAGTCCATCGGTGATGCTAAAGCGCGCGGTGAAGATATTGAACCACTGCGTCGTGAAGTGAATCTGCTGGGTGAAAAACTGGATGCAGCGAAAGCCGATCTTGAGAAGTTACAGGCAGAGATTCACGATTCAGTTTCAATTATTCCCAATATTCCAGATGAGTCAGTACCATTTGGTAAAGATGAAAACGATAATCTAGAAGTGAGTCGTTGGGGAGAACCGCGTAAGTTTGATTTCCCGGTTCGCGATCACGTTGAGTTGGGTGAAACCAACGGTGGTTTGGATTTTGCCGCCGCGGTGAAATTAACCGGCGCACGTTTTGTGGTGATGAAAGGGCAGATTGCCCGTATGCACCGTGCACTGGCTCAATTTATGTTAGACCTGCATACTACCGAACATGGGTATACTGAAATGTATGTCCCTTATCTGGTTAATCAGGCGACATTGTTTGGTACCGGTCAATTGCCTAAGTTTGGCGAAGATCTGTTTCATACTCAACCGCTGTCTGAAGAGGCTGAAACCAGCAACTATGGTTTAATTCCAACGGCTGAAGTCCCTGTGACCAACTTGGTGCGCGGTGAGATTCTTGATGAAGATGTTCTGCCGCTAAAAATGACGGCTCATACGCCATGTTTCCGTTCTGAAGCAGGTTCATACGGTCGCGATACTCGCGGTCTTATCCGTATGCACCAGTTTGATAAAGTTGAGCTGGTACAAATTGTTCGTCCAGAAGATTCCATGAATGTATTGGAAGAACTGACCGGTCATGCGGAAAAAGTGCTTCAACTGCTGGGTTTACCGTACCGTAAAGTTTTACTGTGTACCGGTGATATGGGCTTTGGCTCAAGCAAGACATATGACCTGGAAGTTTGGGTACCTGCCCAAAATACTTATCGCGAGATTTCTTCATGTTCTAACATGTGGGATTTCCAGGCGCGCCGTATGCAGGCTCGTTTCCGCGGTAAGAATGACAAGAAAACCACGTTGGTTCATACCTTGAATGGCTCTGGTTTGGCGGTTGGCCGTACTTTAGTGGCGATTCTGGAAAACTATCAGCAAGCCGATGGTCGTATTGAAGTACCGGAAGTGCTGCGCCCATATATGGGTGGTTTAGAATATATCGGTTAATCATACTGATTTTATTTTTGGTTTAAAAAAGGCCCTGATTTTCAGGGCCTTTTTATTTTCCGCATATTAAGCATGTACCTTTTAATTTTGGCCGCTAAATTTACTATATAAAAAATATCGTTATTTTATTGAATTCAATTTCTTATTTGATATTAAAATATTTTTATTTTGATAACGGTACTCATTATCTTTTATTAATAGACTAATAACACAAATTGTTAGCGTGCGTAATCAATTTTGTAGCTGTGATGTTATCTATTGATCCGCATGCATTACGCTGATGCTAAAGGCATTACTAATCCCTCTATCATTGATTGAGAGCAATATTCAGGCTCGGTGATTAAGTAATATGATTAATCTAAATTAGGAAAGATTAATAACAACGACTCTTATTCCTTCTCAGATAAACGCGATGTATTTATCTGGCTTGATAGCTTCCGGCACTAATCACTTTCCTATTACCTGTTTTTTCTAATGACAAAATTTTAATAAAAATAATTTAACTCAATTGACTCTTTAATGATAAAGCAATAGGTGACTTATGAGCCTTGACGATCAGAACAGCCCGGTATTGATACCAGTAAGCCGACGTAAGTTCGTACAAACCAGCGCACTGGGTGGTTTAGCCGCGGTGGCCGGTGGTGTTTCTTTACCCTTTGGTTCGGCTAATGCTGAAGAAATGAATGGAAAAAATGCTGCAACCGACGAAAAGCTGGTTTGGAGCGCCTGTACCGTGAACTGCGGTAGCCGATGCCCATTGAGAATGCATGTAAGTAACGGTGAAATTAAATACGTTGAAACGGATAATACTGGTGAAGATGTTTATCAGGAATTACATCAGGTTAGAGCCTGTTTACGCGGTCGTTCAATGCGTCGTCGGGTATACAATCCCGATCGCCTGAAATACCCCATGAAACGAGTAGGCAAGCGCGGTGAGGGTAAATTTAAGCGTATCACTTGGGAAGAAGCCTACGATGAAATCGCCAATAATCTAAAGCGCATCATTAAGGATTATGGTAACGAAGCGGTTTATCTACAATACGCCACCGGCACGCTGGGTGGAACGGTTACCCGTTCATGGCCACCGGGTAACTCGCTGATTGCCCGCTTAATGAATTGCTGTGGTGGTTATCTGAATCACTATAACACTTACAGTACGGCGCAAATTACCACGGGATTGAGCTATACCTACGGTGGCGGTTCCGGTAACAGTATTTCTGATATTGAAAATACCAAACTGGTGGTGATGTTTGGTAATAACCCGGCAGAAACACGGATGAGCGGCGGTGGGATTACCTATTTGTTGGAGCAGGCACGCGAACGCTCCAATGCAAAAATGATCGTTATTGACCCCCGCTATTGCGATACGGCTGCCGGTCGAGAAGATGAGTGGATTCCTATCACGCCGGGAACGGATGCGGCATTGGTTGCCGGTATGGCTTACGTCTTAATTACTGAGAACCTGATTGACCAGCCATTCCTCGATAAATATTGCGTTGGCTTTGATGAAAAAACGCTACCGGAAAGTGCGCCGCGCAATGGTCACTACAAAGCTTATATTTTGGGTGAAGGTGATGATGGTATTGCTAAGACCCCTGAATGGGCGGCAAAAATTACCGCTATTCCTGCCGAGCGAATTATCAAATTAGCGCGTGAAATCGGGACGGCGAAACCGACCTATATTTGTCAGGGCTGGGGGCCGCAGCGCCATGCTAATGGTGAAATGGTGGCTCGGTCTATCGCCACCTTAGCCTGCTTAACCGGTAACATCGGGATCAGCGGCGGTAATACCGGAGCACGTGAAGGCTCTTATGCTATTCCATTTGTTCGTTTTCCAACCTTAGAAAACCCGGTTAAAGACAGTATCTCTTTTTTCCTGTGGACCGATGCCATTATGCGCGGCGCAGAGATGACTGCTACGCGTGACGGGGTACGAGGCACTGATAAGCTGAAACAACCGATTAAGTTTATCTGGAACTATGCCGGTAACAGCATGGTTAACCAGCATTCAGATATCAACAGCACGCTGAAAATTCTGGAAGATGAAACCAAGTGTGAAATGATTGTGGTGATTGAAAACCATATGACCGCCAGCGCTCGCTGTGCTGATATTTTGCTGCCAGATTTGACGACATCAGAGCAGATGGACTTCTGTCTGGATGCTTCATCCGGCAATATGGGCTACGTTATTTTTGCTGATAAAGCGATTGAACCACAGTTTGAATGCCGCTCTATTTATGAAATGACGTCTGAGATTGCGAAACGCATGGGCGTTGAACAGCAATTTACTGAAGGGCGTACACAGGAAGAATGGTTACGTCATCTGTATCAACAATCCTGTGAGAAAGATCCACTACTGCCAACGTTTGAAGAATTCCGTCAAATGGGGGTATATAAGCGTAAAGATCCGAATGGTCATTTCATTGCTTATCAATCCTTCCGGGAAGATCCTGTTGCTAATCCATTGAATACACCATCAGGAAAAATTGAAATTTATTCTGAGCGTTTGGCTGACATGGCAAAAAGCTGGGAGCTGCCTAAAGGGGATGTTATTTCACCTCTACCTATTCATGTGTCTACTTTTGAGGGTTCAGATGATCCGCTGAGGAAGCAGTATCCTCTCCAGTTAATCGGTTTTCATTATAAAGCTCGTTGTCACTCAACCTACGGCAATATTGATGTCCTTAAAGCAGCGGCTCGTCAGGAAATCTGGATGAACCCAATCGATGCACAACAACGCGGTATCAAAAACGGTGACATGATTCGTATATATAACGGTCGTGGTGAAACGCAAATTAATGCCAAAGTTACTCCCCGCATGATGCCCGGAGTAGTGGCATTGGGCGAGGGGGCTTGGTATTCACCCGATGCAAAAGGCGTTGATCATGCCGGTAGCATTAATGTGCTAACCACGTTACGACCTTCTCCTCTGGCGAAAGGTAATCCGCAACACACTAACCTTGTTGAAGTCGCAAAAGTTTAAGGAGCCATCAATGACAACGCAATATGGTTTTTATATCGATTCAAGTCGTTGCACGGGCTGCAAAACCTGCGAACTGGCCTGCAAGGACTATAAAGATTTAACGCCGGACGTTAGCTTTCGGCGTATTTACGAATATGCTGGCGGAGACTGGCAGAAAGACGGTGATGTGTGGCATCAGAACGTATTTGCTTACTATCTATCTATTGCCTGTAATCACTGTGACGATCCGGCCTGCGTCAAAGTCTGCCCAAGCGGAGCGATGTATAAGCGGGAAGATGGCTTTGTACTGGTTAATGAAGAAGTGTGTATTGGCTGTCGCTATTGCCATATGGCCTGCCCATATGGTGCGCCGCAATATAATGCGGCTAAAGGTCATATGACCAAGTGCGATGGTTGTCATGAGCGGGTGCTTAATGAAGGCAAGAAACCGATCTGTGTTGAGTCTTGTCCATTGCGAGCTTTGGATTTTGGTCCAATTGAAGAACTGCGGGCAAAACACGGCAATCTGGCGGCGGTGGCACCACTCCCGGCAGCCAAATATACTCAGCCGAATATTGTTCTAAAACCAAACGCCTGTAGTCGCCCGGTAGGTGATACTACCGGTCATTTATCCAATCCGAAGGAGGTTTAATATGGAACTGGGATGGCATGAATGGCCGTTAATGTTATTTACCGTACTGGGGCAGTGTGCTGTCGGTGGATTCATTGTACTGGCGCTGGCGTTATTATGCGGTAAAACCGATGAGCGCCAGAGGAAATCGATTCATCGGGGGATGTTTTTTATCTGGGTGCTGATGGGCATCGCCTTTTTGGCCTCGGTAATGCATTTAGGCACCATGAGCCGAGCATTTAACTCGTTGAATCGTATTGGCGAATCAGGATTAAGTAATGAGATTGCCTTTGGTTCGATATTTTTTGCCATTGGTGGTATTTATTGGTTAGTTGCCATACTGGGCAAGATGCCTAAAGCCTTGGGTAAAGTATGGCTGGTTATTGCCATGATTGCCGGTGTGGCGTTTGTTTACGCTATGTGTCGGGTCTATCAAATAGAAACGGTACCAACTTGGGATAACGGCTATACCACGCTGAATTTTTTCCTGACAATGTTGATTGGTGGCTCACTGCTGGGGAGTATACTGAAAAATAGTGACGGCGATTGTCGTGGTAAAGGGCTGGCGGCGATCGGCGTTATTGCGTTAATCATCAGTGCCTGTTCAGGGTTAATGCAGGGGAGTGAACTGGCGAGTTTACACAGTTCAGTCACCTCCGCCACCGTATTGGTTCCACAGTATGGCCAGTTAATGACACTACGTTTGGTGATGGTGGCTGCTGGCTTGAGCTTATGGATTGTCCCTATGCTGTCAGAAAAGCGGGCAGGAACTGCAGTTATGATGCTGGGATTTGTTCTGGTCGTCTGCGGTGAACTTATTGGACGGGCAGTATTTTATAATTTACATATGACGGTTGGCGTTACCTTTGGTGGATAACGAATGATATTGTGTGCGGTAGCAAATAGGCTGCCGCACGCTTTTTTCTCTAAATAAGACAAAGGTTATTTATGCGTTCTCTTCCTATGCCGAGTTTGGCAGATATTGATGATATTTCATTAACTGGCCGGATGTTGGGGGCTTTATTGTATTATCCTCCTGAACAGCAAGATGTGCTTTCTTTGCTAGCATGGTTGAACCATGATGGCTGGGTTGATGAGTGGCCTTGTGGAGCGAGGATTGATATTCAGCAGGCAGCGGTTTTAATTAATTTAGGTTTAGCCGAGGGAAGCCGCCCATTATTATCTGAAGAGTTTCAGCGTCTGTTTATTGGCCCTGATTCGTTACCGGCACCGCCTTGGGGCTCAGTTTATTTAGATCGTGAGAGTGTTATTTTTGGCGATTCTACCCTTGATTTACGTCGCTGGCAGTCAACATTAGGGATTGAAGTACAACAGCAACATCGTGAACCGGAAGATCATATTGGTTTATTGTTGATGTTGGCGGCATGGTTAGCTGAGAATCAGCCGGAGCAAATCGGGACGTTACTGGGTGAACATTTGCTACCGTGGAGCCATCGTTTTGTGGCGCTGTTGGAGGAAAAGACTGAACATCCGTTTTATCAGGGGATAGCTCGATTAACCCGAGTGACGTTAAATGATTGGCAAGCTCGCCTGCATCCTACCGTTATCAATAAAGATATCTTTTTCTAGTGTTTAGGTGGTTGATTATTTCGCCTTCTCATGTGAGTTAATTTCGACTGGCTGACTTGGTTTTATATATTCAACCGCAACATATTATTCTTATCATGATCCTGTTTTGGCAAAGAACTGTTAGCTAACTCAATGTATTAAATATCATTTTTCCAGATGCCCGATATAGGGCTTAATCGTTCACTATTTGAAATTGTTTAATGTCACTTTTTCCATGATAGGTAAAAAACTAAGCAACATTTTTAATTTGTTGCTTTTTACTTTAATTTGATATTTAGATTTCATTATTTCATTGAAAGTCTCTTTTTATTTCATTTATCATTATTTGTCTTTTCTGGTGGGTAAAATAAATAATTACTTATTGAGTATTTATTTTTCATCAATTAACATTATTATTATAAACAGCGCATAATATGGAGATTGCGATGGTTAATGTGTTGATTGTAGATGACCATCCCGCGATTTGTTTTGCCTTGAAAGCGGTATTGGAAGCAAATCATGATTTTTCTGTTCAGTCAGTTACTGATGGTATTAAAGCAATGAGCTTTATTAAAGATCATGATGTTGAAATTGTTGTTCTTGACATTTCTTTGGCGGTTATGGATGGGATGGAAATTCTCAGCCGCATTAAACAGTTTAATGAAAAGATAAAGGTGATTATTCTCACCGGGCAAAATCCGGAGATTTATTCTGAACGTGCTTTACGTGCAGGAGCTGATGGATTTGTTAGTAAAGATTATGACTTAAAGCAGATAGGCCAAATTTGCCAGCAGGTTATTGATGGCTATAGCTGTTTTCCGTCCTTTTGTTTAAAGCGACTGATTTACTATGCCTCTCACCATAATAATATCAGTATGATGGAGAAGCTGTCCGATCGTGAAATCGCCGTACTACGCTATTTAATTGAAGGGAAAACCAATAAAGAGATTGGTGACCTACTTTTATTAAGCAATAAAACCATTAGTACTTATAAGTCTAGGTTGTTTGAAAAAACCAATACCACAGATCTCAATGAACTGAAAAAAATTATGGAAAATGAGTATCAGGGATAGTACTAATGCTGCATCGTATCGTTTTGTTATTATTGATATTTATCAATTCGCTGGTTGTTCTGGCAAATGATAAACCTCAAGGTTCCACGGCGGCTTTTAGTGAGTTAAGCCTGTTGGGACGAACGCAAATCACTTTGTTTGATATGGAGCTAACGCCGGATGAATGGGCTTGGTTACATAAAAAACGCATCATGAAGGTCGGCGTTTATGCTTATAACTTCCCACCTTATGATATTACCACTGAACATCGGGATTTTACCGGTGTCAGTGCTGACTATTTGGGGTTAATAGCCTGGAATTTAAACGTTAAGCCAAAGATTTTCTATTACTTAAATTACGCAGATATGATAGCGGATTTAAATAGTGGGAAAATTGATTTGATTATTAATGCAGGCTATGACGAAAAAGAAACGTATAACTTACTATTAAGTCGTCCCTATATTACTAATGTGCCATCAATTGTTGTTAATTTAAATCCTGACAGAGAAAATAGAGAAAAGGTTAATGTTGTATTATCACCTGTCTATGCCAACGTAGAGGCAATTCGGCAATATTATCCTAATGCTAATTTTATTACCTTTAATTCCGATCGTAGGGCATTAGAGGAACTCTCTTTTAAACATGTTGATATTTTTATTGGTGAAGAGAATTCGGTGCAATATCTGATTAATCAATCTAATTTGAATAATCTGACGATGTATCCATTACTGGATTTTAATTTGCCCGGATTATCATTTGCAGCGATAAATGATAATAAAAAACTAATCAATATTATTAATAAAACCTTAAGCGTTATTCCTGAAAACATTCGGGTGGATATTCAACGTCGTTGGAATGGAGGCATTCCTTTATCTTTAAGCGATAGCCATCCGTTTGTTACCTCACTTGAGCGCAAGTGGATAGATGAAAACAAAGAGGTGCAGGTTGTTATTGGTGAAGAGATACCTCCCCTCTATTTCTTTGATGCTAAAGGGAAACTTCATGGCGTAGTTGCCGATATACTGACAGCAATCACTATCCGTACCGGACTAAAGTTCAAGGTAACTAAACTCCAATCATCGCAGAAAGCATTGGAGTACGCACGAACCGGCAGCAATATTGTTATTGGTGGCATCACCTTAGATTCTGCACTGCCTAATGATTTATTAGCAACCCGATCATTTTTTCTTAACTCCAGAGTATTGGTGGGGAAGAAGAATAGATTTAGTCGACAGTCGGTGCCTAAGACTATTGTCATTATGGATGGCTATCCGTTAGATAATGACTTAACCGATGCCTATCCAGGGAGTCGGATTATACGGGCTTCAACGTTGCGTATTGGGCTAGATTGGGTAAAAGATGAGAAGGTGGATATGATGGTTCTGCCTCTCATTAGCGCTGACTTTATGTTGCCGCGATTTTATGCCGATAGTCTGGAGATTATTGCTAGCCTTGACCGCGATCCTGCCAGTTTTGTTTTGGCAGTATCACCAAAGAATTATCCTTTGGTCACTATTTTAGACAAAGCGATTTTAAATATTCCACCAGAAGATTTACATGCGGTTATCAGCAATTGGTATACCAACACCAATTTATTTAACACCATTAATGAGGCTTCTGCGGTTAGCCCATCCAGATTTAATCTGGCATCTTCGGTGCTTAACGGTATTTTAATCATACTGTTATTTATCGTCATCGTTTATGTCTATCGCCAGTATCATGCGATTAAAAGGGAGGGCAATCATATTCGACAAACGTTGTTAGATGCCATTCCTCTCCCTGTTTATATTATGGATTATCAGGGAGGGTTAACTTACGTTAACGAGCGTTTCTTAACCGAGTTGAATTTGACAAAAGAGCAGACTATTGGGCAGGACTTTACGCTATTGCCGGACGGATTAGATGGAATGAAGTCGGTTCCTCTTTCGGTTAATTTTCAAGAGCCCGTTTTTATTACTAAGCAGGTTAATCTGCATGATCAACTTCACACTATCCATCAGTGGAACCAGTTGTTTTTATCACCTTCCGGGGATGTTTGGGGTTATATCGGTGGCTGGATTGATGTCACGGAAAGAGAAAAGCTGATTATTGAACTTAAGCATGCCAAAGAGATTGCCGATAAGGCGAGCCGGGCAAAAAGTACATTTTTAGCCACCATGAGTCATGAGATTCGTACGCCGTTAGGGGCGATTATCGGCATGCTTGAACTGTTATTACGGCGAAAAACCAATGAATCTGCCGATTGGGATTCGATCAGAATTGCTCATGATTCAGCGCTATCGCTATTAACATTAATTGGCGACATATTAGATATATCAAAAATAGAATCGGATAAATTTATGCTGCGTCCTGAACGGGCCAATATACGTCAGCTTATTGAATCCGTTGCGATGATGTTTGAAGGGGTCGCTCGCCAGAAAGAGTTGCAGTTTCAGTTAGAGATTGATGCTGACATTATCGATAATGTATTAATCGATCCTATGCGCTTTAAGCAAATCTTGTCTAATTTACTCAGTAATGCCATTAAATTTACTGAACGTGGGCGAATAGTATTACAGGCGCATTTAATCAATAGCAATCATGAACAGCTTGAGCTGCATATTGTGATTCAAGATACGGGGTGCGGTATTGATGAACAGACCCAATCACGATTATTTCAGCCTTTTGTTCAAGGGGATGAGCGTTCATATCAGGGAACCGGATTAGGGCTGTATATTTGTCGAAGTCTGGCACAGATGATGGGGGGCGATATTACTTTAAGCAGTCAGATTGGTATCGGTACGGAAGTCAGCGTTATTCTATATTTATCGCGTTTAGCAAATACCGGTCTGGTTAGCCAGGCTTCTGAAAAAAGTAAATTACCTGTCGCCAGCCTGAACATTCTTATTGCCGAAGATCACCCAGCCAGCCGTTTATTACTGATGAAGCAGCTTCAATATTTAGGGCATCATGTCGAGTGCGCCGTAAATGGCCATAATGCGCTGGCGATGTTAAAAACCCATAAGGTTGATTTATTAATTACCGACTGTTCTATGCCAGAGATGGATGGTTATACCCTGACTCGCTATATCCGTCAGTTGGAAGAAAAGCAGAAAACTAAGGCGCTGACAATATGGGGTTTAACGGCGAACGCCCAAAAAACCATCCATGACAGTTGTCTGGCGTCTGGAATGAATGATTGCTTATTCAAACCGATTAGTCTGAATGCGCTGGCCGATAAATTGAGCGAGCTATCGCAGGAGCCAGAACCTACCTTTTCTCATTTTGATCCCAGTGAATTACTGATTGAATTAAGTAATGTGGAGACTCGCCAGCAATTTATTCAGCTATTGACAGAGACGTTATCTCAGGATATTGCCACGTTATCCGCCGCTCAGCAGAGTGCCCAGATAGATGATGAATTAGTTCGTCAAACTTTACATCGCATTCGAGGTGGATTGCAGTTAATTGGGGCAAAGTCGTTAATTAGTCAATGTCAGCGCTTGGAACAACAGGAAGCACCGTTAACCGCAGCTAGGGTTTCTGAAGTCTATAATGAGATAATTATTTTAAAACAAGAGCTTGAATGTTTTTTGATGCTGTAAATGACAGGGACTACAACTTTATCATCCGTTCCTACACGACCTTTAGGAAGCCGGAGCGTTGATGAGACTGACATATAACCAGTATTGTTAAGTCTCAGACGAATAGAGAGGAATAAACCTTTTTATTCAATAAATTGAATATGTAAAACAAGGAGTTTGTTATGAAGAGCATTAAGAAATTAAGTTTAATTCCATTGGTGTTGGCACTGACTGCTGGTTACTCCACAATGGCTAGCGCATACGAAAATTGTAATGCTAAGCGCGCTGCTCTTGAAAACCAAATTCGCATCGCTCAGCAATACGGTAATATCAATAAAGTTAATTCTCTGAAAAGAGCATTGGCTAACGTGAATGCTTACTGTGTTGATAACAATAACAGCGGCAATGTAACTCAAAGCTTAGAGAAGAAAGTTCAAAAGTTAGAGGAAAAATTGGCTGATAAGAAAAGCGATGTAGCGGAAGTTAAAGCTGATTTGAACAAAGCTAAAGCGAAGGGTGATGCTAAGAAAGTGGCTAAGTACCAGGCTAAATTAGCAGAGAAACAAGCTGAAGTGCAGGCAGTTCAGCAAGAGCTGAAAGCTGCTCGTGCAGAGTTAGCGGCATCTAAGCGTTAATTCGCTTATATTTTAACTTAATATAATAGAGATACCGTCATTTATGACGGTATCTCTATTTGTGTATCCAGTATGCAGCTAACTCGTTCAATCGCTTTTGCCAGTTGTTGGCTCACTATTTCTATGGGTTCTGTTAAGGCTCAAATGAATAATCAGTGGGTTATCGTCAATAACCTTGATATGGGGCAAATAGAATTAGAGATTACGGATGATCTTCCTTGTCTGAAGCGTTCATTGCTAGAGACTTGGGGCGTGAAACCGGCATTCTCATCTAAATTTAACTTTACGCCTTCAGGCTGCCTGCCTAAGGATGAACTGGATCGTTTGAATATTTTTTATTTCAACGACGCCTCTGTTTCACTAACGATAGTTGATATTCCCCAGACGCTCATTGAGTCACAAAAAGATAAAATTGATATAAGTAGCTGGAGTGATGGAGTTAATGCTTTATTTGTTAATTATCATCTCAACTATGCTTTTAATGAAGGGGAGGCTTTTCAGTATCAGGAGAATAACAGCAGCACTTATGTAGAACTAGAGTCTGGCTTAAATCTGGATGCTTGGCGACTACGCCATCATTCTACCATTTTTCGTGATGCCTATGGTGACCATGGCTCTTATAGTCGTGATATGTATTTAGCCAGGGATATCAAAAGCATCGGCAGCAGTTTGGTATTGGGCGATGCCAATACGCCATCCAACCTGTTTAAAAGCCTGCCGTTTCGCGGAATCATGTTAAAAACCGATGAAAAAATGCTGCCGGACAGTTGGCGTTCTTTTTCGCCATGGTTAAAAGGTTTTGCTAACAGTAATGCGGAGATAACCGTAAGGCAGAATGGCACCGTTATTTATCAAACCTTTGTTCCGCCTGGGGCTTTTATCCTTCGTGACGTTTCTCCGCCAGAAGTTGATGGTGATTTGGAGATGACCATTAAAGAGAGTAACGGGACCGAAACCGTCCGTTCTCTACCTTATACGGCGCTGCCGAATTTGGTTCACTCGGGAAATTTTAGCTATCAAACTATTGTCGGGACTTATAAACCCTGGCGGGGGAGTGATGATGAAGAACCCCGATTTACTCAAGTGGCCGCTAACTGGGGACTACCCGGTAATATTTCATTGTTTGGCGGTGGCATTAAATCTGATATTTACCAAAACCATGCGATAGGCTTGGGTAAAAATCTGAATCAATGGGGAGCGATTTCCATTGACTATAGTCAGAGTAAAGCCCAGCAGCCTCGGCGAGCAGAAGACGATAAGGGCGGTATGTATCGGCTTCGCTATGCTAAAGCCTTCTTTAGTGCTGAAACCAGTTTAATGACGCAGTTTCGTTATTATCCTGCCGGGCAACGTTATCGGGATTTTGATCGGGCCATTACTCAGCAAAAAACCTGGTGGTGGGATTGGGATGACGGGGTGTGGGATGGTGAGGAAGAGGCTGAAAAACGCTATCGCTGGGAAGTTAACTTAAACCGAAATTTAACTGAAAAAGCTAACGTTTACCTCACGCTTTATCAGGAGACCTATCGGAAACAAGATCATAATAAAGAAACCAGCATTTCGTTTGGTTTTTCAGATGAGATTAATGATATCAATTATAACGTATATGCGAGCTATAACCGCTATCCCGATCAGGACACGACATCTGAAATTAATGTGAGAGTCAGTATTCCATTGAATATATTTGATTCAAGCAACATGAAGCTGAACTATTCGCAAACGGCTGCCCATAATGGCTCACAGAACCGTGACATAGGCATAAGTGGTTACGCCCTGGAGAATTATAGTCTTGGCTATCAGCTAGGCACCCAGCATGATTCGCGCTACGGTGATAATGTGAATGGCAGCATTCAATATCAACATAATGCGGGTCAATTGAGTTTAGGGGCGACTAAAGGCAGTGCAGTAACCCAATATAATGCCGATATTGAAGGAAGTTTAATGGCTCATGCCGGTGGTATTACGTTGGGGCAAAGTCTGGGAGAAACCATGGGATTGGTTGAGGTTACCTCTACCAAAGATGTTGGCGTCAATAATCAGTTTGGTGTGACGACGGATAGCCGGGGTTATGCGTTGGTGAGCTATCTGACACCTTATCGGGAAAATACGCTTAGCGTTGATGACTTTGATTTACCTGAAGGCATGACCATGACAGAGTCGTCCACGAGTGTGATTCCCACTCGCGGTGCTGTTGTTTTTGCGAAATTCACGCCGGATAACAAGCAACAGCAACTCATCAGACAGTCAGCCATTGATGAAGCGATTAATTTTGATAGCCAGGTACAGGAGGCGATAAACAACGGCTCTGAACGTGAATCTAAGGAAAACCATCAGCAACAATCTAACCGAAGAGCGGCTATTGATGCAGCACTCAATTTTGGACAATAGCTATTTGAATGACTGTGGTCTGAAAACAGGGGGGAGTTAGAATGATGATTAACTTTAGAATCAGCCTGACTATAGAAAGAAAAATATAACCTGTCGTTATTATAGGGTTATTTCGCGAGTTATTATGATGCGGTACCAATATATTATTGGTACCGCTTTTATATTGTTTGTATAGCGTTAATCGTTTTTTTATAACCAGAAAAACTAAAAAAATAAATGAACAATTAAATTTTAACTATTTGTATTTTATGGAAATAAATGGTTCGAGTATGAAACCATGATGATTAATTCATTTGCTGTCATTTTGCAGATTGACTTTTAATATCGTAGTGGGATGATGCGCATCATTATTGGTCTCACCCGTTTGGCAAAACAATGTCTGCGTTTACTCGCCCTGTGCTGTTACTGTTGGCTGGGCTACTGTTATTTACCACATCAATGGCGGTATTAAATACGCTGGTTCCCCTTTGGTTAATTCATGACGCCTTGTCTACCTGGCAAATCGGTGTAGTTAGCTCATCGTATTTTACTGGCAATTTGGTGGGAACATTAGTTGCTGGTTTTTGTATTAACAGATTTGGTTTTAATCGTACTTACCATTATGCCTGCATTTTATTTACCGTAGCCACGTTGTTACTGGGTATCTCGGTCAGCTTTATGAGCTGGACGTTATGGCGTCTGATCGCCGGTATCGCCTGTGCAATTATCTGGGTAGTGGTGGAAAGTGCGTTATTACGCAGCGGTACCATTAAAGTCCGTGGACAATTGCTGGCGGCTTATATGGTGGTTTATTACGCCGGAACGCTGTTCGGTCAACTGTTGTTGGGCGTGGTGCCTACGTTACTGAGCAGTGTTTTACCTTGGGTTATTGCAATATTGCTGGCGGCCATTCTACCGTTATTATTTGCCCGTTTCGAAAAGCCAAAGGCTGAAGGTAAGCAGCAGCATATTTGGGGGATGTTAAAGCGTCGTGATGCTCGGTTGGGCATTAATGGCTGTGTGATTTCTGGTGTTGTGCTGGGGTCACTGTACGGTTTATTGCCGTTATATCTTGCCCATAGTGGATATCAGGATGCGGATGTAGGGTATTGGATGGCACTTATGGTTTGCGCCGGTATTATGGGACAATTGCCAATGGGCCGCATGGCCGATCGCTATGGCCGGTTATTTGTTCTACGTATTCAGGTGTTCGCTATCATTATGAGTTCACTGGCGGTATTGAATAGCTATTCGTTGGCTCCAGCACTCTTTATGTTGGGATTAGCCGGTTTTACCCTTTATCCGATAGCCATGGCATGGGCTTGTGAAAAAGCCGCTCCGGATGAGCTGGTTGCGATGAATCAAACATTATTACTAAGCTATACGGTAGGAAGCTTGGCGGGACCTGCGCTAACAGCTGCTTTAATGCAGTACTATTCAGATCGGCAATTGTTTATCGTTATTGCCGTTGCTGCGGTTATATTTATGGCGATGCTGTTCAGTAAGGCCGATCGCCACCACAACCCTTTAGCAATGCAGTAGTCATTACAGGGGGCTATCTAATATCCAGGCTCTTGGATTATGTTCAAACCCAAGGGCAGGGTAATAATCGTTTGCCGTTGGTGCTGCCAGTAACACAATTTTACAGCCTGCCGGTGTGCATTTCTGCATTTCTCTCATTAACTGTTTCCCGATACCTTGCTTCTGGTAGCTTTCATCAACCGCCAAATCAGCCAGATAGGTTACGTAGCTAAAATCACTCAGGCTGCGGGCAATGCCAACCAATTTACTGCCATCCCAAGCGGTAATGATTAGGTTGGAATTATCGATCATTTTTTTAAACACCTCAGGCTTATCAACCGGGCGTCTTTCACCAAGGGAACATTTACGATAGAGAGCAATCACGATTTCTGGCGTAAGGAGAGCATCGTTTTTATAGCTAATAGTCATGGCGATAATCCTATTCCTGATGGTGAGTTGATTCTGAGTAACGTTATTTACAGGTCAGGCTGGGATTCTTGTTCTGTCGTTAGCAGATCGATAATTTCACCGGAATTATCCAGTCTGAGTTTATTATAATGCATCTGCCAGGTGCCCCATTCTTTCTCTGCGGAGACGTAGAGAATACCACTGGTTTTGCTCCCTTCAATACTAAAGCTGATTTTTGCTTCACCGAAGTCTCCGTTGACCGAAATATTACCTCTTGGAGTACCGGTAGAAATCGGGGAGCCTAGGGCTTGCATAGCGGATGGATTAGACTTTACTAAAATCACGCTTTGCTGATAAATCTCTGAGCTTTTTAAGGCGGACGTCACCGCCCAATATATTGTGGTAAAGAGCAGGGCAAAAAATAGAGTGATGGTAATAAAGATGCCAATAGCCCAGCGGGACCATAAGCGTTGGACGCGTTTGAATTCTTCAATACTGGCCCAGTGACGATTGCGCCACGCCCATTCATTACCTTTAGCGCCAAGTATAAAAGGCATGGCTAAATTGACGAACGGCACGAAGATTAAGAATGCGATAAAGGTATTGTTGCCAATACCCCAAATAAAATGAAGGAAGAATGCTCCCCAGTTCCAACCTTGAACTTCTGGCGGAACGTGAGTGCTTATCCCATTTCCTGATGTGTTTTGCATAACTATCCTTGTCTGGTATTTGCGTTAGTAAATGACTTTGTGCCCATATTCTTCAAGAATGGATTTAACCCGATCCATCATTTCTTTGGTAGGGGGTTTAACGCCTTCTAACCCATATTCCTCACCCATAGCAATCCATTTATGTTTACCTAGCTCGTGGTAAGGCAATAGCTCAATTTTTTCAATGTTGGTCATATCTTTGGTGAATTCGCCTAACATGCGGGTAGACTTCTCATCATCCGACCAGCCCGGAACCACCACATAGCGTATCCAGGTTTTTTGACCGCGTTTGGCCAGATGGCGGGCAAACTCGAGGGTACGATGGTTGGATACCCCCACCAGATTCTGGTGAACGCTATCGTCTAATTGTTTTAAGTCCAGCATCACCAGATCGGTAACGTCCAGTAATTCATCAATTACCGCATCATAGCGGCGCACAAAACCGTTAGTGTCCAGACAGGTATGAATGCCTTCGGCTCTACAGGCTCGGAACCAATCGCGAACAAACTCAGCCTGTAGAACTGCTTCACCGCCGGAAGCGGTTACGCCACCACCAGAGGCATTCATAAAGTGGCGATAGGTAACGATTTCTTTCATAAGATCGTCAACCGCCACTTCTTTACCACCGTGTGTATCCCAGGTATCGCGGTTATGGCAGTAAAGACAGCGCATCAGACAACCCTGAAAGAAAACGATAAAGCGAATACCCGGCCCATCAACGGTACCGCAGGATTCAAAGGAGTGAATGCGGCCTTGTACCGGTTGGTTATGCTCATCAGGCATCAGAGGTTCTGGTGATAAACGGTCTGTTACGTTGCTCATAAAATTCCAAATAGTTCTGTATGGTGCTGAAAAGTAGATATTACTCTGGGCGTTGACATTAATGAGTTTAACATACTCATGTGGTGTCAAATTTTGTATTTAGTATGGCTAAATCATCGTTTATTGTTGGCGTAATTGTTCGATATCCGCAGTCACGATCTTACCTTTATTCGCTATAAAATGCGTGATAAATATCTTTTATGTATAAACACATGTTGGGCGGAATAGGGAATAAAAAAGCCCCACTAGAAAGTGGGGCTTTTAACGTTACTATCACCGTCTAAATCAATATCACCAGTTAGATGGTTTGAGTAAATGTACGAGTGATAACGTCTTGTTGCTGCTCTTTAGTCAGCGAGTTAAAACGTACAGCATAACCAGATACGCGGATGGTTAACTGAGGATACTTCTCAGGATTTTCCATTGCATCTAACAGCATTTCACGGTTCATAACGTTAACGTTTAGATGCTGACCACCTTCGATGCTCGCTTCATGGTGGAAATATCCATCCATCAGGCCGGCAAGGTTAGCTTTACGAACGTCATCATCTTTACCCAGTGCGTTTGGTACGATAGAGAAGGTATAAGAAATACCATCTTTGGCGTAAGCAAACGGTAGTTTAGCAACGGAAGTCAGAGAGGCAACTGCACCTTTCTGGTCACGGCCGTGCATTGGGTTAGCACCTGGTCCGAATGGTGCGCCAGCACGACGTCCATCAGGCGTATTACCGGTTTTCTTACCATAAACAACGTTAGAAGTGATGGTCAGAACTGACTGAGTTGGGATCGAGTGGCGATAGGTACGCAGTTTCTGAATTTTCTTCATGAAACGTTCAACCAGATCACAGGCGATATCATCAACGCGAGAGTCGTTGTTACCGAACTGTGGATACTCACCTTCAATTTCAAAGTCAACCGCTAAGCCGTCTTCATCACGAACAGGTTTAACTTTAGCGTACTTGATTGCAGACAGTGAGTCAGCAGCAACAGACAGACCGGCAATACCACACGCCATAGTACGCACAACATCACGATCGTGAAGCGCCATCAAAGCAGCTTCATAGCTGTATTTATCATGCATATAGTGGATGATGTTGAGTGAAGTCACATACTGTTTTGCTAACCAGTCCATGAAGTGGTCTAAACGCTCCATGACTTTGTTGTATTCCAGAACGTCGTCCATCATTGGCGCTTCTTTAGGGCCAACCTGCATTTTTAACTTCTCATCCACACCGCCGTTGATAGCATAAAGCATGGTCTTGGCCAAGTTTGCACGAGCACCGAAGAACTGCATTTGCTTACCAACGATCATTGGACTTACACAACACGCGATAGCATAGTCATCGTTGTTGAAGTCAGGGCGCATCAGGTCATCGTTCTCATACTGTACAGATGAGGTATCGATAGACACTTTAGCCGCATATTTTTTGAATGCTAAAGGCAGTTTTTCTGACCACAGGATGGTCATGTTTGGTTCCGGAGATGGACCCATGGTGTATAGCGTGTTCAGGAAACGGAAGCTGGTTTTAGAAACCAGAGTACGACCATCAACACCCATACCTGCTAGAGATTCCGTTGCCCAGATTGGGTCACCAGAGAACAGCTCATCATATTCAGGAGTACGTAGGAAACGAACCATACGCAGCTTCATAACTAGGTGGTCGATCAGTTCTTGAGCTTCGGTTTCAGTGATTAAACCGTTTTTAATATCGCGTTCGATATAAACGTCAAGGAATGTAGATACACGACCAAACGACATTGCTGCACCGTTTTGAGACTTAACCGCGGCTAAATAAGCAAAGTAAGTCCACTGAACGGCTTCACGTGCGTTAGTTGCTGGTGCAGAAATATCGAAACCATATTTTGCAGCCATTTCTTTCATTTGACCCAAAGCACGATGCTGTTCAGAAATCTCTTCGCGCAGTTGGATGGTCATTTCTAAATCTTCGCCGTTTTCCAACTTATCTTGCAGAGAGTTGAATTGGGCATATTTATCAGCCATCAGGTAGTCAATACCGTATACGGCAACACGACGATAGTCACCAATGATACGACCACGGCCATAAGCGTCAGGCAGACCGGTCAGAATACCAGACTTACGACAGTTCAGAATGTCTTTAGTGTAAACATCGAAAACGCCTTGGTTGTGGGTTTTACGATATTCAGTGAAGATTTTTTTCAGTTGAGGATCCAGTTCACGACCGTAAACTTTACATGAACCTTCAACCATTTTGATGCCGCCGAACGGGATAATGGCGCGCTTTAATGGTGCATCAGTCTGTAAACCAACGATGGTTTCCAGCTCTTTGGTGATGTAACCAGCATCGTGAGAGGTAATAGTCGAAGCAACATCAGTATCAAAATCAACCGGTGCATGAGTGCGGTTTTCGATTTTGATGCCATCCATCACTTTGTCCCAAAGCTTATCGGTTGCTTCAGTGGAACCGGCTAAGAAAGATTCGTCGCCTTCATAAGGGGTGTAGTTTTTCTGGATGAAGTCACGAACGTCAACTTTGTTCTGCCAGTCGCCGTCTTTAAATCCTTCCCATGCTTTGACAAACTTTTGATTAAGCTCGGTCATTTTTTCACCTACCTTTCATATACTAAGGAAATAGAATTAACCTTGATTGATAAGAAGCGTTGGACTAGTGCTTCTCACCACGTAAATACATTGCCCAGTAAGGCAAACCTACCATCAACCCACCGATAATATTGCCAATCGTGACGGGGATAAGGTTATCGAAAACAAAGTTACTTACTGTTAGGCTTGAAAATTGCTCCGGCGTTGCGCCAATCATCTGCCAGAACTCAGGAGCAGCAAAATTCTTAATCACGATCCCCATTGGAATCATAAACATATTCGCAATACTGTGTTCAAAGCCGCTGGCAACAAACATGGCCACGGGCAGAATCATCACAAACATTTTATCCGTCAGACTACGTCCTGCGTAGCTCATCCACACGGCCAAGCACACCATCAGATTAGCCAGTGTACCAAGAGCTACCGCTTCTACAAAGGTATGATGTAATTTATGGTTGGCGGTTTGCAGCACATTTAGCCCCCATAATC
The DNA here is from genome assembly GCF_900112475.1 of Pragia fontium DSM 5563 = ATCC 49100. Taxonomy (GTDB): domain Bacteria; phylum Pseudomonadota; class Gammaproteobacteria; order Enterobacterales; family Enterobacteriaceae; genus Pragia; species Pragia fontium. Next base: position 149,803 of record NZ_FOLW01000008.1, on the reverse strand, counting down.
CGTTAGCGGCAGTGATTTGACCTGCAAGAAAGATGATTCCGACGAATAATAATGCGCCGACCAGGTTGCCAAAGTAAACGTTGGTCCAGTTACGGAACATTTGACCCCAGGTAATGTGTTTGGTTGCTTTAGCAATGCAGGTTAAGACGGTTGAGGTAAAGAGGTCGGTTCCACAGGCAACCACCAGCATCAAACCGAGAGAGAAGCAAACGCCCCCCAAAAATTTTGCCATACCGAAAGGGACGGCGGCGGTTCCGGTTGTTGCGGTAATATAAAAAACAAAAGCGATAGAAATAAAGACGCCAGCCAGTATCGCTGAGCAGAATGTAATGATTGGACGTTTCGTTGCTTTATATATCCCGGCATTCTCGGCTACTTGAGCCATCGCTGCTGGAGATAATGATGCAATAGGATTCTCTGTTTTCACTGAATAAAATCTCGTGCGCCTAATAAAGACTAAATTTCGTCGGTGATATTAACAAAGCAGTATACTGTAAAAATTGATGTCGATCATTGTGAGTAAAATCTATAACCATGGAATATGGAAGGATAATGCTATTTTTGCACGTATCACATTGAATTTATTAAATAAAATTTTTTTTAAAATTTACAATTTAATTTTAATAAGAGCGTGAAATGATATTGTGAACTGTTAATAAATTATAAATATTGTATTGAATATGGGGGGTAATTAAGCATTATTTAACTAATGTTTAACATTGGTTCTTTTTATTTTACTTTTAAAAATAAAAAAACAAAACCCTCTATTTTCATAAAGGGTCTTGTTATTTAATCAATTATCTAAGCCAGCCGTTTAGCCATCTGTAATTTATTATAAGCATGCAACAATGATTGATGAGCAGGAAGAACCGTTAAATCTTGATCCACATCAATAAGCCCGTAAAAGCGCTGTTCTCCATGAATGTTTTTCCAAACCGTTGTAACGGTTTCTGCCCCGTACATACGATTGAACGCTGGATTGAATTGTTCAGGTTCCCGGTCTTCAGCATCCAACACCATCAACAGTAGGGTTTGCAGGCAGCGATAATAATTACGGCGTTCTTCAGTAAATAAAGAGGCATTGAACTCCTGCGTCCATTCCACCCAGCTTAGGGCCTGATCCAGATCGCCACCGGCCAGAGCCAGCATAGATTTCAATTCACCAATACGTAAACTGCTCCAGACGTTATTAGACCCCGTAGCGATACCTAACAGTTCTCTGATGCGAATAAAGTCATCAAGGCCTTCCTGATCTAATTGTTCAATCAAGGCCAGATAAGCTTCGGGTTCCCATTGGCTGGAAGGTAGGCTAAGAATGGTATCCCTTAAATGCTGGCCCATATTGTTATTGGCCATCAACAGATCTTCTGCCGGATAGATTTCGGACATGCCCGGAGCAATAATACGGCAAGCATCAACGCCAAGGTGACAATAATCTGCAATATACACGTCGGTTTGTTGCTGGCGGAAAATTTGCATTAACGTAACAAATTCTTGTTCAGAGGTTCCGCTGAAATTCCAATCTGCAAATGGATAGTCTGGCTGTTGCTTAAACAGATCCCACGAGATTAAACCGCTGGAATCGATAAAGTGTGTTTCCAGATTGGTGTATTCAGCGACTTCTTCATTATCAAAAGTAGGGGCATTGAACACATCCAGATCTTTCAGACTACGACCCTGTAAGAGTTCAGTCACTGTACGTTCCAGTGCAACACCAAAGTCTGGGTGTGCGCCGAATGAGGCAAAACAGGTACCGTTAGCCGGATTAAAGAGCACCACACAGATCACCGGATATTGTCCCCCTAATGATGCATCATAGGCATAGATAGGAAAGCCTTCTGCTTCCAGCTTTTCGATGGCTTCGGTTACCGGAGGATAACGATTGATGACTTCATTAGGAATTTCCGGCAGGCTGATGGCTTCGGCAATAATCCGGTTTTTTACAAAGCGTTCAAAAATTTCTGACAGCGCTTGAACTCTGGCTTCATCGCGATTATTACCGGCCGACATACCGTTAGAAACGTACAGGTTGCCAATAATATTCATCGGAATATAAACCGTTTCAAGATCCGACTGACGGACAAACGGTAGGGCACAAATACCGCGTTGACCATTGCCTGACTGTAAATCAACCAAGTCGCTTGCGGCTAAACTCTGGTCTGGATCGTAAAATTGATGTAGTTGTTCATCCAGAATACCCGTAGGCAGGCTGTTATCTGATGGCAGGGGAAACCACTTCTCATTGGGATAATGAACAAATTCGCTCTCGGCAATGTTTTTACCCAAATAGAAGTCAGCAAAGAAATAGTTGGTTGATAACCGCTCGAAATACTCACCCAAAGCTGAGGCCAGAGCGGCTTTCTTGGTTGCGCCTTTGCCATTAGTAAAACACAGAGGGCAATCCTTATCGCGAATGTGTACCGACCAAACATTGGGGATAGGATTAAGCCAGGAAGCCTCTTCAATATTAAATCCTAATTGAGTGAGCTTTTGTTGAAAACGGGAGATGGAGTCTTCCAGGGCCGCATCTTTACCGGGAATAAAAGTTTGCTTGGTTGTTTGCATTTGATGTTCAGGCTCTCGGGTTTGATGGATTAACGGTTGGTATCCGACTGGTTTTAGAATCACAGATCATACGGGGTTTTTATCTTTAGCTCTAGTAATGTTGTATCTCTAGCGGGGCATCACAGAAAAAAGATCAATCTTATTGATAATACAGTTAGTTTTATATTGTCAGTAAAAATCCGTGGGATGGATTTAATAAATTAACCATAATGCCGTTTAGATATTAGCTATCAAATTTAACGATATTGGAATGTAAGGACCTATTTGAGCTGACCATGGCTTTTCAATATGTGGTTAGGCTAAGTTAAACGGTACCTTCAGCGTAATGTTTATTATCTCAACGGTTTTTATTATTCAGGGTTGGAATAACCTCGACAGGAGATTATGTATGTCAGTATTCAAGAAGTCTGCACTTGGTGCTTTGCTTTGTTGTCTTGCGGTTCCCGTATTGGCCAAGTTACCGACTATCACTATTCTGGCAACCGGAGGAACCATTGCCGGTGGAGGGATATCTGAAACGAAATCTAACTATGTCGCGGGTCAGTTTGGTGTTGAACGTTTGGTGGATGCCGTTCCACAGTTAAAAGATATTGCTGATATTAAAGGTGAGCAAATCGTTAATATTGGCTCACAAGATATGAATGATCAGGTTTGGCTTAAATTGGCTAAGACGATAAATGAGCGTTGTGCTACCAGCGATGGTTTTGTGGTGACTCATGGTACCGATACGATGGAGGAGACCGCATACTTTCTTAATTTAACGGTAACCTGCAATAAGCCCGTTGTCATGGTGGGCTCAATGCGTCCGGCAACAGCAATGAGCGCCGATGGGCCGTTTAATCTTTATAATGCGGTGGTGGTGGCTGCGGATAAAAACTCGGTTGGTCGTGGTGTGTTGGTCGCCATGAATGATGCGGTGTTGGAAGCTCGCGATGTAGTCAAAACCAGCACTACGGGGGTACAAACCTTCCAGAACGTTAACTACGGTGCTTTAGGTTATATCCATAACGGTAAAGTTGATTATCAGCGTATGCCAACCCGTTTACATGCCCCGAACAATGTTTTTGATATCAGTAAAGTGACGTCATTGCCCAAAGTCGATATTGTTTATAGTTATGCCAATGCGTCTGCGGCACCGGTAAAAGCCTTGATTAGCGAAGGGGCTAAAGGCATTGTGAGTGCCGGTGTGGGTAACGGTAACCTGTATAATTCAATTTTTGAGGCTTTAGTTGAGGCGAGAAAACAAGGGGTTGCCGTGGTACGTTCTTCTCGAGTACCTCTGGGGGCAACAACTCAAGATGCCGAGGTGGATGATGTCAAATATGGTTTTGTGGCATCAGGCACCCTGAATCCTCAGAAAGCACGGGTACTGCTGCAATTGGCATTAACCAAAACTAACGATCGGGCTGAAATTCAGAAAATATTTAATCAATACTGATTGGCTATATGGTGAGTGATTTAGATAACGGGCATACTCAAACACGGTGCCCGTTGTTTTATTTTAAACGGTCCTGATTAGGGATAAGTTCATTTAGAAGGATATTTCAGGTGCTTAAAGCCTTTCATTTACTGTTTGTTGCTACCGTTTTTTTTCTGACCGGCTGTTCCTCCCTACCTTCTGTTGTCACGTCTTTGCCAGAATCAGAAAATACAGTTTCTCATCAGGCATATATTGTTAGTCACGGCTGGCATACTGGTATCATTGTTCCCGCTAAAAAAATGAATGTTTATGTTCCCTCGTTATCCGATCGCTTCAGTGATGGAAACTGGTATGAGTTTGGTTGGGGAGATAAGGGATTTTATCAGGCACAGGAAGTAACTTCAGGACTCACTTTACAGGCTATGTTTTGGTCCTCGGGAGCTGTGATGCACGTTGTTTCGGTACCAACAAATCCACAACAGTTTTTTCGTGAAAGCGATGTGTTTGGCATTCAGCTGACAGATAATCAATTGAATAGTTTGATGAGGTTTATTGCTAACAGTTTTGAGAAGGATGAACAGGAAAAAATTATTCCCTTAAAACGTGGAATTTATGGCAATAGTCAATTCTATGCGGCCGTCGGTCGTTATTATATTTTGAACACCTGTAATAAATGGACGGCTAAAGGATTGAAAAGCGCCGGAATGGATATTTCACCTACCTTTAAGCTGACATCCAGTAGCGTAATGGATTATCTGAAGGATAATCAGGTTAATAAGCAGCATGCAGAAAAGACTGCAGTGCCTTGTACAACAGATTAGTTGAAAATAAGTTTCCCTTTAAATTGCGGATAAATCGATGTTATTCGCTATTGTTTTTTCTATGTCTGGATTATTCATTCGTTTTTTAAAATCATATAGGGGTAACATCCTGCAGGAGCTGAACTGACTATTTATCTTTCAGAGAAAATTTAATCTAGTCATATTCACAATAAGCATTGCAGCAAATCTAAGTGAATGATAAAACCGATAATCTCGTTTGTAATAATCTCATTGAAATAATCTTTAATCAGGGCGGTGAAGATAAATGGCGCAGGTATTTAATTTTAGTGCAGGGCCGGCGATGTTACCGGTTGAGGTGTTACGTCAAGCGCAACAGGAACTCTGTGATTGGCAAGGTTTGGGCACCTCGGTCATGGAGATTAGTCACCGCAGTAAAGAGTTTATTCAGGTTGCAGAGACGGCTGAACAGGATCTACGTGACCTGTTAAAAGTGCCAGATAACTATAAAGTGCTGTTCTCTCACGGTGGTGCTCGGGCGCAGTTTGCCGCAGTACCTTTGAATATTCTGGGGAATCATAATCAGGCTGACTATATTGACGGTGGGTACTGGGCGCACAGTGCCGTTCAGGAAGCCGAAAAGTACTGTAATCCTAACGTTATTGATGTGAAAACTAACGTTAATGGCTTGATGGGTATTAAGCCAATGAAAGAATGGGCACTGAATGATAAGTCCGCCTACGTTCATTACTGCCCGAATGAAACCATTGATGGCGTAGCGATTGATGAACAGCCTGATTTCGGTGACAAGGTGGTGGTCGCAGATTTTTCTTCCACCATCATGTCTCGGCCAATTGACGTTAGCCGCTTTGGCCTGATTTATGCCGGTGCACAAAAGAATATCGGACCAGCAGGAATCACCGTGATTATTGTGCGCGAAGATTTGTTAGGGAAAGCGCGTAAAGAAACGCCATCCATTTTGGACTATAGCGTACTGGATGCTAATGACTCGATGTTTAACACACCGCCAACCTTTGCCTGGTATCTGTCAGGTTTGGTGTTCAAATGGTTGAAGGCGCAGGGTGGGTTAACCGAGATGGCTCGCCGTAATGAAGAGAAGTCATCTCATTTATATAACTTTATTGATAACAGTGATTTCTACCGTAACGGCATCGCAATAGCTAACCGCTCTTGGATGAACGTGCCGTTCCAACTGGCGGACGGTGAGCTGGATAAAGTGTTTCTGGAAGAGGCGAATGCGGCGGGTTTACATGCGTTAAAAGGGCACCGGGTATTGGGTGGAATGCGTGCCTCTATTTATAACGCGATGCCGTTAGCTGGTATCCAGGCTTTAACAGAGTTCATGGCTGATTTTGAACGTCGCCATGGCTAATTGTTCAGACGAATGAATGATTTCTTTATTTAGTGTACCAACGGGCAATATACGTGCCCGTTGAAATAAAAGCATTTTCATATTGATGAGTTTATTCGATTGAGAAATGCACATTGAAGCTAGGAGAGCGAATCAATGAAAACTATTGGACTTATTGGGGGGATGAGTTGGGAATCAACTATTCCTTATTATCGTCATATTAATGAAACGATTAAGCAAAAATTAGGTGGCTTGCACTCAGCGAAAGTTGTGCTGTATAGCGTAGATTTTCAAGAGATAGAACATCTGCAACATCAGGGTGATTGGGCCGCCGCAGGGGCACGTTTGGCTGATGCTGCACAACGGCTTGAGGCCGCAGGTGCCGATTTTTTGATTATTTGTACCAATACCATGCACAAAGTGTATGACCTGATCGGGGCATCGGTTTCAATTCCGTTATGTCATATTGCGGATGCGACCGCTGACGTGATTAAACAGGATGGGATAAAAACGGTTGGTTTGCTGGGTACTCGCTTTACCATGGAACAAGATTTCTATAAGGGGCGTTTGAGCGAGAATCATGGTATCAAGGTGATTGTACCTGATGAAGCCGACCGTGAGATTGTTCATCGAGTGATTTATCAAGAATTATGCCTTGGAAAGATTGATGCGGCATCGCGTCGGGAATTTCAGCGAATCATGCAGAAATTAGCCAGTCAGGGCGCTGAAGGGATTATTTTGGGCTGTACCGAAATTGGTCTACTGGTGAGTGCAGAAGATGCCAGCGTGCCACTTTATGATACCGCAGAGATACATGCCGTTCAGGCCGCTGAAATATCGCTGAAGCCCTAATGTTATATTGAGCAAACACATACTTATAACCAAAAATATAGCTATTAAGAGAACATTTATTCATGTTGGAATCGTTAACCTTACAACCTATTGCCAAATTTGACGGCACGATCAATTTACCCGGTTCGAAAAGCGTTTCTAACCGAGCATTGCTGTTAGCGGCGATGGCGAAAGGCAAGACTCGACTGACCAATTTACTGGACAGTGATGATGTTCGTCATATGTTAACCGCATTGAAAGCGCTGGGGGTTCATTATCAACTGTCTGATTGTCACACCATCTGTGATATTGAAGGCGTTAATGGTGCCTTAAAAGCTAACAGTGCACTGGAAATCTTTTTAGGTAATGCCGGTACGGCAATGCGCCCATTGGCGGCGGCTTTAAGTCTGGGACAAAATGATATTATTTTGACCGGTGAACCCAGAATGAAAGAGCGTCCAATTGGTCATTTGGTTGATGCATTACGTCAGGGTGGTGCGCAAATTGATTATCTGGAGCAAGAGAACTATCCACCATTGCGTTTACGCGGTGGTTTTCAAGGGGGAGAGATCGCCGTTGATGGTTCCGTATCCAGCCAGTTTTTAACCGCATTACTGATGACGGCGCCGTTAGCGGCACAGGATACGCATATCGCCATTAAAGGGGAGTTGGTCTCTAAACCTTATATCGATATTACTTTACATATGATGCGTGATTTTGGCGTTGAAGTTACTCACGATAACTATCAGGTTTTCCATATTAAAGGCGGTCAACAATATCGCGCTGCCGAGCACTATTTAGTGGAAGGGGATGCTTCCTCTGCCTCCTATTTTCTGGCGGCTGCTGCGATTAAAGGCGGTAGTGTACGCGTTACCGGCATTGGTAAAAAAAGTGTACAGGGCGATATTCGTTTTGCGGACGTTCTTGAAGCCATGGGGGCTAAAATCATCTGGGGTGATGATTTTATTGAATGCCAGCGTGGTGAATTGAACGGTATTGATATGGATATGAACCATATTCCGGATGCTGCGATGACGATTGCAACGGCGGCACTGTTTGCTAAGGGCGATACCCGTATTCGTAATATCTATAACTGGCGGGTTAAAGAGACCGATCGGTTAAACGCGATGGCAACGGAATTACGTAAAGTCGGAGCGCAGGTGGAAGAAGGGGAAGATTATATCCTGGTGACTCCACCGACTGAACTGAAGCATGCAGAAATAGAAACCTATAACGACCACCGTATGGCGATGTGCTTTTCGTTAGTGGCACTGTCGGATACGCCGGTGACAATTTTGGATCCTAAATGTACTGCCAAAACGTTCCCGGACTATTTTAAGCAGTTCGCCCGCTTAAGCCAACAGGCGTAAATATTGCCTCTCTGCGCTGTACAGTCAACGTATTGTTCTGTATAGCGCAGTTCACTCCTTCCTGATGACCTCGGTTAATCATATCTGCTTGTTTATTTATTCTGATTTTTTTGTTTCTTTTTCCTATTGATATATAAGACATTGCGTTAATTACAGACGATCTTAAGTCATTCGTAACCTGTCAGTTCATCTCGATGATAGGTATAATCGGCGCGGATAATATTTGTATCAATCATCATTTCTCTGGCTGAAGGAGCTCGATATGGCAGCAGTTGTGCCGGTAATAACGGTTGACGGCCCAAGTGGAGTGGGAAAAGGAACGCTCTGTCAGGCTTTGGCTGAAAAGCTGGGTTGGCATTTACTGGATTCAGGTGCTATTTATCGCGTTTTGGCATTAGCAGCGTTGCATCATAAGGTCGATTTAGCTTCAGAAGAAGCATTGGTTCCATTGGCTATTCATCTGGATGTTCGCTTTGTGACACAACAAAACCAGCTTCAAGTTATTCTGGAAGGGGAAACGGTCACCAACGAAATACGCAATGAAACCGTTGGTAGCGCGGCTTCTAAGGTGGCGGCATTTCCTCGTGTGCGTGAAGCTTTGTTACGTCGTCAACGCGCTTTTAGGGAACTACCTGGACTGATCGCTGACGGGCGAGATATGGGAACGATTGTTTTCCCCGATGCACCGGTCAAAATCTTTCTTGATGCTAGTGCCGAAGAGCGCGCCAGAAGACGCATGCATCAGTTGCAGGCGAGTGGGCAATGTGTTAAATTTGAATGTCTTTTGTCCGAAATACAAGAACGGGATTACCGCGATCGTAACCGGACAGTAGCGCCACTGGTGCCAGCGGCAGATGCGCTGATGTTGGACTCCACCCATATGACGGTGGATGAAGTGATTCAACAGGCATTAGTTTATGTGCAAGACGTGCTAAAATAAATTCATGTTCGGTGCTCAATTTTTGAGCGGCGAGCTTTTGTGAATAACTCTGTTGCATGGATGTAAGCAGGGTATGTATAACAACCCCATCGGACCGGATGTTAGATGGACGTTAAATTAAAGAATCCTGAAGATTAACAACATGACTGAATCTTTTGCTCAACTCTTTGAAGAATCCCTGAAAACAATTGAAACCCGTCCGGGTTCAATCGTACGCGGCGTTGTTGTCGCTATTGATAAAGACGTTGTTCTGGTCGACGCGGGTCTGAAATCAGAATCTGCAATCCCAGTAGAACAGTTCAAAAACGCTCAGGGCGAACTGGAAATCCAGGTTGGTGATGAAGTTGACGTAGCGTTAGACGCTATTGAAGACGGCTTTGGTGAAACTCTGCTTTCTCGTGAGAAAGCTAAGCGTCACGAAGCTTGGATCACACTGGAAAAAGCTTCTGAAGAAGCTGCAACTGTTATTGGTATTATCAATGGCAAGGTCAAAGGTGGATTTACCGTTGAGCTTAACGGCATTCGTGCGTTCTTACCAGGTTCACTGGTTGACGTTCGTCCTGTCCGTGACACGCTGCATTTAGAGGGCAAAGAGCTTGAGTTCAAGGTTATCAAACTTGACCAAAAACGTAACAACGTTGTTGTTTCCCGCCGTGCTGTTATCGAGTCTGAAAACAGTGCAGAGCGCGATCAACTGTTAGAAAACCTGCAAGAAGGCATGGAAGTTAAAGGTATCGTTAAGAACCTTACTGACTACGGTGCATTCGTTGATCTGGGTGGTGTTGACGGTCTGTTACACATTACTGATATGGCTTGGAAACGCGTTAAGCATCCTAGCGAAATCGTTAATGTTGGTGACGAAATCAACGTTAAAGTTCTTAAGTTCGACCGCGATCGTACCCGTGTTTCACTGGGTCTGAAGCAGTTAGGCGAAGATCCATGGGTAGCAATTGCTAAGCGTTACCCAGAAGGTACTAAGCTGACTGGTCGTGTGACTAACCTGACTGATTACGGTTGCTTCGTAGAAATCGAAGAAGGCGTTGAAGGTCTGGTTCACGTTTCAGAAATGGATTGGACCAACAAAAACATTCACCCATCTAAAGTTGTTAACGTGGGTGACGTGGTTGAAGTTATGGTTCTGGATATCGATGAAGAACGTCGTCGTATCTCCTTAGGCCTGAAGCAGTGCAAGATGAATCCATGGCAGCAATTCGCAGAAACCCATAATAAGGGCGAGCGTGTTGAAGGTAAGATCAAGTCAATCACTGACTTCGGTATCTTCATCGGTTTAGATGGCGGTATTGATGGTCTGGTTCACCTGTCTGACATCTCTTGGAACGTTGCTGGTGAAGAAGCGGTTCGTGACTATAAGAAAGGTGACGAAATCGCCGCTGTGGTTCTGCAAGTTGATGCAGAGCGTGAGCGTATCTCCCTGGGCGTTAAGCAATTAGCTGAAGATCCATTTAACAATTACCTGGCTATCAACAAGAAAGGTACAATTGTTACTGGTAAAGTTACAGCAGTTGACGCAAAAGGTGCTACAGTTGAATTAGCGGGTGGTGTTGAAGGTTACCTGCGTGCTTCTGATGCAAGCCGTGAGCGTGTTGAAGATGCGACAACTATTCTGAGCGTTGGCGACGAAGTTGAAGCAAAATACACTGGTGTTGATCGTAAAAACCGTGTAATCAGCCTGTCTGTACGTGCTAAAGATGAAGCAGATGAGAAAGAAGCCGTTGCAACTGTTAATAATAATAACAGTGGCAAGCAAGAAGAAGGTGGATTCTCTAACGCTATGGCTGAAGCATTTAAAGCAGCTAAAGGCGAATAATGGCGAGGGGCGGTTTTGCCGCCCCTTCGGTAGTTGAGCTGATAAGCTTGGAGGAACGATGACCAAGTCTGAACTTATAGAAAGACTCGCTAGTAGACACACTCATTTACCAACAAAAGTTGTTGAAGATGCAGTGAAAGAGATGCTGGAACATATGGCTGTAACTTTAGCCGGTGGTGAACGCATTGAGATCCGTGGGTTTGGCAGTTTTTCTCTTCACTACCGAGCCCCGCGTGTAGGACGTAATCCGAAAACTGGTGAGAAAGTGGAGCTGGAAAGCAAATATGTTCCACACTTTAAGCCAGGTAAAGAGTTACGCGATCGTGCGAATATTTACGCTTAATTAGCGGTAAATAAAGCCTGTTCGACTAAAGGTAATGATCTAATAAAATCCAGAGTGGGTAACCATCTCTGGATTTTTTATGCCTAGAATTTGTGTTCAATAAGTTTTGAATTCTCCCGCAATATAATTGTAACGTTCAGTCTGGACAGAGAAAAAATGCTATTAGCACTGAGAAATAATCAGTTATCTGTAGCATTGAATCCCACTATTTTTTAAAACGATTCCTGATGACGGCACGGCCGCCAGAAACTACTCAGGAATTTTACCTTGTATTCAACATTATCCTTAGACCACATTGCCATTGCTGCGATTGCTGGAATATTGCCGTTATTATTCATGTCTGCCTTGCCACCGATGTTTATTTGGTGGTTATTGGCGGTATTTGCTCTACTGGCAGCGGTGTTTAACCAGGCTTTAATCAGATTGGTTGCAGTATTTTTACTTAGCTTTCTCTGGGCTGTTCTTTGCGCAGATCAAATGGTGCAGCAGGTTGAACGTTATGCGGATCAATCAGCGCATATTCAGGGGAAGGTTATCAGTGCCAATATCAATGCCGAAGGTCAGCGCAGCGTTCTATTTCAAATCAGGCAAATTAATGGCAGGGAGCTGTCAATGCTGGAAAAGTTTCAGCTACCGCTCTATTTTTCTATCAATAAGCAGGATATTGCCCAGCAGATGTTTGCCGGACAATTATGGCAGGGCAACATACTCTTTAGAGCCGTTCATAGCCGCTTAAATCAAGGTGGATATGACCAGCAGCGCTGGGCGATGGCCAATCACCAACCGTTAACCGGGTTGGTTAAATCGGCTGAAATATTGGATTCATCGCTAAGTCTACGACAAAGTCTAATTAACCGCATTTATCAGCTTACTGAGGCGTTAGAATCTCAGGATATTTTATTGGCTCTGGCTTTTGGCGAGCGGGGAATGATCCAACCGGATAGACGACAGGTATTTCTTAAAAGCGGTACCGCTCACCTAATGGCAATATCAGGGCTACATATTTCTTTAGCAGCGTTGTTTGGATGGGGAATTGCCCGAGGCATACAGTTTTTATTCTCAGTAAGATATTTGGGGCCTCGTTTCCCATTGTTAGTGGGATGGGGTATTGCGACCTTGTATGTCTGGTTATCGGGGGCTAATCCTCCGGCATTAAGGGCCTTTTTTGCTTTATCCATCTGGATGGTATTGCGCTGGCATGGGATGAACTGGACCCCTTGGCAAGTCTGGTTACGGATTGTGGCGTTGTTACTTATTTCCGATCCGCTAATGGTGTTATCTGACAGCCTGTGGCTATCTTGTCTGGCCGTTGCTGGAATAATTTTCTGGTTTCAATGGGTACCTTTACCCGCTCAAATAGGTTATCGCTATCGGTCAATTGTGCTTTGGGTCTATTTGCAGATAGCCATGATGATTTTGCTGATTCCAATGCAGATCATCATTTTTCACGGTATTAGTTGGACGGCTTTATTGGGGAATTTGGTGGCGGTTCCGGTTGTTTCATTTATTAGCGTACCGGCAATTTTATCCGGTTTACTACTATGTTGGAGTCAGTCGCTAGCTGTTTTTTTCTGGTGGATTGCCGATCGTTCGATAATCATCACACTTTTTCTCCTTGAGAAGTTGCAGCATGGTTGGGAAACCGTGACTGAGCAAATGATACTTATCAGTTTTTCCGGCTGGCTGCTAATTATATGCTGGCGTTTATCACTGTGGCGATGCGGGTTGTTTACGCCCTGGATTATACTTCTCCTGACTTTGCTTCCGCTGTGGCAGCGAGACGATGAAAATTGGCGAATTGATATGCTAGATGTTGGGCATGGATTAGCCATGGTCATCAGGCAAGGGAATCGGGCTATCATTTATGATACGGGCAACCGCTGGCGTAATGGTTCTATGGCGGAACGAGAGATTTTACCCTTTCTGCGTTGGCATGGACTAACGGTGGAGGGCATTATACTCAGCCATCAAGATTCAGACCACGCCGGTGGTTTAAGTGATTTACAACAGGCTTATCCTGATGCCTGGCTGCGGACTTCAACGCTATCGTTGGGCGAGAGTTGCCAACAAGGGGATAGTTGGCGCTGGAGAGGATTGACCTTTTATGTTCTTTGGCCGCAGAGCAGGGTGGAAAGAGCCTATAATGCACATAGCTGTGTCATACGCGTCAGCGATGGTCGGTATAGTATATTGCTGACCGGCGATCTGGAAAAAGCACAGGAACTGAGTTTAATTAGACTATATGGTGATAAGTTGAAGAGTGATGTGATGCAAACGCCACATCATGGCAGTAAGACATCATCGACAGCTTCATTTATACAGGCAGTTAATCCCAAAATGACACTGACGTCAGTATCTCGCTACAATCCCTGGCGCTTGCCTGCGGAGAATGTCGTGAAAAGGTATAAAAAAGCGCAGGTAGAATGGATTTCTACGGCAAAATTTGGTCAGGTTAGCGTATTGTTTTATAAGGATTATTATAAATTTCTTACGTTAAGAGTACATTTTATGCCCCGTTGGTATCACCAGTGGTTTGGTTCTTCGCCCTATAATGAGTAGAATAACGCGCTATTTCGCATAATGTTGGTAACTAATGTTGAATGATAAAGACCTCTCCACGTGGGAAACGTTTCGCCAGTTATGGCCATTAATCCGACCTTTTAAGCTGGGTTTGATTGTTGCTGCTGTAGCTCTGATTTTTAATGCCGGCACCGATGCCATGATGCTTTCGCTGTTAAAACCATTGCTGGATGACGGTTTTGGTAAAGCGGGAAGCAACGTCTTGGTTTGGATGCCATTGGTCGTGCTTGGCCTAATGGTGATGCGTGGCATTACCAGCTATGTCTCAACCTATTGTCTGTCATGGGTTTCAGGCAAAGTGGTGATGACTATCCGGCGCCGTTTGTTTGGTCATATGATGAATATGCCAGTATCGTTTTTTGATCAGCAGTCAACCGGTACCTTACTGTCCCGAATTACTTATGATTCTGAGCAGGTTGCATCCTCTTCTTCGGGGGCACTGATTACCGTGGTTAGAGAAGGCGCATATATTTTAGCGCTGTTTTCTATCATGTTTTATAACAGCTGGCAGTTATCATTGATTTTGGTGGTACTGGCGCCAGTGGTCTCTTTTGTGATTCGTTATGTTTCCAAACGGTTTCGTAATATCAGTAAGAATATGCAAAATACCATGGGGCAGGTGACCGCTAGCGCTGAGCAAATGCTGAAGGGCCATAAAGAGGTGCTGCTGTTTGGTGGTCAGGAAGTTGAAACCACTCGCTTTAATAAGGTGAGTAATAGAATGCGTCAGCAGGGTATGAAAATGGTTGCGGCTTCCGCTATTTCCGATCCTATTGTGCAACTTATTGCTTCAACGGCGTTGGCGTTGGTATTGTTTGCGGCCAGTTTCCCCAGCATTATGGATACGTTAACGGCAGGTACCATTACGGTGGTATTTTCTTCAATGGTGGCGTTAATGAAACCATTGAAATCACTCACCAATGTTAACGCTCAATTCCAGCGTGGTATGGCAGCCTGCCAGACGCTGTTTGCTATTTTAGATATGGAACCTGAACAGGATACCGGCAAGTTAACCGCTGAGCGTGTTAACGGTGATGTTGAGTTACGCAATGTGACGTTTACCTATCCAACCAAAGATGAACCCGCTCTGAGAAATATCAGCTTCAAGATTCCTGCGGGTAAAACTGTGGCTTTAGTGGGCCGTTCTGGTTCGGGTAAATCAACTATTGCTAACTTGTTGACGCGGTTTTATGACATTCAGGAGGGTGAAATCCTGATTGATAACCATGAAATTCGTGAGTACACCCTGCCATCATTACGCGATCAGGTTGCTGTGGTTTCTCAAAACGTTCACCTGTTTAATGACACTATCGCCAATAATATTGCTTATGCGCGTACTGAACAGTATTCCCGTGAAGATATAGAGAAAGCGGCGACCATGGCTTATGCCATGGATTTCATCAAGAAGATGGATAATGGCCTGGATACGGTTATCGGTGAAAATGGCGTGCTGCTTTCCGGTGGACAGCGCCAGCGTATTGCGATAGCGCGAGCTTTATTACGCGACAGCCCGATATTGATTCTGGATGAGGCAACCTCTGCGTTGGATACGGAGTCTGAGCGTGCAATCCAGGCAGCACTGGATGAACTACAGAAAAACCGTACTTCATTAGTTATTGCTCATCGTCTGTCAACCATTGAGAAAGCCGATGAAATTTTGGTGATTGAAGATGGGCGTATTGTTGAACGGGGTAATCACGCAACGTTAATTAACAACAGTGGCGCTTATGCTCAATTGCACCGGATGCAGTTTAGCCAATGATTGAGCGCATCTGGTCCGGCGAATCAAAGTGGTATTTATTGCTGTTGCCGCTATCGTGGTTGTATGGACTGGTGAGTGGTATCAGACGGCTTGGTTACCGCTGTGGATTATTGAAATCATGGCGAGCCCCGTTACCGATTGTGGTGGTGGGTAATCTGACTGCCGGTGGCAATGGAAAAACACCGGTAGTGATTTGGCTGGTAGAAAACCTACAACAGCAGGGAATCAAGGTTGGTGTCGTTTCCCGAGGTTATGGTGGAAAAGCCGAACGTTACCCTTTGGTATTGGAACAGACCACAACAACGGATATGGCCGGGGATGAACCGGTACTGATTTTTCAACGGACTGGCGCGCCCGTTGCGGTAGCACCCGATCGCGCCTCTGCGGTGAAAGCTTTATTGAGCCAATATCCGTTGGATGTGATCATTACTGATGATGGACTCCAGCATTATGCTTTACAGCGCGATATTGAGCTGGTGGTTATTGATGGTGTCCGTCGTTTTGGTAATGGTTGGTGGTTACCGGCTGGGCCGATGCGTGAACGAGCAGGGCGGTTAGCGTCGGTAGATGCGATAATTACCAATGGTGGTCTGGCCCATCGTAATGAAATACCCATGGTACTGAAGCCGGGAGAAGCCATTAATCTGGTGAGTGGTGAACGTAAAGCAGTAACCGATTTAAAGCACATTGTTGCCATGGCCGGTATTGGTCATCCTCCCCGTTTTTTTCAAACATTGGCGAGCTTAAATATTGTCCCGGAGCAAACCCATGCTTTTGCCGATCATCAACCTTATAGTGAATCACTGCTTTCTCCTTTAGCTAACGCTGGACAGGTTTTACTGATGACGGAAAAAGATGCGGTCAAATGCCGTAGTTTCGCCGCACAAAACTGGTGGTATTTACCGGTGGATGCGGAGCTGCCTACTGATGATGGGCTAAATCTGCTTGGCTTGATTCTGGCTAAGATCCCGCAAAAAAATAGCTAGTCTGTTTTGGCTTATCTGATTTCATTTTTCTTTCATTTTTTGCCTGTGGCGATCGCGCCAGCTAAGTATACGTTTATCGTTAAATCTTCGGGGGAAATATGATATTCTTTGCGGTTATAGAAATTGAATTAATTGTTCGATAAATAGAGGTCGCGCATGGATCATCGTCTGCTGGAAATCATTGCCTGTCCGGTTTGTAACGGAAAACTGGCTTTTAATAAAGAGCATCAAGAGCTGGTTTGTAAAGTCGATGGTTTGGCTTTCTCCATCCGTGATGGTATTCCGGTTTTACTGGAAACCGAAGCGCGTCAATTAACTGTTGATGAGAAAACCGCATGAGTTTTATCGCGATTATTCCCGCCCGCTTTGCTTCAACCCGTTTACCAGGCAAACCACTGGCGGATATTGCCGGTAAGCCGATGGTGGTTCACGTGATGGAGAAGGCGTTAGCATCTGGTGCCTCCAGAGTGATCGTGGCAACGGACCATCTTGACGTTAAGCAGGCGGTTGAGGCCGCAGGCGGTGAAGTTTGTCTGACCAGCCCAGACCATAGTTCCGGAACGGAGCGTTTGGCTGAGGTTATTGAGCATTATAAATTTAGTGATGATGAAATTATTGTCAACGTCCAAGGTGATGAGCCACTTATTCCACCGGCGATTATTCATCAGGTTGCCGATAATTTAGCTCATTCTGATGCAGGAATGGCGACGCTGGCCGTTCCTATCACTTCTGTTGAGGAAGCGTTTAACCCTAATGCGGTTAAAGTGGTGATTGATAGTAAGGGTTACGCTATTTATTTCTCACGTGCGACCATTCCTTGGGACAGAAATCGTTTTATGGTTTCACAGCAGGATATCGGTGACTTTTATCTACGACATATCGGCATTTATGCTTATCGTGCCGGTTTTATTCGTCGCTATATTCATTGGGCACCCAGTCCGTTAGAACAAGTAGAAATGTTAGAACAATTACGCGTGCTATGGTACGGCGAGAAGATTCACGTTGAAGCGGCTAAAGAGATTCCGGCGGTTGGTGTCGATACTCAGGAAGATTTAGACCATGTGCGGAAAGTGCTGGGCCATACACGTTGAGCTTGTCTGACAGAAAAATCACCGGCCAATCAGGATGGAATGGCCGGTAAACAGATTTGATGTAGATTAAGAAGATCGGGTCAGTCTTTCAGATTTAACCATAAACTACCTAACGTTTCATACCATGCCCGTTCGCTGTGTGACAGGTAGTTGGCGGAAGGGAATATTTTCTCCCAAGGATTAAGCGGTCCCTGTGTGGCAAGTTGATTTGCAGGCGCGGGGATAGGATCTAATCCGGCAGACTGAAATATTTTCATTGCTCTGGGTAAATGGTTGGCGGAAGTGACTAATAATATTTTCTTTTGGCCTGCGAGTTGAGCAACAGCCTGAGCTTCCTCTATGGTGTCTTTGGCTTGAGGTAAGGCAATAATATCCTGCTCAGGTACACCTAAACTATAGCGGCAACTTTGGCGTTTGAAACGGGGTTGGATATGGCTTCTGCGCCAGTAAAAATCATTTTGGCTCCGGGATGTTCTCGATAAAGCCGTACGCCTTCAGTTACTCTGGGTAGGCTATTGGAGAACAGGTTGGAGCTGGGAGCCCAGTCGGCATTGTAAGTATAGCCACCACCGAGTACCACAATGTAATCAACCGGTGTTTTTTCCTGATAGGTCGAATAGTGATTTTCCAACGGCATCAACAACCGATCGGCTACAGGTTGTATACTGAGTAGCAGTAAGCTTAACCAACTGAGGCTAAGTAATACTTTGGCACTTTTTTGCCAACGGCTAAACCACAGTAGAGCCAAGGCAATCGCCATCAATAAGAGCAGGAAAGGTAAAGGAAGCAGTAGATTACCAATGATTTTTTTCAGGATGAATAACATTGAGTTTCCGATGTGTTGTACAAAAATAAGCCATTTAGGCATCATGTCACAATGAATAAGATTTATTCTATATCAGCCTGTGTCAAAATAGCAGGTTGATAAACCGATAAGTTAAATATTAGCCAGTATAATAAGTACCAACGGGGTTAAATTTGGATGCCATAAAAGATCGTAACTTTGATGATATTGCGGAGAAGTTTTCTCGTAATATTTATGGCACAACCAAAGGGGAGATCCGTCAGGCGGTGCTTTGGCAAGATCTGGAACGTTGGCTATCTTTGATACCACAGCGTCAATTGCGTATTATTGATGCGGGTGGTGGTGAAGGCGTGATGGCTTGTGAAATGGCTGCCCGCGGTCATCAGGTCATTTTTTGTGACATTTCCATAGAGATGCTGAAAAGAGCAGAACAGGCCGCCATAGAAAAAGGCGTTAGCCATAATATACAATTTATACACTGTGCTGTTCAGGATATATCCGTTCATTTAGAACAGCCGGTAGATCTGATATTGTTTCACGCGGTTTTGGAATGGATTCAGGATCAGCGAGGTGCATTGCAAGCATTAACTCAATGTCTGCGACCGGAAGGTATGCTGTCATTAATGTTTTATAATTATGATGCTTTGCTATTTAGAAATATTACCCTCGGCAATTTTGGCTATATTGATGCCGGAATGCAGAAGAAGAAAAAGCGAACGTTGTCTCCAGATCGGCCATTACACCCTCAACAGGTTTATGACTGGTTACAGGATATGCAGCTGTCAATCATCAGTAAAAGCGGCGTTCGGGTATTCCATGACTACGCACAGAATAAACAGCAACAACAACAGGATTTTGCTGCCTTATTGGCATTGGAACTACGTTATTGCCAGCAAGAGCCGTTTGTCAGTTTGGGGCGTTATATTCATGTTATGGCACAAAAGCCAAACGAATCAAACGTAAAGGATGAATTATGAGTGAGTTTTCCCAGACTGTACCTGAACTGGTCGCCTGGGCACGTAAAAATGATTTCTCATTGTCATTACCGACGGAGCGTCTGGCATTTCTGTTGGCCATCGCGACGCTGAATAGCGATCGTCTGGACGGTGAAATGAATGAAGGTGAGTTGGTTGACGCCTTTAGGCTGGTCAGTAAAGCGTTTGAGCAAACGAATGAAACGGTAGCCGTACGTGCAAACAATGCCATTAACGATCTGGTTAAACAGCGACTTTTAAACCGCTTTACTAGCGAACTGGCAGACGGTAATGCCATTTATCGTTTAACCCCTTTGGGGATTGGTATTACTGATTATTATATTCGTCAGCGTGAGTTTTCCACGCTACGTTTGTCAATGCAATTATCTATTGTGGCTCAGGAATTGAAGCGCGCGGCTGAAGCGGCTGAAGAGGGCGGTGATGATTTCCATTGGCATCGAAACGTTTTTGCGCCATTAAAATATTCCGTTGCGGAGATTTTTGACAGTATCGATTTAACCCAGCGCATAATGGATGAGCAGCAGCAAAATGTAAAAGATGATATCGCTGCCCTGTTAGGTAAGGATTGGCGTGCCGCCATCTCTAGCTGTGAATTACTGTTGATGGAAACCTCCGGCACCTTACGTGAACTTCAGGATACGCTAGAGGCGGCAGGAGATAAACTGCAGGCCAATTTACTGCGTATTCAGGATGCTACCGTAGACAATCTTGAATTACATTTTGTTGATAATCTAGTGATGGATCTCCAGTCCAAGCTGGATCGTATTATTAGCTGGGGTCAACAGGCTATCGATCTGTGGATTGGCTACGATCGACATGTTCATAAGTTTATCCGTACCGCTATCGATATGGATAAAAACCGCGTGTTTTCTCAACGTCTTCGTCAAACTCTGCAAACCTATTTTGATCAGCCGTGGGCTTTAACCTATGCCAATGCGGAACGTTTGTATGACATGCGTGATGAGGAGCTGGCTCTACGCAGTGAGGAAGTCACCGGTGAACTACCGCCAGATTTAGAATTTGAAGAATTTACTGAAATGCGAGAACAGATTGCGGCGCATATTGAAGTTGCACTTGAGGTATATCGGCGCGATGCGCGTCCGCTCGATCTCGGTGCGGTAATGCGCAGTTATTTGACTCAATTCCCACGCTCCCGCCATTTTGACGTTGCTCGACTGTTAGTCGATCAGGCCGTTAGATTAGGGGTAGCAGATGCTGATTTCTCCGGATTGCCTGCCGAATGGCAGTCAATTAACGATTTCGGAGCCAAGGTGCAGGCCCATGTCATCGACAAATATTGAACAAAATATGCCGGCTAAGCTGGCTCAAGCTATTGCAAATCCGCTGTTTCCCGCGCTGGATAGCCTATTACGCGCGGGTCGTCATATTGGTATCGACGAGTTAGACAATCATGCCTTCTTGATGGACTATCAGGATGAGCTGGAATTGTTTTATCAGCGTTATAACGTCGAGTTGATTCGTGCGCCGGAGGGGTTTTTCTACCTACGTCCTCGGTCTACCACCTTGATTGCTCGTTCGGTACTGTCTGAACTGGATATGATGGTTGGTAAAATTCTGTGCTATCTCTACCTTAGCCCGGAAAGGCTGGCTCAAGAGGGAATTTTTAGCGGTCAGGAATTGTATGAAGAACTGATTTCGCTCTCTGATGAAAGCAAACTATTGAAATATGTTAATCAGCGCTCAACCGGTTCTGATGTCGATCGCCAAAAACTGCAGGAGAAAGTGCGAACTTCCCTGAATCGCTTGCGACGTCTGGGCATGGTGACTTTTGTAGGGACTGATAGCAGCAAGTTTCGTATTAATGAGTCGGTTTTCCGCTTTGGTGCCGATGTTCGCAGTAGTGATGATCCGCGTGAAGCCCAGTTACGTATGATACGTGATGGTGAGGCAATGCCGTTGGAAAACAAGCTATCCTTGTCTGATGATGACCAAAATACTGAGAACACAGCGGAGAACGCGGAGGAAGAACAGGAATGATTGAACGCGGTAAGTTTCGCTCGTTAACGCTGGTTAACTGGAACGGTTTTTTTGCCCGAACGTTTGACCTTGATGAACTGGTGACGACACTTTCTGGTGGTAACGGGGCGGGTAAATCCACCACCATGGCGGCTTTTGTCACGGCTCTGATTCCCGACCTGACGCTGTTGCATTTCCGTAATACTACGGAAGCAGGTGCTACCAGCGGTTCCAGAGATAAAGGTTTATACGGTAAGCTGAAAGCCGGCGTCTGTTATGCCACGTTAGATGTGGTTAACTCCCGGCATCAGCGTGTGCTGTGCGGTGTGCGTTTACAACAGGTGGCCGGGCGCGACAAGAAAGTTGATATCAAGCCGTTTATGATTTCTGGTTTACCTGCTTCTATTCAACCGACACAAATTTTGACCGAAACCGTCGGTGAGCGTCAGGCCAGAGTATTGCCGCTGCCGGAGCTTAAAGATCGGGTTGAGGCAATAGAAGGCGTACAGTTTAAGCAATTTAACTCCATTGCTGATTATCATGCACTGATGTTTGATTTAGGAGTGATTCCTAAACGCCTGCGCTCTTCATCTGACCGTAGTAAATTCTATCGTCTGATTGAATCTTCTCTTTACGGTGGTATTTCCAGCGCGATAACCCGTTCTTTGCGTGACTATTTATTACCAGAAAACAGTGGCGTGCGTAAGGCATTCCAGGATATGGAATCTGCGCTGCGGGAAAACCGCATGACGCTGGAAGCTATTCGCGTTACGCAATCTGACCGGGATTTGTTTAAGCACCTGATTACAGAAGCCACGTCTTATGTAGCCGCGGACTATATGCGTCATGCCAATGAACGTCGGGTTCATTTGGATGGGGCGCTGGTGCTACGTCGTGAGCTGTTTACCAGTCGGACACAGTTGGTTAGCGAACAATATCGCCATGTTGAGATGTCTCGTGAGTTAGCCGAGCAGTCTGGTGCGCAGTCCGATCTTGAGATGGACTATCAGGCCGCCAGCGATCATCTCAATTTGGTTCAGACGGCCATGCGCCAGCAGGAAAAAATCGAGCGTTATCAAAGCGATTTAGACGAGCTGACCTACCGTTTGGAAGAACAAAATGAAGTGGTTGCAGAATCTAATGAGCATCTTGAAGAACACCAGGCCAGAGCGGAAGCGTCTGAACTGGAAGTGGATGAGCTAAAAAGTCAGCTTGCTGATTATCAGCAGGCGTTAGATGTGCAACAAACCCGCGCTATTCAATATCAACAGGCGCTTCAAGCTTTAGAACGTGCTCGTGCCGTTTGCCAGTTGCCAGAATTAACCAGTGAAAATGCTGATGAATGGTTAGAAACATTCTCTGCCCGTGAGCAAGAAGCAACGGCAGCATTATTAGAACTGGAGCAGAAACTTAGCGTCGCCGATGCAGCCCATAGTCAGTTTGAAGAAGCCTACCAGTTAGTTTGCAAAATGGCGGGAGAAGTCAGCCGTGCTGATGCGTGGAAAACTGCGCGTGAGCTATTACGCGACTGGTCATCGCAACAGCATCAGGCAGAGCGGGTCAATGGTCTGCGTATTCAGCTCTCGGAGCTGGAGCAGCGGTTGCGTGAACAGCAAAATGCTGAACGGTTACTGCAGGAGTTTTGTAAAAAATCTGCTCAGGATTACCAACTGGAAGAACTGGATGACGTTCGCAGTGAACTGGAAGGTCGTCTGGAAGAGCTATCCCAAGGGGCAGCAAGTTTTAGTGAGCAACGAATGGTGCTGCGCCAAGAGTTGGAACAGGCTAACGGCAAAATTAAAATTTTGTCCGAAAGAGCGCCAACCTGGATTGCGGCTCAGGATGCACTGTCTCAGTTAAGTGAGCAGTGTGGTGAGTCGCTGGAAGACAGCGCCCAAATTACTGAACAGATGCAGTATCTGTTGGAGCGTGAGCGTGAAACAACGGTTGAACGCGATCAAATAGCCCAACAGAAACGTGAAGTTGAACAACAAATTGAACGGTTAAGCCAGCCAAGCGGTGCAGAAGATGGGCGCTTATTGGCGTTGGCTGAACGTTTCGGTGGTGTTCTACTGTCAGAAATTTATGACGATGTGGTGCTGGATGATGCACCTTATTTCTCGGCCCTATATGGACCGGCGCGTCACGGTATTGTGGTTCCCGATCTCTCTTTAATTCGTGAACATCTGGAGTCTTTAGACGATTGTCCGGAAGATCTCTATCTTATTGAAGGGGATCCGCAGTCGTTTGATGACAGTGTATTTGAGGCGGAAGAAGTTGCCGGTGCCATTGTCGTTAAGGTATCGGATCGTCAATGGCGTTATTCCCGCTTCCCGGAAGTACCTCTTTTTGGTCGTGCAGCCCGAGAGAATCGTCTTGAAATTTTGAATGCTCAACGTGAGGAACTGGCTGAACGTTACGCTACCGTTTCTTTTGACGTTCAAAAGACCCAACGTTTACATCAGAGCTTTAGCCGCTTTGTTGGTAGCCATCTTTCGGTGGTATTTGAAAGCGATCCGGAAGCGGAAATTCGCCTGCTGACTTCTCGTCGCGGTGAAATTGAGCGTGAGCTTAACGGCCATGAAGGGCAGGAACGCCAGCATAAACAGCAGCTTGATCAGGTCCGAGAAGGTATCAGTCAGCTAAACCGTATTATGCCTCAGCTGCACTTAATGGCGGATGATACGCTGATTGAACGAGTTGAAGTCATTCGTGAAGATTTAGAAGAGGCTCAAGAAGCGGCACGCTATGTTCAACAACATGGTGTAACGTTGGCGAAATTAGAGCCGATCGTTTCAGTATTGCAAAGCGATCCGACTCAGCATGAAAACTTACAGGCCAGCTATACGCAGGCACAGAATACACAGCGTCAGGCAAAACAGCAGGCCTTCGCATTAACCGAAATAGTGCAACGTCGAGTTCACTTCAGTTATAGCGATTCTGCTGGCATGCTGACAGAAAACTCTGATCTGAATGATAAATTGCGTCAGCGCCTGGAGCATGCGGAAGCAGAGCGTAGCCGTTACAGAGAACAACTGCGTTCTTATCAGGCGCAGTCTGCCCAGTTTAATCAAGTATTGGCATCGCTGAAGAGCTCTTATGAAGCTAAACGCGACATGCTGAAAGAGTTAGGGCAGGAATTACAGGATATTGGTGTTCAGGCTGACCCGAATGCAGAAGCGCGAGCTAAGCAACGTCGTGACGAGCTTTACACTGGATTAAGTCAGAATCGCCAACGCTGCAATCAACTGGAGAAGCAGATAACCTTCTGTGAAGCGGAGATGGATAGCCTACAGAAGAAACTGCGCAAGGTTGAGCGTGATTATCATCAGGTACGGGAACAGGTAGTGACAGCCAAAGCTGGCTGGTGTCTGGTGATGCGCTTGGTAAAAGACAATGACGTTGAACGTCGTTTACACCGCCGCGAACTGGCCTATATGGATGCCGAAGATTTGCGTTCCATGTCGGATAAAGCGTTAGGTGCTCTGCGTTTGGCGGTTGCCGATAATGAACATTTACGCGATGTATTACGTGGTTCAGAAGATCCTAAGCGTCCAGAGAAGAAAATTCAGTTCTATATTGCCGTTTATCAGCATCTGCGTGAGCGTATTCGTCAGGATATTATTCGCACCGATGATCCGGTAGAAGCCATTGAACAAATGGAAATTGAGTTGGCTCGCTTAACGGAAGAACTGACGGCGCGCGAACAGAAGCTGGCGATCAGTTCCAAGAGCGTGGCGAACATTATTCGCAAGACCATTCAGCGCGAACAGAACCGTATTCGTATGCTTAACCAAGGGTTAC
Source organism: Pragia fontium DSM 5563 = ATCC 49100 (assembly GCF_900112475.1). GTDB lineage: Bacteria > Pseudomonadota > Gammaproteobacteria > Enterobacterales > Enterobacteriaceae > Pragia > Pragia fontium. The sequence goes on along the minus strand of NZ_FOLW01000008.1, from coordinate 124,355 downwards.
AGGCCGTTGCCTTTGGTCAGGTTAAGAGTGTGCGTTTAAACGTTAATGTACGCGAAGCTCATGCGGGTTTGTTGGATGTATTATCGGAACAGCAAGAACAGCATCAGGATCTGTTTAGCAGCAATCGCTTAACCTTCTCTGAAGCGCTGGCGAAGTTGTATCAGCGTCTAAATCCGCATATCGATATGGGGCAGCGGACGCCGCAGACCATTGGTGAAGAGCTGTTGGATTACCGTAACTATCTGGAGCTTGAGGTTGAAGTATTCCGCGGTTCTGACGGATGGTTACGCGCAGAAAGTGGCGCACTGTCTACCGGGGAAGCTATTGGTACCGGGATGTCAATTCTGGTGATGGTGGTGCAAAGCTGGGAAGAAGAGTCTAAACGCTTACGAGGCAAAGATATTCTGCCGTGTCGTTTACTGTTCCTGGATGAAGCGGCGCGTCTGGATGCTAACTCCATCGCGACGTTATTTGAACTTTGCGAACGTTTGGATATGCAGTTGGTGATTGCCGCGCCGGAAAATATTAGTCCGGAGAAGGGTACAACCTACAAGTTGGTGCGTAAGGTATTCCAGAATCATGAGCACGTTCACGTGGTTGGTCTGCGCGGCTTTGGTACAGAGAAGGAACCTGCCAAACCATTAGATGATGAGCCCAACAGCGACGATGAAGATCTTTCTGAAGAGTTGTTACAATAAAAGCGTGTGAGATAGTTGTATATTCCTATTTCACTGCGATAATCTGTTTATTAGGTCGCCATTTGGCGGCCTAATTTTTCGAATGCCAATTTATAGGGATGTTTTGGTAGAGATGCTTTTCAGTGTGGTAAAAATCATATTTATCAAGCCATAGTAAAACTCAAATGAGGCATAGTGAATAATGGTTAGTTTTTACAAAGTAGGAGACAAAGGATGTTGTTGGTAAAACGAAAAATTCTCCAAAGCTTAACGATAAAGTGTACGTTAGCTACATTAGTGACATTCCCGGCCTTAGGATGGGCTGATGAAGTTGCGGTAGTTAATCAAGCAGAAGTTAATGCGCCAATTGAAGCTGCGGTGACCTTATCGGAAACTGTCGCTGAAGCTCAACCTGAAAGTTCAATAACGGTCATTCATGCTCGTGAAGCGTTACAAAAAGCTTTACCTGCAGAAGGACAATTAAAATATCTGTCGGAACTAAGCGTGATTTATGCGGCTTCAGAGATGAAGGCGCAGTGGGCTGATGAAAAAGTACAACAACAGTTTCAGCAACAGCTGGCCGAAATCGCCTTGTCCGGTATTGCTCCTCAGTTTGGTCAATGGGCTAAGCTGCTATCTGAACCAGAAATTACTGGTTTAGCGCGTGATGCGATTTTATCTGATGCTTTACTGGGTTATCTGCACTTTGTTCACGGTGCTTATGCCAATGGCAATCGTTGGCTGTATAACTTCGGTTCTTATAAGATGGCTGCGCCATCATCGGTCGCTATTCAGCAATGGCAACAGGCAGTTCACAGTGGTGATGTTAGCGCTTTTCTTAAAGGTTTAGCACCACAGAGCTCTCAGTATAATAAAATGCACCATGCGCTGAAATCGCTGGTGGCAAGTGCTCAACCTACAGAGGCTTGGCCACAGCTGACTGCATCTAAGCAAAGTTTGCGTCCGGGTAACAGCAGCAAAGATGTTCTGGTATTAAAAGAAATTCTTATCCGTAGCGGTGTTATGGCGGGGGAAGAGACTGCCGTTGAAGATAACGCGCCATTGGCTGATGAAACCACAACTAAGGTCAAGAAACCCGTATCTCTGGTTTATTCTCCTGAATTGGTTGATGCGGTGAAGCGTTTTCAGCAAATGTATGGTCTGGATGCGGATGGAGTCATTGGCAACAGTACCCGCGATGCCTTGAATATGGCGCCACAAATCCGAGCGGCGGTATTAGCGCTAAATATCCAACGGTTACGCTTATTACCGGCGACACTGGATCACGGTATTTTTGTGAATATTCCAGATTACTCGCTGGCTTACTATGTTGATGGTAAGTTGATCCTTGAATCGAAAGTGATTGTAGGTTCAACCAGACGTAAAACACCGTTGATGAGCAGTGCGCTAAATAACGTGGTGGTTAACCCACCATGGAACGTGCCAGTGAAACTGATCCGTGAAGATTTGGTACCAAAAGCTAAACGTGATTCAGAATACTTGAAGCGTCAGGGCTATACCGTTTACTCCGGTTGGGGAAGGGATGCTGAGGTTGTTGACCCAAGTACCATTGATTGGTCTGAGGGTGGAAACTATCGTCTACAGCAGGCACCTGGCCGCGGTAATGCACTGGGCAGATTTAAGTTCAATATGCCGAATAATGATGCTATCTATTTGCATGATACCCCTAACCATCGCTTGTTTGATAAGAGCATGCGCGCATTAAGTTCGGGATGTGTGCGGGTGAATAAAGCGTCTGAACTGGCAAATATGTTATTAAATGAGGCCGGATGGGACGATAATAAAATTCAGGGAACGCTTAAGCGAGGTAATACTACTTATGCCCCTATCCGTGAAAAAATACCGGTTCAGTTATACTATATGACTGCCTGGGTGTCTGCGGAGGGTAATCCTGAGTTTCGTAGTGATATCTATGGCTACGATCGTGCAGCAAAAGAAGGGATTAAAGAATTACCTCAGGTAGAAAAATTATTGCGTTAATGCAGTAATCCTCTCGTTTTTGTTGTCATAATAAACATGTATTAACGGGCGCTTACATTTTAAGCGCCCGTGAAACAGTCAAATGCTGGACTGTTTTCAATTACAGGTTACTCTACTTATTGATATTAAATCATATTCGTTGGTTTTCTGTTGCCAGTATGGCGAGTAGCTTATTTCAGCAGATAGTGTTAATCAGCTGATAAGCAACCAACGAATGCGATTCACAATGTAAACAGCGTTACTGAGTATAAACAGATATATGGATAAAATTGATCATCATCGCCGGAAGTGGCTGGCAATTGGCGGAGCGACTTTAGGTTTAGTACTTATTCCTGATGTTGTATTGGCGGCTCCAACTAAAACCTCTACAACTAAAAGCAAAAGTCAGGTACGAACCCGAACTTTGCTGGTTAAGAATATCAATACCAATGAAACGATCAAGTCTACCTATTTCAACGGTAAGAGCTACGATAAAAAAGAGTTGGCTCGCTTAAATCATATCTTCCGCGATCGTCGAACCAATCAGGTCATCACTATTGATCCAAAGCTGTATGATAAACTCTATTATCTACAAAAGCAGTTTGGCAATAAAGAACTTGAATTGATTTGCGGTTATCGTAGCGTCAATAGTAATAATCAAATGAGAGCAAGCAAACGTGGCGTTGCTAAACATAGCTATCATACCCTTGGTCAAGCGGCAGATATCCGTATTGTTGGTGTTCCATTAAAAACGCTGCGCGATGCGGCGTTAAAAATGAAATCGGGTGGCGTGGGTTATTATCCTTCAAGTAACTTTGTTCATGTGGATACGGGCCCAGTGAGAAACTGGTAACGCAAAATATTGATTGATGATTAAGGTGCCGATTTTTCAGGCACCTTTTTTATTTCTGCTGGAATACTAAACAAAGTCGACAGAAGGCAGTAGTATTGCTTCATGATCAGAAAATAATATGAGTTACGATGGAGAAGGTCTTTGAAATATAAAATTATTCCCGTTACCCCTTTTCAGCAAAATTGCACATTACTCTGGTGTGAAGAGACCAATAAAGCGGCCATTGTTGATCCGGGTGGTGAAGCCACGTTATTAATGCGGGCAATCGATAGTTTGGGGTTAACCTTAGAGCAAGTGCTATTGACCCATGGTCATTTGGATCATGTTGGTGCGGCAAAAGAAATGGCTGAACGTTACAACGTGCCCATTGTTGGCCCACACAGAGATGATGCTTTTTTGTTAGAGAGTTTGGCAGAACAAAGTGCTCGGTTTGGTTTAGAAAACTGTACGCCTTTTACCCCTAATCGTTGGTTAGAAGAGGGGGATAAAGTGAGCGTGGGTAATGAAACGCTATTTGTTCGTCATACTCCTGGCCATACGCCGGGGCACGTGATTTTCTTCTCAGAGTCATCGAGATTAGCTTCCGTCGGTGATGTGTTATTTGCTGGTGGAATAGGGCGAACCGATTTCCCTCGCGGTAATTATACCGATCTGATTAACTCAATTCGTGAAAAACTCTGGCCTTTAGGCAACGACGTCCAGTTCATTCCCGGACATGGGCCAATGTCAACATTCGGCGATGAACGCCTGACTAATCCGTTTGTAGCGGATAGTGCTGTCAGATAAGAGAGAAAATAGAAATAGAAAAGGACGCTTAAGCGTAATGCCGATCAGTTAAGCGTTTTTATTCCATCTACCCCGTCATCCCGGTGAAAACCGAGATGACGGAATTTATCAGTTATTGCATACAGAGTGGGATCCTTAACTAACAAACATTACACCTAAGCGTCAGTCTCCCTCCCAACTCAAAGCACAGCAACAATTGCTTCACACAGCGGAGCCATATTATCTAACGTCATTCCGGCAACGTTGATACGCCCTGAGTTAACCGCATAGATAGCATATTCGTCTCTTAAACGCAGCACCTGCTCTTGAGACAGCCCACTGAAGGAGAACATACCATTTTGTTGGATAATGAAACTAAAGTCCTGTTGAGCGCCTTTTTCCTGCAGAGTATTAACGAACAGCTGACGCATACGATGAATACGCTGACGCATATCGGTTAATTCCTGCTCCCAAGTAGCGCGTAGGGTTGGATTACTCAATATGGTGGCAACCACAGAAGCACCATGGGATGGCGGATTGGAGTAGTTGGCACGAATAACAGATTTTACCTGACTAAAGGCACGTTCAGCGGTTTCGCTATCGGCAGCAACTAAGGTAAATGCACCGACGCGCTCATTATATAAGCCAAAGTTCTTTGAATAGGAACTGGCAACAATCAACTCAGAATGGGTAGCGGCAAAAACACGCAGTCCCTGAGCATCTTCTTCTAAACCGTTAGCAAATCCCTGATAGGCAAAGTCAAACAAAGGCAGCCAACCGCGTTCAGCGGAGAGTTTAGCCAGTATTTGCCATTGCTCTGCCGTTGGATCGATACCGGTAGGGTTATGGCAGCAGCCGTGGAACAGTACCACATCACCCGCTTGGGCTTTCTCTAAGCTGGCCAACATCCCTTCAAAATCCAGCGCATGCTCTGACGCATTGTAATACTGGTATTCAGGGGTTTCTAATCCCGCCGCCTGGAAGACATTTTTATGATTTGGCCAAGTTGGGTTACTGATCCAGACGCGTTTTGCGCTGGTATTGGCTGCTATAAAGTCTGCTGCAATACGCAGGGCTCCGGTGCCACCCGGTGATTGGGCGGTACGAGCACGTTTGTCAGCGATAATTGAATTACCCGCACCAAACAGTAATTCTTGAGTACAGCTGGCAAATGCTGCTAGACCAGCAATACCGAGATAGTTTTTGGTATTTTCATTTTCCAGCAAATACTGCTCAGCTTTTTTTACACTATCAAGAACCGGCGTGTGACCTGTTTCATCTTTATATACACCAATACCAAGGTTAATTTTATTCTGGCGGGCTTCGGCGTTATACAGCTCTCCCAATCCTAATATCGGGTCAGCAGGCGCGGCTTTAATATGTTCAAACATAGTAGATGGCTTCCATGAATTAGAGTAACAGGGGGAAAACAATAGTATAGCCAGAGTATCGTTAATTTGTCGGATTTGACAATGATTTAACAAGAAAAAGTAAATAAAACTATAAAGTTGCTATATATATTGAAAAATCTAATAACCTTGTTGAATTACGATAGAAATATTTTTAAAGCCAATTAAAAAGGCACCCGAAGGTGCCTTTTGTTATCTTATTTAAAGATAAATTAGAACTGATAAACCAGACCTACAGCTACAACGTCATCAGTTGTGATGCCAGCAGCTTTAGTGAAGCTGTTATCATCTAACTGGTTGATTTTATAGTCAACTTTAACAGACATGTTTTTGTTAAAGTAGTAGTTAGCGCCAACATCGATATAGTTTGCTAATTCTTCGCTATCGAAATTGTGTACGCCATCAGTATAGCCTAAGTCTTTACCTTTTGAGTAAACCCAAGCCAGAGATGGCTGCAGGCCGAAGTCGAATTGATACTGAGCAACTAACTCAACGTTTTGGGTTTTGTTAGCAACAAATTTGTTGTCGGTACCAAAACGAGTCATGTTGTAAGTTTGGCCATAAATAGCAGCCAAGTAGATGTTGTTAGCGTCGTATTTGATACCACCAGTAGCGGCATCTGCACGGTCACCACGGTGATCTGCAGTTTGACCATCAGTACGATCAGATGATGCATAAGCTGCACCTAAAGATAGACCCATACCTAAATCATAGGTAGAAGACATACCCCAACCGTCGCCGTTACGATCAGAACCGTTACGGTCACCAGAGTCGTTACGACCTTGGTATTGAACGGCAAAGTTCAGACCATCAACCATACCAAAGAAGTTTTTATTACGGTAAGTTGCTAAGCCACCAGCACGCTGAGTCATAAAGACGTCAGTTTGTTGGAAAGAGTCGCCACCGAACTCAGGCAGAACGTCAGTCCAGCCGCCGATGTCATATAGAACGCCGTAGTTACGACCGTAGTCGAAAGAACCCGCATCACCCACTTTCAGACCAGCGTAAGCTAAACGAGTCTTCTGAGAGTTATCGCCTTCTTTCTTGTCGGCTTTCAGTTCTGCTTGGTAGAAACCATAGCCAACAACCTGATCGCTAACCTGAGTTTCGCCTTTAATGCCGAAACGAACGTAGCTCTTATCGCCATCAGCACTTTTATCATCGGAGAACAGGTGAGAACCTTGGATTTTACCGGTGATATCTAACTTGTTGCCGTCTTTGTTATACACTTCGGCTGCGTTTGCTGCACCGGCAACTAACATTGCTGGTACCATAACTGCTAAAATTTTACGTTTCATCATTTTATTAACTTCCCTCATTGGAGTTGTCTAGCATCGGCCACTGCATTCAGCTTTATAGCTGATAACAATTGATGCATTTTTTAAACCACCCGCAGTTTTTCATTCGTGCGGCAGTTAATCTAGCCTTTAAATGCTACTAATATACTAAAGAAGTTACAAGGGGAAAATAGCTGTTTCTAAATGTGAATAGGAATGAACTTTGTGATAAGTCTCTAATTTTTAAAAAACAAAGGGCCAAAATATTTGGCCCTTTGGGTGTTGAACGAATTTTAAACGCTTTTTGTTGCGTTTAAAATGAAACGTTTCTTGGCGTTCTTGGGAACGGAATCACGTCACGAACGTTTTGCACTCCGGTGACATAAGCGATTAAACGCTCAAATCCTAAGCCAAAGCCAGCATGAGGAACGGTACCATAGCGACGCAGATCGCGATACCAGCTATAGTCTTCTTTATTCATGCCGAGCTCTGCCAGACGGCGATCGAACTCTTCCAAACGTTCTTCACGCTGGGAACCACCGATAATTTCACCAATGCCCGGTGCCAGAACGTCCATGGCGGCAACGGTTTTGCCGTCTTCGTTCATACGCATATAGAAGGCTTTGATATCTTTCGGATAGTTCTTGACCACCACCGGCGCTTTGAAATGTTTTTCTGCTAAATAACGTTCGTGCTCGGAGGAGAGGTCGATGCCCCAGCTAACCGGGTTTTCAAAGCTTTGACCACAATTTTCCAGAATCGTGATGGCATCGGTGTAGTCAACCTGAGCAAAATCAGAGTTCACGAATTTTTCCAGACGAGAAACGGCCTCGTTGTCTACACGCTCAGCAAAGAAGGCCATATCATCAGCACGTTCTTCAAGAACCGCTTTAAACACATACTTCAACATGCTTTCAGCTAATGCGGCGACGTCATTCAGGTCGGCAAAGGCCACTTCCGGCTCAACCATCCAGAATTCTGCTAAATGGCGGCTGGTATTCGAGTTTTCTGCACGGAAGGTCGGGCCAAAGGTATAGATCTTGGATAAAGCACTGGCGTAAGCTTCGCCGTTTAACTGACCAGAAACCGTCAGGAATGACTCTTGACCAAAGAAGTCTTCACTGAAATCAACCTGACCTTTATCGGTACGCGGTAGATTTTGCAGATCCAGCGTAGAAACGCGGAACATTTCACCGGCACCTTCGGTATCGGCTGCTGTGATAATCGGGGTGGAAACCCAGAAATAACCTTGTTCATCAAAGAAACGATGAATTGCCTGAGCCAGCGTATGTCTTACACGGGCAACGGCACCAATGATGTTAGTGCGCGGACGTAAGTGGGCGACTTCACGCAGATATTCGATAGTATGGCGTTTAGCCGCCATTGGATAAGTGTCTGGATCGTCTACCCAGCCAGCAACTTTGACATCAGTCGCTTGTAGTTCAAAAGACTGGCCTTCACCGGGAGATGCGACCACTTTACCGGTAATGATGACCGAGCAGCCGGTTGTCAGGTGTAAAACTTCATCCTGATAATTTGGCAGAGAACTATTGATAACAGCCTGTAATGGATTAAAGCAGGAACCGTCATAAACGGTTAAAAAGGATATACCGGCTTTAGAATCTCGCCGGGTACGTACCCAACCGCGTACGGTGACTTCGCTGTCAACCGCGGCACGGCCTTGCAGTACGTCGACTACAGGCACTACGCTCATAAATTTCTCTCTTATGATGTTAATTTATCTGAATGATGACTTAAGGCCGGTTACCTATTCGTTGGTAACGCAATGGCCTGAACTCTGTATTATTTTCTGCATGTTAACTGACAATCAGAAAACAGCAATATCCGCAGCATAGTAAGATACAACAACTTACCTTAGCACTCAGGTTTTGACCCATAAGTTTGCGGAAACTGAACTAACCAGTAAAGGTACTAAAAAAAGCCGCTCATTTACAGTAGTAAGGCGGCTTTTCTTTCATATATATTGCCAGAATATCAGTTGTCACGTTTTACTAAAGGTAAATTAAAGGCTTTATGCAGTGCTTTAACGAATCCTTTGTCCTGACAAATGGTTTTTCCTGGACTATCAGACAGCTTGGCAACGGGTTTACCGTTACATTGAATCAGTTTTATGACGATATTCAGCGGGTTAACGCCTGGAATGTCGCAGGTTAGGCGCGTTCCAATGCCAAAAACCAGTTTGACTCGAGTGTGAAAGCGTTTGTATAGCGCCAGCGCTTTGTCCAAATCGAGATTATCAGAAAAAACCAAGGTTTTCGTTAATGGATCAATAGCAAGATTCTGATAGTGAGCAATAGCCTTTTCGCCCCATTCAAAGGGATCGCCGGAGTCATGACGCAGCCCTTCATATTGAGTAGCAAACTGGATACCGAAATCATGCAGGAATGCGTCCATAGTAATGCAGTCAGTCAGGGCAATACCAAGCTGATTTGGATATTCATCCAACCAACCTTGTAAAGCGGCTCGCTGGCTATTGGCTAGAACCGGGCTAATTTGCTGGAAAGCCTGAAACCATTCATGGGCTTGAGTGCCAATCGGTGACAGATTCAGGCGGCGCGCCAGATCGTAATTACTGGTGCCAATCAGGTAAGGAGAGAACGATTGCTGTAATACGGTCACAATCGCTTGCTGCACATCTTTACTGTAGCGACGGCGTGTACCGAAGTCGGATACTTTAAACTGTGATAAATCGACGTCAGCGTAATTAGCACGAAAATGGGCAAGTTTGTTATGCAGGAAATCGATTGCCTGTTGGCGACCAATTTCAGGTGTTCTGTGGCGATGAATAGTTTCACTGATAACCGCCAGCAGAGGAACTTCCCACAGAATCGCTTCATACCACAGTCCGGTAATACGAATCTGTAATTTCCCGTTTTCATTGGTGACTTGTACCTGATCTGAATTGAAGCGGAATGTTTTCAGCCAGTCCAGATAGTCTTGATGAAAGAAGGGAAGAGAGGCCAGATAGTGGTACTCGTCTTCAGTTAACGCCAAGTCTTGCATTAAAAAGATTTGTTGGCGAATTTCATCAGCATAATCACCCAGAGCATCTTCACTGCGACAGCGAAACTCCGCAACCACGGTAGTATTACGGTAATGATGAAAAACAGCCTGCTGCATATGCAGCTTATAAGCATCGGTATCTAATAATGAAGTAAGAATGGGGCTTGCCTGTGGTTTCATGTTGCGGTTACTGTTTTCTCATTAAGTGACGCTCTGAAATGTCTGGGGAGTATACCTTTTATATTTCATCAAATAAAACGGTTGTATAAAGCCCTTCTATCGAGGGTACCTAAAAACAGGTGAGTGCCCAGCGGTAATGTTGGGCTTAGGTAAAAGGTTTATTGCGGTTGCTATCCTGATATTTTCGGTTAGTCAGACAATAGTAAGGAAGAAAATGATTATTTTTCTTATTTAGCCACGCGCGGTTTTGCAACTGACGAGGAAGAAGCATAGACTCAGTTTATGAATTGATTGAACAACATAGGTTTTTTTATGACACAGAAACCACAGGCAAAGTATCGCCAGGATTATCGTAAACCTGATTTTATTATTACTGATATTGACTTGGATTTTGATTTAGCGCCGGAAACCACTCGAGTAACGGCGGTAAGTCAGGTGCAGCGCAATGGAAAAAATAGTGCGGCATTAGTACTCGATGGGGAAAGCCTAACGCTGATCTCCGTTAGTGTGAATGATCAAGACTGGACGGATTATCAACAAAAGGAAGGTCAGCTGGTGTTGAACAATCTTCCCGACAGTTTTACCCTGAAGATTGTTAATGATATTCATCCGGCGACCAATAGCGCACTTGAAGGGCTCTACGTTTCTGGTGATGCACTATGCACCCAGTGTGAAGCTGAAGGTTTCCGACATATTACCTATTATCTGGATCGTCCGGATGTGCTGGCTCGCTTTACCACTCGGATCGTAGCGGATAAAAAAAGCTACCCTTATTTGTTATCCAACGGTAACCGGATCGACCAAGGGGAGCTGGAAGATGGGCGCCATTGGATCCAGTGGCAGGATCCTTTCCCAAAACCGAGTTACCTGTTTGCTCTGGTAGCCGGTGACTTTGATGTCTTACGCGACAAGTTTGTTACTTGCTCTGGGCGTAGCGTCGATCTGGAATTATATGTTGACCGCGGTAACCTCGATCGTGCGGACTGGGCGATGACCTCGTTGAAAAATGCCATGAAATGGGATGAGACCCGTTTTGGGCTAGAGTACGATCTGGATATTTATATGATCGTGGCCGTTGATTTCTTCAATATGGGCGCGATGGAGAATAAAGGATTAAACGTCTTTAACTCCAAATATGTGCTGGCAAAAGCCGAAACCGCAACGGATAAAGATTATCTGAATATAGAATCGGTGATTGGTCATGAGTATTTCCATAACTGGACCGGAAACCGCGTTACCTGTCGCGACTGGTTCCAGCTCAGCCTGAAAGAGGGACTGACGGTATTCCGCGATCAGGAATTCAGTTCAGATTTGGGCTCGCGAGCGGTAAACCGCATCGATTCCGTTAGAGTGATGCGCGGTGCGCAGTTCGCTGAAGATGCTAGCCCAATGGCGCATCCAATTCGCCCGGATAAAGTTATCGAGATGAATAACTTCTATACTCTCACGGTGTATGAGAAAGGATCGGAAGTGATCCGTATGATGCATACGTTACTGGGAGAAGAGAAGTTTCAGGCGGGTATGAAGCTTTATTTTCAGCGCCATGACGGTAGCGCAGCCACCTGCGATGATTTTGTGCAGGCCATGGAAGAAGCTTCCGGTATCGATTTAACGCTGTTCAAACGTTGGTATAGCCAGTCCGGTACGCCGCAGCTAACGGTACTTGACAGCTATGATGCGGATAAACAGCAGTATAGCCTGACGGTGAGCCAAATGACGCCACCAACTCAAGATCAGGCAGAAAAGTTACCTCTGCATATTCCATTAGATATTGAGCTCTATGGCAACGGCGGTGAAGTAATCCCGCTTTATACGGCAGGGAAATTGGTTAATCCTATTCTTAACCTGACGGAAGCCAAGCAAACCTTTGTGTTTGATAATGTGCCACAGCAACCAATTATTTCGTTGTTGAGAGAGTTTTCAGCCCCGGTGAAGCTGGACTATCCATATAGCGATGAGCAGCTAGCGTTTCTGATGCAGCATGCCAGCAATGATTTTGCTCGCTGGGATGCTGCTCAAATGCTGCTGGCAAAATATATTAAGCAGAATGTTGCAGATATACAGCAAGGTAAACCGTTTGAGCTACCTCTACATGTGATTGATGCTTTCCGCGCCATTCTACTGAGCGATAAGTTGGATCCGGCCTTGGCGGCGCAGATCCTGACACTGCCATCAGAGAATGAAATGTCTGAGTTGTTTGAGGTTATCGATCCAGACGCCATTCATACAGTAAAAGCAGAATTGGTGAATACCTTTGCTCGGGAAATGCAGGATGAGTGGTTGGCGGTTTATCTGGCTAACAGAACCAAAGCTTATCGGATTGAACATGGTGATATTGCCAAACGAGCGCTGAGTAACGTGTGCTTAAGCTATCTGGCTTTTACCGAAAGCGAATTTGCCGACGGGTTGGTAAGCCAGCAGTACCATCAAGCGAATAATATGACCGATTCTCTTGCCGCCTTGTCTGCGGCGGTTGCTGCTCAGTTACCTTGCCGGGATGCGTTAATGTCAGCCTTTGATGAGCGCTGGCATCAGGATGGTTTGGTGATGGATAAGTGGTTTATTTTGCAGGCCAGTAGTCCGGATCGTCATGTATTGCAGAATATAACATCGTTACTTAATCATCGATCTTTCAGCATGAATAACCCAAACCGGATCCGTTCATTGATCGGCGCTTTTGCTTCTGCTAATCCATCGGCATTTCATGCGAAAGATGGTTCAGGCTATGCGTTTTTAACTGAGGTATTGGTGGATCTTAATCAACGTAACCCGCAGGTGGCTTCACGGTTGATTGAACCGTTGATCCGTTTAAGTCGTTATGATCAAGTGCGTCAGGGGCTTATGCGTAATGCTTTAGAGAAGTTGAGAGGTTTGGATAACCTGTCAGGGGATCTATTTGAGAAGATAAGTAAAACGCTAAATAAATCATTCTAGGTAATATTAAGCCAGCTCGATAGTGTTTGTTGGTTAAGAACATTTGATGAGTTGGCTTTTTCTTTTGGCCTTTCTTTGAGCGCTGGAATGCAGGGGGCGTTCGTCCTTAACGCCCCTTGCTCGGCCACGTATATGGACGTTGATTTGTTCTCTGTACTGATAGTGGACGAAATATTCGCTGCCATTAAACTTAATTTCTGTCATTGATCATTTATTTTAACCACAGATTACTGAATAATGTGCCCCCGGTTGATAGCCGGATTTAAGGAGAGAGTAATGTTCTATCCCTTCATCAGGAAAGCGCTGTTTCAGCTTGATCCTGAACGTGCACATGAATTCACATTTCAGTTGCTTCATCGTATTAATGGTACGCCATTACAATTTCTTATTCGCCAGTCGGTGCCTGATAAACCCGTTACCTGTATGGGACTTACATTTAAGAATCCACTGGGTCTGGCGGCGGGTTTAGATAAGGATGGCGAGTGTATTGATGCATTAGGTGCCATGGGGTTTGGATCGATCGAAGTGGGTACTGTAACTCCGGAACCTCAGCCCGGAAATGATAAGCCACGGTTATTCAGGATCCTACCTGCTGAAGGCTTGATCAACCGAATGGGCTTCAATAATCTCGGCGTTGATAATTTAGTCGAGAATATAAAGAAGAGCCATTTTAATGGCATTATTGGCGTTAATATTGGTAAGAATAAAGTTACCCCGGTAGAACAAGGGAAAGATGACTATTTGATTTGTATGGATAAAGTTTATCCTTACGCGGGTTATATTGCCGTTAATATCTCTTCTCCAAATACACCTGGATTACGTACTCTGCAATATGGTGAAGCATTAGACGATCTATTAATGGCGATTAAGAATAGACAAACTGAATTAGCAAAACGCCATGCTAAATATGTTCCAATTGCCGTTAAGATCGCGCCGGATCTTTCTGAAGAAGAATTGATCCAGATTGCGGATAGTTTAATACGACATAATATTGATGGTGTTATTGCAACAAATACCACGTTAGATAGATCTCTGGTGAATGAATTAATTAATTGCGATCAAATCGGTGGTTTAAGTGGACGTCCTTTACAATTAAAGAGTACTGAAATGATCCACCGTTTAGCGATAGAGTTAAATGGGCGGTTACCTATTATCGGCGTGGGTGGGATCGATTCATTGATCTCCGCCAGAGAAAAGATAGCGGCGGGATCTTCATTAATTCAAATTTATTCCGGCTTTATTTTTAAGGGGCCAGCTTTAGTTAAAGAAATTCTTACTCATATTTAGTTTTATTTATTTTAATTAAGAGCCGGGGGTTTATTTTTTCCTCCGGTTGTTCTATATTTTAATAGTTTGATATTATATTTATCACTTCGGTTATGAATATCTCATTTTTACTACGCTAATAGGCGATATTTAATGTAGCCATAAGCCGTAAAAATACATTCATTTTGTTTTATAGTTTAAGGAAAGAATAATGAGGATTAAGCCAGACGATAACTGGCGCTGGTATTTTGATGAAGAACACGATCGATTGATGTTAGATTTATCTAATGAAATGATTTTTCGTTCGCGTTTTTCTACCAAGATGTTGACGCCTGATGCGTTTACCGAATCCGCATTTTGTGTTGACGATGCCGCGCTATTTTTTGAATTGGAAGAATGCTGCCGTTGCTTGCCTTTAACTAACGATCAGCGTGCAGAGTTAACGCTAAATGCGCTATCGGCTCATCGCTTTCTTAAACCGCTGATGCCTAAAAGCTGGTATTTTGTTCAGCAGGGTGTGGATCTCCAGCCTAAGTGTGGCGACCTGGTAGCCGTTACCCTGATTGAAAATGGTGAAACCGCTATTTTGCTGGTGGTCGATGCCGGTGAGAACGCCAGTCTGTGCCTGGTAGCTCAGTCTTACATGGCGCTCTCTGGTAAATGTCTACAGTTAGGTGATGCGATTAAAGTAATGCATGACAGAATGATGACCGTAGTGATTGAGAATACTGATTCACAAAGCCATTCATTGGCACGAGCCGTATAAATAAACTAGCTTAAATTATTAAGCTAGTTTGATATTGCCTTTAGGTATGCAGCTACAGGCAAGGACAGACCCATCTCTTTTGATTGCCCCTTTTCTTAACGCACTGACTTCCCCTGTTTCCAGCTTGATTCTACAACATCCACAAATACCCGCCCGGCAGGAATAAGGAATCTGGATACCATTTTGTTCCAACTGTTCCAGTAATACCTGTTGATTATTACCGAGGAAAGTATGTTCGCCATAGCTGATAACCACATCTTTGGGCTCAACGCTTTCTTGTTCTATGGTTTCTATTGGTTGACTGGATTTATACACTCTGGCGGGATGGGTTGCCAGAATCTCGATTTTATCCCCCAGTCTTACCACACCACTATTACGGGCAATCAGGTTTTGACCAAAATCAACATCGCCATTTTCCGCAGTTCTAAACTGTTGCAGGGTGCGTAACGGTTCACCTTGAGGATGTTTACGCCCATTTTCAGTGTTTACCGTGGTTAGAATACAGCGGCTACAGGGCTTAACCAGATCGAAAATAACCTCTCCAATACGAATGGTTTGCCAGTTATCTTCGGCAAACGGAGCGGCATCGCGAATAATTAAATTTGGCCGAAATTGCTCAATCACAATATTGCTGGGACAACGAGCTTGTAGTGCCTGAAAAGAGGTTTCATTAATCAACAGATAGGGAAAGCCATCAGCAAATGACAGCGGTGTTTCCGGACGATTTTTTACCCGACGGGTTAGCTCAGGCCCAACCCAACGTAGTTGAACCGTGCGG
This sequence comes from Pragia fontium DSM 5563 = ATCC 49100, assembly GCF_900112475.1. Taxonomy (GTDB): domain Bacteria; phylum Pseudomonadota; class Gammaproteobacteria; order Enterobacterales; family Enterobacteriaceae; genus Pragia; species Pragia fontium. Next base: position 108,446 of record NZ_FOLW01000008.1, on the reverse strand, counting down.
CGCAGATAGCTGCTGAGCCATTGGTTGATACTTTCTGGGGCAATATGGGCAGAAAAATGATTACCCCAGACTTCCGTGGGTGACATATCAGCAGAGAAGTCGCTAAAAGCGACGGTTTGATGTTGGCCATCAGGGGCAGTGATGGAAATACCGTTAATCAACAGAGCAGGAATAAAACGAACCAACTGCGGATATTGTCGAGCAGTAATAAAAGTCCCGTCAGGATCGGTCACCATAAAAATACGGTCAAAGGCTAAGCCGCTTTCGCCAACCTGAGCATGGGAAAGTTCCAGCCCGCGCATTGATTTAACCGGGTGTACATATAAACGGGAAAGAGTAACCACGCGAAAGCTCCATTGATGACTTAATGAATGTACTGATTTCTGCTGCTAAGGGCTTGGTCTGAGTGAATAAATGGCAGGGTTGCCAGGATCCAGTAACCAGAAAGACCCAACGGATTGGAGAATTCAGTAATAAATAAAGGGTAACTTTATGACAAAGCGCATGGATTGGCTATAATGCAGCACTATTTTTATTATGTGGTGTTATGACGTTATGATCTCTCTGTTTGCCAGTACGGCGCGTGGTCTGGAAGAACTATTAAAAACTGAGCTAGAAGCGCTGGGAGCAAGTGCCTGTAAAGTGGTTCAGGGAGGCGTGCATTTTGAAGGCGACGAACGCCTGATGTATACCAGTTTGCTATGGAGCCGGTTGGCTTCGCGTATTCTTATGCCGTTGAATGAATTCAAAGTATACAGCGATATGGATCTGTATCTTGGGGTGAATGCGATCAATTGGCCAGCGATGTTCGGTGTAGATAAAACCTTCGCGGTTAATTTTACCGGCACTAACGAAGAAATTCGTAATAGCCAATATGGTGCGCTGAAAGTAAAAGATGCGGTGGTTGATAGCTTTACACGTAAGGTTCAGCAGCGTCCGAATGTTGCTAAGCTACAGCCAGATATTCGAATTAATGTTTTCTTGCAGAAAGAGCGAGCCAGCGTTGCTATCGACTTAAGCGGCGATGGATTACATCAACGTGGTTATCGTGATGCTGCGGGGCTGGCGCCGTTAAAAGAGAATTTGGCGGCGGCGATTGTGATGCGTTCTGGCTGGCAGCCGGAAACGCCGATGGTTGATCCGATGTGTGGTTCAGGTACGTTGTTGATTGAAGCGGCTATGATGGCTGCTGATATTGCACCAGGTCTGCGTCGGGATTACTGGGGCTTTAATCAGTGGCTGGGTCATAACGCGGAACTATGGCGTGAGTTATTAGCAGAAGCTCAGGTTAGGGCGAGCCGTGGGGTCAATAACACCCAATCTCGTTTTTATGGCTATGACCACGATCGTCGAGTGATTGAAATTGCTAAAGTCAATGCGCGTCGGGCTGGCGTTGCCAGTTTAATCCATTTTGAAACGCAAGAACTAACACGTCTGGTCAATCCATTACCTGCGGGAACGCACGGTACGGTATTGAGCAACCCTCCTTATGGTGAACGTTTGGACAGTGAACCGGCATTGATTGCTTTGCACAGTGCCCTTGGCCAAATCATGAAACGTGATTTTGGTGGTTGGAATCTTTCACTGTTTAGTGCTTCACCGGACTTACTTAGCTGTTTGCAGTTGCGAGCGGGACGTCAGTTTAAAGCGAAGAATGGCCCTCTGGATTGCGTACAGAAAAATTATCAGTTGTCGGAGAATATGCGCCAAGGTGCTGACAGTCAGGAGAATAAGATTGCTGGACATGAACAGCCTCCTGAACAATCGGTGCAGATCGCCGCTGACTTCGCTAATCGCCTGCGTAAAAATGTCAAAAAATTGGACAAGTGGGCGAAACAAGAAGGTATTGAATGTTACCGTCTGTATGATGCTGATTTACCAGAATATAATTTAGCATTGGACCGCTATGGCAGTAAGTATGTGTTGCAGGAATATGCTCCACCGAAAAGTGTCGATCCGCAAAAAGCTCGCCAACGTTTGTTTGATGCGATTAACGCCACGCTGGCGGTGTTAAATTTACCGGCCAGCGCGCTGATCCTTAAAGTGCGTGAAAAGCAAAAAGGCAAAAGCCAATATGAAAAACTGGCGCAAAAAGGTGAATTTTTCCTGGTTAACGAATTTGGCACTAAACTGTGGGTGAATCTGACCGACTATTTGGATACCGGACTGTTCCTCGATCATCGTATTGCGCGTCGTATGCTAGGACAGATGTGTAAGAATAAAGATTTTCTGAATCTTTTTGCCTATACCGGTTCTGCCAGCGTGCATGCGGGTGTCGGAGGTGCGCGCAGTACCACTACGGTTGATATGTCGCGTACTTATCTGGAGTGGGCAGAGCGCAATCTGCGGGCGAATGACCTGACAGGCCGACAGCATCGTCTGATTCAGGCTGACTGTTTAGGCTGGATGAACCAGACAAATGAACAGTTTGACGTGATTTTTATTGATCCTCCTACGTTCTCTAACTCCAAGCGTATGGAGAATAGCTTTGACGTTCAGCGCGATCATTTAGCGCTCATGACCGATCTAAAGAGAATGCTACGCCCGCGGGGAACCATCATGTTCTCAAACAATAAGCGTGGTTTTAAGATGGATCTAGACGGCTTAGCCAAATTAGGGTTAACGGCGCAAGAGATATCAGAAAAAACGCTGTCTACCGATTTTGCTCGTAACCGACAAATCCATAATTGCTGGCTGTTAAGCCATGCTAATGAAGGTAAGTAACCGATGTCTTTAATTAATATGTCCGGCGCATGGCTGTCATTTAGCGATGCGCCTTTACTGGATAACACTGAACTGCATATTGAACCCAATGAGCGGGTTTGTCTGGTTGGCCGTAACGGAGCTGGAAAATCTACCCTGTTGAAGATTCTCAACAAGGAGTTACCGTTGGATGATGGCCAGTTGATATTTGAACAAGATCTGGTGGTTTCTCGCCTGCAACAGGATCCTCCGCGTAATGTTGCGGGAAGTGTGTTTGATTTTGTGGCCGAAGGAGTAGAGAAGCAGGCTGGGCAATTAAAAGAGTATTATCATCTGTCCCAGATCATCGGGCAGGATCCCAGCGAACAGAATCTGAACAAACTGGCTGTCTTACAGGAAGAACTGGATCATCAGGGAGCTTGGCTGATCGATAGCCGAATAAGAAGCGTGTTGGCTAAGTTAGAGCTATCGGCTGATGCGTTGCTCTCTTCGCTGTCGGGCGGTTGGTTACGTAAAGCTGCACTGGCCCGAGCACTGGTTTCTGAACCTGATGTTTTATTGCTGGATGAACCGACTAACCATTTGGATATTGAAACGATCTCGTGGTTAGAAGAATTTCTGAAAGAGTATCAGGGCAGCATTATTTTTATTTCCCATGACCGTTCATTTATTCGCAATATGGCAACGCGCATTGTCGATCTGGATCGCGGCAAGCTGGTGTCATGGCCAGGTAACTACGATCTTTATCTTCAAGGTAAAGAAGAAGCGTTACGAGTCGAGGAGCTACAAAATGCCGAATTCGATCGTCGCTTAGCGCAGGAAGAGGTTTGGATCCGCCAAGGGATTAAGGCGCGTCGAACGCGTAATGAAGGCCGCGTTAGGGCATTAAAAGCGATGCGTAATGAGCACGCAGCGCGTCGTACCACTATGGGTACGGCAAAAATGCAAGCGGAAGAGTCCCTGCGCTCCGGAAAAATTATTTTTGAGCTGGAGAACGTTAGCTATAGCGTTGGTGGAAAAACGTTGGTCAAAGACTTCTCTGTTCAGGTGCTACGCGGTGACAAAATTGCCCTGATTGGACCGAACGGTTGTGGTAAAACCACCTTATTAAAATTAATGCTACAACAGTTAAAACCTGACAGTGGTACAGTGAGTGGTGGTACCAAACTCGAGGTGGCCTATTTCGATCAGCATCGGGCTGAATTGGATCCGGATAAAACCGTGATTGATAATCTGGCAGATGGCAAACAGGAAGTAATGGTTAATGGCCGTTCACGCCATGTATTGGGTTATCTACAGGACTTCTTGTTCCATCCTAAACGGGCCATGACGCCAGTGAGGGCTTTATCCGGTGGGGAAAGAAATCGACTGTTGTTAGCTCGTTTATTTTTAAAACCGAGTAATTTACTGATTCTGGATGAACCAACTAACGATCTTGATATCGAAACACTGGAGCTATTGGAAGAACTGCTGAATGATTATACCGGTACCGTGTTGCTGGTTAGTCACGATAGGCAATTTGTTGATAACTCAGTGACCGATTGTTGGATTTTTGAAGGTCAGGGCGTGATAAAACAGTATGTTGGTGGGTATTTTGACGCTCATCATCAACAGGCCAATGTGCAAACGTTGAAGGCTCCAGCTTTCGCGGAAGAGGCTAAGCCTGTCGTTCAAAAAAATGAAGAGAAAAAGCGTACGGCCAGTAAGCTAAGCTATAACCAACAGCGTGAGTTGGAAGGGCTACCGGCTAAAATTGAGCAGTTGGAAGCTCAGGTTGCTACATTACAGGCTCAGGTTGGTGATGCTTCATTTTTTAATCAGTCTCATGAAGTAACACAAAAGACATTGATGGATTTAGCGACGGCAGAGAAGGCGTTTGAAGATGCTTTTCTCCGCTGGGAAGAGCTTGAATCGCAGAAAAATGGTTAATAAGCGCGTATTGAAATGTCACATTAGCAAATAGATACGGCGGTGACGGTAGCGCTCAAAGCTAATGAAAGCGTTTAATATTGTGTTACACCTATCATTCTTGGTGATGTGTGATGAAATAAATTACACATCACCAGTCTTGGTATTTTCATTTAATCGTATTAATTTGTTCGTAAATGATGGATTCTCTTTCTGACAATAAAAGGTGGTAGTTATGTGTACAGATGCAGGCTGTTCTCATGCATCGCTGCCACGGGCGGATGTTAAGCAAACTGGCAGTGGAAAGCCGCATGCAGTAGTGGAAGAAAAAACGGACAAGCTGGTTTTATGCCCACAGTGTGATTTGATGGTGCAACTGCCGGATATTCAAGAAGGGGATAAGGCCGTTTGTCCTCGCTGCCACACTACGCTCAGTGCTCGGTGGGTTGAGCCAGTATTACAACCTGTTACCTGTGCGGCCAGTGCCCTGATTATGATGTTATTTGCCAATTTATTTCCGTTTATCAATATGCGGGTATCCGGCATTTATAATCAGATTCGATTGATTGAGATCCCTCAAGCGATGGTCAGCGACGATTATGCTAGCTTGGCCACACTATTCGTTATTTTTGTGCAACTGATACCCGCATTTTGTATGGTGGCGATTATCCTGTTGTGCCTTAAGGTGAAGCTGCCTTATCGCTTAAAAGTGATGATGGGGCGGATGATTTATCAGGCTAAAGTCTGGTGCATGGTTGAGATATTTTTAGTCGGCGTCTTGGTGAGTTTCGTTAAGTTAATGGCTTACGGTGATATTGGTATCGGCGCCAGTTTTATACCCTATTGTTTGTTTTGTTTACTGCAGGTAAGAGCATTTCAGTGTTTGGATCGTTATTGGCTTTGGCAGAATATTCAGTCGCCTCCTCCTTTAACCAAAACACCTCAAGTTGGCCTGTCTGGCTTAGAGCAAGGTTTGCGCTCTTGTCCATGTTGTATGGCGATTCTACCCGCAGAGGAAACTAAGTGTCCACGTTGTCATACCGTTGCACATGCTCGGCGTGCCAATAGCTTGCAGTGGACTCTCGCGTTATTGCTAACCTCGGTTATTATTTATATTCCGGCCAATATATTACCGATAATGGTGACCGAAGTACTGGGAAATCCATCAGCATCCAACATTATGTCCGGAGTTATTTTATTGTGGCAGGATGGTTCATATCCGGTTGCCTTGGTGATATTTATTGCCAGTATTATGGTGCCTACTTTGAAGATTCTGGCCATTGCCTGGCTTTGCTATGACGCATCGGATAAAGGAAAGTCAAACAATCATCTCGATCGGGAAAAGATGCATTTTATTTATGAAATTGTTGAATTCGTTGGTCGTTGGTCAATGATCGATGTATTTGTGATCGGTGTATTATCTGCACTGGTTCGTATGGGAAAATTGATGAGTGTTTATCCAGATGTTGGTGCAATACTGTTTGCGATGGTGGTTATTTTGACCATGTTTGCGGCTATGATGTTTGATCCCCGTCTTTTGTGGGATCGTAATAAAGTGACTAATAAATAAGGAGCCTGATTGTGCAGGATAATTATCAGGACGTAGCAAAAATTGAAAAAATAAAGCGCTGGTCGCCGGTGTGGATCATTCCTATTGTCACCGTACTTATTGGTGCATGGATTCTGTTTTACCATTTTAGTACACAAGGGCCAAAGGTCACCTTAATTGCGGTATCTGCTGAAGGTATTGATGCGGGAAAAACGGCCATCAAAAGCCGTAACGTTGATATCGGGATGGTAGAAACGGTTAACTTAAGTGAGGACTTAAAGCAGGTTATTATCACGGCTCGCCTCCATGATGGTATGGAAAAACTACTGAACAAAGGTTCGGTATTTTGGGTTGTGAAGCCACAGATTGGTCGAGAAGGGGTCTCGGGTTTAAGCACGCTGTTATCCGGTGCGTATATTGAATTATTACCGGGGCAGGATAAGCAGGTAGAAAACGAATTTACTCTGCAAGACGCTGCTCCTTTAGCCTCTTCAGATACCAAAGGTTTGCGTATTGAACTGGAAAGTAAACAACCCAGTCGCCTGAATGCCGGTGATCCGGTGCTGTTTCGTGGTTTTCGCGTAGGGACCGTTGAAAGCAGCGAGTTTGACGCTAAAGAGCGTGTGATGCGCTATAAGCTGTTTATTATGGACGCTTATCGTGGTCTGGTGACCAGCAACGTGCGTTTTTGGCAAGATAGCGGTATTGCATTTGATATGTCATCTCAGGGGGTTCGGGTTGAGATGGCTTCACTGGATACGTTAGTGACCGGTGGAGTCAGTTTTGATTTACCAAACGGCTGGTCGATGGGCGATCCGGTAAAAGACTTGGATGAATTTGAGCTTTATGCCGATCAGAAAAGCATCCAGGAATCGTTATATACCCGACATGAAGATTTCTTACTCTATTTTGAAGATTCTATTCGCGGTCTGATTCCCGGCGCTCCGGTCGAGTTTCGTGGTATCAGAGTGGGTACGGTTTCGGAAGTGCCGTTCTATATGCCTGAATTGAAAATGACCAAGAATAAGAACTACTACGTTCCGGTGTTAATTCGTATTGAACCGGATAGAATTCAGAATCGTTTTGGCAAAGATTTCGATCTGAAGGCTCATTTACTTTCCTCAGTCACTGATAACGGGCTAAGAGCATCATTAAAGACGGGCAACTTGTTAACCGGTTCTCTGTTTGTCGATTTGGATTTCTATCCTGATGCTAAACCGTGGAAAGGGCCGAAAGAGGTTTACGGACATCCATTGATTCCATCGGTAAGTGGTGGGTTGACCGAAATTCAAAAACGTCTGATGCAGGTTTTGGATAAAGTTAATAATATGCCGGTTGAGCCAATGTTGGCTGAAATGACGCAGACATTGAAAGAAACCCGCAAAACTATGGCTAGCTTGAATGCTATTCTTTCCAGTAAAGAAACCAATAACTTACCGAAAGATATGCAGAAAACGCTTAATGAACTGAATCGCAGTTTGAAAGGATTCCAACCGGGATCGACAGCATACAGTTCTATGGTTTCTGATATGCAGCGTCTCGAACAGGTGATGCGCGAATTACAGCCTATCTTGCAGAAATTAAACCAAAAGAGTAATGCACTGGTATTCGAAGCGCCAAGTGCTAATGATCCTCAGCCCAAAAAGGCCAATAGCAAATGATGAAAAAGAATATTATAGCCATTGCGCTGCTATTAAGTGCTTGTAGCAGTCAGACTCAGGTATCTTATTATCAACTGCCAGCGGTTGCGGCTAAAACAAACAGCGTAGCTGAAATTGCGGTTAATTCCGGTAAGCAGCTTTGGATTGAAAATGTCACTGTTGCGGACTTCTTGACCGGAACTGGCATTGCTTATCAGACCAGCGATGTAAAATACACGATTGCTAATAATAACTTATGGGGCAGTGGCCTTGAGCAACAGCTAAAACAATCGTTGACCAATAATCTGAACGCGCTACTTAGCGGATGGATTGTATCCGCTCAGCCGATTGGTGGTAGTAGCGATATGGATATTTTACGCGTCACGATTAATGGTTTCCATGGTCGTTATGATGGATATGCTGTGGTCAACGGTTACTGGATATTGCAGCGCGGTGAACAAATTACTCGTAGGCCGTTTGATATTGAGATGCCATTACAAAAAGATGGCTATGATGAGCTAGTGCATACCTTAGCTAAGGCTTGGCAGCAGGAAGCTGAAGCTATTGCTAAGTCATTAAACAATTAATGGAAAGTAATTAAGATAGTAACGTAATGGTTAGTGTGATTGTTTGCGTTACTGAAACAAACGGAGATAGTAATGAGATCGAGTAATGTTTTTTTAAGTTCGTGTGTATTGGGAATGGTTTTGGTAGCGCCGGCTGCAAATGCGGATACATGGTCATTAGGGGCCAGTGCGGCTATTGAAATGTATCCTTATAAAGATGTTGATAACGACGTTTTACCGTTTCCAATGATCGGTTATGAAGGGGATAATTTCTTCTTCCGCGGCGCTGTTGCTGGCACCTATCTTTGGAAAGATGCAGAAAACCAACTGTCTCTGGATGTTTATTATTCACCTTTGCATTTTCGCCCAAGTAAAAGTGATGACCACCAGATGAAACAGCTGGATAAGCGCCGTTCCACGATGATGGGTGGAATAGGATATAAGCATATTGCTGATTGGGGTATTCTCCGTACCTCTATTGCTGCTGATATGCTGAATACCAGTAATGGATTACGTGCTGAAGGTGCGTATTTATACGCTTTCAATATTGATAACCTGAAGTTGACACCGGGAGTAGGTGTTAGTTGGTATAGCAGTAACTTTAATGATTACTACTATGGTATTTCAGGGCATGAATCTCGCCGTAGCGGTCTGGAACAATATAATGCGGGTAGCAGCTGGTCTCCTTACGCTGAATTAACTGCGAATTATCGCTTTAACCCGAACTGGAGTGCATTTGCCACTGCGCGATATACGCGTTTAGACAGTGAAGTAAAAGATAGCCCAATGGTTGATAAGTCATATACCGCCTTGATCGCTACCGGTATTACTTATACTTTCTAAAAGATTAAAGCTGACTTGTTTATCGTTGAGGCTGATTTATCTGTTATGTGGATTGGTTAAGACCATGTGATGAGTGAGTTTTGTCTTTTTCCCTTTCTATTGAGCGCTGGAATTCAGCCGACAACTGAGAGAGGGAGCACATCCAGCAAGGATGCAGGATGAGGCGCTGCTTCGTCAGGAACGAATCAGCGCCGGTGCGTTAACCCGAGCGAAGGCGGAGGGGAGTTGCGCAGCGACCTGGATTCGGGGGCGAAGGCGTGGAGTGCAGAGGCGCTCGCCTTAGCGCCTCTGCTCGGCCACGGACACCTATGTTGATTTATTCTCTGTACTAATAGCGGCCGAAATTTTCGCTGTTATTAATTTTAACTGACAAGCATTTCAACCCAATTAATTCCTACGACATAAAATAATCGATGACAGGCGCTGTGGTCTATCATTACGCACATCCACAGGATTACTAACGCTGGCAGTTTCTACACAAACCATGGTTTTATATCCGTCATTTTCCATATCACTCATGCCACTGGCACCTTCTGCGCCGGGATTCCAGGTAACAACATCAGTCGCATTGCGGTGATGAATTTCAATGGAACGGCCAGCAACGGGATCCTGAATCAGGCTGACGGATTCTGGCTGAGTATAAATGCGATCGATGGGGCCGTTAAAGGTTAACGCCTTCTCAGTGGAATCATGTTCACCACCAATCACTTTATCCATGTAGTGACCACCCAAGCCTGAAACATTAACCTGGCTAATATCGGCAATGTTCAAATAGGTATGCAAAGCGCAAGTGACAGGATAATCACCGTGAGATTCCAACTCGATTTCGCAGGTGGTGTTGATTTTTATTCGCGCGATTAAACGAAATGCATAAGGCCATATTTGGCGGGTATGTGGATTATCTTCCAGTGAAAACGTCAACCAGACGCCATCTTCATTTTCACTGTGCTCAGTTAATTGCCAAAGCTCATTTCTGGCAAAGCCATGAGAAGGCGTCCCTGCTTTGCCAAACCAAGGCCAACAAATAGGAACGCCACCGCGAATAGCGGCACCGGTTTTAAACTGGCTGGATTGACTTAGCCATATGACAGGCATTTCACCCTTGGGCTGCCACGATAGCAGATGCGCGCCTTGTAGAGCGATAGCCGCAGTTGCTTTTGGATGGTTAATCACGATGATGGATAAATCATCTTTTTTGCGTAGCGTTAGAGAAGGTGTGAGTTGTTGTTCTATTGGTAGAGAGAAAAGAGAGTCTGACATAGCGTTGGCCTTTTTATCATACTTGAATTGCAGCATAGTATAGCGCCAATAAAAAGGGCAGCGGTTAAGCTGCCCTCTTAAAATCAGATGTGACTCACTATCTTATTTAGATACGTGAGCAATCAGGTCTAATACTTTGTTTGAATAACCGATTTCGTTATCGTACCAAGCAACAATTTTCACGAAGTTATCGTTTAAAGAGATACCGGCTTTAGCATCAAATACAGAAGTGCATTTTTCGCCTAAGAAGTCAGTTGAAACTACGTCGTCTTCGGTATAACCCAGCACGCCTTTCAATGGACCTTCAGCAGCGGCTTTCATGGCTTCACAGATTGCTTTGTAAGAAGCTGGTTTCTCGATACGAGCAGTTAAGTCAACAACAGAAACGTCTGGAGTTGGAACGCGGAACGCCATACCTGTTAATTTACCGTTCAGAGCAGGAATAACTTTACCTACTGCTTTAGCTGCACCGGTAGATGAAGGGATAATGTTCTGAGCTGCACCGCGGCCGCCGCGCCAATCTTTGTGAGATGGGCCATCAACAGTTTTCTGAGTAGCAGTTGTTGCGTGTACAGTGGTCATTAACGCTTCAACAATGCCGAACTTATCGTTCAGTACTTTAGCAACAGGTGCCAGGCAGTTAGTGGTACAAGATGCGTTAGAAACGATATCCTGACCAGCGTAAGTTGAATCATTCACGCCCATAACGAACATTGGTGTGTCGTCTTTAGAAGGACCGGTTAACACAACTTTCTTCGCGCCAGCAGTGATGTGCTTACGAGCGGTAGCATCGTCAAGGAACAGGCCAGTTGCTTCAGCAACAACGTCAACACCAATTTCGTTCCATTTCAGGTTTGCTGGATCTCTTTCAGCAGTCACGCGAATTTTTTTACCATTAACGACTAAGTGACCGTCTTTCACTTCAACGGTACCTTTGAAACGGCCGTGAGTTGAATCGTACTTCAGCATGTATGCCATGTACTCAGCATCGAGCAAGTCGTTAATTCCAACGATTTCAATGTCAGTGCGCTCTTGTGCAGCACGGAATACGAAGCGACCGATACGGCCAAAACCGTTAATACCTACTTTGATAGTCATATTGTTCCACCAGCTTGTTTGTTAGTGAATGAAGTGAATTTCATAACCTACCAGTAAAATTACAAAAACCTTGCAAAACGTCAAGCGGAATCGTGTCAATCATTGTTAGCAATCACAAAAAAAATGCTAAATCACTATGCAGTAGACACAAAGAACTGCTGTTTTTTTGTACTTTAATGGTGGTTCATCGGGTGCCGATTCGATAATTATAACCCTTTTCAGGGGGAATTTGGTAATTATTGGTGGTGGATGGCAATGAATGACGTTTTAGTGAATAAATTCCCTGCTTCGTTGTTAATTTATTGTTATAATTGGCGCGGAAATTAATTTTTTGCCCGCATGCAGGTATAGGGGAAATATATGGCTAACAAATTGAATAATAAAGTTAACCAGCTGACAGAGCTACAACGGTTCGTTACGCAGGATCGAGGAACAGAATCACCCTATACAGGGCATCTTTTACATAATAAAAAGTTAGGGACTTACTATTGTATTTGCTGTGATTCTCCACTTTTTTATTCTGATACTAAATTTGATTCTGGCTGTGGCTGGCCGAGTTTCTTTCAGGCTATTTCACCGGAGGCTGTTCGTTATCTTGATGATAACTCTCATAATATGCATCGAGTGGAAATTCGTTGTGGCCATTGTGATGCCCATTTAGGACACGTGTTTCCAGATGGACCTCCGCCAACTGGAAAACGTTACTGTATCAACTCTGCATCGATGAAATTTGTTGATGAACAAACCGGAGAAGAGAGTATTGGCTGATTTTTAGCGAATAATTAACAAAAACGATTCAGCAAGAAACGGTGTTTTTTCATTAACGCTAAAGAATCCTTGAATTAAAGCTGCTGTAGCTGAATGATTTTTGCGCCTTGCTCCATCATATCTGTCAGGGCTTGTTCACTATCGGTTGGCTGTAGATTAACGCCTCGACAGCCGGCAGCGAGAACTTCAACTTGATAACCTAATTCCAGACCATCGAGAACGGTGAATTTAACACAGTAATCAGTGGCTAATCCCATAATAACCAGTTGACGGATATTCTGTTCCGTTAGCCAGTCATGGAGTGGTGTGGAGGAGCGTTTATCATTGTCAAAGAAGGCGCTATAGCTATCCGTTTCGCTATTTTGACCTTTATAGATCAAGGTGGTTATCTGCTGTTGTTCGAGTTTTTCATGTAAAGATGCGCCATGGGTATTTTGAACGCAGTGTACCGGCCACCATATTTGAGGCAAGCCGTTCAGCAAGCCTGACTCTCCGATTTGGCCGCCAGAATTAACGGCAAAACTTTTGTGATTTGCCGGATGCCAATCAAGAGTGGCAATAATTGGCCAGCCACGCTGATGAAAAACATGGATAGCTTGATTGGCGACATGAATAACCTCATCGCCATCAGGAACGGCTAATGCGCCATTCAGGCAAAAATCATGTTGTAGGTCAACCAGAAGCAAGGCCTTCTTCATTGTCACTCCTAAATTATTCATTTTCTGTTAATTCACCGCACAGGTTTTTTTGCATCAGTGACCGTACTTCGCTAACCGGTAAGTTCTGACTTAACAGAAAATGTAGTTTGGTTAGGGCTGCTTCAACAGTCATATCAAATCCACTGATCACACCTGCGTGAGATAGGGCATTACCCGTCGCATAGTCATCCATATTAACCCGACCGGACAGGCATTGTGTCAGATTAACCACGATAATATCCCGTTGAGCAGCATCGCGGAGTTCTTCGAGTAAATCCGGACGTTGTGGCGCATTGCCAACGCCATATGAGCGCAAAATTAAGGCCTTAACCGGTTGGCGTAGAAAATTGCTGATAATTTCCGCCGAAATACCCGGATAGATAGTGATAACGCCGATCGGTTGAGGCGCAATAGGATGAATCTTAAAGGCACCAGAATGGACAAATGGGTCTGGTGAGGCGATGCGTTTTATATGAATACCGGCTTCAAGTAAAGCAGGATAATTCGGTGAAGCAAAGGCGTCAAAGCCGTCGGCGTGAACTTTCGTGGTGCGGTTGCCGCGAAATAGTTTGTTATTGAAAAACAGACAAACTTCGTTAATAGGATAATTAGCGGCAACGTAGAGCGCGTTGAGCAAATTGGTTTGCCCATCCGACCTCAGTTCAGCTAATGGAATTTGTGAGCCAGTGACGATAACGGGCTTCCCAAGATTCTCCAGCATAAACGAGAGGGCTGAGGCGGTGAAAGCCATGGTATCGGTGCCGTGTAGAATGACAAAACCATCATAACGTTGATAGTTCTGATAAATATCATCAGCAATATTTTGCCAGTCTTGCGGGGTCATATCTGAAGAATCAATCAGTGGATGATATTCGTTAATCACAAATTCAGGCATCTCGTCCCGATGGAACTCAGGCATTTGGGCCAACTGCTGCTGTAGATGGCCAGAGACGGGAATATAGCCATGCTTAGAACGGTGCATGCCAATAGTGCCGCCAGTATAGGAAACGTAAATCGATTTCTTTTGCTTATTTTGCATGAGTATTCAAATCGCTTACCGGAAGGGATTTTCATTATAGAAGATTCAGCAGGGGATTAAAACGTACTGGCCGGATAGAAAAAAGCCCGGTAGTGAGAACCGGGCTTGAATAGGATTAATTGGAATAGCTACAGCTTAAGCAGTAGATATAACGATGTCCCGGATCGTTCATATTACCGAAAAATCCAGGTTGTTTATTCATATCATCCGCCACCTGTTGTAACGGTGCCGGGAGCTGGATTTTAAACGCTTCTGGCAGCAAGCTATTGACTGAAATAGAGGCCTGACCTAATAAAATATCACGTAAGCCAGGTTCATTTTTAGTCCATTTAAGATCATAGCTCTCTAACTTGGCCAGCTCAGCAGCTTTGTTAACGGCATCATCAAAATCCCCAAGCATATCAACCAGCCCGTTATTTTTAGCGTCTAAACCAATCCAGACTCTTCCCTGGGCTAATTTATCCACTTCCGCCGGTGTTTTATTGCGGGCTTTGGCGACCAGATTGATAAACGTTTTATAGCCATTTTCAATCGTTAACTGCATCATTTCGGCAAATTGCGGCGGCAGCTGTTTGGTTATGGTCGCCTCTGCGAGAGGTGATGTTGCGACCCCATCGGTATGAACGCCAATGGCATCAAGGGAGTTTTCAAAGGTATTAATGACACCAAAAATGCCGATAGAGCCGGTTAGCGTACTTGGGCTGGAGATAATATAGTCAGCAGGTGTTGATATCCAGTACCCGCCTGATGCTGCCAGTCCTCCCATAGAAACAACCACCGGTTTTCCGGCATCTTTCACGGCTTGAACTTCAGCTCGGATCATTTCTGAAGCGGTTACGCTACCGCCTGGGCTGTTAACTCTTAGAATGACTGCTTTAACATTGTCATCTAAACGAGCATCGCGTAACAGTTTGGCAGTGGTATCGCTACCTACCATTCCCGGCATTTCAGGACCGTCAACGATAGCTCCGTTAGCGAAAATAACTGCAATTTCAGCGTCTTTTTCGTATTTTGGCTCAGGATCGGGGATCTGATAATTATAAATACTGGTGAAATTGAAGTTTTTATTCTTTTCATTCCAGCCAAATTCTTTGGTTAGCACTTTCTCGATGTCAGCACGAGAATGGATGGCATCGACCAGTTTGCTGTTTAGCGCAAACTCAGCGGTGTTCCCATTGCTGGCTTTCAACTGTTTAATCAATTGTGTCGGCTCTGGATAAACCTCGCCAACGGAAAGGCCACGGTTAGCGGCAACATCGGTCAAGTAGTTAGACCATAAGGCATTGACCCAACGGCTATCGGCTTGACGAGCTTCTGGTGACATATCGTCACGAATAAAGGGTTCAACGGCTGATTTATAGGTGCCAACACGGAAGATATTGGTGGTGACTTTTAACTTATCCAGCAGCGACTTGTAGTACAAACCGTTGGTGGCGATACCAGGCAAACTAACATCCCCCATCGGAGACAGATAAATTTTATTGGCAAAACTGGCCAGATAATATTGTCCCTGAGAATAGCTATCGCCGATGGCATAGATCGGTTTACCACTGTCTCTGAACTCTTTTAGCGTCTTACCGATATATTTTAGCGAAGGTTGGTCGGCGCCGACAAAGTTGTTCAATGATAGAACCATACCGCTAATTTTTTCGTCGTCTTTGGCATAACGAATCTGTTTAACGATATCGAACAGCGAGTTTTCCTGTACCTCGTTATTGCCGCCGATGAGTTCTTGGCTCAATTGGCGTAGCTTGATATCGGAGCTAAGCGTGTCAACAATAGTCCCGCTTAGGTTAACCAACAGAGCGCCTTTCTCCGGACGCTGATTAGCATCTTGAACCTGAAGGTAAGCCCCTAAACCCACCAATAACACAATGAGAAATATCAGATTGAAAAAGGCCTGACGGATAAAATTAAGAACGCGCCAACTCAGTTTGAAGATGGCGACAATGATTTGCCACAATGCCCGCATATTTGCTCCGTTATTTGAGCTGTGAATAACAATAATGGATATCCTAAAGGTTGATGATAAAAAAGTCAGTGTAAAATAGTTAAATGTTTACGTTATATTGTGTTATCAACATGTTTTTTAACTTTATCATTGCCTATCATTCCCATTTGGAGAGTCTGTCTTATGGACGCATTAGCATTATTACTTAATCGTCGTTCGGCTTCGCGTTTATCAGCGCCTGCACCTCAGGGAGAGGCGCTGGAAAATATTATCCGTGCCGGTATGCGTGCACCGGATCATGGCATGCTGCAACCTTGGCGTTTTATTATTATTGAAGGTGATGCACGTAGCCGATTTGGTGAGGTGTTGCTAGCCGCTGCATTAGATGCCGATCAGGATGAATCGGTGCAGGAAAAATCAGTACAGGCACCTTTACGTGCACCAATGATTATCACGGTGGTTGCACACTGCACTGAGCATCACAAAGTGCCCCAATGGGAGCAGATAGCCTCAGCAAGTTGTGCTGTGCAGGCTATGCAGATGGCAGCGGTCGCTCAAGGGTTCGGTGGAATCTGGCGCAGTGGATTTTGGACTGAAAACCCGATCGTCAGAGACGCATTTGGTTGCCGTGAGCAGGATGCCATTGTTGGTTTTCTCTATTTAGGTACGCCGTTGGTGCAACCGGCAAAGGTGAAAGCCGAAGATACTTCACCTTTTGTATCGTATTTTTAATATAACGGCGAAGTTCCTTAATTAAAACCCGGAAATTTCCGGGTTTATCTTATTGAAAACGGCTGAAATCTGAGCGGTTCATCGACGAACTGTGTGGTATGTCTTATCAATAGCGGTGAGGCGCGTTACTATATAGCCTTAATCCAAAAGACTGACTTGGTCGGAAAGGGGAATTGACGATGACAAAGCAAGCTATCCGTTTAACACAATACAGCCATGGTGCGGGGTGTGGATGTAAAATCTCACCTAAGGTGTTGGAAACCATTCTCCATTCCGAGCAAGAAAAATTTATCGATCCGCATTTATTAGTGGGTAATGAAACCCGTGATGATGCCGCAGTTTATGATATCGGTAACGGCATTGGCATCATCAGTACCACCGATTTTTTTATGCCTATCGTTGACGACCCGTTTGATTTTGGTCGGATCGCGGCAACCAATGCGATTAGTGATGTTTATGCCATGGGCGGCAAGCCGATTATGGCTATTGCCATCCTTGGTTGGCCCGTTGACAAGCTGGCGCCTGAAATTGCGCAGAAAGTTATTGATGGTGGTCGTTATGTTTGTCAGCAGGCGGGTATTTCTCTGGCCGGTGGCCACTCCATTGATGCGCCAGAGCCGATATTTGGGCTGGCAGTCACCGGCATAGTCAGTACCGATCAAATTAAGAAAAACAGCGCAGCAATAGTCGGCTGTAAATTATTTCTGACTAAGCCTCTTGGCATTGGTGTACTGACGACGGCCGAGAAGAAAAGTAAGCTGAAAGATATTCATCAGGGTATTGCCACTGAAACGATGTGCCAATTAAACAAGCCTGGTGCGGAATTAGCTAAAGTTGATGGCGTAACGGCCATGACGGATGTCACCGGGTTTGGCTTATTAGGCCATTTAAGCGAGATTTGTCAGGGTTCCGGGCTTCAGGCTAATGTTTGGTTTGACGCGGTACCAAAACTGCCGGATGTTGAACAATATATTGCAGAAGGCTGTGTTCCCGGCGGTACCCAACGTAACTTTGATAGTTATGGGCACTTGGTGGGTAAATTAACGGATTTACAGCGCAATTTATTATGTGACCCGCAAACTTCTGGTGGATTGTTAATTGCCGTTATGCCTGAGGCTGAAGATGAAGTGCGTAAAATAGCTGAACGCCATCAGATAACCTTAACGGCTATTGGTGAGTTAGTTGAAGCTCAGCAAGATCGCGCTCTGATTGAGGTTTGTTGATGTTTCGTGGTGACAGCGCTGACTATCAGCATATTTTTCTGAACGATCTTCCCTTGGTAGACGTACGTGCCCCGATTGAATTTATCCAAGGTGCGTTTGAACACGCGACCAATCTACCGTTGATGAATGACGATGAGCGTCAGGCTGTCGGTATCTGTTATAAGCAGCAGGGGCAGGATGCGGCCATCGCGTTGGGAGAACAGCTGGTTAGCGGTGAAACGCGTGAACAACGTATTGAGCAGTGGCGAGATTTTTGCCGTCAGCATCCGCAGGGATACTTGTACTGCCTGCGCGGTGGCTTACGTTCCCATATAACCCAACGCTGGCTACGTGAGGCTGGCGTAGATTATCCTCTGGTTAAGGGCGGTTATAAGGCATTAAGAAACTGTCTGATGGACATTAATCGTCAGGCTGCGACGATGCCATTACGGGTTATTGGCGGCAATACCGGATGCGGAAAAACCCTGTTGGTTCGTGATTTACCTTTTGGTCTTGATTTGGAAGGGGCAGCCCGACACCGGGGCTCTTCTTTTGGGCGAACGCTGGTGAGCCAAAGTACCCAGATCAATTTTGAGCACCGAATCGCGGTAACCTTGCTGAAAAAACACCATGCAGGTATTAACCGTTGGGTGATTGAGGATGAAGGGAAAACTATCGGCTCAAATCATGTTCCGTTAGAGATGTATGAGTCTATGCAGCAAGCGGGGATGGCGGTGATTGAAGATCCGTTTGAGGTTCGTCTGGCGCGTTTACAGCAAGAATATATCGATAATATGAGCGCTGAATTTGAACGGGTTTACGGTATTGAATCCGGTTGGGAGAAATTCTGCGAATATCTGCGCCACGGCATGTTTGCTATTCGTAAGCGATTAGGCATGGAGCGTTATCAGGTGCTGCTTAACGAGTTGGATATGGCGCTGTTAGCTCAGAAACAAGGTAAGGGTAGTACACAACATGAAAGCTGGTTGGTGCCTTTACTGATTGAGTACTATGATCCGATGTATGCGTATCAGCTTAGTAAAAAAGCCGATCGCATTATTTTCCGTGGCAACTTTGCTGAAGTTCGTGACTTTTTATTGAATGATATTCACTAATGCGTTTGTTTATTGCCGAAAAACCGAGTTTGGCACGGGCTATTGCAGATGTATTACCTAAACCGCATAAGCGTCAGGACGGCTATATCGTTTGTGGCAGCGATCAGGTTGTAACCTGGTGCGTGGGTCATTTGCTGGAACAGGCTCAGCCGGATCAATATGATGCCCGCTACGCGCGTTGGTCGCTGGCCGACCTACCGATTATTCCTGAAAAATGGCAATTAAAACCGAGAGAGTCGGTCGCAAAACAGCTTAATGTGATCAAACGGTTGCTAACCGAAGCTAGCGAAGTGGTACATGCCGGTGACCCGGATAGAGAAGGGCAACTATTGGTCGATGAAGTACTCGACTTTCTTGAGCTGGATTCGGAAAAACGTCAACAGGTTAAGCGCTGTTTGATTAATGACTTGAACCCGCAAGCGGTTACCCGGGCGATAGATAAGCTTCGCTATAATCGTGAATTTATTCCCTTGTGTGTTTCTGCTTTGGCTCGCGCCCGCGCTGACTGGCTCTACGGTATTAATATGACCCGGGCTTACACGCTGTTAGGGCGCAATGCTGGGTATGATGGTGTGTTATCCGTAGGTCGGGTACAAACGCCGGTGCTTGGGCTGGTGGTGCGCCGCGATGAAGAAATTGAGAACTTTGTACCGAAAGATTTTTTTGAGGTCAAAGCGCATATTGTTACCCCGGCTGAAGAACGCTTTACTGCGATTTGGCAACCCAGTGAATCCTGTGAGTCTCATCAGGATGAAGAAGGGCGGTTATTAAATCGTGCTCTGGCGGAGCATGTGGTTAAACGCATCACCGGCCAGCCAGCATATGTGACGGAATACAATGATAAGCGAGAGTCAGATATTGCGCCGTTGCCATTCTCTCTTTCTGCCTTACAAATTGAAGCGGCAAAACGTCACGGACTAAGCGCCCAGCAAGTGTTGGATCTGTGTCAGCGTCTGTATGAAACCCATAAATTAATTACTTATCCTCGTTCCGATAGCCGCTATTTACCGGAAGAGCATTTTGCCGATCGTCATGCGGTATTGGCTGCTATCGAGATTCATCAGCCGCAACTTTTCCCCCTGCCGGTGATGGATACTGAAAAACGTAATCGCTGCTGGGATGACAAAAAAGTGGATGCCCACCATGCGATCATTCCTACCGCCCGCAGTTCATCAGTCTCTTTGTCAGCGGATGAACAGAAAATTTATGAGTTAGTTTCTCGACAGTATCTGATGCAATTTTGTCCGGATGCTATTTTCCGCAAGTGTGTGATTGAGCTGGATATCGCCGGTGGAAAATTCATTGCCAAAGCCCGTTTTCTGGCAGAAGCCGGCTGGCGAGTGTTATTAGGCAGTAAAGAACGGGATGAAGAGAATGAAGGTACCCCGTTACCAGTGGTGGCTAAGGGTGATGAGTTATTGTGTGAAAATGGCGAAGTGGTTGAGAAACAGACTCAGCCACCTCGACCTTTTACCGATGCATCATTGCTTTCAGCTATGACGGGAATTGCCCGTTTTGTTCAGGATAAAGATTTAAAGAAGATCCTGCGAGCAACGGATGGACTTGGTACTGAAGCAACGCGGGCAGGTATTATTGAACTGTTGTTTAAGCGCCGCTTTTTGCAGAAAAAAGGACGAGCGATTACCGCTACGGAAGCGGGACGTGCATTGATCCATTGTTTACCAGAAACCGCTGCCCGACCTGATATGACGGCACACTGGGAATCTACCCTGACCCAAATTAGTGAAAAGCAGTGCCGCTATCAGGATTTTATGCAGCCGATGGTCATCACATTGCAGGAACTGATCTATCAGGCTAAGCGTAATCGCATGCCAAAGGTGTTTAAAGGCATACAGACAACGGTAGACGAAGCGGAAAGTAAGCCGAAAAAGAAACGCGCTAAAACCAGCAAAAAGAAGAATGAAGAGTAATTCAGCCTATTTTTTTAGCAACGTAAGACAATAGGCGTTTAACAAGGGAATATCTGCCGGAGCCAGCAGGTAATGTCGAGCCTCATCGGGGGTTACCCAACGATAGTCAGTATGGCAATGTAGCTGGATATTTCCCTGATAGGCGACAACTTTCCATGCCTGTAGCTGTATTATGCGTTCAGGCAGCCGAATGTGGCTGGTTGCGATGTAATCGGTGACCTTTACCTGTTCAATATTCAACTCCTCATACAGCTCACGGCAGAGTGCCTGCTGAGGTGTTTCATTAGCTTCAATTTTGCCACCCGGGAATTCCCAGTAGCCAGCAAGATCGCTTTGGTTATCCCGTTGGGCGATTAAGATATGATCTTGATGCTCAATAATTGCAGCGACAACATTAATGATTTTCATGATGGTCAGCAAAGGTATGCCCTTCCCGGGAGGGAAAGGCAGTTAGTCTATTGAGGAGTTCAGAGCTTAAACTCAGCCCATATAGGAGCGTGGTCGGAAGGTTTTTCCATGGCTCGAATATCGTAATCAATACCGGTAGCGATGCAGTGGGGAGCTAAGGCCTGACTGGCTAATACCAGATCGATACGCAGTCCGCGGTTTTCATCAAATCCACGAGAGCGATAGTCAAACCATGAATATCGGTCGGTTGTTTCTTGGTGGGCATGACGGAAAGTATCCACTAATCCCCAGTCCAATAGTTTAGCCATCCACTCCCGCTCTTCCGGTAGGAATGAGCATTTTCCAGTACGTAACCAACGTTTACGGCTATCTTCACCGATGCCAATATCGTTATCGGTTGGGCTAATGTTCATATCGCCCATAATCACTACTGGATTAGCCGGATCTAACTGTTGTTCCAGATAGGACTGTAAGTCGGCGTAGAATTTCTGTTTAGCAGGGAATTTTGTGGCGTGATCGCGGCTCTCACCCTGAGGGAAATAACCATTGATAACGGTTAATGTGCCCATTGGGGTAGCGAGATCGGCCATGATAATACGGCGCTGGGCTTCATCATCATCGGTTGGAAACCCTTTTCTTACCGCGAGTGGTTCTGCTTTGGTTAACAGAGCTACGCCATAATGGCCTTTTTGACCATGGTAAAAGACGTGATAACCGTGTTGACTCACTTCCTCAAGCGGAAACATATCATCATGGACTTTGGTTTCCTGTAATCCGATCACATCCGGCTGGTGCTGTTCAATAATCGCAGCAAGCTGGTGCGGGCGGGCTCTTAATCCATTGATATTAAATGATATAAATTTCATGAGTATCGTCTTTTATCTGCCAAGAAGGTTGAACAATAGTAACAGAGATTGAGTCTTATTGTTACATTAACCGATGTAGTATTGTTGACTACATCGGCCAGATCAGAGGCTAATTATTTAGCCCAGCGATCGAGGTTATGTGGCTGGTATTGATCAAACTGTTCCAGCAGCTGATGAGCCGAATCACTGACTAATAGCGTATTCAGATAGCTCTGGCGTACAAATCCTTCATCAACAACATGCTGCAAGAATTGACTCATCGGCGAGTAAAAATCTTGAATATTCAATAAGCCAACCGGATTTTTATGGTAGCCAATTTGGCTCCAGGTCCACACCTCAAATAGCTCTTCAAAGGTACCAATGCCACCAGGAAGGGCAATAAACCCATCGGCCAACTCACTCATGCGTGCTTTGCGAATGTGCATATCGGCCACAATTTCCAGCTTGGTTAAACCATGGTGCGCGGTTTCGGCCTCAACCAAAAGCTCAGGAATAACGCCGGTTACTTCACCGCCAGCCTCTAATACTGAATTAGCCAAAATGCCCATCAGACCTTTGTTACCACCACCATAAATTAAGCGACGACCTTGTTGTGCAATGGCTTTTCCAAGTTGTTGAGCCGCTTCAGCATAGACAGGATTATTCCCGGTGCTAGCACCACAATAAACACAAATATTTTTACGCATGAGACACCCTGATAAATGAATATAAGGGGCTTGGTATAGCTTATTTAATCTCTCGCTTCAAGTTAGGGATGAAAAAAACGATGAATTGTTGATGCTCTTAATGCATCACTTTGGCATTAAGAGTGGTGAGGTAAAACTAAAAATCAAATAAGATGGTGGTGGGAGAAGGATGACTCATCACGTTGTGATTCGCCCTATGGGCCGTTGCTGATAGCAACGTTGTCTCGCGTTGCTCGGCTCGAACCTTGGTCGAAGCTTCTCACCTTCTCCCGAGGAGTAATAATCACCAGAGAAGTTGCGGAGTAAACCAGATGCTTGAATAAGGATGGTGGTGGGAGAAGGATGACTCATCACGTTGTGATTCGCCCTATGGGCCGTTGCTGATCGCAACGTTGTCTCGCGTTGCTCGGCTCGAACCTTGGTCGAAGCTTCTCAACCTTCTCCTAAGGAGAAATGATTGGCGCAAGAGTAGTAATGGGGTAAAGATAAGAATCAAATAAGATGGTGGTGGGAGAAGGATTCGAACCTTCGAAGTCTGTGACGGCAGATTTACAGTCTGCTCCCTTTGGCCGCTCGGGAATCCCACCAATAACGATATTTATTATTCTGCTTTACAGCAGGGACGCGCATCATACCAAAGTCCGGCGGACTGTAAAGCATTCTGATGGAAAAAATAAGTGATTGCTGATTTTTCCAACGTGAAGCGGTGGTTTACTGTACTTTTGATTATAGCGGCATGAATAAGACATGCCGCCTGACTTTCAGTGAGGATTGTAATTAAAGAATGACGGTTCTATTACCGTAAACAAAAACTCGCTGAGTGAGCACATGATGTAAGCCGTGGCTTAATACATTCTTTTCAACATCCCGACCGGCACGCATCATATCTTCTGCGCTGTATGTGTGGTCGACGTGGATAACATCCTGCATGATAATTGGTCCTTCATCAAGGTTATCATTAACAAAATGAGCCGTTGCACCAATAATTTTCACGCCACGTTCATAAGCTTGGTGATAAGGACGCGCACCGATAAAGGCTGGTAGAAATGAATGGTGAATATTAATGATACGATTAGGATAGTGGCGCACAAAGTCAGGGGTCAGGATACGCATATACTTGGCTAGAACCACATAGTCAGGAGCAATCTTGTCAATCGCCTCAACCACTAATTTGTCATGTTCATCACGGGTTAAGCCTTCATGGCTAATCAGATGAAATGGAATATCAAAGCGTTCCACCAAAGTGCGCAATGTATCATGGTTGCCGATAACCGCAGCAATTTCCACATCCAAACCACCGTAAGTGCTCTTCATCAGTAAATCGCCCAAACAGTGGGCTTCTTTGGTGACTAAAATAACGATTTTTTGTTTACCGGCCTCATTCAACTCGCGGATGGAGCCTTCAGGTAAGGCACCGTCTAAATCAGCTAACAGAGTTTGATCGTTAAAATATCCCTCAAGCTCTGTGCGCATAAAAAAGTGGCCAGTGCGATGGTCGACGAATTCATTATTTTGCACAATGTTCAATTGATGCTTGTAACAAATATTGGTTATCTTGGCGATAAGTCCTTTAGCATCAGGGCAAATGGTACGTAGTATTTTCTTTTGCATGTTTTTTCTGGCCTTTGGATGTGTGCTGTTACTTATTTTATTATAAGGGGGGTTATAGGTATAAACCGGCGTTCATTGTGGCATACCGCGATTCAATAGCCGATGGTTTGATTCAATTATTTTCCGCAACATTTTTTATATTTTTTTCCAGAATGGCAAGGGCATAGCTCATTACGTCCAAACGAAGGTTTAACACCCGAGGTATAGTACCAACTGTCTTTCTGTTTTATAAAATGAGAACGTTCATGAATGGCATGATGCTCTTGTGTCTGGGTATCACGAAATTTAGCGATAAACTCAACGTATCCTTCATTTAAACCGTCTGCGGTTGAGATGATGGTTAATCCCAGCCATTCAGTATTCTCAAAGCTGTGGGTGAGGGATTCCGCTAACTCAGGATGACGATAGTCCGGATGCCATGTGGCGATTAAATAATTAACGTCATGTTTGACATAGGCACTGTAACGGGATTTCATTAAATCCAGCGTGGTTAATGCGATAGTTTGTCCTAATATAAGAGGCTGACAGCATAAACTGAACTCTTTTAAACTATCGCAAGGGCACGGGTTGAACAATATGAACTCCTTTGTGTCATAAGAAGGATGATTAGCCAGAACTTTAACTTAAACAGAGTGGCAGGAAAACTGCAATGAGGAATCTCATGATGAAGATTGAAAAGCCTAACAATAATAATTATCAAGAATAAATAATGAATTTAGCAGGCATAAGTGCCAATTTTGGACCAAAATATAATAAACCGTGAAGCATGGAAGTTGATATGACACCCCCTTTAGTTAATAAACATATATTGCTTGTTGAAGATGATGCTGTATTCCGCTCAATGCTGGCTGGATACCTTACTTCACTTGGGGCCGTCATTGGTGAAGCGGAAGATGGTGAGCAAGCATTAGTCTATGTTGAACAGTTTCAACCAGAATTGATGATTTGTGATTTAAATATGCCGAATATGGACGGTATTACCTTAGTTGACCGCCTGAGACATCAGGGATGTCAGATCCCGGTTATTGTCATTTCGGCCACGGAGAAAATCACCGATGTCGATAAAATGCTGCGCCTCGGTGTTCATGATGTTTTACTCAAGCCAATCTCTGATTTAAATCACCTGAGAGAAGCACTATTAGCCTGTTTTTATCCCTATCTCTTTTCGTCTCCTGCCAGCGATGAAATCGCCATGTTGGAAGATTGGGCAGATTTAAGTGAAAAACCGCAAGAAGCATTGCACTTGCTGCAGCAGTTACAACCTCCGGCACAACAGGTCATTTCTGGCTGCAATATCAACTATCGTCAATTAACGTTGGTAGATCGTCCTGGTATTGTTTTTGACATCGCAGCGCTATCTAACGATGACTTCACTTTTTACTGTCTGGACATCTCTAAAGTTGGTAATAAAGGGGTACTGGCGGCATTAATGTTACGCGCCTTATTCAATAATTTATTGCAAGAACATTTAGCCGAGCAGAATGAAGCCTTGCCGCAAATGTCGACGGTACTTAATCGTATCAATAAGTTATTACATCAATCTTATCTGGAAGGGCAGTTTCCATTTTTAGCTGGCTATTACCATGTGCCGAAGCAAAAGCTACTGGTTGTTTCCGCGGGATTGCATATTTCTATTGATGCTAACGATCGAAAATACGAATTAAATGATAGTGTTCCTATGGGAACATTACAAACCCTCTATCCCAGCCAAACCAGTTTGGTGGCCGAACGTTGGAGTTGTCGTATATGGGGAAATGGCGGCCGCCTACAGCTAAATGTCACGCCTTAATCATAGATATTGATGATTTATCGCATTATTAAGATAAGGAAGTTTATCGGATAATATCACCTTACCTGATATACTGAGGCAACTATTTGTTCTGAATAGCTATACTCCATAATCTTATGACACTGAGTGTCTAAATATGGGGCAGGACAATGCTGAACAAGGCCGGATTCATGTTATGAACGCCAGAGCGTCTTATCTTTGAACAGGCCCTTGATATTTTGAATAGTGAGAATTTACTCTATGTCACAGCCTAAGATCAAAAAAGCCATCATACCGGTTGCTGGATTAGGAACCAGAATGCTACCCGCGACCAAAGCCATTCCGAAAGAGATGTTACCGCTGGTTGATAAGCCGCTTATTCAGTATGTGGTGAATGAATGTATTGCGGCCGGAATTGATCATATTGTATTGGTAACCCATTCTTCTAAAAACTCGATAGAAAACCATTTTGATACCAGCTTTGAGCTGGAAGCCATTTTGGAAAAGCGAGTTAAGCGCCAATTACTAGAGGAAGTACAGGCTATTTGCCCCAGTAATGTGACCATTATGCATGTACGTCAAGGGCTGGCAAAAGGGTTAGGTCATGCCATTATGTGCGCATATCCGCTAGTAGGACATGAGCCTTTTGCCGTCGTGCTGCCTGACGTGATTATTGATGAGTATGACTCGAATCCGAAGAAAGATAATCTCAGTGAGATGCTTTCTCGTTATGAAGAAACTGGACATAGCCAAATTATGGTTGAACCTGTTCCGATTAACGAAGTGAGTGATTACGGTATTGTTGATTGTGATGGTTATGCCCTGACAGCGGGAGAAAGTGCGCCAATTATTAAAGTGGTAGAGAAACCAAGCGTCACTGAGGCTCCATCCAATCTGTCGATTGTGGGGCGCTATGTCCTGTCTGCTGATATTTGGCCGCTGTTATCTAAAATTCCACCAGGAGCAGGTGATGAAATCCAGTTAACTGATGCGATTGCATTATTAATGGAGTCCCAGCCGGTGGATGCTTATCACATTAGAGGGCGCAGCCACGATTGCGGCAACAAGATGGGGTATATGCAGGCTTTTGTGGAGTATGGCTTACGTCATGCAAGTCTGGGTAGCGAATTTCATTCTTGGTTGCAACAGCTGCAACTGTCTGCGAAGAACTAATTAACGGTATATGTGGATATCATAAGATGAAAGTAACAGTTTTTGGTATTGGTTATGTTGGTTTGGTTCAGGCCGCCGTATTGGCTGAAGTTGGCCATGATGTGATGTGCGTTGACATTGATGAAACTAAAGTCGCCAATCTTAAAAAAGGTATTATTCCTATTTTTGAACCAGGGCTAACCCCTTTGGTTAAAGAAAATTATGAAGCAGGACGGCTGATTTTCACCACCGATGCTAAACAAGGCGTTGCTCATGGCGAAATTCAATTTATCGCTGTTGGTACTCCACCGGATGAAGATGGCTCCGCTGACTTAAAATATGTCACCGCTGTTGCTCGCACCATTGCTGAGCATATGACAAGTTATAAAGTGATTATTGACAAATCTACCGTGCCGGTAGGAACAGCGGACAAAGTCCATGAAGTTGTTAGTGAAACCTTGAAAAAACGTCAGTCAGAACTATCGTTTGACGTTGTGTCAAATCCTGAATTCCTCAAAGAAGGTGCCGCTGTTTCTGACTGTATGAAACCGGAGCGCATTGTTATCGGTACGGATAATGAGCAAGTATTGGATTTGATTCGTGAGCTGTACAGTCCTTTTAACCGTAATCACGACAGAATGGTGATTATGGATATCCGCAGTGCCGAGCTGACTAAATATGCCGCAAACTGTATGCTGGCGACTAAAATCAGCTTTATGAATGAGATGTCTAATTTAGCCGAGATGCTGGGTGCTGATATCGAGAAAGTTCGTCAAGGTATTGGTTCGGATTCTCGTATTGGCTACCATTTTATTTATCCTGGTTGTGGCTACGGCGGTTCTTGCTTCCCTAAAGACGTACAAGCGTTAATCCGTACTGCTCAACATATCGGATATCAACCAGAACTACTTCAGGCTGTTGAAGCCGTTAATGCCAGACAAAAACATAAACTATTTAGTTTCGTACAGCGCCATTTTAATGGCGATCTAAAAGGTCGGACGTTTGCGCTGTGGGGACTGGCATTTAAACCAAATACTGACGATATGAGAGAGTCATCCAGTCGGGTTCTTATGGAAGCGTTATGGCAAGCCGGAGCTAAAGTTCAGGCTTTCGATCCAGAAGCCATGGAAGAAGCCCAGCGCATATATGGCAATCGTGACGATTTGCTCTTAATGGGCACGAAAGAGGCAACATTGCATAACGCTGATGCATTAATTATTTGTACGGAATGGCAAAATTTCCGTGCGCCAGATTTTGACTTGATTAAAGCTACGCTTAAACATCCTGTTGTTTTTGACGGGCGTAATCTGTACGAACCGGAAAGAATGAACCAACGTGGGTTTACCTATTATGGTATCGGCCGCGGAGCCTCCGTTAATCCCGTTATTTAAGGTCTATGATGAAATTTTTAGTTACTGGCGCTGCTGGTTTTATTGGTTTTCACGTTAGCCAGCGCCTTCTTTCGTTAGGTCATGAGGTTGTCGGTATCGACAACCTTAACGATTATTATGATGTGAGCCTCAAGGAGGCTCGCCTTGCATTGATTGAAGAACACCCTCAGTTTCGCTTTATCAAGCTCGATTTAGCTGATAGAGAGGGGATGGCCGCATTGTTTGCTGCTGAGGGATTCCAGCGGGTGATTCATCTGGCAGCTCAGGCTGGGGTGCGCTATTCGTTAGAGAATCCTCATGCTTATGCTGATGCAAACCTTATCGGCCACTTAAATATTCTGGAAGGGTGCCGACATCATAAAATTGAGCACCTTCTATACGCTTCTTCAAGTTCAGTGTATGGATTAAATCGTAAGCTACCATTCTCTACGAATGATACGGTTGATCATCCTATTTCGCTGTATGCGGCGACTAAAAAAGCCAATGAGCTAATGTCTCACTCATATTCCCATCTGTTTAATTTGCCGACTACCGGATTGCGCTTTTTTACCGTCTATGGCCCTTGGGGGCGTCCTGATATGGCCTTATTCAAGTTTACCAAGGCGATTATTGAAGGACGAAGTATTGATGTTTATAACCATGGGGATATGCGCAGGGACTTTACCTATATCGATGATATTGTTGAGTCGATAGTTCGTATACAGGCGGTTATCCCGGCAGCTAATCCATCATGGACGGTTGAAACAGGTTCGCCAGCGACAAGCTCTGCTCCTTATGCCATATATAATATTGGCAATAGCCAACCTGTACGTTTGATGGAATATATTGAATCTCTTGAAAGAGCATTAGGGAAAATAGCTAAAAAGAATTTGTTGCCAATGCAACCAGGTGACGTTTTGGAAACGAGTGCGGATACTTCCGCATTAGATAAAGCGATCGGCTTTAAACCGCAAACGTCTGTTGAAGATGGCGTACAGAGATTTGTTGATTGGTACCGGAGCTTTTATCAATAGTGGGTAATATTTACCTGATGATATTTAAAAAGGGCTTTGCCCTTTTTTTATTAATTATTATTGATACTTAATAACGGATATGGGAAAAATCAACGCATTTGGTTGTAATTGGTATTGTTACAATTGTAATTATCTAAAAATGTTTAGGAATATTTACTGAAGCGTCGTTGAATGCGTGCTGATTTAATACAGGCCCGGTAAAATATTCAATACTTAGCAAAGGATTAGAAGAACAATATTATATTTAGCACCCGAAAAGATAAAAGCCCCCATAAAATGGAGGCTTTTAAGGATAATATTAGCTAATTACAGCAGGAAATCGTCTAGGGATTTACCTTGTTCTTCAATAGCTTTCTTAATAACTGCTGGTGTACGGCCTTGGCCAGTCCAGGTTTTTAGCTCACCGTTTTCATCAGTGAACTGATATTTAGCTGGGCGAGCTGCGCGCTTAGACTTACTTGAGATTTTAGCTGCAGAAAGAGTTTGAAGTAATTCATTAGGATCAATGCCATCAGCGATCAGCATTTCACGATATTGTTGTAATTTACGAGTGCGTTCTTGAATTTCAGCTTGGCTAGCCTGTTCTTCTTCACGACGCTCTTTTACTACAACTTCCATTTTTTCTAACATTTCTTCTAAAGTCTCAAGAGAGCATTCTCTTGCTTGAGCACGCAAAGTACGGATGTTGTTAAGGACTTTTAATGCTTCGCTCATTGTATCGTTCTCAAATTAATTATGGATTGAAATTTTCATCAATAATAAAACGCTGAATTAAATTCTGCAATAGGGTATTACATAAATAAAGTTAATTTATTTATAAGCGATAGTCAAATATTGTCAATGTAAGGAGGAAAATAGGTCAAAAAAACACATTTCGTCTGGATTAACAAATTTCGGCCTATATCCCCTGACCAGTTAAAGGGCGTTTTAATTCACATAGATAATAGTCGGAAAGAGATATTTAAGCTATTAATGTTATGATTTTCACTAATAAAAAGACATAAATCATCAATAATGGTTAGTTATAAATTAGGTTACTGACTAACGTAAATTTTAATTATTGCTATTTGTAAATGCTAACTATCTTGAATTTTAATAAGTTAGCTAGGTTTTCATCGGTTGGAGGGCGATATGTTAAAAGTTTATTTATCAGCAGGGATATTTATAACGATGAGTGATTTTATAGCCGGTAAGTAAATAAAAAAGTGTGAGTTTAAGATATAGTTCTAGGAAAAATACTTAGCGTGCAAATTTTTTGCCGCTATGGATTAACGTGTTTACATGCGTCATATATTTTATGTAATCAAAACATGGGCTCCCGTTTTAGTGGCGTGAATACCGGGGCTAGGGGCTTTTTTAGGTGGGTACCATTGTTTATGTCTCAGGACCAATGGGTATATGTTTCCAGTCCTTTCAAAATAAAATCAAAATTAGGTTTATGTTGTAATATCGTGTCATTTTCCCGTAGAGAATATACGTTACATCCTTATCAATCTTATCATTTTTGAGTCAACTTATTATGGTGTGGGCTCATATATATTAGCCAATATTGAGCGTTATTCTGGTTACTCTCTCTATTTAAAGGAAAAAATGTTTTTGGTGATATCAGAGAGGAGTCTGAGTGATTGTTAAGATAGTCACATCATATGGCGATGATGTGTTTTATCTCATTGTGGTTATGTTAGAGACGTTGTTGGCTAATGTTACATTTATTTATAATTCTTCATAATTCTTAACTTAATATGATAAAAACTAAGAGTTATTTTTAGTATAGAAAAATCAATATGTTAATTTTAAGACTATATTCCTTGTCCTATTTGTAAGCTGACTAGATGTGTTGCCAGTTTGTTCTTATGGAGTCAGAAGAGGGAGGCAGTGGCTGGATAATGCAGTTTCACCATGGTCAGCAAGCATGAAGCGTACTTAACGTACTCACAAACGAGATAATGAACGGGTTAACAGAATAAAAAAAACCGCCTTCGTGAAGTGAAGGCGGTTGTTAACGATATTTATCACACTACTTTTTATTCTTTTTCACTGAGGATTTCGCTTTGGTTTCCACAACGATTTGGGACTGTTGTTGTTCCATGTAGTTGCGGCCATAGTAAGTATCCAGAAGAATTGTTTTCAATTCAGAAATCAGCGGATAACGCGGATTAGCGCCGGTACACTGATCGTCGAACGCATCTTCAGATAATTTATCGACCTTGGCCAAGAAGTCAGCTTCAGACACTCCCGCTTCACGAATTGATGCCGGGATATCTAATTGTTTCTTAATATCATCAAGCCAATCTAATAGTTTCTCGATTTTAGCGCCAGTGCGGTCGCCTACAGCAGAAAGACCAAGGTGATCGGCAATTTCTGCATACTGGCGACGGGATTGCGGGCGATCGTATTGACTGAAGGCTGTCTGCTTTGTTGGATTATCATTGGCGTTATAGCGAATGACGTTACAAATCAACAAGGCGTTGGCTAAACCATGTGGTAAATGAAACTCTGAACCTAGTTTATGCGCCATTGAATGGCAAACACCAAGGAAAGCGTTTGCGAAAGCAATGCCTGCAATGGTGGCGGCATTATGTACCCGCTCACGCGCTACCGGGTTTTTAGCGCCTTCTTTATAGCTAAGGGGTAGATACTCCTTCAGCAGTTTTAATGCCTGTAGCGCTTGGCCATCGGTATATTCGTTGGCTAATACGGAAACATAGGCTTCCAGAGCGTGGGTGACCGCATCCAGACCACCAAAAGCACATAATGATTTAGGCATATCCATAACCAGATTAGCATCAACTATCGCCATATCTGGTGTTAAGGCGTAATCAGCCAATGGATATTTCATACCGGTTTTATCATCGGTGACGACGGCAAATGGGGTGACTTCTGAGCCGGTACCTGATGTTGTGGTGATCGCAATCATTTTCGCTTTCACACCCATTTTAGGGAATTTATAGATGCGTTTCCGGATATCCATAAATCTTAAGGCTAGCTCTTCAAAATGGGTCTCTGGATGTTCATACATCACCCACATAATTTTCGCCGCATCCATAGGAGAACCGCCGCCTAATGCAATAATGACATCAGGCTTAAAGGAGTGCATTTGTTCCGCTCCCTTACGCACTATGCTCAGCGTAGGATCGGCTTCGACTTCAAAGAAAACCTCTGTTTCAACACCGTGTTGTTTTAACACATTAGTGATTTGATCGGCATAACCATTATTGAATAAGAAACGGTCGGTAACGATAAATGCGCGCTTAGCACCATCAGTTGCCACTTCTTCTAAAGCAATAGGTAGTGAACCTCGGCGGAAGTAGATTGATTTAGGAAGTTTATGCCATAACATATTTTCAGCTCGCTTAGCGACGGTCTTCTTATTAATAAGATGTTTAGGACCCACGTTTTCAGATATAGAGTTTCCTCCCCATGAACCACAGCCTAAAGTTAATGATGGTGCCAGCTTAAAGTTATAAAGGTCACCAATACCGCCCTGAGATGTCGGGGTATTAATGAGAATACGAGCGGTCTTCATCTTATCGCCGAAATAAGCGATACGTTCACTTTGATTATCTTGATCGGTATACAGGCCAGAGGTATGACCGATACCGCCCATAGCCACCAGTTTTTCAGCTTTATCAACGGCATCGTTAAAGTTTTTAGCCCGATACATGGCTAACATGGGGGAAAGTTTTTCATGAGCAAAAGGCTCTGATTCATCAACGTCAGTGACTTCACCAATCAGTACTTTTGTGGTTGTCGGAACGGTAATACCTGCCATCTCTGCGATTTTAACCGCTGGCTGACCAACGATAGCCGCATTGATCCCACCGTTTTTAAGGATAATGCCTTGGACGGCTTTTAATTCTTTGCCTTGTAGCATATAACCACCGTGAGAGGCAAAACGCTCACGCACGGCATCATAAATTTTATCTATCACGATAACAGACTGCTCTGATGCGCAGATAACGCCATTATCAAAGGTTTTAGACATCAGAATAGAGGCAACAGCACGCTTAATATCAGCGGTTTCATCAATCACTACTGGAGAATTACCTGCGCCAACGCCAATAGCGGGTTTACCTGAGCTATAAGCCGCCTTAACCATACCTGGGCCGCCGGTGGCAAGAATCAGGTTAATATCAGGGTGATGCATTAACTGATTAGACAGTTCTACGCTGGGTACGTCGATCCAGCCAATAATATCTTTTGGTGCTCCTGCCGCAATGGCTGCCTGTAGCACAATATTTGCGGCTTCATTGGTTGCATTCTTGGCACGAGGATGGGGTGAGAAAATAATACCGTTACGAGTCTTTAGACTAATCAGTGCCTTGAAAATGGCAGTAGACGTTGGGTTGGTGGTTGGAACAATGCCGCAGATAATTCCAGTGGGCTCGGCGATAGTAATGGTTCCAAAAGTCTCATCTTCTTCCAGAATACCGCAGGTTTTTTCATCTTTGTATTTGTTATAAATGTATTCGGATGCAAAGTGATTTTTAATCACTTTATCTTCGACAATTCCCATACCTGACTCTTCAACGGCCATTTTAGCCAGAGGAATCCGCGCATTTGCCGCAGCCAGCGCAGCTGCTCTGAAGATTTTATCGACTTGTTCCTGAGTGTAGTTAGCATACTCGCGTTGCGCTTTTTTCACTCGAGCAACCAGTGCATTAAGTTCAGTAGCGTTACTTACTATCATGGGACTCTCCTAAGATTGATAAATTTTTTTAGTGAGTAGGCCGCGGTGTCAGTATTAAGTATGGTGAACGTTTTAATATATCAACACGATTTACTTACTGAAAAAACTTAACTTAATCTATTGTTATCAGAAGATATTTTATTGATAGCAGCTAAAATATATTATCCCAACCTGCTTATGGATGACTTGTGATACAGCTTACCTATTCATATTGGCTTATATCGTGATCTGCATCACAATAATGCCATGCTGACACCATTCAGCTTTTGGTTTTTGGCTGTTTTTTACTGTTTTTCGAGGATGATGCTAAGTTTTTGAAAAACAGCTTTGCTATATTAGATTTATACTTAAGTACTTTTTCGGTTATTCGGTTCTATAACTGATTTTTGCGCTAGACCTTAAAAGATAACTCAATTACATTAGCGCCGTTTAGGTTGTTTACCCACTGTTCTATTTTATAGGGAGTCCAAATGGGTCATGCCATGCTGGATTTATCGGGATACATTAAGTTCCTTGTTGGTATGTTTGCATTGGTTAATCCGGTAGGTATTCTTCCGGTTTTCATTAGTATGACTAACTATCAGTCGCCAGCAGCCAGAGATAAAACAAATCTAACGGCCAACCTTTCCGTCGCGATTATTTTGTGGTGCTCTCTGTTTCTGGGGGATGCAATATTACATTTATTCGGCATTTCCATTGATTCTTTCCGTATTGCTGGCGGTATTTTGATTGTCACCATCGCGATGTCGATGATTAGTGGAAAACTGGGGGAAGACAAACAGAATAAACAGGAAAAAACGGAAACCGCTATTCGTGATAATGTCGGGGTGGTGCCATTAGCATTGCCGTTAATGGCCGGTCCGGGGGCGATCAGCTCAACGATTGTCTGGAGTACTCGTTATAATACCTGGATGGATTACCTAGGTTTTTTTATTGCTATTGCCTTTTTCTCATTCTGTTGCTGGTTATTGTTTAGAGCGGCACCGCTGTTAGTGCGTATATTAGGTCAGACGGGTATTAACGTTGTTACTCGTATTATGGGCTTATTACTCATGTCGTTAGGCATTGAGTTTATTATCACCGGCATTAAAGTTTCTTTTCCGGGTTTAGTGGCTTAATTTCACGATGACAAATAAAAACCCCGTTGGCTAAAACCAACGGGGTTTTTATTATCTGTTGAACCGGTCATTCAGAGAAACATTACTCTTTCCACAGAATATGACAGAATTTATGATCTTTTTCCCGGCTAATGAGTATCCGGGCAAAAATGTCATCAACTTCATCCTGTTCGTTAGTTAGCCCGATGAGCACTTCAGCAAAGAAGTCTGGATTTAAGTCGAAGTCTACGTGCTCAATCCACTCATCTGAAGGATCGTGAAGTTCTGCAGCACCACGATCTTCAAATTGAAGGTTAAACAGGATGACATCCGCAGGATCAAGGTTGTCTGAGGCCAGTTCCAAAAAGATGTCGTACGCTTGATCCAGCGTTTCGTCTTCATCTAATCGGTTATTTAAATCAAAGTCTGTGATATCCATTTAGTGTACCCATAAAAATAGTAAGTCGAAATTTGTCGCTATAGTAATGGACTGAAGAAATAAAACAAACGTTCTATGATTCGTTGCCACATTGGACGTTTTGACCATTCTTCAGGGTTTAATAATGTTGAACGGGCAATGTAATCTTCTTGTACACAGGCCAGATCTTCACCAAACGCTTTATCATCAACAACAATGGTAACTTCAAAGTTTAACCACAGGCTACGAATATCCAGATTGACGGTACCAACAAGGCTTAGCTGCCCATCAACCAACACACTTTTGGTATGTAGCAATCCATCTTCGAACTGATAGATTTTGACACCAGCTTCGAGCAGCTCTGAGAAAAATGAGCGGCTGGCCCAGCCCACCATCAGGGAATCATTTTTTTTCGGTACGATAATATTAACATCGACTCCCCGCAAAGCGGCAGTACAAATGGCATGCAATAAGTCATCACTGGGCACCAGATAAGGTGTGGTCATAATGAGCTGTTTTCTGGAAGAGTAAACGGAGGTCAGTAGCGCCTGATGAATCATTTCTTCTGGGAACCCTGGGCCAGAAGCAATTACCTGAACAGTATGACCCGCTTCTTGCTCAAACGGCAATATCGCGGTATCAGGAGGAGCAGGAAGCTGGCGCTTACCGGTCTCAATTTCCCAGTCGCAGGCATAAATGATGCCTAACATTGTTGCAGCAGGGCCTTCTGCCCGCGCCATTAAGTCAATCCACTGACCAACGCCGGCACCTTGTTTAAAGAAGCGAGGATCGACCATATTCATGCTGCCGGTATAGGCGATATTATTATCGATAATGACGATTTTACGGTGCTGGCGTAGATCCATACGGCGCAAGAAAACCCGTAAAACGTTAACCTTTAGGGCTTCGACCAGTTCAATTCCGGATTCGCGCATCAGTGCTGGATAGGGGGTACGAAAAAAGTGCATGCTGCCTGCTGAGTCGAGCATCAAACGGCATTGAACACCACGGCGAGCCGCAGCCATCAGCGCTTCTGCTACGTTATCGACCAGCCCGCCGCTTTGCCAAATATAGAACACCATTTCAATGCTGTGTTCAGCTAATTCAATATCACGAATTAGCGATTTCATAGTGTCTTCGGTGCTGGTTAGCAGTTGAAGCTGGTTACCTCGTACCGCAGGTACACCGTGCCGGTGAGCACAAAGTTGAAACAGTGGCTCTGAAACTGGGCTGATATGAGTGGCAAAAATATTTTTGCAGTTTTTTAATTCACTCAGCCAAGTTGCGGTAGAAGGCCACATCTCTTTAGCACGCTCTGCGCGACGCTTACCCAGATGTAGTTCACCAAATAATAGATAAGCAATGATACCCACTAATGGAAGAATATAAATGACCAGCAACCAGGCCATGGCGGATGGAACGGAGCGCCGTTTCATCAACACTCTTAACGTTACACCGGCAATTAATAACCAGTAACCTAATACCAGTAACCAGCTCAATACCGTATAAAAAGTGGTCATCGGAGATTCGCTATCCTGTTTTCTTTTAGTGGTAGAAGGTTGAGTGTACGCAGTGTAATGAAAAGGTAAAACATTTCTTCACTTTTAGCGGTAGATTTTTGTTACTCAATTTTTGATTTAATTGGCTAAAAGTCAAAATCAAATGCGCTACAATAATCCACCATTTGTTTGTCAGAAGTATGTTGGTCACTATGCACAGATCCCGTACTGAAGTTGGACGCTGGCGTATGCTACGGCAGGCACAACGTCGCCGTAACCGCTGGTTGGAAGGACAATCCCGCAGGAATAGCCGAATACACCACATTAGGACAGAAAAACAGCTTGGTCGTCAGCAGCGTTCATTGCTTTATGCACATAGTTATGAGTAGCGTTGTTAACATATTGCGAGCATGCTTATTGGGGTTCTGCAAAATAGTACTGGAACAGAACCCCGGATTGAGTTAGAAAACCCGCTTAAATGGTTTAACCGTCACATTTTGGTATACGCCTGCTTCAATATACGGATCCTTGCTGGCCCATGCTTTTGCTTCTTCCAAATTCGGGAAGTCGGCAATAATCACTGAACCAGAAAAACCCGCGCTGCCAGGATCTTCACTATCAGCAATGGGATTTGGACCGGCAAGGACTAATCTGTCAGCATCTTTTAATAATTGCATACGGGCTAAGTGGGCAGGGCGAGCGGCAAGACGTTGTTCAAGGGTATTAGCGACATCTTCAGCATAAATCAGATATAACACGGTATCATCCTCAATGTTATTGTTAGTTACGTCAGCGGGTAAGTTATGTGATTTCTGAGAAGACATCAATGCTAATTTATGGCCGGCTACGGTTGCCAACAAATGAAAATCAAAATGTTACGTTAGATATGGATACGGCAGTGCATTGAGATTAGCATCAAATTGATATTGAATATCATTACCATTTTCATTTAGAATCATTGCTATCATAAAACCTAAAAGTGGCTCTTTTTTGAAAAAGTTCTTTTTAGCGCGTCGATTTTCCTGGCCGCTCACGTTTTCAATCTGCTTACATGCATCGCTTATCGGTGGACTTGTTTTCGCGTCGATAAAAGATCAGATGATGCTTCCCATTGCTGAAGAATCCGCACCAATGAACGTAATCATGGTCAATCCAGCCATGTTTGCGACTCCAGCGGAGACTGCTGAGCAAAATGCGCCAGCAACGGAAGCGAAAAGTGAACCTGAAGTTGTTGAACCGATACCAGA
The DNA here is from genome assembly GCF_900112475.1 of Pragia fontium DSM 5563 = ATCC 49100. Classification (GTDB taxonomy): domain Bacteria; phylum Pseudomonadota; class Gammaproteobacteria; order Enterobacterales; family Enterobacteriaceae; genus Pragia; species Pragia fontium. The sequence continues at coordinate 69,597 of NZ_FOLW01000008.1, read as the reverse complement.
CTCTGTACCTGAGCCAATTCCAGAGCCAAAACCGATTGAAATAGAAAAACCTAAACCTAAACCTAAGCCTGAACCAAAACCCGTTCCTCAGCCGAAACCGCAGCCAAAGAAAGAACGAAAAAAAGAACCTAAAAAACAGCCTAAAAAAGAGGCGGTTCAGCAGTCAAACGTAGATAAACCGGCGACAAGTACAGCGGTAAGTCCTAATACTGCTCCGGTAGCCAGTGGCCCAACCTCATCAACTTTGGGGGCGGCACCATCCAGTGGCTCTAAAGTGCTAAAACAGGTAGAACCTTCTTATCCAAAACAGGCTTTCGATCGACGGATTGAAGGGCAGGTTGAAATTATGTTTGATATCAATGACGACGGCCGGGTTGAGAACGTGCGTATTCTCTCTGCCAATCCACCACGAATGTTTGAGAGGGATATTAAAGCGGCCTTGAAGAAATGGCGCTATACGCCGGTGGTGGTGAAAGATAAGAAGATGACTATTGTGTTCAAGATTGATGGTGGAGCTCAGATCCGTTAACTGACTTAATGGATGAGTCCTGATATAGCTGGTTATGTATCAGAACTCATCAATGATTAGTCAAATGACAGGTTTTTCTTGTCTTCAGGCAGAGAGCGGGCTTTACTGAGCTCGTTAACTGCAACATAAGTAAATACGGCTTCAGTGACACAATAACGCTGACCAATAGGTTCTGACGATACCTTCTTAACCCAAACTTCCATGTTGACCGTAATTGAACTGCGGCCAGTGCGAAGGCAGTGGGCATAGCAGCAAACCACATCACCCACCGTAACGGGTTTTAGAAAAGTAATGGCATCCACGGCAACGGTAACCACTCGTCCTCGGGCTATCTCTTTGGCCATAATGGCGCCGCCAATATCCATCTGTGACATAATCCATCCACCGAAGATATCACCATTAGCATTAGTATCTGCCGGCATAGCTAAGGTTCGAAGGACTAATTCTCCGCGAGGAGTGCGTTCTTGTGTACTCATAATATATTTCTGATTCGGTTCGTTATTGGTTAAAGATAATGGCTGATTTAGTCAGCCATGATTCGACAATTTTCATTATTTTTACATAACTCATCGCTACTCTCGATGGAGTAGTCGCATAAGTTAAAGCGTTATTCTTGTATTATGATCCAGTATTGCGGTTCTACAACCTAGTCTTGCCTATTCTTTGCCGGATTTTTTTGCTCGTCTGGAATATGACGATAAATATAGATTCCGCTTAATAGTGTAAAGACCAGTGTCATACCGGTTAATCCAAATACTTTAAAGTTCATCCAAATATCCAGCGATAGCCAGAAAGCAATATAGATATTGAGTAAACCGCAGCCTAGAAAGAATACTGCCCAGGCAATGTTTAATTTTGACCAGACATGTTCAGGCAGAGTGATTTCTTTCCCCAACATACTTTTTATCAAGATCTTTTTCAGAACCAATTGACTGAAGAGTAGGGCCAGAGAGAATAGGGTGTAGATCGCGGTAACTTTCCACTTGATAAACTCATCGGAGTGGAAAACGATGGTTAGCGTGCCAAAAACAACCACCATGGCAAACGTCACGAGCATCATTTTTTCTACTTTACGATATTTTATCAGGCTATAAACCACAGCCAAGGCAGTAGCAACAATCAGGGCGCCTGACGCAACAAAAATGTCGTAAAGCTTATAAAAGGTAAAAAATACAATCAGGGGTAAAAAGTCTAAAAACTGCTTCATAAATCTTTCCATTGGTCAGTAAGCCGCTGACTATACCGGATTTGGCATCAGGTTTACACTATCGCCGAATTATCGAACGACTCATTTATTGCCAAGTATGCCGGTAAAGCATCATTACGGTGTGATTCATCACATGGTAACGATGAATAGGAATTATACCTAGCCCAACAACGCTAATTTTAGCGGTTGATATATTCTTATAGCAATCGGAAAGCATATTTTGTGTTTTTTACTTAAGAGCTGCTGAAGCAAAACCATAAATTAGCGTCATCCCGTTATAAAATAAGCATAATAAGTCACGCAACACTTTGTTAAACCGCGATAACCATGCATTATGTAGTATGTTTGGGATGAGGGTTGCCGAATAGCTGAATGGCCGGTCACTGAGGATAATATGTTTTCAAAAGCACTTTTAAAATGGATGCCAGGATTACAGAACCTATTGGCCTACGATAAAAGTTGGCTGAAAGCAGACGTTCGGGCTGGACTATCTGTCGCAGCGGTTGCGCTACCTGTCGCTATTGCTTACGCTGAATTGGCCAACGTGGGGGCGATTGTGGGTCTTTATTCCTGCGTTCTGCCGATGATTGCGTATGCACTATTTGGATCTTCTCGTCAATTGATTGTTGGACCGGATGCGACCACCTGCGCCGTTATTGCTGCGGTAGTGACACCTTTAGCGGCGGGGAACAGTGAAATACAGTGGCAACTCACCATTATTATGACCCTGATTATGGGAGGGTGGTGCATACTCGCCAGCAAATTCAGATTAGGTGCTTTAGCTGATTTACTCTCACAGCCAATACTAACCGGTTTGCTGAATGGGGTAGCCGTTACCATTATGGTGGGGCAAGTGGCTAAGATTTTGGGGATTCAAATCAATGCCAATCAGCTGATCGAAAAAATGATGGCTATTCCGCTACAAATTATGGATAGCCATCTACCCACGCTGGGTATGTCTGCATTAACCTTACTGCTATTAATCGTTATAAAAAAATTCCGTAGTCAGTGGCCTGCACCATTGATTGCCATTATTGTTGCCACAACTTTGGCTTGGGGGTTCTCTCTTCAACAATATGGGGTGGAAACGATTGGTTCTTCGGGTTTTGATTCTGGCTTACCGGTGGTTCACTGGGGCAGTTTTCAGCCAGGTTTGATTCGTGAGTTGGTGATACCGGCGTTAAATCTGGCATTGATTAGTTTTGTTAGTCTGATGCTGACAGCTCGAAGTTTTGCCGCTAAAAATGGCTATGATATTGAGGCTGATGCGGAATTTCGAGCCTTGGGGATCGCCAATATTATGTCGGGATTGTCGCAAGGATTTGCTATCAGCGGAGCGGATTCCCGAACCGCCGTCAATGACGCCAACGGTGGGAAAAGCCAACTGGTCTCAATTATTGCTGCGTTAGTGATTGGGCTGGTGGTGATCTTTTTTACTCAGCCACTGCAATATATTCCGGTTTCCGCTCTTGGCGTAGTTTTGGTCTATGCCGCATGGTCATTGATGGATCTCAAGGGAATTTGGAACCTGAGACGACGTAATCGCCAAGCGTTTAGTCTGGCTATTTTTACGTTTGTTTGCGTGCTGCTTATCGGCGTGATTCAGGGGATTGGTTTAGCCGTGCTATTGGGGCTCTTACAGTTCTTACGCACGGTATTCCGGCCGACAGAACAGCTCTTAGGTGTTAATGAGGACGGGATGATCCATTCGTTAGGAAATACCAATACGATTAAAGCCGTTCCGGGCGTCATGATGTATCGTTTTAATTCACCGCTAACTTATTTTAATGTGGCTTATTTTAAACGCCGGATCTTGAATTTAGTCGACAGTACGCCATTTCAGCCGCGTTGGGTGGTGATTGATGCCGTAGCCAGCTTTACCTATGCGGATATTAGTGTGTTGGCTTCTATTGATGAATTGAAGCGCGATCTTAAGATTCGTCAGGTTAAATTAGTGTTGGCGGGGCGTCGCACGGAACTGACCCGATGGTTTAAAGATAACCGGCCAGCAATGAAAGAAGAAGATATATTGCTGGTACCGGATCTCTATCTGGCATTGAAACTCATTCAAAGTAAAGAAAGTGCTCATAATCCAGAAGAACAGTAGTGAGTCTAGCGCTGTGGGTGTAGTAAAAGCCGGTTTATACCCAATGTCAGCTAATTAAGCATTTTCACTCTGTACATTATGACCGATTAACCAAGATCCCGGTAGAAACCAGGATCTTGGTTTTAGTTGACTGATTAACCTTTGACCTGCATATACAGACGAAATAGATAAACAAACATAAATGCGGTAACCAAATAGCTGATGGCATCTACGAGTAGTGAGATAGCGACGGGTGATGAGGCCGCTACATTAACCGACAGCATAAATAGAATAAATTTAACTGATAAAGTAAATAGCACTATCGGCAGGATAATCTTAACGTTGCTGAATGCCATGCTCCAACTGGTGGATATCGCATGAATCAGACCCTGTTTGGACTCCAGTAGGATAATGGGTGCCATAACCAACACAAAGATAAAAAATATTCCAGGTAACAGATAAAGAGAAAAACCAAAGAAAATCAGCGGCAGTGAAATCACCAGTAATAGCAACAACATGGGGAGAGAAGCTGCAGATGAACCGATTGACCGTAGAGCGCTGGTTTTGTGGCCTTGTGAAACCTGCATAATCAGCGTGACTACACCACCAATTAGCAACAAGTTACTCAATAAAAAACTCAGCCCCATTGCGCCAAATAACGGCATTGCCGCTTCAACAATGCTTAACTGCTGCTCACGAGACATGCCATTTATCACACTCTGAAGTTCTGAGCGACTGACTTGAGAGGTGCCAATGGCATCAGTAATGATTTTATGTAGCTCAGTGGTATTGGGTACCAAGGCCTGAAATAACATATAAGAAATAAATGACGCCAGTAATGCCAGCATAATAAAACTGGATAGTTGGTTACGTATAAAGTTTACGCTGTCACGGAAGAGGGAATTGGCCGTGATGGGCATAATGTCTCCTGTTGATGGTGGTATTTGGTTCGCTGGGAAGGATTGTAACCTGTTAGCTATAACTCTTGCATCTTATTGTCACTGCGGGGTCTGTTTATTGTGTCATCAAGGGATAATAAATATAGCGAGGTTTATACTGCCGATATAACAGGGAATAAATATGATGGCTAGGAGCTTAATGTCCACGCTTGGCCTAAGGTCGAGCCCCCAGCTTTTGCTGGGATGACGGCATAGATTTATCGTCATTCCGGTGAAAACCGGAATCCAGGTTTTAGCTTAATGTTCACGCTTGGCCTAAGGTCGAGGTCCCAGTTTTCGCTGGGGAGCCTTCAATGCAGAGGGCGTTCGCCCTAACGCCCTTTGCTCGGCTACGTATACCAACGTTAAATTATTCTCTGCACTGATAGTGGGCGAAACTTTCGTTGTTATTAATTTTAACTGACAAGCGTTACTGTTAGCACTTAGATTATTTTAATCATGATACTTATTCACATGAGTTGTTTTTTGAAAGATTGATCCAAATCAAATATATGAATATAAAGGAAAACAATTAACTTGTTTAGTTCACTATTTTGTCAATTTTTGTCAGGAACTGTGATCTGGGTTGGATCAATTTTACTTCTAAATAGGTATATTCACACGCATATTAACCCTTCAAGGAATATGGATAATGAAAAAACTCCCTTTGGTTTGTTTAATTGCTGCCACGCTTGCACCTTCACTGACTTTTGCTCATCAAGCTGGTGATTTTCTTTTCCGTGCCGGGTCAGTCACAGTAAGACCAAATGAAGGTTCGGACAACGTAATGGGTTTAGGTTCATTTAACGTTAATAATGACACCCAGCTAGGTTTAACCTTTGGTTATATGGTGACAGATAACATTGGTATTGAACTGTTAGGCGCAACTCCGTTTAAACACGATGTGGGTTTAAAAGCGACGGGTACCATTGCGACAGTTAAACATTTACCACCATCTCTGATGGCACAGTACTATTTCGGTACTAAAGAGAGCCAATGGCGTCCATATCTGGGAGCCGGTATTAACTATACAACCTTCTTTAGTGAAGAATTTAATAACACCGGTAAAGGCGCTGGTTTAAGCAACCTGAGCGTTGATGATTCTTGGGGCGTTGCACTGCAGGCCGGTGTTGACTACAACATTGATAAGAACTGGATGGTGAATACTTCAGTATGGTGGATGAACATCGATACTGACGTTAACTTTACCTCTACCGATGCCGCAGGTAATCGTACTAATCACAGCATCAGCACTCGCCTTGATCCGTGGGCATTTATGTTTGGTGTAGGTTATAAGTTCTAATCATCGCCACGATGTTATAAGAAATAAAAAACGCCAACATATTTGTTGGCGTTTTTTATTGGGTTAATCAGCTCTCACTTTTTCGTCATCGCTTTTCAATTTTAACTTCCAGCCGGCGACATCTTGCCAATATTCCTGTTCCCGTTCTAAGTCAGCAGCAACCAGACTGTTTTTATCCATATAGCCTTGAGGGAAAATCAGCGTGATATGGTAATCATCGCTAATAAGGCGTAAGTATTCCGGCGCTGTCGTGGCCTGTCGTTGATTACTCAATAAAATGGCTAAACGAAGCAATTGGATAAGGGGAATAACCTGACGTTTTTTAACCAGATTAAAACTGGGAAGTTCATCCAGCTTAATACCTTTACGGTGAAAACGTACCAACGTTGCCAACAGCAGCTGATGCTCCTGATTAAACCCAGGTAGATTGGTATTCTGGAGAATATAGGCGGAGTGGCGTTGCATATTACTATGGTTAATGCTTAAACCCACTTCATGTAGCATAGCCGCCCAACCAAGCAGCGCTTCCAATTGTGGATTAGCCAGAGAACTATTCTGGGCTAGCCATTGGGCATAGAGCTGTTGTGTAGTGTCTAAAACGCGGCTGGCTTGTTCTCTGTCGATATTATAGTGTTCCGCCAGACTAATGGCTGTCCGACTTCTGATATCCTGATGGCGGAAACGGCTTTCCATTTCATACAGAACGCCTTCACGCAGTGCTCCATCTGACAATCTAAGCTCTTTAATATCCAGCGCATTAAAAACACCGCATAAAATTGCCAGCCCAGGCACAAATACGCTCTGGCGATCGGGTGATAATCCATCCAGATCGATTGATCTAAACGATTTAAATTTCAGTGTTAAGTTGACCACTTGAGCCAGTCTTTCCGGCGTGATGATGCCATCCCGTTCAGCCAGCTCTTCAACGATAACGTTATGAACCGCTTTAATGGTACCTGAAGCGCCTAAAGCGTATTGCCAGCCTTGAAGACGGTATTGCCAGGCCAGATTCTCTAATTTTTGTTCTGTGGCCAGCTGAGCCTTATGAAAATTTTGTTTGCTAATCTCTTCATTAGGGAAAAATTGTTTAGAAAAACTCACGCAGCCCATGCGGCGACTTTCTGCCAGAATAGGGGAGAAGTCTTCACCAATAACTAATTCGGTAGAACCACCGCCAATATCGATGACTAGCTTTTTGCCTTTTTCTGGTTGTGTATGGGCCACCCCCATGTAGATAAGACGAGCTTCTTCCTGACCAGAAATAATCTCAATAGGATAGGGCAGGATCTCGGTGGCCCGCTGAAGAAACTCCTGACCATTGACGGCTAGCCGAAGCGTATGGGTACCAACAACTCGTACACTATCCGGTGAGAACCCCTGTAATCGCTCAGCAAACAGACTGAGGCAGCTTAATCCACGGGCCATGGCCTCTTCACTCAGGTAATTGTCTTTATCCAGTCCATCGGCTAAATAGACCCGTTGTTTGACCCTGCCTAAAACTTGCAGTGCACCGTTAACTACCCGGGCGATAATCATATGAAAACTGTTGGAACCCAAATCAATCGCTGCGATCTCTTGTGGTTTTGTTGTTATTGAGTCGTTCAAAGGCATTATTATTACTCTGCTGAATCTGGTAATTCTGAAGCGGGTGATTGCTCAAGGTTTTTTAGGTAATCATAAATCGCAATTTGTGAGCGTACTTTTCTGCGGTTACCTCTGGGAACGTATTGGTTACTCAGATCTTTATCAATAATTCGAGCTTTTACCGTATCGGCAAGCTGTAGGTCAATAATATCCAGAACTCGTTGCTTTAATACCGGATCGAGAATAGCGACACCCACTTCAATACGGTAATCAATGTTACGGGTCATCCAATCTGCAGAGGAAATAAATACTTGGTTATCCCCTTGATTGTCAAAAATATAGACGCGAGCATGTTCCAGAAAACGGTCAACGATGCTGGTAACCTGAATGTTTTCGCTTACGCCAGGAATATTCGGTACCAGCGCACACATGCCGCGTACAATCAAACGAATTTTTACGCCAGCGCCGGAAGCCGCATACAGTCGGTCAATCAGCTCTTTATCAACCAGACTGTTAACTTTTAATGTAATTCCTGCACTCAGGCCGGCTTGGGCAAAGGAAATTTCTCGATCGATTAATTTATTAAGCATTAAGCGTGAGTTTTGTGGTGAAACTAACAGATGCTCAAAGCTGACCGGGCGGTAGGGGTTTTCAATAAAGTTAAAGACACGGCGGACTTCATTAGTAATGCGCGAATCCGCGGTTAACAGAGAGAAGTCGGTATATAAGCGGGCGGTTTTTTCGTTGAAGTTTCCAGTACCGATATGGGCATAGCGTACAATCTGCCCATCTTCAATGCGTGAAATTAAAAAGAGCTTGGCGTGAATTTTCAGACCAGGGGCAGAGAAAATGACGTGTACACCGGCTTCGGTTAACCGCTTGGCCCAGTGAATATTCGCCTCTTCGTCAAAGCGCGCCTGTAGTTCAACGACCACCGTAACCTTTTTACCGTTATGCGCGGCATTGATCATCGATTCCACAATGCGTGAATCTTTTGCGACACGATAAATATTAATTTTTATGGCTAGTACGCTAGGGTCGAATGATGCCTGACGCACTAATTCCAATACATGCTCAAAGGTATGGTAAGGATAATACAGTAGGACATCTCGCTCTTTAATGGCATCAAACCCATTGCGAAAATGACTAAACCAAATGTGTCTTAAACGAGGTAGCGGTTTGTTGACCAAATTAGCTTTGCCAACGTTAGGAAAACTGATGAAGTCTTTAAAGTTATGATAACGACCGCCTGGAATAACCGAGTCATAGGAGGAGATACCCAGTTTCCTACGTAATATTTCTACCATATCATTCGGCATATCGCGCTGATAAACGAAACGCACTGGCTCAGCCGTTAGACGTTGCTTCAGGCTGGAAGACATCAGTTCCAGCCAACTAGACTCCATTTCATTCACCAAATCATATTCGGCATCCCGAGTCATTTTCATCGAGTAGGCATTTAATGATTCATAATCAAAGAAGCCTTTAAAGATATCGTCCAAACAAAAGCGGATAATGTTGTCTAACAAAATCATCGGCTTGCGGCGGCGCGGTGGCTCTGGTGGTAATGTAATGAAACGAGAGACTTTGTTGGAGGGAATTTCCAACAGCGCATACTCTTTTTTCTCAGCGTTAACGATAATTTCAACCGCTAAATAGGTGTAATCATCTTTCAGGAATTCAAGCAGGCTAATATCGTTATTCAACAGGATTGGCGTAATATGCTGTCTGAGATGGTTTTTAAAATAGTGACGTAGCCATAGTTGCTGGTTTTCGGATAGTTGACGTTCATTAATCAGAAAAACCTGATTACGTGCCATTTCCAACAGCAGTTCGTTATACAGATTGTCAAACTCCAGATCGGTTTTGAGTACTTTAGCCTGAATTTTCTTCAGGACATGTCTGGAACTGGAGGCGGAGCCTTGCTCTTCTTTAATCAGGATGCGGCGTTTCACATCGGCAAAACGTACCTTATAGAATTCATCCAAATTGCTGGAATAGATACCTAAAAAACGGATGCGTTCAATTAGAGGGTTACTTTTATCGGCAGCTTCCTGCAATACCCGTTCATTAAACGATAACCAGCTAAGCTCTTTTTCAATGTAGAGTTTTTCCTGATTCATCATGGCCCCATAGCAACTGAATAATTTTACCATTATGGCGATTAGTTGGGGGTTAAGTCTACAGATACCTGACAGGATTTGATGGAGATTAAGGTATTTAGACGGTGAGGGTAAACGACGGTAAATAAAGATAAGAGTAGGGTTCGATAATTTTACCCACACATCTGTAAGATAAAATTTAAGTTATTTAGTTATCGTGACGTCTTTAACTTTATTCGATGGATATGAATAGATGAATTAAAGAAGGAATATATGCGTAGTCACAAAAACACCGTTCAAACTGAAGGCGATGACTTTTCTTTGTCATACCACTGCCCTTACTGTCAGCAAGTTCTCTTATCCAGAGCACCTTATAAAAATGAAGTCTGGGAAAGCTCTATTTGCTGCCATCATTGTGAAATGATTATCTATTCTATTTTCTACCATAACCGCGTTGACGCTTTTCGCCTGACGGCAAATTAGTTATTCAGGAACATTTCAGCGATGAAGAAAATTTTAGCCTTTTCAGATATCAGGGCCTTTTCATTTCAAGGCTCATTCACTGAGAGGACTTGATAATAATATAGTTTTAATAAAATAAGCATGTTGGCATGAATACAATAGGATAGAGGATGCTTGATTACTTTAGTACAGTTAAAGAGGCTTTCAATTGGAGATGTAAGCTTGGGTTAAAGCCATTGCTGATTTTCATGTTTAAGAGTGTACTTGCTTATATATTTCTGGCCGGATTTTATATAGTTGGGTTTCAGATCTTAGTGCGAACACCTCTAATGCATTACATGAGTGTGGAAAACATTCTCAATATCACCAAATATACAACTTTAGTCATTATAATCGTAGTTTCTGTGCCTGTGGGGTTACATATTCTAAAATTTTTAATTGGTTGCATTACAAGTAACCATAAATGACAGATGTTAAAAATCCGGTCGAACCGGGGCTAGGCGGAATATCACGAATAGAGAGTAAGTGAGTATTACGGCGGCTTCCAACCCCGCTTATGAGCGTTCGATTCCTTCATTCCTTACCAATTCATAATATTTTTCTATAAAGCATCAATAACACAGAAGTTCGATGCTTACGGGATGATAACTGAGAAGATAAAACAGATCGGCGCATGTGTTTTAGCCGCATAAATCAAACCTCCTTCGGGAGGTTTTTTATTTCTAGTAACAACGACAGGTGATTGATTGGCTTCAGGTTGATATGATGAAAAAAATATATCAACAGGATAATTTAATGAAAAAGCTATTTTTATTAATTGCAGTCATGATGGGAATAGCATGTACTGCTAGACCATACACGGCCGCTCATGAAACTTATGATTCTAGATATCTTGTTGAGAACAAAAGCAAGACACACGTAAGGATACATCGAGTAAATCAAATATCAGGATCCGGTCTTCCTGATGATTGTCCTTTGGTTCTTAAAGTTGATGGTATTGATGTAGTCGGATTGCAGCAGAATCAGTTTGTAGATTTGTATTTACCAAACGGTGAGCACTCTTTATCTGTAAAATTTAAGTGTGCTCTAACAGAATGGAAGAAGTCTGTCACCCTTGTGGCTGACGGGGCTACTCAGGAATATGAAACTGAAATTGGAGTTGCTGGACAATATCGAATGTGGCGAACAAAGTAATTCAATTAATTTAAGCCATGACACCTCCTTCGGGAGGTTTTTTGTTGAGTTGTATTTTAAGAGATTTTAATTTTAGGGAAATTACCGTATATCACTCAATATAAAAAAGGTGATATCAATTAAGATAATCACCTTTTAAATTATATAGATAGGAATTATTGATTAAAAGCTGCTGGTATCTTTAAACAGACCCACTTTTAGGTCGGTAGCGGTATAAATGACTTTGCCATCAACCAATACTTCGCCATCAGCCATTCCCATAATTAAACGACGGTTAATCACACGCTTTAAGTGTAAGCGGTAGGTGACTTTAGTTGCCGTAGGCAGAATTTGTCCCATCAGTTTTACTTCACCAACGCCCAGAGCGCGGCCTTTACCTTCGCCACCAAGCCAACCTAAGTAGAAGCCAACTAATTGCCATAGAGCATCGAGGCCTAAGCAACCAGGCATAACTGGGTCACCGATAAAATGACAGCCAAAAAACCACAGGTCAGGATTGATATCCAGTTCAGCTTCGACATAGCCTTTGTCGTACTGTCCGCCGGTTTCGGTCATTTTTACAATGCGATCCATCATCAGCATGCTTGGTGCTGGTAGCGGTGGTCCGCCTGCACCAAATAATTCACCACGGCCTGACGCAAGCAGGTCTTCTTTCGTATAGGATTCGCGTTTTTCAAACATATTTGAACTAGCCTTATTTTTTGAAAATGTAAAATGGCGGTGTAGCCTGAAATATTATCGGGTTAGATTAGCTTACAGTTGTAAGCTGAACAAGTCCGATCAGCCACGATTAAACCAGTTGAGCCAGCGTAAAGCCCACGGTAACCGGTTACGGTCATTGCCACCAGCCTGTAAAATTCTTTCCTGAATAGCGCTAAGAATGCTTGGTTTGTTTTCATCAACGTAAGGTAAGCCTATCAATAATGGTAATGCATCGTGAACGTGCTCAATGCCCCATAGATGAAAACGCTCCTGTTTTACCGCTTCCACAATCTCACTCTTTAAACATAAGTGACGAACGTTAGTTAAGGGTAAAATTACCCCTTGGGAACCGGTTAGTTCCCGACGATTACAAACATCAAAGAAACCTTCAATTTTTTCATTGATGCCGCCGATAGTCTGAACATTGCCAAACTGGTCAACAGAGCCTGTTACGGCAATTTGTTGATTAATTGGCTGTAGTGATAGCGCGCTGATCAGGGCGCATAAACCGGCCAAAGAGGCGCTGTCACCATCAACTTCCCCGTAGGATTGCTCAAACACGATTGAACTTGAGAAAGGGAACTGTTGGTCAGAGGCTAACTCTGCGGCAATAAACGCCTGCATAATCATGATGCCTTTAGCATGAAGATTACCGCCCAACTCAGCCTTACGTTCGACATCCATAATTTCGCCATCGCCCAGATGAACCACGCAGCTAATACGTGATGGTTCACCCATGGCACGCGGATGGCCGGGATATTCTAAAACGGATAATCCGTTAATTTGGCCAATGACGAATCCATCGGTTTCAATGTGTACTTGCCCCAGGTCGATATCATCTTGCACCATTTCTGACAGATAACTTTCTCGCCACAGTTTTTCTTGCTCGGCTTGAGTAATCGCATCTGCCGTAATGCTTGGTGAGGCAAACGGTGTTGCTTCACTCAGCATTTGGCTTAACACTTGAGGGCACAGGGGAAGCTTTTCCTGATCGCCACTTTTTCTAACGGAGGCATTGATCAACGAAGGATAGGCGCTGGCATCGATAACTGGTAATTGATAGTGGCAGGCTACTGAATTTACATATTCGCACCAGGTAGCAATATCGCTTTCTTCGTTAATAAGCAGGTCGGTTTCAAATTCGGTATACAGAACCTGCTCAGTCAGTTCTGGCTCTAACTCCTGTAGTTCACCTAATCCGTAACGGTCACCGACAAGAATGACTTTTAGGTCAAGCGGCATAGCGGGAATAGATAAAGCTAAAGGACGCGTATCGTCAGCGGAGAACCATTGAAAACGTTTGCTGGTAACGGCCTGTTTTAAACGGAACCATAAATGCGGCTGCGTGAGTAAAGTCCGCACCGATAAAATAAGGATTCCACCGTTAGCTTTATGTATTAAACCCGGCTCTAAAGTATATTGATCGCCTTGTTTACGTAAGCAACCGAATAATTGCTCCGTTTCCAGCCATTCTTCATATAGACAGTGACTGGTGGCGGCGAAGTTATCATCGCGATGCTGTGCATCGGAGCGGGTAATAACGCCGTTATTGATGTCATATCGGCTGCCAATAACATCATTTTTAGGCGATATGATGCTTTGGAGTGCATCATGGATTAAAGCAAGATAGGGACGACTGTCTACGGCCTTGACCAGCATAAACGGTGAGCCGCTGGCATGTTGATGACAAAATGTTGCTAAAGACTTTTTTAAGCGAGGTTGAGTCAACGCGATATCTAACGGCTCGCGACGATATTCTCGTTCGAATAAGTTCTTATAGTCTGCGGTATTGGGCAATAATTGTTGCCATTCAAGTCGATTGATAGTCAAAGTATTCGCTGTTTTATTCAAAAAGGAAAACGAGATTATACAAGAAACGGGCAGAGTTCATACTCTCGTGTTCAGTTAGCTCTATATCTGTACAATATTATAGACAATGATAGCAAAACGATCGGGATAGGGGCTTGAGAAGGTTAAAAAAGCTGCTATGCTACAAATGTTACGCGGTCACTCATTGGGTGCATTATGAAATATCAGCAATTAGATAATCTTGAAAGCGGGTGGAAGTGGAAGTATTTAGTAAAAAAGCATCGTGAAGGTGAAGCGATAACCCGCTATCTGGAGTACAGCGCTGCTCAGGAAATGGTCGATGAATTGTTACGACTGGAAAATGAGCCACATAAAGTACAAGAGTGGATCAATGCGCATATCAATCCTGATTTATTGAATCGGTTAAAGCAAACGATTCGCGCCCGTCGTAAACGGCATTTCAACGCTGAACATCAGAGTACGCGGAAAAAATCTATCGATCTTGAGTTTCTGGTTTGGCAGCGGCTTTCCGCATTATCGCAGCGTCGAGGAAGTACGTTGTCGGAGACAATTGTTCAACTGATTGAAGATGCGGAGAGAAAAGAACAATACGCCAATCAGATGTCACTATTGAAACAGGATCTAAAAGCCATTCTTACTCAGGACAAATAGTACCAATTTGATGAAATAGTGCTGTTGTTGTTTCTTAGCTTGAGCAAATAAATTTTGAGTAAAAAAAACCCCGCTAAGCGGGGTTTTCATAATTTTTAACTCGAAGACTTACTTAACTGCTTTGATAACTTCTTTAGCAGCTTCGGTAACTTGAGTTACAACGTCTTTAGCGCCTTTAACTTCGATCTCTACACGACGATCTGGAGCCAGACAATCGATCAGAGCTGCGCCACGCTTCATACCGTCACAGGTAGAACCAGTAACTGGGTTAGATTTGCCTAAACCACGAGCAGAAATCTTATCAGCTGGAATACCTTTAGATACTAAGTAGCTAACAACGCTGTGAGCACGTTGCTCAGACAGTTTTTGGTTGTATTTTTCAGAACCGATACGGTCGGTATAACCCAGAACCACGATAGAACCGTCTTGTGGTCTGATTGAGTTTAACTCACCGTACAGTTGATCCAGAGCTTGTTGACCTTCAGCTTTCAGGTTTGATTTGTTGAAAGCAAACAGAACGTCTGATTTCAGAGTGAAACGCTTAGTTTCAACAACTGGAACCGCTACAGCTACTGGAGCTGGTTGGTTTTGACCGAAACGGTAAGCAACGCCTAAGCTCAGCATGCCGTTGTCTGGACGAGTACCAACTGAATCACCATCACCGATGTTGTTAACCCACTGGTAATCCAGACGGGTAGCGATGCTTGGAGTGATTGCATATTCAACACCAACTGCTGCCAGTGGAGAAACGCCAGTATCGTTATCTGACCAAGAACCACCGGTAGAGTAATGTACTTTAGAATCTGCACGCCATCCCATAGCACCTAAACGAGTGTAGATATCCAGATCGTTCATTACTGGATAGCTCAGTTTAGCTGATAATTGGATGCCTTGTGCTTTATAAGCACCGCTGGTGTCGCCACGGTAAGTCATACGACCTAACCAGTCATAACCAAACTCGAAGCCTAAATATTGATTAGCTTGATAACCAACATATGCACCAGCACCTAATTGGTTAGGGTGGTCATTGTTGTTGCTAGGTACGCCATCATAGAAGCCAGTGTCGTGGTAGCTAGACCAACCAACTTTAGCACCGGTGTACCAAGTGTTATCAAGAGGAGCGGCTGTCGCTGCAGTAGCGAAACCGGTTAATGCCATTGCTAAAGCAATTGCTGTCTTTTTCATTTTGCGCCTCGTTATCATCTAAAATAGTAGTGATATAAGTTAATGCTTTGCGGTTCTGGTTTTAAAGTTCGAAGATAAAGTACCCACGTCAATCCATGACTGACATCGAGAATCCGGAACCATAAAGCAACCTAATCAAGGTAAAGTTTACAACGTGTCAGGAAAGTTACAAGTCTTGAGTTCTAAAAGAACATAAAAATACCATGATTAGTATAAATATTAACATGCATTTACCTACAGATTGATACTTAATTAAGCGCGCTGTTCAAATATTAGAACAATTGAAAGATTCATTTATTAGCGAGATAAATGAAGGGTTATACGAATAGATAATTATCTCATTGAACGTGTTACGATTTTTTGAAATTGTTTTATGTAACATAAAATTACATTACCTTCCGTTATGTAATGTTATGTTAGTTTAAGTAAAGATGACGGTTTAGGTGTTATCAAGTAGGGGGGGATTGATAAAGAGTGGGGAATGGTAAAAATAAAAAGAGTGCGGGTTAGACAGAGGGATTAGAAGATAATCATTTTTAAATTAACATTGGGTGATTATTTACTAACGGTTATAAGAAATTATTTATAATGCCTCTTAATTAAGCTAGTGCTTGATTTATATTTTTCTTGGTAAGCATTACTTGTTTATTGTGATTTATTGAGTAATAACTTAACGCAAAACTAATATTTCAATTAATTGATAGAAAAGAATGTTTTCAAACAATATAGGCTTAATGTGCCTGAGCTCATTCATATCAGGATAAAGTGAAAAAGTTATATTGTCTCTATTCTATGTGGTTTTAATGCCAATGGGCTCTATTGAATAAGTCAGGCTGGTAAAATTGCCCTTGATTTGCCGATAAAGGTTGCAGAATGAAGCAGTAGCAATCCCCATCGACAGCTGCTTGGCGAAGTTTTTCTTTAACATTCGGTGCCATTGACGGTAACCAGGCTATAACAGAACTAAAATTTCCACTTTTTAACGCTTTTTCAATCATCTCCACACTCATTTCGATAGAGGTTGTATTTAAAGCAACCGTCTTTTTTTCAGGCAAACCCAGGCTGTTTATCCAATAGCGGTTTAAGCGACGTTCAGGTGAAAGCCAAAGTTGCCAGCGTGGTTGTTGGCCTAGCTGTTGCAGGAAAGGAAGCAATAAATGCAGAGTAAATGGATTTTGTGGGTCGTACACAATTTCGCTAACCAGATTCGCACCATAGCGACCGAGCGAGCTTTTATCCATTGGGTTAATCAATGTATGTAAAGCGTTACTGTAAGTTTGCTGAGTTGAGCGCATAAATTGGTGACCTCTCCATATACTGTGTTTTTATACAGTATAAGAGGCGAGGGAGAAAATCAACTATTTTCAGGGTACTTCGCATATTTTATATCAAATTATCGTTAACTAACTATTAATTATAGATATATTTTGATAATCAATTAAGTTGAGTGTGATTTAATCGAGTAAGTGTTTCTCGTTACAGGTTTCACTAATTTTTACTCACTCTTTAATCTCAAGGCGGAGAAGATGTATGAATAGAGAAGATACAAAAAGTTTAGTCAAAGATGTTATCGGGTATTTTAGTGAACTAGGTGAACTCACCTCCCGTTCGATGTTTGGTGGGTATGGTATTTGTAAAAATAAAGTCATGTTTGGTCTGGTTTCTGACGATAAATTTTATTTAAGGGCAAACAAGTATCTTGAATCGGTATTCATTAGTTATGGCATGTCACAGTTTATCTATAATAAACGCGGCGTACCGGTATTGATGAAGTATTACCATGTTAATGAGTCACTCTGGCAGAATGAAGAAATATTAAAACGATTTGTCACTTATGCTTTGTCCTCCGCGATGACGGATATGGAAGAAAGGCTGATACAGGAATATCTTCGTTTAAAAGATCTGCCAAATCTCAATATCGGAATAGAAAGATTACTCAGGCAAGTAGGCGTCAGAACTCGTGAAGATTTAATGCATTTAGGGGCGTTAAGGACTTATATAAAACTTCGTGAATTTAAGCGAGATGTTAAGTTGGATTTGCTTTTCTCTTTGGCTGGCGCAATCAAAGGTTGCCACGTTGCTGCCTTGCCTAACTCATTACGTAATGAATTGATAGAACAGCTCAGAACACACGATCAAACGAAATATAAAGAGCTGGTAAATTATTCTGTGTAACAACCTGCATATTAAAGGTGATCGCCCAGACGGTCACCAAACTTAATAATAGAATGACTTTACTTCCTGACTGTTTATTGTCTCAATCTCCACTTTGCTTAGTTTGAGCAATATCATTCAATATATTACGCGATGATGAGGTTGCTGGCGTTTATTGCTTTATATCCGTGTAAATCTTATCTGACAGTGTAATAAACTCGGGCAGTAATCCTATAATTAACGCTAACTGTTGTGTGACTAGTGGGTTTTTACTACTGGCACTGTTCATTTCGGTTATTTGTTGATTGATTTTTTCTAAGGCTAGCATTGTTGATTGAGTATCATCTGAATTAACCTGCAAAGCATCACAGATATAACAAACTGCATCATCCAATAAGGATAATATTGCAGGGCTTTCGGTCAATTTTTCACGGTGGGCACCTAAGGCCGAGATGTATCCTAATAAAGAGTGGTTTAAACACAGCAAACGAAAGCCCTGATCTAATTGTTGCGTATCTTTTCGGGGTTCTGCTGCCATGCTGGAGATAACGGAGGCTAACTCAGCATCTCGGTTATGGGCGTTACGGCGTACAATTCTATAATCTACACTATTGTTTTTACCCTGATGATATTGCTCGAGAATGGCATCAAGATAACGGCAGTTGGCATCAATGGCTTTTTTAAGTACCAGCGAAATATGTCTGAATTTCCAGTCTGGCCAGATAAAACTGACCGCAGCCCAAGCAATCCCGCAACCAATCAACGTATCAATAACGCGCGGTATTGCAACCCGGAAACCCTCTCCCAGCAAATTAAAGCAAAATAGTACCAGCAAGGTAATAAACATGGTGGCATAGGCATATCGAACGTTACGGAAGGCAAAAAACAAGACTCCGCTAATCACAATTAATATCAACTGTCCTTCCTGAGAAGGGACGAAGTAGAGAATAGGTAAGCCGAGCAGAATACCGGCAATAGTTCCTAATACTCTAAGCGTCAGGCGAGCACGAGTCGCGTTATAGTTAGGCTGGCAGACAAACAGACTGGTTAGCATAATCCAGTAGCCATTTTGTAAATGGGCCAGCTGAATAATGGCGTATCCGATAAAAAGTACGATCGACATCCTGACGGCATGACGAAATAGTTCAGACTGAGGCGTTAAGTTTTGAGCGATGCGTGACCAGATATCTTTTATTCCGGTGAGCTTATCATCCGCCAGCGTATTATCTTGGGGCGATGGGGTATTCACCGTCTGTTCTGATTCAATATTGCTCAACTGAGTATCAATACCTTTCAGATTTTTTAATAAATGATGTAAAGATTGAATCAGACTTGATGGTAAGTCTCGGTTAGCCTGTAAGTTAGATAAGCTTTTTTCCAAATGGGCTAAGGCCTGCGTCTGATAGGTATCATAAACGTATTTCTGATGAAAACGAATTGAGTAAGCAATGCTCAGACAGGCCTTCGACTGTAGCGTCATCAAGCGCTGAAAGCGGAACAGAATATCGGTATAGCGTAATTTTTTGCTTAGTTGCTGGTATTGGGCGTGGGAAGAGCTGGCTTGTTCATGAATATCTTGAGCCACAAAATAATAGCGTAACATGCGACGAGTGTTGCGCTGTCCGCGATCGCCTTTCAGTCGGGTCAGCAATGAGACTTTGGTTTGGTTAAGCGTGTTAACCAAGTTGCCATTGGCCATGGTGGCGTGAATCAACTGATCGGTAAACTGGTGTTCTTCATCGGGATCAAACAACATTGATTTGGCATCGAGATAGCGGGCCAGATCTTCAAAACAGCGGGCCAGATTGTCCTGTAAGGGACGAATAGGCAAAATCAGGTGGCCAAGTAATGTAATCAGGTTATACCAAATGGCGCCGATTAACAGTAATAACGGCTGTACATACCAGACGTCGTACATGGATACGCCCAACATGGTATAGATTGCGATAAGCAGGGCACCAAAAGCGATAGTTGCATAGCGTTGTCCTAAAGAACCAAGCAAAATAAAGCTGGCGGTGGACAATAATAAGCCAAGGGCAAACAGCCACGGATAGGGGAATAGCAGCTCAATTGAGACTGAGGCAATAAAAAAGCAGGCTAGCGTAATCACCAGATTACGCAATCGCCCGGTTAAACGGTCATCAAGATCGGTGAGCGCGGCGGCCACCACGCCTAAAGTTAGAGGAATGGTGAACAGACTTTCCCCATACCACCAGGGAACAAATACCACGCCGCTAAGCGCAATAAAAATACGGATGCTATAGAGCAAGTTGCTGTTATAAAAGTAACGGCGTAACCCTAATATAAATGACATTACATCAATACCTTATTGCGCGAATACTATGACTCAGCGAGCTTTATTGTTGAAACTGACGTTTGGCTTTGGCGATACGAGCTTGCTGAGCAACTTCAACAGGCACCACTCGGCGACCGACCGGCCATAGTGCAATAACGGCAATCTTGAAGTTAGCGATGCCGACCGGAATACCAATGATGGTAATACATTGGGCGATGCCTGCGCAGATATGGGCCAAGCATAGCCACCAGCCAAAAAATACCAGCCAAAAAACGTTCAATGCCGTTCCGCCAGCATTCATTAAAGCGTTACGTTCATTAGGATTAAGATCGTCAACGTGTATGGCTTCATTACCAAATGGAAATAGGGACAGTTTGGTAATTTCCCAGCAAGAGCGGGTTAATGGCAGCGTAAAAATCAAAACAACGGTTAAAACAGTGGCAAAAAGCCATCCTAAAGTAGTAAAAACCCCACCCAGAATAAAATTGAGTATATTTAATATACTGCGCATCAGGTTGCTCCATATAAGCGTCAAAAGGTAACGGATATAAAAGTATAGCCGGTACCTATTGTTACGGTTTATAGCACTTTACTCAATGGAAAAGAGACATTGGCATTTTTTTAGCCTATAAATACAGCGCTTTTATGCTATTCCAACTGGAGAGCAGAGTGGAATAAAAGGTAAACTGAATCATTATGGTCAGACGTACAGAAATAGGTGGTGCATAACGTGATGGAATTGAAGTCAACTTCTGTTGGTCAACATTTGGCCCAGCACCCCTATAATAAAGTCAAAATGCTCCACGCTGGCGTTGAAGTCAGCGGCCCCAAGCACACTTATACCATTCCATTTAATCAGTTAATTGCTATTCGTTGCAAAAGAGGATTGGTCTGGGGAGAGCTGGAGTTTGAGCTACCGCAGCAAAAGGTGGTGCGACTTCACGGTACGGAATGGCATGAAACTCAACGTTTTTACCATCACCTTATGCAGGTATGGCAGTTGTGGGGCTTAGAAATGAGCCAAATTGCCGCCGATGTTTTACTCAAACAGATGGAAAAGATTGATCAGCGCCTGCAGCAGGAACGATGGTTGACGCATCAGGACTTAGTCGACATTCAAGCTGAAATTCATACTTCCCTTGTTTCGCTTCCGCTACCCAAAGAACGCTTACATGAGTTCCCTAATTGTCATCCGCATTATCAACGCTGTGTGGAATGGATAGATTCAGGTACCGACATCATTGATGCGACTAACCAACGTTGGGTTCAGCGTATGTTGCAGCAACATCAGGCATTTTTCCAACATATTGAATCTCAACCGTTGAACCCAACCCAGTGTCGTGCGGTGATTAGCGGTGAAAAAAATGTTCTGGTTTTAGCTGGCGCTGGGAGCGGTAAGACCTCGGTATTGGTAGCTCGTGCCGGCTGGCTGTTATACCGTAAAGAGGCTAAAGCCGAAGATATTCTTCTGTTAGCGTTTGGGCGTAAAGCCGCCGATGAAATGAATGCGCGGATTCAACAGCGCTTGGCGACGACGGAGATACAGGCGAAAACTTTTCACGCTCTGGCGCTGTCGATTATTAGTCAATCCAGTAAAAAAGTGCCAGTTATTAGTAAACTGGAAACCAGCAGTAAAGCTCGCCAGCATTTTCTGATCGAGCAGTGGCAGTCTCAATGTGCGGAAAAGAAAAGTCAGGCGTCCGGTTGGCGAACTTGGCTGTCACAAGAAATGGGCTGGCCTCTGGATGAAGGGGCATTCTGGAAAAACAGCGGATTATCTGAACGGTTAGCGACACGGTTAGATTATTGGATCGGACTAATGCGCAATCACGGTGGGAGCCAGGCTGAAATGCTGGCGCTGGCACCGGAAGATCTACGTACAGATTTTCAGAAAAAATTGCGTTTACTGGCTCCGCTACTTAAAGCCTGGAAGAAAGCCTTAAAAGAAGAGGGAGCGGTAGATTTTGCTGGCCTGCTTCATCAGGCGGTTAATTTGATCGAGAAAGGTAAGTTTATTAGCCCGTGGCGCCATATTTTGGTGGATGAATTTCAGGATATCTCTCCTCAGCGCGCCGCGTTAGTGAATGCACTGCGTCGTCAACAACAGGATAGTAGCTTATTTGCGGTGGGGGATGACTGGCAGTCCATTTACCGTTTCAGCGGGTCTGAACAATCTCTGGTAGCCGATTTCAACCGAATTTTTGGGATGGGCGAACAGTGTGCGTTGGATCTGACTTATCGTTTTAATCAGGGGATTAACGATATCACCAGTCGTTATATCCAGCAGAACCCGGCGCAGATTAAGCGCAAAATTGGCAGCTTGTACCAAGGGGATAAAAATGCCATCACCATCTTGCCGGATAGCCAGTTAGAAGCCCTGTTGAATAAATTAAGCGGTTATGTGAGGCCGGAAGAAAAAGTCCTGATCTTAGGGCGCTACCACTATTCCAAACCGGAAGTGTTGGCGAATGCATCAACGCGTTGGCCGAAGCTGAATATGGAATTTATGACCATGCATGCCAGTAAAGGGCAGCAGGCAGAATATGTGATTATTCTTGGTTTGAGCGCCGATAGGGATGGATTTCCGGCAACGGAGAATCATTCCGTGATTGAACAGGTGCTCTTACCGGAAGTTGACGACTTTCCCTATGCGGAAGAACGTCGATTACTCTACGTGGCTCTGACCCGGGCGAAACACCAAGTTTGGCTAATGCAGGATACGGCATCGCCCTCGGTTTTTGTGAAACAGTTAGCGGATATTGGCGTAGCGGTGAAACGTAAACCTTAAAAAAGCCTGACAGGCAGGCTTTTTACATGATGCTTAATTAGCGAGGGCGTTTTATTTTAAACGTTCCTGTAAGTATTTTTGATAATCAGGAATGGCGATTTCTATCTCTTTTTCAAAGAGGCCTGAATTAATCAGCATATCTGCCGTTGAGCGGTTAGTGGCAACAGGAATATTCCAAACGGTAGCTAAACGAAGAAGCGCTTTCACATCGGGGTCGTGCGGCACGGCATTAAGGGGATCCCAAAAGAAAATCAGCACATCAATTTTACCTTCTGAAATCATCGCACCAATCTGCTGATCGCCACCCATTGGGCCGCTAAGCATACTGTGAACCGGGATTTCTGTTGCTCGTTGAATTAAATTACCGGTAGTGCCAGTGGCAAAAAGTTTATGCTTGGCTAAGGTGTTTTTATTGTCCTCAGCCCATTTTAGCAAATACTGTTTACAGTGGTCGTGAGCAACCAAGGCAATGTTTTTTTCTACTGAAATTATCCGCGTTGTCAGTTGCATATGCAGTCAAACCCCTTATTGAAATAATTATGTCCCATAGACTACTGAAACTCCGTTTCAGAAAAAAGGGATAATGGATAAAAGTGTGCATTTAGCTAATTTTAATGTTCAGATGACATGGGTTTCTGACAAATCTCGTTTATCTGAATAGCGATAGAAATAAGAACATTAGAGGGGGAGCGCGATGGAAGACCGTGACATATGGACTATTTTAAGAGAGGTGAAGACCATTGCCTTAGTGGGTGCCAGCGATAAGCCAGATCGTCCCAGCTATGTGGTTATGGAATTTTTATTATCTCAAGGTTATGACGTAATACCCGTTAGTCCCAAATTGGCTGGGCAAATGCTGTTGGGGCAACCGGTATTTGCTAACCTGAAGGATATACAGCGTCCGGTTGATATGGTGGATGTCTTTCGTCATTCGGATGCAGTTTATGAGATTGCACAGGAAGCCATTGCGATTAAGGCCAGCGTTCTGTGGATGCAGATTGGCGTGATTAATCATGAGGCGGAAGCGTTGGCACAGAGTGCCGGATTGAAAGTGGTGATGAATCTGTGCCCTAAGATTGAGATAAAGCGATTGGGGATGAATCAATCATAGTGATAGGTTTATTTTTTAAGCCCGCATTGCGTCATTGTTGTTCGCTTAGCGGGCTTTTTTATGTGCATCATTAAGCCGTCGAATAGCGCAGTCGAATTGAAAATAGAGGAAAAGCGTGGGGAGAATAGACCCAAGTGGAGATAATAAAAAGCTAATAAAATTATAGAATTGCTTTAATCCTACCGCCAATTGTGAGCCAGCTAACATATCGAGTGATTACTTTCACACGACGCCAGACAGATTGATTTCGATCAACATCAATCATACCGACCAGTCGGTATGATTCCTCGCATGAATAATAACTACCAACGCAAAAAAGATCCTGAACGTATGCAGGAGCAATTACTTCAAGCGGCGAGCGTTATTGCCGCCCGAGATGGTATTGCTGCGCTTTCTCTGAATGCTGTTGCGCTGCAAGCTGGCGTCAGTAAAGGAGGGTTATTACACCACTTTCCTGGAAAACAGGAATTGATTCATGCTTTATTCTCTAATCTTCTTGCCCGAATGGAAAAGAAAATTGTCGCCCTTGAGCAAGAGGATCCACTACCGGAAGGGCGCTTTAGTCGAGCCTATCTGATGTACATTGCTGGCTTGGGCGAGACGGATGAGAGTAGAGAGTTAGCCTTACTTTCACTCGCTATGCCAAAAGAAACGGTGCTGCGTAAGTGCTGGAGAGACTGGATGCTGGAACATCTCAGGCACGGTGATGAAATTGATCGGAGCTATATCGGTAATCTGGTGCGCTATGCCGCAGATGGGCTGTGGCTTTCTGAATTGACC
This sequence comes from Pragia fontium DSM 5563 = ATCC 49100, assembly GCF_900112475.1. Classification (GTDB taxonomy): domain Bacteria; phylum Pseudomonadota; class Gammaproteobacteria; order Enterobacterales; family Enterobacteriaceae; genus Pragia; species Pragia fontium. The sequence goes on along the minus strand of NZ_FOLW01000008.1, from coordinate 44,695 downwards.
GAGGGGCCCACCATGACACCCATTGAACGTCAGGCTCTGGTTAGCAGATTGGCGGATATGACGCGGGGGGGCAATGAAAACATCGTTCTCCCCGACCACAAGTAGGCGTTGGTAACATAAGCAAAGGGGGCTGTAATGAAATATAAAATTAATGCCTTTCTCTATTATGACGCTACTGAAGGTTCACTAAAGTTAGACGATGACGGTACATCCGATACTACGCTGTCAATTACGGCCAACGCTCTGCTGTATGTGTTAATCCAAAATCCGGGCGTCATGACGCGCGATAGCGTTATGAAGCAAGTCTGGGATGATAATGGATTGGTTTCTTCAAATAGTAATTTAAATCAATACATTAGCCTGCTACGTAAAACATTTCGTAATTATGGTATTGAGAACATTATTGTGACAATACCGAAAGGCCGTCTGGAAATTAATCCGACTCTGACGATTGAAGTAATTGATAACAATATCCTTCACCCGGTTTTACAACAGCAATTAATTCATGATGAATTGGCCGATAAACAGCAAGAAACATCAGATAAAGCGAAACAAGAAAAGAGTACGGAAATTTCTGTTGATAAAAACTGGGGTTATGCCGGGCTATTCATTTTTATTTTTGCCTGTGTGATGTTTTTTATATCCCACCTTTCAGAAAGCGCTTCGCCCCAAGGTATCAAATTGACGGCGGTTGATCATGACAGATGCGAGTTATTGTCGATAGAAAAGATGATCAATACGGCCGTTAAAGAAGGGTTTATTAAGAGTTTCGACGCGGTGCGAACCCGGCTTTCTATTAACTGTGGGGAAGATGAACGGTTTTTATTTTATTACGGTGACAAGTTACAAACCAACGGACTAGGGCGAACTTTTTTGGCGCACTGTGCCAAGCATGAAGACAATCCCTTTAGTTACTGTGAGAACTACTTTTATTATGCATGGAAGTAAAGGATGAGCGTAAAACATCATTGTGGAAAATTATTCTTTTTTGCCGCGCTTTTTATGCTGATATTTACTTCATTGCCGATAGCATGGCGTATGTTACCGATACGCGATGGCGCGATGAGCTGTTCAACTAAAGCGATCATGCATTTTGAAGATACAAAAATGCAATCGGTAAACGCCAATATCCATTTCAGCTTTTTTGGCAAAGGGAAAGGCTCAATTGTGGTTGAAGGGTATACCACTTCCACTGAAGGTTATCTCTATTTGCAACGGTATGTTCAGTTTGATTATACCTCCGAGCGAATTTCTCCACTGGAACGTTATTACCGAGTGAAAAGTTGGCAGGCCAGTAAATCCTCTATCGATCAGTCACCTGACGTTGTTTTTGATTATTTTATGCGCGAGATGTCGGATAGCCATGATGGTTTATTGCTTAAAGCGCAAAAGATGAATGATAAAACGCTGTTGCTCAGTTCTTTGAACTCTCCGCTCTATATCTGTGCATTAAAACCCATTAGATAATTTATTGAATATTTTTTTGGTGAATGGTAATCATTGGGTTGATGCTGGTTCGTTCAACTCAATGACCGCGAAAATGTCGTCCACTATCAGCACGAGAATAAATCAGTATCAATATATGTGGCCGAGTAGAGGGCGTTAGGGTGAACGCCCTCTGCATTGAAGGCTTTCCAGAAAAATAAACACGAATTCTTAACTATTATTTATATTGTCATTCCCGCATTTATACCGTCATCCCTGCGAAAGCGCTGAGGAATCCCCAGAAAAATAAACATGAATTCTTAACTATTATTTATATTGTCATTCCCACATTTATACCGTCATCCCCGCGAAAGCGGGGACCTCGTTCTTAAGCCAAGCGTGGACATTAAGCTAAAACCTAGATTCCGGTTTTCACCGGAATGACGATAAATCTATGCCGCCATCCCAGCAAAAGCAGGGGGCTCGACCTTAGGCCAATCATGGGCATTAAGTTAAAACCTGGATTCCGGTTTTCACCAGAATGACGGAGGGGGGATCCCTCAGTTCCTAGGGCCTTCTCTTGGGTTAACGCACCCGCGCTGATTTGTATTTCATAAGGCTCTCCCTAACGGGCCAGCATAAGTGTTGTTCAAAATGGCTAATACCATTTAGTCAGACGAAGCAGCGCCTCACTCAACTGTCGGCTGAATTCTAGCGCTCCATAGAAAGGGCAAAAGATAAAATTCAACGATCGCATTTTCAGTATTACAACTATTCGACGACTTTTTATCATGCCTCGTGTCGTTGTTTCTACGATTTCACCCTTGGGAATGATGGTCACTGCATGATTTTTCACGATACCGCGCCCAGTTTGCCAACGGTTTCCCCTCAGTAAGCCCAGCACTGCCTATTTGATACATTCGAATCAGCATTTGGCCATTTCTTCATGTATTGGATAACCGTATCAATTTAGCGTTATTTCTCGTCTTTTGATCTGCCTCATTTTTGGTGAAAAACAGGCTTAATTGTTTTTTATCAAACTTGATCTGGTTAGGGTAAAAATCGACGAAAAAAATGCACCTTCCACTGGTATTTTTCATCTTTGATACATTCCATTAACAATGATTTTTAGCGTTTTTTTTAATCAATAACTGCGCTTTAAGTGCGAGGCTGGTAGTGCTGTTTTTATTTGTTTTTTAGAGAGATTAAATAAATGGCTGGGGGTGGTTAGGTAAATAACAAAATTAAACTCTATTTATTGCAATTTGTTGAATTTAAATTTCGTTTCAGGGGGCGCTGGGTATAGTGGGTTTTGAACGGCTCGCGAGTGAATTGAATCATGTTTATGAACGGGTCAAATCGAGTCGGGAGATGCCGACTGAATATAGTGAAGTCATAAACCTGCTCTACGGAGGAAATGAAAATGGGTGATGCATTAGGGTTAATTGAAACAAAAGGTCTGGTTGCCTGTATTGAAGCAGCCGATGCCATGTGTAAAGCCGCCAACGTTGAATTGATTGGTTATGAAAATGTGGGCTCAGGTCTGGTAACCGCAATGGTTAAGGGTGATGTCGGCGCAGTGAAGGCCGCAGTGGATTCTGGCGTAGAGTCTGCACAGCGCGTTGGTGAAGTTGTGACGTCGCTGGTGATTGCCCGTCCGCATAACGATATTAACAAGATTGTGATTAAGCATAAGGCTTAAACCTGTCTTCTGGAGGATGAAAGTATGGGTGATGCATTAGGGTTGATTGAAACAAAAGGTTTGGTTGCCTGTATTGAAGCGGCCGATGCCATGTGTAAAGCCGCCAATGTTGAATTAATTGGTTATGAAAATGTGGGCTCAGGTCTGGTAACGGCGATGGTTAAGGGTGATGTCGGCGCGGTAAAAGCGGCGGTAGAGTCTGGTACCGAGTCAGCCAAACGAGTAGGTGAGGTGGTCACTTCACTGGTTATTGCTCGTCCTCATAACGATATTCAGAAAATCGTTTCCCAGTACAAAGTGATTGAATAAAAGGTATCACTGATGAAAGAAGCGCTAGGACTTATCGAAACCAAAGGGCTGGTACCTGCAATTGAAGCCGCAGACTCAATGTGTAAAGCCGCCAATATACAGCTTATTGGCTATGAGAATGTGGGATCGGGTCTGGTTACCGTCATGGTTAAAGGGGACGTTGGCGCAGTGAATGCTGCTGTCGAATCCGGGGTTGAAGCCGCAGGCAAAATTGGTGTGGTGGTGTCATCCAGGGTTATCGCCCGTCCGCATAATGATATCGAGAAAATCGCCTCGCAGCATAAGGCTTAATCTCAACAATCAATAACCGGGCTGATTAAGCCCGCATTTAATGTCTGTATGGGGGATGATTAATGATCGCATTAGATAACGATCTGCAATCGGTACAAAATGCCCGTGAGCTGATTAGAAACGCTAAAAAAGCTCAGTCCATTTATGCAAAGTTTTCGCAGGAAAAAATAGACAGTATCGTTAAACATATTGCTCGTGAAGCCTATCTGCACGCAGAAGAATTGGCTAAGTTAGCCAATGAAGAAACGGGTTTTGGTAACTGGCAGGATAAGGTACTGAAAAACGTGTTTGCTTCCAGTCGGGTCTATGAGCATATCAAAAACCTGAAAACGGTTGGTATCATCAACGATGATCGGGTTAATAAAGTGATGGAAGTTGGTGTGCCGCTGGGTATTGTGACCGCGCTGGTACCTTCAACTAACCCGACTTCTACTATTTTTTATAAAACGCTCATTGCTTTAAAAGCGGGCAACGCCATCATTTTTTCCCCCCATCCTAATGCTCAGCAATGTAGTCGCCGGGCGATCGATATTGTGAGAAAAGCGGCAGAAGAAGCCGGAGCGCCAGCAGGTATTGTTGATGGGTTATCGCTACTGACCCTGGAAGCGACCAAGGCACTGATGCACAGTAAAGATGTCTCGTTGATTCTGGCAACCGGTGGTGAAGGTATGGTTCGGGCAGCCTATAGCTCGGGCACACCAACCATCAGTGGTGGTCCAGGTAATGGTCCGGCGTTTATTGAAAGAAGTGCCGATATTAAGCAGGCCGTCAACGACATTATTACCAGTAAGACCTTCGACAACGGCGTTATTTGCGCATCAGAGCAATCGATTATTGTCGAACGCTGTATTTATAACGATGTTCATCGTGAGCTACTCAGTCAGGGTGCTTACTTTATGAATGACGATGAGTCGAACAAACTTGCCGGCATTCTTCTCCGTCCGAACGGCATGATTAACCCAGCGATCGTCGGTAAAACAGCGATCTCTCTAAGTGAACGGGCTGGTTTTTCCGTTCCGGCAGATACTCGAGTGCTGATCTCCCTGCAAGATAGCGTATCGCATAAAAATCCTTACTCCAGAGAGAAACTGTGTCCGGTTCTCGGACTGTATATCGAAGAGGATTGGATGAAGGCTTGCGAGCGTGTGGTAGAGCTTCTGACCAATGAAGGACTGGGGCACACGCTGGTTATTCATACTCAGAATCAGGACGTCATCCGTCAGTTCGCGCTGGAAAAACCGGTTCACCGTATTTTGATCAATACCCCGGCTGCATTGGGCGGCATTGGTGCAACAACCAACCTCATACCTGCATTAACCCTTGGGTGTGGCGCGGTTGGCGGCGGTTCTACTTCAGACAACGTCGGGCCATTAAACCTGATTAACGTCCGTAAAGTGGGATATGGCGTCAGAAGCATCAACGATCTGAGACATCCGGTGGTGGAATCGGCTAATGAGCCAGTGGTTGCGACGGCAGCAGCCTGCAGCAGCAATACCAGTATCTTTGACGATCATCGCTTTACCTCCGGTGCGGCCATACCTGCAACGTCCCAGCCGGCAGCGTTATATGCCAACGGTGACGATCGCTTTGGTGCATGTGCCATCAGTGAAGCAAAAGGTGAAATTACCGAAGAGAGCGTCGAGCGGATTATTAAAGAGGTTTTAGGCCGGATAGGGCGATAACCGCGGTTTCAGGCAGCATTGATTATATTGGGATAAAAACCATGATTCTCGCAAAGGTAACAGGGCATGTTGTGGCAACGCAAAAAAGTGATGAACTGAGAGGTTGTAATTTACTTTTAGTGACGGCCATCGGGGACGATCAGACGTTAATTAAAGATAAGACTTACGTAGCGGTAGACAGTGTAGGTGCAGGGACTGGCGATCTGGTTCTGGTCGAGGAGTATTTCGCACTGAACAAAGATCGTTATAAAGCGATGTCGATTGTCGCCATCGTAGAAAAGGTCCAGCGGGACTGTTAAGGAGTTGATGCTGATATGAATGAATTTCTGATCAAACCTAAAATTTATTTTGGCGCCAATGCACTTGAATGTATTGAAACGCTGGATGGCCGCAATGCTTTTATCGTGACGGATAAAGCGATGGTGAAATTTGGCCTGACGGACAAAGTCTGTGCCATTTTGCAAAGAAAGCAGATTAACTATCGCCTTTATGATGATGTGGCCTCCGATCCGGATATTTCAGCCATCGTAAAAGGGATGAAATTGATGGATGAAAACTTCCCTGACCTAGTGATTGCTTTGGGTGGTGGTTCGGTGATTGATGCTGCAAAAGCCGTTATCTATGCCTTATGGCATTGCCGCAAGGACACCGGCCTGACCAAGCCTTGCTTCATTGCTATTCCCACTACCAGTGGCACCGGTTCTGAAGTGACGTCCTTCTCGGTGATTAAATCCCGCACCGAAAAGCTGGTCATTGTTGATGAGTTTATGCTGCCTGATATTGCCATTCTCGACCCTTCATTGGTGCAATCTGTTCCTCCGGCCATCACGGCAGATACCGGAATGGATGTGTTATGCCATGCGCTTGAGGCTTATGTCTCTCGACAGGCTAATGACTTTACCGATGCGCTGGCCGAGAAAACCGTCAAGTTGGTATTTGGTCATCTGATTGATTGCTACAACAACGGTAACAATGCGCTAGCCAGAGAGAAGATGCATAACGCTTCATGTATCGCTGGCATGTCATTTACGAATGCATCGCTAGGCATTACCCATAGTTTGGCTCACGCATTAGGTGGCATGTTCGCGATTCCTCACGGCAAAGCGAATGCTTTATTAATGTCTTATGTGGTTGCGTTTAATGCCGATTTTTACGGCAGTTGCGATAACCAAGCGGCACGAAAATATGCCGAACTGGCACGTATGCTGGCTTTACCCGCCGAGACAACCCGACAGGGAGTCAACAGCCTTATTGTGGCCATTAACGTGCTGAAAGAAGAAATGAATATTCCAACCAGTATCAGGGCGGTCGGGATTAGTGAGTCGGCGTTCTCTGAGCGTCTGAGCAGCTTAGTACACCAAGCGCTAAAGGATAACTGTACGCCAACGAATCCACGTGACGTCAGCGCCTGGGATATGGAAACACTTTACCAACAAGCCTATGCCGGTGTTGCCATGTCCTAAGCGGATTAACGGACAACACATACAGAATATAAACGTTATTAGCGCTGCTGAGTTGAAATGTGACAGGTTCATAGCTTGATAAAAACGGCGCAAAAAGAATATCAGGAGAGGTTCTATTATGGCTACATTTTCACTCACGCCTCGGGTAAAACTGCTGGCAGAAAGATTACTAACTAAAAATAGTTCTATCAGTACTGAACGGGCGAGTGTTATTGCTGCGTTAGCAAATGAAATTTCTGGTATGCCGCAGGTGATAAAAAATGCCAGATTATTAAATGAATTTGTCAAAAAATTCCCGACCTACATTGGTCAGGATGAATTGATTGTGGGTAGTCAATCTTCCAATCCGCGCGGCGTGATTTTCCACAGTGAAGCAGAGCTGAAAAATCCTTCGGTATTTAACTTTCTCTGCCATAACGCCAGCGTGATATCGCCGGATTATATGGAAGTGATCACCAAAGGTTTTTTGGCGATTGAAGCCCGTATGGAAGACCGCGTTCGCAGCTTGGGCAGCGCGGTTAGCCGTAGTGCGCTGGATGAAGTTAATCAGTGTAAAGCTGCTATCTATGCTTGTAGTGCCGCAATGAATCTGGCTCTGGCTTTTGCGAATAAAGCCGCTAGCCAAGCCACCATGGAAAGTAATCCTTATCGTAAAGCTGAACTGCTGGAAACTGCTGAAATTCTTAATAAAGTACCGGCCAATCCGGCGGGAAGTTTTAAGGAAGCCTGTCAGGCATTCTATTTATTCCAACTGGTATTACATTTGGAGAACGGCAGCTTTGCGGTAAACCCAATGGGGTTTGATAAAGCGCTATATCCGCTGTACCAACAGGATATTAACTCCGGTAAGTTAACACCACAGCAGGCTTATGAAATTATTGAGTGCTTATGGCTAAAACTGTGTGAACTATCAGAAGTCAGAGCAACTCGCGAAGTGGATGGCTATCCAATGTTTGATTGGCTATTACACGGTGGTAGCCTCAATGATAAAGAAGTGGTGCAAAACGAACTATCGGCGATGCTACTTGCAGCGCGTCAGAACATTGCATCTTACAACAACGGACTACAGGTCAGACTCTTTAGCAGTCACCAGTCCGGGCAGCCACAGTTCGTTGAATCAATGTCTCAGTCAGCCCCAGCGGCAACTTATCAAAGTTCTACTTCCGCAATGGAAGGGCTGACGCCAAGAATGAAGCGTCTGCGCGACAACTATTTACAGGCTCGTCCTAGCGTTTCTATCTATCGTGCAGTGACGTTTACTGAAGTAACGAAAAAGAACTTGGGTTTACCACCTATTCTGCTACGGGCCAAGGCCTTCAGAGCATCGTGTGAAACGGCACCTATCCTGATTCAAAATGAAGAGCTGATCGTCGGCCATCCGTGTGGTAAGCCTAGAGCGGGTGCGTTCTCTCCAGATATTGCCTGGCGTTGGGTGAAAGATGAGCTGGATACCATGGGGACTCGCCCTCAGGATCCGTTTGTCATCTCGGAAGAAGATAAAAAAGTGATCAGAGAGGAAATTGTACCTTTCTGGGAAGGTCGCTCACTGGATGAAATTTGTGAAGCGCAGTATCGCGAAGCCGGAATTTGGGCATTCAGCGGTGAAACCTATGTCAGTGACCTGTCATATCACCAAATTAACGGTGGTGGCGATACCTGTCCTGGCTATGACGTGCTGTTGTTCACTAAAGGGATGAATGGCATTAAAGCCGACGCGCAAGAACGACTGGCGGCCTTGAGCATGGAAAATCCGGGCGATATCGAGAAGATCTATTTCTATAAAGCCGCCATTGAAACCTGTGAAGGGGTGGTTGCCTATGCTAAGCGCATCGCTGACCGAGCCAGAGAATTAGCGGCTGTTGAGAATGATCCGGTTCGTCGGGCTGAACTGCTAACCATCGCGCAAACTAACGAAAATGTGCCGGCTAACCCACCGAAAACCTTACAGGAAGCGCTGCAAAGCGTTTGGACGGTAGAGTCGCTGTTTGAAGTGGAAGAAAACCAGACCGGATTGTCCTTAGGTCGTTTAGACCAATATTGTTATCCAATGTATCAGGCCGATATTGAATCCGGTCGTATTACACAAGATCAGGCACTAGAACTGCTACAGGCATTTATCCTGAAGTGTGCAGAGTTAATGTGGATGTCCAGCGAACTGGGGGCGAAATACTTTGCGGGTTACCAGCCGTTTATCAACCTGACGGTTGGCGGACAGAAGAGAACCGGTGGCGACGCAACGAACGATTTAACCTATCTGATTATGGATGCGGTTCGCTTCGTTAAAGTGTATCAGCCATCGCTGGCATGTCGTATTCATAACCAATCACCACAACAGTACATGGAAAAAATTGTTGATGTGGTGAAAGCGGGTATGGGATTCCCAGCCTGTCACTTTGATGACTCGCATATCAAGATGATGTTAGGTAAAGGCTTCAGCTTTGAGGATGCCAGAGACTACTGTCTGATGGGCTGTGTTGAACCGCAGAAGTCTGGGCGAATCTACCAGTGGACATCAACCGGCTATACCCAATGGCCAATTGCAATTGAGTTCGTGCTTAACCGTGGTCGGATGATTCTGTTTGATAGCCATCAGGGTATTGATACGGGTGAACTGAGTTCACTGAAAACCTTTGAAGATTTCGAGCGTGCGGTCAAAACTCAGATTTCCCATATCGTTAAGTTGTCCGCTATCGGTACGGTAATCAGTCAGCGAGTTCACAAAGAAGTCGCACCAAAACCGCTGATGTCCCTGTTAGTGGAAGGCTGTATGGAGAAAGGGCTGGATGTGGCCGCGGGTGGCGCGGTAAGAAACTATGGTCCAGGTCTAATCTTCTCCGGTTTGGCAACTTATGTCGACTCCATGGCGGCGATTCGTAAGCTGGTATACGAAGATAAGAAGTACACGCTGGAATATATCCGTGATGGTTTGCTGGCTAACTTTGAAGGCTATGATGAGCTGAAAAGAGACTGCTTGAACGCACCGAAATACGGTAATGACGATGATACTGTCGACCTGTTCGCGCTGGATATTACCGAGTGGACGGAGAAGGAGTGCGGCAAATATCAGATGCTTTATTCCAAGCTTAGCCACGGCACCTTGTCCATTTCCAATAATACACCGATTGGTGAATTAACCGCCGCTACGCCAAATGGTCGTTTGGCCTGGATGCCATTATCCGATGGTATTAGTCCAACGCAGGGTGCGGATAAGCAAGGGCCTACGGCCATTATCAAGTCGGTCAGTAAAATGAACGTTGAAACCATGAATATCGGTATGGTTCATAACTTCAAATTCCTGAAAGGCTTGCTGGATACGCCAGAAGGTAGAAACGGTTTGATTACTCTGTTGAGAACCGCTTCGATTTTGGGGAATGGCCAGATGCAATTTAGCTATGTTGATAATGAAGTATTAAAGCAAGCACAGAAGGAACCAGAGAAATACCGCGACCTGATTGTGCGAGTTGCCGGCTATAGCGCCTATTTCGTTGAATTATGTAAAGAAGTACAGAACGAAATTATCAGCCGTACGGTCATTGAGAAGTTCTAACGCTGTTGCCGGTAAGACTTCGGTTTTACCGGCCAATAAACACTTAATGACGATTGAAATTGATTTTTTGTCAGCTGATTTTTTTGAGGAGAAAGAGCAATGGATGACATCCTGGAGAAAAAAGGACGAATTTTTAATGTCCAAAAATACTCTATCTATGATGGTGACGGCATTCGTACGCTGATTTTTTTAAAGGGATGTAATATCCGTTGTGACTGGTGTGCCAACCCTGAAGGGCTTAGCAGCGCTTTTCAAGTGATGTTCTCACAGGATAGATGTGTGAACTGTGGTAAATGCGTTGAGGTATGTCCTACCGGAGTGCACTACCGTCAGTCCGATGCAGCAGGTAATCCGGTTCATCGTATCGATCGCACGGCAGAGTGTATTGGCTGCCGTAAATGTGAAGAAGTTTGTATCACCAACGCACTGGATATCGTCGGTAAGGACGTTACGGTACGGGAAATGATGGATGTCATTATGCAAGATTATGACTTTTATCAGGCCTCCGGCGGTGGCGTGACGTTAGGCGGTGGTGAATTGAGCCTACAGGCAGATTTTGCCGCGGCACTGCTGACCCAATGTAAAAAAATGATGATTAACACCGCCATTGAAACCAATGGCACTACGAACCTGGCTAATTATGAAAAATTGGCTGAGTGTACCGACCTTTTTCTTTTCGATGTTAAGCATATTGATACCGAACAACATAAAGCGTTATTTGGTGTTGGTAACGAAGGGGTGATAAGGAATCTGGAACGGTTGGTGGAACTTAACGCCAATATCGTGGTGAGAATGCCTTTAGTCAGAGGCTACAACGATTCTTATGATGCCATTACCGGCGCTATTCACTATGTCATGGAGCTGGCGAAGAGAGGCAAAATCCAGCGTATTGATATTCTGCCTTTTCATCAGCTGGGTAAAACCAAGTATGAAAAGCTGGACATGATTTATCCGGTCAAAGGCGATCCGAGCTACAGCGATGAAGAGTTAGATCGATTAGCGGATTTCTTTACCCAGTTCGATTTTGATATCAGATTGGTCAGGCACTAATCAGGAGATGATGATGAATATGAGTCTTGGACTTATTGAAACACGCGGCCTTACGGCCACCATTAGCGCGGCTGATGCAGCTTGTAAGTCTGCCAGCGTAGAGATTATCGGCTATAAAAAAGTAGGTTCTGGATTAGTGACCGTTTGCTTCCAGGGGGAAGTGAGCGCGGTGCAGGCCGCAATAGAAAACGGGGTTGCTGCCGTTAGACCAGCAGATTTGGTGGTTTCTTCATTAGTGATTGCTCGACCGGATAGTAGCGTTGTAAAGCTGCTTAATCAGTTTGGTCGTAAAAAAGGGAGTATGGACGTTGAAAAAAAACCGGTCGCCGTTAAGGCACCGGTTGAGGTGGCACCGGTAATTGAGCCTGTTTTGGCCAGCCAACCCGTTGAACCTCCGGTTGTTAATCATCCCGTTAAGGATAAAAAGCCGGAAGGTAAGAAAAGCAAAAAATAGGGTTAAGTGATTATTTTTGAATAGCTAATTTATTCAAGAGGTTAAATTAATGATAAATCAGTCTTTACTGGCCAAGATTCATCAAAAACTGCCCGGCGGTACGGCAAATGTAAATAGTGCATCAGCCTCAATTCCGATTGGTGTGTCTAATCGTCATGTGCATCTTTCTGCGGGTGATATTGAGGCATTGTTTGGCCCGGGCTATCAACTGACACCGTTTAAAGAGCTAAAACAACCGGGTCAATATGCGGCAAAAGAGTGCGTGATGATCGTCGGGCCAAAAGGCAATATCACCAATGTCCGAGTACTCGGCCCGGCACGGGATAAAACCCAATTGGAAATCTCTAAAGCCGATTGTTTTGTGCTGGGGGTGAAAGCACCGGTGCGTGAGTCTGGTGATTTACCGGATTCTGCCGATGCGTTATTGGTTGGTCCCGCTGGGCATGTTCATCTTAAATCTCAGGTTATTTGTGCTCAAAGACATATTCATATGAATGAGCGAGATGCCCAAATGTTGAATGTTACTAATGGGCAAACGGTACGGGTAAAAACCGCAGGGCAGCGCAGTCTGATATTTGATGAGGTGGTGGTTCGCGTTAAGCCGAGCTTTGCTTTGGAGTTTCATATTGATACCGATGAAGCCAATGCAGCAGGGCTAAAATCCAATGACAGCGTATTTATCGTTGCATGATGTTGAAGCAGGTGGGGATATGGATGAGAAAGTCATAGACGGTTTGGTTGATGAGGTCCTGAAAAGGCTCAGAAAAAAAGTGCTGATAGTGCTGACCAATGCCGGCGGTTATAAAGACGAGATATATACCCGCCTTAGCCAGTGCGAGCGTTTCTCTTTCTCCGTCATGATTACCGATGATGCCCATATTTATCACGGTGAAGAGAAATGGAGCCGGATCGGCGAGATCATTAAGCCGAGTGCTGATTTATTGCCCGCGATATTGGCAAAATATGATGGGGTGTTGGTACCTTTCATGGATTTTGCCACCATGGGTGAGATTGCGAATGGCCTGTTTTGTCGTGATGGTGCTAAAACGATTAACTATGCGTTGATGCGCGCCATGACGGTGGTGGCTTTGGATTATAACTGTAATCCGCAAAGTGAGCTGAATCAGATATTGGGCATGGCGTCAGATGCGCCTCACTTGGCTCAGATTGAGAATAATCGAAAAATATTGATCGCTTCCGGTATTCAATTTTGTTCGGCAAATGAAATGGAGCAGCGGCTATTAATACCTTCAGTTGATGAGCAAGAGCAAGGTAATAATGACGCTTTATCTTATCGGTATATTACATTAAATGATGTGATGAATAATCATGGAGGATACGATATTCATTCGGATACCAGATTAACGGATTTGGCGATAGAGTATTTAAAATCAAATAAAAAATAATTTTAATACAGGTTAGATAACATTTTTAAAATTTACAATTCTATTAATATTATCAATAAATGATAAGGGGTGTATTTATGTCATCAAAGGCTAAGTCATGGCTATGGTTACTCTTGGTTATTGCGTCAGAAACCTCGGCAACATCAACGTTAAAAATGTTTGATAATAGTGAAGGGACGACCAAAATATTATTATTAGCATTGATCGTTGTATTGTATTGCATTTGTTATTATTCCTTATCTAACGTTGTTAAATATCTACCGGTTGGATTGGCTTATGCTACCTGGTCGGGTACCGGTATTTTAATGGTTTCGACATTAGGGATGGTTTTTTACGGCCAGCATCCTGATCTTCCGGCGATTATTGGTATGGTTGTTATTGCCAGTGGCATTATTATTATGAATCTCTGTTCTAAAATGGGAACGGAAGAATAAGGAAGGAGTGAATTATGCTTAGCGTCGGATTTTTATGGTTGGCTTTATCGATTGGCTCGGAAATTACCGGTACTTCAATGATTAAGAAGACGAATAATTTTCGTAAATTAGCTCCTTCTGTGCTGGTTATTTTTTCTTATTGCTTATGTTATTTTGCTTTAACTAAAGCGATGGGATATGTGCCGGTCGGTATCGCTTATTCACTATGGTGTGGATTTGGTATCGTTGGTGTGACAATTGTCTCCATGATTTTGTATAAGCAAAAGCCTGACTTCCCGGCAATATTTGCCATGGGGCTGATCATCTCTGGCGGCATTATTATGAATGTATTCTCAGAGATGTAATGTAATTATCAGTTAATCAATAAATGGCAGGGTGATTTCATAAGAAACTCACTCTGCTTTTATTGATCTATAGTCATGTATAATGGCTATGCTGAGTTGGTGTTTTATCGGTAAGTGTAATCGTTTTAATTTTTTAGCCTGAAAGTATTATTTTAGTTGTCTTATAAGTGTGGATTTAAACTATTATCCAAGGTGGTTAATCTTGATGCTATGAGCGATTGCTTGGAAATGGTAAGTGGAGGGGAGGAGCGTTTAGGTCAGGAAGAAGGTTGTATATTCATTTGTTTTATTTTCTCTTAAAATCAATTTAATTATTCCCAATAAAAAAGTAACAGTTTAAACAATATAATGTAATCCTTTTTATCCGGTTAAACATAAAAGGAATTACTATGGGAATGTTCAACTCGCTGAATATGACAAATCAAGAATCCAAGTCGCTATTTCTTGATAGTCTGGCTATCACAACGTATACCTATCATAACCTTGATCATGGGTTAAAAGAGGGATATCAAAAACATGGTTTTAATATCGGACTGCCTTTAACGTTAGTTGATGCAGTTTTTGGTAGTAGTACTTCACAAGGCATATTACCTAATTTCCCCGGAAATCCTGATTCAGAACGTTTATCTCTGCAAAAAATAAATGATGCGGGTTGGTCAAATATTAGTGCGGCACAGTTAAATTATAGTGGCAAGACCAATAGCGCAGGCACTTTTCTCGGTGAAAAATTTGGTTTCCGCGCAGCCCAAGCTGAAGTGATGGGTAAATACGACGATGAAGGAAACTTGATCAAAATAGGTATTGGTATTAGAGGGACAACTGGCCCAAGAGAGTCGTTAATTACCGATACCATTAGCGATGCAGTTGCCGATATATTAACCGGATTAAGTCCAGAATATTCGCTTAATTACCCGAAGAATGCGTTTAATCAACTGCTGACCGATATTGCTGAATTTGCGACTAAGCAAGGATTAACCGGCGAAGATATTATTATTACCGGCCACAGTTTAGGTGGCGCGGCAACCAACAGCATTGCTCAATTGAGCCCCGATAACTGGGGCGGATTTTATCAGGGATCTAAGTATGTTGCTTTTGCCTCGCCTACTCAGTATGAATCCGCCGGTAATGTGATTAATGTAGGTTATGAAAACGATCCGGTTTTCCGCGTGTTAAACGGTAAGCAACTGGAACTCTCCTCATTCTTGATACACGATGCAGATAAAGTCTCAGCGACAAACAATATTGTTAATTTCAATGATTATTATGCCTCTGACTTTTGGAAATTTATTCCGACCTCACTCGTTAATCTTTTCTCTTGGATCTCGCATATGCCATATGCTTATGACGAGGGTATGCAGCGTATTGTCGAGTCGCAGTGGTACAACCTAACCGAAAAAGATTCGACCGTGGTGGTGGCTAATCTCTCGGATAATATGCAAGAGAAAACCTGGGTAGAGGATTTAAATCGTTATGCTCAGCCCCACGTCGGCGAAACCTTTATCATCGGTAGCGAGGGTAACGATCTGATTAGAACCAAGTCAGGCATCAACTATTTAGACGGCGCTGGTGGTGATGATATTTTCTCCATAGATAAGGGATTTAATATTATCTACGGTGGTACCGGGCAGAATACCCTCGAACTGCATCAGCCATTAGATCAATTTGATGTGGTTCGTGCGCCAGATGACTCGCTATATTTCTACGATGGCGATGGAAATATGACGGTAGCTAAGCAGATATCGACGGTTAAAATGAGTAATGAGCAATCTCTGACGGTTAGCGATGATGGCCTATTAACACCGGATGGATTGTTAGCCCCTTGGACTGAATCCTTGTTTAGCGATGACCAGCATATGCTCGAAACGGATCTCTCCGGCGTATGGCTATTTGGTCAGCAGGGAGATGATGTGCTGACCAGCACTCAAGGTGGCAATACCTTTGTAGCGGGACAGGGCAATGATGAGTTATTTATTAACGGTGGTGGCAACACGCTGATATTTGAAGGGGAGTTTGGTCAGGATGTTATTCACGGTCTTCAGGGGGATGACAAGCTGATCTTTATCGCCCAGGAGGAAGCACGCAGCGATGCGGACTATACCAAACATATCTCTGTCTCTGATGAAGGGGTATTGCTCACTTTTGGTCATAATTCTGTACTGCTGAATAACATCTCATTTGATATGTTTAGCGCGGATCAGATTGTTATTGCATAACGACCTGCTCAGTATTTGAAATATTTATCTTGAGGCCTGTAAGCATAAAAAATGCAGGCCTTAATTATCACATGATGAATCCCGATAACTCCTCTGATACAGGCAGTGACGTCTCTCGCTATGGGGAAATCTTGCTGAGCGGTAACAACAACAAAAGTTAGTTTTCTTAACATTATTTCGATAGACCACTGGATAAACATCGTTCGCTAAATTACAGTGTCTGACTTAAGGTGTGATCCTTATCAAAGATATTGAACCAGGTTGGAGAGAGACGATGTCATCGCTGAGTAAAGAAGCAATATTAGTTCATGCAGCATTAGAGGCCAGAGGGCTAGAAACGCCTTTGCGCGGTCCGGTGCTGGATGCCACAACACGGAAAACGCAAATTCAGGAACACATGACATCGATTATGCAGTTGCTGAATCTGGACCTGTCCGATGATAGTCTGATGGAAACGCCAAAGCGCATTGCCAAAATGTATGTGGACGAAATTTTTTCCGGGCTGGATTACGCGAATTTCCCAAAAATCACGCTAATTGAAAATAAAATGAAAGTGGATGAAATGGTGACCGTACGGGACATTACCCTGACCAGTACCTGTGAGCATCATTTTGTGACTATTGATGGTAAAGCCAGCGTTGCCTATATCCCGAAAGACTATGTTATTGGCCTGTCTAAAATTAACCGTATTGTGCAGTTTTTCTCCCAGCGCCCTCAAGTGCAAGAACGACTGACTCAGCAAATTTTGTTGGCGCTACAAACGTTGTTGGGAACCACCAATGTCGCGGTTTCCATTGACGCTACCCATTACTGTGTCAAATCACGCGGTGTATGTGATGCCACCAGTTCAACCAGTACTACATCTTTGGGCGGAATTTTCAAAAGTAATCCAAGTACCCGTCAGGAGTTTCTGCGCGCGGTTCGTTACTCCTCCCATCTATAAGATATTCGATTTCTGATGCCACATCATGGTTCAGCGTCAATGCTGGCGGGAGGAATGCCTTCCCGTCGCATTACTCAGTTGGACAGCGTCCGTGGTTTAGCCCTGTTGGGCATACTGATTATGAATATAGGTGGCTTTGGCTTGCCCAAAGCGGCTTATATGAATCCGGCGTATGCCGGTGTCCCTTCCTTTAGTGATGGTTTAGTCTGGTCTTTACTGAGCGTATTTGCTCAGGGGACTTTTCTGACCATGTTTGCCATCCTATTTGGCGCAAGCCTGCAACTGCTACACCAATACAGCATGAGATGGAACTTATCGCGTTTGTTCTGGCTGGCGCTACTGGGTTTCTGCCACAGCGTTTACTTGTGGGACGGCGATATTTTGCTGACCTACGGTATGGTGGGTATTGGCGCAGCGATTATTATTCGATCGTCTTCCTCTTATGATGGCCTCATGCGCACCGGTATTTTGCTCTATTTTATTGGTCTGGCGATTTTACTGTGGTTTGGTTGGATAACGGATAATAGCATGAACGCCTACTGGGCACCGGATGCCCAAAGTTTAGCCGCAGAGGCTAAATGGAAGCTGGCTGGCGGTGAAGTAGCAAGACAAGCGCGTCTGGCGGCGACGTTACAGATTCAATTCTCAGTGATAGTCCAGTACGGCTGGGAACTGTTGGGATTGATGTTGCTGGGAGCCGCTTTGATAGAAAACGGCTGGCTGAAAGGGCAAATAGCGCCTGCGGTTTATCGACGACAGGGCTGGATATTGTTGGCTATTTCTTTGCTGATTCAGATTCCGGTAGTGTTACTGCAATGGCAGTCTAACTGGGATTTTGTGATAGCCGGCTATTACCTTTTGGCACCTAAAGAACTCGGCTCAGCCATTCAAGGGTTAGCCTATTTGGCTTTATGGTATGGCTATGGGCAAGGAATAAAAATGTCAGCCATGGCTGCCGGTTTATCGGTGGTGGGGCGTATGACGCTTACCAATTATCTGTTACAGACGTTGGTTTGTATTACGCTGTTTTATCAGTTTGGCTGGTATCAGCAATGGGATCGCCTAAGCCTGCTGGCACTGGTACCGTTTATCTGGTGTATCAATATTGGATTTTCTTTGCTGTGGCTGCGCTTCTTTCGGCAGGGGCCGATGGAGTGGCTATGGCGGCGCTTGACGGATATTATTTCGATAAGGTAACCGACGCAGCGGCTCTGGCGTGGGGAACCTGTGGCGTATTGTTTAACTCTTCCAGCTCAAATAGCTGCTCGGGTGAAATCGCCGGATACTCTTGTTCATCCCCCTCAAGGCTGTAAGGGGTAGGGATTGGCACCATAGGTCCGAGAAAACGCGGCTCACGCTTCAGAATATATAAGTCGGTTAAGGCACCCAAACGGGCGACCACTTCTCTGGCACGCACCATAAACATATTTTTAGGTGAAGGAACCGCATAGCATTGGGCTTTAATGCCGCTGTGCATAGCGATAAATAGCGCCCGCTCGCAGTGAAAACGTTGAGTAATAATCGTAAACCCATTGGTATCGAATACTTTTCGAGTACGGATAATGGAGTCTAATGTTCTGAAACCAGCATAGTCGAGCACAATATCGGAGGCAGGAACGCCAGCCTTCATAAAGTCTTTACGCATGGTGATGGGTTCGTTATAGCTTAACAGCGCGTTATCACCGCTTAATAATAAATAGTTGATTTTCCCGCTGTTATACAGATTTAACGCCCCCTGAATCCGGAAGCGATAATATTGGTTAATCACGCCAGTGCGGACATATTTAGAGGTGCCGAGCACCACACCAACTTGGCTGGCGGGTAGCTCTTCAATATTCTCATAAACGTAAGGGGCAGTACGCCAACTGATCCAACGATCGAGCAGCAAAGCCGTGCCGAGCAATAAAGCCAGCACCGCTAATAAGCTATAGATCAATCGTTTTAATATCATGGTTGGATACTTCTATTTTACCCGGACCTTCCAAGGCTACTTGACGAAAGTCGCGAAAACAAGATGGCATAAACGAAAAAAATGGGATGGCTGTCGAAAAATTAATCAGATGAAAGCAATACGGCACCGTATTGGTGCCGTATTAAACAATGATTAAATCAGAACGAAGTACGTCTGTAACGGCGATATTCCGGGTTCCAGAAATTATTATCAATCTCTTTCTGCAACGCTTCATCTGATGTAACAACGGCAACGGATTCCAGTTGAGCCATTTTTGCTACTTTCAGCGCGATATAGCGAGAAACTTGCTGAATATCGTCCACTTCCGGTAATAGCGCACCTTCACCGTGTTTAGCCAGCGGCGAATAATCTGCCAAGGCACGGCTGGCCGCCATTAGCATACCATCGGTGACCCGCGTTGCTTTAGCTGCCAGTACTCCGAGGCCAATCCCAGGGAAGATATAGGAGTTATTACACTGGGCAATCGGATACACTTTTTCTTTATACATCACCGGCGCGAATGGGCTGCCGGTGGCAACCAGCGCAGCACCGTCGGTCCAATTGATAATATCTTCCGGACGGCCTTCAACCCGCGAAGTAGGGTTAGACAGCGGCATGATAATGGGACGCGCACAATGACGGTGCATTTCGCGGACGATTTCTTCGGTAAATAAACCGGACTGACCGGAAACGCCAATCATCACGGTTGGTTTAGCGTTGCGAACGACATCCAGCAGCGAGATAGCTTCATTTTCCGTATGCCAGTGGCTCAGAGACTCATGCTTTTGCACCAGCTTAGCCTGGAAATCGAGCAGCGTTGGCATTTGATCGGTTAATAAACCAAAGCGATCCACCATAAAGACGCGCTCTCTGGCTTCACTTTCGCTCAGGCCTTCGCTGATCATTTGGGCGATGATTTGTTCGGCAATACCGCAACCAGCAGAACCCGCACCGAGGAAAACCACGGTCTGATCTTTTAACTGGCTGTTGGCGGCACGGCTAGCGGCAATCAGACTACCGAGCGTTACGGCGGCGGTGCCTTGAATATCATCGTTAAAGCAGCACAGCTCATTACGATAGCGGTTAAGCAGTGGCGTCGCGGTTTTCTGGGCGAAGTCTTCAAACTGCAACAGCACATTTGGCCAACGACGTTTTACTGCATTGATAAAGGCTTCAACGAATTCAAAATATTCATCACCGGTGATACGCGGGTGACGCCAGCCCATATACAGCGGATCGTTCAGACATTGTTGGTTATTGGTACCTACATCCAGCACTACCGGTAGGGTGTAGGCTGGGCTGATGCCGCCACAGGCGCAGTACAGCGACAATTTTCCAATAGGAATACCCATACCACCGATACCTTGGTCGCCAAGACCAAGAATACGTTCGCCATCGGTGACCACAATCACTTTTACGTTTTGTTTGGTGGCGTTTTGCAGCATGTCATCAATATTGTCTTTATTTGGATAGGAGATGAACAGACCACGGTGGCGGCGATAGATATCGGAGAAGTGTTCGCAGGCTTCCCCAACGGTTGGGGTATAAATCACCGGCATCATTTCGCTCATGTGATTTTCAATCAGGCGGTAAAACAGGGTTTCGTTAGTGTCCTGAATATTACGCAGATAAATATGTTTATCGATATTGGTTTTAAACCCCTGAAACTGTCGATAGGCGCGTTCAGCTTGTTCTTCTATCGTCTCAATAGCTTCCGGTAACAGGCCTTGCAGGTTAAAGGCTGCACGTTCTTCTTCGGTGAAGGCGCTGCCTTTGTTCAGTAATGGGGTTTCAAGCAGGGCAGGACCCGCATAAGGAATATAAAGCGGACGTTTACTCTCGTGTTCCAGTTCCATGAAATTGGCTCTTTAGATCAGGTGTAATGGACAATTGGGGCATCCCGTAAATAGCTCGCCAATTCTAGGAAACTCAATACAAATGTACAGTCAATGTTATTAATATATGGCTATTTTGTTGAATATTGAGATCTAAGCGACATTATTATTGGCTGACGGCTACGGAACTTGGCTGTATAGCTTACCTGAAAAATTTCTTTTTGCTTGTTCTCTCCTGTAAGGAAATGCAAATAGTGGCGCAAAATAGATATTTCTGGGGAATTTTATTTTATCAAAGAAGGTGCGGCGATATTTCGCGGTATTCTCCGCTGGTCAGGATTGGATTAATGCATGACCAGCGAATGATCTGCGCTAACTAAACATTTGTACCAGCACCGGAAAGACAAACGGAGCGGTCAGTGACGTGATAATGCCACAAATGACCAACGCCAGTGAACTGTAAGCCCCTTCCTGATAATCTTCTTCGACACAGCGTGCTGTTCCTAGTGCGTGAGCGGTGGAACCGATAGATAAGCCTCTGGCGGCTGGAGTGGTGATTTTCAGCATATTCAGAATGGGATAGCCAAATACCGCACCAAACACCCCGACAAACATCACACAGATCGCGCTAATGGCCGGTACCCCGTGAATAGACTCCGCCGTCGCCATGGCAATCGGCGTGGTGACGGATTTCGGTAATATCGATGCTGCCAACTCCGGTGAGGCCCCCAGTAACAGCGCCAGAGCGGTGCCGCTTATCATGGCTGCCAAACTACCAATAAAACAAATGGTAATAATGGATTTCCAGCGCGCTCGAATTTGGTGTAGTTGCTCATACAGCGGCAAGGCTAGTGCCACAACCGCGGGCTGTAGCAATGAGTTAAGCAGTTCACTGCCTTCAAAATAGCTGTCATAACTGGTATGGGTCAGCAACAGCAGAGGAATAATGATAAACAGCGAGATCAACAGCGGATTCAGCAACGGCTTTTTAAATTTGATGGCCAGATGGCGTGCCGAATAGAACACGATCAGCGTTAGGGGAATGGCCCACCACATTATAAGGGCTCCTTATCACTGTCCGGTTTTAGTCTTTTAATACCGTGAATGTAATGGGATGAGTAGCCGACAATCAGCATCGTCACCAAACTACTCACCAAACAGGAGATCGCCAGCGGTCCAAACTGGTTAACCAGCGATTGGTAATATTTCATGATCCCCACGCTGATAGGAACAAACAGCAGCGCCATATGGCGAATAAATAGATAGCAGCCGGGTTTTATCCATGCAACGGGAAGCAACTGAGAACAGAGCAAAGCAAACAGAACCAACATACCGATGATGCTACCGGGAATTTTTAGCGGAAGAATGGCAGCAATGGCGTTACCCGCCAGTAGACAAAGGTAGATGAGAATAAAGGCTCGTAGGTATTGCCAACAAAGCCTCAAAAACGGCAGCATAAAATAGTCCTCTGCGCTGAAATTTAATTTATCATACAATTATTTTTTAGAATTGTGCTACTGATCACACAATAAAGGCAATGAAATATCGTTTCAAATCTTTTCTGTAGCCTGTGCAATCAATTAGCCTGTGAACCAGTTTAATACAGCTATAATAAGAGAATGTTTCAATATTTTTAATAATCCTTACTTATTGTTTAATAATAGCTTTTTAAATAATTTTTTAATAGATGAAAATTATTTTTTACACACGCTTGGCAAGGGGATACTTGTGGTGCAGAATGCATTCAAAGCTGAATAACCGACGTAATATGGCGTCGGTTATTTTTTTATATTCGGCCAGAGAAAAATGGTTATAAATCTGTCAGTTGCAGATTTATAGGGCTTATTCCGAGGTTAATAAATATTCACGTATACCGCTTAAAATCGGTAACCTATTGAATAAGGAATAAAAATGAAAGATTCCATCCTGAAACCACCTCTCTGCGTCGGTAATCAATACCGCCGCAGCGATTATGGCGCACCACAAGCCTTAAACTCTGCCAGTCGATGTTATATACCCCTTATTTCCAGCCGCTTATCGTGTTGTTCCCCTGCGGCCTCTCTACTTTATGTTGTATCGCGTCAACAGGTTGAGAGTACGGGGGAACACGGTCATGTCTATTAGTTCTTCTGCTGCATCCGTATCCAATCGCGTTCAACTTAAACGTTCACTGAAATTGTGGCAAATCGTGATTATTGGTCTGGCTTATTTAACGCCAATGACCGTATTTGACTCGTTTGTCATTGTTTCAGGTAAGACAGAAGGTCACGTACCCAGCGCCTATATTTTGGCTTTGGTGGCGGTACTGTTTACTGCCCTGAGCTATGGCAAACTGGTGCGCCAGTTTCCAGAGGCTGGCTCGGCTTATACCTATTCGCAAAAAGCGATAAATCCGTACGTCGGGTTTATGGTGGGCTGGCTATCTCTGATGGACTATATGTTTCTACCCATGATTAACACGCTGCTGGCTAAAATTTACCTGTCGGCATTGTTCCCTGACGTGGCGTCATGGATTTGGGTGGTGGCGTTTGTCTTTGTGATGACGGTGATTAACCTGCGGAGTGTCAACTGGGTTGCTAACCTGAATATGGTACTGGTATTTTTCCAGATCGCTATTTTGGTGGCTTTCGTTTACCTGGTCTGGCAAGGTTTACATTTAGGAGAGGCCGAGCGGCAGGTTGAGATGACTCGCCCGTTTTTCTCTAATGAAGCCCATTTGGTGCCAATCATTGCCGGTGCGACCGTGTTGTGTTTCTCGTTTCTTGGTTTTGATGCGGTAAGTACCCTGTCAGAGGAAACGGAAGATCCGAAGAAAGTGATTCCGCGAGCCATCTTTTTAACGGCGCTGTACGGCGGGATTATCTTTGTCGCGGTGTCGTATTTTATCCAACTCTACTTTCCGGATTTAACCATATTGAACGATCCGGATAATGCGACGCCAGAGATTGCGTTGTACGTTGGCGGCAAGATGTTTCAGTTTATTCTGCTGTGTTGTACCGTGGTTGGGGCATTGGCTTCTGGCTTGGCATCTCACGCCAGTATCGCGCGATTACTGTATGTGATGGGGCGTGATAACGTTTTGCCGGAAAAAGTATTTGGCTATATTCACCCTAAATGGAAAACGCCGGTAACCAATATTCTTATCGTTGGGGCAGTGGCTTTAGTGGCGATGTTCCTTGATCTGGAAAGCGCCATTTCACTGATTAACTTCGGTGCGCTGGTGGCGTTCAGCTTTGTGAATATTTCAGTGATTTGGTTTTTCTTTGTTCGCCAAAAGCGCAATAAAACTGCCAAAGATATCTTCAGCTTTTTTATCCTGCCGCTGATTGGTACGGTGATGATCGTGGTTCTGTGGCTGAATTTGGAAGTTGACTCACTGCGTTTAGGACTAACCTGGGGCGCTTTGGGACTGCTCTACCTGGTGTACATTACCCGCGGTTTTCGCCGCCCGGTACCAACACTGGGGGCTAACCGAGGTAAAGTCGCGGTTATTGAACCTAACGTAGCAGAGATGCCGATAAAAGCCGATTAAGGTCAATCTAAAACGGTTAAAGCGTAACGGAACCCGCCGGTTGATATCGGCGGGTTTTTTTATGCTTAGCTGCAATCTCAATAGACCCTTTTTTTATTGGCTATTTTATTCTCATGATTTTAAAGGGGTTTTTATCATCGAAATAAAAAAGGGTATTAATGGCTTTAGATAAAAAAAGTGATTAACAACAGAGAGATAGTAGGGTATGGTTCTAGTTCACCGCCGCATAGGCGGCTTAGAAAACGCAAACCAACCATAAAAATTAAGTACGAAAGTTCACCGCCGCATAGGCGGCTTAGAAAATGTACAGTACCTTTCAATCCACCGCGGATAAGTTCACCGCAGCATAGGCTAATACTCCCAGCTTAAGCATTTTTATGCCACCCACCCGTCATTCCGGCGAAAGCCGGAATCCAGGTTTTAGCTTAATGATAACGTTTAGCTTTAAATCCCCCTGATTTTAGCAATGCTGGATATTAGCTCTTAGACAACAAATTGATTGATGAAATCTAGATGATTCACTATACCTGCGGTTTTCACCGGAATAGCGGGGTGTTGTTCACTGAGTGAAAATGCTTAAGCAAACAACATTAACCCCATAAACCGTTTGCAAGATAATAATAACCAAAGAAATTATTTGCATCCAAAGCGTTGTATGATGCAGAATGTAAACCGCAGTACGGCGGCTTAGTAATTTAACGATTTCACTAGGTCTTTCGCTCTCAGATGAACCGCTGCATAGGCGGCTTAGAAATGAAGCACTGGAAGAGAGTAATGACTGAAATTGTTAACCGCCGCATAGGCGGATTAAAACGTGATAAACACGCTTTTATGATAATCTTCAGTCTTACTCCTGCCACAGCCCAATCACTTTTCCCTGACCGACAATAGCCGCTCCTTCAGCAATAAAAAACGCGCAGCCGGGTTGTAATAACGTTTGGTAATTTACCCCATCATAGAGGGTTTCAACCAGAGCCTGTACGGGTTTGCCTAATTCCAATGCATCACCGTCAATAAAACAGACGCCGAGATAATCAGCGGTGTCTTTAACGATAAAGTGTGGCCGATAGCATCCGCCAGTCAGATTTGGTGCCGTTTGGCGACATGATTGACCATGGGAATAGAAACATACTTCAGCGATAAATTTTTGCCTGTCCAATTTGCTTTCCGTTCGATTAAGGTCGTGCCATCAATACGGTTTTTCGGCGCTGCATCCACCAATGTCTTAACAGTCCCGACATACAAAACAACAGGCCTATCCAGATTAGGGTAAAACTAACCCCTTTAACGCGGTCAAACGCTTCATTGAACAGAAATATCGCCAGCAGAAACTGAATAGTGGGCTCGATATATTGTGACAGGCCAACAACTGTCAGGGTGGTGCGTTTAATGGCCGCAGCAAAGAATAACAGTGGTAGCAGGGTAACCGGGGCGGTCAGAGCATAATAGATGCGCAGCGTAAGATCGGCATTCGTCAAAGCGCTTTCGCCATGTGCCGGTAGCCAGAACATTAAGCCGATAGCCAACGGAACCAACCACAGGGTTTCCACCGTTAATGCAGTCAGAATATCGAAGCGAATAAATTTACGGATTAACCCATACAGGGCAAAAGCGCTGCCCATAATCAGAGCCAGAACCGGTAACTGACCATATTGCCATAGCTGATAACTGACACCGGCAAAGGCAAACAAGACCGCCAGCTTTTGTGACAGCGTCAGGCGCTCATGCAGGAAAATCATACCGAGCAGAATCGAAAATAGCGGATTAATAAAGTAGCCAAGGCTGGCGGCTAACACCTGATCGTGAGTCATGGCATAAGTGAAGGTACACCATGAGATCGCCATAATACAGGTGCCCAGCAGGCAAAATAATAGCGAACGTTTATCCTGCCAGACCTTCTGCCAACTGGTGCGCTGTTTTATACACAGACGAACTAACAATAATAGCGGTATTGACCACAAAACACGTTGTGATAACAGTTCCAGCGGTGAGGCATCGGGGAGTAAACGATAGAAGAGAGGGGTGATGCCCCACAGCACAAAAGAGAAGATCGCCAGAGCAGGACCGGAACTGAACGCCATTTCTTTTTGCCTAAAATTCAATGAAATCTGGTGATTATCATACACCCGCGAACGGGGAATAGACAGGCGGGAAAGGAGAGCTATGCCATATAACGGGAAGTTTATGGCATAGCGGCAAGAAGGCCATTAGCCGACTAATTCTTCGGCATAGCGGAACAGGGACTTTAATAGGGCAACTTTTTCCGGATTATCGCCGTGTATTTGCGCCAACTGCTCAAGCTTGGCGGCATATTTCTCCAGCCGATCTTGGGTAAGCATCGCTTGTCGGTGAGCCAGCCAACGGCGTTGTTCGCTGTCATCCAGCGTTGCCGGATAGTTGCGGGCACGATAGCGAAACAGCAGCGTTTCCAGACGATTGTCGTTAAAGGTCAAATCTAGCGCAGGGAGGTTCTCTGGCTTGGTTTGTTGGATAATGCGGATAGCGGCACGGTCAGCATCGCTAAAGAACCCATCATACAAGCGACCATCAACGTCGGTGGGTGGAGTAAACGGTGTTGCATCGGCAAATATTGCGATCACTTTCTCGCGCAGGTCTGGGCTTTGACGTAAAAGCTGTAGATTGGCCAAACAACGTTGGCGGTCAATGCCTAAACGGTCAGCGTTTTCCGGCAACAAGGTTTTGGCGGGGGCCAAGACCGGACATTTATTGGTATGCACCAGCTTTAGCGGCACCGGCGACTGGTCTTCGCCTAATTCATCGCGACGGGTATACAGACGTTCGCGTAGCGTATCGGCATCCAGTTCCAGCAGTGGTGTCATATCGCCGGCTAAATCGCAGACAATCACCGCATTACTGTTTTCTGGATGCCAGGCCAACGGCGCAATCCAACTGGTATTGCCGCGCAGGGCGCCAAACATACCGGACACGTGAACCAACGGTGTCATTTCTGCAATATCGATCAGGTTGGCAACTTTACGCTTATTTCTTAACTGGTATAGGTAATCAAACAGTTTAGGCTGTGCCTGCTTAACCAGTTTAGCCATGGCGATGGTGGCATAAACGTCTGACATGGCATCGTGAGCGTGGGTGTGTTCTACGCCGTTGGCTTTAGTCAGATGCTCCAGCTTAAAGCTGGGTAGGCCATCATCATTTAGCGGCCATTCAATACCGTCTGGGCGTAGGGCATAGCAGGCACGCATTACATCCAGTAAATCCCAGCGGGAATTGCCGTTTTGCCAGCTATAAGCGTAAGGATCAAAGAAGTTACGATAGAAGATATTGCGGCTAACTTCATCATCAAAGCGAATATTGTTGTAACCCAGAATACAGGTATTGGCTGCGCTGAAATCATCATGAATTTGTCGGGCAAACTCAGCTTCAATAACCCCCTTGCTGCGGGCTTCCTGAGGGGTAATACCGGTAATCATTACCGCTTCAGGCTCAGGCAAATAATCGTCGTTAGGTTTACAATAAATGACTAATGGTTCAGCGATAATATTGAAATCGCTATCGGTGCGCACGCCGGCAAATTGCGCCGGGCGATCATAAGCCGGACTGATACCGAAGGTTTCATAATCGTGCACATAGAAGGTCGGTTGCTCTGATGAATTTTTCATTTTTCTGGCTATTTTCTGCTATCGACTGTCTGATTTTATGCCGATAAGAATACCATCAAATAGGGGTGATAGGATTTTGATTTCATCATAAAAATTGATTAAACAATCGAAAGAAGATGATTGATAGTTAAATCGGAGTAATCTACGCATCGCAATAGATTGTCTTGGTTTCATCGGTAAACGGATCACTACAGGGCTTTAAATCGTATGTCTAAAAGCGTTGATTTTCACAATCTGACTAAACGCCGCATTTATTTATTATTTTTCAGTATGCAAACGCCAATTGGTAGAGCGATGTCCCTGTTTTGGGGCGGGGTAGCGTTGCTTAGCGTACTGATGGTGTTTATGTATATGGGCGGCTTGGGTTTTCGCTACGATAATCCAGGATTTTATTACTGGATGGACATCCTATTCCTGTTCTTGTTTACCCTTGAGTATCTGATGCGTTTATGGGTGACGCCGCGCGCGCAACATTACGCTTCCTCCATCATGGGAATTATCGATTTATTCACCACCATCAGCATGTATCTGGTGATTCTGTTGCCGAACGTGGTTATCCAATATGAATCGATCATACGTTTGTGGCGTATTCTGTGTATTTTACGCATATTCCGGTTATTGGGCTTTGTTGATGACCTGCGTTTTTTTCATCACTGTATTGCCCAAGCCAAAAGCAAGCTGCTGTTATTTTTAACCAGTATTGTGGTGTTGGTATTTATTGTCGGTGGAATCATGTTTGTTGTAGAAGGTCCTGGCAACGGTTTTACCAGCCTGTGGGCTTCTATTTATTGGGCTGTGGTGACGTTAACTACCGTGGGTTATGGGGATATTACTCCCGATACGCCGGTGGGCAGGATGATTGCATCCGGGCTGATTATTCTGGGGTATCTGTCTTTAGCTATCCCCACCAGTATTCTGTCGGCGTACGTTATCGCTGAACGAAAACGTCGCGGTTCTCATCCGTGCCCAACCTGTCATCATATCGGTCATGATAGTGATGCGAAATACTGTAAGTATTGCGGTGGGGCTTTAAGGAATAATGCTGCTTGATGTTTATTCACGGAAGAGGGAAAGGTGCTATGCCATATTTAAAATGGGTCGGGTGTTTTTGTTTACTGATGATTTCTGGCCACGCTTTCGCCGCTCAATCATCAGGACCGGAGGCTTTTTTAGCGGAAATATATAACAGCTACCGGGAAGGTACTGAGCCCGTCAGGTACAGTGAAACAGGCAATAAACAGATTATATCCGAGCGGTTTATGCTGGCGGTTAATGAAGATCAGGAACTGGCTGAGGGTGAGGTTGGCTTTTTCGATTATGACCCTATATGCCAGTGTCAGGATTGGGAAACCATGAATATTGATGATATCAAGGTTATTAGCTTAAACGATGGTGAAGCCATCGGTATTGTTCACTATTCGCTGTGGAAAAGCGGGACGCCTAAACAAAGCCAAAGTTTCAAGCTTATCCTGCAAAATAAACGCTGGTATATCGCCGATATTATCACTGAAGATGGCAGCTTGCTTAATGCACTGGAAGAGAGCAACAGGAAAGGTAAGCAGCAATTAACTCAGCCATAACAGTGAGATAAAAGCGGGTGCTTTTCTGAATTAGCGGGATAGTGCGGTTGGCAATTTTAGTTGGATTCGGTATGTTTGCTTCTTTGTACTCTCCAACAAAATCGACCATATTGATAAGAGCCGCTAACGTATTATGAATATCATCCGCTTACACAGCACCAACGATCCTCTTTTTCCCGTTTTTGAACGGCTTTACCGTTCTTCCTTTCCCGAGTTTGAACAGCGAACCGTTGAGCATCAGGCGAAGGGGTTAACCGCGGATAATTATTTTCTACAGTGCTATATGGAAAATGAGCTGTTTGTCGGTTTTGTGGCTTATTGGGCGTTTGATGACTATCTGTATATTGAACACTATGCCATCAGCGATAAAGTGCGCGGTCAGGGATATGGAACTCGTTTACTGGGGGAGTTCATTGCCGGAACGGATAAAACGGTGATTCTGGAAATTGACCCGGTCGTGGATGAGATTTCACAAAAGCGTTTACGGTTCTACCGTGCTCTGGGTTTTGTTGAAAACGATTATGTTCACGTTCATCCTCCTTATCAGCATAAGTTTCATGGCCATACTTTAAAGGTTTTGAGCAGCGGTAGCGCTATTTCAGAAGCGGAATACCAAAACTTTAACCATGATTTACACCATGTGGTGATGGTGAAATAGTTTTTCCACCAACATTCTCTTTTGGGTCTGAGGCTACTGACAGAAATTGGCAGTCGCTCAGCGCAGTATGTGGTTAGCCAAGAAATTAATCACATACGGACAATCAAAGGAGAATATATGACATCGTTTATTGGCAAAATCGCCATTGTTACCGGCGCATCAACCGGGGTTGGCGAAGGTATTGCACAAGAACTATTTTCTCGTGGCGCGACGGTTATTATCACTGCTCGCCATCAACAGGAAATACAGCAAACTGCCCGGCGTATCGATCCCTCTCTTCAACGAGTGATTCCATTGGTCACCGATATCAGACAACCAGACTCGGTCAAACAGATGGTTGAGCAAACCCTGTCACGCTGCGGTGCTTTACACTATCTGGTTAATAATGCTGGCATTACTGGACCTCATAATGTGTCACTTTGTCAGTATGAGTTTGATGACTGGTGTGATGTGATTGAAACCGATCTGGGGGGCACGTTTTTAGCCATGAAGTATGGTTTACCGGCCATTGTGAATAGCGGTGGCGGAGCGGTGGTCAATTTATCCTCTTCTAACGGTATTGTTGGCATTGCTGGCATTGCGCCTTATACCGCAGCGAAACACGGCGTACTTGGTCTAACTCGAGCAGCGGCGCTGGAGTTTGCTGACAAAGGGGTGAGAATCAATGCGATTGGACCCGGCTATGTCGACACGCCGCGTATGCAGCAACTCTCGGAAGATGTTCGGCAGTGGATGGCGAACAGCCAGCCGATGAAACGCATGGCAACCCGCGAGGAAGTGGCAAAAACCGTCGCATTCTTACTGTCGGATGACAGCTCTTTCACCACCGGGGCTTTCTATGCGGTGGACGGTGGCTATACGGCACAGTAGTTAACTGACCCGTCGTAAACGAGGGGGAAGATAGTCCCTCCCAATGTTAATCGGGAGAGACGGGCGTGGGGGCCGTAGCAGCTTTAGCTGCCGGAGTGCCCGTAGCGTGGCTAGGCCCGACACGCATTCAAGCTAAATACTGGTGCTCTTCCGGCCGAGCAAGGGGGCGATATGAAGATATTGCTTTTATGGCCGGAATATCCACTACAGTTGATTTAAAAAAGAGTGCTAGCAGCAGCCTATAAGTTACTTATGCCGCTCTCTCAGACGATTAATCACCGTGCTTAAGTCTAAATCCTGATCCTGTAGCAGAACCAGCAGGTGATAAATCAAATCCGAGGCTTCATTGGTTAACTCTTCCCGATCATTTACCGTAGCCGCCAGCGCTGTTTCTACGCCTTCTTCACCGACCTTTTGTGCGATGCGTTTAGTGCCGCTGGCATAGAGTTTGGCGGTATAGGAGGTTTGCGGATCGGCGTGTTTACGCGATGCCAGCAACTGCTCCAGTTGATATAAGAAAGTCCAGTCGGTTTCTGCCGGTGCGAAACAGCTATTGGTACCGTTATGGCAGGTTGGCCCCTGTGGATTAGCCATAATCAGCAGGCTATCGTTATCGCAGTCCGGCGTGATGCTAACCACGTTAAGAAAATTGCCGGAGCTTTCCCCTTTGGTCCACAAACGCTGTTTAGTACGGGAAAAGAAGGTCACTTTGCCGCTTTGCTCGGTGGCATGTAAGGCTTCCGGATTCATATAGCCCAACATTAAAACTTCACCAGAGATCGCATGTTGAACAATGGCCGGTATCATGCCGTCGACTTTTTCCCAGTCCAATTGGTTTTGCTGCTGTTGCGTTAACATGTTCTGATCTCCAACTGATTATCGGCCAGATAGCGTTTTAGCTCGCCGATATTAATAATTTGTTTGTGAAATACTGATGCGGCCAGCGCACCGTCAACGTTAGCAATTTTGAACGCATCGAGGAAATGTTCCATGGTACCGGCTCCGCCGGAAGCAATTAGCGGTACCTTACAGACTTTACGCACCTGCTTAAGCTGTTTAAGGTCATAGCCGTTGCGTACACCATCCTGATTCATCATATTCAGGACAATCTCTCCGGCACCGCGCTGCTGGACTTCCTGCACCCAATCTAAGGTATTCCATGCGGTAGCTTTAGTGCGGGCTTCGTCACCGGTAAATTGATACACCTGATAAGTGCCTTCTTGCTCGTTGTACCAGGTATCGATACCGATCACGATACACTGTACGCCAAACCGATCCGCCAACTGGGTGATCAACGCCGGATTAGCCAGCGCCGGGGAGTTAATAGAAATTTTGTCAGCGCCAAAAGAGAGGATCTGAGAAGCATCTTCAATGCTTTTAATTCCGCCTGCGACACAGAAGGGAATATCAATCACTTCGGCCACTTTGGCAACCCAGCTTTTATCCACCACTCGACCATCGGATGAGGCGGTAATATCATAGAAAACCAGTTCATCTGCGCCTTCTTGCGCATAGCGTTGCGCCAGAGGAACGATATCACCAATGATTTCATGATTGCGGAACTGAACGCCTTTAACCACTTGTCCATCACGTACATCCAGACAAGGAATTATCCGTTTTGCCAGCATGAGATAGCCTCCTCTACGTTAAATTTTCCGTCCAGCAGGGCGCGTCCAACAATAACGCCTTTGACACCGCTGCTGCGCAGGGCGGCAATATCATCCAGACTGCCAATACCGCCTGAAGCCTGAAAAGCAATTTCCGGATAAAGACGGGTAATCTCACAATACAGATCAACGTTAGAACCTGCCAAGGTGCCATCACGTGAAATATCAGTACACAGCACGTGTTTCAAACCATAAGGGCGGTAGCGTTCCACTACCTGTTCCAGCGTTTGGCTGGAGTTCTCTTGCCAGCCGCTGATCGCCACATTTTTATTGCCGTTTTCGTCAATACGCACATCCAGCGCTAATACCAGCGCATCAGCACCAAAGCGGGAAAACCATTTTTCCACCATTTCTGGCTGACGTACCGCGGTAGAACCGATGACGACTCGGCTAGCGCCGGCATCAATCAAATCTCTAACGTCTTGTTCGCTGCGGATTCCGCCACCGATCTGTACCGGTATCGAAACGCCGGCCAATAGCTTTCTCAACAGAGGAAGCTGACGCGCCTGCGGATCTTTAGCGCCGGTTAAATCGACCAAGTGCAGTATCTGTGCACCTTGTTGTTGATATTGTTGAAGACGCGGTAGCGGCTCATTGCCGTAATCGCGCTGTTGTCCATAATCTCCCTGATGCAGGCGCACAACGCTACCGTCAATCAGGTCTAATGCGGGAATAATCATTTCAGTTACATCTCCAGAAAGTTTTTCAGCAATTGTGCACCGGCTTGCCCAGAACGTTCGGGATGAAACTGTACGCCGAAGAAATTGTCTTGTTGTACTGCGGCGCTGAAGGGCTCGCCGTAGGTGGAGTGAGCGATAGTGGCTGAACATACGGGCATAGCATATCCATGAACGAAATAGAAATAGGCACCATCCTCGATGCCACGGAATAAATGATGACCCGCCAGCGGATTAACTCTGTTCCAGCCCATATGTGGTAAGGGCAGACCATGATCTTTCATCTGCTTAATGGGGGCGTCAATAATGCCCAGTGTGTTGATATGGCCTTCTTCACTGCTTTTTGCCATCAGTTGCATGCCCAAACAAATACCCAGAACTGGCTGGGTACAGGCTTTAATCAGGTCGATTAACTCCCTCTGTTGTAACATTTTCATCGCGGCGGGGGCCGAGCCCACCCCCGGTAGAAACAGCTTATCGGAGCGCAAAACGACATCGGCATCGCGGCTGATAACCGGATCGTAGCCCAGTCGCTTAATGGCGTAACTGACCGAAGCCAGATTGGCGCAGCCCGTGTCTAAAATTACCACTTCCATCACAGCACCCCTTTTGAACTCGGTAAGGTATTTCCTTCGACGCGGATCGCCTGACGCAGCGTACGTCCAAACACTTTAAACAGGCTTTCCACTCTGTGGTGGTCGTTTTTGCCTTTGGTTTTTAAGTGCAGAGTTACTGCCATGGAATAAGCCAGTGATTGGAAGAAGTGCTCGACCATTTCAGTGCTCATATCACCAACGCGCTGGTGATTGAATTCGGCTTTATACTCCAGAAACGGGCGACCGGAAATATCCAGTGCACAGCGGGCTAAGCACTCATCCATTGGTAACACGAAGCCAAAACGACCAATGCCGCGCTTATCCCCCAGCGCTTTTCTCAATGCTTCACCTAACGCCAGTCCGGTATCTTCAATGGTATGGTGATCGTCAATAAACAGATCGCCTTTAACGTTGATGTTCATACGGAAACCGCCGTGCGTGGCGATTTGATCCAGCATATGGTCAAAGAAGCCGATACCGGTGTGAATTTTGCTGCCGCCTTCGCGATCCAGCCAGACTTCGACATCAATCGTGGTTTCTTTGGTGGTGCGAGTCACATGGGCATGACGATCGGACTGGGTTAATTGTTCAACGATTTGATTCCAGCCCAAGGTATCACGCTGATAGCGAATGCCCTGAATAGCCATGTTGTTGGCCAGTTGAAGATCGGTTTCGCGATCGCCAATTACCCAAGAATTCTCATAATCCATGACCGCTTTATGCAGATAGGCGCTGACCATTTTGGTTTTAGGCTTACGGCAGTCGCAGTTATCTTCAGGCATATGCGGACAAATCAGCACTTCTTTAAAGTTAATTCCCTGTGACTCAAGAATTTGCATCATCAGGTTGTGTGGTGGATCGAAATCCTGCTGTGGGAAACTGGCGGTTCCCAGCCCATCCTGATTGGTGATCATCACCAGTTCAAAGCCAGCATCCTGTAATTTTAACAGGGCAGGGATAACTTGTGGCTCTAAGGCCAGCTTATCCAGTCGATCTACCTGAAAGTCTTCTGGTGGTTCGGCAATAATGGTACCGTCGCGGTCAATAAAAAGGTATTTTTGGCTCATGGCGGCTAAGGTCCTTAAAGAGTTTTCAGGGCGTCGGTGACTGCGTCACACTCGCGTTGAGTACCGATAGAGATGCGCAGACATCCCGTCAGTCCCGGTTGTTTATTCTGATCTCTGAGTATAATGCCCTTATCCCAAAGCGCTTTAAAGGCTTGCTCGGAATTGGTCAGGTTAAACAGCAGATAGTTGGTTTCGCTTGGATAGACTCGGGTGACGGTGTTGCACTGAGCCAATGCGATGCTCAACTGGTCGCGACGGGCATTGAGCTCGGCTACGCGCTTACGCATGGTTGAAATTCCCTGCTCGCTTAATGCTTGTGCGGCGATATCGGCAACCGGCGTCGATAGCGGATAGGGGGCAATCACTTTCAGCAGTAAGTTAATAATCTCTTCACTGGCTAAGGTAAAGCCACAGCGTAATCCGGCCAGCGCAAAGGCTTTGGATAAGGTGCGCAAGACCACCAGATTAGGGTATTGGTTTAACCAAGACACCACACTGGCTTCAGGGCAAAACTCAATATAGGCCTCATCAACCACCACTAAAGCACGTCCGGCGGTCATCGTTAATAGTTCGCGGATATCATCTGGATTGATCAGATTGCCCGTTGGGTTGTTTGGACTGCAAACGTAAACCAGCTTTACGCGATCCAGTGAAGCTTTAATCGCCGGCAGATCCAACTGCCAGTCGCTTTTACTGGCGACGGTACGCCGTTCTACACCCAGTGTTTCAGCGCTGACGCTATACATCCCGTAAGTGGGAGGGCAATAGAGCACAGCATCTTTACCCGGTTCACAGAAAGCACGCATCAGCAGCTCAATGCCTTCATCGGCTCCGCGGCTGACGATCACTTGCTCAGGTTTAACACCGGCATAGGTGGCATAGCGTTGAATAACCTGAGTCGGCTGACATTCAGGATAACGGTTAAGATTCTGCTGAGTAAGCTGATATTGAGTGGCTTCCGGATACTCATTGGCGTTTAGCCAGACATCTCCATTACCGCCGATACGACGCGCTGACTGATAAGGCGTTAATTGT
Source organism: Pragia fontium DSM 5563 = ATCC 49100 (assembly GCF_900112475.1). Classification (GTDB taxonomy): domain Bacteria; phylum Pseudomonadota; class Gammaproteobacteria; order Enterobacterales; family Enterobacteriaceae; genus Pragia; species Pragia fontium. Next base: position 8,326 of record NZ_FOLW01000008.1, on the reverse strand, counting down.
CTTACGTTGTCGCGGGCTAATTGTTCAATGCTCATTTACGCCTCCGGATTCAGTTGTTTCAGCTTGGCTACGCGCAGCGTAACGGCTTGTTTGTGGGCGGTCAGTTGTTCGGCTTGCGCCAGCGTCTCAATGGTGGGTGCCAGCGCCAGAAAACCGGTAGCGGACAGCTGTTGTACCGTCATCCGTTTTTGAAAATCTGCCATACCAAGGCTGGAATAGGTTGCGGTATAACCGTAGGTCGGCAACACGTGGTTAGTTCCGGAAGCGTAATCACCGGCCGATTCCGGTGACCAGTCTCCCAGAAAAACCGAACCAGCGCTGGTGATGCGTTCCATCAGCTCTTCCGGCTGGCGAGTCTGGATAATTAAGTGTTCTGGACCATATTGATTACTGATCTCAATACACTGCGCGATATCTCGGGTAACGATCAATCGACTTTCAGCCAGTGCCTGAAGAGCAATCTCTTTACGGGACAGTGTCGCCAATTGTTTTTCCAGCTCTTCGGATACTGCCTGAGCAATACCTTGATCCGGGGTTAAGAGAATAACCTGAGAGTCTGGGCCGTGTTCTGCCTGAGAAAGCAGGTCAGCAGCGATAAAAGCCGGGGTTGAGTCGCTATCTGCTATTACCAATACTTCTGATGGGCCAGCAGGCATATCAATCGCTGCACCGCCAATGGCCTGACTGACCTGACGCTTAGCTTCAGTAACGTAAGCATTGCCCGGTCCAAAAATCTTATCCACTTTAGGAATACTTTCACTGCCGAATGCCATTGCAGCAATGGCTTGCGCACCGCCTAATTGGAACACGTTATTGATGCCACAGAGTTTGGCGGCATACAGAATTTCATCGGCAATCGGCGGCGGTGAACACAGTATGACTTCACTACATCCGGCCAAGCGAGATGGAATACCTAACATCAGCACAGTGGACAACAGCGGAGCGGTACCGCCGGGAATATACAGACCAACGGATCTAATCGGACGAGTCACCTGTTGGCAGCGTACGCCGGGCTGGGTTTCAATATCAACAGCAGGAATAACCTGAGCCTGATGAAATGTTTCTATATTGCGAGCGGCAATGGCCATGGCCTGCTTAATATCATCATTCAGGCGACCACAGGCAGCGTCAATTTCTTCAGTGCTAACGCGAAGCTGTGTGGTTTGTACCTTATCAAATTTGGCGTTGAGTAATTGCAGAGCGTTATCGCCACCGGCTTTGACCTGTTCGATAATGTCACTGACCGCGGAGCTGATGCGATCGGAAGCATTAATGGCCGGGCGAGAGAGCAGCGCTGTTTGCTGCTCTTTGGTGCTTTTTTCCCAATAAGTCAGTTGCATGGCGATTACTCCATCATTTTTTCGATTGGTAACACCAGAATGGAACTGGCACCCAGCGATTTCAGCCTTTCCATGGTTTCCCAGAACAGGGTTTCGCTGCTGACCATGTGCATAGCGACGCGGTTTTTATCTCCTGCCAGTGGCAGAATGGTTGGGCGTTCAGCACCGGGCAGGAGGGCAATAATCTCTTCCAGACGCTCGCTGGGCGCGTGTAGCATAATGTATTTGGATTCACGCGCCTGAATGACGCCCTGCATGCGGGTCAGCAGTTTGTTAATCAGTTCCTGCTTATCGTCAGACATTTCGCCATCGCGCTGGATCAGAGAGGCTTTAGAGCGATAAATCACTTCAACTTCACGTAATCCGTTAGCCTCAAGGGTGGCGCCGGTAGAAACCAGATCGCAGATGGCATCGGATAAACCGGCGCGTGGGGCAACTTCAACCGAGCCGTTTAACAGACAGGATTTGAAGCGAACTTTTTGTTCATCCAGATAGCGTTTTAACAAGTGAGGATAAGAGGTGGCGATACGGCTATTTTGCAGGCTTTGTGGCCCGGTATATTCTGCGTCCAGTGGCATAGCGATGGAGAGACGACATCCACCAAAATCTAAACGGCGCAGGGTAATGTAACGCGGATCTTCACCTTGTGCCCGGCGGTTTAACAGCTCTTCTTCCAGCACGTTTTCGCCAATAATACCGAGGTCTACTACGCCGTCCATCACCAGACCGGGAATATCGTCATCGCGCACTCGTAAAATGTCGATAGGCATATTTTCAGCAAAGGCGATCAGGCGCTGCTGCTGAAGATTAATTTTGATACCGCAGCTGGCAAACAGTTTTTGTGACTCTTCACTTAAGCGGCCTGACTTCTGCATAGCGATGCGTAAACGGCTTCTATCTAACATGGTAATCCTCTTATTCTTTTAAAATTATTCTTATTAAGTCGGGGGCATTAAAAAAGCCCTCGGAAGGATTCTTCCGAGGGCTCTCTTTAAACTTTCTGTTTGCCACTGGAAGAATCGTAGATCGTCTTCCAGCACCAAAGGCCTGAAGACTAATCAGGGTGATGGTGATGATGGTGGTTAAACAGAACGTTATTCATGATGTATTGTGCCTTGAATCAGATAGTTTAATTTTTTGCTGCTGAGAGATAACCTACTCATTGTTCGAGGGAATGGCAACCCCTTTTTTAAATTATTATTGAATAATGATAGGCAGGATAAAAAACAGAGAAGATGATATTTCTCGAAGCCGTTTTATTCTGGAATTAAACGGGTGACAGGGCAGAATTTGGCTTATATTGTATATCGATAAGCGGGTAAACGAAGTTATATATTTTTAAATGGATTGAACGCATATGAAAAAGGTTTCGATCATCGGTTTAGGTTGGTTAGGTATGCCTCTGGCACTGTCTCTGATCAATCGGGGATATCAGGTAACGGGAAGTAAGACTACACCAGACGGTCTGGAAGCCGCCAGAATGTCAGGAATTGATGCTTATCAGTTGGTGATGAAGCCGATGCCGGAATGCGAAGCCGATGACTGGCAACAGTTGCTTGACTGTGATGTCTTGGTGATTACCTTACCCGCCAGCCGTCAACCTGAGCAGGCAGAAATCTATCGCCAATCGGTACAACTGTTGGTGGATAGTGTGCTTACCCAACACATTCCAAGGCTGATATTTATCAGCTCCACCTCCGTTTACGGTGAGGGAGAAGGGGAAGTGACTGAAGACGCCCCTCGTATGCCTGCGCGGGCTTCTGGCAAAGTGCTGGTGGATTTAGAGGATTGGCTGCATAACTTACCGAACCTACAGGTGGATATTTTGCGCCCGGCGGGATTGGTCGGGCCGGAACGCCATCCGGGACGTTTTCTTGCGGGAAAACAGGATTTACCGGGGGGGAATTGTGCGGTGAATTTAGTCCACCAAGAGGATGTGATCACCGCCATTGAATTGCTCTTGGCTCAGCCACAGGGTGGTCATATCTATAATTTATGTGCTCAGGTTCATCCACGTAAGCGGGATTACTATCCGGCCATGGCTAAAAAACTGGGCGTTGATGCACCGCAGTTTCTCGCAACCGATAATGATTCATTAGGCCGGGTGATTAATGGACAGCGGATTTGTCAGGAGCTAGGGTTTGAGTATCAGTTCAGGGATCCGATGTTAATGCCGTTTATATGATCTTAGTTTGAAGATTAGACAATATTTAATAATGTTAGTCAGTTAAGTTTAATAACAGCGAAAATTTCGTCCACTATCAGTACAGAGAATAAAATAGCATTAGCGAAAGTGGCCGAGCAAAGGGCGTTAGGGCGAACGCCCTCTGCACTCCCGCGCCTTCGCCCCCGAATTCAGGCCGCCTACCGGCGACTTCCCTCCGCTTTCGTTCGGGTTAACGCACCGGCGCTGATTCGTTCCCGACGAAGCAGCGCCTCGTCCAGCATCCTTGCTGGACGTGCTCCCTCACTCAGTTGTCGGCTGAATTCCAGCGCTCAATAAGCAGGGCAAAGATAAAACTTCTTTATCAACGTTGCTCAAACGCCAGCGCTTTTCTCTCAATCATACGCATCATCAGCGTTAGCAAGCCATTAACGCACAGATAGATGATCCCCGCAGCGCCATACACCATCACATCATAGGTACGACCGTACATCAGTTGGCTGTAGCCCATAACTTCCATTAGGGTAATGGTATAGGCCAATGAGGTACTCTTAAACACCAGAACCACTTCATTGGAATAGGATGACAGCGCGCGTTTAAAGGCATAAGGCAACAGGATCCGCAGGGTTTGGCCTTTGGACATACCCAATGCGGCGCAGGATTGCCATTGTCCGGAAGGAATAGCGCGTACCGCCCCGTGAAATAGCAAGGTGGAGTAAGCCGCACTGTTTAATGCCAGCGCTATCATGGCGCAGAGCCAAGGCTGCGACAGTAAATCCCACAATATGGGGAATTGCTTAATGCTATCGAATTGACCGGGCCCGTAGTAAATCAGGAAGATTTGTACCAGTAATGGGGTGCCGGTAAACAAGGTGATATAGCCTTTAACTATCCAGTTTATCACTGGGGTTTTCAGGGTCAGAATCACGGTGAATAGCAGTGCCAGCACCAGAGCAACAATGAGCGATACGGCGGTGAGGCTCAGGCTGGTATGCAGCCCTTTCAGAACGTCAGGCAAATACTGAAACATTATGATGCCTCCCGTTCAAAGCGCGTCGTATGTCGTTCAATGCGGGAGAGGATATATTGGCTTATTAGCGTAATTGCCAGATAAACCAGCGCCGCAATCATAAACCAGGTAAAGGGTTCCTGCGTACGGATGGCAATGCTTTTAGTTTGTAGCATCAGATCGTTTACGCTGATTAAAGAGACCAGTGCGGTATCTTTTAGTAACACTAACCACTGATTTCCCAAGCCCGGAAGAGCATGACGCCACATTTGAGGCATGATCAGGCGAAAGAAAATGGCGGATTTGCTAATACCAAGCGCCTGACCCGCTTCCCATTGACCACGCGGTACTGCTTTTAAGGCACCGCGTAGGGTTTGAGAACCATAAGCGGCATAAAGCAGAGAAAGGGCTATCACACCGCACAGGAATGGGCTGACGTCAAAGTTATCAATTTGCAACTGAATGGTCAGGCCGAAAAGGGTGAAGCCATCCGCCAGCGTCATCAATAATTGTGAAGCGCCGAAATAGATAAATAACACCACCAGAATTTCCGGCAAGCCACGAAATATCATGACGATAAGCGTGGCGATATAGCTGAAAAGCTTTAGGCGAGATGACTCCCAGACAGCAAACAGCATAGCCAGTATCAGGCCAAGTATCAGAGAGCAAACGGCAAGGCCGACGGTCATACCGGCGGCGCTTGCTAAAGGTAGAATTTCATTCATTGCTGATAGGATTATTTCTGGAACCATTTATCGTAGATAGCTTTGTAAGTGCCATCTTGTTTGATTTTTTCCAGCGCGGCGTTCATTTTATCGCGCAGGTCAGTATTCTTCTGGTTCAAAGCAATGGCAAAACCGGTACCGAAGTAGGCATTGTCAGTGACTTTCTCGCCAACGCTGGCTAAATCGTCATTCTTCTTCAACCATTCAGCGACGACAGCGGTATCGCCAAATACTGCGTTGATGCGGCCGCTTTTTAGATCAAGAATCGCATTTTGATAGCTGTCATAAGCTACTGGTTTAATGTCAGTATGCTTTTCCAGCAGATATTTCTGATGGGTGCTACCGTTCTGCATTCCCACTTTTTGGCCTTTCAGCGCAGCAAGATCGGCAACCTTACCTTTCATAGCGATAAACTGAGCGGAGTTATCATAATAGGTATTGGTAAAGGTAACCTGTTGCTGACGCTCAGGGGTGACATCCATCGCGGCAATGGCAGCCTCAAAACGACGGAATTTCAGTCCTGGGACTAAACTGTCAAAGCTCTGATTTGAAAAAGTACATTCAGCTTTGATCTCTTTACAGAGGGCGTTAGCCAGATCGATATCAAATCCTTGAATTTGGTTATTCGCATCAATAAATTCAAACGGAGGATAGGATGCTTCAGTAGCAAAACGGATTTTTTCTGCCGCCGCTGCAGAAAGACTGATGCTAGCAAGCAAAGTAGCGACCAATAGTTTTTTCATGTCTAACTCCGGACAAATTTAATGAGAAAGGTAACCAGCAAACGCTTGGGTTTGGGGTTGAGTAAACGACTGAGCATCGCCGTATTCTACTACGCGCCCTTGTTCCATATAAACCACACGACTGGCGGTCTTTTTGGCAAATTCGACTTCATGCGTCACGATAACCTGAGTAATACCGGTATCGGAGAGTTCATGAATAATATTTACCACTTGAGCAGTAATTTCTGGATCCAATGCTGCGGTAGGTTCATCAAACAGCAGAATTTTCGGCTCCATCATCAACGCTCTGGCAATCGCCACACGCTGCTGCTGGCCACCGGAAAGATGCAGAGGAAAACGCGAGTGAAACTCTTTGAGGCGCAAACGGGTTAACAGTTTTTCGGCTCTGGCGATCGCTTCTTCTTTGGATAGACCTAAGACTCGGCAAGGCGCTTCAATAAGATTCTGCATCACCGTTAAATGAGGCCACAGATTATATTGCTGAAAGACCATACCAACATTGCGGCGCAGTTCACGGATCGCATCTTCTGCTGGTGGATGACTAAAATCAAAGGTATTGCCTGCAATGGCAAGCTGACCCGAACGGGGCATTTCCAACAGGTTCAATACTCTGATTAGGGAACTTTTACCCGCGCCGCTAGGGCCGAGTAATACTAGGGTTTCTCCATCCGGGCAGTCTAATGTGATATCAAACAGTGCCTGATGGTTACCGTAGAAGCAATTTATAGCGTTTAAATGAATACTCATGCGTCATTATTGAATAGTAATGAATGCGGTAATGGTAACGTCGACCGGATAGGGATGCAATCAAAGCCTTATAAATTTTACAATAACTTCGTCGTTAGACGATAAAGATCAAACGCATTGTTTAGCTTAATCGGGTGAGTTTAGTGAATATGACTTAGGGAGAGGGAAAGCTAGCAAAGCGATAGCCGACCACTTAAGTGGTCGGTTATAAGCTGAAATATCAAAGAATTGCGCAGTAAACTTCGTAAGCCGCCCAGCCTAATGCCGCGCCGGCAGGTAAATCGATAATGTAGTGCTGCTTGGTAAACATACAGGAAAGCGCAATCAGTACCGGGAATGCGAATACCCAAGGTCCCAGAGTGCTATAAGCCAGCAGTGCGGTCAGTGTGGCAACGGAAACGTGCATGCTCGGGAAACAGTTGGATGAGTCATCAAACTTCTGGACATATTGCAGGAATTTTTCAGACCAGGTTTTACCGGTATTCATGGTACGCCAATGGGTTGGGGTCGATACCGGAAACAGCATAAAAAACATCATTTGCATGACTAACAGCACGATGTAGCTAAAAACAATCATGATGAAGTGACGGGAATCTTCAACAATCCAATTGATATAAAGGATTGCTGGATAATAGAGAAAGCTATATATCCATGACCAGGAAGGCCAGAAGGGGATTTTTTCATCAACAGGTGATTTGAACTCGCGAACTTTGGTAAGCGTATTGCGTTGGGTAAAGAAGTAAAACTGATAAACTCCGACAATCAGAATACCGCTTAAAATAAGATTGATAACGTAATCTATAGGACTCACAGGTTATTCCCTTAACTGATTAAATATTTAACATCGTTGTATTGATTAATAATTCGGGAAGATAATATATAAATAACCAAGATTTGTGTATCGATCTGCCGGGATAAAATGCAAAAAGAAGAGGTTATTTGTATCAAACTGTGAAAAATATTTATATTAACAAATGGTTAATAACTTGTTTTCATTGTCAGCAGACTGTTTTATTTCCTACGGTGAGATTTTAAATTCTCAATATATAAATACCCTTTTGCGCGGAGAAAAATAATAGATTCGCCATTCTACTTGTGTGGGGGATCAATTTATTGATTGTTTTCACCAAATCGGTGTTTAGGTTTATGGCGGTAGAATGATGAAGATGTTGGTGTTAAAAACGTTTAGTTAAGGTTAATAGCGGCGAAAGTTTCGTCCACTATCAGTACGGAGAATAAATTAACGTTGGTGCACGTGGCCGAGCAAAGGGCGTTAGGGCGAACGCTGTATGGACTGGGGACATAGGTAACAGGTGTTCAGGGACATAGGTAACACTTTTTAGAACGTAATCGCTGGTGCTTTTACGTTTTGTTGTTCCATTATCGGCATATCACTATTCCATACTAAGGAGAGTTATATGCCGTGGAATGAGGTTACCATCATGTCTTTAAAAGAAGAGTTTGTTACTCTGGCCACTTTACCCGGGGCGAATATCTCTGAGTTGGCACGGCGATTCTCTATTAGTCGGAAGACGGCTTATAAATGGCTCTCTCGTTACCAGCAACAAGGTCTCCCGGGATTAGCTGAACGTTCACGT
>NZ_FOLW01000014.1 GCF_900112475.1 Pragia fontium DSM 5563 = ATCC 49100 | reverse complement strand
CGTTCAATCTGAGCCATGATCAAACTCTTCAATTAAAAGCTTGATGCTCAAAGATTACTTTCAATAATTCACAAATGAATTACTGTCTGGTCACTCTTTAAGACTTGGTATTTTTTGTTGCTGAACACCGAAGTGTCAGCGTGAGATACCGTCTTGTGAGTGCCCACACAGATTGTCTGATAAATTGTTAAAGAGCATGGCCAACAGTAAGCTTCGCTTGCTGTGGCACGGGCTGCGTATACTACGCTTTCCCGCTACAGAGTCAAGTGTTAAATCACAGATTTATTCATCTTAAACTCTGTCTTCGCCGGCTGTTGCCGGGTCAGTGGAGGCGCATTATAGGGACTCAGATTTATCTGGCAAGCGCTAATTGCAAAAAAATAACTGACTGCTGTTTGTTTAGGCGGAATGTGTCGTAAATACCGTTATTTGCTGATTAAACGTCCAAATTCCGCACCAAAGCGCTTCACCTGAGCCCAATCGGTATATTCTATTTCTTTGCTACTATCGGTTTCTCCGTCAGTCATCTTCATAATAAGTTGAATCATGACTCGGTCAATCCAGGTATAGCGTGGATAACGTAATGCTCCCGCGAACACACCACAGAGAGTTGGCTTCCACCGGGTAGCCAGCAAATACTTACGGGTATAGCTATTGGTTTGCGGCGATTGCTTTTCCGCTTTACGGGCAATTAGCGAAACCGAAACAAAAGCGGTTGGCATTTGGTTCAAGATTTCATAGTGCTTATCAACGAACGTCTTAAAAGCTTTGTGAAAATGGCCGTAGCGGATGGAAGCACCAATAAGTACACCGTTATAATCACTAAAGTTAATCTCTGGCATATCATCGATATTATAGAGATCCACCTCAATACCTTCCCGTAACTCGTTAGCTATATAAGACACGATGGCTTTGGTCTGCCCTTCGCGGCTGGAATAAATTAATAGTGCTTTCATGGTTTATTCCTTAATTCTCTGTTATTCACGCCAGAAGATTGGCGTTAACAGAACCAGAAGTGTAAAGACTTCAAGACGACCAAACATCATCGTTATAATCAGAATCCATTTAGCCGGATCGTTCACCTGAGCATAGTGACCGCCAAAATCACCGATACCAATACCCACGTTATTCAACGCCGATACTACACCGGTAAACGCAGCAAACGCATCCAGACCCGTCGCCATTAATGACAGTGTGCTGATAATAAAGACTAAGGCATAGGCAGAAAAGAATCCCCACACTGCCTCAATAACTCGCTCAGGCAATGCCCGCTGGCCTAACTTAATGGTGTACACCGCATTAGGATGAACTAACCGTTTTAATTCACGTACACCCTGTAAGCACAACAGCAGAACACGAATCACCTTCAGACCACCACCGGTTGAGCCAGCACACCCACCCAAAAAGGTCGCCATTAAGAGCATCATCGGTAAAAACGTTGGCCAGTTAGCAATGTCTTCAGTTGTAGAACCCGTGGTTGTGGTCATGGATACCACGTGGAAAATGGATTGATTGAGTGCGTCCAGCGCCGAGCCATACACATTCCATTGCCAAAGCACTAACGTACAAATGGCAATGAGCGCCAGTTGAAAAAAGAAGTACATCTTAAATTCAGGATCGCGCCAGTAAACTTTTACGCTGCGCCCGCTTAATACGGCAAAGTGCAAACCAAAGTTACAACCGGAGATAAACAGAAAGAGAGCGGTAAGATTATTAATTAATGAACTGTTGTAATAAGCCAACCCACTTTCATGCGTGGAAAATCCACCAATGGCCACGGTAGAAAAACTCTGACCAATGGCATCAAACGGCGTCATACCCGCCGCCCAAAAAGAGAGCGCACAGGCAATAGTGATCAATACATAGATAAACCAAAGCGTTTTAGCCGTTTCAGCAATACGCGGGCGCATTTTGCTGTCTTTTAGCGGACCGGGGATTTCTGCCCGATACAGCTGCATTCCCCCGACGCCTAACAGCGGCAAAATCGCCACCGCCAATACGATGATCCCCATGCCCCCCATCCATTGCAGCATCTGACGATAGAACAAAATGGCCTTGGGTAAACTGTCTAGTCCAGTAAGTACGGTGGCACCGGTGGTGGTCAGCCCGGAGAAAGATTCAAAAAAAGCATTGGTAATACTCATGCCCATTGAATCTTCAAAAATGAAAGGCAGCGCCCCCACGCTTCCCAATACGGTCCAGAATAGAACCACAATCAGGAATCCTTCGCGGGATTTAAGCTCTTTTCTCTGATGGCGATTGGGAAACCATAATATCAGGCCAATCACAATTGAAACGATAAACGTTTGGCTGAATGCACTCCCTGCGCCATCGCGATAAATCAACGCCACGATTCCTGGAACAATCATAAGTCCGGAAAACAGCATAACCAGGAGCCCGACAATACGGGTTATTGTGCGAAAATGCATTCAGGTCTAACCTTTTTCAATTAAAAAACCTGCGAATTATTACTCAACCGGAGACAAAAGCAATGTTCCACGGCTGACATCGCGCAATTTACCCGTAATTTGCTCAATATGTAATGACGGTAATGATAAAACCAGCTGGATATTCGCACCATAATCAGCGCGGACAATCGATCCGCCAACCTGCTGCAATAATGTTTCCACCATAGATAATTGTGGGTAATCACAAACTAACTGATATTCTGACTGCGGTACCTGAGTCCGGGTAGGTAATATTTTTAATGCCTGTTGCACCCCATTACCATAAGCTTTCACTAATCCGCCGGTACCTAATAAAATACCGCCGTAATAACGCACTACGACCGTAGCAATTTCCCCAACGCCACTTCCCATCAGCTGAGCCAGCATCGGTTTACCGGCGGTACCGGACGGTTCTCCGTCGTCAGAAAAACCTAACTGTTGAGAGTCATGCGGCGCGCCAGCCACAAAGGCCCAACAGTGATGACGAGCAGTCGGATGCTGATCTTTGACTTGTTGGATAAATAACTTCGCCATATCTACACCGCTCGCCGGTGCAAGATAGGTAATAAAGCGGCTTTTTTTGATTTCCTCTTCAAACGTTACCGCTTCAGAAGGTACCTGATAGGCTTCCATTAAGATAATTTTAAATCTCGCGTCATGTTTTCAACCCGGTCTTTACGAATAACCACGTTGTCTTCAATACGAATACCACCATAAGGCCTGAATTTATTAATCCGCATCCAATTAAAGTTATTCTTAAACTGACTATCGCGCCATGGTTCCAGCAGACTATCAATAAAATAGAGACCGGGTTCGATAGTCACGACCATCCCCGGTTCAAGCGCACGGGTACAGCGTAAAGCCGGATATCTTTCCGGCGCTTTAACCTGCGTACCGGTATTATCCTGCATAAAACCGGCCACATCATGCACCTGTAGCCCCAAAGGATGGCCCAGACCGTGGGGAAAGAAAGTATTACTGATACCCGTTTCAACGATATCGTCTTCGCTCATATCAACAATTAAATTATATTTTTTCAGTAGCTTGGCAATCCGTTGATGCATTTGCAAATGATATTCAACGAAGTTAACCCCTGATTTTAACGTAGCAATCAACGCTAGCTGCTCGCTATTCAGATCCTGAATCATCAGGCCGAAATCGCTGTCTTTATATCTGGCATAAGTACGCGTCAGGTCAGCAGCGTAACCATTATACTCTGCACCCGCATCAATTAAAAAGCTGTGGGACTCATCCGGCGTGCGGGGTTCCAGCTTGGTGTAATGTAGCACGGCCGCGTGTTCATTCAGCGCAATGATATTATCATAGGGTACGTTGGTATCCCGGTGCCCGGTTGCCGTAAGGTAAGCCAGATTAATATCAAACTCACTCATATCGGAATAAAACGCATCGCGCGCGGCTTTATGACCATTGATGGCGACTTTCTGAGCTTCACGCATGCAGGCCAGCTCATAATCAGTTTTATAAGAGCGATAGTAATGCAGGTAATCAATCACCGCTTTTGGATTGATATTCTTTGCTGCCACCCCCAGCCACTCCGCGCGCGCTGGGTTTGGTCCAATATAGCCAACTTTATCTAATGTCGCTGGCAAATAGTCGACGATGTTGTCGGCATTTTTTAGCGGCTGAATATTGATAACAGAAGTCCAGAAGCCATCCGGCATCGGTTCTACGCTATACCAATAATCGACGGGAGAATAAAACCACAGCTTCGGCTTATTAACGCCATCCACCCATATCCAGCAGTTTTGCACTTCCGTGACCGGTACCCAAGCCTTGAAATGGGGATTCACTTTAAACGGATAGTGTCTATCATCAAGAAACAGTTGGTTCAATTCACCAGAATGAATCAGTAAGGCATCCAACTGGTTACGCTGCAAAACATCACGGGTACGTTGCTGTAATACTGAAATATGTGCCTGGTATAACGCTGCTAACTTTTCCATCAGATCACCCAATTAAAGTTAATAACCAGACTAATTTTATCACAGCTACAAAAAAGGGCGCTGATTGCGCCCCATGATATTGCGATTAAGTGATGTAGAATCAATTATTAATAGGTTTCTCGCAGAATACGCGCTGCTTGCACCATGTTTTCCAGCGACTGACGCGTTTCCGGCCAGGCTCTGGTTTTAAGGCCGCAGTCCGGGTTAACCCATAACCGTTCAGCAGGAATACGCTGGGCGGCTCTACGCAACAGATCTTCAATCCACTCCACGCTTGGAACGTTTGGTGAGTGAATATCATAAACCCCCGGCCCAATTTCATTTGGATACTCAAATGATTCAAATGCCTCCAGTAATTCCATGTCGGAACGTGAGGTTTCAATGGTAATCACATCGGCATCCAAAGCGGTGATAGCGTCCATGATGTCATTAAACTCGCAGTAACACATATGGGTATGAATCTGGGTTTCATCCTTAACTGATGACGCATTGAGGCGGAATGCCTCCGTGGCCCAGTCCAGATAGTCTTCCCATTCCGCTTTCTTCAGCGGCAGCCCTTCGCGCAAAGCAGGTTCATCTATCTGAATAATACCAATTCCGGCCTGCTCCAAATCGCTCACTTCATCACGCAGTGCCAGAGCAATTTGCTTAGCAATGGTTTCACGGCTGACATCTTCACGCGGGAACGACCAGCAAAGAATGGTTACCGGACCGGTTAACATACCTTTGACCGGCTTAGTCGTCAGCGACTGGGCATAGCGAGCCCACTCAACGGTAATCGGTTCTGGGCGACTGATATCACCAATAATGACCGGTGGCTTAACGCAACGAGAACCATAGCTCTGCACCCAACCGTTTTGAGTAAACACAAAACCATCCAGGTGCTCACCAAAATACTCCACCATGTCATTACGTTCGGCTTCGCCGTGAACTAACACATCGAGACCCAAACGTTCTTGTTCTAAAATGGCCTGCTTAATATGTTCACTGATACCGGTACGATATTTGCCGGTATCCAGACGACCCTGTTTGAAATCAAGACGTAAAGTACGAATATCCGTGGTCTGTGGGAACGAACCGATCGTCGTTGTTGGCCACGCTGGCAGATTGTACTTAGCACGTTGCTGTTCTGCGCGAGCCGTATAAGGCTGTTGTCTCTGGCTGTCTTCAGGACGGATTTTAGCCAAGCGATTTTCAACGCTCTTATTATGTACCCGTGATGAATTCTGGCGAGCTTTGATCGGCGCACTATAATCCGCCAATTCTTGCTGTAGAGCGGCATCGGTCGCATGATTCAATGCGCGGGTTAATAAACCAATTTCTGCACATTTCTGTAGTGCAAAAGCGAACCAGCTCTTCACTTCATCATCCAGTCGTGTTTCGCGACTTAAATCAATTGGGCTATGTAATAGAGAGCAAGAAGCTGAAATCCACAGCGCCCGCTGTCCCACTAAAGGTGACAGACGACTAAACCATTCGCTTAAATCGGCACGCCATACGTTGCGGCCATTAATCACCCCTAAAGACAGCAACCAATCCGCTGGCAACTTAGCGTGTATATCAGCCAAATCGTCTTTACCGGCAACGAAGTCAATATGCAGTCCCTGAACCGGTAATTGACGAATAGTCTCCAGATTATGGCTAATACCGTCAAAGTAAGTGGTCAGTAGCAGCTTCACCGTGCCTGACAGCGCTTGATAGGCCGGTTGATAAGCCTCCAGCCACTCTTTTGGTAAATCCAGCACCAGCGCAGGCTCATCAATTTGTACCCATTCAATGCCGCGAAGTGCTAATTGCTCCAACACCTGCTGATAAACCGGCAAAATATCCTGTAGCAGCGTTAGACGATCGAACGCTTCACCTTTCACTTTACCCAGCCATAAATAGGTCAACGGGCCCAGCAATACCGGTTTAACTTTATGACCAAGGGCTAATGCTTCATCCACTTCGTCAAACAGTTGCTGCCACGCCAGTTGAAAGTTTTGGCCGCGGGTAAATTCAGGCACCATGTAGTGATAATTGGTGTTAAACCACTTGGTCATTTCCGCCGCTACCGTTGGTTTGCCCGTTGGAGCACGACCGCGACCGATGCGGAACAAGGTATCAATATCAATGTTACCGTCTTCATTACGGTGGCGTTCCGGCACATTACCCAATAACAGGCTGGTTGCCAGCACATGATCGTACCAAGCAAAGTCACCCACCGGCAGTAAATCAACGCCTGCGTCACGTTGCTGCTGCCAGTGACGAGCCCGCAGCTCTTTACCGGTTGCCAACAAACTTTCGCGATCGATATCGCCGCTCCAATAACGCTCTAATGCTTTCTTTAACTCGCGTTCCACGCCGATTCGCGGGAAACCTAAAATATGGCTCTGGATACTCATATTAACCTCATTTGGCCGTCTAGATGTTTACACATCTATAATCACCGGGTATGGTGTATCCTACAAGCGCAATCTTTTCATACTGAAGGTGAAGAATTTTCATGATCGAATTAAAGCATCTACGAAGCTTACAGGCGCTGCGTCATTCAGGCTCTCTGGCCGGTGCCGCCACTCAGCTTAACTTAACTCAATCAGCCGTCTCTCATCAGTTTAATGAAGTGGAGCAACGTCTTGGTTACCGGCTGTTTGTACGTAAAAGTCAGCCGATTCGTTTTACCGCTCAGGGTGAGATTTTGTTAGATCTGGCGGACCAAGTCCTACCGCAAATCCATCAGGCTCTACAAACCTGTAGCTCTCCACCAAAAGATAAACTGCGTCTGGCAATTGAATGCCATAGCTGCATCCAATGGTTAACGCCTGCATTAAATACCTTCCGCCAGGAATGGCCTGATATCGCTCTCGATTTTAAAGCCGGAGTCACTTTTGATCCGCAGCCAGAGTTGCAGCAGGGCGAATTAGATCTGGTGATGACTTCCGATATTCTGCCACGCAGCGGTCTGCACTATTCGCCGTTGTTTGATTTTGAAGTACGTCTGGTTGTCGCACCGGAGCATCCACTGGCGGATAAAAAAGTCCTGAAACCTGAAGATCTAACCGATGAAACCCTGTTGATCTATCCGGTTCAGCGCCAGCGACTGGATATCTGGAAGCATTTTTTACAGCCATCCGGCATCAGCCCTACCTTGAAAAGTGTTGATAACACTATGCTGCTGATTCAGATGGTTTCCGCTCAAATGGGTATCGCCGCCCTGCCACACTGGGTGATTGAAAGCGTGGAGAAGCAGGGATTGGTTGTCACTAAAACATTAGGTGAAGGTTTATGGCGCAGACTTTATGCGGCGGTACGTGACGGAGAGCAGAATCAATTAGCAATTAGTACCTTTATTGACATTGCCCGCCGTCACGCCAGTACGTTACCGTTTATTAAACTGGCTTAAGGTGACAGTGGTGAAATATTCAGGCAGATTTGTGCACGGTTTTGACGTGGGGAACAACCCATCGCTTATGAACCAGTAACGACAGCATAATAATGCCGCCGCCAATAACCAACCTGAGCCAGTCAACATTGTGCTGCCAAATAGCAAAGTTAACCAATAGTCCTGCGGGAATCAGCGCATTATTCATAATTGCCAAGGTACCGGCATCAACCTGCGTTGCGCCATAGTTCCACATGAAATACCCCAGACCGGAGGCACCAATACCTAACCAAACCAGAATTCCCCACTGGAGTCCCGTTGTCGGCATTTTGCTGATATCACCAAACAGCAGCCAGGCAATACTCGCCACCACAAGCGCCCCCAGATAAAACCACGAAAACGCACTACGCTGAGGCATCGGATACACTTCCATTAGCCTTTTATAGCCGACCTGACCTATCGCGAAGCAGATATTGGCCCCCTGAACAAAAAACAGACCAAGCCAAAACTGAGCACTCAACTGGTTATAGCGGATCACCGCTGCACCAATAACCGCCAGCAGTGCACTCAATAAATAGCCAACTCGCAGACGATTACCCGCTAACAGATCGTAAATCAGCGTGACGTAAATCGGCGTCATAATGGTAAACAACAATATCTCTGGCACGCTGAGATAGAGAAATGACTGGTAATAGAACAAATACATAATGCCAAGCTGGAAAGCGCCAACCAGCATAAATAACAACGCTTGCTTCAGACTCACGCCGCGAATGCGTAAAAAAGGCAAAAATACCAGAAAGGCCAGTGCAATGCGGATAAACACCGCAAACCAAGTATCAACCTGGCCGGATAAATAAACGCCAATTAGACTAAAAGAAAATGCCCAAAGTATCGTGGTTGTGACCAGTAACGGCATATCGAACGCCACCTTGCTAATTCAGCTTCAAGAAGGCGGAGTATAAAAGAAAGCAGTTATTCACTCTAACACTATTTAGTTTACGTTTGATTAAATAACAGTCTTACTGAAGGTTTTTATCCTTGTCATATTTTACCAATAATAAACATTGACTCTGGAGTAGACTCCAAGGTGTAGAGTAACCTCATTATGAGTGGATGAAGGTACCATCAAATGAATAACCATAGCGAAAACAAAAGCATACCATCCGATGTACATGATTTATCAGATCAACATGGCCACAGTCATGAGCACCCCCACGATCATGATGAACATCATCATGGTGCATGCGCTATACAAAATGAACATGATGGTCAGGATCAACCAATGGCAGAAATCGCCAAGGGTAACACTCGCCTAACCTGGCAAGTCTTTGGTATGGACTGCCCAAGCTGTGCAAAGAAAGTGGAAACTGCGGTTAGCCAGGTTTCCGGCGTTGAGCACGCTAAAATTCTCTTTGCCACCGAAAAACTGGTCGTCGACGCTAGCCAGAGCCACAATATCGCCGAACGTATTGAGCAGGCAGTAAAGAAAGCGGGATACTCGCTCAGCTCCGGCTCGGATACCACGCCTGCCGCTAAACCGTCTGTCACACAGCAGCGCCTAAAAGAGTATGGCCCTCCGGCACTAATGGCGATCATGATTCTACTTAGTTGGCTGTTGGAGTCATTCTACCCAACCGCTGGCCGCATCGCTTTCACCGTAACCACTATCGTTGGCCTGATTCCAATTGGCTTACAGGCCATCCGCCTTACCCGTTCTGGGACACCTTTTGCCATTGAAACGCTGATGAGCGTCTCCGCTATCGGTGCACTGTTTATCGGTGCGACGGAAGAAGCGGCGATGGTACTGATGTTATTTATGATCGGCGAATTACTGGAATCCTACGCAGCAAACCGGGCACGCCAAGGCGTTACCGCTTTAATGGCGCTATTGCCAGAAGAGGCCGTGCAGATCGTTAACGGTGAACGAAAAATGGTACCAACCGGTAACTTACGCCCCGGAGATATTATTGAAATCGCTCCCGGTACGCGTTTACCGGTAGATGCTCAATTGCTTGGAACCAGTGCCAGCTTTGATGAAAGTGCTCTGACTGGGGAGTCGATTCCCGTTGAGCGCGTAAACGGAGAAAAAGTCGCCGCCGGTAGTCTGGCCGTTGATACCGTGATACAGCTAAAAGTTCTGTCCGAACCAGGGCAGAACGCTATTGACCGTATTCTCACCCTGATTGAAGAAGCAGAAGAACGCCGCGCGCCGATTGAACGCTTTATCGATCGCTTCAGTCGCTATTACACCCCGGCTATTATGCTGTTTGCGTTTTTCGTGGTGATAGTACCTCCACTGCTGTTTTCCCAACCGTGGGAAACCTGGATTTATCGCGGCTTAACTCTGCTGTTAATTGGCTGTCCATGTGCGCTGGTTATCTCAACACCGGCGGCCATTACCTCTGCGCTGGCTTCAGCGACTCGTCGAGGTGCCTTGATCAAGGGAGGTGCGGCACTGGAGCAGTTAGGAACCATCAGCCAAATCGCCTTCGATAAAACCGGTACCCTGACGGAAGGTAAACCGATGGTTACCGACGTGATACCGCTGCAAAACATGACTGAAGCTCAGCTCCTGTCTCTGTCAGCATCTGTTGAATCTGGTTCGCACCATCCTCTGGCGCAGGCGATTATCCGCCGTACCGAAGAAAGCTCGATTAACTACGTTCAGGCCGATCAGCGTCGCGCTATCGCCGGAGTTGGAGTACAAGGTACCGTTGACGGACAAACCATCCTGATTAGTTCTCCATCCAAACTCAGCGCAGAACAGCTTTCAGACAGTCTGCAATTACAGGTTATGCAGTTAGAAGAACAGGGGAAAACCGTCGTCGTTGCACTTCAGGATAATCAAGTGATTGGCCTGCTGGCCTTGCGCGATACCCTGCGCGCCGATGCCAAACAGGCTTTAGCAGCACTGAATAAGATCGGCGTAAACGGTGTGATGCTAACCGGGGATAACCCACGAGCCGCCGCCGCTATCGCTCATGAACTGAATATTGAATATGAAGCCAGCCTGTTGCCGGAAGACAAAGTGAGCGCAGTGATTGCCCTGAATAAACAGCAGCCAACGGCAATGGTGGGAGACGGCATCAATGACGCCCCAGCCATGAAGTCAGCAACAATTGGTATCGCTATGGGTGGCGGAACCGATGTTGCATTAGAAACTGCCGATGCCGCATTAACCCATAACCGCCTGATTGGCCTGTCGGATATGATTGTGCTATCCCGAGCGACGCGAAAAATTATCCGTCAGAACATCACCATCGCCCTTGGCCTGAAAGCAATTTTTCTGGTCACCAGCTTAATCGGACTAACCGGCCTGTGGTTAGCGGTATTAGCCGATTCCGGTGCAACGGCTCTGGTGACGGCTAATGCGCTGAGGTTATTGCGGAAAAGGAAGGAAGAGGAAGAGATTGAGAAATAATATGTTATGACCATCGGGAGCACTGAATTTAGCCGACATCATCAATAAGGTAGCACGAGCAGCATGGATGCTGTGAGAGGCATAGCGCCGCCGGGAGCGGGTCTATGCCGGTGCGTTAAGCCTTATTGATGGTGGGGGGCAGTCGCCATAGGCGACCTAAATTCCGGTGCGGAAGGCGCGGGGTGTTGGGGCATTCGCCTTAATGCCCCAACTCGCTGCAAGCCCGACTGCTGATTTAAATACTGAACTATCGGCAGCGAAACCGATTGAGGCGCTTAATATTTTGCAGTTAAAGCGCATATATCGGTGGTAAAACGCATACTAAACGTTAAAACTTAAAACAACTGGCACCTTGCTCTGCTCCAGAAATATTTTCTCTCAGCGTCGAAAACAACTCACGTCCCATACCAATATGGGAAGCAGATAAGTCAGGTTGTGCAGGGGTACGACGAGCCAGTTCATCCGCCTCAACCAACAGGCTAAGTTCTCCCGTCGTGCCATCAACCTGAATCATATCGCCGTCCTGCACTTTAGCCAGCAAACCACCTACATAGGCTTCTGGCGTCACATGAATTGCAGCCGGAACTTTACCTGAGGCACCGGATAAACGGCCATCGGTAACTAGCGCCACATTAAAACCGCGATCCATCAATACGCCTAATGGTGGCATCAGTTTATGCAGCTCCGGCATACCAATCGCTTTTGGCCCCTGAAAACGCACCACAATGATGCAATCTCGATCCAACTGACCGGCATTAAATGCGTCATCAATAGCGTATTGGCTGTCAAACACCACCGCTGGCGCTTTGATAATCTGACGATCTTGCGGTACCGCAGACGTTTTCATAACTGCTCGCCCCAGATTTCCCGACAAGACCTTCGTTCCACCGTGTTTAACAAAAGGCGCTTCCAGCGAGGAAATAACCTCAGGATCCAGAGAAGCATGAGGGCCATCGCGATACACCAGTTGCCCTTCTTCCAGAAACGGTTCCTGTGTATAACGATGCAGGCCAAAGCCAGCGACGGTATGGACGTCTTCATGTAGCAGTCCACCCTTCAGCAATTCACGAACCAGTAATGAAACACCGCCAGCGGCCTGAAAGTAGTTAATATCGCCCGGGCCATTAGGATAAATACGGCATAGCAGCGGCACCACTTCAGATAGTTCAGAAAAGTCATCCCAGGTAATCGTGATACCCGCCGCTTTCGCCATCGCAACCAAGTGCATGGTGTGGTTCGTCGAACCACCGGTTGCCAACAGGGCAACAATCCCGTTCACCATCACTTTTTCGTCAACCAAACGTCCCACTGGCAGATACTCACCGGAGGCTTCTGTCATACGCGTTACCTGACGAGCAGCCGCATCCGTTAATGCATCCCGTAGGGGAATATCCGGATAAACAAAAGAAGACCCCGGCAGATGCAGTCCCATTACTTCCATCACCATCTGGTTGGAATTAGCGGTGCCGTAAAACGTACAAGTCCCCGGAGAGTGATAAGCATTAGCCTCAGATTCCAGCAGTTCCTCACGCCCAACCTTACCTTCTGCATATAACTGACGAATGCGCACTTTTTCTTTATTAGAGGCACCGGTACGCATAGGACCCGCGGGGACAAACACCGTAGGCAGATGGCCGAATGACATAGCGGCAATAAACAGCCCCGGTACAATCTTATCGCACACGCCAAGAAACAATGCGCCATCAAACATATTGTGGGATAGACCAATCGCTGCCGACATCGCAATTAAATCGCGACTTAGCAGGGAAAGCTCCATGCCATCCTGCCCCTGAGTGACGCCATCACACATTGCCGGTACACCACCGGCGACCTGACCAACTGCGCCAACGGCATGCAAGGCGTTCTTAAGTCGTTCAGGATAATGTTCATAAGGTTGATGGGCTGAAAGCATATCGTTATAGGACGTAATGATACCGATATTACTTTTTACCATATTCTTGAGGGAGAGTTTGTCATCCACAGAACAGGCGGCAAAACCATGGGCCAGATTACCGCAGGAAAGCTGTGACCGGTGTACGGTCTTACTCTTTGCCGCATCAATTTTTGCCAAATATTGACAGCGTTCATTCTGGGAACGGGCAATAATTTTCTGGGTAACGCGCTCAACAATAGGATTCATGTTATTCCCCACTTTTCATAAAAGTGTTTTAAATATTGATAAAAAGAATATTTAAATAACGCTATCAAAAGACTAAGAAGAAATAACCAAATAGGTATATATAACCCATAATTTTATTATCACTGGGTTGTATCACTATTATTTTAGATTAAATCTTAAATAAGCATAAAATAAATTATTGCTGCTTATTTAAAATCTAAACAGTTTATGACTCTCTATTCTTACGCCATTATCTGTGTGCTATTTTTCCCAATACCGTCCCCTTTTGGAAGCTAGGTCATCATGTCATAAAGCTACTATATACCCAAATGATACCGGTAACAATACGTTTTAAGGCTCAATTTTACTCGATTCAGCTAACAAGCAGATTGTTTTGTGACCTCAATCACAGTTGTGATTATTAACACAAATCTTTATCATTTCTCTGACTAAAAAACGATGGCAATATTCAGGCGTAAAAATAATACGTCCTCTGTTTCCTTCATGTTAAAAACATTTTAAGTTAACGCACTAAAGTAATCAGGAACTATTTTTTCAACGGTAAAAATAGAATTCAAATAAAGATAAAAGATGTCTTTATACTCAGCGCATATTATTCAGTACTATCAACGGCGAATCATAGACTCTCATGTACCTGTAAAACAGAGCATACTAAAAAGTTAATGAGGGATATAAATGAATCACCATAAATAAACCTATCGGAAACCGCCACAAATATACCCGTCTGGCGTTTTCTTTGTTAAACTAAGTCATCTATCGTTCACTATTTAATTATTTGAAAAATGAAGAAAAAAAGACCTGGGCTTCAAGATGTCGCTAACCAAGTTGGCGTAACAAAGATGACGATCAGTCGCTATTTGCGCGATCCATCACAGGTCTCTGCGGCATTAGGCAGCAAAATAGCCGTAGCATTAGATGAACTGGGCTATATTCCCAATCGAGCACCGGAAATCTTGTCCAATGCCACCAGTAAAGCTATTGGCGTACTGCTTCCTTCATTGACCAACCAGGTGTTTGCCGAAGTCTTGCGCGGTATTGAAAGCGTAACCGACTCTCACGGTTACCAAACTATGTTAGCCCACTATGGCTACCATCCTGAACGTGAAGAAATGCGCCTGACTTCTTTGCTTTCTTATAATATTGACGGTTTGATACTCTCTGAGCGTAACCATACCGAACGAACGCGGAAAATGATCGAGGTTGCCGGTATTCCGGTGATCGAAATTATGGATAGCGCTTCTCCCTGTCTCGATCTGGCGGTAGGCTTTAATAACTATGATGCGGCTTATCAAATGACGAAAGAGATAATTCGCAGCGGACATACCCATACCGTTTACCTTGGTGCTCGTCAGGATGAACGTACAGTAATTAAATTGCAGGGATATCAACAGGCTATGCGTGAGTTTGGTCTGGAGCCCCGTAGTATCTGTACTGACCGCTCATCGTCTTACAGTCTCGGCTGTGAATTACTGAAAGAAGCCCGCCGGGTTTATCCTGATACTGACAGCATATTCTGTACCAACGATGATATTGCGATCGGGGCGGCATTCGAATGTCAGCGTCAGGGCTTACACATTCCAAAAGATATGGCCATTGCAGGCTTCCACGGGCACGATATTGGTCAATCAATGGAGCCTAAACTCACCAGCGTCTTAACCCCTCGTGAAAAGATGGGGCAAGTCGCAGCAGAAAGATTACTTGCCCGTTTGCGCGGTGAAACGGTTACCCCAAAAATGCTTGATTTAGGCTTCACTATTATCCAGGGCGGCAGCATTTAAAGCAGCAATTAGCGGGTTTTCACGCCCGCCTGACGCAACGCTTCAACACCGCGTTCAACCACCTGAGTGAAATCGCCGGTGATATCAATAGAGATCACATCAGGCTCCTCAGCAGTCGGCTCTTCCAAGGCATCAAACTGACTTTTTAATAAATCAGTCGGCATATAGTGACCGGCACGCGCTTTCAAACGCTCTAAAATCACATCGAAGCTGCCTTTCATATACAGGAAAATCATCTCCGGATTACCTTCACGCAGGCGATCGCGATAGCGGCGTTTCAGCGCAGAGCAGACAATCAAACCCACTTCATTTTTATGACGTAGGCTATACGCCGCATCATTCAGACGTTCAAGCCAAGGAGCGCGATCGTTATCATCCAACGGATGGCCGCTGGCCATCTTCTGAATATTTGCCCGCGGATGCAGATCATCGCCATCAATAAACTTAGCACCTAACTCTCTGGCAACGGCTGCTCCTACGCTGGATTTCCCGCATCCAGAGACGCCCATAATAATTATGCTTTGTCCCGTCATAAGTTTGATCTCTATCTCAAAATGAACATTTAAGCCTTCTCTATAGTTCCCTATCCTAGCACGTTACCGGTATCATGATACCGGTAACAAACAAAGATGTGATAAATATCACAAATAGAAAATGAAGCAATAATGCTGGTTATTGCAGATAAATATAAAGATATGACGCTATCTTCTGGAAAAACGTCGATTCATATATCAACCTGAAATAAGCTGTATTGGGTTGATACGGTACATACATCGGAGAACTATTATGCCATTAGTGATTGTCGTGATTGGCGTAGCCCTACTACTGCTACTGATGATCCGTTGCAAGCTAAACGGTTTCATTTCACTGATACTGGTTTCGCTGGTTGTTGGTCTTGCGCTGGGTTACACCACTCAAGGTGCATTCAACGTAAACGGCGTTATTGTCTCAATTAAAAATGGTGTCGGCGGGACGCTAGGCAGTTTAGCCTTAATCATGGGCTTTGGTGCCATGTTGGGTAAATTACTGGCTGACTGTGGCGGTGCCCAACGTATTGCCACCACCTTAATTGCCAAATTCGGTAGAGAGCGCATTCAGTGGGCTATCGTACTGACCGGTTTTGTTGTTGGTTTTGCGTTATTCTATGAAGTTGGTTTTGTCCTGTTGCTGCCTTTGGTCTTTACTATTGCAGCATCTGCACGTATTCCACTGTTGTTTATCGGTGTTCCAATGGCGGCGGCCTTATCCGTGACTCACGCCTTACTTCCGCCACACCCGGGTCCGACAGCAATCGCTATTCTATTTAAAGCCGATATGGGTAAAACTCTATTATTCGGTACCTTAATTGCTATCCCAACCGTTATTCTGGCTGGCCCGGTTTATGCCCGCTTCCTGAAAGGCATTGATAAGCCGGTTCCTGAAGGCCTGCACAATCCGAAAGTCTTCACCGAAAGCGAAATGCCAAGCTTTATCGTCAGCGTAGCAACCACGTTAGTACCGGTCGTGCTGATGGCTGGTCGAGCGGTTGCTGAAATGACGCTGCCGAAAGGCCACGCCATTTTGTCCTATGCCGAGTTCTTAGGCGATCCGGTTATGGCAACGCTGATTGCGGTATTAATCGCTATCTTCACCTTTGGCCTAAACCGTGGTCGCACCATGGACCAGATTATGGATACCATCAGCGACTCCATTAAAATCATTGCCATGATGTTGATGATCATCGGCGGCGGCGGCGCCTTCAAACAGATTCTGGTTGATGGTGGCGTTTCAGGATATATCGAAACACTGATGGCTGGCAGTACCCTTTCGCCATTATTCATGGGTTGGGCTATCGCAGCTGTTTTACGTTTGGCACTAGGTTCTGCCACAGTAGCAGCAATGACTGCCGGTGGTATCGTAACGCCTTTACTGGCCATGTCTGGCGTCAGCCCTGAACTGATGGTGTTAGCCGTTGGCTCCGGTAGCGTTATCTTCTCTCACGTGAACGATCCAGGTTTCTGGCTATTCAAAGAGTACTTTAACCTGACTATCGCAGAAACTATCAAGTCATGGTCAGTACTGGAAACCATTATTTCAGTTTGTGGCCTGATTGGCTGCCTGCTGTTAAGCATGGTTATCTAAATAAAAAACGGCATGAAAAAACCGGCTGGTTAAACCTGGCCGGTTTTTTTATGTACAACACATAAGCCAATCGAATGTCATTATCTGCTTAACGCTGGCATCTCATCTTCAATTAATAGAAACGAGACGTGATTAAATGTAGCCCAAAGCCTGCAAATAAAGCGCCAGCGATACCATCAATCCATTTTGCTACTCGCTGATAACCACTACGCATCACCGGCAAAGCAAAAATAAAGGCCACCAACGTAAACCAAATCAAGGTTTCCAGCGCAATTAAAGCAAATAGCCCCCAACGAGTACTACCGGCAATATCATCACCAACAAATACCGAGAATACACTGCCGAAATAAATTAGAGCCTTCGGGTTAGACAGGTTAGTAAACAGTCCACGCAAAAATGAATGACTGTTGTGGCTGGTATCAGCACCACTGACCATGTTTTCTTGAGGCAGGCTCTTACTGAACGCAGAACGCAGCAAACTGACACCCATCCAGCATAAATAGGCACCACCACACACCACAATCAGGCTATGTAACCAGGCCATTTGTTGCAATAAAATATGCAGTCCCAACAGCGCGATCGCAGCCCATACCATAACACCACTGAAAATTCCCATTGCCGCATACATCGCTTCTTTACGGGAGCGGCTAACTGCGGTTTGCGAAACAAAAAAGAAATCAGGTCCGGGTGTGGCTAATGCAACAAGCTGCACCACCGCAACGGTTAAAAATAGCGTCATGGGATTCTCTTTAACTTAAAGGTTTTTCAAATTATTTTGACTACGCTGGCGACAAACCATCACCATACATAATACGGCCGTATTGTACGCTTACCTTCAAAAGATAACAGACTCGCCGGGTTTTGAGCAGCACCTTGAGCTGTACGGTAATCTTGCCAGTTTACACCGACATATCTTCAATCGCAGAAGCAGCTTTGTTGTGTACATCATGGAATAGAATGATGCTTTTACAGCAGAGTAATATCAGGCCTCTGGATTGATAATTATCTTATTCCATCGAACGATGGAGGACTAATGAAAAATGAAGGATGGTGATCAAAAAACGCTAATCTGGGCTGACTAAATGATCGCGAATCAACGTCAGGAATGGTTGCCCAAACCTCTCCAGCTTGCGATAACCCACTCCATTTACCGATAACAGTTCACTTTCACGGGTTGGCTGTTGCTCTGCCATTTCTAACAAAGTGGCATCATTAAACACCACGTAGGGCGGAATATTCTCTTCGTCCGCGATCGACTTGCGCAGCTTGCGTAATTTGGCAAACAGCTTACGGTCATAGTTGCCAGCAAAGCTTTTCGAGGCAGAACTGCTACGTGATTTAAGATTCAACAACCTCGGCACCGCCAGTTGCAGTGGCGTTTCACCACGTAAAACCGGACGCGCGGCCTCAGTAAGCTGTAATGCAGAAAACTGGGCAATATTTTGCGTCAGCAATCCCAAGTGAATCAGTTGACGTATCACGCTAACCCAGTGTTCATGACTCTGATCTTTACCAATACCGTACACCGGCAGTTTATCGTGGCCAAACTCGCGGATACGCATGTTATTAGCCCCACGTAGAATTTCCGCAATATAGCCAATACCAAAACGTTGACCCACTCGGTACACGCAAGAAAGTACTTTCTGGGCATCCACCAAACCATCATAGCGTTGCGGCGGATCGAGACAAATATCACAGTTGCCACACGGTTGCTGCTTACTTTCACCAAAGTAGTTCAGCAGCACCAATCGACGACAGGTCTGTGCTTCGGCAAAGGCGCTCATTGCATTCAGCTTATGCCGTTCTATGTCCTGTAATGCCCCTTCCGGTTTTTCATCCAGGCAGCGGCGCAGCCAAACCATATCCGCTGGGTCATAGAACAGGATAGCCTCAGCAGGTAAGCCATCGCGCCCCGCGCGACCTGTTTCCTGATAGTAGGATTCAATATTGCGAGGAATGTCAAAATGCACCACAAAGCGCACGTTAGGTTTGTTAATCCCCATACCAAACGCTACGGTAGCCACCACAATCTGTAGGTCGTCACGCTGAAAGGCTTCCTGAACCGCCTCTCGGCTATCGTTATCCATTCCGGCATGATAGGCCGCCACGCTGAGGCCTTTAGCCTTCAATCGTGCCGCCGCATCTTCTACTTTTTTGCGGCTATTGCAGTAAATAATGCCGCTTTTACCGCGCTGATCCTGCACATAGCGTAATAGCTGATCGGTAGGTTTAAACTTCTCCATTAGGGTATAGCGAATATTGGGACGGTCGAAGCTACTGATATGAATCAGCGGATCGCGTAAATCCAATAAGCGATTAATATCCTGACGGGTCGTTTCATCCGCCGTTGCCGTTAAGGCTATAAACGGTAGGTTAGGAAAATGTTTGCGTAAGGAGCCAAGGGCACGGTATTCCGGACGGAAATCGTGCCCCCACTGGGAAATACAGTGAGCTTCATCAACGGCCAGTAACGATGGATTCCAGCCACTAAGCTGTTCAAGGAAATTATCCATCATCAGTCGCTCAGGGGCGACGTACAGTAGCTTCATCTGACCACTACGGCAGGCGGAGATCACCTCATACTGTTGCTCTCGCGTCTGACTGGAATTGAGGCAACCGGCAGAAACACCGTTTGCCCGCAATTGATCCACCTGATCCTTCATCAGGGAGATCAGCGGAGAGATAACCAGCGTTATACCGTCCAGCAACAGGGCCGGAAGCTGATAGCATAGCGATTTACCGCCGCCGGTCGGCATCACTACCAGACAATCGCGCCCCGAAACGGCCTCACAGACAATCTCCTGCTGACCTGGACGAAATTGATGATAGCCAAAGGTGTCACGTAATACCTGTGCGGCTAAAGCTTCCGAATTGATAACAACCGCAGTTGACACCTTAATCCCCTGTTACTGGTAATGGGGGGTATTTTAGGCTGATTCGCGGCGTTTGTCGTCCCTAATGGAAAGTAAAAAAATAAAAAGCAACGTACGCCGCAATATTCAGACAAAAAATATCACCGCCATACTTAAAAAGAGGGAACTAACCTGCAATTAACATGCTTATACATAAAGGATTTTAATCAACAAGTGATAAGCAGCATCGCCATACTGCGCTCAACAGATATCAGACGATATTTATAAAAATTTTCGCCATATCTCTACTCATTTATCCTATAACTCACCCAAATTTCAGTCATAAAAAAATAGGAAAAATAGGGTACACTAGCAAATTCTACTCTCTGTATATGCAAACAAGGTATTTCATGGAATCGCAACAAACTCGCCAAGGCATACTATTCGCTTTAGCCGCTTATTTTATTTGGGGAATCGCCCCCGTTTACTTTAAGTTGATTGAGAATGTTCCCGCCAATGAAATACTCACCCACCGTATTATCTGGTCATTTTTCTTTATGTTGCTGCTTATCACTTTCGGACGACAGTGGGGATCAGTTCAGCAGCTATGGTTAAACCATAAAAAGAAAATATTAATGCTGGCCATCAGCGCTGTGGTGATTGGCTGCAACTGGCTAACCTATATTTGGGCGGTGAATAACCATCATATGCTGGAGGCCAGTATGGGATACTTTATTAATCCGCTGGTCAGTATGCTGCTGGGTATGATATTTCTTAAAGAGCGATTTCGACGCATGCAGTGGGTCGCCGTAGCGCTGGCTTTTACCGGCGTTGCCATTCAGCTTTGGCAATTTGGCTCAATTCCCTATATCAGTCTGATATTGGCTTTTTCCTTTGGTTTTTATGCATTGATTCGGAAAAAAATTGCCGTGGACTCGCAAACCGGTATGTTGTTTGAAACGCTGTGGTTGCTTCCCGTCGCCATTATCTATTTGTTCTTTATTGCCGATACGCCAACCAGTCACTTAAGCCAAAATACCTGGTCACTGAATACATTGCTGGTTTCTGCTGGGGTGATAACCACCATTCCACTGTTGTTCTTTACCGCAGCAGCCACCAAATTACGCCTGTCGACGCTAGGGTTCTTTCAGTATATGGCACCAACAATGGTGTTCTTTCTGGCGATTGTTTTTTACGGTGAAACCATTGGCGCGGAAAAACTAATTACCTTCGGCTTTATTTGGGCGGCTCTGGCCATATTCGTACTGGATGCGTTGTACCATCAAAGAAGATTACGCTAATGGATCGGGCCGTCTCTGCGCGTGGCGGGAAATAAACTTCGCCATCGCCGGGCCGGTCATCAAAATACTAAACAAGCGTAGCGTCTGCATCGCCATCACAAAAGACATATCAGCCCCACTACCGGCAGCAATAATCGCCACGGTATCCAGCCCACCTGGGCTAGTCGCCAGATAAGCGGTCAAGAAATCCATATCCAATACTTTGGTCAACGCCAGCGCCATCAGGGCACATAACGACATCAGCCCTAATATTGATATGACGATTTGCGGCAGCGTTCTCAACGCCAGCAAAAAAACCGCGCGGTTAAAGCGCAACCCTACGCTCCAACCAATAAAAGCGTAAGCCATTGCCAGTAACCATTCCGGTAACTGTATCGTTAAAACATCACCGGCATGCAACCCCGCCCCAATAAGCATCGGAAACAGCATCGTTCCGGAAGGAAAACGCAACCGACGTCCCAACCACCCGGCGATTCCTGCCAATGCCAGCGTCGCAGCGAAGTCCCAGCTTAAAGGAGGAAACCAAACTAACTCCTGCACAATCTCCTGAGCGTTTCCCCCCATTGAGATACGCACCACCAACGCCGCAGAACCCGCCACAAACAACACTCTCAGGTATTGCATAAAGGCAACCAGACGCACGTCAGCGCCGTAATCCTCAGACATGGCGACCATAGCCGCAGCGCCACCCGGTGATGAACCCCACGCGCCGGTGGTGCCCGGTAAATGGCTAAAACGTACTAACAGCCAGCCAGACAAGCCGCTGGCGAACAACGTTGCCAACAAAATAAATAAAACAATCGGCCAATTAGCAGCGAGGGAGACCAGAATAGAGGAGGAAAGGTTTTGAGCAATCATGCAGCCAATAATGGCTTGGGAAGAGATAAAAAATCGATTATCGATACGCACCGTTGCGCCACAGAGGCTCATTGTCACCGCGACCACCATTGGCCCAAGCAGCATCGCGGCCGGTATATGAAACCGCAGCATAACCAATGATAGTGATAACGAAAGGACAAACAGAATAACCCATTGAAAAACGGACGAGCGCTTTGCCACGGTTACAAATCCCAATAACTAACGAACACGACGGTTATAACGTCAGCGGTATTACCAAAATAAAATTACCGCCGATCAATATCAAGCTGTTTTATACAAACCAACTTTAATACTCATCGTACGGTAATTCTTTGACAAAACAGGGTATCAGAGCCAATTACGACTTTTAAAATAAAGATAAGGTGCAAGTGCCGCAGCAACCATTAAGCCAATCGCCGCCGGATAACCAAATGACCAGTCCAGCTCTGGCATAAACTTAAAGTTCATCCCGTAGCTTGAAGCCACTAACGTTGGTGGCAGGAACACCACCGATACCACCGAGAATATTTTAATAATGCGGCTTTGTTCGATATTAATAAAGCCCATTGCCGCCTGCATCAAGAAGTTAACTTTCTGGAACAGAGATTCATTATGCGGCAGCAGCGATTCGATATCTCGCAACACTTCACGCGCCTGATCAAGCTGATTTCCCGGTAACCGCGCTTTACGCACCAGGAAGTTTAGCGCCCGCTGGCTATCCATCAGACACAAGCGAACTTTCCAACCGGTATCTTCAAGTTCAGCCAAGGTAGAGAGCGCTTCATCGTAACCCTCACCCGGATGGCCTTCCATAATCACCCGACTCAGAGACTCCAGATCGCTGTAAATATTTTCGATTTCATCCGCCAGCTGTTCAATTTTCGTTTCAAACAGATCGAGTAATAGCTCATAAGCATTACCGTCAACCATCGCCCGATTACGGGCGCGCATACGGTAAAGACGAAATGCCGGCAGATCCCGCTCACGCAAAGTAAACAGGCGACCATCGCGGATGGTAAATGCCACCGTGGCGTTACCGCCGCGATCTTCAGCATCTTCATAGTAAAAGAAGGAGTGGATATGCAGACCGTCTTCGTCTTCAAAGAAACGTGCCGATGCTTCGATATCGTCCAGTTCTGGCCGCGTAGCCAGAGACTGGCCAAGCTCATTCTGAACCCGTTCCCGTTCTTCATCCTCGGGTTCCACCAGATCGACCCATACGGAATCGGTCAGCTTGTCACCTTCGTCCAGTTCTAAACGGGATAAATAGCACTTATTTAATTGAAATGCGCTTAACATCGCGTCATCCCTCTTTTGCAGTGGTGAAATGGACTACGCACATTGAACAATCTGAAGTGACGGCAATAACCGAGTCAATCAGACCTAGACTACATCTAGCTCACTAGCGACGGGATAATATTAGAGGTCGCTGACAACCACGAAGGCTATCAGCAAAAAGGGATAGCCTTAGAAGTTGAACTTAATTAAAAAATCATTGAGCCAGTATCGACTGGGAATGTCCAAAGCTGTTGCCCCTATAGGAAAATAGTGCGCGCATGTTACGCCTTCCGGAAAAACTCTGTCAACTACCGAACAACTTTTCTTGTACATTCATGCACCAAACTCAGTATATATCATAACCAGATAATATAATTTATCCATCAACTAATTAATTTATAAAGAATTTGCAGTGTAAATCACTGATACACATTAAATAGAATAAAAATAGGTGTGATTACGCTGAAGCTCGGGTATGAAAAAATCGAGAGAGGAAAGAAAACAGCGTTCGGCGCCGTACCACGACGCCGAACGCCAAAACTACAGCACTTCCAGTCGGGCGTATGACGCCACCAGCCACTTAATGCCTTCACCCTGAAAAGCAATTTGCAGACGAGCATGTTCACCGCTGCCTTCCAGATTAATAATTGTGCCTTCACCAAATTTAGGATGGTTAACCCGCTGCCCTAGCTTATAGCCACTATCATTCTGGCTGATTGGTGTGCCCATTCTGCTATGGCTAACCGGACGCGACACACTGGCACGCAGACGGACTTCTTCAATACAGTCTTCCGGCAGTTCACCAACAAAGCGCGATGGGCGGTGATAAACCTCTTTCCCGTACAGACGGCGAGTTTCCGCGTAAGTCAGCGTTAGCTTCTGCATTGCCCGGGTTACCCCAACATAGGCCAGACGGCGTTCCTCTTCCAGTCGGCCGCCTTCATCCAGCGACATCTGACTTGGGAACATCCCCTCTTCCATACCGACAATAAACACCTGTAGAAACTCCAGCCCTTTAGCCGAGTGTAATGTCATGAGCTGAACCGCATCCTGATAGGCATCCGCCTGACCTTCTCCTGCTTCCAGCGCAGCATGGGAGAGGAATGCCTGTAACGGCGACAGATCCATATCTTCGTCCTGAAAACTGAACTGACGGGTTGCCGTTACCAGTTCCTCCAGGTTTTCGACCCGAGTTTGGCCTTTCTCGCCCTTCTCCTGCTCATACATCTGACGCAGACCAGAATCTCGAATCACTCGATCGGTCTGAACATGCAGAGGCAGTTCACCAGTTTCATTAGTTAACGCTTCAATCAGTTCAATAAATCGCTGAATTGCCCCGGCAGCCCGGCCCGCAAACACTTTCTCCTGCAATAATGCAACCGAAGCCTGCCATAGGGTAACCTGACGATCGCGAGCCGCATGACGGATAACGTCAAGAGACCGATCGCCAATGCCGCGGGTTGGCGTATTTACTACGCGCTCAAAAGCCGCATCATCATTGGGATTGGAGATTAAACGTAAATACGCCAGCGAATCTTTGATTTCCTGTCGCTCGAAGAAGCGCATACCGCCATAAATACGATAAGGCGTCGAAGCCTGCAATAACGCTTCTTCCAGCACCCGCGACTGTGCGTTGCTACGGTAGAGGATCGCGCAATCATTTAAAGCACCGCCGCCATCCTGAAAAGTCTTAATTCGATTAACCACAAAACGGGCTTCATCCAACTCATTAAACGCACAGTACAAAGAAATAGGTTCGCCCTGCTCACCGTCAGTCCAGAGTTCTTTCCCTAATCGACCGTCATTATTGGCTATTAGCGCGTTAGCCGCCTTCAGTATATTACTGGTTGAACGGTAGTTCTGTTCCAAACGGACGGTAACAGCACCGGGAAAATCATCCAGAAAACGCTGAATATTCTCTACCTGAGCACCGCGCCAGCCATAAATTGACTGATCGTCATCACCTACGATCATCACTTTGGAAGTGTCTCCGGCTAACATGCGGATCCAGGCATATTGGATGCGGTTAGTATCCTGGAATTCGTCCACCAGAATATTGGTGAAACGCTCCCGATAATGGTTGAGTATCTGAGGTTTATGCAGCCACAGTTCATGGGCTCGCAGCAGTAATTCGGCAAAGTCTACCAAACCGGCACGATCGCAGGCTTCCTGATAGGCCTGATAAATGCGTAACCAAGTACCTTCCGTCGGGTTGCCGTAAGTATCAATGTGCTGAGGTCGCAGGCCATCGTCTTTTTTATTGTTGATATACCACATGGCCTGACGAGGAACCCACTGTTTCTCGTCCAGATTCAGCGCCCGAACGATACGCTTAAGCAAGCGGTGCTGATCTTCACTGTCCAGAATCTGAAAATCCTGCGGTAGATTGGCATCAAGATGATGAGCCCGCAGCAAGCGATGAGCCAGACCATGGAACGTCCCAATCCACATTCCCCCTTGGCTGGTACCAATCAGCTGTTCAATACGATGACGCATCTCCGCAGCGGCCTTATTGGTAAACGTCACCGCCATAATGGAATAAGGAGAACAGTGCTCAACCGATAGCAGCCAGGCAATACGATGTACTAATACTCGAGTTTTCCCACTGCCCGCACCGGCAAGCACCAGCATATTGGTACGGGAAGCCGCAACGGCTTCGCGCTGTTTGTCATTTAAACTGTCTAGCAGGTAGGAAACGTCCATTATTAGGCCATATACTGGTAATTTATACAGATGAATGGATAGATTATATCAACCGACACAATGAATCCAACCGAGAAATTTCAATATGCGGTAATAAACAGCCGGTGGATTCATGCATCAGGTTACGATTTCGGTCATTAATCCAGCATGCCTGAAGGCCGTGGCGAATCGCACCGGCCACATCGGTGATTAAATCATCCCCAACGTGAAGTAAATATTCTGGTGCCAGCTTTAGCTGACGAGCGGCGTTTAAATACATATCACCAAAAGGCTTAGCGCGACCATCCGGACCGGCCCGCAGCACTAATTGGAAATAGTCTCCCAGACCAAACAGCGCAGGGTTAGCATTGCCGTTAGTGACTGCCACCAACGGATAACGCGTTGCCAATAGGCTTAAGGTGGTATGGGTAGAGGGCGGTACTTCAATGCGGCTACGCCAGTAACTGAAGTGATCCATCGTCAACGCCGCGCCGTCAGCCGCATCGCTATCGCTGTAACCGTAAAGCCGTAAAGTAACCTCAAAGGAACGTCGCCGCCATTCGCTAACGTCATGATAAATATCCGGTTCCTGCTCCAGTAGCTGTGCACGGATTTTGCTAAATCCTGCACGATCCATATCGGCCAGTTGGGGAAACTGCTGCCGCAGAAAGTTAATCACTTCTACTTCAGTACGTTCAATAACCGGACGGTTGTCGTAAAGCGTATCATCAAGATCGAAGGTTAAGGCCTTAATCGGCCCCAAAGGCCGGTAAAAATGCATCAGGGCTTCCCTCTTTTAGCTCGCGGATGAGCAGCATCGTAAACCTTAGTTAAGTGCTGAAAATCCAAATGGGTATAGATTTGAGTAGTTGTCAGGTTCGCATGTCCCAACAATTCTTGTACTGCGCGCAGGTCACCGCTGGATTCCAGCATATGAGTAGCAAATGAGTGTCTGAGTTTATGTGGGTGAACGTGACTACTTATGCCCTGCTTAACGCCCCATTCCGCAAAGCGCTTTTCAACATTACGGGCGGAGATGCGGTTGCCATGTTTAGAAACAAACAGCGCATCATCGTCGGGAGCATAAAATTCACGCATCGGCAGCCAACGGTTTAGCCAGGTAACCGCCATTCGTCCAATCGGCAGCTTGCGTTCTTTACTGCCTTTACCCACCACTCGAATTTCACCCGCATCCAGATTAACCTGACGGCAGTCCAGTCCAATCAACTCTGACAGTCGCAGTCCGGCACCATACATCAACTCCAGCATGGTGCGATCGCGCACCGCTAATGGGTCATTAAGGTCAATATCCAGCAAATGATTAACTTCATCAACATCCATATTCTTGGGTAAGTGCCGGCCTTTACGCGGGGTAGAAATACCTTTAGCCGGATTAGCGCCGATTATCCCCTGACCAACTAGCCAGTCTAAAAAGCTACGCAGGGCTGATAGCCTGAGCGCCAGGCTGGCTGACTCCAAACCTGAACGCTTACTCCGTGTTACCAGCATACGCACACCTGCCGCATCCAACTTAGTCCAATCGGTGAGACCAATATTCACCAGTAGGTCAATAAGTGCCGCCAACTGTCGCTGATAGCTTTTTAATGTGTAGGGGCTAAGCTGGCGTTCAACCCTGAGATAACGCAGAAAGTTATCGACGGGCTGTTGTAAAGAGGGGCAGGTTAATGGTTCAGTTCGTTCACTCATGTCGGCTCTATCCAACGGGACAGCAAGCCGGGCAAAAAAAGACTCAACTGATCGAGAATCAGTGTTCCCATACCTTGCTGATAGTGCTGAGGATCGCGGCTGGTAAATATCACCATTCCCTGAGAGCCCCACTTACCCAACAAAGACAGCGCGACAGAGCCCACCATTTTAGCTTCTGGCATTAACAGTAGGATTTCCGGGCCATTAAGCTGCCCCAGATATTGATTGCGATTGCCGAGCCGCTGAATTCTCATGGGCTCAAATGCCTGCTGAGAAATCGCCAAATGAGTAAAGTCGGAAGGAGCGCCCAATTTCCATTTATCACTGAACAAACGGATAGTCGCATCCGCCAGACCGAGTGAACGCGCCCAATACTGTAGGCGATAGAGCAAGTTTTGCAGGCTGTCTGCCTGTACTAATTCACTCTGTAAATTGATCAGACGAGTAAACAAAATTTCATTAGCACTCGCCTGCTCCATCAACAGCGTAATCTCTTCTTCCAACTGCTGAATATGATTGCGTTGGCGGCTTAGTTGCCATTCAACTAAGGAAACGCTATCTCTGACTGGATGCGGCACCCGCATTTGCTCTACTTGCAAAGCATTGCGGATAAAAAAATCTGGATTATTCAGCAAAAACTGGCTGACCTGCTCATCACTAAGGCAAACCGACTCCGTTCCTGATGCTGTTCCATCTTCTTTTATTCCATTACTCATAAGTGAATAAACCCATCATAAACATGCGTTGCAGGACCAACCATATAAAGCGGATGTCCGGGACCTTTCCAGGCAATCTGTAGGCTGCCCCCAGGAAGTTCAACATTCACTTTATCATCTAACAGCCCTTGGATCATTCCCACCGCCGCCGCTGCACAAGCGCCACTACCGCAGGCTTGCGTCTCTCCGGCACCCCGTTCATACACTCTTAAACGAATGCTGCCGCGATGAAGAACCTGCATAAAACCAATATTTGCGCGTTCAGGAAAACGGTCATGGTTTTCCAACAGTGGGCCAAGCTGCTCGACATTAGCCAGATCCACATTCTCCACCTGCAATACGCAGTGTGGATTCCCCATCGAAACAACACCACCGAATACCGTATGCTCTGCTGCCCGGAGAATATAAGTTTTTTCCATTTTAGCCGCACGGAATGGAATACGAGAGGGCTCAAAGTCAGGCTCCCCCATATTAACGGTTACCAGTTCATCTTCACTGACCGATAACGTCATACGGCCATTTTGGGTGCTAACCCGAATATCCCGTTTATTGGTGAGTCCTTTCAAGCGAACAAAACGAGCAAAACAGCGAGCGCCATTACCGCACTGGGCGACTTCGCCTCCGTCGGGATTAAAAATTCGGTAATGAAAATCCAAATCAGGATCGTAAGGCGCCTCAACAACCAATAACTGGTCAAAGCCGACGCCATAATGGCGATCGGCCAGACGGCGGATTAGCTCTGGTGAAAAATAAACGTTTTGCGTCACTGCATCGACAACCATAAAATCGTTGCCTAAGCCATGCATTTTGGAGAATTGCATTTCATACCCCACTTGCGACAACGTTATATCTCACCGATTGTCGCCGATTAAATTCTCGTCTTGCCGGGCCTGCTATCCTTTAGCGCG
Source organism: Pragia fontium DSM 5563 = ATCC 49100 (assembly GCF_900112475.1). Classification (GTDB taxonomy): domain Bacteria; phylum Pseudomonadota; class Gammaproteobacteria; order Enterobacterales; family Enterobacteriaceae; genus Pragia; species Pragia fontium. The sequence continues at coordinate 48,269 of NZ_FOLW01000014.1, read as the reverse complement.
AAACCAGAAAACGTACTTCTATTTATATATTATTTCACCAAATGCTCACCGCGCCATAAATCTTCAAAGCGTTCGCGCTCGCGCACAAGGTATGCTTGATCGCCATCAACCATAACTTCAGCCGCACGACAGCGGGTGTTGTAGTTTGAACTCATACTGAAACCATAAGCGCCCGCGCTGCGTACCGCCAGTAAGTCTCCCTGATTTAAACTCAACTCACGCTTTTTACCCAAGAAATCACCGGTCTCACAAACTGGACCCACGACATCATAAACCTGACGCTGTCCAGCCCCGTTTTCAATAACCGGAATAATCTTCATCCAAGCCTCATAGAGAGATGGACGAATCAGGTCATTCATTCCGGCGTCCACAATGGCAAAATGATGATCGTCCTGATCTTTCAGATATTCTACTTGAGTCACCATAATGCCAGCATTCGCTGCAATGGCGCGACCAGGTTCAAAACACAGTTCCAGATTTTCACGCCCTTTCAACTTCTCTAGCAGTGCAGTCGCGTACTCCATAGGTTCAGGCGGCGTTTCATCGTCATAGCGTACGCCTAACCCTCCCCCCAGATCCAGATGGTGAATAGTAATACCATCTTCAGCCAGCTGGTCTAATAGCACTAACATGCGATCGGCAGCATCAAGGAAAGGAGAAAGCTCAGTTAATTGTGAACCGATATGACAGTCTACGCCTTGTATATTGATATTTTCCATAGTACTCGCCAAGCGGTAAGCTTCACGAGCCATCTGATAGCTAATACCAAACTTGTTTTCTTTCAGACCGGTGGAAATATACGGGTGAGTTTTGGCATCAACGTCTGGGTTAATCCGCAGAGAAATCGGCGCCTTAAGCCCCATATCACCAGCCACACTATTCAAGCGGTGTAATTCGGGGATCGATTCCACGTTAAAACAGCGAATCCCTACTTCCAGCGCCCGGCGCATTTCCCCTTCGGTTTTTGCCACCCCAGAGAAAATAACTTTCGCGGGATCGCCACCGGCAGCCAGTACTCGCTCCAGCTCGCCCTGAGAAACGATATCGAAACCGGAACCTAAACGAGCCAGAATATTTAAAAAAGCCAGATTACTATTTGCTTTAGTAGCATAACAAATTAGATGTGGGTGGTTAGACAAAGCATTGTCAAATGCATGCCAGTGCCGCTCAATCGTGGCTCTGGAATAAATATAAAGCGGTGTTCCGAAGCGCGCTGCTAATTCAGCTACCGGCATATTTTCAGCGTATAACTGCCCATCTTTGTAATTAAAGTAATCCATAATGCTTTGCCTAATCTGTTTTATACTACGGGTATTACCCGAAATGCTTGTCTGTCGCCCTGTCCGTTAACAACTCCACAAGAATTAACCCATTGCTGATACTTGTTCAGCACTTATTTTGCAGAGGCGTTACCAACCTGAGTGTTATTTTCAGTTTGTTCAGGTTTCGGTTGCTCCGCTTTTAACGGAGATTCTTTTTTAGGCGGCTCATCGGATGGCATATATAACGGCCCCTTTAGACCACATCCGGCAAGCCAAAAGGTTGTTAGTACTACTAATGAGCAACGAAAAAGTGTATTCATTGAAATAAGCCTGTGATTCATTTTGTTTAGCCCTCTATAATCGCAGCTAGATCACGAAAAGCAATAGGAATTCTGAATATGAATGATACTGAGTTTCACCAATTGGCTGAGAAGCTAATGCACAACATCGATGAAGCGATTGATAATATTGACAGCGATGCCGACATTGATTGTGAAATCAATGGCGGGGTTATGTCACTTTCCTTTGATAATGGAAGTAAGATTATCATTAATAAACAAGAGCCTATGCATCAAGTATGGCTGGCAACCAAAAGTGGCGGATACCATTTTGACTATCGTGACGGTCAGTGGTTTTGCGATCGCAGCGGTCAGGAATTTTTCGCCGTACTGTCGGAAGCCTGTACTGAGCAATCTGGAGAAAATGTATTTTTACGCAATTAATCCTGCCACCATTCAGTATGATGACTGCCTGATAACTCAATGAGGTATTGGGCAGATTAAAACGTGTGACTGAGGATGATGTCTTTCTTGGTAACCGGTACCGTTGGCGCACTCAACGGAGAAATTGAGTTACTATTGAAAGGAACAATGCGTGATTCGCCATTTTCCTGCACAATTTGAGAGAATTGCGGCAGGTTAAAGTTGACTGAACCGGAGCCATAAGTAAACCGTTCATGGGAAGAGGCATAGAACCGGCTGACGTCACATACCAACTCTTCAATACATCCCTGACAGTTCAAATACACTTCAACCCGATTTAACTCATCAAGAATATAAATATTGAAGCCTTTCTCCGTATCTTCAAAGAAAAACTGAATAATCCCTTCACTGGCAGAACCATCAATAATTTCAGGTAGATGTTCTTCGCCGGTTTTTAGCTGAATCGGAATACCGTTCAGCTTATTGTTGGAGATAGCACCGTAAAATTCCACTGCATTCTCCAGCTTTTGCACCGATACGCTTAAACGTTCAAAAAACAAACCCCAGGTTTGGCCCGATAACCTTAACGCCTTAAAGCGGTTTGGCTCCTGGCGATTGCTGGATAAACGTAGACTAATACATTCAGAAACCAGCTGCTGTAGGCGAGTCTGAATCAAACCTCTGAGATGCTGGCTGTAGCAGAAAACTTCAACTGATTCTGGCTGTTCGGCATCCTGATGCATTTTACCCAAAATCGTTTTCAGCGCTTCAATCACCGCCTGACTGCCGCTAAAGTGAAGAGTACGAACTTCATTCCATGAGTTACGATACAATAAATCTACACTACCAATCAGGCACTGTTCCTGTTTGCCAAAGCTAAACACATCTAACTTCCCCAGATCGAACGGCTGCGCGTCCTGAAACAGTGATTCAGTCGGATCGTTCTCAAGGTTAACGATTAGCGCTAAATGGCGAATCTCACAGGGGCTATACAACGCCTTAGGCGTGGATGCCGGCACTCTTAATGGGAAATGACGGGCAATATCAGCCACAAAAGCCTGTAGCTTCTCGGTATGACAATATTGGCTATTCTTAACATGTAGTTGGGTCTCTGGCGTTAGCAGGCCGTTAAAGTAGCTCCAGGCCACTAACTTACTTAGATAGCGGTTATATTCCAGAGGTTGGTGACCGATGATTGCATCCACCGTCGGCGCCTGATTATAAAGATACCAGCCCGCCCGATTCGCACGATCGATAGGCACCTGAATAAACGTCAGGTTTTTCTCTGATAAGTCAGGGGATATTTGGGGGTTAACCAAGGTCACTTTACCCGGAAGCGCCTCAAAAGCCGCATACAACTTACGGGTCAGCACACCAATGTCCTGTGGACTTGCGCTCACGCTTAAATTGTTACGGCGGGCAAAGCGAATAAGATTGCGATAGCTTTGCATCAGGGCATCCAGCAGTTCGTTGTTGGCTTCTCGAACCCGCTCTATTTTCCAGTTTTCCCGATTATCCAATATCTCAAGGCATTCGGAACCCCAGCCCCAGTCGTTGGTCAGCTGATTCAAAATTTCCCGCCGCCAGTTACCCTGGACAGGAATCACTGCAACGGGTTCAGACAAACGCTCACACACTTTCAAATAGAAACAACGGCGAACCAGATCCAGACGAACATCATCACCAATCGCCTGCAAATAGGTAGTCACCCGCTCCAGCATCATGTAGTAAGCATCCAGACTAAACGAGTCCAGCTCACCATTGTGCAATCTTCTTTTTATTTCCAGCGCCAGCAATTGAGACTGTGGGTATTCCCATGAATAAGTCTCCAGCAACAGCGTTTTCAATACCGCTTTATAAGGTGAATCAATACTTTTATACAGCTGCCATAAACTGGCACCAAAATACTCTTCGGCGGACAATGCGCCAAGACCACCAAGGTCAATCCACTCATCGCGCTTAAGTGAACCATCGGCAAACAGTTCTGAAACGTACTCTTCGTAGTCCATTTCACGATCGGCGGGAACCACATTCCATAATATCGGCTTACCGGCTAACCGCACCGCACTGCGATAAAACTCATCCAATAACAGGATATGTAATGTTGAACCGCAGTCTTCGCTGTCCAATTTACCACTCAGATTTTGACGGAAGCGATTTTCATCAATCAGGAAAAAGTTAACTTCAATCCCTAAAGAAGCCGCCCACTGCTCAAGCAGTAAACATTTCGCCTGCAAAATAGTTAGTTCATTACTATTTAGCCATGACTGGTGGCAAATCCAGATATCCAAATCGGAAGATTGGCTTTGGCCCACAGAAGAAGTACTGCCCATACTGTAGACGCCAGTAATGGGTAACGCCTGGGTTGAATGGGGAGCCAGAGGAATATCATTCATCCGACAGAAATCTGTCAGATACAGCGCTTGAGCTTCGTTAGGAATATAAGCACAGATACCATGTGGCACGATGCCATCCTGATAGCCAGGCATTTTCGGGTGATGATAATGCAGAAAAATAGGCAGCAGCGTATATACCTGCTGAAAAGCAGACCCCATATTCGCCATAGCACGATCGATACGCAATTGATTTAACGCATCCAACCGCTGTTTTAATAAAGTTATATTAGGGTGCAAGACGGTTTGCCTGATTAATTCCTACGCTGATTAAAGGAACCACATTCTGGTTGCTCATCAAATAGCAAAAACAATCGATCACTGATTGCCAAAAACGTGATCAATTTAACACCTTGTGAGGAAGGCGTAAAGATATTGGCACCTTGCCACATCAATTCCTACGCTATTTTTTGCATAGTTCAATACAACATTAGAGGTAAATTTCATGCCTTCGTGCTGAATAATAAATAGTTTCAGCAAAACTCCCTGATTTCAAAGCGTATGCAAATAGTGATAATTATTTAGGTGCGCTGACACTCCTGACACCAACTGATAGAATAACGCCATAAAATAACAAGGTAACGATAAAGCATGTCTAATAATATTCTCCGCATAGCAACCCGTCAGAGCCCTTTAGCGTTATGGCAGGCACACTACGTCCGGGATCGTTTACTCGCCTGCCATCCTGGTCTTACCGTTGAATTAATCACCATGGTCACCCGTGGCGATATCATTTTGGATACACCGCTGGCTAAGGTTGGCGGCAAAGGGTTATTTGTTAAAGAACTGGAAGTCGCCATATTGGAAGGTCGTGCCGACATCGCCGTTCACTCCATGAAAGACGTTCCTGTTGCTTTTCCTGAAGGGTTGGGCTTAGTCACGATCTGTGAGCGTGAAGATCCACGCGATGCGTTTGTTTCCAACCATTTCAACTCACTGGATGACTTACCTGCAGGCAGCGTAGTTGGAACCTCCAGCCTGCGTCGTCAATGCCAATTACGTGCTCGTCGTCCAGACTTAAAGATAATCGACCTGCGCGGCAACGTAGGTACGCGTCTGAGTAAGCTGGATAATGGCGATTACGATGCCATCATTCTGGCAGCGGCTGGCCTGAAACGCCTGAAGATGGAAGATCGTATCAGCAGCTATATGACGCCAGAAGAATCTCTGCCGGCAGTCGGTCAGGGAGCCGTCGGTATTGAATGCCGCCTGAACGATGAAGTGACCCGTAAACTGCTGGCACCGCTGAATCATGCGATAACGGAAGTACGCGTTATGGCCGAGCGAGCAATGAATGAGCGTCTGGAAGGTGGTTGTCAGGTACCTATCGGCAGTTATGCTGAGCTGGATGGAGACATTCTTTGGCTGAGAGCATTGGTGGGCGATCCTGACGGCAGTAAAGTTATTCGCGGTGAACGTCGCGGACCAGCACTGGATGCCGAAAAAATGGGTATTGCTCTGGCTGAAGAGCTGCTGAGTCAGGGTGCAGATGAAATCCTACAGCGCGTTTATCAGGATAACGCCACGAAATGAGTATATTGATAACTCGCCCTTCACCTATGGGTGAGGCGTTAGTTAAACAACTCATAGAACAAGGGCGAGAGGCTTATCACACGCCGCTGATCACCTTTAGCCCAGGTCGCGAACTGGATAAATTACCTGATTATCTGGCCAATCTCCGTGAAGATGACATTATCATTGCCGCTTCTCAGCATGCGGTGCACTACGCACAGGATTTACTGAAGCATAAACAGCAAAGTTGGCCTGAAAATTGTCGATATTTTGCCATTGGCTATAAAACAGCAACTGAATTACAGCAAGCCACACGCTTCACGGTTCATTGGCCTGAAGGTCGCGAAATCAGTGAGCAACTGCTAGAGTTACCTCAATTACAGCAGGTGGCAGGAAAGAACATCCTGATATTACGCGGGAATGGCGGTCGTCAGCTTTTGGCTGAAACCCTGCAAAAACGCGGGGCGAGCGTAACTTTTTGCGAGTGTTATCAACGTAATCCAATCGCTTATCATGGCGACGATCTTTGTCGATATTGGCAACAGATAAGTATTAACATACTGGTAATTACCAGTGGAGAAATGTTACAACAACTGTACGAACTTGTTCCTACAGGTTATCGTAACTGGTTACTCAATTGCCATTTACTGATCGTCAGTGAACGGCTTGCCGACCAAGCCAAAAATTTAGGCTGGACGCAATGTCACATTGCAGATAATGCAGATAATGATGCGCTGCTTCGCGCACTACAACAAATTTAACTATGGGATGTGCCAAGATGACGGATTCAACGACCCCATCAGCACCAGTTGAGCATAAGAAAGTGTCAACTGAAAAAGAAACGAGCACCAAAACACCTCCAGCTAAGCAGGGTAGCCGCTCAGGTGTTGCATTAGGCGCGATTGCTATAGCGTTGGTTATTGCGCTCGGCGGTGGACTCTACTATCACGGGCATCAACAGGCCATATCCCAACGAGCAACTATTCAGCAATTACAGGCTCAAATCGATGCTCTGAAATCAGGACAATCGCAAGAAGACAGCCGTCTGGTGACTGCACAAAATGAACTGACTCAACAATTAAAAGATACCGAGCAGAAATTAGCCACTCAGACCGGCCAACTCACTGCCCAGTCTTCAGTTCTGCAAGAATTACAAAACAAAGTCAGCGCAATTGCCGCCAGTGATGCCAAAATATGGCATTTATCGGAAGCGGATTTTCTGGTCAAAATGGCAGCCCGTAAATTATGGATTGATCAAGATATCGCCACCGCGGCTAATATGCTGAAAAGCGCGGATAAGTCGCTGGCAGAGATGAATGATCCTAGCCTGAATGAAATACGTCAGGCAATTATTCAGGATATCAACGCCATTTCTAACGTTAGTCAGATTGATTTTGATGGTATTGCTTTAACGCTGAACGAACTATCCGATCAGATTATGAACCTGCCATCTGCCAGCACCGACTGGGATAATACCCCACTGGAGCAAGGTGCAACTCAGGTTAGTGAGAATATTAAAGACTGGCGCCAAAATCTGAAGCACAGTTGGAATAACTTCATGTCCGAATTTATTACCATTCGTGCCCGTAATGTGCCGGATAACGAGCTGACCAGCCCGCTATTAACTCCGGATCAGGACACCTATTTAAGAGAAAACCTACGCTTAAAGCTGCTGATTGCCGCCCGCGCAGTTTCTCGTCATCAGGGTGAAATTTATAAGCAATCCCTGGAAAGCGTATCGACTTGGGTTCGCGCCTATTTTGAGCCAGATCATCCATCTACCAAAGCATTTTTGAGCCAGCTTGATGAGCTTAGCCAACAATCAGTGAATTTGGATTTACCTAAAGAATTAAAGAGCCTAAGGCTACTGGATACGGCAACCAGAAATCGTACCCGCGATATTTCCCCTGCCGCTCCGGCACCAGAGCCAGCAGCAGCAACTCCTGCTCCAGCCAGTAATCAGGAGGGTTAAGCATGTTGCGACTACTCTTTTTACTGTTAATACTGGTTGCAGGCATAGCGTTGGGCCCCATGTTGGCCGGACATCAGGGCTCGGTACTGATTCAAACCGATAACTACGATATTAAAATGAGCGTCACCGGTCTGGCTATTCTCATTGCGATACTGTTTATTGCTCTGTTTTGTCTGGAATGGGTTTTACGCCGCGTATTCCACACCAGTTCACGCACTAAAGGCTGGTTTATTGGCCGTAAAAGCACTCGGGCCCGTAAACAAACTCGTGCAGCGATGTTAAAACTCACTGAAGGTGACTTTAATCAAGTAGAGAAGTTGCTGACGCGCAACGCCGATCATGCAGAACAGCCAGTGGTTAACTATCTGTTAGCGGCAGAGGCTGCTCAGCAAAACGGTGATACCAAACGAATTAATGATTACCTGACCCGCGCAGCAGAACTGGCCGATACTGACCAGTTACCGGTCGATATCACCCGCGTACGCATTCAGCTGGCGCAGGGGGAATACCATGCCGCACGCCATGGTGTCGATCAGCTCTTAAACGATGCCCCACGCCATCCTGAAGTTCTGCGTCTTGCTCAACAGGCCTATCTGAAAACCGGTGGCTACGCTTCCCTATTGGAGATTATTCCCTCCATTGAGAAAGCCAAGCTTTACGATGAAGATACGTTGGAAACATTACGCCTTGATGCTTATATCGGTTTAATGAACCAAGCGATATCTGAAGGGGGCAGCGAAGGTCTAAAACAGTGGTGGAAAGATCAGCCTCGTAAAGTCCGCAATAACCGAACCTTACAGGTTGAACTTGCCTCGCACTTTATTGATTGCGATGACAATGAACAAGCCCAAAAAATCATTCTGGACGGTCTGAAACATCAATATGATGAAAAACTGGTACTGTTAATTCAGAAGCTGCACACGGGTAACCCTGAGCCATTAGAGAAAGAGCTCAGAATGCAGATTAAAGAACATGGTGCCACACCATTATTAAACAGCACGCTGGGGCGGTTACTAATCCAGCATGGCGAATGGCAGCAGGCTAATCAAGCGTTGAAACAGGCTATTGAACAACAGCCAAATGCTAAAGATTTCGCCTTACTGGCTGATACCTTCGATAAGCTTAATCATCCCCAAGAAGCCGCTCAAATGCGTCGACAGGGGCTAGCGTTAACGGTTAAATAAAACACCAGAGCGGGCTATTCAGCCCGCTTTTACTTTTCTGCCTTCCTCTAAAATTTCCCCATCAATCTGATAAAAATCACAGTGTTGCTGAATTTCAGGCAAAAAAAACACTTGCCTATTTAGGCAAGTGTGAGAAAAAAATCAGGTCAAAGGACAACATGGCGGTGTCTCACTCAACGTTATGTCTAATGTTTGATGACAATGTCATCATAAGGCTAGACGATAGACACCATTACTCGGCTCTGCATCATTCGATAGGCTTATGAAGCGATCCTTAAATCGACTATCATAAAAAGGTGAATGAGCATCTACAAACTAGATATTGCATGGTTCGTGCCAGTTTTCTCATTATTTATAATTTTCCCTGAAAAAATCATATAACAAATTGATTAATAATGATTAATTCTTTATCTTCATCCAAGAAGAAATTATGGTGTTTGTCATACCATACTATCGGAAGAATAAATAAGTCGTCTCCGTTTAGAGACAGCGTATAACCATTATATATTTTTCATTTATAATCAATACGTTAAATGTCTTTAACCGGCGACAATTCAAAATAAAAAGCATAAGGATCAACGACACATGAGTAAACCGACTCACCCATCCTTCGATAAAGGAATAATGCTTTTTGTTGCTGTCTTTGCCCTTGTTATCGCGGTAAGTTTCTGGCTTGGCAAAATTCCTGTCACCCTGCTCTTTTTATATATCCTTTCCAGCCTGCTGGCTTTTATCTTTTATCTCAGAGATAAAATAGCTGCAAAAAACGATGAATGGCGGGTAAAAGAAAGCACGCTACTATGGCTTGGGCTTATTGGTGGATGGCCGGGGGCGCTGATAGCTCAGCAAATATATCGTCATAAAACCAGTAAAACCAAATTCCAACTGCTGTTCTGGCCAACGGTGATTATCAATTGTCTGGCGTTGGCCTGGTGGATAATACAGCAGCCGATGGCGGGATATTAAAGTAGGTTTTCTTGAATTGGTCGGTGGGAGAGGATTCACTCGTATCATCCTGATACTCGCCCTACGGGCGTCACTACGTGACGTGCAAATCCGTTCCCAACGGATTTGTCGACCTCCTTCCGGAGCTTCTCATCCTCTGTAAACTACAGACGTAAAAAAACCTGCTATTAAAGCAGGTTTTCTTGAAATTGGTCGGCGAGAGAGGATTCACTCGTATCATCCTGATACTCGCCCTACGGGCGTCACTACGTGACGTGCAAATCCGTTCCCAACGGATTTGTCGACCTCCTTCCGGAGCTTCTCATCCTCTATAAACGACAGGCGTAAAAAAACCTGCTATTAAAGCAGGTTTCTTAAATTTGGTCGGCGAGAGAGGATTCGAACCTCCGACCCACTGGTCCCAAACCAGTTGCGCTACCAAGCTGCGCTACTCGCCGATTCTGTTACTTCTTTTTCATAAGAATCTAAACATTCGTGTGGTGCGAAGAGAGGGACTTGAACCCTCACGTCCGAAGGACACTAACACCTGAAGCTAGCGCGTCTACCAATTCCGCCACCTTCGCAATAACACAAAAATATCTAACTCTAACAAATAATGGGGTGGCTAATGGGACTTGAACCCACGACAACTGGAATCACAATCCAGGGCTCTACCAACTGAGCTATAGCCACCATAAATTCTTGCTCAACCCGGTATCCAAACCTCGGATATCATCTCAGCCCTGTGCACTGTTTTATGGTGCGCCCGACAGGATTCGAACCTGAGACCTCTGCCTCCGGAGGGCAGCGCTCTATCCAGCTGAGCTACGGGCGCGCAGTGCGCCGTTGCGGTGAGGATAGTACGGATTTCAGAACCATCTGTCTAGCCCTTTTTTCAGGAATTTTATTAATTGCTCACTTCATCAACGATCCGGCCATTTTTTTATCATAAAACAAAGCCAAACCTTCCTTTTTAGATAATTAATTTATCATTATGACTAATTTTACTTCCAGAAAGCGTCAACCTCTTTTAAAGTCTGCCCTAGCGGGTAAAAAAGACCATCCGCATAACTTATAAAAGCAAACACACATTTCCCGTCAGACAATATCACCCTTATGCGGTGCTGAAATGTTATTGACTATAAAATCTGTCGGGAAGTATAGGTTTAGGAAATATATCTTAGGGATCCATCCATAGTGAGTACTTTAAACAAACCATTACGCTTTCTTCGCGGCAGCCTCGTTACCCAAATTCTAATCGGACTACTGGCAGGTATAGCTTTATCGCTGCTATCTCCCTCCACTGCTCAGTCAGTTGGTCTTTTAGGTAGCCTGTTTGTCGGTGCCCTGAAATCCGTAGCCCCCATTCTGGTTTTTATATTAGTGGCGTCCTCCATTGCTAATCATAAGCAAGGACAAAAAACCAATATGAAACCCATTGTCGTTTTATATCTGATTGGTACCTTTTCCGCCGCCCTGATCGCGGTACTGGGCAGCTTTCTGTTTCCATCTACGCTAATTCTGGCCAATACTGAGGCCTCTATCACACCTCCAGGCAGCGTAGTAGAAGTTCTGCATGCAGTCCTGTTCAAAATGGTTGATAACCCGATTAGAGCCCTGCTAGAAGCAAACTATATCGGCTTACTGGTTTGGGGAATCGCTTTAGGCGTCGCACTACGCCATGCCTCCGATTCAACAAAACTGGTGGTCAGCGACCTCTCATACGGCATCACCTTTATTGTCCGTCTGGTTATTCGTTTTGCGCCAATCGGGATTTTTGGTTTGGTTTCAGCGACGCTGTCCGATCCAGATACCGGCTTCTCCGCGTTTCGCGGCTATGCTCATCTGCTAGCTGTACTTATTGGCTGTATGGCAGTGGTTGCCCTGGTGCTAAACCCGCTGATTACTTTTGTCATTACCCGTCAAAATCCTTACCCACTGGTACTAACCTGTCTGCGCGATAGTGGTATTCCGGCATTTTTTACCCGTAGCTCCGCCGCTAATATTCCAGTGAATATGACGTTATGTAAGAAACTGAAGCTAAAAGAAGAAACCTATTCCGTTGCCGTACCACTGGGCACGGCAATTAATATGGCCGGTGCAGCAGTGACTATCACTGTGTTAACCCTGGCAGCAGTTAACACATTGGGCATTGAGGTTGATATTCCAACGGCGCTGTTATTAAGCATCATCGCTTCAATATGTGCCTGTGGCGCATCGGGCGTTGCCGGTGGTTCTCTACTGCTTATCCCAGTCGCCTGTAGCATGTTTGGTATTCCAAACGAAATTGCTATGCAGGTTGTCGCCGTTGGCTTCATTATTGGCGTACTTCAAGACTCTGTAGAAACAGCGATTAACTCATCCACCGATGTGGTATTTATCGCCGCCGTGTGCATAGCTGAAGAACGCAAAGAAGCTGATGCAGCATCCGTGAACTCGGTTGAAGTGAAAGAAAGCTGATTTATTCTGGCAATTCAAATCTGCCGCTCTCTATTCAGTGAGAGCGGCAGGTCTTTCATCTAAACTCCAGCAAATATTCCGCCAAACTTTTATGACCCCAATATCCAAAAAATTAATGACAAACTCCTCATATTCTCAACCTGAGGGAGAGGGTTCTGTTGGGGTCGTAGCAGCTTTAGCTGCCGGAGTGCCCCTAAGAAGCCTAGGCCCGAAGCACTCTGTAGCCGAAATATACACTTAACCGGTCGCTCGTGATGATCATATTTCTCAACATAAGTTACGACCGGAATATTCACTACATCTGATTTAAAAAAAAGGCCCTATGGCCTTTTTTATTATATTTAATAGCAAAATTACAAACGATTGGTGTAGTGATAAACCACATACTTAAGTAGCTTAAACTGACGACGCCAGCGCGTTGGTTGCGACAGCAAACGATAGAGCCACTCCAACCCCATATTCTGCCAGACTTTCGGTGCGCGTTTTACATGGCCAGTAAATACGTCATATGTACCGCCAACGCCCATATATAAAGCATCCGGGTACACTTTGCGGCAGTCTCGCATCCACATCTCTTGTTTTGGCGAGCCCATCGCTACGGTTACAAATTTAGCGCCACTGGCCCAAATTCGCTCAAACAGGGCATCACGATCTTCTGGCTTAAAATACCCATCCTGACTACCAACGATATTCACATTCCATTGGCTTTTTAGCTTCTGTTCGGTTTCTGCCAGTATTTCTGGCTTACCGCCAACCAGAAAAACCGGTATCCCTTTTTGCCCCGCACGCTCCATCAACGCTTCCCAGAGATCGGCGCCGGCAATACGTTGCAGGTTTGCATCCGGGTACTTACGACGGATAGAGCGAACAATACTAATGCCATCGGCGTATTTATATTCTGCAGCATCAATTAACTCACGTAAGGCCTTATCCTGCTCGGCTGTCATGACTTTCTCTGCATTTATCGCCACCAGCGTGCCATTTTTCATATCGCCATCGCTAAACAGATAATCGACAAACTGGGACATATCGCGAAAGCCCGATATAGCAATACCGCGAATACTATACTTAGTGATATTCACACCCTTCTCCTAAACGACTTTCGCCTTATCAATCTTCACCTGTCTGGCATTAACCGATTTACTGACCCGCTGACGAATCATTCCACAGGTATCAAAAGCCCAATACAGCAATTTAGCCAAGATCAAACATAGCCCAAAAATTAATGCAAAAAATACCACCCGTGAGACAAATGAATCCACTCCCTCACGTGTTAAAACAATAATATTAAATACCGCGCCGAAGCAGAAAGCCTGCATGATGGCGCCTTTATAACGGTTTGACTCAGCTTTTCCCTTCTCGTAGACCCAATCAAACCATTTAATAATTAAACCGACTAAAACAGCACCTAAAGGAATAAACCACACGCCGCCCATCACAATCAGTGAGCCAATTAACGTTGGCGATATTGCTAACCCGGAATGATAATCCAGCACTTCCCAAGTAAAATAGTTCGCGGTATTCACCACTAGATTCGGTCTGTCCGGCCATACCCAGCTCGGAATAAACACATAAAAATCACGAACAATCGGTGCTAATCCCTGAAACTCAATCTTGTCGTAATTTTGCAGTAACAGCGCCAAATTCTCCCATGGAGAGAAGGTATCGCGCGTTAAATAAAGGAAAGTATAGAACGCTTCTGCACCGGATACATTCATGCCATAGCGTTTTAACGCCAACCAGAACATACCGACCACACCGGCTACGCCGGCCATAACCAGCATCCATAGGGTAATATGCCCTCGAGCTATGCCAATAAACAAAAATAAAGAGAAGGCTATCAGGATATTGGCTCGGGTGCCTCCCACAACAACATAGGTCAAAACACCAAATGCCACGGTACTGATTAAAAACAGGAACCAACTACGAGTGTTTTCTTTCAGGAAATAAACAATCAGCATCGCTGGAATAAAGAAATAGAAGAAACGCTTTAATGCCACCCCTGAAACATCGCTGGAAAAAATCTGGCTGTATTTTTCTAATTTAAACAGTAAGAAACCGTTTTGCAGGAAGAAAATCCCGACGGTTGAAATTGCCACTAAGGCCAACAATATCCAAGTCAGGTTAGTCTCTACCCGGTTCATGGTGAATAATGCCGGACGAGGTGTTGCGTTAGCTTTTATCAGTCGGGTTTTATAGCAAATATAGTAAATGGCATAAAAACAGGTAGCGGACAGTAGTGCATTAAGTAATGAATCAACTTCAACCACCTGTACATCAAACTGAAAAACCAACAAACAGGTCAACGGAAAACCGAAGTAAAAAGTTAATAAATAAAGCAAAGAAAACAAAACGTTAAAATTGAAACGTACTCGCCGAAACTCTTTATAAGTTAGGGTCAAAATGAATACCAGCGAAATCAGGTAAACAACAAATAAGCCAGCAAACTGTGTGGGTTCCATTATTTACCCTCCCCAGCGGCAATACGCAAAGCCTGCTTCCAACCATCAATATAGTTTGGATTAAAGAAAGCGATCTGACTTTTATTCATAGCAGCCAGCTTTGTTTGTGTCTCGCGTACAACGTCTGTATCCACTTTATCTCCGTAGAACAGGAAAGGAACCTGCTGTTCCTCAAGATCGTGCCAAAATGGGTTTTTACGACTGACAACAAAAGGCACCCCGCTTTGAATCAGTAAACAAAGGGTACCAATACCCTGCTGACGGTTAAAAATGAAATAACCTAAATCGCAGCCGGAAAGAATGGTTAAATACTCATCAAAAGGAATCTGCTCGGTTAATAGAGTAACCTGACCCTGTGGAAATAACGCCTCGGCTTTAGCGCGGATTTCAGCAATATAAACCTGATTATTCGCTGGATAGCCTAGCGGAATAATGATGTTGATATTGTCGGTGCCAAACTTCTCGTAAATTTCCTGCAACGCTTCAATGTGCCGATTAGTACGGTCACCAGAATTCCCCAACAAAATAGTCAACGTTTGCCGAGGGTACCTATCGCTGGTTTCAGGACGATAATTCGCATCCATCCGGGTTGGAAAATAAAGCAGAGTGCATGGGACATTCGCATGCCGCTGTTGATAATGAATCAGATCGCCGCGGGTAGCAAAAACATGCCCCACTTTTCCCTGAGCAAAACGACGTAAGCGGTAAAAAAGGCGAAACTTCCAGTTGGTTGAATCCTCGTACAGATCCGCCCCCCAAACGTGCCAGCTAACGCGCTTGGTATCCATTTGATTAAACAACAGCGCCAGCCACAGCTTAGTATTGAATTGACCATGGAATAAGAAACGTGCTTCGCTATCCGCTTTACTTCGCTCAATGACCGCCTTAGCGAGTGCACTTTTATCGGCATAGCTTTCTATCTTCAACTGATTAAATACATCAAATTGCGCGCTATCCCGTGCGGCTACCATAAAATGTTTCGCAGACTCAGGCTCTGTCTGTGATGACAAAACATCATTAAAAAAACGCAACACCGTCAAATTATGATGGGGGATATCCGAACCTAATATATGAATCAACATTGTTATGATCGTCTACGATAAATAAGGAAAACGCAGCTACAAAGCACAAAATAAATAATATAACTGGCCATATAAGATTGAGCTGCTCCCAAGGCACCATTCTGCGGTATTAGCCAGTGGGAAAAACCGGTCAACAATGCAAACTGACTCACCTCAGTCAAAATATAGAATCTGAGTGATGCCTTCGCGATAACTAAATAGCCAAAAACATAAGAACCGACTTTCAGCACATCGCCAACCAGCTGCCAGGCAAACAAATCACGCATAGCTACAAATTGACTGGAAAACAGCAGCCAGATAGCAAAGTCACGCAGTAGCCAAACGCAGAAACTTACCGCAGCAACCACAGGTAACACAAAACGCAGTGAGCGGAGAATTTCTCGAGACAGCTCCTGCTTGCTGGTTAATCGTGAAAGGGTAGGCAACAAATAAACGGTAAACGATGCGGTAATAAACTGCAGATAAGCATCAGAAATACTGCTTACCCCTTGCCAAATACCCACATCACTCCAACTATAGTGTTCGGCCAGTAAATTACGCATCATCACATAAGCCACCGGTAACGTTACCGATGTAATCAACGCCATAATGGTAAATTTACCCAGATTGCTCGCGATAGTCTTATCCCACATCGGCTTCAAATAAGCCAAAGGCATCGTTTTTCTACGCCAGAGTATCAAGCCAGCGGGAATAACCACCAGAGCAGGTACTAAAGCCAACCCAGCCAAAGCACCTTCATAACCGCCCAAATAGAAGCAAATCAGATAACCCGCAACGCCAAACAAACTCCCGCCAATCACGCCAAGGGCATTACCTACCGCATCACGATAGCCTTTAAGAATAGCCAGAAAGAAGTTGGCATAAGCAATCCCCATTTGAATAAACGCTACCGCACGGACAACGCTCTGATATTCAGTATGATCAAACAGGGCAAGACTTATCTGCTCAGAAAAAAGCAGAAAGACCACCGCCAAGAGCGTTGAGAAGCCCAGAATAATGCTGGCAGAGGTTCCCACCGCTTTACGCAACTGCTGTGGTTCCTGATGATATTGAGAAACATAGCGAGTAATACCGTTAAAAATACCGGCGCCGGATAACACGCCTAAAACGGTAATCAACTGACGAAAGTTACCCGCCAGACCAACACCACTAGGTCCGAAAGAAACAGCGAGCAACTTCACGATCAACAGCCCTACGCCAATCTTAATCAGCGTAGAGCCGGCAGTCCAAATTGATGCTTTGGCTAGAGACATATCAGGCGAAATAGCTCAGGATAGTACTGATAACCGTGCGTTGATTAATATCCGTCATGTTATAAAACAGCGGTAGGCGAACCAGACGATCGCTTTCTTTGGTGGTATAGCGATCTTCACCGTGAAAAACGCCGTATTTCTCTCCAGCAGGACAAGCATGTAGCGGGATATAATGGAATACCGCCATGATTTCAGCCTCTTTCAGATAGCTGATAAAGTTAGTGCGGTCTTCAACGTTTTTTAACTTAACATAGAACATATGCGCATTCTGACGGCAGTTAGCCGGGATAACAGGTAACTCAATACGTCCACTATCCGCTAGTGTCTTAAACGCCTGATAATAGTTATGCCACAGCTCCAGACGGCGCTGATTAATCTGTTCTGCAACTTCCAGCTGGCCCCACAGGTAAGCGGCCTGTAGATCTGCCATCAAATAGCTGGAGCCGATATCGCGCCAGGTATACTTATCAACCTGACCGCGGAAAAATTGACTGCGGTTAGTCCCTTTCTCACGAATAATTTCTGCACGCTCAATCAGAGATGGATCGTTAATTAACGTTGCTCCACCCTCACCGCCAGCAGTGTAGTTTTTAGTCTCGTGGAAGCTAAAGCAACCAATATGACCAATAGTGCCTAACGCTTTACCCTTATAAGTCGACATTACGCCCTGAGCAGCATCTTCCACCACATAGAGGTTATATTTCTTCGCCAGCGCCATAATGGTATCCATTTCACACGCGACACCAGCATAGTGAACAGGGACAATCGCTCTGGTTTTGTCGGTAATGGCGGCTTCAATTTTAGTCTCATCGATATTCATGGTATCCGGACGGACATCAACAAACACCGCTTTAGCACCGCGTAGAACAAAAGCATTGGCGGTGGAAACGAAGGTAAAACTCGGCATGATCACTTCATCGCCAGGTTTGATATCCAACAGCAACGCGGCCATTTCCAACGATGCGGTACAGGATGGTGTTAACAGGACTTTATGACTGCCGAAATGTTGTTCCATCCACTGCTGACAACGGCGAGTAAAGCCACCGTCACCACATAACTTACCGCTACTCATGGCGGCCTGCATATATTCGAGTTCTGTACCTACAACCGGAGGAGCGTTAAACGGAATCATCTTTCTCACCTTACCTGTATAACCAATATGCTGTGCCATGAATTGAGGCACCACTACGAACATAAAGACGTAAAGCCGCCATATTTCCCATCTGGGTTGCCACGTAAAGGCGATTTAGCCCTCGTTCTGCACACCAGCGTTTAGCTGCCTTCATCAACTCAAGACCCACACCTTTATTGCCACATCCCGGCCAGACGGCTAATAAACCAATACGTGCCTGCTGTTCATCAAGATGACGCAATGTTACAAAACCCTGAGGGTTTCCCTGTTCATCTTCCAATATCAAACATTGATGATCAAAGGTGCCCAATACGGCCTTCTCTACCCATAAAGCATAAAAACGACCGCTATCACCAGGCTGATACCAAGGAGCTCTAAACCGGCTTAAACTAAAAACGTCTAACGCCGTATTGCGTAACGCCGGAATATCGCTTTCTGCTGCTAACCGGCAGGAAAACGTCGGCGCTAAAGCATTTTCTATCGCAAGATCGATCGATAAAATAAAATCGACCTCTCCTTCAACTAGTTGAAAACCTGCTCGACTTAAGGCATCAACCACATCCAACCGCTGAGCGGGTACTTTCGCCTGAACCAACTGAAATTGGCCAAGCACGTCTTCATCGGGCAACGTCGTTACCGACTCAACAAAACTCAGCTTAGCCGTAGAGAGAGCAAAAAACTCGCTCTCCCACTCAAGGCAATCAATACTGGCGCGGGCGGACATTCAGTAAATCCTGTAAATACTTACCGTATCCGGTTTTTGACAGTATGTTTGCCGTTTTCAATACGCTGGCATCATCTAACCATCCGTTACGCCAAGCAATCTCTTCCAGACAAGCAACTTTAAAGCCTTGTCTTTTTTCCACCGTTTGTACAAAGGTGCTGGCTTCAATCAGACTATCGTGAGTTCCGGTATCCAACCAAGCGAATCCCCTGCCCAGCAACTCAACGTTCAGCGTACCCTGTTCAAGATACATCTGATTAATACTGGTAATCTCCAGCTCACCACGCGGGGATGGCTTAACCTGTTTTGCCAAATCCACTACTTGGTTATCATAGAAGTAGAGGCCAGTAACCGCCCAGTTTGACTTCGGCTTCGTTGGTTTTTCTTCAATCGATAAGGCTCTAAAATCCTGATCAAACTCAACCACACCAAAACGCTCTGGATCCATTACCTGATAACCAAACACCGTCGCCCCTTGTTCACGCGCAGCAACGCTACGTAACTTAGGACTAAAGCTTTGACCAAAAAAGATATTGTCACCCAAAACTAAACAACAGGCTTCACCGTTAATGAACTCTTCACCAATCAGGAAAGCCTGTGCTAACCCATCAGGGCTAGGTTGAGCGGCATAGCTCAACTTAATACCAAATTCATCACCGGTTCCCAGTAAACGTTGAAAAGCCGGTAGGTCATCAGGGGTGGAAATAATCAGAATATCGCGAATACCCGCCAACATAAGAACGGACAACGGATAATAAATCATAGGCTTATCGTAAATCGGCAGCAGTTGCTTCGAAACACCGCGCGTTATCGGATATAAGCGCGTGCCGGAACCGCCCGCAAGAATAATGCCTTTCATTGACTTCACCATTTTATTTAAGAGTGATGGCTAAATGCCAACGCCCTTAAAGCTAATGTTAATAAAAATAATGTGGGTACATGACATCATCAAGTACCCAGTCTATTGCAGAATTAAAGTGACGACTTAAGCCCAATTCGCTCTCGGGCATAAGAGCCATCCAGAACTCGTTGCCACCAAACCTGATTTGCCAGATACCAAGATACGGTTTTACGCATACCTGACTCGAAGGTTTCCTGCGGTTTCCAGCCCAGTTCACGCTCTATTTTGCCAGCGTCAATGGCATAACGCATATCATGTCCCGGGCGATCGGTGACATAGGTAATTAAATCTTCATATTTTGCTACGCCAGCAGGTTTTGATGGTGCTAACTCTTCCAGCAGTTGGCAAATGGTATGCACAACTTCAATATTTTTGCGCTCATTATGACCGCCAATATTATAGGTTTCACCGATAACACCCTCGGTTACCACCTTATAAAGAGCCTTGGCATGATCTTCAACAAATAACCAATCACGAATTTGCGCACCATTACCATAAACCGGCAGTGGCTTGCCTTCCAGAGCATTAAGAATCATCAATGGAATCAACTTCTCCGGGAAGTGATATGGGCCATAGTTATTGGAACAGTTAGTCACAATGGTCGGGAAACCATAGGTACGTAGCCAGGCACGTACTAAATGATCGCTGGACGCTTTAGACGCTGAATAGGGGCTGCTTGGTGCATAAGGCGTGGTTTCTGTGAATAGATCATCAGTACCATGCAGATCGCCATAAACCTCATCGGTCGAAATATGGTGAAAACGAAATGCCTGCTTGCGCACGGTATCCAATGCCATCCAATAATGTCTGGCCGCTTCAAGCAATGTATAAGTACCAATAATATTGGTCTCAATAAATGCTGACGGACCATCAATGGAACGATCGACGTGACTTTCCGCGGCCAGATGCATCACAAAATCTGGCTGATGCTTGGCAAACACCTCATCCAATGTAGAGCGATTGCAGATATCGACCTGTTCAAAGGCGTAGCGTTCATTGTCCGCAACATCAGATAACGAATCGAGATTTCCCGCATAAGTCAGCTTATCGACGACCACTACGCTATCTTTAGTGTCTTCAATAATATGCCTTACTACCGCAGAACCAATAAAACCTGCGCCGCCGGTAACCAGAATTTTTCTCAACGCCATACTCCTTTCGTATCGACAATCCACTGCTGTTTCACCTGCTCCGGACTCACAACCTTAAACTGACGATGGTCAACCAACATCACAATAATATCTGCGTCGTTAAGGGCATCGGAAACATCCGCTAACACCGCTTTATTCATTAAAACTTTCGGCACTTCATGGATATTAGGTTCAACAACTAATGTTGTTCCTACATGCCAGTCGGCAATCATATGTGTGATTTCTAATGCCGGACTTTCACGTAAATCATCAATATCAGGCTTAAATGCCAGACCAAAGCAGGCGATTTTGACTTCTGCAGCGCGTTTACCGCTCTCTGCCAGACAGTCCGCCACAGCACTCTTCACTTTATCCAGCACCCAATAAGGCTTGCCGTCATTCACTTCTCGGGCAATTTTAATCAGGCGAGCTTCCTGCGGGTTTTGTGCCACAATAAACCATGGGTCAACGGCAATACAGTGCCCACCAACGCCAGGACCAGGTTGCAAAATATTGACCCGCGGATGGCGGTTAGCCAAACGAATCAACTCCCAAACATTGATCCCCTGATGGTCACAAATCAGCGACAGCTCATTGGCAAATGCAATGTTGACATCACGGAAGCTATTCTCGGTTAACTTACACATTTCAGCGGTGCGTGAGTTGGTGATAACACACTCACCGTTTAAGAAAATTTTATATAGTGCGCTGGCACGTTCTGAACAACGAGGGGTCATTCCACCAACCACACGGTCGTTTTGAATCAGTTCAACCATCACTTTACCCGGCAGTACACGCTCAGGGCAGTAAGCAATATTAATGTCCGCAGACTCACCTGCCTGCTGTGGGAATGTCAGATCCGGGCGAGCTGCAGCTAACCATTCAGCCATTTGTTCCGTTGCACCAACCGGAGAAGTCGATTCCAGAATCACCAGATCGCCTTTTTTCAGCACCGGTGCAATGGACTTAGCCGCCGCCTCAACATAAACCATATCGGGTTCATGATCGCCTTTAAACGGGGTCGGTACCGCTATCAGAAACGCATCAGCGGGTAATGGCTTAGTCACAGCCCGTAAACATCCCGCCTCAACGGCATCTTTAACCACTTTGTCCAGATCGGGTTCAACAATGTGAATCGCTCCGCGGTTAATGGTGTCTACCGCATGTTGATTAACATCCACACCAATAACCTGTTTTCTACACGATGCAAATGCTGCCGCCGTAGGTAAACCAATATAGCCCAGACCAATAACTGAAATCGTTTCAAAACTCATAGCTTCACCAGATTATTTTTTCAAAGCATCGAGAATACGCTGACAGGCTTTGCCATCACCGTAAGGATTATGCGACTTGCTCATTAAGTGATATTCGTTTTCATCCGTTAATAAGCGACTCACTTCTTTAATAATTAATGCAACATCTGTGCCAACCAATCTCACCGTACCGGCTGCTAAAGCCTCTGGACGTTCAGTGGTATTACGCATCACCAAGACTGGCTTACCAAGAGAAGGAGCCTCCTCCTGGATACCACCCGAATCGGTTAATATCAAATAGGCGTGATCCATCAGATAGACAAACGGTAGGTAATCCTGAGGTTCTATTAAGGTAACGTTATCAATATGGCTTAAAATGCGCTTAACCGGTTCACGAACGTTAGGATTAAGATGGACCGGATAAATAACCTGAACATCAGGATGAGTACGAGCTATATCCGCCAGCGCACCGCAGATACGCTCGAAACCATCACCAAAACTTTCGCGTCGATGCCCGGTCACTAAAATAATTTTTTTATCTTTTTGTAGGAAAGCGTAACGTTGTTCCATTTCCTGACGCAGTACAGAGTCAGTACGGATCCGATCGCGTACCCAAAACAGCGCGTCAATAACGGTATTACCGGTAACAGTAATCTGTTTGTCGGCTATCGCTTCAGCTAACAAATTTTGTTTTGAGGTTTCCGTTGGAGCAAAATGGTACATCGCCAGATGACCAGTTAACTTCCGGTTCCCCTCTTCTGGCCATGGGGAATAAAGATCGCCAGTGCGCAAGCCTGCTTCAACATGCCCTACCGGAATGCGCTGATAAAAAGCGGCCAGACTGGTTGCCATCGTGGTGGTGGTATCACCATGAACCAAGACTACATCCGGCTTAAACTCTTCCAATACTGGCTTTAGCCCTTCCAATATACGGCAGGTAATTTCGGTTAGCCCTTGCCCTGGACGCATAATATCTAAATCGTAGTCAGGCTTTATATTGAACAAATGCAGTACCTGATCCAGCATCTCCCGATGCTGGGCCGTCACACAAACTTTTGATTCGAAATAATCATCGGCCGCCAATGCATGCACCAGCGGCGCCATTTTAATCGCTTCAGGTCGTGTGCCAAACACAGTTAACACTTTCACAAAGCTATCTCTTCAGTCAATTATCACGACAGTAAACTGCCATTCAGGTACGCGAGAGTACCTGGCCTTAATTATTATTCTGACGTCTACGGGTTAACGCAATACCAGCACCAACCAAGCCACCGATACCACCCCACATAATCAACAAAAACATTCTGCGAGGTTTATCGCGAGTAATTGGATCTTCCGGCGTCCGTAAATAACGGTAAGTTTTAAATTGGGTATCCAGTTTTACACCATCATCCAATGAGGAAAGTACCGCACGATCGTGATCGTAATCGTTATCAAAGTCGGGACCGCTAGCTTGTAAGGTCTCATATCGAGCCTGCAGCATTGGCTTGCCAAGTAAAAATAGCTCTGAGTTGGGTAGCTGATCGACGGGCACGTCAGTCTGTGAACGAGTGATACCTTGCTGCTCTGCAATACTCAGGGCGTGCTGAACACGCTTGAGTTCACGCTGATAAACGGCATTAGCAATCTCTTCCTGACGTTTCAGTTGATTAGCTAAGGTTGTTTTACGCACAAGCCACGTCCCCTCCAGCTCTTCATTCAAGCCAGATACCGCTTTTTGGTTGGTAAAATTAATATATTGACGTAAAAGCTGATTAGCATCGCTTGGTGTTTCAGCCGTCAACTTAATACTGTCATTCATCCCTTTTTTATCATCCTTGGGAGTGAATACAATGTTGTTAATCAATTCATCCAGTAACACGGCATCAGCGCGAGGTTCTCCCTCCTTGCGCTGCTTATAATAATCAGACTGCAACCAGAAATCGCGGCGCGAGTCATAAGAGGAAAGCTGCATAATAAACTCGCCATACACATCCTCAGTAATCGGAGTTTCAGTCGTTACCCCACTACTACTATTATTTCGAGTAAGGCCTCGCAGAAACTGCTCTTGTGAATAATAACCGCCGAGCATGCTCACTGTCGGTTTGTCGGTAATCGCCGTAGTACTCCATTCCTGTTTCACAAGATAGGAATAGGCTAATGCCACCATGGCAAAAAAAGCAGCAATACCAACAATCCATAATTTGCCATACCACAATGAATAGCACAGACCACGGATATCTAATTCATTCTCAACTGACTGCATATCTGGTTTCATGTCTAAGACAAAAGCCTCTGGTTAGGAATTACGCTGGTTATCATGTGACCGCCGCATGCGACGCTTGATACGCTTAATAAAGCGAGCAACGCGCCAGGCATGTTTAATACAGTAGCCATACAATATAAATGCAAGCAAAAATAGTGCCAACATCATCCATTCAGAGACAAATGGAATGTGTTCACCGATAACACCAATAGCCGCCAATATTGCGGCAGCCAAAGTAATTAAAACGAAAGCCTGACGGGAAGTGAATCCGGCCCGCATAATAAGATGATGAATATGTTGCCGATCGGCAGAAAAAGGACTCATACCTTTACGTAAACGACGATACATAATGGCAATCATATCAATCAGAGGAATAGCAATAACCCACAGCGCCGTCACCGGGTTCATTGGATGCCCAACACCTTGGGTACTTTGCAATAAGATCCAGATTACCGTAAAACCAATAAGTGTGCTGCCGGCATCCCCCATAAACACTTTATAGTGTTTACCAAAGGCCCCAAGGTTGAGTAACAGATAGGGAATAATCGCGGCAATAATAGCAAAACACCAGTAGCCCAAAAACGCCTGCCCATCTAAAACCAGCAAAATCCCTAGCGCTCCGAAAGTCACGCAGGCTAAACCGCCAAGCAAACCATCTATGCCATCTACCATATTAAAAGCATTGATAGCTCCCCATACGGCAAACAGAGTGAGCAAATAACCAAAAGGTCCAAGAACTAAATCCCATGGTCCAAAAATATGTCCCAGACTACTTAAATAAAGCCCGGCAAAAAACATCATGGCTATCGCAACAAGAGCCTGAATGGATGCCCGAAATTTAACGCTGATATCAAACCGATCGTCAAAAGCGCCAACAACAACCAAAACGCCAGCGCAAATAAGATAAATGCCGGGTTGCTCCATCTCATTCCAGTTAAGAAAAAGATACAGACAAATCCCGGCATAAACAGAAATACCACCGACTAAAGGAATCAGTCCCTGATGACGTTTCCGATAATTAGGCTTATCAACTAAACCAATTCTTTGGGCTACTTTGCGAATAACAAGCAAGAAGACCAGAGAAAACAAAAAAATGACGATAAGATCGCCACTCATACCGAGGAAATTCACGATTAACGGCTCTCAATAAAATTAATGAGTATCAGGATATTAACCTAATACTCATACTATTTAATCTATTATTACGAACGCTTCATCATATCGAAGAATTCATCATTGGTTTTCGTCATCGCTAACTTATTAATGAGGAACTCCATCGCGTCAATTTCACCCATAGGATGAATAATTCGGCGCAGAATCCACATTTTTTGTAATTCTTCAGACGTTGTCAGCAACTCTTCTTTACGTGTACCTGAACGGTTGTAATCAATGGCTGGGAACACGCGCTTTTCCGCAATTTTACGGGATAAATGCAGTTCCATATTACCGGTACCTTTAAATTCTTCGTAGATAACTTCATCCATCTTAGAACCGGTATCTACCAGCGCAGTAGCAATAATGGTCAGGCTACCGCCCTCTTCCACATTACGTGCAGCACCAAAGAAACGCTTAGGACGATGTAACGCATTAGCATCCACACCACCGGTCAATACTTTACCTGAAGCAGGTACAACCGTGTTATAAGCGCGAGCCAGACGGGTTATTGAATCCAGCAGGATAATAACGTCCTTTTTATGCTCAACCAGACGTTTAGCTTTTTCGATAACCATCTCAGCGACCTGAACGTGGCGAGAAGCTGGCTCATCAAAAGTAGAAGCAACCACTTCACCTTTAACCAAACGCTGCATTTCGGTAACTTCTTCCGGACGTTCATCGATTAACAACACCATCAAAACGCAATCCGGATGATTATAGGCAATACTTTGCGCAATATTTTGCAGCAGCATGGTTTTACCGGCTTTTGGCGGCGCAACGATCAGACCACGCTGGCCACGACCGATAGGTGAGGCTAAATCCAGTACTCGCGCAGTTAAGTCTTCTGTTGAACCATTTCCCCGCTCCATACGCAAACGAGAGTTGGCATGTAACGGCGTTAAGTTTTCAAACAGAATTTTATTACGGGCATTTTCCGGCTTGTCATAGTTAACTTCATTCACTTTCAACAGTGCAAAATAACGCTCACCTTCTTTAGGCGGACGAATCTTGCCAGAAATGGTGTCACCAGTACGTAAGTTAAAGCGGCGGATTTGACTAGGAGAGACGTAAATATCATCGGGACCTGCGAGGTAAGAACTGTCTGCAGAACGGAGGAAACCAAATCCATCCTGTAGAATTTCCAACACGCCATCGCCAAAAATATCCTCTCCACTTTTTGCATGCTGTTTGAGGATTGAAAAGATAATATCTTGCTTGCGCATACGAGCTAGATTCTCTAGCCCCATATTTTCGCCGAGAGTAATTAACTCAGAGACCGGCGTATTTTTTAGTTCGGTAAGATTCATAATGGTGGGTTCTTTAACTTGGGGTCTGTCTCGAAAAGTCTTGATGAATAGCTGACGGTGCACGCCACGCTCGTATTATTAGAATATCCAATTCACTATTTTTATATCAGAAAAGTATCATGACGAAGCCTGACTACATAATCAGAAAACTTAGAAATAGTGCATGGATATACATTCTAAAACCTGTTTTAAAATCATAGCATCTACAGTCTATAAATGATGAGTAAACTGCACAAAGCTCTTTTAAGCTACGATTTTAAAACGAGTACGTATTACGTAATAGATAAGATTGCATGAAGCGAGATTAAAGGTAGCATGCTTTATTACCATAGTCTACGGTTGCACTAACAAAATACCCTATATACCCCTATTTTTTGCGTAAAAAACGCAAATAAAGCGTTCATCCATCTCAATACATTGTTGGGATATCCCTTGTTTATCCATGCAAACCTGATGGATAAACAAAGAGCTATCACCAAAAAATCATTTAACTCTCAATTAAATGCTGTTATCCAAAAACTCTTTCAGCTGAGATTTTGATAACGCGCCCACTTTAGTTGCAGCCACAGCACCGTCTTTAAACAGTAAAAGAGTTGGAATACCACGGATACCATATTGAGGAGCCGTTGCCGGGTTTTGATCAATATTGAGTTTTGCAACCGTCAGTTTACCTTCATATTCAGCCGCTACTTCATCCAGAATAGGGGCAATCATTTTGCATGGACCACACCACTCAGCCCAAAAATCCACCAGCACAGGACCTTCAGCTTTTAGAACATCAATTTCAAAGCTGCTATCGGTTAAGTGAATAATTTTTTCGCTCATGTTTGACTCCACAGGATTAGATATTGTTTCATTGGTGTTATATTAGCCAACGAAACGTTGAATATATGATGACTTTATTTCAACGGATACGCATTCGTAAAGCAATACTTTCGTGAATACTAGGTTAACTGATATTCTACACTACTATGAGCAAAACACACTTAACTGAACAGAAGTTTGCCGACTTCGCACTAGACCCTTCGGTAGTAAAGGCCCTTGAAAATAAAGGTTTTCATTACTGTACACCAATTCAGGCATTGGCGCTTCCTCATACGGTTGCAGGGCATGATGTTGCAGGACAGGCACAAACGGGTACCGGAAAAACATTGGCTTTTCTGGCATCAACCTTTAATTATTTACTAACACATGCACCTGACAGCAACCGCCAGGTCAATCAACCACGCGCCTTAATTATGGCCCCAACCCGCGAACTGGCGGTACAAATTCATAATGACGCTGAAGCATTAGCTCATGAAACAGGTTTAAAGATCGGTCTGGCTTATGGCGGTGACGGTTACGATAAACAACTCAAAGTATTAGAGGCTGGCGTTGATATTCTGATCGGTACCACCGGACGTCTTATCGATTATGCCAAACAAAATCATATCGATCTGGGCGCTATCCAAGTAGTGGTACTTGATGAAGCCGATCGAATGTTCGATCTTGGGTTTATTAAAGACATCCGTTGGATATTTCGTCGCATGCCTGCGACTAACCAACGATTGAATATGCTTTTTTCTGCCACCCTTTCTTATCGGGTACGTGAATTAGCCTTTGAGCATATGAATAACCCACAATATGTTGAAGTTGAGCCAACCCAAAAAACTGGCCATCGAATTAAAGAAGAGCTTTTCTATCCGTCTAATGAAGACAAAATGCGTTTGTTACAAACGTTGATTGAAGAAGAATGGCCCGATCGCTGCATTATTTTCGCTAATACCAAACATACCTGTGAAGATATCTGGGGCCACTTGGCTGCCGACGGTCACCGGGTTGGCTTATTAACCGGTGATGTTGCCCAGAAAAAACGCTTACATATCCTTGATGACTTTACCAAAGGCAATCTGGATATTTTAGTAGCGACCGATGTTGCCGCCCGCGGTTTACACATCCCTGAAGTGACTCATGTATTTAACTACGATTTACCTGATGACTGTGAAGATTACGTTCACCGCATAGGTCGTACCGGACGTGCTGGAGCCAGTGGTCATTCCATTACATTAGCCTGTGAACAGTACGCCTTAAACTTGCCAGCGATTGAAGAGTATATCGAACATTCAATTCCGGTCAGTCGTTATAATTCAGATGCGCTGTTAACCGATTTTCCTGCACCAAAACGCCTTCCGCGTCCACGTAATGCAGGTGGTCCAAGACGCAGTAGTGGCCCACGCCGTAATGGTCCACCACGTAACAGAAAACGCCCTGGATAATATTAATGAAGCCTACACGGGTAACTAATTAACCATATGAATAGACGAACAGGTGAATCGCCTCTCTATGCTGCCATTGACCTTGGTTCAAACAGCTTTCATATGCTGGTTATCCGTGAAACTGCAGGGACGATTCAAATCCTCGATCGCATCAAACGTAAGGTCAGATTGGCTGCCGGACTAAACGATCGAAATGACTTGTCAGAAGAAGCCATGCAGCGTGGCTGGCAGTGCTTAAAATTATTTACCGAGCGTCTGTATGACATTCCGTCAGAGCACGTACGCATTGTTGCAACAGCAGCATTACGTACGGCCAGGAATGCCGATCGATTTATATCCGAAGCAGAAAAAATCCTTAACCTTCCAATTAAAATTATCAGCGGGGAAGAAGAAGCCCAGCTGATCTATCAAGGTGTTTCTCATACTACCGGTGGAGCAAAATCCCGACTAGTTGTCGATATTGGTGGCGCAAGTACCGAGTTAATCACCGGAAATGACGACCAAATATCTCAACTGGTCAGTTTACCAATGGGCTGTGTCACTTGGCTTGAACGTTATTTTAGTGACCGAGTCCTCAGCGCAGATAACTTTTATCAGGCTGAACTCGCCGCCAGAAACCATTTACAGCGCACCGCTGAGACAATGAAGCATCAAGGTTGGCAAATCTGCGTTGGTGCATCAGGCACCGTTCAGGCGCTACAGGAAATTATGGTCACTCAAGGCATGGATGAACAAATCACCCTTGATAAACTTCTACAATTGAAAGCGCAGGCGATTCAATGCGGCAAGCTGGAAGAGCTGGAAATAGAAGGACTGACATTAGAAAGAGCGTTAGTATTTCCCAGCGGCCTTTCTATCCTGATTGCTATTTTTCAAACCTTTGATATTAACAGCATGACTCTGGCCGGTGGCGCCCTTCGCGAAGGGTTAGTCTATAGCATGCTTAATCGCCCGGTTGATAAAAATATTCGTCAGAGAACAGTACAAGCTATTCAGCATCGCTACGCTATCGATAAAAATCAGGCAAATTTGGTCAGCCAACTGGCAAACAACCTTTGCCAACAGTTGAAAGAGAGTTGGCATATCAATGAAGCCATGTCAGATCTATTGCATTGGGCAATCCAACTGCATGAGATTGGACTTAGCATTGATTTTAAGCAATCAGCCCAACATGCATCCTACCTGTTAAGCCATATCGAAATGCCTGGTTTCACACCGGCACAGAGAAAACTTCTGGCCGCTTTGCTCCTGAACCAAACCAATACCATTAACGTATCGGTACTGGCAGAACAAAATGCATTATCGCTACCTCAGGCTCAAAAGTTAGTTCGTTTATTACGCATCGCTATTTTATTTTGTCGAGCCCGTCACTCTGATTTAATACCAGAAATATGTATCAGTAGTGTTGGTGAACAATTAAACATCCAGATAGATAATGCGTGGTTTTCATTGTATCCTCTACAGGCTGAAGCGCTGCAACAAGAGAGCCGTTGGCAAACCAACAGCCACACTCCCCTCTTAATAACGACGATTTAAGCCGTTAAGTTCCAGTCATTCACTAACTCATATATTACAGCCAAGATCTTCAATGGCTGGCGATATATTTAAAACAAATATGCTGATGAAAGGATTCTATGAATGAATAAATTAACGATAACTAAAAGACTACTGTTAGCATCATTAATCGCCGGTTTGCTTGCAGGATGTGATGATAAAGATGCAGCTACCTCTGGTTCCCAGCCACCAAAAGTCGTTGAATCAGTACCGTCAACACCAGCAGAACCTAAAGTTGTTGAATCAGTCCCAGCATCAGCGACTCAGCAGAGCACTAGCGTTGATCAAACAGCGCAAGAAGCTGAAAAAGGTAACCTGTGGCTTGATGTATTCAACAACAAATCTTCCATTGATGTGAAAGGTGCTGATGGAAAAAGAATTGGTGGCTTAATCGCTTTCAATAATCTTTCCCGTATTCCTGATGCTGTTGAAAAGTACATGGAACTCACCGAAAAAAATGGCAAATTTTCACTAAAAAAAATCAGAGCCAAAGAAAATACGCTGGATCCATTCTTTACCATGCGAGCCTTTAGTCCCTTAGGAAAAGTTAGCTCAACTGAACTAGAGAATTACAAAAAAGCAGGCGAAGCCATTAAAAATATGAAGCCAGCGATGCCTGAAATTGATGAAGCTGGTCTTATCTACATCAGTAGCGTTATTGCCATGAGCAAAGCAACAGATACGCTCATCGATTACTACAAAACCAGCGAAGAATTTAAACTGGATGACTTCAAAAAGGCACCAGAACTACATAAAACCATGGCTGAAGCCTACAAAAACTACGAAGCCGCTAAAGATGCCGCTCGCGTAGCCCATAACAATCTGTATGAGCAACTTCATGCAAAAGAGTTAGCGTCGCTAAAAGCCAAAGGCTTCGATACCATGGTGGTGATTTACACCAGTATCGATGATGTTTCTGCTATTTTTGACGGTTTGGTTAACGATTACAACAAAAATGGTAACCTGAAAAAATCAGATAAAGCCGCTTATGAAGCGAAAGCAAAATTGATCGAAACCGCGCTGGATGAACTGAAAAAAGCTCAAGAAAATCCAGCCACGCTGATTAAAGAAAGCTTAAAAGAAAGTAAACTCAGCAGATATATCGAAGCATTAAATGCCTTCAATATTTCAGCCAAAGTTGCTGTACGTGACATGGGTAAAAACAAAGATGAAAATCTTTTAAATGACCTACAAAACAAACAGCTAAGGGTTATTGAGCGTTATAATGATATCGTTCAAGGATAAATAAAAATACACATTTATCCATCCTAAAAATACACTAAATATTAATCCCGATAAGCATTGTTTATCGGGATTATTTTTTAAAGCCTGTCATTTATCTGGCGATTTAGCTTTAGCCAACTGCTCGCGAATATTCGCCAAATGCCCTTTTCCCTTCTCCATACGTTCTTCGGCAGAAACCACTTTGCGCGCACGTTCCCAGGCTAAGTCGTCCTGAGGAAGTTCCAGCAAGAACCGGCTTGGCTCAGGCCGAACTAACTCACCAAACTGACGACGCTCTCGACAAAGGGTAAAGGTCAGCTCTTTCTGTGCCCGAGTGATTCCGACGTAGGCTAAACGACGTTCCTCATCGACATTATCCTCATCAATACTGCTTTGGTGAGGAAGTAGCCCCTCTTCCATACCAACCAGATAAACATAAGGAAATTCAAGCCCTTTGGAAGCGTGTAACGTCATCAATTGAACCTGATCCACATCTTCCTCACTTTCTCCGCGCTCCATCATATCCCGCAGAGTAAAACGGGTAACCACCTGCGTCAGGGTCATCGGTTCATCAAGATCGCTTCCTTCCAACATTTCAGTCATCCAGCCAAATAGCTGATTGACATTTTTCATGCGCATTTCAGCGGCTTTAGCGCTGGGAGAGGTTTCATATAGCCAGCTTTCATAGTCAATGCCGTGAATCAAATCCCTGACGGCGGCAATCGGTTCTCTTTCCGAAGTTGCGGTAACACCAGCCAGCCAGTGAGTGAAACGTTGTAACGACTCTAATCCTCGTCCGGTTAGATGCTGCTCCAGACCCACGTCAAAACTGGCTCGATATAAACTTACCGCCCGCTGATTAGCCCAATTACCTAACTTTTCCAACGTTGCCGGACCAATTTCACGCCTCGGCGTATTAACAATGCGCAAAAATGCACTGTCATCATCCGGATTGGTTAACACCCGCAGATAGGCCATCAAATCTTTAATTTCAGGTCGAGAGAAGAAGGATGTTCCGCCCGAAATACGATAAGGAATACGATTCTGCATCAGCACTTTTTCAAAAATGCGCGACTGATGGTTGCCACGATACAAAATCGCATAATCCTGATAATCAGTTTTATTAATAAAATGATGAGCTATTAGCTCACCAACAACCCGCTCAGCCTCATTATCTTCGTTATTGGCAGTAACAACTTTTAATTCTTCGCCGTATCCCAGCTCAGAAAATAATTTTTTCTCAAACGCATGGGGATTATTAGCAATAAGGATATTAGCGGCTTTTAATATGCGCCCGGATGAACGGTAATTCTGCTCAAGCTTAATCACCTGAAGTGCAGGGAAATCCTGACTTAATAGCACCAGATTCTGAGGCCTGGCACCACGCCATGAATAAATAGACTGATCGTCATCCCCTACCACCGTGAATCGTGCCCGATTGCCAACCAGCAGCTTAACCAGTTCATACTGACTGGTGTTGGTATCCTGATATTCATCCACCAGAAGATAGCGCAATCGGTTTTGCCAGCGCTCACGAACTTCTTCATTACGCTGCAATAATAAAGTCGGCAATAAAATCAGATCGTCAAAATCAAGAATGCTGCACGACTTAAGCTGTTTATCATACAGATCGTAACAGTGGGCAAATAGCTTATCCCGCTCAGACTTGGCTGAAGCTGCGGCTCCAGCAGGGCCAATTAAATCGTTTTTCCAATTGGAAATGGTTGAAACTAACTGTGATAACAGCGTCTTATCATTTTCCAGCCACTTTTCCGTTAGGTCTTTCAGCAACGCCATCTGATCCTGATCGTCAAATAAAGAGAAATTCGACTTCATATTCAGCGCAGCGTGTTCACGCTTAATAATCTCAAGACCCAAGGTGTGAAAGGTAGAAATCATCAATCCGCGCGCTTCCTTACGCCCCAGCGTTTGTGATACCCGCTCTTTCATCTCTCTGGCGGCTTTATTGGTAAAGGTCACCGCTGCAATATGGCGAGCCTGATAACCACACTCACGGATCAAATAAGCTATCTTATTGGTGATAACTCGGGTTTTACCTGAACCTGCTCCGGCTAAAACCAGGCAAGGCCCGGTAACAAATTCAACGGCTTGTTGTTGACTGGGATTTAGACGCATAAACAGGACAATTAACCAATGGAAATAGGGGAAGAGAAGTATAACAAAAACGCGGCTAACCTAACATGCTTGGAAAACGGCAATAAAAAACCCGTACAGTTAAAGGTACGGGTGGATGATTCAGCAATAAGAATCTATATTTATTTTGGTGATGGACCATAAGTATTTGGGCCAGCAGTTCCTTCCAAAATAGTAAACACTAGCAGAACCAGTGAACCAAATGGAATAAATACCAGCAGATACCACCAACCGGTTTTATCAGTATCATGCAGGCGGCGAACCGTAACAGATAAGCTTGGAATAATAATCGCCAAGCTATATACAATCAGTAAAATACCAGTTACTGCACCGTTTGAACCAAATACTGAGTCTAAAATACTACCGACAATCGCTAATACGATAATGGCCAGTAAATTAAAAAGAGTAAACATCCAATACTCTTTACGACGAGCTCGGCCTGAAAAATCTGCGTACTGAGTAAAACACTTTTTATACCATTCCATTGTTTCTATTCCTTGCATATAAAATAATAAAAACGAAAGACGGCAGTATAATAGAACGGGTAATAATTATAAATACGATTTATATAAACAATCGAAAATATTAACTCAATCTAGTTATGCAAAACTTTCAATAAAAAAGCCGGAAATTTCCGGCTTTTAAAACGCTAAACAGATAATAGATAATTAACCGGCAACGGCAATACGCTTCATATCCGTCATATAACCACGAAGTTTCTTACCAACAACTTCAATTGGATGGTTACGGATAGCTTCGTTAACGTCACGCAGCTGAGCATTATCAATTTCAGTTGCTGCAACCACTTTACCTAAATCCCCAGCCTGTAGTGAAGCCATGAACTTCTCACGCAGTAACGGCACTGCAGCATTAGAGAACAGGTAGTTACCATATTCAGCCGTATCTGAGATAACGACGTTCATTTCATACAGACGCTTACGAGCGATAGTATTCGCTATCAACGGAAGTTCATGCAGTGATTCATAGTAAGCTGATTCTTCGATGATGCCTGAAACAACCATCGTTTCAAACGCCAACTCAACGCCGGCTTTCACCATGGCAACCATCAGTACGCCGTGATCAAAATATTCCTGCTCGCTGATTTTACCATCCTGTTGCGGGGCATTTTCAAATGCACTGCGGCCGGTCTCTTCACGCCATCCTAATAGATTTGCATCATTATTCGCCCAGTCAGCCATCATGCCTTCAGAAAAATGACCGGAAATGATGTCATCCATATGCTTTTGGAATAGCGGTGTCATCAGACCTTTCAGCTGTTCAGACAAAGCAAACGCACGCAGTTTAGCCGAATTGGACAGGCGATCCATCATCAGGGTAATTCCGCCTTGCTTCAGCGCTTCTGTAATCGCTTCCCAACCGAATTGAATTAATTTTTCTGCATATGCCGGTGAAGCACCGTCAGCAACCATCTTGTCAAAGCACAGCAGTGAACCCGCCTGTAACATACCGCACAGAATTGTTTGCTCACCCATCAGGTCAGATTTTACTTCTGCAACAAAAGAAGACTGTAGAACGCCAGCACGATGACCGCCAGTTGCCGCTGCCCAAGCTTTAGCAATTGCCATGCCTTCGCCCTTCGGATCGTTTTCCGGGTGAACGGCAATCAGAGTTGGAACACCAAAGCCGCGCTTATATTCTTCACGAACCTCAGTTCCCGGACACTTCGGTGCAACCATCACAACGGTGATATCCGCACGAATTTTTTCACCGACTTCAACAATGTTGAAACCGTGAGAATAACCTAACGCAGCACCTTGCTTCATTAATGGCTGAACCGCCTGAACTACTGAAGAATGCTGTTTGTCTGGCGTCAGGTTAATCACTAAATCTGCCTGTGGAATCAGCTCTTCATAAGTACCGACTTTAAAACCGTTCTCAGTCGCTTTGCGCCATGAAGCACGCTTCTCATCAATCGCTTCTTTACGTAATGCATAAGCGATATCCAAACCAGAATCGCGCATGTTCAGACCTTGGTTAAGACCCTGAGCACCACATCCGACAATAACGATTTTTTTACCTTTCAAAAAACCGGCCTCATCAGCAAACTCATCGCGGCCCATAAAACGACACTGACCTAATTGAGCCAGCTGCTGACGCAGGTTTAACGTATTGAAATAGTTAGCCATTATTATTCTCCATTATGCATTGTTATGCTGTGTTCTGTTATGTTGGTACTTACCGAAAAGCAAGTACGCTTGAGATCCATAATAAGACAAGAACTACATTGCTTAAATTGATATATTAAGAAGATGATATTGCAATTTATGCAACGTAATAATCGGTAACTCAATGTGGATCTACGTGATTTAAAACTGTTTCTTCATCTGGCGGAAAGCCAGCACTTTGGCAAAACCGCTAAAGCGACCTATGTTAGCCCCTCAACCCTATCGCGGCAGATACAAAGAATAGAGGAAGAACTGGGGCAAATCCTTTTTTTACGTGATAACCGTACCGTGCAATTAACCCAAGCCGGCCAGCAATTGAAAGTCTTTGCTCAACAAACCTTGTTACATTACCAACAATTGCGCAATGCCCTGGCACAAAAAGGGGAATCTCTCAGCGGTGAATTACGTATCTTTTGCTCGGTTACCGCAGCCTATAGCCACTTACCCACGATCCTTGACCAATTTCGAGCGCTGCATCCTAATGTAGAAATTAAACTCACTACCGGTGATGCTGCCGATGCCGTCGACAAAATTCAGTCCAATGATGCTGATTTAGCCATTGCCGGGCGACCAGAAAATTTACCTTCTACGATCGATTTCACAAAAATAGGTGAAGTGCCTCTGGTGCTGATTACACCAGCGTTACCCTGCCCGGTGCACACGCAAATGTCGGAACATAAACCAGACTGGGCCAATATTCCTTTTATTCTGCCAGAGCATGGCCCTACCAGAAGGCGTATCGATCAGTGGTTTCGACGTCATCACATCAGTAACCCGCAAATTTACGCCACCGTTGCTGGTCATGAAGCCATTGTTTCAATGGTGGCTTTGGGATGTGGCGTCGCATTAATCCCGAGTGTCGTATTGGATAACAGCCCGGAAACGATACGCAGCCGAATTACCGTTGCCAACAATGTTACGCTCACTTCAGCGTTTGACCTCGGGGTTTGCGTACAGAAAAAACGGCTCGGTGAACCATTAATTCACGCTTTCTGGCAGTTAATATAACCGCCAGATAAGGTTATTCATCCGGATTCCGCTTCATCACTTCAACGCGCATCAAATAGTGATAAAGCGGTGCCAGTTGCTGAAAACCTTTCTCCAAATGGGAAACCAGCCCGTCAGTGAACACCGTTTCCATATTCTGGCTGGTACACATAACGGCAAAACTTTTGCGATTATACCAATCGGCAATTTGGGCATCTTGCTCTTTCACCAGCGGGCGTTTATAGCTTTCACCCACCAGCTCAAACGGTGTTTTACAACGCTTGGCTACGGCTAAAAATGCTTTGGGTTCGGTACGCATCAGCAAACGCAGTAAATCCATGGTTTGTCTGCTGGCGCTGTAATAACCAAGTCCGTAACGATAAAAATCGGGGGCAATCTCAAAAAAGTAAACCGGTGCATCTTTCCAGTCTTTACTCGCACGTTTAAACGTCAGCCACATCTGACTGCGATAGCGGGATTTATCATGACTGAAG
The DNA here is from genome assembly GCF_900112475.1 of Pragia fontium DSM 5563 = ATCC 49100. Lineage (GTDB taxonomy): Bacteria > Pseudomonadota > Gammaproteobacteria > Enterobacterales > Enterobacteriaceae > Pragia > Pragia fontium. The sequence continues at coordinate 10,342 of NZ_FOLW01000014.1, read as the reverse complement.
CGAGTATCGCGATGAATTCTGGACAAGGTTTTGCCAATGGCCGGGCGAGTTTCAAATTCAGGATCAATCAGCACCATACTTTGGCTGAGATCGTCCACCAGATGACGAAATGGGGTAACAATCTGCTGGTCGTAAATGTGTCGATGTTCGTCAAACCAATCTTTACTGTTGTGGATTCTGACATCCTGTAAAAAGGTTAAGCCCTGCTGAGTAAACCCGTTGAATTGCGCCATGTCATCTTCCACCCATAAGCTATTATCTGAACAATAAAAGCCGCTGAATGACGTATTCAGCGGCTTTCAGACACCGTTATGATTATCCAGCAAGGAAAAAACGGAATGCCGGATTGTCTGTCTCATCGTGGTAATCGTATCCCAGCTGTTTAAGATGCTGTTCAAATTCAGCATCATGCCCGGCCAGCTCAAATGCGGCTAAAACGCGGCCATAGTCAGTACCGTGGCTACGATAATGGAATAGAGAAATATTCCAGAACGTCCCTAACGTTTGTAAAAACTTCAGTAACGCTCCCCCTGACTCAGGAAACTCAAAACTGTATAGTTTTTCACTAAGCGGCTTGGCCGGTCGACCACCGACCATATAACGCACATGCAGCTTAGCCATTTCATCATCAGATAAATCGACAACCTGATAACCGCCATTTTGCAGCTCACTGATGATATCTTGTCGTTCAGACTGCTCACCGGTTAATCGGACACCAACAAAAATACAGGCGTTTTTATCGCTGGCATAACGATAGTTAAACTCGGTAACGGAACGTCCACCTAATAACTGACAGAACTTCAGAAAACTGCCTTTCTGTTCCGGAATAGTGACGGCAAGCAGTGCTTCTCTCTTCTCACCTAATTCACAACGCTCGGAAACATAGCGTAAACCATGGAAGTTCAGATTAGCTCCGGACAGAACACAGGCTAAGCGTTCCCCTTGCAGATTATGCTGCTGCACATATTTTTTCAGGCCAGCCAGCGCCAAAGCGCCGGAAGGCTCAGCAATAGCACGCACATCTTCAAATAAATCTTTTACTGCTGCACAAATGGCATCGCTATCAACCGTGATAACATCATCCAGATATTCGCGACATAAGCGGAAGGTTTCATCACCGATACGTTTTACTGCAACGCCATCAGCAAACAGCCCCACGCGATCAAGATCAACCGGTTGACCTGCCTTTAATGCAGCAACCAGACACGCGGAATCTTCAGTCTCAACGCCAATCACTTTGATCTCTGGCATCAGTTGCTTAATCAGTACGGCCACACCAGCAGCCAGACCGCCACCGCCAACCGGAACAAAAATGCGATCGATATGTGCATCTTGCTGAATCAGCTCTATACCAATAGTGCCTTGTCCGGCAATCACCGCCGGATGGTCAAACGGCGGAATGAAGGTATAGCCTTGCTGTTGAGAAAGCTCAATGGCTTTAGCTTTGGCTTCATCAAAATTAGCGCCATGCAACAGCACTTCACCGCCAAAGCCACGCACCGCATCAATTTTGATGTCCGGTGTCGTCATAGGCATCACAATTAAAGAGCGGATACCCAGCCCTGAAGCTGAAAGTGCGACACCCTGCGCATGATTACCCGCTGAAGCGGCAATAACGCCATTTGCTTTCTGTTGTTCGTTAAGCCCGGCAATCATGGCGTGTGCACCACGCAGCTTAAAGCTATGTACTGGTTGTCTGTCTTCCCGTTTAACTAATACGGTATTTTTCAGACGCGCTGAAAGTTTATTCATTTCCTGTAACGGTGTGACCTGAGCGACATCATACACAGGCGAACAAAGCACAGCGCGTAGATACTCTGCACCCGTAGGTGCAGAAGAGAGCGGCGATGGAACAGCCATAATATTTAGCCTCCCAGCTTACTTTTATCCCGTACAGCACCTTTATCGGCACTGGTTGCCAAACTGGCGTAGGCGCGTAATGCAAATGAAACCTGACGGTCGCGGGCTACTGGTGTCCACGCTTTATCACCACGAGCAACTTCTGCCTGCTGACGGCTAGCCAGTTCATTATCTGCAACGTCCAATACAATGCTGCGTTTAGGAATATCGATATCGATCATATCGCCATCACGCACTAATCCAATCAAACCGCCGTTAGCCGCTTCCGGAGAAATATGGCCAATCGATAATCCCGATGTTCCACCGGAGAAACGGCCGTCGGTAATCAACGCACAATCCTTACCTAATCCCATCGATTTCAGGAATGTGGTCGGATAGAGCATTTCCTGCATACCCGGTCCACCTTTTGGACCCTCATAGCGGATAACGACCACATCACCCGCAACCACTCTGCCACCAAGAATTGCATCAACGGCATCTTCCTGGCTTTCATAAACTTTTGCCGGACCACGGAACACTAAGTGCTCATCATCAACGCCCGCTGTTTTCACAATGCAGCCATCAATCGCCAGATTACCGTTCAGAACAGCCAAACCACCTTCCTGGCTATAAGCATGTTCTTTACTGCGAATACAGCCTTCAGCGCGATCGTTGTCCAGCGAATCCCAACGACAGTCCTGAGAGAAAGCTTCGGTGGTACGGATACCGGCCGGACCTGCGCGGAACATGGTTTTAACCGCTTCATCGTTGGTCTGCATAATATCGAACTTAGCCAACGTATCCGTCAGGTTCAGTCCCAGAATATTGTTAGTATTACGGTTTAACAGCCCTGCACGATCCAGTTCACCCAGAATACCGATCACGCCACCTGCGCGGTGCACGTCTTCCATATGATATTTCTGCGTACTTGGCGCAACCTTGCATAACTGAGGAACTTGACGCGACAGGCGATCGATATCGGTCATCGTGAAATCAACTTCGCCTTCCTGAGCCGTAGCCAGAAGGTGTAATACTGTATTAGTTGAACCGCCCATGGCGATATCCATGGTCATGGCATTTTCAAATGCGGCTTTATTAGCAATAGATCGAGGCAGAACGCTTTCATCATCTTGCTCATAATAACGTTTGGTTAATGACACAATTTCTTTACCAGCGTTCAGGAAAAGCTGTTTACGATCTTTATGCGTCGCCAACAAGGAACCATTTCCCGGCAGCGCTAAGCCCAACGCCTCAGCCAAGCAGTTCATTGAGTTAGCAGTAAACATACCAGAACAAGAACCGCAGGTTGGACAGGCCGAGCGTTCAATTTGTGCGCTGTCTTCATCACTCACGTTTGGATTCGCGCCCTGAATCATGGCATCGATCAAATCAAGCTTAATAATTTTATCCGATAGCTTGGTTTTTCCAGCCTCCATCGGACCACCTGACACAAAAATCACCGGGATATTCAGGCGTAAAGAAGCCATTAACATGCCCGGAGTGATTTTGTCACAGTTGGAGATACACACCATGGCATCAGCACAGTGGGCATTCACCATATATTCCACGGAATCAGCAATCAGCTCACGTGAAGGAAGAGAATACAGCATGCCGCCGTGACCCATTGCGATACCATCATCCACTGCAATGGTGTTAAATTCTTTCGCCACACCGCCTGACGCCTGAATTTGATCGGCAACTAATTTACCTAAGTCACGTAAATGGACATGGCCCGGAACGAACTGAGTAAATGAGTTCACCACGGCAATAATCGGCTTGCCAAAATCGGCATCGGTCATACCGGTAGCACGCCATAAAGCACGGGCTCCTGCCATATTCCGACCATGTGTAGTTGTAGCTGAACGATACTTAGGCATGCTTTATTCACTCCCGTTGTCTAATTGCGGGCGGAATGGAATCCGCCCGTTATTGCATTATGTTTGCTTTTTTGTTTTTAGTTATTGGTTTACCAGATCTAACCAGCCGTACTTGTCTTCAGTCTGACCATTGAACAGTCCAAAGAAACTTTGCTGAATTTTCTTGGTGACCGGACCACAACGACCAATACCCACCTGAATACCATCAACGCTGCGTACTGGTGTAATTTCGGCGGCGGTACCAGTCATAAAGACTTCATCGGCTAAATAGAGAGATTCGCGAGACAGAACCTGTTCACGCACTTCAATACCGAGATCTTTAGTAAGCTTCAGAATGGCATCACGCGTAATGCCTGGTAAGGCAGCTGAGGTCAAGGTTGGGGTAAATACCACACCGTCTTTAACCAAGAAGATATTCTCACCGGCACCTTCAGAAACATAACCGTGAACATCCAAAGCGATACCTTCGCTATAACCATGACGGCGAGCTTCACTACCCACCAACAATGAAGAAAGATAGTTACCACCGGCTTTAGCTGCGGTTGGAATGGTATTTGGCGCAGAACGGTTCCATGAAGAAACCATGGCATCGATACCCTGATCCAACGCTTCTTCACCTAAATAAGCACCCCATGGGAAAGCGGCAATGATCACGTCAGTGTTGTAACCTGCAGGTGGATTAACGCCCATACCCACATCACCAATAAAGACTAACGGACGAATATAAGCGCTTGCCAGATTATTTTTACTTAATGTTTCACGGCAGGCGGCCATCAATTCATCAACAGAATAGGAAACCGGCATACGATAAATTTTCGCAGAATCACGTAAACGCTGCATATGTTCGCGATGACGAAAAACAGCCGGGCCTTTATGGGTATCATAGCAGCGCACACCTTCAAATACCGATGTACCATAGTGCAATGCGTGTGACATAACGTGAACTTTGGCATCAGCCCATGGAATCATGTCACCATTGAACCATATATAATCTGCTTTTTTCGTGCTCATTGTTTCTGTTCCTTGTCGCGCTATGCGCGTATTTGTTGTGATGTTTGATTGAGGATCTCAACGCTGCTGACATCCGCAAGTTTCTTTAACTGGGAAAATAGTAAGTTTACCGGTCTCTCACTGGAAACGGTTAAATAAATGCTTATGTTATCCCCATTAGCCATTTGATTCATGTCCATTTTGCATACCCGAAAACCTCGGTGGCGAACAACGCGCAGTAAACGTTCCAAAACTTCTGAGCGGAATCGGGTCTGAATGAAAAGTTGATGTTCTGTCATGATACTTCCTCCAGCATTGTTTCGTTACCGGCGCCCGGTGGAACCAGAGGCCAAACATTTTCTAATTCATCGATAGAAACGTGAAGCAAATAAGGTCCTTCACTGGTAAGTAAGGTATTAAGTGCATCATCAACCTGATCTTTGCGGGAAATACTCTGCCCCGGAATACCGAATGCCTGAGCCAGCATTAAAAAATCGGGATTGTCCGATAAATTGGTTTCGCTATAGCGAGAGTCAAAAAACAGCTGTTGCCACTGTCTGACCATTCCCAAACGCTGATTATCGATTAAGACGATTTTCACCGGTAACTTTTTACGTTTTATGGTGCCCAGTTCCTGCACATTCATCATAAAAGAGCCATCGCCGGAAACACAGATTACCATATCGTCAGGGCGGGCCATTTGTGCACCCACTGCAGCAGGAATACCAAATCCCATGGTACCCAGCCCGCTTGAAGTAATGAAGTTTTCCGGGCGGCCAAATGTCATATGCTGCGCACTCCACATCTGATGTTGACCAACGTCAGTGGTAATGACCGTATTTTCAGGTTTTCTTTCAGAAAGTTGCTTTAACAACAGCGGGGCAAAAATAGGTTGTCCGGGATGATCGTAACGAGCGGCATAATCAGTTTTCATTGCTATTACCGTGTTACGCCAATTATTGATATCCATTGGCTGCTGCAGAGCAGGTAATATCTTGTTTAAATCTCCCTGTAACGCAACGTGAGGCGTTCGTAATTTGCCTAACTCCGCCGGATCGATATCCATATGAATAACTTTTGCGTGAGGTGCAAAGGTATTCAATTTTCCTGTAACCCGATCGTCAAAACGCACCCCGATAGCCACCAGTAAATCACAGTCCTGAACTGCCAGATTACCAGCTTTGGAGCCGTGCATACCCAGCAAGCCCAAATAACACGAGTCATCTACCTCAGCGGCACCGAGTCCTTTTAACGTTGAAACGCATGGCATGCCAGTGACTTTGGTGAATGTCCGTAGCGCCTCAACCGCGTTAGCCATACCCACACCACCACCAACGTATAACATTGGTTTATGAGATTCAGCGATCATTTCTCTGGCTGCTTGCAAATCCTCATTGGCAACCTGAGCCATTTCTTCGACCGGTAATAACCCTGGCTTTAAATGCTCTCCGGCCGCTAACTGGATATCTTTAGGAATATCAACCAAAACAGGACCAGGACGGCCGCTACAGGCAGTAGCAAATGCCTGAGCAATAATGGAGGGCAACTCTTCTAATGATTCCACCAGATAACTGTGCTTAGTACAGGCTAATGATAATCCTAATACGTCAATTTCCTGAAAAGCATCAGTACCTATCAGCGGGGAAGCAACCTGACCAGTAATAGCAACAACGGGAACAGAATCTAACAGCGCATCAGCCAACCCGGTGATAAGATTCGTTGCTCCTGGGCCAGAGGTGGCGATACAAACGCCAACTTTACCGGTTGCTCGAGCGTAGCCTAAAGCGGCAATAGCGGCACCCTGTTCATTACGACACAGCAGATGCTCAACGCCACCATCATATAGCGCATCATAAACCGGCATAATTGCACCGCCAGGATAACCAAAAACAGTGTCAACTCCCTGTTCGCGTAACGTATGTACTACCCACTGCGCCCCATTCATCATTCTTACCCCGTCGTATTGTGCTCTTAGCCGATGCTTATAGCCGTATGCTTTGTTGTGTTTATTATTTGATATTGATTAAATTTTTATCATCCATAAAAAAACCCCCGACTTCTCAGTGCGGGGGTTCTTGAATTTGGGACCTCTAATCAGGTCTTTCTTTGTCCAAGTGCTGCCCCGCACGGTGGGAGAATAATCACCACCACACTAATAATCACGAGGCTAATCACTTGGCTTACAGACTTCATAGTTTCAAAGAAAATTCTTTATCAGTCGAACGAATGTATACAGAGTTATCATAGTTTTATATTAAGTGACAACTTATTTTTTCTTTCCGTTTTCTTTATCAAAACAAAATTCATTAAAAACGCCATATTTATCATATAAATGAAAAACACTGACTGACTTGAAAATATTTTAATTAGATGTACCCCACATAAAATCGCCTATATAGACTGCAAAACAGGCAAAAAATTGGAATATATCTCTATGTTTTAAGCAAAATACAAAAAATAGATAAATTGATATGCACTGACTCTGACAGGATTATCTAAAAATAAAGATGGGTAACTTGGCATGTCACTAGCAATTATTTATACCCGAGCTTCAATAGGTGTACAGGCTCCATTAGTCAGTGTTGAAGTACATATCAGCAACGGAATGCCTAACTTTACGCTGGTTGGCTTACCGGAAACAACCGTAAAAGAAGCAAAAGATCGCGTGCGCAGCGCATTGATAAACAGTGGCTTTACTTTTCCACCGAAAAAAATCACGGTTAGCCTGGCCCCCGCAGACCTGCCAAAAGAAGGTGGTAGGTTCGATCTACCCATTGCACTGGCTATTTTAGCGGCATCAGAACAGATAGCCGTTGATAAACTTGAGTATCATGAATTCTTGGGTGAATTGGCCTTATCCGGAGCAATAAAAAACGTTAATGGTGCAATACCCGCGGCTCTGGCTGCATCAAACAACCATCGTTCTCTGATTCTATCTATAGATAATGCCAGTGAAGTTGCACTCATTAAACAAAGCCAACATCTGGTAGCCGATACGCTACTTGATGTCTGTAAATTTTTAGCCGGTGAAGAAAACTCACTATCTGCGCCACAGCAAGCTGCCAGCCTTGACCACCAAGAGTCATTACCAGATCTAAAAGAAATTATCGGCCAAGAGCAAGCTAAAAGAGCACTCGAAATATCCGCTGCCGGCGGGCATAACTTACTCCTGCTCGGCCCGCCAGGGACAGGTAAAACCATGCTGGCTACTCGTCTGAATGCATTATTGCCGCCTCTGAGCGATCAGGAGGCACTGGAAAGTGCTGCTATAGCAAGTCTGGTTCATACGCCACAAAATGCGTCAAACTGGCGTAAACGGCCTTTCAGAGCACCTCATCACAGCGCATCAATGGCTGCTCTGGTTGGTGGAGGCTCAATCCCTCGCCCCGGAGAAATATCTCTGGCACATAACGGCGTACTTTTTCTTGATGAATTACCTGAGTTTGAAAGAAAAGTACTGGATGCTTTACGTGAACCGCTGGAATCCGGTGAAATTGTTATTTCACGCGCCAGCGCCAAAGTTTGCTTTCCGGCCAAAGTACAGCTCATTGCTGCAATGAATCCCAGCCCAACAGGGCACTATCAGGGAATTCAAAGCCGTTCAAATCCACAACAGGTTATGCGCTATTTAAACCGACTATCCGGACCATTTCTCGATCGATTCGATTTATCTATCGAAGTTCCTTTACTACCGCAAGGCATATTAAGCCAGCGCAGGGAAGAGAGTGAATCCAGTCAATCAGTACGCTTAAGAGTATTTAATGCCAGACAAGAACAAATAAAACGCAACGGAAAGGTTAATGCGCAACTAACCAGCAAAGAAGTAGAGAAAATTTGTAAGCTGGAAATTAACGATGCTCTATTTCTTGAGCAGGCTCTGACCAAACTGGGTTTATCCGTTCGGGGATGGCACCGGATTTTAAAAGTATCGAGAACAATCGCTGATTTATCAGGCAATAAAAATATAAAAAGGGAACATATTGCCGAAGCGTTAAGCTATAGAAGTATGGATAGACTGTTACTACAACTTTATAAAGCCGTTGGATAAAAAAACGGGGCCTAAGGCCCCGTTAATCAATCGTCAGAGTCATTAAAGTCTTCAACGATATCTACCTGAGGTTTACCACCAGATAAGGTGTGAAAGCGTTTAGGTCGACGAATACGGTTGAGGTATTTAGCCCATACTTTTTCAGACTCTGTCGCTGGCTCGCGTTCACCTTTACAAACAGCAACAAATAGTTTCTCTTCGTCCGTTGTTGGTTCACGCTTACCTAAATCAAGCTCATTAAAGGCATAGCCTAAACGCTCTAGTAATTGCGCTTCTTTAATGGTGAAATCCCCATGACGGGAAAAACCGCGAGGGTAATTTTTATTGTCAAAAAAACGATGCGTCGTGGAGAAGCTTTCCGCCATCTGACATACTCCTAAGTATCTAAATTAATGCCGTTATGGCGCGGAGTATTAGTGAGGCTAAGCGGCGTGTAAAACAAAAAATTTGAATCGTAACGATAGATTTATTTGGAGATTGAGTGGATACCGAATTACTAAAAACATTTTTAGAAGTCAGTAAAACCCGTCATTTTGGTCGAGCGGCTGAATCACTCTATCTTACACAATCAGCGGTTAGCTCACGGATAAGACTGTTAGAAAGCCAGCTAGGAGTTAATCTTTTCACCCGACACCGTAATAATATTCGGCTCACATCTGCCGGAGAACAGCTTTTACCTTATGCTGAAAATATGATCGCCACCTGGCATCAGGCTCGAAATTCGATAGTTAAAAACAGTCAAAAGAAAAATATGTTATCTATCGGAGCACTATCTCTGATCTGGGAAAGCTATCTAACTGACTGGCTTGAATTACTATATTCACAACATAAAAATTTACAGTTTGATACCCGCATAGCAACACGAAATTTGTTGGTTCAACAGCTACATGAAAGGCAATTAGACCTGTTGATTGCCACAGAACCCTCTAAAATGGATGAGTTGATTAGTCAGCAGATAGGCGTCATACCGCTCCGTTTATTTACCGCCGAGCGAAAAATTAATGATAAAAAACGGACTTATATCTCTTTAGATTGGGGAGTGGAGTTCGTACAACAAGAAAAGACCATCATTTCGCAGGAAAGTATTATCTCTCTTACCGGTTCTTCAGCTCTAATGGCCAAACAGTTACTAAAAAATACCGATGGCTGCGCATTTTTACCTGAATCATGGAAAAAACAGTATCCAGACCTAAAGCTTATTCCATCATCGCCAACAATAGATATTCCTGTTTATGCTATCTGGCTGCAAAACAGTGAATATGAACAGTTAATCCATAAATACCTTGCAACCTCTGCCACAGAGAAAGAATAAGCTTAAATTAATCTACAGAACGGTTAACAGATATAAGATGAAATACTAAATTTTAGATAACAAAAAACCCTTTGCTTTCACAAAGGGTTTTCTATTTTATGGCAGGGGCGGAGAGACTCGAACTCCCAACACCCGGTTTTGGAGACCGGTGCTCTACCAATTGAACTACGCCCCTAAAAGGGTGGCGGAACGGACGGGACTCGAACCCGCGACCCCCTGCGTGACAGGCAGGTATTCTAACCAACTGAACTACCGCTCCACCGATTCTGTATCGTT
>NZ_FOLW01000003.1:216077-442870 GCF_900112475.1 Pragia fontium DSM 5563 = ATCC 49100 | reverse complement strand
CTGCCGCCAGCGTTCAATCTGAGCCATGATCAAACTCTTCAATTAAAAGCTTGATGCTCAAAGATTACTTTCAATAATTCACAAATGAATTACTGTCTGGTCACTCTTTAAGACTTGGTATTTTTTTGTGCTGAACACCGAAGTGTTACAGCGTGAGATACCGTCTTGTGAGTGCCCACACAGATTGTCTGATAAATTGTTAAAGAGCATGGCCAACAGTAAGCTTCGCTTGCTGTGGCACGGGCTGCGTATACTACGCTTTCCCGCTACAGAGTCAAGTGTTAAATCACAGATTTATTCATCTTAAACTCTGTCTTCGCCGGCTGTTGCCGGGTCAGTGGAGGCGCATTATAGGGGTATTATGATGAATAGCAAGCCCTAAATAAATTTTTTTACTGTTTGCGGAAAATTTATGCTGATAATTAGCTAAACTGCCCCGCTTTGATAGCATTTGGTAATGCTGCCAGGCTATCCAACACTACATCCGCGAGGGCTTCGCTTTCTGGGGTAATCGCTTTCCCAGTTCTGACCAAGACCTTATGACCAACCCCGGCATTTATTGCTGCTTGCATATCATCGGCCTTATCACCAACCATATAAGAAGCAGCCATATCGATATTCAGTTCCTTCTGTGCCGATATCAACATACCAGGCTTCGGTTTACGGCAGTCACACGTTTGACGGAATTCACCTTCTTCTCCGTCAGGATGATGAGGACAATAATAGATACCGTCTAAATCAATATCACGATCGGCAAGAGACCAATCCATCCACTCCGTTAACGTGATAAATTGCTCTTCAGTAAACTTGCCCCGAGCAATACCGGATTGATTCGTTACCACAACTAAAGCAAATCCCATCTTTTTGAGTTCAAGGCAGGCTTCAATCACGCCATCAATAAATTGGAATTGATCGATTTCATGTACATAGCCATGATCAACATTTAGTGTGCCGTCACGGTCAAGAAAAATTGCAGGTATAAGATTTGCCACGTATTCATCACTCCTGATGGCGTTAGATATTGTCTAGTATCGCATGATTTTACCCACTGTCGGAACGTTTCGATAGATCCAAAACAGTTTGACTTAGACGTCTAGACGCCTTAGCATCCATCCAATCACTTAGCATTTGCTGAGTTCTATTTTATGATCGGTGGTTATTATTGATAACAACAGCCACCGTAACAGTAGCAACCTTAAAGAAAAATATGATTAAACTTCAGAATATTACCAAAATATTCCAGCAGAAGAACCGGACAATCACCGCTCTTTCAGACGTGAGCCTCCATGTTCCAGCCGGACAAATTTATGGCGTTATCGGTGCATCCGGCGCCGGAAAAAGCACGCTTATTCGCTGCGTGAATCTGCTTGAACGCCCAACTTCCGGCCAAGTTTTGATTGATAATCAGGATCTGACGGCGTTGCCATCTTCAGCCTTGACCAAAACTCGTCGCCAGATTGGCATGATTTTCCAACACTTTAATCTACTGTCTTCCCGTACCGTATTCGGTAACGTCTCGCTGCCATTAGAGCTTGATAGCGTACCGTTTGACGAAAGAAAACGTCGGGTTACCGAATTATTAGAGCTGGTTGGCCTCAGCGATAAGCATGATGCTTATCCGGCTAATCTATCAGGTGGACAAAAACAACGAGTAGCTATCGCCCGTGCGCTGGCCAGCAACCCTAAGGTCTTGTTGTGTGATGAAGCCACCAGTGCGCTGGATCCGGCTACAACCCGCTCTATTCTGGAACTGTTAAAAGACATTAACCGTCGTTTAGGCTTAACCATTCTGTTAATTACTCATGAAATGGACGTCGTAAAGCGCATCTGTGATCAGGTCGCAGTGATTAGCGATGGTAAATTGATTGAGCAAGACAGCGTCAGCGCCATGTTTTCTCATCCTAAAACTCCGCTGGCTCAGCAATTCATTCAGTCGACTCTACATTTAGACATCCCTGATGATTACTCCAGCAGACTGACCGCAGAACAGACAGAGAATACGCATCCATTACTACGACTGGAGTTTACCGGTCAGTCAGTTGATGCTCCTTTACTGTCTGAGGTAGCTCGTCGCTACAACATTAATAACAATATTATCAGTGCCCAAATGGATTATGCCGGTGGTGTGAAGTTTGGCGTTATGTTGACTGAAATTCACGGCACTCACGAAGATACGCTTGCCACTATTAAGTTTTTCCAGGAACACCACGTAAAAGTTGAGGTATTAGGTTATGTCTGAAGCAATGATGTGGTTAATGGCTAAATCCACCTGGGAAACCATTGTCATGGCGTTTGCCTCTGGCTTTTTTGGCTTTCTTATTGGTTTACCTGCTGGCGTACTGCTCTACGTAACCAGACCAGGACAAATACTGGATAATCCGGTGATTTACCGCGCCATGTCGGCGGTGGTGAATATATTCCGGTCGCTACCATTTATTATCTTAATCGTGTGGATGATTCCTTTCACCGATTTGATTATGGGTACTTTTATTGGATTAAAAGCGGCTTTAGTGCCATTAAGTATTGGCGCAGCACCTTTTATTGCCCGTATGGTAGAAAATACGCTGTTGGAAATATCCACCGGTTTAATTGAAGCGGCCCGTGCTATGGGGGCAACACCCCTGCAAATCGTTTATAAAGTGCTCTTGCCTGAATCATTACCGGGTTTAATCAACAGTGCATCAATTACCTTGATTACTCTGGTGGGCTACTCGGCAATTGTTGGGAGTACCGTGAGCGCTGGGGGGTTAGGTCAGTTAGGCTATCAATATGGATATGTCAGATATGATGCCACAGTGATGAATACCGTTCTTGTGCTATTAGTTATATTGGTTTATTTGATCCAGCTCTGTGGTGATTACCTCGTTAAAGCCGTCAGTCATAAATAATGGCTTTGATAAAGATAAATTGTGCTGCTTGCAGCGTACTGTAAATAGAGAGATAAAATATGTTAATTAAGTTTAAAACATTTGCCGCTGTTGGTGCTCTTATTGGATCTCTCGCGTTGGCGGGATGCGGCCAGGAAGAAAAAGATCCTAATCACATTAAAGTTGGTGTGATCGTTGGTGCAGAATTAAAAGTGGCCGAAGTAGCAAAACAGGTTGCTAAAGATAAATATGGCTTAGACGTGGAACTGGTATCATTCAACGACTATGTCCTGCCTAACGAAGCCTTAAACAAAGGCGATATCGACCTGAATGCGTTCCAACATAAACCGTATCTGGATCAGCAAATAAAAGAACGTGGCTACAAGCTATCCCCGGTTGGTAACACTTTTGTATATCCTATCGCTGCTTATTCCAAGAAAATTAAATCTCTTGATGAGTTAAAAGACGGTTCTCAAATTGCGGTACCAAACGATCCAACTAACCTCGGTCGTTCATTGCTGCTACTGCAAAAGCAAGGTCTGATTAAGCTAAAAGATGGTGTTGGTTTAATGCCAACCCCACTGGATATTATTGAAAACCCAAGAAAATTCAAAATTGTTGAATTGGAAGCGCCACAGTTACCGCGTTCTTTAGACGACAACCAAATCACTCTGGCTGTGATTAATACCGCTTATTCAAGCCAAATTGGTTTAACACCAACTAAAGACGGCATCTTCGTAGAAGACAAAGACTCACCTTATGTCAACATCATCGTTGCCCGTGAAGACAACAAAGATGCTGAAAACGTGAAAAAATTCGTTCAGGCATTCCAGTCTGATGAAGTATATAAAGCGGCCGATGAAGAGTTTAAGGGCGGCGCAGTTAAAGGCTGGTAATAATTTATCTGACTGATAAATTCTTCTCAGGTTAATATACTCAGGCAGATAGCAATATCTGCCTTTTTTATTGGTTTTTCATCATCAGGCTGTACACTGTTTTTTTATTGATATTCACTGATATTTCAGTGAAATTACGCGCCCTGTGGGTCAATACGCTTTTTCGAGGAAATAACATGAGAATTCTCACTCTTTGCCTGTTTGCCGTTTTGCTGGGTGGTTGTGCTCAATCAGGGACAACATCCGCAGAGCTAGAGCCGGTAAAACTGTATAAAACCGAAGCTGAACTATCCGGTGCGGCCTTTAAAGAACTGGGTTCAGTCTCCGGTGACTCATGCCAGTTTACCGCTCAGGATTCACCACCAAGCATCACTGCGGCTATGTTAAATATGCAAAAAAGAGCCGCCTATAAAAATGCCAACGCTGTACTATTAACGCGTTGTGAAATGATGGCCTCAGCGCCGGGTTGCTATCAGGTTGCTATCTGTGAAGGCACGGCATTGCACGTCAATTTCTAAATGACAACGCTGAATATTAACCCCATCGGCGTTATCCGCTCGCCCTATAAAGAGAAGTTTGCGGTTCCCCGCCAGCCTGGACTAATTCAGGATGGTGGCGGAGAACTGTTGCTGTTACCACCATACAATCAGGCCGAAGCCGTGCGCGGGCTGGAACAGTTTAGCCACATCTGGATAGTGTTTATCTTTCACCAGACTCAAGCAGGCGGCTGGCGACCAACGGTTCGCCCACCTCGCTTAGGGGGGAATGCCCGGATGGGCGTATTCGCTACCCGTTCCACGTTCCGGCCAAACCCGATTGGTATGTCACTGGTAGAACTAAAAGGTATCCACCAGCAGGGTTCAGAAATTACCCTTAAGCTTGGCAGCCTTGATTTGGTTGATGGCACTCCGGTGGTTGATATCAAGCCTTATTTACCCTTTGCAGAAAGCATCCCTCATGCTCAGGCTGGTTTTGCTCAAGATGCACCAGAAGCCAATATGTCGGTGACATTCTCCCCACAGGCGGAGCAAGTATTACAGCGAGAACAGCGAACTTATCCTCAGCTTGAGCGCTTTATCTCTCAGGTATTGGCGCAGGACCCTCGTCCCGCATACCGAAAAGATGAGCAGCAGGCCAGAGAGTTTGCGGTTCATTTGTTGGAGTTTAACGTGCGTTGGCGGGTAGAAAACGCTCAGGCGCAGGTAATTTCTATCGATAGACGCTAGAAATTCCGCTTCCTCTCTTTTGAGTGAGGAAAGTCACTGATACACTAGACTACTTTTAAAAATCAGGCCAATGCCCTGTTGGTACTATCCGACGTTACGTTTTCCGATAGCCAATAGAGAAAAAAACGCCATTATTTAAAGATTAAATGGAAGCACTACATCATGCGTACTAGTCAATACCTGCTCTCAACCCTGAAAGAGACGCCGGCCGATGCAGAAGTCATTAGCCACCAGCTAATGCTGCGTGCTGGCATGATCCGTAAGCTGGCATCAGGTTTATATACCTGGTTACCAACCGGATTACGCGTCCTTAAAAAGGTCGAAAACATCGTTCGCGAAGAGATGAACAACGCTGGGGCACTCGAAGTTTCTATGCCGGTAGTGCAACCTGCCGATTTATGGCTGGAAAGCGGCCGCTGGGAACAATATGGTCCGGAGCTATTACGCTTTGTCGATCGCGGTGAGCGCCCGTTTGTTTTAGGCCCTACCCATGAAGAAGTTATCACTGACTTAGTGCGTAATGAAATCAGCTCTTATAAGCAGTTACCGCTGAATTTCTTCCAAATTCAAACTAAATTCCGCGATGAAGTACGTCCGCGTTTCGGCGTTATGCGCTCTCGCGAATTTATTATGAAAGATGCTTACTCATTCCATACTACGCCGGAGTCACTGCAAGTGACTTACGACAAAATGTATGATGCCTACAGCAAAATCTTTACCCGCATTGGTTTAGATTTCCGCCCGGTTCTGGCTGATACCGGCTCTATCGGTGGTAGTTCCTCCCATGAATTCCAAGTATTAGCGGATAGCGGTGAAGACGATATCGTGTTTTCAACCGAATCAGGCTATGCCGCCAACATTGAGTTGGCAGAGGCCATTGCGCCTTCCGAATCTCGTCCAGCACCATCGGAAGATATGCGTCTGGTTGATACACCTAATGCAAAAACCATCAATGAGCTGGTTGAACAATTTAATCTACCGGTAGAAAAAACTGTTAAGACGTTACTGGTTCACGCAGCAGAAGAGAGCGGTCATAAACTGATTGCCCTGTTGGTTCGCGGTGACCATGAACTGAACGAAGTCAAAGCTCAAAACTTACCACCGGTTGCCAGCCCGCTGACGTTTGCTTCAGAAGAAGAAATTCGTGCCGCTGTTGGTGCCGGACCGGGTTCTTTAGGGCCGATTAACATGCCAGTTCCGCTCATTATTGACCGCACCGTGGCGGCGATGAGTGATTTTGGTGCTGGCGCCAATATTGATGATAAACACTATTTCGGCATTAACTGGGAACGTGATCTAGCCGTCCCAACGGTTGCTGATATCCGTAATGTCATGGTTGGCGATCCAAGCCCGGACGGTAAAGGTACCCTGCTGATTAAACGCGGTATTGAAGTCGGTCATATCTTCCAACTGGGTACTAAATATTCCGAAGCCATGAAAGCAACAGTTCAGGGTGAAGATGGCCGTAACCTGACCATGACCATGGGCTGCTACGGTATCGGCGTCACTCGCGTGGTTTCAGCTTCTATCGAACAGAACCATGACGAGCGCGGTATCATCTGGCCTGATGCTATTGCCCCGTTTGATGTGGTTATTGTGCCAATGAATATGCATAAATCATTCCGCGTTCAAGAAGTTGCCGAGCAGTTATATGACACTCTGCGTTCAAAAGGCATTGATGTACTACTTGATGACCGTAAAGAGCGTCCAGGCGTGATGTTCGCAGATATGGAGTTGATTGGTGTTCCACATACGGTGGTTATCGGCGATCGCAATCTGGATAACAATGAAATGGAATATAAATATCGCCGTGGTGGTGATAAGCAGATGATTAAAAGCGATGAAATCGTGTCGTTCCTACTATCGCAAATCAAACCTCAGCTATCGTTGGAGAATATATAAACCTGCTTCATTGTCAAACGACAGGAGAGATCTCCGTGGGGGTCGTAGCAGCGAGAGCTGCCGGAGTGCCCGTAGGAGGTGTAGGCCTGTCGCCCCCGTAATCAAATAATAACGGTCTTCCGGCTGAGCACAATAATGATATTTACTCAGTGCTTTTACAGCCGGAACAACCACTGACGCTAATTTAGAAGCGTTTGTCAGCAGTCTCAAATCCCGCTACGGCGGGATTTTTATTATCAAAAATCAACTTTGCCCCGCAGGTTTTTGGTTTCTCCCCGGCGAACTTTACTCTCCAAACGTTTACGCTTGGCGTTTTTGCTTGGCGCCGTCGCTCTTCTCACTTTCTGAAAACGGGTTGCTTCCTGAATTAATGCTACTAATCGAGCCAGTGCCGCTTCGCGGTTCTGCTCTTGGCTGCGATATTCCTGAGCTTTAATCACCACCACACCTTCACTGGTCACTAAATGATGATTAAGTACCAATAAACGCTGTTTATAAAATTCAGGCAGGCTGGATGTTTTGATATCAAATTTAAGATGAATCGCCGTAGACGACTTATTCACATTCTGGCCACCCGCCCCCTGAGCCCGAATAGCGCTCAATATGATTTCATCATCGGGAATGGTGACGCCCGCAGAGATAACTAGCCCCATAACATTATTCGCCGAATATTTTCCAGGTTTCAAACGTCAACTCACAGTTATTCTGACTATCGGATAGCCAGACGGCACTATCCTGAATCGTCGCCTGTAGCTGCATATTTCGCTGACACATTGAAGACAGCTGTTTAAGCTGAACATCATCGATAAAATAGACGGCTAAATTTTTGTGGCCTTCTAACTTACTTTGATTTTGTTGCCACCACACTTTAGCCGCCCTTTCACTATAAGTATATAACACCACCTGCTCTGATTGATGGCAGGCTTTCCTTAATCGTTTCTCATCAGGTAATCCCAGCTCAACCCAAAGGACGATACCGTTATGGTCATTACGCAGCCATAATTCCGGCTCATCGTCCGCACACAGCCCTTTAGTGAAAAATAAGCGTTCATCGGCATGACAAATCCAGGCCAGCAAACGTAGCATCATCCGTTGCTCAGTCTCTGATGGGTGCTGCGCCAGAGTTAATCCTGTATCGGAATAGACCTGTCGATCCATATCCGCAACGTTTACCGTTGCTTTATATATTGTTGCTTTCAACGCCATGAAAGGAGTGCCCGAATGAATAAAAGAGTAAAGTGGTGGCTAGTGTAACCAATTCATCACCGGAACACATCGTTAATCAGGTAGTTAATCGTCTGGCATAAACATAATCCACCGATATCTTAGACATAAAATTTTGGCGAATAACACATTGAAAATGCACTGCTAAGCGGAATAAATTTAGAGTAAATCAATCCGATAAATTTATTATCCAAACCGTCTCCAAGTAGCTGATATAAAGAATAACAACTATGCTATAGTCAGCACGGTGATCGGTGCAGATAACATTCTGACATTGATTTGGTTTTGCCGAGTAACGCGGCATAACATGAGATGAGCTGCCAGGGAGGATGACATGCACAACTACAGCGAACTTGTTCGTCGTAAATATGCTCAAATCGCCAGCGGCGATCTTGGGTATGTGTCAGATGCGTTAGGATGCGTATTAAAAACACTAGACGATATTGCCGCTGATGAAACGCTATCGTCTGCCGTTAGGGAACAAGCGGCTTATGCTGCCGCTAATTTATTGGTGAGTGATTATGGTGATGACTGAAAAAGAGTACCAACCCATAAACTGTGATGACTATGATAATTTAGAGCTCGCCTGTCAGCACCATTTAGTTCTTGAGATAAAACTAAGAGGTGGTGAAAGACTGGAGGCTAAAGCCTGCGATTTACTGTTAAGAAAGCAGGTTGAATATCTGATTGTTGATGTTGCCGGAGAACAAAAAGAGCTGAGACTCGACAACATTGCTTACTTCAGTCATCCAACGATTGGCAAAATTGAGATCAGTCTTGCCGACTGATTTTTCCGAACCCGGGCAGGTAAACTGCCCGTTTTTACCACTCTTGTACCATCCTCTACTCTTTCTCACCCAAACTAGCGTAATACGCAGCTAAATCAGCAATATCCTGATCAGATAAATTGTTCACATAGGCGCTCATTACCGTTGCCAAACCACCGGTACGCTCACCTTTTTTATAGGCATGCATAGATACGTCTAAATAAACTTCATTCTGTCCAGCAAGATTAGGATAGGTAGGAATAGAAACTTTGCCATTAACGCCATGACAACTGACACACTTTGCTGATTTACTCTTTCCTGCTTCAACATCACCCGCAGCATAAACCGAAAAGTTAATCATTAACGCACCACCTAATAAGAGTAATGCTTTTTTCATTATATTCACCTCTGGTAGACCAATCACATTGCTTATGAATAAAACCAATCAATTTATTATCGTGTTATCAAGCTATATTCTTATCATAATGAATACACCAAACCGGTTTATCCGCTACGGACTGCCCCTCCAGCGTAACAAACAAGCCAATTGCTGCGATCAAGATTTCCCCATAAAACAGCAATGGCGTTCTCTGGCGCAGCCAAGGGGGAACACCCAACTCCTGCCATAATTTTTTGAGTTCTCTGGAGTGGCGACGGTCAGTTACGCGTACCGTCAGGCTTCCTGGCGCAGAAAAGCGTACCGTAACCTTTTCCTCTACCGTTGGTGCCCGCACATGAATACCTGACTCAGCCAATGTCAGCTGGCCTAAACAGTCTGGAAGCATCAAAGATGTTTCGCCACGCCACGCCAGCACCACGCTCTCAATCCCTTGAAAAAGTGGCAGCAAATATAAACGCTGACGATAGCGGCGCACTTGATGCATGCCCAATTGCAATACGGGTTCCGCATCAGGTTTACTCAACGCCACTTCATGCCATAGTTTTTCCAGTTGCTCCTGCGAAGGCATCAGCACCTGATGTTGGCTTAGCCAACGGCGCAGTATTGCGCGTCTCTTCATCTCAGAGACGTGCACTAATCCATCAATATCCATTGCACCATCGGCAGACATCAACCTCGACAAATCAGGTGCCAAAAGTTCATCCAGCAAGGATTCCTGTTCAGCACATAAGCCTGCGCTACGGGAAACCATGTTAGAAAAGTGAGGCCAGCGCTGGGCTATCGCCGGTAATATCTGTAAACGCAAAAAATTACGGTCAAAGCGGGCATCCTGATTGCTGTCATCTTCCACCCAACTTAACCCGTTCTTTTTCGCATAATCTTCGATTTGACGTCGGGAAATATCCAACATCGGACGGATTTGTCGATGAACACCAAAAGGCATATTGAATGGCATCGCAGATAACCCCGCCGGCCCACTGCCACGTTTTAAAGCCAACAGAAAGGTTTCGCACTGGTCATCTAAGTGCTGAGCCGTAGCCAACACCTCTCCATCATTCAGTAATGCACTTATCGCCTGATAGCGTGCTTCACGTGCTGCGGCCTCAATGCCCGCTTCTGAAGGGTCAACATCAACGTGAGCGACCTGAAAAGGAACTTGCCACTGAGCGCACTGAGCTCGACAATGTTCAGCCCACGCCTGAGCATAGCGACTGAGCCCATGATGAACATATATGGCTCTAAGTTGCAGGTCGGAATGCTGCTCTGAGCGTAAAGTCACTAGAGCATGTAATAACACGGACGAATCAATACCGCCGCTAAACGCGACTAAAATACGCTTATCACGCCCAAGTCGTTTGGCGATTTGCTGTATCACTTCATGACTGCCCATTGCATTGCTACCCGTAGGGAAAGATACCGTATGTTAGTGAAAAAAAGGGAAGATAACGAGCAACTTACTCACTATCTTCATAAAACTCCAAGGGGAGCCCATCCGGATCGCTAAAAAAAGTAAACCGTTTTCCAGTATAAGGATCGATTCTTACTTCCTCACACTCAACGCCAGAGGCCTTTAATTCAGCGACAGCGACATCCAGATCGCCGACGCTAAAAGCCAAATGCCTCAAACCGCAGGCCTCCGGTTGACTAACTCTGGGTGGTGGTGAAGGAAAAGAGAAGAGTTCAATCATATACTGTCCGTTCATTGATAGATCAGCCTTCCATGACTTTCTCTCTGCCCGATAGTGTTCAGCCATTAGCTTGAAGCCTAATGTATGACAATAAAAACGCTTACTTTGCTCATAGTCAGTACAGATCACTGCTATATGGTGTATTTTCTTAATTCCGACCATCACCCTCACCAACGAAATCAATTTATATTCAATAAAATCAATATATTGAAATTTATCATACAATAATCATTTCTGCGTATTTTTCGAGTTAACTCGTTTCAGCTCACTGAATCGTAAAATGATAACCCCTAGAATTCTCACCTAAAATAGAAATCATATGATAAATACAAAGGTACCTCTATGTCCGAATATCTTTCCTTCTTGTTGGGAATTATTCCATTAATCGCCATGATTGTGATGATTTTAAAGATAAAAACGCCTATACATTATGCGGTTATCATTTCTTTAATGATCACTTTAATCATTGCCGGAATCTTTTGGAAAACACCGTTACAAAACCTTTCTATGTCGACCCTTTATGGTGCTTCTAAAGGTTTATGGCCAATTATTATCGTTATTCTGGGTGCTATTTACAGCTATAACCTGATGCTGAAAACCGGCAGCATGGACGTATTAAAAAACGTTCTGGCCAATATAAGTGATGATAAACGCATTCAGATCCTGCTTATTTCCTGGTGTTTTGGTGGCTTTCTGGAAGCCGCAGCAGGTTATGGAACCGCAGTAGCAATTCCCATTGGTATTCTGATCGCGTTAGGTTTCAATCCGCTTAAAGCGGCTATTGCTTCACTGGTCGCCAACACCGTCCCTACCGCCTTTGGTGCCGTCGGTATCCCGGTGTCTATTTTAGCGGAACAAACCGGATTGCCGGTGCGCGAACTCAGTAGCATGATCATTATTCAGCTATCGCTGTTCAATATCCTGTTACCCTTCGTCATCGTTGCCATTGCCGGCGGCGGGATCAAAGCTATTAAAGGTGTATTCTTTATTACGCTCATGTGCGGTATCAGCACCCTGATTCCTCAATATTTTGTTGCCACCTATTTAGGCGCCGAATTGCCTGCCTTTGCTGGTAGTCTGGTTAGCTTGCTGGTGACCATTTTCCTCGCTAAACGCTATAAAAAACCGGCAGCAGAACAAGGTGAGCCAACAGAAAAAAACCAGCAGCATTATTCAGGCTCAGCCCTAATCCGTGCCAGTGCTATCTATTTACTGACATTCTTATTCATCTTGCTGTGTTCTCCGCTGTTTCCAACCATCAAGAACACGGTGGGACAAGTATCAAGCGTGATTCCTTACGCGCTAAACGATGCACATATTCTGAAATTGAAGATTGAGTGGCTAAGCACGCCTGGAGTCCTGATTATTATCGCCACCTTTATCGGTGGGATTATTCAGGGGGCAAAAATTTCAACGCTGTTCTCGGTTCTTTGGAGCACGGTAGTTCAGTTGAAAAACTCCATTATTGCCATTACCGCCATCGTTGCCATGGCGACCGTCATGGACACCAGCGGTATGATTGGCGATATCGCCAATACCTTAGTCAGCGTTACCGGCACCGGCTATATCTTCATTGCACCAGTCATTGGCGCCTTGGGCACCTTTGTGACCGGCAGTGACACTAACTCCAACGTCCTGTTTGGTAAACTACAGACCAGCGCAGCAACTCAACTAGGCATTGATCCTATATTACTGGCGGCAGCCAATACCGCCGGTGCCACCGGCGGTAAAATGATCTCCCCACAGAGTATTGCCATTGCCGTTTCAGCTACCCGAATGGATGGTCAGGGCAGTGCCATCATGTCTGGCACACTAAAATACTGCGCTATCTACATCGTTATTCTTGGCCTGAAAATTGGCGCTATGTACTATTTATTCCATTTGTAATACAAATCACACAAGATCTCATCAGGTGGTGATAAAATTCGCCATCTGATGATTAAAAAAAGAATAAAGAGCCAGATGCCAGCAATCAACGTTCCTACCAAATCGTTATTCCGATCGCCAATATGAACGTCGTCTCTGGCACCAAGACCTCTATCGTTTCTGGAGTCAAATTTTATGAAAGTCAATTTTTACGTTACCTGCATCGGTGACGCCCTCAAGGCTAATATGGCACGGGACACCGTGCTGCTGCTTGAGCAGTTAGGATGTGAAATCCTGTTTCCTGAACGCCAAGGATGTTGTGGGCAACCGGCGTTAAACAGTGGCTATGTTAACGATGCCAAACCGGCAATGAAGTCTCTGATCGCCACTTTTGAAGATAATGACTATCCGATAGTTTCCCCTGCGGGCTCATGTACCTATGCGATAAAAAGTTACCCAACTTATTTAGCCGATGAACCTGAGTGGGCAGCCAGAGCTCAGGCGGTTGCCGATCGGATGCAGGATTTAACCGGCTTTATCGTACACACCCTTGGAGTGGTCAACGTTGGTGCTCGCCTGCCAGGCAAAGCGGTCTATCACCCTTCCTGTAGCCTGTTTCGTAAACTCGGCATCAAAGATGAGCCGATTACGTTACTGAATAACGTCGAAGGCCTTGAACTACTGCCTATCGTTAATCAGGAAACATGCTGCGGTTTTGGCGGTACGTTCTCGGTCAAAATGTCTGAAATTTCCGGCGAAATGGTGAAAGAAAAAGTGCAGCACATTATGGATGCTGAACCGGATTACCTGATTGGTGCAGACACCAGTTGCCTGATTAATATCAGTGGCCGCCTGACGCGTGAAAAACGTCCGGTAAAAGTGATGCATATCGCTGAAGTGTTAATGAGCCGCTAAGGGGATAGCTATGTCGATGAAAACCAGCAATATCGCGTTTAAACCACGTATCAAAGCAGAGATGGAAGATACCATCATGCGTAAAGCCGTGGCGATGGCTCAGGAACGTATCGGAGCTAACCGCCAGATAATGGTCAATGAACTAGGGCATTGGGAAGACTGGCGCGATCGCGCAGAACAAATTCGTAACCATGTTCTGGAAAACCTTGATGCTTATTTGTATCAATTATCAGAAAAAGTAACCGAAAACGGCGGCCACGTTTATTTTGCCAGTACCAAAGAAGATGCAACCAACTATATTCGTGACGTTGCCAAGCAAAAGCAGGCGAAGAAGGTGGTTAAGTCCAAGTCCATGGTGACGGAAGAGATCGGCCTGAACCACGTACTCCAGAGCGAAGGCATTGAAGTCATTGAAACCGATTTGGGTGAATATATTCTACAGGTTGATAACGATCCCCCATCGCACATCGTGGTACCGGCAATACACAAAGACCGCTACCAGATTCAAAAGGTTTTGCACGAAAAACTGGGTTATGACGGCTCTGAAACCCCTGAGGCCATGACGCTATTTATCCGCGAAAGAATTCGTAAAGATTTTCTTGAAGCAGATATCGGTATCAGCGGCTGTAACTTCGCCGTTGCAGAAACCGGTAGTATTTGTCTGGTGACCAACGAAGGTAACCTCAGAATGGCCACCACACTGCCTAAAACCCATATCGCCGTCATGGGCATGGAACGCATTGCGCCAACCTTTGAAGAAGTCGATGTCTTGATCACTCTGCTGTGCCGCAGCGCCGTTGGCACCCGGTTAACCAGCTATAACACCTGGCTAACGGGTCCTCGGGAAGAAGGTCATGTCGACGGTCCGGAAGAGTTCCATCTGGTGATTGTAGATAATGGTCGCTCTAAAATCCTCGGTTCAGAATTTAAAGATGTACTACGCTGTATTCGCTGCGGTGCCTGCTTAAACACTTGCCCAGCCTACCGCCAAATAGGTGGTCATGGTTATGGTTCTATTTATCCAGGTCCAATTGGCGCAGTGATATCTCCTTTGCTGGGGGGTTATGAAGATTTTCACGATCTGCCTTATGCCTGCTCACTGTGTAACGCTTGTAATCAGGTTTGTCCGGTGAAAATTCCATTAGCCCAATTGATTTTAAAACACCGGCGAGTCATGGCTGAAACCGGCCTAACGCCAAAAGGCGAACGGCGTTTCACCAAAATGTTTAACTATGCCAATGCTCACCCTGCCCTGTGGAAAGTCGGTATGACCATGGGGGCTAAAATGGCCAACTGGATGATCAAAGACGGCAAAGCCCCGCTCAGCATTAGCGTCCTGAACGACTGGACTGAAGCGCGCGACTTACCGGCACCGGACGGTGAAGGTTTCCGTAGTTGGTTTAAACGTCATCAGGCGGAAAGGAATAAATAATGATGTTGATGAATGAACAAAATCGAACCTCGTTTCTCAGCGAAATTGCCCGTCAATTAGGGCGTGAAGTCCGTCATGTCCCTGCCGAGGGCAGCAACCCGGTTAATCAATATCCACAAACTCGTCTGACGGATAAAACTCAGGATCAACTCTGTCAGGAGTTTTTAGAGTTTGCCAGCACCCAAAAGGTTACCTGCGTTCTTAGCCGTCCTGAATCACTTATCGCCGACGTTATCGCCTTGTGTGAGCGCTACGGCAGCTCTCCCGTCGTGGTCAGCGGGGATCAACGCCTGAAAGAATTGGGCATTACCCCGGCATTAAAAGAACAGTTTGATGCCTATGAATGGGATCCGAGCAACGGTGAAGACAACATTCATATGGCGGAAAAAGCCAAGGTGGGTTTGGTGTATGCCGAAGCAGGGCTAACAGAGTCCGGTGGTGTTGTTTTGTTCTCGGCACCGGAACGTGGTCGGTCGGTCAGTCTATTACCGGAAACCTCGGTTTTTGTGCTGCGTAAAAGCACCATTCTTCCCCGCGTGGCTCAAATGGCACAGCGGTTACACCAAATGGCTCAGGCCGGGGAACGTATGCCCTCTTGCATTAATCTGATTGGTGGACCTAGCTCAACCGCCGATATTGAGTTAATCAAAGTATTTGGCGTTCATGGCCCGGTTCATGCCGCTTACGTTGTACTGGAAGACTGCTGAATTTAGTGTCCATAAAAAAGCCCGAGTTCAATAAAGAACTCGGGCCAGTGATTTCAAGCGCCGACGTTAAACGAGATTAATCGGAACTTAAATCTTCCTTATAAAGCAACTCTGGTGTGACAACGTCCACTTTGCCTTTGATTTTCACATAGTAGACAATCGTTAACATAATTATCCACCCCAACCCAACGAACAGTGCTGCGCGTGTATTAGCAAAGTAACCCAACATTGCCAAAACAAATAACATAAACACAATCGTTAGCGCTGGCGCGATTGGCCACCATGGAATCGGGAACTTCAACTGTTTCATCTGTTCTTTCGTCATACCACGACGCATGGAGAACTGAGAAAGTAGGATCATCAGCCATACCCAGATGGTTGCGAAGGCAGCAATTGAAGCAATAACCAGAAATACGCTTTCAGGTATTAAGTAATTTAGCACCACGCCAACCAATAATGTCCCCGCCATCACCACAACCGTCATCCAAGGCACGCCGTTACTGGCAATTCTCAGGAAACTTTTCGGTGCCATTCCCTCTTTTGCCATACCGTACATCATGCGACCGGCACCAAAAATATCACTATTGATGGCCGAAATAGCCGCAGTAATCACGATAAGGTTAAGAATATTAGCGGCTGATGAAATGCCCAGACTGCTAAAAATTTCAACGAATGGACTACCTGCTTGACCAATAGTATTCCAAGGCGATAGCGACATTAAGACCAACAGGGTTAAAACATAAAACAGCAAAATACGCATCGGAATGGTGTTGATCGCCCGAGGAATAACCTTAGTCGGATCTTTAGCTTCACTGGCAGTAATACCGATGATCTCGATACCACCAAAAGCAAACATCACAATGGTTAGAGAGGCGATGACGCCGCTGATGCCATTTGGTGCAAAGCCACCGTGCATCCATAAATTATCGAAGCCTGATGAAACGAAGTGCCCACCGCTACCGAATATCAGGATAGCGCCGCCGGCCACAATCATCGCGATGATGGCGACAACCTTAACCAGCGACAGCCAGAATTCCATTTCACCAAATACACGAACGTGTAAAAGGTTCAAAGCACCAATCAAAAAGATGACGCCGAGTACCCATATCCATTGAGGAACATCGGGAAACCACAGCCCCATATAAATACCAAAGGCGGTGACGTCAGCTAAACAAACGATAATCATCTCAAAGGCATAGGTCCAACCGGTAATAAATCCGGCCAGTGGCCCCAGATACTGTCTGGCATAACTACCAAAAGAACCCACGATGGGAAGATGAACCGCCATTTCACCCAAGGCACGCATTACGATAAAAACCGCAATACCACCGATAAGATAGGCCAGCAGTACGGCGGGACCCGCCATCTGTATGGCCGAGGCCGAACCATAAAATAATCCAGTACCGATTGCAGACCCTAAAGCAATAAAGCGGATATGCCGAGCATTAAGGCCGCGCTGCAGTTGTGGGAGGGCTTTTCGCATATTTTATCCTTAATCTCATCATTTCATGAATATTGACAGGGAATCGGGCAATTTGCCGGAAACATCATTTCCGGCAAACAACATTAAAACGAAAAAACAGTTTATTTTTGCTGGCTAGGCAGCATGGAATGAGGGAATAAAGAAGAAAGATGTCGTTCGGCCAATATTAATGTTGCGGCATCAATGTCTGGCGCAAAAAAGCGATCTTTATCATAGAATGCAACCTGCTTACGCAACAGGCCACGTGCTTTTTCTAAAACCGGGCTGGATTTTAACCCCTGTCTAAAATCAAGTCCCTGACACGCAGCAAGATACTCAATCGCCAGTATCACTCTGACGTTATCCGCCATTTCCCACAGTCGACGTCCGGCCGCAGGTGCCATAGAAACATGGTCCTCCTGATTGGCGGAAGTTGGCAAACTATCAACGCTGGATGGATGAGCGAGGGCTTTATTCTCACTGGCTAAAGCTGCCGCCGTTACCTGAGCAATCATAAATCCGGAGTTGACCCCACCGTTATTCACCAAAAATGGCGGTAACTGTGACATATGCTTATCCATCAACAGGGCAATGCGTCGCTCAGCCAGAGAACCCATCTCGGCGATAGCCAATGCCAGATTATCCGCAACCATCGCTACCGGTTCAGCATGGAAGTTACCGCCAGAAATAACATCCCCTTCTTTAGCAAAGATCAGCGGGTTATCTGAAACGGCATTCGCTTCAACCAATAAGACGCTTGCTGCATGGCGAATTTGGCTCAGGCAGGCCCCCATAACTTGAGGCTGACAGCGTAATGAATAAGGATCCTGTACTTTTTCACAGTTCTTATGAGAGAGGGAAACATCACTCTGCTCACCAAGAACCTGACGATAAAGTGCGGCACTATCAATTTGCCCCAACTGTCCACGCACCTCGTGTACGCGCGCATCAAAAGGACTTCTTGAACCCAACGCTGCTTCGGTGGTCAGAGAACCGCAAACAACGGCAGCGTTAAACAGGTCTTCACTATCAAATAAGCCTCGCAAAGCAAAAGCCGTTGATACTTGAGTACCATTC
Source organism: Pragia fontium DSM 5563 = ATCC 49100 (assembly GCF_900112475.1). Taxonomy (GTDB): domain Bacteria; phylum Pseudomonadota; class Gammaproteobacteria; order Enterobacterales; family Enterobacteriaceae; genus Pragia; species Pragia fontium. The sequence continues at coordinate 424,441 of NZ_FOLW01000003.1, read as the reverse complement.
AGCAGGGCCAAGCCTTCTTTCGCTGCCAGCGTCACCGGTTGCAAGCCGGCTTTGGCTAATGCTTCTTTAGCCGGTAACCACCGCCCCTGATAACGCGCTTGCCCTTCGCCGAGCAGTACCAAACTCATATGAGCCAATGGTGCCAAATCGCCAGAAGCACCTACTGACCCTTTAGCGGGAATATAAGGATAAACTTCCGCATTAATTAATGCTTGTAGCGCCTGAATAACCTGTAAACGAATACCAGAGAATCCACGAGCCAGACTATTGACCTTCAGTACCATAATCAATCTGACAAGGGCATCATCCAACGGTTGGCCTACCCCCGCAGAGTGGGAAAGCACAATAGAACGCTGCAAGTTTTCCAGATCTTCGCTGGCAATACGCGTTTGTGCCAGTAAGCCAAATCCGGTATTAATCCCATAAGCGGTACGCCCTTCAGAAATAATGGCATTCACACAGTCCACGCTCTGCTGGATCGCAGGAAAATAGCTTTCATCCAGCGTAATGCGTACAGGATGTAAATAAACCTGACGCAGGTCGGAAAGGGTTAAATGTCCCGGACGTATAACTAATGATTTCATCTTATTTCACTCCTTGTGCAGCAGTAATCATCGGCAGGTTAAGGCCCTGCTCTTTTGCACAATCAATCGCAATTTCGTAACCAGCATCTGCATGGCGCATGACGCCAGTTGCCGGGTCGTTATGTAGAACGCGAGCAATACGTTTAGCCGCTTCATCGGTGCCATCACAAACAATCACCATACCAGAGTGTTGTGAAAAGCCCATACCTACGCCACCACCGTGATGTAGCGAAACCCAAGTAGCTCCACTGGCGGTATTCAATAAAGCGTTCAGCAATGGCCAATCGGAAACCGCATCCGAACCATCTTTCATCGCTTCCGTTTCCCGGTTTGGACTGGAAACTGATCCAGAATCCAAATGGTCACGACCAATCACGATAGGGGCAGAAAGTTCGCCGCTGCGCACCATCTCATTAAAGGCTAAACCTAATTTTTCCCGAAGGCCTAAACCTACCCAACAAATACGGGCTGGTAGTCCCTGGAAGCTGATGCGCTCACGAGCCATATCCAACCAACGATGCAAATGCTCGTCGTCAGGAATCAACTCTTTCACCTTAGCGTCGGTTTTATAAATATCCTCAGGATCCCCAGACAGGGCTGCCCAGCGGAAAGGTCCGATGCCGCGACAGAAAAGAGGGCGAATATAGGCGGGCACAAAGCCTGGGAAATCAAAGGCATTTTTTACACCCATGTCTTTTGCCATCTGACGAATGTTATTACCATAGTCAAAAGTTGGAACGCCCATCTTTTGGAAGGCTAACATTGCAGTAACGTGCTCGGCCATAGACTGTTTAGCTGCCTGAGTGACCACCGCCGGTTCGGTAATTGCGCGCTTCTGGTACTCTTCCCAGGTCCAACCCTTCGGTAAATAGCCATGCAATGGATCGTGGGCGCTGGTTTGGTCAGTCACCATATCAGGGCGAATACCACGCTTAACTAACTCAGGCAGAACCTCTGCGGCATTAGCACACAGGGCAATAGAAATGGCTTTTCCTTCAGCGGTATATTTTTTAATCCGCGCTAATGCATCTTCCAAATCGGTTGCTTGCTCATCCACATAACGTGTTTTTAAGCGAAAATCGATACGGCTTTGTTGGCATTCAATATTCAGTGAACAAGCACCGGCTAAAGTAGCGGCAAGAGGTTGAGCACCGCCCATACCACCCAGACCCGCAGTCAGTACCCAACGACCGGTTAAGCTACCGTTATAGTGTTGGCGGCCAGCTTCAACAAAGGTTTCATAAGTTCCCTGAACAATCCCCTGACTGCCGATATAAATCCAACTGCCTGCGGTCATTTGACCATACATGGCGAGCCCTTTGGCATCCAGTTCGTTAAAGTGTTCCCAAGTGGCCCAATGTGGAACCAAATTTGAGTTAGCAATTAAAACGCGAGGGGCGTTACTGTGGGTTTTAAATACCCCTACCGGTTTACCTGACTGTACCAGCAGCGTTTCATCATCTTCCAGATTGGTCAGCGTATCGACAATTTTATCGTAGCATTCCCAGTTACGGGCAGCGCGGCCGATCCCACCATAAACCACCAGTTCATGAGGGTTCTCGGCCACCTCAGGATCCAGATTATTCATCAACATACGCAGAGGTGCTTCAGTTAACCAACTTTTTGCATTGAGCTGATTGCCGCGGTAAGCACGAGTTTCGACATTACGAAATTTATTTTGAGACATAATGATCATTCCTTTCTTATAAGAGGCCTGTAGATAGCTAGCAGACAAAACTCTCAATGGTGAATATTATGCAGCTGATGGATAGCTCATTGGTTTACAACATATAGATGTATATACAAGTACATTCAAGTATTAATTATTTACCAGAGAATCGCAGAATAATATTTCATGAATATAAAAATAATCATATTTATCAAAATATTAATTATTTTTATTTACTAAGAAATGACTTTTAAAGTCACAAGAAAGGCTAAGAATGGAGAATATTGATGTCTGATTTTGTGTTTTGAATCACACTTAATTTACAATTATGCAACATTAAATCATTGAATTTTACTTAGCTATTATCATGGATTCTTCGGCCAGAGGGCGACTACAGCGCAACATGCCAAATGTGGTAAGGTTAGCTCAACCAATTCCTGCTGCGGATTTTTCAACCATAAAGTATCAAAATAACCTAGTTTTTCAATCAGTTGACCATCCATTTCAATTTGAATTTCATTCCCTGCATTAAACAATAAGAGGATGGGTGCTGAATGAAAAATGGATTGCTTATGTGCTTGTTCCGTTATCCACTGGAAATGAGCGGAATAGCGATCGGGCCGATAGATAAGATTCAGATCGATAACTGGGCCATCAAGTAACGCACAATCAACTGCCAGATCGCCAGAAAATGCAAAGGTTTCCAATGGTCTGAGAGATACCGATGGCTGGTCAGGAATATGGAGCTGAATGCCCTTCCCCTTCAGAACACTAATAATGCGTTGATAACCGGTAAAGGAAGAGAACGGCCCCGCTTTTCCAACCTCTGCACTTGAAAAGCGCCAGGTAAAGTCGCTACCCGTTGGATCAATCGAACGACAAATCTCTTTGGTCACACCATCCCCGTTTCTCCAGGGCATACTCAAATAATCTGTGGCGCGCAGGAATGATAACTGTTTCATGATTTAAACCGCCCTGTTAAACGGTGACGACAACCGGGAGAAAGTAGCTTGGCACTGGAAACGATGTCTTGGGTTGACCAAGTTCGACGATGAATAAACAAGCAAGGTTCATTCTTATCAATGTTTAATAGCTGGCATTGCTGGCTGGTACCGACCACCGCTTCAACGATATGTTCCCCCTCAGTTAATGGCGCGACAAGCGACAAATAATCATGGGGCGTCATTTGAGTAAAATCCTGTTTTAGATAATCAGGAACCACCGTCGCATTCACTAGACGATCTTCAATTTGAAGCGGAATATCATTCTCATAGTGAACGATTAACGAGTGAAAAATGGCGTCACCTGGCTGAACCCCCAATGAACTAGCCTGCTGAAGATCCGCTTTTCGTTCAGACAGCTCAATAACCTTGCTGCAATGCTGATGCTGTCGCTGGCGAATTTCTTCAGCGATACTGACAATTTTGAATAGGGCTGATTGACCTTTAGATTCTGCAACAAAGGTTCCAACGCCCTGGAGACGTACTAATAACCCTTCGCTTGTTAGCTCTCTTAGTGCCCGATTAACCGTCATCCGGCTAAAACCAAACTGCTGTACCAGCTCTGCTTCTGAAGGTATGCGGTCATTGGGACGCCAACAGCCAGTATAAATCTTTTCACTAATGGTTTGCTTTACTTGGGCGTATAGCGGCGCAGGCACAACAGCAGCAGCACGCGATGGGAATCGGGAGGTGGGCACTGGCACTTCCTTATCAAAAAAGCATAGGGTGAGAATAATAGCTTAACATAGCACTAATATAATGTATCAATATGTTAATTAGTTAGCCCTATCCCCCCTTTGAATAGGGCTATCTATCTCAATCAGCCACAATTCTATTCACCAGACAGACGCCACCAGTGCGCGATTTGCCAGGCTAACCGAGCGGCAACTTTAGCCCCCTGACCATTAATATCAAAAGGTGGGCTAAACTCAACCAAATCTGCTGCCTGCAATTTACCACTCTCGCAAATCGGTTTAATCAGCTGTAACAGCAGATTTATTGGCATACCCAGTGGCGCAGGGGCAGAAACCGCCGGCATTTGCCATGCGGGTAACACATCAAGATCGATAGTCAGGTAAATTTTATCCACCCAATCGAGTGATTGCTGTATTTGAGCATGAAGAGCCTCTATCCGAGCTTCTTCACATTCAGTATCCCAAATGACCGTGGCTTGTAGACGCTCAGCCTCATCCACTAATGCCTGAGTATTAGCAGCCAGACTCGCTCCAACACAGGTATAGTTAAATGGACGCTGATTGTCCTGACAATATTGGGCTAACTGCCTAAATGGCGTTCCTGATGTTGCACGAGGTGAACTTCTTAAGTCGAGGTGAGCATCAAAATTAATAATACCAATATTGTGTTCAGGAAAAGCGTGATAAAGCCCATGCCCATGGGCGAATGCCGTTTCATGCCCACCACCAAACACCAGCGTTCTCATTCGCTTAACCTGACAGGCTTTAACCGCCGAACTTAATGCCAGTTGAGCTTCATCCAGCGAAATATTTTGCGCACTAATATTGCCAAGATCGACCAGCCTATCATGACCTGCATGACTGGCAAGATTAGCCAGCGCCCGCCGTATGTGATCCGGGCCCTGCTCCGCACCGGCACGCCCTTGATTCAGCTTAACCCCTTCATCACACTGAAAGCCAAGCAAGGCAATCGCATCCGGAAAGGCTTCCGGGGTAAAGTGCTGGCTTTGGGTTAACGTTTGGAAAATACGCAGTGCGTTACTTGCTTCAGCTAAATCATTGCGTCCTTGCCAGATAGATTGGTCAGTTGCGTGCCAGTTTAACATTTTTATCCTCTTGTATTTGAAGACGAATCAGTGATTTTTCCGTTAAATACCCGATGAACTAATGGGTTATGCCCTAATTCATAAAACACATCGACCGGATGTACCGCATCCCACACAATAAAATTAGCCTTGAAACCGGCAGACAGCTGCCCGTGGCTCTGTTGACGTCCCAACGCCTGAGCAGCATGTCGAGTAACCCCAAGCCAAGCTTCTTCCGGCGTCAAACCAAATTGTACACAGGCCATATTCATCGCCATTCTTAACGAGGCAAAAGGACTGGTACCCGGGTTAAAATCGGTGGATACCGCCATTGGCACATTAAACTGGCGTAATAAATCCACAGGAGGGCGCTGGGTTTCCCGTAAAAAATAGAATGCTCCCGGCAGCAAAACCGCTACCGTATCCTGTTTACTCAGGGCTTCAATTCCCGGTTGATCAAGAAATTCAATATGATCGGCAGATAAGCCATGATAGCGAGCAATTAATGCACTGCCTCCCATGTTAGAAAGCTGTTCTACATGACCTTTAATCGGAATACCTAATGATTGAGCTGCCTGAAAAACGCGCTCGGTTTGAGCTAAAGTAAACCCTACGTTTTCACAAAACACGTCTACCGCTTCAAATAACCCTTTCTGCCACAGAATCGGCATAATCTCTCGACAAATCAGATCAATATAACCATCAGGGTTTTCTTTATATTCTTTAGGTGTGGTATGAGCGGCAAGTAAAGTCGCGCTAACGTCTATCAGGTTGTCAGTGCTTAATTGTTTAATGACCTGTAGGATTTTTTCTTCACTCTCCAGATCTAAACCATAACCTGACTTCATTTCTATGGTGGTTACACCCTCGGCCATCAGGGCATTTAAGCGTTGTTGAGCATGATGTAACAACGAGTCAATACTGCTCGCTCGGGTAGCGGCAACCGTAGAGTTAATTCCGCCACCTTGGGCGCTGATCTGAGCATAAGAAACACCGTTAAGGCGCTGCTCCCATTCGTAAGCCCGATTACCACCAAAAACCAAGTGTGTATGGCAATCAATTAAGCCAGGCGTTATCAGCCTATTCTCGGCATCAATGACTCTGCATTGATGGTTAGGCAAAGTGCCTTCAGGCACTACCACTAAAATCTTATCGCCGCGGATGACTAAATCATGCCGCTCCAGTAGTCCATATGCATGCATATGGGCAGGATCCATCGTGGCTAAACGGGCATTGCGCCAAATAACGTCACTACTTTCAATCTGCATGGCCTAGTCCTTTCCAAGATTAAAAAGTACCCTCATCTTTGCTTAAGGATATTGATTGTCAACTTTTTTGTTAAAAGTATTGTAGATGAGTTAACAAATAATGTGACGAAAAGACAAAAAAGAGATGTTTAAAGCTCGGCGGTAAAAAATAAAAAAACCGACATCTATCAGTTAAGTAAAGGTGATGAGTGGGTTTTAGCTTTTACCCTTTTATTGAGCGCTGGAACTCAGCCGACAACAGAGAGAAGGAGCACGCCCATCAAGGATGATGGGCGAGGCGTGGAAGTGCACCGACGTTAATTCACTCTCTGTAGTAATAGTGGACGAAGCTTTCGTTGTCATTAAACTTAACTGACAAAAAACCCGCCAATAACGGCGGGTTTTTCATGTAACTCAATCAACAATCAGCAGTAGCCATAATTCATCAGGCGCTGATAACGGCGATCTTGCAACGCGGTCACATCCAACTTATCCAACTCAGATAAATCAGAAACCAGCTTCGCTTTCAATGACGCTGCCATTTCTTGAGGATTACGGTGAGCGCCGCCTAAAGGTTCAGGAATCACCGAGTCAATCAACTTAAGTTCTTTCAAGCGAGGAGCCGTGATTCCCATAGCTTCTGCAGCTAAAGGCGCTTTATCAGCACTTTTCCATAGGATAGATGCGCATCCCTCAGGAGAAATAACGGAATAGGTGCTGTATTGCAGCATATTCACTTTATCACCAACACCGATCGCTAAAGCGCCACCGGAGCCACCTTCACCAATCACGGTACAAATGACCGGAACCTTAAGACGAGACATTTCTCGCAGGTTACGGGCGATCGCTTCAGACTGACCGCGCTCTTCCGCACCAACACCAGGGTAAGCACCCGGGGTATCAATAAAGGTGATAATTGGCAGGTTAAAACGCTCAGCCATTTCCATCAAACGCAATGCCTTACGATAGCCTTCCGGTGCCGGCATACCAAAGTTACGACGAATCTTCTCTTTGGTTTCACGGCCTTTCTGATGACCAATAATCATCACCGGACGCCCGTCTAAACGAGCCATACCGCCAACAATAGCTTTATCATCGGCATAGGCACGATCTCCAGCTAACTCATTAAAGTCAGTAAAGATATGCTCAATATAGTCAAGAGTGTAAGGCCTGCGCGGGTGGCGGGCCAACTGAGCAATTTGCCATGAACCCAGTTCAGAGAAAATTTTATTCGTTAGCTCAAGGCTCTTCTCATGCAGACGCTTAACCTCTTCATCAAGGTTAATATCCAATTTTTCGTCTTGAAGACTGATTGCCTTCAGCGAATCTATTTTCGCTTCCAGTTCAGCAATCGGTTGTTCAAAATCCAGAAAATTCAGACTCATAACATTCCTATTTTAGTCAAATTCCAATTCTACCTGCGAGTTACCAACAAGGGTTCTCAGGTCTATCAGCAAACGTTCGGTTGGCGTTACTCGCCATGCTGCACCAAACCTCAGCCGCGCCCGGGCATCTTCCCGTTGGTAATACAGATGCACTGGAATCGTCCCCGATCGATGGGGTTCCAACGATTCACGAAGACGGTTTAAAAGCTGGTCATCAATTTGCCTGTCCGTTAACGAGATGGCAAGGCCGCGAGCATATTTTTCCCGCGCTTCACTGATGTCCATTAATTCGCGGACCATCATTTTAAGTCCACCGCTAAAATCATCAAAGCTGACCTGTCCAGTAGCAATTAAGACGCGATCTTTTTCTAACAGGTGCTGATATTTCTCAAGTGCCTCAGAGAATAGCATGACTTCAAGGCGACCGGAACGATCATCTAGCGTACAAATACCAATTCTGTTGCCACGTTTTGTGGTCATCACTCTGGCAGCAACCACTAAACCTACCGCGACAATGGTTTTACCCCGCTCGGTAGGATGCATATCTTTCAGGCGAATTCCACCGGTGTAGCGTTCCAGCTCTTTCAAATATTGTGTAATCGGGTGCCCGGTAAGATAAAGGCCCAGCGTTTCACGCTCGCCTTCCAGAATCACCTGCTCCGGCCACGGCGTTACATTAGCATAAGCTTTCTCTACATGCTCTGGTTCTTCAGCCAGAACACCAAACATATCTGCCTGACCTAAGGCTTCCGCTTTCGCATGCTGATCCGCCGCTTTCAGGGCTTCCGTCAGTGAATGCATTAATGCAGCACGGTGCGGCCCCAGCCGATCAAAAGCGCCGGCCATAATCAGTTTTTCTAATACCCGCTTATTGAGTCGCTTGATATCAGAACGCGCGCACAGGTCAAACAACTCTTTAAAATAACCACCCTGATTACGTGCTTCAATTATAGCTTCTATTGGACCTTCGCCAACGCCTTTAATTGCACCAATGCCATAAACAATTTCACCCTCATCATTGACGTGGAAATGATATAGGCCGCTGTTGATATCCGGTGGTAAAACTTTCAGCCCCATACGCAGGCATTCATCCACCAGACCAACTACTTTTTCAGTGTTGTCCATATCGGCGGTCATCACGGCCGCCATAAATTCAGCCGGATAGTGCGCTTTAAGCCAAAGCGTTTGGTAAGACACCAACGCATAAGCCGCAGAGTGAGATTTGTTAAAACCATAACCGGCAAATTTTTCTACCAGGTCAAAGATTTTCATCGACAGCTCGCCGTCGACCTTCATTCGTTCTGCGCCCTCTTTAAACACCGAGCGCTGCTTAGCCATCTCTTCTGGCTTTTTCTTACCCATGGCACGACGCAGCATATCCGCACCGCCCAAGGTATAGCCAGCCAGAACCTGGGCTATTTGCATTACCTGTTCCTGATACAGGATGATGCCATAGGTCGGTTCAAGCACTGGCTTTAACGTTTCATGCTGCCACTGAATATCTGGATAAGAAATGGCTTCACGACCATGTTTACGGTCAATAAAGTTATCTACCATGCCTGATTGCAACGGCCCCGGGCGGAATAGTGCCACCAGAGCGATCATATCTTCAAAGCAGTCCGGCTTCAGGCGCTTGATCAAATCTTTCATGCCGCGGGATTCAAGCTGGAATACCGCCGTCGTTTCTGAACGCTGTAGCATGTCGAAACTTTTCTGATCTTGCAGAGGAATGGCTGCAATATCTATCGGTTCCTGACCTGATTTAGCTCGCCGGGCATTAATCATTGCCAATGCCCAGTCGATGATAGTCAGCGTACGCAAGCCGAGGAAGTCGAACTTCACCAGTCCGGCATATTCCACGTCATTCTTGTCAAACTGGGTAACCGGAAACTGTCCTTCTGGGTCACAGTACAACGGAGCAAAATCAGTTATTTTGGTTGGCGAGATAACCACACCACCGGCGTGTTTACCGGCGTTACGAGTCACGCCTTCAAGCTGGCGCGCCATATCAATCAGCGCCTTAACCTCTTCATCCGCATCATACAGTTCAGGAAGCTGTGGTTCAGCCGCAAACGCTTTCTCCAGCGTCATTCCCGGATCCATAGGGATCAGTTTAGAAATACGATCGACGAAACCGTAGGGGTGACCCAGTACCCGACCCACATCGCGAATAACCGCTTTCGCCGCCATGGTACCAAAGGTGATAATTTGCGATACCGCATCCCGACCATACATTTCAGAAACGTGATCAATTACCCGGTCGCGTTTCTCCATACAGAAGTCAACGTCGAAGTCGGGCATCGAGACACGTTCAGGGTTGAGGAAACGTTCAAACAGCAGGTCAAATTCCAACGGATCAAGATCGGTAATGCCTAACGCATAGGCCACGAGTGAACCCGCACCTGAACCACGCCCCGGACCAACCGGTACATCGTTATCTTTCGACCATTGGATAAATTCCATAACGATCAGGAAGTAGCCAGGAAATCCCATCTGGTTAATTACCTGAAGCTCAACATCCAAGCGTTCGTCATACTCAGGACGCTTTTGCACTCGAACTTCCGGATCCGGATACAAGAAAGCCAGACGTTTCTCTAGCCCCTCTTTAGATCGGGCAACCAAAAAGTCCTCGGTGGACATTTCACCCGTCGGGAACTGCGGCAGGAAATATTCACCCAGACGAATCGTCACGTTACAACGTTTAGCAATTTCTACGCTATTAATTAACGCTTCTGGAATATCGGAGAAGAGCTCGCACATCTCCTCTTCACTGCGTAGATATTGCTGAGCGCTATATTTTTTCGGTCGCTTAGGATCGTCCAGCGTAAAGCCGTCATGAATCGCTACCCGAATTTCATGGGCGTCAAAATCAGTCGCATTAATAAATTTAACATCGTTGGATGCGACAACCGGTAGGCCGGCACGCGTTGCCAGTTCAATAGCAGCATGAAGATAAATTTCTTCTTCATCACGCCCGGTTCTGACCAGTTCCAGATAGTAACTATCGGGAAAATGCTCACGATAAAACTTAACGCACTCATCAACCAACTGTTGATTGCCACGCAATAATGACTGACCCACGTCACCGAAACGAGCACCAGAAAGCAAAATAAGCCCATTTTTATGCTCAACCAACCAGTCTTTATCAATAACTGGTCCGCCCTGCACATAACCACGCTGATAGGCGCGAGAAATCAACAGGGTCAAATTCTGATAACCTTCATTATTGGCGGCTAATACCGTCAATTCGGAAAGTTCATCGGCGAACAGTTCGCTCTGTACGCGGAAATCAGCGCCGATAATCGGCTTAATGCCAGCTCCATGTGCTGAACCATAGAACTTCACCAGCCCACAAAGGTTGGTAAAGTCCGTAATTGCCATCGCCGGCATTCCCAGCTCGGCAACCTTTTTAACCAACGGCCCCACCTTGGCTAATCCATCAATCATGGAGTAGTCACTATGGATACGCAGGTGAATAAAACGAGGTTCAGCCATATAAAATACCAGCTATCAGATTACAAATATTGTCAGAGCTATAATATACGCGGAAACTACGCTATTCCCAAAGCTCGCCTTACTGGGGCAAAACTCCGGCGATAGTGCTCCGTCGCACCATGCTCTGATAACTTCTCCAGATGGAGAGCCGTAGGATACCCTTTATGCTGGGCAAATCCATATTGCGGGAAGAGCAAATCCAGTTCTTCCATTTCTCGATCGCGAGTCACCTTCGCCAATATAGATGCCGCACTAATCTCGGCCACTCGGCTATCGCCTTTTACTACCGCCAACGATTTCATCGGCAGCTTGGGACAACGGTTACCATCAATCAATACCATATCCGGCTGAATACTTAACCCGGCTACCGCCCTTTGCATGGCCAACATAGTGGCATGCAAAATATTTAGCCGGTCGATCTCTTCCGGTTCTGCCCGGCCTAAACTCCAGCTTAGCGCTTTTTCTTTAATTTCGTCATACAGCGCGAGACGCTTTTTTTCACTGAGCTTTTTAGAATCAGCCAAACCAACAATAGGATTGCTGGGATCCAGAATAACGGCGGCGGTAACAACCGCGCCGACTAACGGCCCCCGACCAACCTCATCAACGCCAGCAATACAGCTGGCGACAGGATAGACAAACGGTTCCACTATCAGAGTTTTTACCACAGTTAACCGTCCTTATTCAGCGTATCTACAGGCTGGTAATAACCAGCTAACTCAAGCACTGCCTGCGCCGCCTGACGATCGGCATCACAGCGAATACTCTGGTGCAGTTCGCTAAATGTTTGCTTCAAAACCCGGGTATGATTATTTTCATTATTTAATAAAGGCTTTAATGCAGTCGCAAGTTTGTCCGGCGTACAGTCATCCTGAAGTAATTCAGGCACTAACTCACGACCAGCCAATAAGTTCGGTAACGATACATAAGGTGTTTTGATTAAACGCTTAGCCAGCCAGAAAGTAAAAGGCTTCATCCGATAACCGACAACCATCGGACATTTAGCTAACATACATTCCAGTGCAGCGGTGCCTGAAGCTAATAATGCAGCATCGCTGGCAATCATGGCCTCTCTGCCCTGACCATCCAATAGATGAACCGGCAGATCCGGGGCCACTTCCGCTTTAATACGTTCAAACTGTTCGCGCCTTTTAGCATTAACCAACGGCACTAAAACTTCTAACTCGGGGTAAGTTTCCCGCAGTTTTATTGCTGTTTTCAGAAAGTCAGCGCTGAGCATTTCAACTTCCGCATTACGGCTGCCGGGTAACATCGCCAGACAATGAACATTCTCAGCGATACCTAACCGATTTCTGGCCGCCTGACGATCGGGCACCAGCGGTATAGCATCTGCCATAGTATGGCCGACAAAGCGGCAGGGAACCTGAAAACGATCGTAAAATGCTTTTTCAAACGGCAGGAAAGCCAAAACAAGATTGGTTGAACGGCCAATCTTAAATATTCGATTTTGACGCCACGCCCAAACTGAGGGGCTAACGTAATGAATGGTTTTAATACCGCGCTGCTTTAAACGCCCTTCAAGGGTGATATTAAAATCAGGCGCATCAATGCCAACAAACACATCCGGTTTAAGTTCGCTAAAGCGTTGGGTCAGCTGTTTACGAATTTTTAGCAGGCGAGGTAAGCGCTCAAGCACTTCCACCACCCCCATCACCGCCAGCTCTTCCATTTCAAACCAGGCTTCACAGCCTTCGGCCTGCATTAATGGACCAGCAACACCAACAAAGCGGGCATTAGGAACAATGGCTTTTAATGAGCGGATCAGGCCAGCACCTAAAATATCGCCGGAGGTTTCTCCGGCGACTAATCCTATCGTGAGCTCGCGCGCCTGCATAACTTAACGAATAAGGCCGCGTGTTGAGCGACTAAAGAAATCAACAAATGCCTGAACGGCCGGTTGTTCTTTTGCCAACGCTTCAATTTCCGGCTTCACTTCATCCAGCGTCTTACCGCTGCGATAGAGTAGCTTATAGGCATTGCGAATAGCGTGCAGGGCATCTTTCTCAAAACCACGACGTTTCAAACCTTCAATATTAACGCCAAATGGTGTCGCATGGTTACCTTGAGCAATCACATAAGGAGGCACATCTTGGGCGACGCCAGAACAACCGCCGACCATAACATGAGCTCCAATAACGCAGAACTGATGCACCGCCGTCATACCACCAATAATCGCAAAGTCGTCTACTTCAACGTGACCGCCCAAGGTGGCATTATTGGCTAAAATACAGCGATTACCAATTATACAATCATGCGCAATATGGGCATTAATCATTAACAGGTTGTCATTGCCGATCTTAGTCAGGTTACCGCCTTGTACGGTTCCACGATGGATAGTTACGCTTTCGCGAATACGGTTGCGATCGCCAATCTCTACTCGGGTAGGCTCACCGGCATATTTCAAGTCCTGATTGGCTTCACCAATAGAGGAAAACTGATAAATTTCATTATCAGCACCAATTTTGGTAACGCCATTAATCACAACATGAGACTTGATCGAAGTTCCTGGGCCAATTTCAACCTGAGCTCCAATCCAGCAGAACGGGCCAATATGAACATTGGCACCGATAACCGCACCCTCTTCTACAATAGAAGTCGGGTGAATAAAGGCGGTGTTATCAATCACAGTATTAGGACTCCCGGCGACGAGCACACATCATATCGGCTTCACATGCAATCTCACCGTCCACTTTAGCAACGCCACGGAAGCGAGCAACGCCACGGCGCTCTTTAATAAATTCAACCTCAAGAATCAATTGATCCCCAGGTAAAACAGGACGCTTAAAGCGAGCATTATCAACAGCAGCAAAGTAATACAGTTCACCCGGCTCTAAACGACCCAAGCTTTTAAATGCCAAAATGCCGGTGGCCTGCGCCATTGCTTCCAAAATCAACACACCAGGGAAAATAGGTTTACCCGGGAAGTGCCCCTGAAAGAAAGGCTCATTGAATGAAACATTCTTAACCGCTTTTAAGAATTTTCCTTTGTCGAAATCTAACACCCGATCCACGAGCAAAAATGGATAGCGATGAGGTAGTAAACTCAGAATCTCTTCGATATCCAGAGTACGATTGTCAGTAGTCAAAATACTCTTCCTGTCTTTTAAACCAAACTGATGGTATCAACAACACGGCCTGTTTTGGTCATAACATGACAAAGACAGGCCGTGCATAAAATAATAAAATTAATGGGTTAACGACTGTTGGTTTTAACTTATATCAGCTATTTTCCATCAACTTTTCGTTCTACGGCTTTTAGACGCTTACTCATTTGGTCAATATTTAACACCAGAGCAGCGGTTTTACGCCATTCTTTATTGCTTTGAAGTGGAATACCTGAAGAATAAATTCCTGGTTCAGTGATAGGACGCATCACCATTCCCATTCCAGTTACCACAGCCTGATCGCAAATTTCCATATGACCATTAATAACGCTGGCACCACCAATCTGGCAATATTTACCGATTTTCAGACTGCCCGCCATAATAACACCGCCGGCGACGGCTGTATTGTCGCCAATTATGACGTTATGCGCAATCTGGCATTGGTTATCAATGATCACACCATTGCCGATAACAGTATCATCCAGCGCACCACGGTCAATAGTGGTACAGGCACCGATTTCAACATTATCGCCAATTCTGACGGTCCCTAACTGAGGGATCTTGATCCAGTTTCCACGTTCGTTGGCATAGCCAAAACCATCGGCACCAATGACCGTTCCGGACTGAACAAGACACTGAGAACCGATCATCACTTCATGATACACAGTGACATTGGCCCACAGGCGAGTACCAGCACCAATACGGGTATTTTTACCGATAAAACATCCGGCACCAATAACCACATTGTCACCTAATTCGACACCAGTCTCAATCACTGCGTTAGCACCAATGGAAACATTCTGTCCTAACCGGGCATTTTCAGCGATAACCGCTGATGGTGCAATATCCTGCGCCGGAGACGGCGTAGTATCAAGCAACTGAGCCATACGAGCATAACTCAGGTAAGGATTCTTTACGACTAATGCAGCTAAATGCGAACAGAAAGGAAGGTTTTCCTCAGTCAATACGACGGCGCTAGCCTCACAGGTTAAAAGCTGTTCCTGATAGCGGCTATTGGACAAGAAAGTAATTTGTCCTTTACCAGCAGACGTCATTGACGCAACACCGGTGATGACGATATCGCCATCACCGTGCACTTCTGCCCCCAAATGTTCTGCTAAATCAGCTAAACGCATGGAGTGCATCACTTATTTTACCTGCGTCAGAACTTTCTCGGTGATGTCATTTTCAGCATTTGCATAGAAAGCAGCATCTGCTTTAACAACGACCGCATAGCCTTCTTTTTCCGCTACAGTTTTCACTGCGCTTTGAACTTTAGCGACTAACTTATTCATTTCTTCAGCTTCACGACGACGGCTATCCTGCGTAAAGGCAGCAGCCTTTTGCTGGAATGCTTTGATATCGTTCTCAATCTTAGTACGATCGGCAGCTTTCATTGAAGCACCGCTGGTTTGCAGTTTTTTCACTTTATCCTGAGCCGCTTTTTCTTCTTTCTGTAAAGCTGTCGCGCGAGATTTAAACTCGGTTTCTAATTGCTTAGCAATCGTTTCACGCTCTGGCATTTTTTGCAAAATGCTCATCACATCAACAACAGCAATTTTATCGGCCGCTTGAACTCCCGCAGCAGCAACCATAGCTAAACCTAGACCTGCAGCACATAACCACTTTTTCAATTTGAACCCCTTACTATAATTGCTATTGAGTTAAACTCATTGTTTGTTACTACCTACTAATTCAAAACCGTTACCAGGTGGTACCAATGTTAAACTGGAACTGTTCTGACTTATCGCCTTCATACTTCTCTAATGGGTTAGCATAGGAGAAGACCAGCGGCCCCAGTGGAGACATCCACTGTAACGCCACACCCGCAGAAGTACGGATATTACCCGGATCGCTATAGTCTGGAACACCTGCTGCTCTTGTTGCAGCAGTATTAGACCAGTTAGTGTCCCAAACGGTACCGGCGTCAAAGAATACGGAAGTACGTATCGAGTTGGCATATTTATCATCCACAAACGGCGTTGGGAAAATAAATTCCGCACTGGCTACACCCATTGCGTTACCACCCACAGCATCACTATCGCGTTCTAAATAACAACCATTTGATGTACCACAACCTTTAATATACACCGCTTTAGGGCCGATATTGTTGGAACGGAAACCACGAACGGTACCGGAACCACCTGCATAGAAGTTATCGTAGAACGGCATCTCTTTGCCGCCCAGACCATCACCATAACCTGCACGTAAACGACCCAACAGAACCCACTTATCATCACGGTCAATTGGATAATATGAAGCACTGTCAAACGTCAGTTTATAGTATTCATTGTCGGAACCTGGAATGGTGACTTTACCATTCAGACCTGCACGGCTACCGGAAGTCGGGAAGTAACCACGGTTCAGACTGTTATAGTTCCAGCCAGCAGTAAAGAAGAAGTCATTAGCTTTATAATCTGCTTTCTCTTTAAGGCTTGGGTTTTCACCGACCGAATTCAGATAACGCCACATACCGATCTGAGGTTGCATCTCAGTCAGGTCGTTATTAACGTAATCCAGACCAAAGCGTAATGCATTATTCTCATTAATTGGGAACCCTAAGGTCGTACCAACACCATAGCTACTCTTACTATAGTCTGATAAATCGGCATCGTCTGCGTTAAATTTATCAAAGAAAACGCGGCCGCCTAGGCTAACACCGTCTACGGTAAAGTAAGGTTCAGTCACCGACAATTCAACATAGGTACGGTAATCATTTTTAGTACCGCTGATACCAACGCTCTTACCGGTTCCCATCCAGTTGTCCTGTTGCAGACCAACCTGGAAACTCACGCCACTTTCCGTACCGTAACCAACACCGAAGTTAAAGGTCCCGGTATTTCGCTCTTTCACTTTATAAACGATATCAACCTGATCGGGCATACCTGGTACGCGTTCGGTTTCAACGTCAACGGTTTCAAAGTAACCCAGACGGTTCAAACGCTCTTTACCTTTCTCTACCAGATCGTTACCTAACCATGCCCCTTCCATTTGGCGCATTTCACGGCGCAGAACGGAATCTTTACTGACATCGTTACCTTCGAAGCGAATTCGACGAACGTAGAAACGGTTACCGGCATCAACACTAATATGTAGTTTAACGGTTTGATCGCGATCGTTAATTTCAGGCTGTGTCGCTACGCGCGGGTAAGCATAGCCATAGTTACCCAACAGCTTCTTGATGTTATCTTCAATCTGAGTCACCTTGCTGCCGTTATACAGCTCGCCCGGGGTGATTTTAGCCAGATCTTCAATCTCTGCGGCACGACCAGCCAGATTACCTTTCACCTCTACGCCAGACAGCTTATATTGCTTGCCTTCGGTAAGGTTAATGGTGATATAAATACTTTTCTTATCCGGCGTCAGACTGACGTTGGTCGAATCAAGGCTGAAACGGGCATAACCGCGATCCAAATAGAAACTGCGCAGCGCCTCAAGGTCACCAGATAATTTTTGTTTCTGATAGTTACGATCGCCGATGAAGTTCCACCACGGTACTTGATCCCGTAGTTGGAAGCGACTAACCAGCTCTTCTGTGGTGAAAGCGTTATTACCAACAATGTTAATTTGTTGAATAGTCGCTGACTGACCTTCAGAGAAAACCAATTTTAAATCGACACGGTTACGTGGAAGTGGCGTCACCACAGCTTTTACTGAAGCGTTATATTTACCTACGCTGTAGTAAAAGTCTTCCAGACCCTTTTCCATCGAACTAATGGTGGTTCTATCCAGGGCTTCGCCCACACGAACACCAGAAGACTCAAGATTCTGCTTAAGCATGTCATCTTTCACCGATTTATTACCGGAGAAAGTGACACTGGCTATCGTCGGCCGTTCTTTGACTTGAACGATCAGAGTATTGTTATCACGCAATACTCTTACATCCTCAAAGTTTCCGGAGGCGAATAAGGCTCGGATAGTATTCCCGATGTCATTCTCGTTGATTGTATCGCCAACACGGACAGGCATATTCAACAATGCGGCCCCTGTAGCAACGCGCTGTAATCCTTCGAAGCGAATGTCTTTAACAACAAACCCATCGGCACCGTATGCGGTGGCGCTGCCAAACAGCAGCGACGCTAGAAGCAACTTTTTTATCGCCATCGTTTTAATCTGTTCATCCTAACCAAATTCTCTAGCCGTAAAAGCGCGAGAAATCATTGAAAAGTGCAAGTCCCATCAACAGTACCAATAAGATTGCCCCAACACGATAACTGTAGTCCTGAACTCTCTCAGATACCGGTTTACCTGTTATCTTTTCTATTGCTAAAAACACAAGATGCCCTCCGTCCAATACCGGAAGAGGAAACAGATTGATTATGCCTAAGTTCACGCTAATAAGCGCTAAAAACATGAGGTAATAAACCAAGCCGTATCCTGCTGAAACACCTGCACCTTGAGCTATCGATATCGGACCGCTAAGATTCTTTAACTGAACCTCGCCCGTTACCAGTTTGCCTAGCATTTTGACCGTTAATACGGTTAATTGCCACGTTTTATCGCCCGCCTGATAGATTGCCGTAAATACATTGTATTGACGGGTTATTTTATACTCATCAGGCAGCGGTATCACTCTTGGAGATATCCCTGCGAAACCTTTTTGTTCACCGCCGGAGGACTTCACCTCAGGCGTCAGAACTAAAGAGTGGTTTACACCACCTCTTTCAATCACTAATTCTATCGGAATATTCGGGCTATTAGTGACTAACTTTACAAAGTCAATCCATTGCCCGAACGGCTTACCACTTACGGTTAACAGCCGATCGCCTGCTTGTAACCCAGCCTTCTCCGCTGCTGAATTCGGCTGGACAACGTCCAGCACTGGCTCTATCTGAGGCAGCTTCGGAATAAAACCTAATGTTCTAATAGGATCCTGTTTTTCCGGATCAAATTTCCAATCCGTTGTATTCAGCGTCTTAGTCTGAATTAAAGAAGTCCCAAAAGGCGCAACGGTGACTTCCATCTGTTTCTCACCAATTTGGCCAATTAGCGCCAAACGAACTGAATCCCAATCAGGCGTTTCGATACCGGCAACAGATTTTAGTTCCATTCCCGGAGAAATATTCGCTTGTGCAGCAATAGATTGTGGTTCGATATCACCAATCACCGGACGCACACTCGGCACGCCCATAATAAACACTAACCAATAAGCAAAAACAGCAAAAATAAAGTTAGCTAACGGTCCGGCGGCAATAATGGCGGCCCTTTGGCACACAGTTTTGTTATTAAAAGCCTGATTACGGTGCTGAGGCTCTACCTCTTCGACCCGTTCATCAAGCATTTTTACATAGCCGCCAAGGGGAATCATCGCGATAACGTATTCTGTCCCTTTTTTATCCGTACGTCGCCAAATCGCTTTACCAAAGCCGATAGAGAAACGGATAACCTTTACCCCACAACGACGCGCAACCCAGAAATGACCGAACTCATGAACGGTAACTAAAATTCCCAGTGCGACAATAAATGCGGCTACAGTTCCAACAATATTCATAGGCGATAGATATTCCGTCTAACCCTTAAAAAACCAGAAAAACCAAACATGCAAAAACCGGCACGGCGGCAGTCAAACTATCAATTCGGTCAAGTACACCACCATGCCCCGGAATCAGATGACCGCTATCTTTAATGCCCGCTTCACGCTTAAACATACTTTCGGTCAAATCGCCCAGTACCGATGCCAGCACAGCCAATCCTGAACAAATCAGTAAGGTATTCAAAGAAATATGTAACGGTACATATAAACTGAAAAGCCATGCAATCAAAGCTGAAGTGGCTAAGCCGCCCACTAATCCTTCCAACGTTTTCCCCGGCGAAACTTTTGGCGCTAATTTATGCTTACCCAATAGTCGGCCAAAGGCGTAAGCGCCGGAGTCAGCTCCCCACACCAAGAACATCACGTATAATAACCACCAGGCACCAGTATAGTTATTTTCCTGAAAACCATATTGACGCAGTGCTAACATTCCCCAAAAAAATGGAATTATGGTTAATACGCCAAACATTAAACGTAAAAGATAAGAGTGCTTCCAGAGTCGAGCAGATGTCGGATAGAACAGAACCAGCAGCAATGCCAAACACCACCACCCTAAAGCCGCCAACAAAAAGCCGGTCACAACAGGATGGGCCAAGAGTGGTAATGAAGAGGTATAGATTGGCCAGTAAAGCGCCGCAAGCGCCGCGCCACAAACGATAGCTAACGTAATTCGTTGAGAAGCTGAATTCAAGCCAGCTAACTGACCCCACTCCCATGCTGCCAGCATACACACGGCAACAATCATGATAGCGAAAGGCAATGGCGGCAGCATAAACAACGCTGCAATCACCAAAGGAATAAGAATTAAAGCAGTGATGACGCGTGACTTTAACACGAGAGGCTCCTAAAGTTCATTAATACTCGCGGGTTCAGTCCCACCAAAACGGCGTTCGCGTTGTGCAAATACATTAAGCGCACCTTCAAAAACAAGTTCATCAAAATCAGGCCATAGTACTTCGGTAAAATACAGTTCAGCATAAGCAATTTGCCACAGTAGGAAATTGCTTATGCGATGCTCTCCCCCGGTCCTGATCACTAAATCTACTGGAGAAAGATCGCATAAATTAATGCGCTGACTCACCATCTGTTCATCAATTTCATCGGGTTCTACCAGACCATTTTTAACCTGCAAAGCAATCTGTTGGAAGGCCTGGGTTATATCCCAACGCCCGCCATAGTTAGCCGCAATATTTAATGTTAGCCCGGTATTGGCCTCTGTTAACGATTCTGCCCGCTGGATTCTGGCCTGCAAACGCTCACTGAAGCGTTGAGTATCGCCAATAATTCTTAAGCGAACATTATTTTTATGCAGGCTCCCTGCCTCTTTATCCAACGCCCTGACAAAAAGCTCCATCAGTGCAGTCACTTCCTGAGCGGGACGATTCCAGTTTTCACTGCTGAATGCATATAGCGTCAGCGCTTCAATATTATGATTAACGGCAAAACGTACAGCCCGACGCACAGCTTTTGCACCTTCCTGGTGACCAAAGATTCTCAATTTACCTAGTTGTTTTGCCCAACGCCCATTGCCATCCATAATAATAGCGACATGACGAGGGACAGATGTTTTAGGGTTATTCACTTGCTGTTTAGCGGGCGACATAACTTATTAGAATTCCTCAGCTAAAAATAGAACAACCGTAAGAGTCTGATGTTTTTCTCACGTAAAAAAGCCGTGAACTCGGCACGGCCTGAAAACCAGCTCGTTAACGCGCTTTTCTATCTCTAAAATCCATATCCAAAATCCATCGTTCAGATAGTTTAAACCGTATAACTAGGCAGACTATATCATTTTGCAATTAACGGAACAAATCAACCATTGTTAATCATTCCATGAGGTAATGATTTTTTCAGCACAGCCTCTGGCCCAAGAATCTATATACAAGACCTCATCAATGCTTTTAGGTTCCGCAAAATTCAGCTGTTCCATCACTTGATTATTGATAGCAGCAATATCGGTAAAAGTAATTTGATGCTGTAAAAAAGCACCGACAACGCATTCATTCGCCGCATTAAGCGTGGTTGTTGCTGCCTGCCCGGCTTTACTGGCCTCAATCGCCAGCTTTAGACAAGGATAGCGGTCAAAATCAGGATGTTCAAAGGTCAAGCCGCTAATACGTGTAAAATCAAGGTGGCTAACGCCAGATGGAACGCGTTTTGGATAAGCCATGGCATGCGATATCGGCGTTCGCATATCAGGCGTCCCTAACTGAGCGATCACGCTACCATCATGATAACGCACCATCGAATGAATCACCGATTGTGGATGAATCAGCACTTCTATCTGTTCTGCTGCGGCATTAAATAGCCATCGGGCTTCAATATATTCCAGCCCCTTGTTCATCATGGTGGCTGAATCCACCGAGATTTTGCGCCCCATCGACCAGTTCGGATGAGCACAGGCCTGATCCGGCGTCATATCTTTTAATAGCCCAACATCAGTGGTACGGAAAGGACCGCCAGACCCGGTTAATATGATGCTGGTAATACCGTTTTCTTTCAGCGACGCGGATCCCAACTCTCGTTGAACCGCTTCAGGCATACTCTGAAAAATCGCATTATGTTCACTGTCGATAGGTAACAGCTGAGCACCATATTGCGTAACAGCATCCATAAACAACTGGCCACAGGTTACCAAAGACTCTTTATTGGCTAATAATACCTGTTTACCCGCCTTGATGGCTGCCAGTGTAGACGACAGGCCAGCAGCGCCAACAATCGCCGCCATAACCTGATCAACCTCATCAGCCGAAGCTAAATCCGCCGCGGCATCAGGACCGCTAATCACTTCGGTCGCCAATCCTTCGGACGTTAAAATCTCGCGCAATGCCTGTGCCGAAGCTTCATTCGCCATCGCAACGTATTTCGGCTTAAACTCACGACACTGCTGCGCCATAACCTCAACATTACAGCCCGCAACTAAAGCAAATACCGTAAACAACTCGGGATTTTCCCGTACCACGGCTAACGTGCTATGCCCAATCGAACCAGTAGAGCCAAGAATTGTTATTTTTTTCATTAGATTAACTTCTTATCACCGACAAGATAAATGCGCGCTTTCTGTAACAGATAGACTACAGAAATGAATGCCGCCCATATTACTCTTTTCATGGTAGGGAAATCACTATTTAACTGTTCAAGCGATGATTAAGCTATCGATTACCTGAAAGAATTCAAACGATAAAAAAGCAAAAAGCCCGGTACTGATAGCAGTTACCGGGCTTTTTAATGAAACATAAATTAGAAAGCCATTAGCTCGGCTTCTTTCTCAGTTAATGCTTCATCCACTTTTTTGATATAGATATCAGTCAGCTTCTGGATATCATCCTGAGATTTACGTTCATCATCTTCGCCAATTTCTTTATCTTTCAGCAGTGCCTTCACTTTATCGTTAGCATCACGACGCACGTTGCGGATAGAAACCCGACCCTGCTCAGCTTCGTTGCGCACTACTTTAGTCAAATCTTTACGACGCTCTTCCGTCAACGCAGGAAGTGGAACGCGGATCACGCTACCAGCAGAGGATGGGTTTAAGCCCAAGTCTGCGGACATAATCGCTTTTTCAACTGCCGGGCCCAAACTGCGGTCAAATACCGAAATAGCTAAAGTACGAGAATCTTCAACTACGACGTTGGCCAACTGGCGTAAAGGGGTTGCTGAACCATAATATTCAACCTGAACACCATCAAGTATGCTTGGATGAGCGCGGCCAGTACGAATTTTGCTGATGTGTGTTTTAAAAATTTCAACGCACTTTTCCATGCGTGACTGAGCATCTTGTCTGATTTCGTTGATCACGTTGCTAACCTTTCAATACAAGTAATATGGTGGGTCACGCAAAGTGCATAACCCGTTAATCGGGATATTTCCGTTTCGCTTCAGTGTCACTCTTCAGTCTGAAGAATGACATACTATAAGCCTTTATCAGGCTAATGCGCTGATTTATTCAGCCGGCTTAGAGATTAAAGTCCCTTCCGCTTCACCCATCACCACACGGCGCAAGGCTCCAGGCTTATTCATATTAAATACGCGAATCGGTAAATTATGGTCGCGGGCCAAAGTAAATGCCGCCAGATCCATCACTTTCAGTTCACGCTCTAATACGTCCTGATAGCTCAATGTATCATAAAGCACTGCATCAGGATTTTTTACTGGATCATCAGAGAATACGCCATCCACTTTAGTGGCTTTTAAAACAACGTCGGCCTCAATTTCAATACCGCGCAGACAGGCTGCAGAATCGGTAGTAAAAAATGGATTACCGGTACCGGCAGAGAAGATAACCACTCGGCCATGGCGTAATAAACTAATAGCTTCAGCCCAACTGTAGTCGTCACATACGCCATTCAACGGAATAGCTGACATCAGACGAGCGTTCACATAGGCACGATGTAGCGCATCACGCATTGCCAGACCGTTCATTACGGTAGCCAACATCCCCATGTGGTCGCCCACTACGCGGTTCATACCGGCTTTAGCCAGACCGGCTCCACGGAATAAATTGCCACCGCCAATAACTACACCGACCTGAATGCCCAGCTCAACCAACTCTTTAATTTCCTGAGCCATACGATCCAGTACGCTGGCATCGATGCCGAAACCTTCGGAGCCTTGCAAGGCTTCACCACTTAATTTAAGCAGGATTTTCTGATATACGGGTTTTGCATTGGTCGCCATCGTCTTGTTTCCTAGTCGGCTATTTATCATATTCGATTTATTCTAAAAAAACGGACCGATATTCAGATCGATCCGTCTTTATTTATCAAGCTAAGCTTACTTAGTCATCGCAGCAACTTCAGCCGCAAAGTCTACTTCTACTTTCTCGATGCCTTCACCCACTTCGAAACGGATGAACTGTGCAACGCCAGCTTTCTTCTCTTTCAGCAGATCGCCAACGGTTTTGCTTGGATCCATAACGAAAGCCTGACCAGTCAGAGAGATCTCACCGGTGAACTTACGCATACGACCTTCAACCATTTTCTCAGCGATTTCACGTGGCTTACCAGATTGCATTGCAATGTCGATCTGGATTTCATGCTCACGAGTTACCACTTCAGCAGGAACGTCGTCTGGAGAAACAAACTCAGGCTTGCTTGCGGCAATGTGCATAGCAACATGCTTAACCAGCTCATCATCAGTTGTACCGGTTGCAGAAACCAGAACACCAATACGAGCACCGTGCATGTAAGCGCCCAGTCTGTCACCTTCAACGATAACAACGCGGCGAAGGTTGATGTTTTCACCAATTTTCGCTACCAGCGTAGTACGCTGTTCTTCAAATTTAGCTTTTAATACTTCGATATCGCTGATGTTTTCAGCCAGTGCAGCATCGATAGCGGCATTAGCGAAATCCAGGAAACCAGCATCTTTAGCAACGAAGTCAGTTTCGCAGTTAGCTTCCAGAATAACGCCACGTTTGCCGTCAGCAGCAATTTTAGTCAGGATAACGCCTTCAGCAGCAACACGACCTGCTTTCTTCGCTGCTTTCGCCTGACCAGATTTACGCATGTTATCGATAGCCAGCTCGATATCGCCATTCGCTTCAACCAGCGCTTTTTTACATTCCATCATACCAGCAGCGGTACGATCGCGAAGTTCTTTTACTAGAGCTGCGGTAATTTCAGCCATTATCTTTATCCTCGGTTATTCCTGTCGGATGTTCTTTGTTGTATAAACAAGCAAAAAGGGAGCCTGTAAAGGCCCCCTAACCAACATATCTAATACCTGGTTAATAAGGGCTCTCTAATGGAGCACGCCTTATTACTCTGCTTCGATGAAGCTTTCTTCTACAGCCTGAACGCCTTGATCTGAACGACCTTCACGTACGGTTGCAGCAACAGCGCCAAGGTACAGTTGTACTGCAC
Organism: Pragia fontium DSM 5563 = ATCC 49100; assembly: GCF_900112475.1. Lineage (GTDB taxonomy): Bacteria > Pseudomonadota > Gammaproteobacteria > Enterobacterales > Enterobacteriaceae > Pragia > Pragia fontium. The sequence goes on along the minus strand of NZ_FOLW01000003.1, from coordinate 398,758 downwards.
GGATAGCATCGTCGTTACCAGGGATAACGAAATCAACACCGTCCGGATCAGAGTTAGTATCAACAACAGCAAATACAGGGATACCCAGGTTGTTTGCTTCTTTGATAGCAATGTGTTCGTGATCGGCATCGATAACGAAGATTGCATCAGGCAGGCCGCCCATGTCTTTGATACCACCCAGGCTATTCTCCAGCTTATCCATTTCACGAGAACGCATCAGCGCTTCTTTCTTGGTCAGCTTTTCGAAAGTACCATCTTGTGCCTGGACTTCTAATTCTTTCAAACGTTTGATTGACTGACGAACGGTTTTCCAGTTAGTCAGCATACCACCTAACCAGCGATGGTTAACGTAGAATTGGTTGCAGCTCTTTGCAGCTTCTTTTACTGGCTCGGATGCAGCGCGTTTAGTACCCACAAACAAGATTTTGCCTTTGTGAGACGCGATCTTGCCTAACTCAGCCAGAGCTTCGTTAAACATAGGTACAGTTTTTTCAAGGTTGATGATATGAACTTTGTTACGAGCACCAAAGATGAAAGGTTTCATTTTTGGGTTCCAGTAACGAGTCTGGTGACCAAAGTGTACGCCAGCCTTGAGCATATCGCGCATTGATACAGTTGCCATTATTACCTCTATGAGTAAAGTTTGGGGTTATGCCTCCACGTATCCCATAACGCCGACCCCAAAGCAATAAAGCTCCAGAGCACCCCGCCGTATGTGTCGATACGTGTGTGTTATAACGTTGATTAATGTTTAAGTGAAAATCTCGTCATCTGGTTTGCAATATTGCTACTGAAAATAGAGCGGATTTCCGGCGCGCTTTATACCATAAAAGTCGTAGGCAATGCCACTAATTACTATGGATAAGCGTAAAATAGTACACCATCCCGCTGCAAACCCGCGAGATGGTGTCTGATTATTGTCCCTTAATTCTGGCTTAATGACGAATGATTTTCCCGTCCTGATACACCCATTTGCCGTCAACCATCGTGCGTACCACCTGACCGACCATTTCCATGCCGGTAAACGGACAGGATTTTCCGCGAGTTAGCATATTTTGCGGGTCAACAATCCACTCTCTTGTCGGGTCAATCAATACTAAGTCAGCCAAGCCACCAACGCTAAGATGGCCGCGATCTTTCCAGTCAAAGGCCGCAGCCGGCCCTGCCGTCATTTTCTGAATCAGTTCCTGCACCGTCCATTCGCCATTTTTTACTAACTGGCTATGTAACACGCTGAATGCCGTCTCGAAGCCGGCAAAACCACAGGGTGCTTCATTAAACTCACAGTCTTTTTCTTCATAAGCATGTGGGGCGTGGTCGGTAGCAATAGCGTCCAGCGTTCCATCTTTCAAGCCTTCCAGTAGCGCAACGATATGCTCATTGGTTCGCAACGGAGGGTTAACTTTGAATGCCGAATCAAAAGATTCAATGGTTTTATCCACCAGACACAGATGGTGAGGGGTCACTTCGGCGGTCACTTTAATGCCTTTCGCTTTGGCTTCACGAATCAGCTTTACCGCACCTTTGCTGCTCACGTGCGCAATATGCACGTGACCACCGGTCATTTCAGCCAGCATCAACTCGCGAGAAACCGCAATGTTTTCTGCTTCTGCCGGGCGACCTTTTAAGCCTAGCTTGGCTGAGACACATCCTTCATGCATCACACCATCGGCCACCAAACAGCAATCTTCCGAGTGAGAAATCACCGGTAGATTAAACATACTGGCGTATTCCAGCGCCGTACGCATCAAGCGCCCATCACTGACATAATAACCGTCGTCGGAGAAAGCTTTAGCACCGGCCTCAGCCATATCGCCGATTTCCGCGAGTTCTTTACCTTCCAGACCTTTAGTCACCGCGCCGGTAATTTCAACCCGTACCACTGAATCAGTCTGAATTTTATGTTTCATACCGGCAACGATAATCGCTTGATCGATAACCGGACGAGTATTAGCCATGGTTAAAATGGTGGTGAAGCCACCGGCTGCGGCAGAGGCGGTACCGGTCAATAGGTCTTCTTTCGCTTCTTGTCCGGGTTCACGCAGGTGACAGTGGATATCAATAAACCCGGGGCTAACAATCAACCCGCTGGCATCAACAATTTCATCGCTGGCTTCAGCGGTCAAGGACTTGCCAACGTTCGCCACTTTGCCATCAACGATACGAATATCAAGAATGTCATCTAAACCATTAGCCGGATCGATCAAGTGCCCATTTTTAATTAACCACTGTGCCATTATGCTTGTACCCCATCAGCTAAAGTTAAAGATAAAATCGCCATTCTTACTGCTACACCGTTATTCACCTGCTCTTCAATGGCTGAGAAGCGTCCGTATGCCACATCCGGTGAAATTTCCAGACCGCGGTTCATAGGGCCAGGATGCATCACCAGCACATTGTCTTTAGCCAGCTTCAAGCGTTCATCATTGATACCAAAAATGCGGGCATATTCGCGCGCGGTAGGAAACAAACCTTTTTTCTGACGTTCAAGCTGAATACGCAGCACGTTCACTACATCCGCGTCGGCAATGGCATCCTCAACCCGATTATGGATAGTCACGCCCATATCAATCATCTCTTTCGGAATCAGGGTTTTTGGTCCGCCCAGATGAACTTCAGCGCCCATTTTTAACAATCCCCAGATATTTGAGCGCGCGACCCGGCTATGCAAAATGTCCCCAATAATCGCCACTTTCTTACCGGCAATGGCACCACAACGCTGGCGAATTGTGAGCAGGTCCAACAACCCTTGAGTCGGGTGTTCATGCGCCCCATCACCTGCGTTAATCACCGTTGCCTTAACGTAGCGAGTCGCATACTGAGCGGCGCCTTCTGCACTATGACGCATCACAATGGCATCCACGCCCATCGCTTGCACGGTTAGCAGGGTATCCCTAAGACTCTCCCCCTTAGCAACACTGGAAGTAGAAGCGGCGATATTAATCACATCGGCGCCCAGATATTTTCCGGCCAATTCGAAAGAAGAACGGGTTCTGGTGCTATTTTCAAAGAAGACGTTAACGATTGCTTTTCCACGTAAAGTTGACAATTTTTTTATATCTTGTTTAGTCACTTTTTTCATTTCATCCGCAGTATTCAACACACATTCGATATTCGCTACCGACATGTGCTCCAACCCTAAAATGTGTTGGCCTCGCATTATATTTTTCGCTCCTCTGTTGATGAAATTTAGACAAAAAAAACCCCTAATTAAATACCCGAAGGTGTTATAATTAGGGGTTGATATCAACCTTATAGACTATGTGAACTCTCATCCTGCTTAACCTGTTTATGTTAAGTGGTTGTGGATAACGTCTTCATTTAACACTCGACAACAAAGACGACGCGCAAACCTTCTTAATTTACAAGAAAAACAGAAAAAGTCAATTTATTTTTTTGACTGCTGATTTTTTATTTTTCAATCCCGCAAACACCTTTTAATCTCATCCCGTCTGGCAGATGATAAATTTGGCTCTCTTCGTGTAGGACTGATACCATATCCCGATATTGAATTGATTATCGTTGTCAGTTGTGGCACCACCTTTGGCGTGTCGCTGTCCCATACTGACACCTATCATTAACGGACACTTTTATATGGCTATATCAATCAAAACCCCTGAAGACATTGCGAAAATGCGCGTTGCTGGCCGTCTGGCCGCTGAAGTGCTGGAAATGATCGAACCTTACGTCAAACCAGGTGTAACAACTGGTGAACTCGATCGTATCTGCCATGAATACATTACCAATACTCAACAAGCAATTTCCGCTTGCTTGGGCTATCACGGTTTTCCAAAATCCGTTTGCATCTCCGTGAATGAAGTGGTGTGTCACGGTATTCCCAGCGAAGATAAAAAGCTGAAGGACGGTGATATTGTTAATATCGACGTGACCGTTATCAAAGATGGCTTTCACGGCGATACCTCCAAAATGTTTTTTGTCGGCCAAGCAACAATTTTAGGCGAACGTCTGTGTCGCGTAACTCAAGAAAGCCTCTATTTAGCTTTACGGATGATTAAGCCGGGCATCCGCCTGCGTACCTTGGGTAAAGCCATCCAGCAATATGTTGAAGCTCAGGGCTTCTCAGTAGTCAGAGAGTACTGCGGTCATGGCATTGGCGAAGGATTCCACGAAGAACCACAGGTTCTTCACTATGATGCGGATGATGGCGGCGTTGTGCTACAAACAGGTATGACCTTTACCGTAGAACCAATGGTTAACGCTGGCGATTATCGTATTCGTACCATGAAAGATGGCTGGACGGTAAAAACTAAAGACCGCAGCCTGTCAGCTCAGTATGAGCATATGATTGCCGTCACCGATACCGGTTGTGAGATTCTTACGCTGCGTAAAGATGACACTATCGAAGCGATTCTGACGCCGGAAAGTTAATTGATTACAGTCTCCCCGTAATAATTACGCCGTCATCAATTGCGCGATTCCCCATGATGTCGTCATCCATCATATCGTCACCTATTATGTTGTTATCCCCGCAAAAGCGGGGATCTCGTCCTTAAGCCAAACGTTACCATTGAGCTAAACCCCAAATTATTCACTATGCGAATGTTTGCTACGCCTGCAGCTACGCGTTCTGGTTTTCACCAGAATGACGATAATATTTTCAACCAACTTATACCGTCATCCCCGCAAAAGCGGGGATCTCGTCCTTAAGCCAAGCGTTACCATTAAGCTAAACCCCAAATTATTCACTATGCGAATGTTTGCTACGCCTGCGGCTGCGCGCTCTGGTTTTCAGCGGAATGACGAGATAATTAGCCATTTTGTATCCCTTTCCCTCATTACCAACTCCCCAACAATCGCTTTACTCTGGCGAATTGATTCATTTACAGGTAGCTTAAGTACAGTTCCACTGGAAAAATCCGTTGGTGTCTAAAATCGAACATTTTTATTGAGCAGTCTGAAACCAGAAGGCACGAGCCACTATGTCACAACCCACTTTGCTGAAGAAACCCTGCGACCCTTCCTGTTTTAGTCACAGTGAGCTTACTCTGCCCTTTTTACGGCAGGCTCTGGAAGATTTTCAGACTTGGTTACGACAATCATTCGAGTCCGGCGTGGCGGTTGAAGAACTCATCAAAGCCCGCTCTGACTATACTGATCACCTGCTACAGCGGCTTTGGTTACATTATGGCTTTATCAAACCAACCGCCAAAGGGCTGGCCAACCGTAGTGGTTTAGCGCTGATTGCCGTTGGTGGTTACGGACGAAGTGAACTTCATCCCCTGTCTGATATTGATATTCTTATTCTGAGTAGCCAGCCATTAAGCGAAAGTCAGTCTCAGAGCATTGGTGAAATCATCACGCTGTTGTGGGATTTAAAACTAGAAGTCGGACACAGCGTCAGAACGCTGGAGCAATGTCTGGAAGAAAGCATTGCCGATCTAACGGTAGCCACCAACCTGATTGAGTCTCGACTAATTTGTGGCGATGTTGCGCTATTTCTCTCACTACAAAAGCACATCTTCAGTCAAGACATCTGGCCTTCAGACCGTTTTTTCCACGCCAAATGTCAGGAGCAGGACGAACGTCATAAGCGCTATCACGGTACCAGCTATAACCTTGAGCCGGATATAAAAGCCAGTCCCGGTGGACTACGGGACATTCACACTCTGCTGTGGGTAGCGCGCCGTCACTTTGGCGCTACATCGCTGGATGAAATGGTCAGTTTCGGTTTTCTAACGCCAGCAGAATGTGCCGAACTGGATGAGTGCCAGCAGTTTCTCTGGCGTATCCGCTTCGCTCTACACCTGATTCTGCCTCGCTACGACAACCGCCTGCTATTCGACCGTCAGTTAAACGTTGCGACCCTCTTGGGCTATCAGGGCGAAGGTAACCAGCCAATAGAACGTATGATGAAAGACTACTACCGGGTCACTCGCCGCGTAGCAGAGCTCAACCAGATGCTGCTACAACTATTTGATGAAGCGATTCTGGCCGTCGATGAATCTGACAAACCTCAAATCATCAATGAGCGCTTTCAACTGCGCGGACAGTTGATTGATCTGCGTGAACCTAATCTGTTTATTGAGCAACCGGAAACCATTCTTAGCCTGTTCTATCAGTTGGCGATCAATCCCGAAATCAAAGGCATTTATTCCACTACCTTGCGTCATTTACGTTATGCCCGTCGTCACTTAACTCAACCGTTATGTGACCTACCTGAAGCTCGCCAGCTATTTATGGCGATTTTACGCCATCCTGGCGCGGTAAGACGGGCCATTATTCCTATGCATCGCCATAGCGTCTTGGCCGCCTACATGCCCCAATGGGGAAACATTGTCGGTCAAATGCAGTTCGATTTATTCCACGTTTATACGGTGGATGAACATACCATTCGGGTATTACTGAAACTGGAAAGCTTTGCCGATGAACAGACCCGGCAGGCACATCCCTTATGCGTAGAGCTCTATCCTCGACTGCCTAAACAGTCTCTGCTACTGATGGCCGCCCTATTCCACGATATCGCTAAAGGCCGCGGCGGAGACCACTCTATTCTCGGCGCAGAAGATGCAAAAGCCTTCGCCGAACTTCATGACTTTAATTCCAATGAGGCTGAGTTGGTCAGTTGGTTAGTCCGACAACACCTGCTGATGTCCGTCACCGCCCAACGCCGTGATATCCAAGACCCGGAAGTGATTCAGCAGTTCGCCGCTGAAGTCCAAAGCGAAACCAGACTACATTACCTGATCTGCCTGACGGTAGCGGATATCTGCGCCACCAATGAACCTCTGTGGAATAGCTGGAAACAGAGCCTGCTGCGTGAACTCTATTTTGCGACTGAAAAACAGCTACGCCGCGGTATGCAATATCGACCAGATCTTAGGGAGCGCGTTCGCCATCATCGCGCACAAGCATTGGCGCTATTACGCAGAGAAAATATCGACGAAGCCGCCCTTCACGCTATCTGGAGCCGCTGTCGGGCCGATTACTTTCTGCGTAACTCCCCCAATCAACTGGCTTGGCATGCCCGTTCTCTGGTGAATCATAAATCGGATAAGCCATTGGTGCTGATCAGCCCATTACCAAACAGAGGCGGAACGGAAATCTTCATCTATAGTCACGATCGCCCTTATCTGTTTGCCGCCGCCGTTGGCGAACTGGATCGCCGCAACCTCAGCGTTCACGACGCTCAAATTTTTACCAATCGCGATGATATGGCAATGGACAGCTTTATTGTGTTGGAGCCCAACGGTAAACCGCTAACGCCAGATCGCCATCAGGATATCCGCACGGGCCTGGAACATGCACTGACTCAGCCAGTTTATCAACGTCCACAACCACGCATGCTATCCTCCAAGCTACGCCATTTTAACGTGCCAACCCACGTTAACTTTTTACTCGGCCATAGTGATAGACGCACTTATATGGAACTCACTGCCCTTGACCGCCCCGGCCTGCTGGCCAGAGTCGGTGAAGTCTTCGCTGATTTAGGCCTGTCGTTGCACAGTGCGCGCATCTCGACCATTGGAGAACGAGTTGAAGACTTATTCATTCTCACAAACGGTGAACGTACGGCACTATCTTCTGAGATTTGCGAAATTTTGAAACAAAGGTTGACAGAAACCCTGAATCCAACGGATAAATATGGGCCCAATTAAAATATCATTCAATACATCAGGACATAACATGATGCAGCAGTTACAAGCCGTTATAGAAACCGCTTTCGAGCGCCGCGCCGAGATTACTCCGGCCAATGCAGATACCGTACTTCGTGAAGCCGTTCAGCAAACTATTGCTAAATTGGACAGCGGAGCATTACGGGTAGCCGAAAAAATTAACGGTGAGTGGGTTACGCATCAGTGGCTGAAAAAAGCCGTTCTGCTCTCTTTCCGTATTAATGACAATGTCGTTATGGACGGTGCGGAAGCCCGCTATTTTGATAAAGTCCCAATGAAATTTGCCGACTACGATGAAGCGCGCTTCCAGCGTGAAGGCTTTCGCGTAGTGCCTCCGGCTAGTGTTCGTCAAGGGGCTTTTATTGCCCGTAATACCGTATTGATGCCTTCTTATGTCAACATCGGTGCCTATGTTGATGAAGGCTCTATGGTCGATACTTGGGCCACCGTTGGTTCCTGTGCCCAAATTGGTAAAAACGTTCACCTGTCCGGGGGCGTTGGTATCGGTGGCGTATTAGAGCCGCTTCAGGCTAACCCAACCATCATTGAAGATAACTGCTTTATCGGTGCTCGTTCAGAAGTAGTTGAAGGGGTTATTGTTGAGGAAGGTTCGGTTATTTCGATGGGCGTTTATCTTGGTCAAAGTACTCGGATTTACGATCGCGAAACTGGTGAAATCCACTATGGTCGCGTACCTGCTGGCTCGGTTGTAGTGTCAGGTAACTTACCGTCCAAAGATGGTAAATACAGCCTGTACTGCGCGGTTATTGTGAAAAAAGTTGATGCAAAAACTCGCGGTAAAGTGGGTATCAATGAATTACTGCGGACTATCGACTAACCCCATCTCTTAGCCCCATAAAAAAGCCTAACGCTAGTTAGGCTTACATCAATATCATCCAGCAATATTATAAATTACAGCATTTATTAATAAAATCTCTGGTTGCATCACGTAACTGAGTTAATCCCGGTTGTTCAAGTGGATAGTGACCCGCATTTTTTAACATCACTTTATTCACTGGCACTTTCCTGATTCGCTTTAAGAAAATTTCACTGAGATGAATCGGGGTCCAGCGGTCTTCCGCAGGTTGTGTTAATAAAATGGGACAAACGGTAAACTGTTCTGGTTCTACAACTGGCTTATAATACATATATGAACTGAGGAATTTTACCGTTACCCATTTTCCCGCCGACGTTTTATCCGCAAGGCAGGTGGTTAACGCCTTAGTATTATTCACTAAAGCATACATTTTACTCGCCAGACTCATTGGAAAACGAATCCGTCCAAAGATGGTATTGCCAAAGATACCGGTAATCGGAATACCAAGACGACTTTTTAGCCGATTAAATGATGTCTCATCCCTCACCTGCTGCACGTTCTGATCCAAGAATGTCATGCCGACAATACCCTTCACTTTTTTACTTTTGGCAGCAACATGATAAGCAAGCATTCCACCTGCACTTAAACCATACAATACGATTGGGCGATTATCCTTGGCTAATTCAGCATTGATCAGATCACACCCAGCCTGTACCCAATCGTCATAAGTAACTAACGCCCCAGGAGCCACTTTAGTCACACCATACTCCGGCATATCAATCGCGATAGTTTCATATCCTAGCTTAGCTAATGGCGCACCTAAAATTGTGGTCATTTGTCGACCATTCGTCCCAACACCGTGGAATAGAATCACTTTAGCTGGGGCCGATGGATTACGATAACAATCTAAATGGATACTATGTTTGCGCCATTCCCACCATTCTTCCTGAGGTAAATCACCTTCCCCAAGCTGTAGCTCTTTTGGTAAAAATTGTTGAATCTGTTTCCATGCTGCCTGAAATTTATAACTCATATAATCCCCTGATATTATTATTAAATAACCAAACACCTGTTTGGATATACAGTATATTAATGGGGCAAAATATCGTCTAATTTTCAGGCCATTTATTTTTAAACCCAAGCAAATAAATGATTTAATATTGAATAATCGCGCATGTAAAACAAGTGTCGATATGAAAATTAAATAAATCAGATTTTTAAAAAATTTTAGATCGTAATAATTCTGGGGAAAGCGCCCAGAAAGGGTTAGCGCTCTTCATGTTATCGCGGGAGTGTTAGCAGTACATTGACGCTAAGCTAAAAAGTTATCCCAAAACGCAATTGCTTTTGGCTGTTCAGGAACCTGAAAGATCGTTGGCAATATAAAGCCAAATTCACGAGAGAAATAGTCAGCTAAATCATAGCCATAATAGATAATATCTGTCTGATACACCGATAATATCGGGTTCCCCTCTTCATAAGGTGTGGAGGGTATATAGCGATGGGAATAAACAGGAATGAGTTTAGGCCAGTGCTGATAATGCTGTTCAACTATCACTTTCTGCTGTGCAAAACTTTCCGGCCTTTCACCCCACTCGTCCAGCCAAAAACCATTAGCATCAATATCAAACAGCATCCCTTCTAATGGCCAGTTAAGACGTTTTTGGATCTCATCCTCTTTAGACTTAGAGTTTAACCCCTCACGCCAGTTAACAAATTTATTTGATATTGGTAAAGCCGTTTGCAGGAACAACCGAAGATCCGCTGGAAACAATATCTTAAAATCACACTGAATGGCGATCACTTCTTCATCGGATAACCCTTTAGCAAAGTGAACGCCTTTCGCCGCTAACAGCTTAACCAATACGCTTGCCTGTTCTCTGTTCATGCGTGTTTCGATAGCCCCCGATGCAATTGACCTTCTCTATCAACATGGAAATGTACGTTTTCAATTTTCAGTGAATCGGCATACTCTTCTGCCAACCACGTCATAGCAGATCGTATAATCCCGGCCACTTGCTTAGGCATCAAAGCATTAAGCTGAAAATGGCTTTGCCGCTCCGACTCAGGCATAGTGATGATCTCACCATAAAAAAACCATGGGTTATGATATTGATAATGAACAGTAATCCACGGCTTCACCTTATGCCCGGCAATCCATACTCGTAAAAATAGAAAATCTCCGTTGGCTGCATCCTGATCCCACAGTACCCGCCAGAAGAAAGAGATGTCGTCTACCTGAATTTTACGCAGCTTGTTTTTCATTTCTGTCCCTTGTTAATCACAATCAAAATATAACCGATATTTTCCAATCCTGTGTTTTATCATTCCCGTCAGCCCTATCAGCATATTGTCTCCCAGGTTTCTCCTGCCCTGCCTATCAACTGCTATAATGACTAACTAATCATTATATCTATAATGAATAAACTGCATCTTATGGTGCTCAATAAAGTAAGACAATCATGGTGATCTCTTAACCGCCAGTTTATTGTTTTTTCACCTTAACGGCTTAATCAATCAGGAAGGTATTGTTATGTACGATAACCTCACAAGTCTGGGCATTACTAATCCAAAACAGATTGATCGCTATAGTCTGCGTCAGGAAGCCAGTAACGACATACTGAAAATCTATTTTCGTAAGGAAAAAGGCGAGTTTTTTGCCAAAAGCGTTAAATTCAAATATCCACGCCAGCGTAAAACCATTTTAGCCAATCCAGGCGCTGAAAAGTCCTATAAAGAAGTTCATGAAATTAGCCCAAACCTTCGCTATGTTATCGAAGAGCTGGATCTGATTTGCCATGGTGAACGGATTGAAGTCGATCTGAAAAAGAAAATTCTTTCTGACCTGCGCCACCTTGAGCAGGTAGTCACTCATAAAATCTCAGAGATCGAAGCCGATCTGGAAAAACTGACCGCAAAGAATAAATAGTTCAATACCGGTGATGCCTTACCTATCCCCCTAATCCCATGGTCTGGGGGATAAATATCTCAACTTAATCATGCCATTATCGTCGACTTTCTATCGCTCACCTTTTACCGTATGAACTGTTAACTTTGTCACAAAGTTAACGTCCGGTATTTACATGCCCTTTAACATTCACAGCCAGAATGTTAGTCTGCCATGGTTGTAGCACGCCCTAGGATTGTTACTGCAAGTCACGCAGGCAAAACCTAAACCTCTGATGTTTTATCGCATTTGCGACCAAAACGCTCAGAGGTTTAGGTTTTTTTTTGTCCATAAAAAGCCGCTCGCCGCCGAAACATCGCGTACCGATCGGCTTCCAGCAGGTAACGACGTTCTTTGTCGACGACAAAGGTAAAGGATAGCCCAATGAAATACGAACAACTGGCCAAAGACATAATCAAAGGCGTTGGTGGAAAAAATAACGTAGCCAGTCTGGTCCACTGCGCAACCAGACTACGTTTTAAGCTTAATGACCATAAACGTGCTGACGCGGAATTCCTTAAACAGCACCCAGATATCATTATGGTGGTAGAAAGTGGCGGCCAGTTTCAGGTGGTCGTTGGCAATAACGTAGCCGATATTTTTAAAGCAATTAATCAGGTCGCTGGATTTACCGATGAATCCACCTCATCAGATAACTCAGAAAACGACAATAAAAAGGCCAACCTGCTTAATGCCTTTATTGATATTGTCTCCGGGATCTTTACCCCGGTACTTGGTGCCATGGCTGCCGCAGGTATTTTAAAAGGTTTGCTGGCACTGTTGGTTGCCCTGAAAATCATGTCGACAACTGAAGGCAGCTATAAAATTTTATATGCCGCCGGCGATGCATTGTTCTACTTTTTACCCATCGTATTAGGTTATACCGCCGGTAAAAAATTTGGCACCAACCCTTTCATCACCATGGTCATCGGTGGGGCACTGATCCATCCGACAATTTTACAGGCCCTCTCTGGCGCTCAACAGCCGGGAGCGGTTTCTCTCGACTTCTTCGGTATCCCTATCATGCTAATTAACTATAGCAATTCAGTGATACCGATTATTTTTGCCGCTTGGATATGCAGCATTCTGGAGCGCCAGTTCAACAAAATATTTCACAGCTCGTTTCGCAATCTGGTCACCCCATTTTTCTGTCTGGCAATTACCGTTCCGCTAACTTTTTTGCTTATTGGCCCGGTTGCCACTTGGGTGAGCCAGTTGCTTGCTGATGGCTATCTCACTATCTATACCCTTAATCCGATAATTGCTGGCGCGTTTATTGGTGCACTGTGGCAGGTCTTGGTGATATTTGGCCTGCATTGGGGTTTTATTCCACTGATGCTCAATAATCTGGCTACTCACCATAAAGACACTATGATGCCTTTGCTAATTCCGGCGGTATTTGGTCAAGTTGGTGCCAGCCTCGGTGTGATGCTACGCACCAAAGATATGAAAATGAAAACGCTGGCCGGTTCAGCGGTCACCGCAGGTATGTTTGGTATCACTGAACCCGCAGTCTATGGGGTCACCTTACCCAATAAGCGTCCCTTTATTTTTGGCTGTATCGGTGGTGCCATTGGCGGAGCCATCATTGGTTCGTTTAACACGGCAGTATATTCGTTTGGTCTGGTGAGCATATTCAGTTTTGCCCAAATTATTCCTGATACTGGTATTAACAACACGGTTTGGGGAGCGATTATTGGTACCTTAACTTCGGTGACTTTTGCCGCTGTCGCGACCTACTTCTTTGGCGTTAAAAATAACAAAGCGCAGGAAAATAGCGTCGAGACCACGGTGTCCGTATTGCCAGAGAAAACACCGGCATCCACTTCATCGCATAAAAACATGATAATTTTCAGCCCAATGAGCGGCAGTGTGATGCCATTGACCAGCGTTAACGATCCAACCTTTGCCAGCGAATTGATGGGAAAAGGCGTCGCCATTCTTCCTAACGTAGGACAAGTCATTTCCCCGGTTGACGGTACGGTAGAATCATTATTTAGAACCAAACATGCCATCGGGATTGTTTCAAACGAAGGAACGGAAATACTGATCCATGTGGGCATTGATACGGTCAAATTGGACGGAAAATTCTTTTATGCCCATGTGGATAGCGGTTCAACGGTTAAAAAAGGCGACCTGTTACTCACGTTTGATATGGACGAAATTCGTCAGGCCGGGTTCGATTTAACCACCCCGATTATTATTACCAACAGCGATGACTACATTGCCGTTATTGAATCACAGCAAACCAACATCAATGCGCAAGAGCCATTAATCACGCTCCTGAGCTAATGCAGACAGATTTCAATCAATATCGCGATAATACGATAAGGAGAACGAACATGAACCAAGCATTTCCCGATACGTTTTTATGGGGTGGCGCAACGGCAGCCAATCAGGTCGAAGGGGCTTATCTAACGGATAATAAGGGGCTATCCAGCTCCGACTTACAGCCTCAAGGGATCTTTGGCCCTACCGTTGAACGTAACAGCGATAATGAAAACGTCTACATTAAAGATATGGCCATCGACTTTTATCATCGTTATCCGGAAGATATCGCGCTGTTTGCTGAAATGGGCTTTAAATGTTTAAGAACCTCAATTGCCTGGACGCGTATCTTTCCCAACGGCGATGAACAACAGCCGAATGAAAGCGGTCTGGCATTTTACGATCGACTGTTTGATGAAATGAAAAAATATAACATCGAACCGCTGATTACCCTTTCTCATTATGAAATGCCCTATGGACTGATCAAAAACTACGGCGGCTGGGGAAATCGTCAGCTAATCGACTTTTTTGAAAACTACGCCAAAACCGTATTTACCCGTTATAAAGACAAGGTAAAACATTGGCTGACCTTCAATGAAATCAATATGTCATTACACGCGCCTTTCACCGGCGTTGGGCTTCCACCAGACAGCAGTAAAAGTGAAATCTATCAGGCCATTCATCATCAGCTAGTTGCCAGCGCCAAAGCAGTGAAAGCCTGTCGGGACATTATTCCTGATGCCAAAATCGGCAATATGCTGCTCGGTGGTATTGTCTACCCATTAACCTGCAAACCTGAGGACGTACTAAAAGCCCATCATGAAAATAACAGTTGGCTATTCTTTGGCGATGTTCAGGTCAGAGGGCGCTATCCAGGCTATATGCAACGCTATTTTCAGGAAAATAATATCAGCATCACTATTACCGATGAAGATAAGCAGTGGCTACAAAACACCGTCGATTTTATCTCCTTTAGCTACTACATGAGTGGATGCGCCACCACCGATGAAACGCTAAGCACCGCCAAAGGAAATATTCTCAGTATGGTTCCAAACCCTTATCTACCAAGCTCTGAATGGGGATGGCAGGTTGATCCGCAGGGTTTACGCTATTTACTCAACGTTCTATATGACCGCTATCAGAAACCATTATTTATTGTTGAAAACGGTCTCGGTGCCAAAGACTTGCCTGATACCGAAGGAAATATCAATGACGATTACCGGATTCAATACTTAAACGATCATTTAGTTCAGGTTGGGGAAGCAATTAAAGATGGCGTTGACGTCATGGGCTATACCAGTTGGGGGCCGATCGATTTAGTCAGCGCATCCAGTGCTGAAATGTCAAAACGCTACGGTTTTATTTACGTTGACCGTAATGATAACGGTGAGGGTAGTTTAGAAAGACGACGTAAGAAAAGCTTCCACTGGTATCAATCGGTGATTAGCAGTAATGGAAAAGCCTTGAAAAAGTGAGCCTAGCTATAAACAGACAAGCTGTTTAAAACAGCTACCCTGAATAAGGCTCGCCCTAACGGTTCAAGTTGGCCCTCGGCCAACTTGTCCAGCGTCACTAATATGACAACGATGCACAATCGGCAGACCTTCAGTACACAGTAATAGAAATACAGATTTGTGATCTGCCGCCAAGCCCGACATAAAACAGTTTGATGATATTGATTCAATACGTATCATAATGACCATCACAGGATTGTTACTGCGAAATGCAGGCAAAACCTGACAACCGTTTTATCTGCGGTGGTCAGGTTTTTTTATTTTCAGGGTTTTTATGAATATTGATAAAATATTAAACAATAATGTTGTGATCGTTTCTGATGAGAACGGCGATGAGCTCGTTGTCATGGGGCGTGGGCTGGGCTTTAAAAAGAAGGCCGGTGATGCATTAGATAAAACGCTGATAGAAAAGGTTTTCTCAGTTAAAAACCAAGAAATCACCTCTCATCTTGAGAAGCTACTGGCTGAAATCCCTGCGGAGATTATGACCACCAGCGAGAAAATTATCCGCTATGCTCAACAAAACCTGCCCACTGAATTGCATTCCAGTATTTATATCTCCCTGACCGATCACATCAATTTTGCGATTGAGCGCCACAAAAAAGGGTTGGATATCAAAAATGGTCTGCTGTGGGAAACCAAACACCTGTATCCTAAAGAGTTTGCTATTGGTCTGGAAGCATTAAATATCATAGAAAAACGGCTTAACGTAAAACTGCCCGAAGATGAAGCCGGCTTTATCACCCTGCATATCATTAATGCTCAGTTAAATGATGATATCTCTAATGTGATTAACATGACCAAAATAATGCAGGAAATCATGCAAATCGTTAAGTACCATTTTAATTTGGACTATAACGAGCAGGCACTCAGCTATCACCGATTTGTCACACATTTGAAATTTTTTGCTCAACGTATGATGAATAACAATTATGTCAGCAGTGAAGATGAATCATTGCATGATGTCATTAAGGATAAATATGTTAAGTCCTATATCTGCACGCAAAAAATTAGCCAACATTTGAAAAAACATTACCAGCATGAATTAACTAAGGAAGAGATGCTATTTCTGACTATCCATATTGAGAGAGTTCGGAGCGAAGCCAATAGTTAACATGGTAATTAGATTTCCCAGCTATATTTAATATTTTTCAGCCATAAGAAATATCGACCTAATTAATATGCAACCACCGTCACAAAAGCCATATAAAAATGTAACACCATATTGACTGAAATACGCCGTATGCTAGTCTGAACCTCGAATTTAGGATTGTTACTGTCTTCAGGCAAAACCTAAACCACTGATCGAATTTATTTATCTTTATGATGAATTGGTCAGTGGTTTAGGTTTTTTTTTGCTTGAAAAAAGGGTGGTTAATATGAAAACAACAAGTCCGAACTTCATTAATCATCCAAATAATTTTTGTAATACAGACATATTTTCCACTCATTGAAAGCAAATGAACAATTATTCTGATAAATGGAGAACATCATGAAACATCGCTTAATCTTCAGTGCACTGGCACTCTCCCTGAGTGCATCAGCCATGGCCGCTCAATCACCTCGCATACTTATCGTCAACGATGATGGCTGTGAATCCGAAGGAACCGTTTCTCTACAGCATAAACTGGCGGCCAAAGGCTACGACGTCTGGATTGTCGCCCCAAGTACCAACCAGAGCGGTATTGGTTCCGCTATTACTTTCAAGCCAAACAAAATATTTGATGTTAAGAAGCTCGGTGATAAACACTACTGTTTCCCAGGAACGCCGGCTGATGCTCTGGACTTCGGGGTACTTGGCGTACTCAAAGATACCCCACCGGATCTGGTTATCTCCGGTGTTAACGATGGCCCCAATACCGGCGTTGCCCAGCTTAACTCGGGGACAGTGGGTGCCGCCGTTCGTGCGGTACGCTATGGCTACCCTGCTCTGGCAGTAAGCATTGGCTATATTCTGAACGATGAAGAAATGAAAAACGGCTGGCCAAGCACCCATAAATATTGGCCAGACTCGGTAGATTATGTGGTTGATATGGTCGATACCCTAAGTAAACAGTGGAAACCTGGCACACCAATTCTGCCAAAAGGTTCTGGCCTAAGCATTAACTATCCTGCTCAGCCTAAAGATAAAATCGCCGGCGTAAAATACATTCCGAACGAATATAATCCAATTCCTCAACACTACTACAAGCTCTTACCGGATGGTAAAGCTCAACAGATTATGAGTGCCGACGTCTTAAAACCAAGCTCGGCTGATACCGATACAGGTTGGTTAAATAAAGACTATATTACCTACACCATTTTTGATGGTGACTGGAACGCCTTTAAATTTCAACCCGACTATGAGCAGCTATTAAATACACCAAACCTACAACACCCGGGTAAAGGTAATAAATAAAAGGGCTCACGATGGATTAATAAGCCTCATATTACCAGGGGCTTTTTAAACTAAAGCTGAATGAGTCTGCCTATAAAATTTAATTATTCAAGTTATTACTCTTTATTAACAGGGAAGTTAATCTTTCGGGTATTTTTATTATTTTCTAAAGAATCAGGTTTATATTTTGGTGATAAAAATGAAAAAAATCATAGGACCATGCCTAATAGCCAGCTTAATATCATTAACGGCAAACGCGACTAGCAGTGATAAAAATAATACAGCTAGTCCTCTGGCGAATAATCCGTTCTTTCAGGATGCAAAATTAGATATATCAACACGAAACTATTGGAAATACTTAAAAGAAGATGAGTCCCAGCCTAAAGAAGTACATTCGGCTTGGGGACAAAATGTTATTTTAAAATTTGAATCAGGCTATTTTGCTGACTTTATTGGCTTTGATGCTACCTACACCAGTGTCATCAAACTCGCAGCCAGTGATTATTTTTCAACTCGATCACTCCTTTATAATGATGGCCCCGGATTTGATAAAAGTAACGCCGCCGGATTCAATAAAATGGGCGAACGTTATGTCAAAATAAAATATGTTTTGGACGATCTAAAATTCAATGCAAAAGGTGGCTGGCAAATTATAAAAAATACGGGGATCCTCACCGCCTCCAATCGTCTATCGCAAAATAGTTATCTGGGCTACAGCGGCCAAGTTAGCTATGAGAATTTGTCATTAGATGCGGTCTATGTGACCAGTTCGATCAACCGCGATGCTCCGGATAAAGTCCACTTCCTCACTAAAGACAACCGTGTTATTGATAACATTATTTCTACTGGCTTAAACTATAAAGATAAAGATTTATCAGCCGCTTATTTCTATGGTGAAGCAGATAACTATCTCAGACGTCATGGAATGGAACTCTCCTACCGTGCCAATCAACACCTCACCCTTGGCAGCCAGATTTATGGTACTTATGCCTTAGATGATTATAAATCTATGTCCGCCAGTAGAAAGGAATTTGATAATCACGCGTGGCACTATGCCTTCGATGCCAAGTGGCAGCAGCAGAAATGGGGCAATAAGCTAGGGATTGCCTATACTCGTGCAGAAAAAAATAACGCTATTGGTTATTACGCTCGCCACGTATCGAAGAACATGCGCGGACGCTTTAATGCGATGACCTCAGCAGGTTCCGACTACATGCGAGACGGTGAACTGGCCCTGTCAACGGCAACTGACTATCTGGTCACCCCCGATCTCAAGATGGGATTATTAATGAACTATGGACAGTTTGATTATAAAAGTAATACCGTCAGAACTGGAGAAGTGAACGTATTTGGCCACTGGATACCCAAAGATAATACCTTCAAAAACCTCTCTATTTTTGCCATGTTTGGCCCGGGCTGGTCATATAAACATAAAAACAGAACACCCACTTTATATAACGGAGACGTAGGCCGAGCCCACAACCTGGCTGGTGAAATCATTATCGATTATAAATTTAACCTATTCTAAACCAAATAAATTAAAGCAATAAATAAAGGAATGATGATATGAGATTATTACTAAAACCATTAACGATTTTTATACTGTTTATCTTATCGATATCCAACGTTTTTGCCACGGAAGTCACGATATATCTGACTCGCCATGGAAAGACCATGTTTAACACGGTACATCGCGCCCAAGGCTGGTCCGACACACCGCTAACTCAGGCCGGTATTGATGTCGCACAACAGCTAGGCCGTGGCTTAAAAGGGACACCGTTTATCGCGGTTTACTCAAGCGACTTAGGTAGAGCGAGACAAACCGCCAGAGTGATATTAAATGCGCAAGGTGACACAACCAATCCAGTTATCGAAATGCCCGGATTACGTGAAAGCTGTTTTGGAATCTATGAGGGCGACTTGGATCCTAACATGTGGAATCCGGCGGCCAAGCACCTTGGATACGCATCATCTGACGCGTTAATGGCCGAATTTTCTGCCGGTAAAGTGAATATTTCAAAAATGATCGATGCGATTGCCGCTGTCGATACCATCAATATGGCTGAGAATTACGTTACCGTCAGGGATCGTATGAAAACCTCATTAAAAACCATCGCTGAATCAGCACAAAAGCAAGGGGGTGGAGATGTGCTCATCGTTTCTCATGGTGTCGCCATTTCAGCACTGCTTAACGAAATGACCGATAAACCAATCAACACACCACCGGCCAATGCCAGCGTAAGCAAAATTCGTTATACCAGCGACGACAAATTTATTGTCGAAAGCATTAATGACATGAGCTACGTAGAGAAAGGAAAATGACCATAACGCTGTAATGGTAAAGGAAGCATCAAATAAAAGGTCGGATTTAATGCATAATGCCGAACAGTTAAAAAAAGGTGAGCAGTTTATCTTTAGCCCTTTATATTGAGCGCTGGAATTCATCCGACAACTGAGTGAGGAAACACGTCCAGCAGGGATGCTGGGCGAAGCGCAGGAAAGGGCTGAGGAATCCCCGCAAATTTTTTCTTTAGGGATTCAAAGGATTAAAGTAGGCGTTTTGTGAGCGATATGTTCCATCTTATTAGTAACTCAGTCAGAATATGATCACAAATGTCTCTTCCCTCTCCGTCATTCCGGTGAAAACCGGAATCCAGGTTTTAGCTTAATATCCACACTCGGCTTAAGAACGAGATCCCCGCTTTCGCAGGGATGACGGTATAAATAATAGTCAGAATTCAAGCTTATTTTTCTGGGGAGCCTTCAATGCAGAGGGCGTTCGCCCTAACGCCCTTTGCTCGGCCACGTCCACTAACGTTAATTTATTCTCTGTACTGATAATGGACGAAACTTTCACCGTTATTAAGTTTAACTGGCAAGTATTGCAAATTTAATTCGACCTTTTTATCCATCAATAAGCCGCCCCAACAGATTTTCAGCACCATCGAGACGATACCCTTACAGCTTCAGATAACCATTATTTAACCAACATTCCCCACTGGCGAACCCAGTCGGCAGCAAAGACTTCAGGTTCAGGCACTTCTGTCGCATCAATCATCAACACATCACCAAGGCGAGTTGCGCCTTGCTCCTGCAATAGCGCATCAAACTGTTTGCCCGCGCCGCAGAAGCTATCATAGCTACTATCTCCTAGCGCAATAACGCCATAGCGTAGCTTCGGCTGATGACCAACAGAATCTTTAATATCATAAAACAGCGATTCAATAGAGTCCGGGAAATCCCCCTGTCCGGTGGTTGAGGTGACAACCAATACCGTGTCCTGCAGATAAACCGTCCAGTCCTCCAACGTTCCTTCATCAAACACAGCAACGTCATGCCCTTGTTCCTGTAACAGGGTTTGCGCTTGTTCCGCAACAAGCTGGGCATTACCATAAACGGTACCCACAAAAATACCTATTTTTGCCATGCTTTTATTCTCTCTATTTTTTAACCAATTAACGCTTCAAGCTATCCTGAGTTATTGATGGATTAATTTCAACCCCATTATATTCAGGGCATTGCTCAGTCCATCCAAACGCGGTCATCAGATCTTGCCAACGCTGTTCCCACGGTGCCGAAATCAGCAACGGTTCACCCGTAACTGGATGAGTTAAGGATAGATGACTGGCATGTAGCATCAATCGCTGACAGCCAAAATGCTCGGCAATCGCACGGTTATGTCGTAAGTCACCGTGAGCGCTATCACCAATAATGGGATGAAAAATATGCTTCATATGGCGACGTAACTGATGTTTGCGCCCGGTTTGTGGCATCAGTTCGACCAAGCTATAGCGGGCTGTATCATAACGCCCTACCGCCATTGGCACCTCCACCTGCGAAAGCGCCCGATAGTGGCTAACAGCAGGCTGAGCCTCTTTATTCTCTTGAGCAAACTTATCCGCGATTTTATCCAGCTGTTCAACTAATGCATGGTCGATGGTACCGGAATCGGTCACGTAGCCACGAACCACTGCATGATAAACTTTCTGAATCTGATGCTGTTCAAACTGCTGTGACAGTTGCCTGGCTACATCGCTGGACAGCGCCATCAACAATACGCCGGAAGTAGGCCGATCCAACCGATGGACGGTAAATACATGCTGGCCAATTTGATCGCGAACCGTCTGCATGACGACCACTTTTTCATGGCGATCTAACCAACTGCGATGAACTAACCAGCCAGATGGCTTATTAACCGCCACCAGATGTTCATCCTGATACAAAATCATCATAAAAGCCTACTTTTATATATTTATCATACAGATAACCAACTTAGTTTATTATATTATAACCGTCAGCACTCACTGAAGCCCCATAAATTTTCATCGAGTCATCAGCCTTGGTGTATAGGGGATACCTGAAACGGCGGGGGATAAATTGGCGAGTATCAATCACCTTGTCACTCAAGCAACGATGTTTTATGAGTATCCAATATCTCAGAGCGCCTTATATACATCGCAACGCCCATTTAATATCAGTGATGAAAACTTATCGAGCATAGATCTATCAACAACAATAGACTAAGTTAATTATACCGGTAGACGATCTTATATTGCGATCGAGCTACCGGTCATACCCGTTATCAGAAGCTATAGCGATAACCAATGCCCACACCCAAGGCATTGCTGAACTTATCACCACTGCCCGTATTCACTTCCGTAAAGACAGAATTGTTTTTATTCATCTGCCAGTTCACACCAAGATTAGACTGAAAATGATAGCCATCTAAATCACTCTTCATCGTGGTACCACTGGACTTCACGTCCCCACCACTAACGTTTTGCTTTAATACTGTCAGAGCTAAATACGGCTGAACAAACGCATCAGAAGCGCTCGTAGTGATAGTTTTACCTATATTTAGTCCTAAACCATACTGAAACACATCAGAAGACTCTTTCTTCACCTTAATCTGACTGATTCCTCGCGTATTAAACTTAGCACTGCCACTGCGTAAATAAGCTAGTTTAATCGATGGTTCCACATAGAAGCTGTCCTGAAGGGCATAACGTTGACCAATATCCAATCCTAAACTCACGGCATTGCTGTTCATATCGTAAGACGTTTTAGTCCCTTGCTCAGTATAAGCATCATCATGAGTCTTAAGGCGATACCCTTGTGCCACCACATCCGCAAATAAACCGGAGCTATGGACATACATGCCGTAAATACCGGTCGTGTAGATATCTGAATCACCGTGACTATTATTAACACGATACTTATTCTTAGCAGTCCCTACACCGGTAAAGATGCCTGAAATCAGAGTATTGTTATCGCTAATATCCCAGGATTTATCTACTCCAATATAGGTCACGTTGGTGTTAATCTTGAACTTATGCCCCACTACATCAGAACTAACTTCGGTGTTTGTATAGAAGTTATTAATCCACAACGTAGCATCATGGTCGCCTTTAATGCCCATCAGACGTAAGCCGTCGATATGCTGCGCCACGTTACGAGATTGATTTAATAAATCGAGGGTCTGAGCGACAGAAGCGCTCTGTATTGTGCGAGCCAGGTCACTTACCTGATTAATCTTTTGCGGGTTTGGTGTGAAACTATCCTCAGGTATAAACTTATTAAAAGAGCCATCGGGGTTATAAGCATTACCGCTCTTCATGGTGTCGTCATCACCGCCACCGTGGGATACACCAGTACCATCACCATTAACTAACCAATAGCCGGTACCTGAATTATCCGCAGTTAAGTGATAGCGATACATACCCGCATCCCGATACTGACTACCCGTTAAAGCCACCTCCGTGCTGCTGCCTACGCCACCTTGAATAATCCGCAACGATTCGTTTGGTGCTGAGGGTCCCACACCGTAGTTAGTGACATCAACCAAATAACGCCCCGTCATAGCACCATTAACCGAGACTAAATCACCTTTACCCTGCCCTAAATCTGTCGACATTCGAATATTAGCGAGCCCCCCATCAGTTTGTGTCATATCACTAATCGATAAGAAGGTTTTAAATGGAGAAGAGGGGATTTTCCGAGCAAAGGTGACCATCGTCATATCAGGCCGTCCAAAGTCAAGGATACTATTATTGTCCATCTTGACCCTGGTAAAACTGGAGGAAGCATTTGCCATTTGGTAGATGGCGTTATTTTTTAACCACAAATTGACGTTGCGGCCATTACCATTCCAGATCCCCCCCTCATTGATGGACAGATTGATATTTCCTTTGCCATTTTTAATTACGTCACCGCGTAAAGTACCGCCATTGTTGATACCAAAATCAATTCGACCATTACCATTATTAGTCAGTCCACCGTCAACAATACCACCACCACCGATGCTACCGCTGATATTACCATCACCGTTGTTGATTATATTGCCTTGTAAACTGGAGCCGTGATCAACATTAATATTCAAGCCACCAGTACCATTGTTGATTGCCCCACCACCAATGACCGTGCCGTAGTCAACATTAATCATTGTATTACCGGCAAAATGGTCAACAATGATGCCATCGGTAACTTGCGAAGCATCTACATTTTTGAGATTCAATTCAAAAAATAAATTCACCGCATTTGGATCTGAATCTATGTAGTGCATGTAGAGCAGTTGCGATGATGAAATAACGGTATTGACTATGTTAATGATATCCTTACCATAAATATTCTCTGAATTTGGTGCTGGTGGTGTTGCAGAGCTATGACTGTACCTTATAGCAAGGCCAGTATTGATTTCTCCGCCTCTCATATTAATGGTAGCGCCGAAAGGCCCACTTCCTCCGCCCGCGATATTTGCGATTTGAAGGCCTGCTATTTGATCAGAGTTCGGAGCACTAATGACAACATTATCTAAGTTCATAACAGTACCTTCTCCCCGAACGCCAGCAACAGCAACCGTATTTGGAGCACCCGTTAATTCAGATGTTAAGTGCGTTAGCGTTGCATCTTTTAGACTCGTGTTGGCACCACTGACAGCATAAAAAACGCCTCCCTGTAGGCCATTATTTCCAATTATTGTTGCCCCTTCACCTATCGTGAAAACACCTTTACCTATAGCACCAACTCCACCACCCGTGATATACGCATTTTTACCGATGGTGACATGATAAGAATCACTATCAATGTTGGCCGTATAAATATCAATTGCAGGAGCATTAAGGGCTGTACTATTGATTATTAAGCCATCTCCAATATTCGCTATTATATTGCTATTACTACTAGCAGACAGCTTAAGTCCTTTACCATCGAGTGTGGCACGTTCACCCAGAGTCAGGGAACCGTTAGAAACAGCAAGGAGATGCAATATTTGGTTGAGATGATTATTTGCCTGAAAATCACTACCTATCGTTAAATGACTATCAGTAAGAGAAGTCCGAAAATTATCAAAAATAACGTTATTGCCTAAAGTAATTTTACTTCCGCCCGTTGCTACAACACCATGTATTCCAGATAAACCCGTATATTTAAGATGTAGGCTTGATAGTGCACGCCCATCAATAGTTCCCGCACTTGCCGCTGAAAGAAATTCATCAGACGAACTGCTGCTGTGGGTATTGGAAGTGACATATTGAGTTGTTCCGATGGCATTCACCCATGGTGCTGCTACCGACGTACCACTCAAAGTTGCTAAAGCTGTAATTAACAAAAATTTTATTGGATTGGTCAGCTCTAAAGCTGGCTCGATCCTGTCAGTAGCTATTGAGAACGATTTCATTACCGTATTAGACTTCTTCTTCCCTTTTGCTAATTCAGACGCAACTACACATAGCCCCGTAGAATGGCTGTAAATCGATGTGAATATCTTATTCATTATTTTTTCATTCCCTTTAGCGACAAATAACTTATGCAAATAAATAACAGTAATTGTGCGTACTAACGTTATTGAACTGAAATCAATTCTTTTCATATAAGAAAGAACCGCCACAATAGATGGGGTATATAGACCTACATCGCAGGCAAAATAAAATCGAATTAAAAAATCATCAAATTGTTAATAACGATCGATAACAAAATACTGATAACCAAAAGCTATCAACTTAATAAAACTGATCGTCAATACCTATAAATTAAGTTACTTAAAGCTAATATAATCAATATAATATGTAATCAACAACAAACAGCACTAGCGTTATTAAGCATAAGCAAATCACGTAACGAGCACTCAAAAAAACAAATAAAAAAACATTTTAATGAATTATCCACCCCCTCATAAATATAATCACGCCATTAATTAATGACATTTAAATAATGTCAGTGTAAATAGTTATTGGTAATTGCAGAATAAAATAAATATTTAATTTAATATTAAAATTAATTAACAATAAAGATGTCTACTCATTATTAAGAATATTGTTGATTTTATGATTCATAATAATATTACAAGTAGTGTTTCTGCTGCCCGTAATTAATAGGATAAAAATAAGCACGATAATAGGTCATGTTTTATCAGATAAAAACACCTTACAACTATCGCATCATGTCAGACCTGATAATAAATGACCGCCTCTACATTATTCTCTTCTTCTCGAAGGGCTGAATTCTTTATTCAACAGAGCATCAATGCTCTTAAGGGTATCAATCAGTTCCTGATGATCTTCCGGACGCGGATTAAACGCTTCCTCAAAATAGGGTGCGATCGCAATACGTGCGGGTAACGGTTGATGCGCCTCAATCACCGCTCTCATACGAGGAACAAACACCCACTGTAACCACTCTTCCGGCGACATGGTGTCAATACTAAATGGTTCCTGGCTGTCGAAGGCGCTAAGTTCAGGGGGAGTCAAACTCCATAAATCCTGTTGATGCATCAATTGCTCTACTTTCGTCAGCAATATCCATACCTGATTCTCTAAGTTCATGCTCTCTCGTTTAATTAGGCGCACAAGCCATGCAGTAGCTATCGGGAAAAGTCGCCCATCATACCATTTTGATTAATTGGCGTAAAAACAGGAAAAATGTCCCACGGCGAAAAACCGTAGAGAATGGGTATATCAATACATTGGCGAATCACAGGATTCGCCACAAAGAAAAAGGCCCACTGCATATACAGTGGGCCCAGTCCGTTTTATAGCAATCCAGCTACTCTTGTTGCTTCCCTGCTCAATCCCTGAAAACTTTATCCATGTTGGTTATCCTAACCACACTATCCTTAGCAGCGTCCTACTTTCTTCCTGACGAGTCATCCTGCATCATCCTGATGCCTGTCCCTGTTAGTCTTCCTGACCCCCTACACTCCGGTAGGTATTCGTTCTCCATCCTGGAGGTGTCCGCTAGTTTTATCCTTAAACTGTCCTACCATCTTCCTGATGGTTTCAATCCTTGTTGTCTTCCTGACGCCCTACCATCCTGATAGGTAAAATCTTCATCCTGAAGTTGTCCGTTAGTTCAATCCTAAACTATTCCCGTCATCTTCCTGATGAACATCCTAAGCTCTTCCTAAGCTAATCCTTTTGCTTTATCCTTGCCCGTACCTTCCTGATACGTCGCTCTTCCTGAGCTCCCTTTCGTTGGACATAGAATCGCTTAATTTCGCGTGTCTCACAATACACAATAGAGACTTACATCCTATTAGTCCCCTTTTTATCTGACCTAAAAGACAGTAACAAAATGATATATAATGAATTTATTAAATACCGGATGAAAAAACTAAACGAGATGTCTCACAGTGCTTGTAGGATATGTCTCACAAGGTTATTGTCATTCTGCGTAACCTTCTCGAATAAATAGAATGACCAACTGCCGATAAAAGCTATAAATGTACTTGAGGAACCAATTTTTGCAGGAATAGATCCAGCGATGCCGACAACGTTTCACGTTTACTGGTACCAAAATGTTCCAGCACGACTTCCCCTGTTAGATTACACAGAGACACCATCTCCATTTCTGAGTCTGTCGTGGCAATAAACAGGGTTGGAGATAGCTTTAGTCTGCGTTGAGTCACCAGATGACCGATCAGATTTTCCTGTAGCCGGACAAAATCCTCTTCGCTCCATACCTGTATCAGCGATAAATCAAGTTCACCAAAACGTGCAGCCATATCTCCGGCATACTGTGTAGTAAAATAGTGAACCCCCTCTTCTCTCAATGAGAGATTCACCCCACGCTCAACGTTTGCTAAAGAAGCAGAGGCACTAAACGGCTGAGGGAGCCAAAGAACCGACTCTTCCAAAGTCCTGACGATGCAGGGTGAAGCGACGCCATACAGCTGTTCACTGGCGGGTTCATGTCCGGTTTGTTGCTGCCAACCTTCAACAAAAGCAGAGGTAAATTGAGTTAGGGCGGAGATTACTGGATATGTCATATTTCTCTCAAAGATTGCGTTACACTATAGCCAATTTTCAACAATTATATCGTGATACCACATCGGGGTAATAGCATGACTTCCCATTATGACAATCATCAGGCGCTATCAAACCTAACTCTGGGCAAAGAAACTGCCTATGTTGATCGGTATGACGCCTCTCTGTTGCAGCCGGTTCCACGCAGTTTAAACCGCGATCCACTGGGTCTTAAAGCGGATAATCTTCCGTTTCATGGTGCCGATATCTGGACGCTGTATGAACTTTCATGGCTGAATTCACGTGGATTGCCGCAGGTAGCCATTGGTGAAGTCGCTATTCCGGCCAGCAGCAGCAACCTGATTGAATCGAAAAGTTTCAAGCTGTACCTGAACAGTTTCAACCAAACATGTTTTGCAGACTGGCAAACCGTACAACAGACCCTTGCCCGTGATTTATCACAGTGTGCTCAAGGAGACGTGAGCGTAAAACTCTTTCACTTAAGCCAGCCCGAGATCGGAACCATCACTGATTTTGCCGGTGAATGCATCGACGATCAGCCCATCACTATTGATAGTTACCATTTCGACGACAAGCTGTTGGAACAGGCGATTACTGAACAAAATACAGCGCCTGTAGAAGAAATATTGGTGAGTCATCTGTTAAAGTCTAACTGTCTGATCACTCATCAACCGGACTGGGGCTCAGTGCAAATCCACTATCGTGGGCCGAAAATTGATCGCGAAGCCCTGCTGCGTTATATCGTCTCTTTCCGCCACCATAATGAATTTCACGAACAGTGTGTGGAACGCATTTTCAGCGATATTCAACGCTACTGTCACCCTACCGCCTTAACCGTGTATGCGCGCTATACCCGACGGGGAGGGTTGGATATCAATCCGTACCGCACCAATACGACATTCGTACCCACAACTCAACGTCTGTCCAGACAATAGACGGTCTGAGTCTCTGACATGATTTGGGCTAAAAACTAGCGATACCTCGCATTATTGAGGGTAAGTTTAAGAAAATACATAATTTTACTGTGAATGGTTTCCATCATCTTAGTAAAGTAGTACAACTTGAGTAGAAACCATCGCTACAATGAGTCATAGCCAAGATAAACAGTCATAGCATCAATAATGTTGTTTCAACCAACAAGACATGTTGCTAAATAACCTAAATATTAGGGAGTTAGTTTGATTACACATATTAGCCCACCACTTGGTTCAATGGACCTGTTATCACAACTTGAGGTGGATACCCTTAAAAGTACAGCCAGCAGTAATCTCTATCACTTATTTCGTAACTGTTCACTGGCTGCATTAAATGCAGGTAGCCAAACCGATAACAGCAAAGAGCTGCTTGAACGCTATAAATCTTTTGATATTAATATATTACGTCGCGAACGCGGCATAAAATTGGAATTAATCAATCCGCCGGAAGATGCTTTCGTAGACGGCCGATTAATCCACTCAATTCAGGCCAACTTATTTGCCGTACTGAGAGATATTCTGTTCGTTAATGGGCAGCTCACACAAGCATTTAGAGATCATCGAATGGATCCCGATGACTCGGTTCATCTGACTAATCTGGTGTTCTCTATTTTACGCAATGCCCGCGCCCTACATGTGGGCGAAGCACCAAACATGGTCGTTTGCTGGGGTGGTCACTCGATTAACGAAACCGAGTATCTCTATGCCCGTAAAGTCGGCAATCAACTCGGATTACGTAAACTCAATATTTGTACTGGCTGTGGTCCCGGTGCCATGGAGGCTCCAATGAAAGGAGCCGCCGTGGGGCATGCCCAACAGGCTTACAAAGAGAGCCGCTTTATTGGTTTGACCGAACCCTCAATCATTGCCGCAGAACCACCAAATCCGCTGGTCAATGAATTGATTATCATGCCTGACATTGAAAAACGTCTGGAAGCCTTTGTGCGCATCGCCCACGGTATTATCATTTTCCCAGGCGGGGTCGGTACCGCAGAAGAACTCCTCTACCTGCTGGGGATTCTGATGAATCCTGAAAACAAAGATCAGAAATTACCGCTAATTCTGACCGGTCCAAAAGAGAGTGCTGACTATTTCCATGTACTGGATACCTTTATTCTTAGCACATTAGGCGAACAGGCTCGCCAACACTACACCATCGTGATTGACGATCCTGAAGAGGTGGCTCGTCAAATGAAACACGGTATGTCTAAGGTAAAAGAGAGCCGTCAGGAAACCGGTGATGCCTATAGCTTTAACTGGTCAATGAAAATCGCAGCAGACTTACAGCATCCTTTTGAACCAACCCACGAAAATATGGCCAACCTGAATCTTCACCCAAATCAACCACCAGAAAAACTGGCGGCCGCATTACGTCGGGCATTCTCAGGCATCGTTGCCGGTAACGTTAAAGACGTCGGCATTCAGGCAATCGAACAGCATGGCCGCTATAAGATTCACGGCGACCCACAAATGATGAAACACATGGATAGCCTGTTACAAGGATTTGTGGCTCAGCATCGTATGAAACTGCCGGGTACCGCCTATACGCCTTGTTATGAGATCTGTTCTTGATGACATTGTGATAACCCTGCCGGAGTTCATCACTCCGGCAGCTTACGGATAAGACAACGCCTATGCCCATCCATCTATTGATCGTTGATGCTCTAAACCTGATACGCCGTATTCATGCGGTACAGGGCTCCCCTTGCGCAACGGCCTGCCTGCGTGCATTAGACCAGCTTATTCAGCACAGCCAGCCCACTCATATTGTTGCCGTTTTTGATGATGAAAATCGCAGCAGCAGTTGGCGTCATCAGCGCTACCCTGACTATAAAGCGGGTCGTTCGCCAATGCCGGAGTCGCTGGAACTCGAACTCCCTCAGTTAAAAGTGGCGTTTGAACAAGCCGGGGTAACCAGTTGGCAATCCATTGGAGATGAAGCGGATGATTTAACGGCAACGTTAGCACATCGAGTCAGCCAACTTGGCTATCAAGTCACTATCGTCTCAACGGATAAAGGCTATTGTCAGTTATTAGCACCAACTTTGCGCATCCGCGATTATTTTCAAAAACGCTGGTTGGATGTTCCTTTTATTGAACAGGAATTTGGCGTAAAACCGGCACAGCTCACCGACTTCTGGGGATTAGCAGGTATTAGCAGCAGTAAACTGCCGGGTATTAGCGGTATTGGCCCAAAAGCGGCAACCAGCTTGTTAACGCAATACGGCTCACTGGATGAAATTTACCGCCAGATAGAAAACGTCCCGGTAAAATGGCGTAGCAAATTGATTGAACAGCGGGAGATGGCTTATCTATGTCGTGATATTGCTACTCTGAAGCAGGATGTACAATTAGCAGGTAATCTGCAACAACTGCGTTATTCCCATACCGAACAAGATACCAACCATTGATATGATGTTGGCACTATTGCCATAGGCTCAAAAATTAACTGATAACGGACAGCCCTATGAATAAAGAAAGCCGTCCGTTTTTCATTTCTACCAGTCCATACCTATAGCTTATCTGTCGCGTTCATCCCGACGGCCTGGAACTGCACTCCAAATACGGCGAACGTGTACCGTCACTTCTTCTCTATCGTGATAAAGCTGCTTAGCATTAATCTGAGCATTAATGCCGTTCTCTTTCAGCTTATCGTCAATCGCTTTTAGATTCTGACAAACCTCTTCGTAACGCTTTTTCATCGGCAGTTTCAGGTTGAAAATCGCTTCCCGACACCAACCCTTTATCAGCCAGTCCGCCATCAGATTAGCCACGCGCCATGGTTTTTCTACCATATCGCAGACGACCCAATAGTTGGTTGAATTTTTCGGCT
The DNA here is from genome assembly GCF_900112475.1 of Pragia fontium DSM 5563 = ATCC 49100. Classification (GTDB taxonomy): domain Bacteria; phylum Pseudomonadota; class Gammaproteobacteria; order Enterobacterales; family Enterobacteriaceae; genus Pragia; species Pragia fontium. The sequence goes on along the minus strand of NZ_FOLW01000003.1, from coordinate 367,135 downwards.
CATAACGAAAACCATCTTCACGATGGTGCGTTACCTGCCCGGTATCCATCAGACTTTGCGCCATTGGCCCATTATCAACGGCATCCACCATCATACTGCGCTGAACTAACTGATAGGTCCATCCTCCCGGACAAGCGCCAAGATCGACGGCGCGCATGCCACTGGCTAAACGCTCCTCCCACTCATCGGCAGGAATAAACACGTGAAATGCTTCTTCCAGCTTGAGGGTCGAACGGCTGGGTGCGTCAGACGGAAACTTCAGGCGCGGTATTCCCATAAAGAAAGGGGAATTATTGCTACTGTATGAATAGCCCACATAGCAACACCCACTGGCAATAAAGAAAACGTGGATCACTGGACGGCGAAGGTTCTCTTTAGCCAGCAACACGCCTCGTTCGCGCATCGCTTGACGAAGCGGAACCGTCAGTTTACGACAGAATTTAAGTAACTCTTTGCCTTCATTGGTATCCGGCACTTCAACCCGTAAATCACCGGCATTTTCCACCGCACCTTGAATCATACCGACAATCGGAGAAACCCGATCTTCAACAGGTAAATCCTTTAGTAAATCACCCACAACCAACATCTGGCGGGCAAAAATCAGTGAATTGAAAGAAAGCTCTTTTACCAAACGATCGGCATCCTCGTGCTGATAACATTCAAACAGCACATAGCCGCTGTTATCTTTCACTCGTGGAAAACCGTAGACTTCCAACTTGGCGGCCTTCTCTGCAATTTCTGCCGCGCACTCTTTCTCAAAGCCCGGGCGACAATACAACGCTACTTTATTCACTCTTAAACCTTTTTATTCCGCTGCAATGCACCAACTAACAGCAGAGCCCAGCCAATTAAAAAACAAAATCCGCCCAGCGGGGTAATATACGGCCATATTGTCATTGAGGTCAGCGCCAGCCAATACAGACTACCGCTAAATAACAGCATACCCACTGCTAAAAAAGCCGCGCTACGGCGAAACCATGGATTATCCATAAACTGAACGGCAATACCCAACGCCAGAAGCGCCAACGTATGTAAGCCCTGATAATCCAGCCCGGTACGCAGCCACGCCATCTGTTTCATATCCAGAATATTACTCAAACCATGGGCGCCAAATGCCCCAAGGGCAACAAAAATAAAACCGCTTATTGCAGCAAACGCCAGAATCCAACGACTTTTCATTGTTATTCACGCCTTTTTTGTCAGTCTTTCTACAATCTGCCGCAATTCTACCGGTAAATTGCCGTTTATATCACTAATGTTTTTACTTCCACCGAGATCTATTCATCATAGCGTAAATAAACGCTTTCCTGCTCGCTGGTCGCCAACGCTAAAATCCACTCACGAAATGACGCGATTTTCCCCAGTTCTGCCTGACTTTCATGGCAAACTAAATAGAAGGCATTCTTACTGGCAAGGGCGTGGTTAAACGGACAAACCAGACGTCCGGACTCAATCTCCGCCAGCGCCAACACGTTATTCACCAGCGCAACCCCCTGACCATGAACCGCCGCCTGAACCACCATCGCCGTATGACTAAATATCGGCCCTTGCTGGACGTTAATCTGCTGCACACCCAGTTGGCGAATATAGGCCTGCCAATCACGCCTTGATGCATCGTGCAACAGTGTATGATGGCCCAGCGCTGCCGGTGAGGTGAGTGGATGAGCCCCCATCATTAGGGAGGGGGAACATACCGGAATCATATACTCCGCATACAACGGCTCAACCCGAAGTCCCGACCAGTTCCCTCTGCCATAAAAAATGGCCACATCCACATCATCGGAAATCTTCCACTCATCGCGGTCAATGGCCTGAATACGCACATCGATACCCGGATGACGAGCATGAAATCCAGACAGCCTAGGCACCAACCACTGAATAGCGAAACTGGTTGGTAAACTAACGGTTAACGCGCCCTTGGCGCTACGAGCCTGTAGCTTGCGGGTCGCTTCATTCAGGGAAGCAAAAATTTCCTTGATGTCTAAATAGTAACTTTGTCCCTCTTCCGTCAATAAAAGAGAGCGATTACGCCGTCGAAAAAGTTTAAGGCCGAGAAAATCTTCTAATGATTTAATTTGATGGCTAACTGCGGCCTGCGTCACAAATAATTCTTCAGAAGCCTTAGTAAAGCTAAGGTGGCGAGCGGCGGAATCAAACACCCGCAGAGCATTCAGTGGAGGTAATCGTTTCATAAGATTGATAATACTTCCTGACGTCTGGACGACATAGCGAATCGGTGGGGCATTATCGCTATCTATGCATTAGTTTTTCTAATGCGATACATTATAAATTGTCCGTTGTACATAAGCCAGCAAATACCTATAGTGAGCGCACTTCCTAAGCCGGAACGAAAAATGTGTTTTTGAATAAAGGGCGCATTTTGGCTTTGTGGTTGTGATGTTGTGTTTGCTAATTTGCCTGGCGTTTGTTGGGTGTCATCATTAAGCCTTTGGATTAATGATTATTTATTTTTCTGAACATTTACCCTGTCTGTCCATAGTGATTACAGTAGCACCGCAAATTGCGGTGCTTTTTTTTATCATTATTTTGGGGAAGTTTCTGGTGAGATGAGTACGGCTAGTACGGTTGTTTAACGTAGTCTTTTACTTCGCTTTGTGGAATCTGCTGTTCCCCATTAAAACGGGTTTCATAGGTCACAATCCCGGTGTTCGCATCAGCAGAAGGTTCACCGACCGTGATAATCCTTGCCCCATTTTGCATCGTCATTTCATAATGACTTGAACAACCGGCCAAACCTAGCGTCAATAACAGTGCGGCGGATGCCAGAACAAAACGTTTCATAAATTCTTCCTTACGGTTAAACAGGTTACAACTCTCAATAAAATGATAATAATCTTTCATTGCCTTGGTTAACTATCTTCTGAAACGCCGCCAACTGCAAATAAAATTAAGTAGCAATTAATGCTGTGCTTTGGCTTTGCGACTAGTACAATTCCGGTCATATGCAGCGAGCACAACCGACTACTGATATCCGTGATAAAATATTGCTTATGAAATCCTTTAATCCCGATCTATTTCGTCAACAGTTTCCCGCGCTAAAACAGACGGGCTGCTATCTTGATAGTGCGGCAACCGCCCTAAAACCGTTGGCCGTGATCAAGGCGACTGAACAGTATTACGCCCACAACGGCGCAACCGTTCACCGCAGCGCACATAGCGCAGCTCAACAGGCAACCGAACTGTTTGAAAATGCTCGCCAGTTGGTTGCTGAGCTATTGAACGCTGACAGCCATCGGCAAATTGTCTGGACCAAAGGCACCACTGAGGCAATTAATCTGGTGGCGCAGAGCTATGCTCGTCCGCGCCTACAGGCCGACGATGAAATTATCGTGGCAGAATCGGAACATCACTCAAACCTGATCCCTTGGCTGATTGTTGCCCAACAAACCGGCGCTCGTGTGGTTAAATTACCGATCAACAAGTTCTTTATGCCGGATCTTAACCAGCTCCCTGCACTATTAACTAAAAAAACGCGAATTCTGGCCATTGGCCATATGTCGAACGTCACCGGCGGTTGCCCGGATCTCCAGTTGGCTATCAAATTAGCGCATAGCAATGGCACGGTGGTGGTGGTCGACGGTGCTCAAGGTGCCGTCCACTCTCCCCCGGATGTACAACAGCTGGATATCGACTTCTACGCGTTCTCCGCCCATAAATTATATGGCCCTACCGGCATTGGTGCACTATATGGCAAAGCCGCCCTACTGGCAGAAATGACGCCATGGCAAGGCGGCGGGAAAATGCTAACGCAGGCCAGCTTCAGCGGATTTCAGCCACAATCAGTACCAGAATGCTTTGAGGCTGGCACACCAAATATTGCTGGCGTTATTGGGCTTGGCGCGGCCCTGTCGTGGTTAAAAACTCAAGACATGGTTGAAGCCGAACGTTACGCCTGTGCTCTGGCTCAAGCCGCTTACGATCAGTTATCCTCTATTCGCGGCTTTATCAGCTATCGTGCACCGGGTAGCAGCCTGTTAGCCTTTAATATCGATGGATATCACCATAGTGATATCGCTGCTCTGCTATCAGAACAGGGGGTCGCTATCCGTTCTGGTCAACATTGTACGCAGCCGCTGCTGGATGCCATGGGCGTCAGCGGTACGCTACGCGCCTCTTTTGCGCCTTATAACCAGTTGGCCGATGTCGATCGACTGTATGAATCTTTAACCTACGCCTTGTCATTGCTGGAGTGATTATGCTTGCCCCCCATCCTTTCGGTACAGAGATCACTGTGCAGCAATTGCTGGCACTGTTTAGTGATAAATCTCAATGGGAAGATCGCTACCGTCAGCTCATTCAACTGGCTAAACAGCTGCCACCACTGCCTGAAGAACTGAAACAGCAGCAGTTGGAACTAAAAGGTTGTGAAAACCGGGTCTGGCTTGGTCATCAGCTTAATGAGGATGGCACTCTACATTTTTACGGCGACAGTGAAGGAAGAATCGTTAAAGGTATTCTGGCTATTCTGCTAACGCAGATTGAAGGGAAAACGCCACAGCAGGTAATAGAAATCGAACTGATGGCGTTATTTGACCAGCTAGGTATTCACCAGCAGTTAAGCACATCCCGCTCCCAGGGATTGGATTCATTAGTCAGCGCTATTCGCCAGACTGCTGAATCCTGCCTCTAATCAGGCGGCTCTTGCCGCCCGAGCCAGCATTTTCTTCAAGGCATGGGAAACGGCAATAAAACCAAACGAAGCCGTCACCATGGTAATTGCACCAAACCCAGAGGCGCAGTCCATTCTTTTTGGGCCATCGGCGCTGCTTTTGGCGGCGCACACGCTCCCATCGGCCTGAGGATAAACCAACTGCTCAGTAGAAAAAACACAGTCAATACCCAACTTACCTTTGCCGTTTTTAACCACGCCAAAATCATTTTTCAGACGCTCGCGCAGTTTGGCCGCCAGCGGATCCTGAATAGTTTTCGCTAAATCGGTGACTTGAATCTGGGTTGGATCGATTTGCCCACCGGCACCGCCCGTTGTGACCACTGGAATTTTAAAACGGCGGCAGTAGGACAACAGCGCCGCTTTCGGACGTACGCTGTCAATGGCATCAATCACATAGTCAAATTTATCACTAATATAATCCGCTATATTTTCTGGAGTAATAAAGTCATCAATGCAGGTGACTTCACATTCCGGATTAATTTGCGCAATACGTTGAGCCATCACCTCACATTTTGGCTGACCGACAGTCTGACGCAACGCATGGATCTGTCGATTGGTATTGGTCACACAGACATCGTCCATATCAATCAAAGTGATTCGACCAATACCGCTTCTGGCTAAGGCTTCCGCCGCCCATGACCCCACGCCACCAATACCGATAACGCAAACGTGCGCCTGAGCAAATACGCTCAGCGCCTGCTGACCATAAAGACGGGCCACGCCGCTGAAACGCTGTGAATAGGCCTCGGAATAGGCGGCAGTCATAAGGAACCTCGGTGATGTAAAAAATTAAAGCAATATATCGGCTCAGTATCCGGTTAATCACCAATCAAACTGCATGATTAACCATTAGATACCAAACCATTCAAACGTATTATTTAGCGGCTACTGGCGCGTCCGGCGGTGTACTTAGCACCCACACCCGACCATAGTGATTATAAAAACCTGCCGCATGTCCAGCGTCATCGCCGATTCCCTGATAAATATCAAAGTGATGACCTTTAATCGCACCGCCAACGTCCAGTGAAATCATCAGACGCATTTCATATTTACCAGTAAATTTACCCTGATTATCCAGTAACGGCACTTCTGCTAAAATAGTGGTGCCCGCAGGGATCAAGGTTTTATCTGATGCTACTGACGCCTTAGCAATGAGTGGAACCGCACTCGCGCCTTTGACCGGTGCAGAATGCTTAGGTTTAAAAAACACAAATGATGGGTTTTGTTCCAGCAACTCTCTGACTTCATCTTCGCTATGCTGTTCCGTCCAGCGTTTAATTGCCTGCATCGACATCTCTTCACGCGGCACTTCATTCCGATCGATCAGCACTTTACCGACGCTGTTATAGGCACGGCCATTTTTACCCGCATAGGCAAAAAACACCAGCGGAGTACCATCGCCAAAATCGACGTAAGCACTACCCTGGACTTCCATCATAAAGTTATCCACCAACGAATTACTGTAGGCCAACTCCAGATTCAGGCCATCCAACCCACCGGCATAAATTCCAGCACGGTCAGGTAGACGACGCATCTTTTTAGTTTTCTTTGGCATCGCATACAGCGGGTATTTAAATTCGCCCTGCTTGGTATGTCTGGCATGAATCACTGGGGTGTAATAACCGGTAAATTGCACGTTACCGTAATTATCAACGCCTTCCATCTGATAAGTGTCAATATTGAACTCAGCTAACTGAGATCCGCTGGCACCGGCGACCATCCATTGGAAGATTGCCTGATAAGTTTCACGATGCTTATTATACAGCGAGGGGGAAACCTGACTGATTTCATAAACCTGCTGAGCAAAATCTTTACCGTTTACCGGTTTATTTTTTGCATTAGGATTATTAACCAGTTCAAACGGATGGGTTAATTTGCCGTCTATATACTGTTGCCCACGATCGGTTGGTCGAGATTCGCACCCTGCAAGCAACGCAATGATGACACCACCGAGTAAAAATTTAGCCCAACGTCCTTTCATTTCATCACTCACTTTTTTAACCGCTGTTTTATCGCTGCCAAACAATAGCAAAGCCTCCAGTATAAAGAAAAGGCCGGATAAAAAAAGTTACGTTTTAAAACGGCGAAAAGTTACACAACAGTGAACAATAAACGTAGTTTTTTGTTACTTCAAAGAAAAAACACTTGCAACCTGTGCCACAGAGAGTATTATGCGCCTCCTACAGTCGCGGGGTGGAGCAGCCCGGTAGCTCGTCGGGCTCATAACCCGAAGGTCGTCAGTTCAAATCTGGCCCCCGCAACCAATTAATACCCCTTGCTACGGTATTAAGGCAGAAAACACCCTGTCATTCAAATAGCTATAAGTTTTTCGGACGCGGGGTGGAGCAGCCCGGTAGCTCGTCGGGCTCATAACCCGAAGGTCGTCAGTTCAAATCTGGCCCCCGCAACCAAAAAACTTCCTTTCTTGCACTAATACCCGTTTCCTGATAATCATAATTCCTAAGTATTGTTTCGTTTAGCAACTGACTGACAACCTGTTCAATCAGCCTATGCTAAAAAATCGACACTGCTAAACCCATACCGAAAAACAATACTGACCACTGCCGTCAGGGAAAATATCCCTGCTATGCTTAATTACAACGCATTGAAATTAAGATTATTCAGGTAACTCTATGAAAATGACACCTTTTCCCTTTAGCCTCACCGACTGGCAAGATGTAGAAAAAACCGAACATAGCGGTGAAACCGGCATGGCCTACTGGCAAACTCGATTTTTTGGCGACCCGCAAAATCCTATCCGGGTGCGGATGGTTGAATATACTGCGGGTTATCTTGCCGATCACTGGTGTAAAAAGGGCCATGTCTTATTTTGTATCGAGGGCGAGTTGGAAACCACGCTGGAAGATGGCCGTATATTTGTCCTCAAACCCGGTATGAGCTATCAGGTTGGTGATAATGCAGAAGAGCACCAATCCTATACTGAGACAGGCGCACGTCTGTTTATTGTTGATTAGCGTTTAATCCTGTCAATCCTGATAAAGGCTGATTCAGCAATCTATGGTTGAATCAGCTTTTGCCTATCTGGCCTAAACACTACCGCTGAATAAAAAATCAATATCGTTTCTCAGTTAATGATATCTCCAGCAGTGTCCCTCATGGTAATACTCACTACTCATTCCCCTTTAAACTGCCCATATCGATGCTCAGACATACCGCGATTAAACAACATGTCAGCTTATTTGCTTTATAATGCGGAACCAGTCTCAGGAGATCACTATGAAATTTATTTTAGCATCGCTGCAATGGATGCTTTATATACTGATGGGCAGCGTTGTTATCCCAGTATCCATTGCCAGTACATTTGGCTTAACGCCCGATGCCATCATTGAATTTGTCTCACGCACGCTATTTATTTTAGGTGTCGCGGGTATATTACAAGCGCTATTTGGGCATAAATTGCCGATCATAGAAGGGCCAGCAGGGATTTGGTGGGGCGTTTTCGCCCTTTATGCCGGTATTGGTTCCGTCTTGTTTGGCTCACATAATGAAACCCTGCGCGTTATGGAATTCAGCTTTATTTTAAGCGGCTGTATTTTTATACTGCTTTCTCTTTTAGGCGTAGTGAATAAAATCGCCAAACTATTTACCCCGACGGTGATGGGCGTTTACCTGATTCTTTTGGTAGTCCAGCTCTCCGGTACCTTCTTAAAAGGCATGATGGGTATTAGTAAAGAGTCCACCGCCATTAATCCAACGATAACCTTACTCTCTATCGCCACCGTTGCTATTGCCTATATCTGTATCAAAATCAAACAAATTAGCACTTACGCGACGCTGGTTTCCATCATTAGCGGCTGGATTCTGTTTTACCTGTTTGGTTATGCCAACCCGATTACACCGGTAACCAGCGCCATTAAGCTACCGGCGATCTTCCCCTTTGGCACTCCTCGCCTTGAGCATGGCATGATAGTTAACGTATTCCTGCTGACAATTCTGTTACTCACTAACTTAATGGCCAGTGTTAAAGTCGTGCAAACGGTTTTCCAGAAGTTTGAACTGCCGGTTGAAGACCGCTTAAATAAAACCAGCATTGTTTCCGGTATTATTCACCTGCTTTCAGGCACCTTCGGTGCTATTGGCCCAGTGCCGATTTCCGGTTCCGCTGCTTTTATCGCGCAAACGCGTTTTACTCAGTTGCTGCCTTTTATCTGCGGAAACTTACTCATAATATTAATCAGCCTATCCCCTATCGTTACTTCATTCTTCGCGGCCTTACCACCCGCGGTAGGCTATGCTGCGCTTATCCCGTCCTTTGGCTTAGGTATCATTATGATTGCACTGACGCAGTTTGATAGCGTAGAAGATAAAGGCATACGTAACCATAGTGTCGCGGCTGGATGGTTTGTGGGTATTAGCGCCATGTTTTTACCCGCCACCGCCTTTGCTGGTTTATCACCTTTAGTCACTTCACTACTGAGTAATGGGCTGATTTTAGGTACCCTAGTGGCCGTCACGCTGGAAAGGTTAATGTTGTATCGTCAAAAACAACAGTTAAGCAGCCAAGGCAGAAAAAGTCGCTGATATACCGTAAATTGATCGTTAAACGCCATCCCAGCCGACTTGTCAGAACAAGTAAACTGGGATGTTTTCTAGATAGAACAGGGAAACCCGCTTCATTTAAATGATTTGCGCCTAATAACGTTAAACGCGCCAATAATGGCTACGGGGTGACACTCGTTAGCTAAAACTTGATGGTCGAGAAATACGCTTTGATCCCGGCAAAAACGGATTCAGCTATTTGCTGCTGGAACCTTGCCGTTCTCAACTTACGCTCTTCTTCCAGATTAGAAATAAAGGCGGTTTCAATCAAAATAGAGGGGATATCTGGCGCTTTTAACACTGCGAATCCCGCTTGCTCAACCTTATTCTTATGTAATTTATTCACCCGCCCCATACGACCGAGCACTTCTTTACCAAATTTAAGGCTGCTGCTAATCGTCGCGGTTTGTACTAAATCAAAAATTGTATGGTCAAGATAGCGATCGCCGCTCTTACTGACGCCGCCAATTTTATCCGCTTCGTTCTGGGTTTGGGCTAAAAACTGTGCTGCGCTACTGGTCGCCTTTTTAGTCGACAGCGCAAAAATAGATGAACCATGAGCTGATCGATTGCTGAACGCATCCGCATGAATAGAAATAAACAGATCGGCGCGCTGTTTGCGCGCCTTAGCAACTCGTACCTTTAACGGAATAAATACGTCTTCATTACGCGTCATATAGGCTTTCATACCGGGTTCTTTCTGGATTAAGGTGCGCAACCGACGAGCAATTTGCAGCACAATATCTTTTTCCCGAGTTCCCCTTTTACCAATCGCCCCAGGATCTTCCCCACCATGACCAGGATCCAACATAATCACCAGTGGACGATCGCGGCCAACTTTGCCGGTTTGGGGTACATCTGCCCGCTGATCCTGCTCCAGCGCGCCCTGATTATACTCTTTTAACAACGCCAACAGCGGATCGTCTGGCTCAGAAGAACCGCCGTTAGCCGGATACAGATCGACCACCAGACGGTTTTTGAATTCCGCAATCGGTTTCAGAGTGAATAGGTTCGGATTAATATTCTGCTTAAGCTCTAACACTAAACGCACAGTATTCTTATCAAACTGCCCGATGCGCGCCAGCTTCAAATAAGGGTCACTGTTTTGCACCTGACCAGCAATGCTCTTTAACACACTGTTTAAATGAACATTTTCAATATCGATAACAATTCGATTGGGATTAGTTAAAGCAAACTGTTTATATTTCAAAGGGGCACTGGATTCCAGCGTTACCCGAGTATAGGTCGAAGAGGGCCACACACGCACCGCAATAACACTTGTTAATGACGCCGCCATGCCAACACCACTCACGCTCAATAACCAGGTTGCAGCAGCACCCTGTAATAAACGACGGCGTAAGTAATTAGGTTTAGAGCTAGACATGATTCTCCGACATAAAACGAACTACAAAATATAAACAAAATAAAGCTGGCGTAAAACTCTACCGAAGAGAGACCGTTCTGTCACGCTTAACCTGTATATTATCTGCTTTTTTGCCTAGATCTGAGGCGAAAAAATCAGAAAACTGACATTTCCCCCCCAAATTAGCGACAAACGCTCAAAACAATCCAGAGCATTATGATCATCAACCAATAAAAAACCGAGTTTGTTTAAATATTCTGCTTGCCAGATGACACTAAATAGAATAAAAATACAAAAAATACGAATTTTTATGCAACGAGGTTTTATCATGAAGGAACGTACTACTGAGCTGGTGGAAGGCATCCGCCATTCAGTTCCTTATATTAATGCTCATCGGGGCAAAACGTTTGTCATCATGCTGGGTGGTGAAGCCATCGAGCATGAAAACTTTGGTAATATCATCAGTGATATCGGCCTGCTGCACAGTCTGGGCATTCAGCTCGTGGTGGTTTATGGTGCCAGACCACAAATTGATGCCAATCTGGCATTGCATAACAAGCCGCCGATCTACCATAAACATACTCGCGTTACCGATGCGGAATCGCTGGAGTTGGTAAAACAAGCCGCCGGTCTGCTTCAGTTGGATATTACCGCTCGCCTGTCCATGAGCCTGAATAATACGCCACTGCAAGGGGCGCATATTAATGTGGTCAGCGGCAACTTTGTGATTTCGCAACCGCTGGGTATCGATGACGGCATTGATTACTGTCATAGCGGTCGCATTCGGCGCATCGATGAAGACGCCATCCATCATCAGTTAAACAGCGGTGCCATTGTTTTGTTGGGGCCCGTTGCGGTTTCGGTCACTGGTGAAAGCTTTAATTTAACCTCAGAAGAACTCGCCACACAGTTAGCGATTAAACTTAAGGCTGAGAAAATTATCGGTTTCTGTTCCTCTCAGGGAGTCGAAGACGAAAAGGGCAAGATCCTGCCTGAGCTATTCCCTAACGACGCGCAAAAATACCTAGAGTATTATGAGGCCAGTGGCGACTATAACTCCGGTACCGTGCGCTTTCTGCGCGGTGCGGTCAAAGCTTGCCGCAGCGGTGTTCGCCGTTGTCATCTCATTAGCTATCAAGACAGTGGCGCATTACTACAGGAGCTGTTCTCCCGCGATGGTATTGGCACCCAGATAGTCATGGAAAGTGCCGAGCAGGTTCGCCGAGCCACCATTCATGACATTGGCGGTATTCTGGAGCTCATTCGCCCGCTGGAACAACAAGGAATTTTAGTGCGCCGTTCCCGTGAACAATTGGAAATGGAAATTGATAAATTCACTATTATCGAACGCGATAATATGACCATTGCCTGCGCAGCCCTCTACCCCTTTACCGAAGAGAGAATTGGTGAAATGGCCTGCGTCGCCGTCCATCCGGAGTATCGCAGTTCACTGCGCGGTGAAATTCTGCTGGAGAAAATCAGTACTCAAGCCCGTCTGATGGGACTAGAGAAACTGTTTGTATTAACCACCCACAGTATTCATTGGTTTCAGGAACGCGGCTTTATGCCCGCGGATATTGATGATCTGCCGCTGAAAAAGCAGGCAATGTATAACTATCAGCGCCGTTCAAAAATTCTGGTCTCACAAGTTTAATCAGAATACGCCGCACACACTGAAGCCGTAGCCAACATTAGTTGGCTACGGCTTCAGAACAAATCCAGCAAACGCTTATTTTTCTATTATGAGTTGGCTAAAGCCGCCTCTCCGGTTGTGCTATTTTTAGCATCTTTCGCCGGATCCTTAATTAAGGTCCAGAGAACAATCGCACCAATAATATCAAACAGACTCAACGCGATGAAAAACGGGCCGTAACCAATAACCGTCACTAATGCCCCCATAAATAGGTTAAAGGTCAATTGCCCTAACCATGCAGCAGAACCAGCCAGTCCGGCGACGGTCGCCACTTCATTCTTCTTGAATAAGTCAGCCGACATCGTAATTACTACGGTAGACAGCGTTTGGTGGGCAAACCCGCCCAGGCTCATTAACGCGATCGCGATATACGGATTCGACACCATGCTGACAAAACCAATGGAAATCATCAAAACCGCACCGATGGTAAAGCTAGCTCGGCGAGCATTGATGGTGGTCATCTTCAGTTTTTCCATGAAGAACTTGGCAAGAAAACCGCCGGCAACGCAACCAAAGTCGGCCGCCAGAAACGGTAACCAGGCAAACATTGCGATCTCTTTCAATGGTAAATGCATCACGTTGATCAGATATAATGGCATCCAGAAACTTAATGTTCCCCAAGCCGGATCCGCCAGAAAACGAGCGATCGCTAATCCCCAAAAGTTACGCTGTTTGATAATCTCTTTTACCGAAGGCTTTTTATTATCATCCTGTAGATAACTTTCCTGCCCATCTTCAATATAGCGCAGCTCTTTTTGGGTAATCCACGGATGTTTATTCGGCGAGTTATAAATAAGGAACCAGGTAATAGCGAACAAGATACCGATACCGCCGGTGATGATAAACGCCATCTCGGTGCCAAGCCCTTGGTCTGCAAACGTCAGCATCGCCCACACAACCAGAGGTGGTGCTAACATTGCACCAATCGAGGTACCGATATTAAATAAACCGCCGGCAATACCGCGTTCTTTAGTTGGGAACCACTCAGCACTGGCTTTGATACCGGCCGGAATCGCAGAGGCCTCAGTCAGCCCCATTAAACCACGCAGAAACGCCAGACTGACCCAGCCACCGGCCAAAGCATGGGCCATATTAATCAGCGACCATAGCAGTGCAAAAATGAAGAAACCTATTTTTAGACCAATAACATCCAGCAAATAACCGACAATCGGTTGAGCAACGGTATAACAAAGTTGGAATGCACTCACGACCCAAGAATATTGTTGTTCATTAAAGTTTAATTCTTGCATCATTGCCGGAGCGGCAACGCTCAATGAGCTACGTGAAAGATAGTTTACAATTGTGCCCATACAAACCAGGCCAATAATCCACCATCTTAATCTTGTCATTTTCATGAAAAAGCCTCTGTTCATCACTATACCTATCGCTTAAGCCTAATTGCTTAGAACAAGAAGTATCGGAAACATCATCAAATAGGTTGACCAAAAAAAATAAATGGCCTTCCAATGGTTATCTGCGCTCAATGGTCTTGGTGATGTAATTCATTAATAAATGCCCCATTGCGCCAAGTTGACATGGTGAATGAGTAAAATCAGGAAAAAATTGATCGCGATCACGCAAATCAATTAGGTAAACCAAAGGCATGATCAATCTGTGATCTGGTTAACCAATTTACAAGTATGGTTGACAGTTCATAAGGATTGGTTGGGTTAAAATGCACAATGAAAGCGAATACTGTGTCGCTTTATCAAGTAAACGGGTTATAACCGCGATCAGCCAGACCAAATAGCTTGGTCTTCGGCACTAAATTAGAATAATCAGCCAATTTCCTGTCTTAGTCTGAAGAGGACATTTTATGCCCGTGGCTGTTTTCAGATATAGTTGGCTGACCAGTTATGTTATAATTTGGCATAATAGTTATGTTTTTCGGTTTTATACCAGTCAATCGATGAGAACTGACACACCATCATGAAACAACAATCTTCTCAACAACGGCCCTATCAAGAAGTTGGACTGATGCTACGTCGCATGATTGCTCAGAAGCAGTATGCGATTGGTAAACGTCTTCCTCCTGAGCGTGAAATAGCTGAAATGCTGAACGTCTCCCGTACAGTTGTACGTGAGGCATTGATCATGCTGGAAATTGAAAAGTTAGTTGAGGTGAGGCGCGGTTCAGGTATTTTTGTCATTAATACTCCTCAGGATTCCGCCAGCGACGCATCAGCAACCAATCAATGTAATGATGCTGGCCCCTTTGAGCTGCTTCAGGCTCGTCAACTGCTGGAAAGTAACATTGCCGAGTTCGCTGCTCTTCAGGTCACGCGAGAAGATATTGTAAAAATGCGCCAGGCGCTACAAGTTGAAGAGCAAGAACTGGTATCCGATGATAAAGAAAGCGGTGATATGCTATTCCACCTTGCCATCGCTGAAGCGACCCACAATAGTATGTTGGTCGAGCTATTTAAACAGTCCTGGCAGTGGCGTGAAAATAATCCGATGTGGATCCAGCTGCATAGCCGTCTGGAAAATACTCACTATCGTAAAGACTGGCTCTCTGACCATAAACAAATTCTGGCCACGCTGATTAAAAGAGATGCTAAAGCTGCCAAACTGGCCATGTGGCAACATCTGGAAAATGTGAAGCTCCGTTTACTGGAGTTTTCTGATGTCGATGATATTAATTTTGATGGCTATCTATTTGAATCATGGCCACTGAGTGAAGCCGACGCCTGACACCCGGCTTTTCCCACTCATACTAATTAACAACAGCGCCTCAATCACTATAAGGCGCTGTTGTTTTCTCACCGAACATCACTTCTTATAAACATCATTCGCCCCCTTTAACCGCATTCCGTCTGGGTAAATCCGCCCAATATGGCAAACACACCAAGATAAAACTCTGCGATCACCAACCCAATCAATGATAACAATAATCATTTACATTGAAGAGGTGAATTAACTCAAGTAAACTTCGCTAATAAAATCAATCACCCACTCTACTCATCAAAAGGCGATGCCATGAAACATATCTTATCTATTCTGGCCGTAACAACACTGGCAACGGCATTAGCGGGCTGCGATCAGAAAACCTCTGACACGGCAACCGCCGTACCTGAAACCACCCAAGTGACGGCCGCTCCGGCTGCTAAAACGTCACCCAAAACCGTATCAGTCCACCATACTCAAGGCACCACCGAGGTCAATCAAAACCCAACTAACCCGGTTATCTTCGACTTTGGCACGTTGGATACGATGCATGCGCTGGGTATCACCACCGTAGCCGGGTTACCTAAGAAAAATATCCCCAGTTATTTATCCCAATATAACAACGATAAGGTCGCCAATGCCGGCAATATGAAGCAGCCGGACATGCAGGCCATCCGTGATTTAAAGCCAGAATTAATCGTTATTACCGGTCGTCAGGGAAAATCCTATGATGAACTTGCCACCATTGCGCCAACCATTAACCTCAGTATTAACAATGGTGTTTATCTGGATTCCTTTAAGAAAAATGTCCTGACCATCGGCCAGATTTTCGATAAAACAGCCGAGGCCGACAACGGATTAGCCGTATTAGATAAAAAAATTACTGAACTGAGAAAACAAGCGGAAGCATCCGGGCAAAAAGCCATGGTACTAGTGCATTACAATGGAAAATTCTCCGCCTCGACGTCTAACGGCTACGCTTCTATCATTCACCAAGTGCTCGGCGTTAAAAAAGCCGATGAAAACTTAGCCGATGGCCGTCAGGCCGGTACGCCTGACTATATTGCTGAAAAGAATCCTGACATTATCTTTATTGTCGACCGGAACGAAGCCATTGGTGAAGGAAAAGTCGATCGTAGCCTGATGGAAGATGACAAAATCAAACAAACCAATGCCTTCCGCAAGGGAAAAATTGTCTATCTGCAACCAGATTTATGGTATCTGTCCGGCGGCGGTCTGGAAAGCCTGAGCTTACAGATTGATGAAGTGAATGCGGCTATTCAGTAAGCCGACTCCTCCTCCGTCACCCCGGTAAAAACCGGGGTGACGAAATTGATAACTTATAGTTCAACACCATCAGTCTCAACTAACCGAGCCGCTAATCCACTGTGGCGCTCCGTTGGCGTCAGAATAGCTGACAGCAGGATATTTTCATTAGCAAATAGCGTAAGCTTTTGGCGCGCACGAGTAATGGCGGTATACACTAGCTCTCGACTCAGCAAAGGTGAAAACGTATCCGGTAATACCAGCACCGTATGCTCAAACTCCGAGCCCTGAGATTTATGCACCGTCATCACATAAGCCGTTTCACAAGCGGGTAAACGACTGGGCTGTACTGCCTTAATCGAACCATCCGGCAGCTGAAAACAGACGCGCATTTCCCCTTCATCGTTACGCAGAGCGATACCGATATCACCGTTGTATAGCCCCAAGGCGCTATCATTTCGGCTAACCATCACAGGCCGTCCCGGATACCATAACCCGCCGCTTTCCGTCGATTTCTCAATTAACCGCTTACTTAACAGCATCTGTTCGATGCGCGTATTGAGTCCATCAATACCAAAAGGTCCGCTGCGCAACGCACACAGCAAACGAAAACGGTTAAACGATGCCAGAATTTGCTGTGGATCGCCGCCCTTTACCTGAGCTAAATAATCGCGATAACCTTCAACACAGGTTTCCAACAGTTGTAAATAATCATCCACGCTGCTCACCGGCAACCAAGCTAAATCCGCATAGTTCTGAGCAAAGCATTGCATTGCACCCTGCCCATCCCCTCGGTTAACCGCAAATGCCAATTGACCAATACCAGAGTGTTGATGGAACCGATAACTTTTCTTCAACAGGCACAAATTGTCCCTTATCGCCACGGCCTGAGGGAATGTGCTGGCTGCAATATCATATCCAGTCAACCGCGACAGTTCTTCCGCCCTCTGCTGGCTGTAGCCCTGTTCAGCAAAGCGACAAATATCCCCTAAAACCGCCCCGGCTTCTACCGATGCCAGTTGATCGCGATCGCCCAATAAAATAAACCGGGCCTGTTCAGGTAAAGCAGCTATCAGACGTGCCATCATCGGTAAATCCACCATCGACGCTTCATCAACAATTAGCACATCAAGATGTAACGGATTATCTTTATGATGTCGCAGGTGACGGCTATTCGGTTGCACCCCAAGTAAACGGTGTAACGTTGACGCTTCAACCGGCATCTGTTGGCGCTGGCTAGGCGTTAACGGCAAACTCTGAATCGCCTGCCCTAAAGATTCCGTTAAACGCGCTGCCGCTTTACCGGTGGGTGCCGCTAATGCAATACGCAGTCTGGATTCACCGGCAAGCTGAAGTAATACCGCCAATAAACGCGCTACCGTGGTAGTTTTACCGGTTCCTGGTCCACCAGAAATCACCGATAATTGCCGGGTAGCCGCAACCGCCGCCGCCACTTTTTGCCAGTCGGTCTCTGTGGGATCAAATGGAAAGAGCTGGTCCAACGCCTGCTTTAGCCCTTCTGGATAACTCACCGCAGCGTCATTACTCTGCCGCAGAAAGAAAGCGGCAATTTGCCCTTCATCACGCCACATACGCTGTAAATATAGGCGTTCCCCCTGTAATACCAGCGGGGTTGGCTGATAGCCATCGCTAACGGCGGATGAACGTTCAAGGGTGGAGATAAGATCGGTCAATCGCGGATTACCCGCCTTAAGCCAAATCTCCGCCGCCAGCTCCCCGTGGCGTCCATCAAATAAACTTCGCTCATCAAGGGTGCTCAACGACAAACAAACGTGCCCTGCCCCGGCTTGTGCGCTGAGTTTAGCCACTAACAGCGCCAGACAAGGATCATCCGTCGCTAACAAACGAGCAAGCTGAATATCCAGCGGACGAAAAACGGCAAGCTCAACCGCTTTCTGTAACAGGCTAAACATCAGGCTCTCCTTCTCCGGCAAACAGGCGATCGAGTCCATCAACCAGTTCCCACTCCGGACGACAGTGAAAAACACCCTGTCCGGGCTTATTCGGTTCAACACCGCGTAAAAACAGATAAAACACCCCGCCAAAATGGCGTTGGTAATCATAATTCGCAATGCGATGACGTAAGTAGCGGTGCAGCGCCAGCGAATACAGTTGATACTGTAGATCGTAACGATGTTCACACATCGCATTAGCCATAGCCTGCTGAGTATAAAACTCGCCGCTCTCTCCCAACCAATTGGATTTGTAATCCAGCAAGTAATAGCGCCCTTGCCAGCAAAAAACCAGGTCGATAAATCCTTTCAACATGCCCCGAACCTGACGGAAGTTCAATGCAGGGCAGTTGGCTGACAGCGGGTCATACCGTTTCACTAACGTATCCAAACTCTCAGCCTGCAACATAGGGCCAATGGGTAAGTAAAACTGTAACTCGGCTTGACGAGCATTGGCCTCAATAGCCTTCAGGCAGATCCCCTGTTCATCCAGCGGCGTACTGACAATGGTTTCCAGCCACTGCTGTAACACCGGCGTCCATCGTTCATCCAGCCCTTGCAACAATACTTGCTCGCTCAGCTTTAGCTCATCAATCGGCTGAGAAAAATCGGTTTCTTCTAATAAATCATGCAGGAAAGTACCCGGAGCCGCACCTTTAGGAAAAGAGTGAGGCGTCATGGTATCTAGCTGAGCGTTACCCTTCTCACCCGCTGCATCAGTATCAAAGCGCGGTAATAGCTCATAATGATGGGAGGAACCTTGCTGCTGCAAGCCTGAATAGCTGGTAACGCGCCAGCTATTCTGTCGCTGCCCACTAAAGGTACGAGCCGCCAATGTCTCTGGCAGCATAATACTATCCTGCCACTGGGCGGTATCATCTATCTCGGCGGGGTAAACCTTAATGCCGTGGTTTTGCACCAGTTCACGTAACGACTCTGATAATAAAGTGGCATCGCCAGCCTGACCTTTTTGCAGCAGATAGCCGATAGCACTATGATGCAAATCAGAATTGCCCAAGCGTCGATTACCGGAATAAATTGGCGTTACGCCAATACTGCAATGATAAACCGAGCGCGTCAGTGCCACATACAGTAGACGTAAATCTTCCGCTAACCGCTCTTCTTCAGCCAGCGTCTGCGACTCTTCACTCTCACTCAGATCCAAGACCGCAGAGAATGTCTCTCGGTCGTGATACAACCCCTGACTTTGCTTGCGAAAACCGCAGATAAACGGTAGCCAGACCAGCGGATACTCCAATCCTTTCGATTTATGTATGGTGACAACCTTGACCAGATTACGATCGCTTTCCAAACGCAGTTGCTGGCTATCCGCCCGATCGTTAGGTTGAGTAATCTGCTGCGCCAACCAACGAACCAGTGAGTGCTCGCTTTCCAGCTTTAATGACGCTTCCTGCAACAGCTCACCAATGTGCATAATATCGGTTAACCGGCGCTCACCACCCAAGGTGACCAACAGATTTTCTGCCAGCTTACGCTTAGACATCAGCTCACGCAGCATCGGCAGTACGCCGCGTTTTAACCACAGCTGGCGGTAAGCACTAAACTCCTCCACCAGCACATCCCACTGGCGCTCATCCTGATTAATGGCATCAATCTGCCGAGCATCCATCCCCAGTAAGCTACTGGCTAACGCACTGCGTAACGCTCGCTCTTTTTCCGGCGTTAGCACCGCCTGTAGCAACCACAAAATCTCTCTGGCTTCTGGCGTGGTGAAAACGCTTTCGCGATTGGATAAATAAACCGACGGTATCGCCAACGCACTCAGTGCATCACGAACTATCGCCGCTTCTTTCCCGGTACGCACCAGAATAGCAATATCAGCGGCAGTTACCGGGCGACGTTCCTTAGCACTCACTAACCAGCCGCGCTGCTGCTGACCGGCCGTTAGCCAATCGCGGATTTGCGCCGCACAACGACGCGCCATAACCTGCTGATATTCGCTTTGCCCCGAGCCTTCTCCCGACTGCAACCAAAGCGACATTGCCGGTTGATTTACGCCGTCAAACTCAAAACTCAAGGAACGATTTTTCTCCGCCGGTTTTACCGTCAGAAAAGGAATTTGTTCAAAAATAAATGGCGCGGATAGGCGCTGAAACAGACAATTAACCGTATCCACCATCTGAGCAGAAGAACGCCAGTTGGTCTCCATCGTGTAGTGACTGCTCACCTGATTACGCGCCTGCATATAGGTAAAAATATCCGCACCGCGAAACGCATAGATGGCCTGTTTGGGGTCACCAATCAGTAATAAACCGGTATCCTGACGACCGCCGTATAACTTATGAAAAATACGGTACTGCTGTGGATCGGTATCCTGAAACTCATCAATCATTGCCACCGGATAGCGTTGGCGTATGGCATTAGCCAGCGCTTCTGCCTCCGGGCGCTGTAATGCCATATCCAACCGGCTGAGTAAGTCATCGAACCCCATTTCCGCCCGCTGACGTTTCTCTTGTTGAACCGACTGACGCACTTCGCTTAAGGCCTTCGCCAGAATCAGATCCCGTAAGGTGAGTGGCTCGGAATACAGCAGGTCTATCGCAGTAAATAACGGATGAACCGGGACTTCACCTTTCTTGGTCTTTTGCTCGAGAATCGACTGACGAAAGTTATTTAACTCTTTCGGCAGTTTATAATCCTGAATCTCTTCCTCTACCCACACGCCCACTTTCTGTAGCCAGTTAGGCAAGTTTTTGGAACTATAGCTGCGTTTATCCACCCCGGAGCCGCTAATTAGCGCTTCCAGATCCGCCGCATGCTCTCGCCAAAGCTGTTTCAACGCTTCAATGCGCTCAATAATTTGCTGATGGCGTTGCAGAATATCATCCTGCGAAGGGGGCTGGCGCAGTTTAGGCGCCTCACCGTGTAGGTAAGGCGTAATATCCGCCAACAAACGTTCCGGGCCAGTCCATTCTGCACTAATCACCTGAGCAACGGGCAAAGGTAATGGATAACAATGTCGCCGCCAGAAATCAGCCACCGCCTGACGCCGTAAGGGAAGCTCATCTTCAATCAGTGACTGCTCAAACAGTACGCCAGACTCAAAAGCATTATGGCTCAACATACGCTGACAAAAGCCATGAATGGTAAAAATAGCCGCTTCATCCATCTGGCGTTCTGCCGCCAATAACAGAGCCGTCGCCGTGGCTTTGTTGGGTAATTCAGCTAATAGTTGATTCAGCAATGGATCGTGGCTTTCATTGCGGATACAGGCAATACGCAGCTGATGGATGTTATCCCGAATACGATTACGCAATTCTTCCGTTGCCGCTTCAGTAAACGTCACCACCAAAATTTCTTCAACCGATAACGGCCTTGGGTAAGCAGCCTCTTGCCCTAATCCCAATAGCAAACGCAAATAGAGCGCCGCCAGAGTATAGGTTTTTCCCGTACCTGCCGACGCTTCAATCAAACGCTCCCCAAACAGCGGGAGCGATAGCGGATCTAAAGCCAAAGGCTGCTGAGACATTACTTCTGAACCTGTACCGGCAGAGTTTTCTGTAGCGATGAAGCGTCTTTATACACGGTCCAGCCTTCAGGTTTAGCATAGTCAGTTTTCAGTTCGCTCTGCCCCATAATTTGGGAAAGAACCGATAAACCTTTACGCTCCATCACCGCCTGTTTGAAGAATAACTGGATATCGCTGCGGGTCAGGGCTTTCACCTGTTCCAATACCTTCTTACGGGTATCAAACCGGTCGTTGCCACGATTAAAATCATTCGTGTAGTAGCCCGCTTCTTCATCCAGCGTTTGTGGTCGCTGTTCCAATTGATTGATCAGCGCCTGACGATACTGATTAAAATCCTCATCCTTCAGCTCAGATAGCTTCTTGTCCGCCATCTGATAGAAGTTCTGATAGCGTTTTTCCAAATAAGCCGGCGTCTGATTATTACTTTGCAGCAAGAAACCAACGCCCCACTGGCGACCCACGGTCATCGGGAAGGCAAAAACCGCATAACCCAGTTGTTCCTCGGTTCTCAGCTGATTATAGAACCATGGTTGAATAATTTGGCTCAGCAGATTACTGCGTGCCATACCCTGAACTTCATCATATCCGGTCGGAATATAGATGGCGCCTAAAGCAGAGTCCGTACTACTCCCCGGCTTCATCAGGTTTGCCTGCTGTGTTTTCTCAACCACAACATTCTGACCGTGCCACCAGCCTGGACCACGACAGCCCAGCTGTTTACTAATATTTAGCGCCAGCTCTTTTACCTGCTCTGGAGTCATATTGCCAATCGCAAACATCTCTGGCGAACTGTTTTCCAGCAGTTGATTACGGTATTGAATAATATCCTGAACGGAAATTCCCGCCATCAGTTGACGTCGTTCTGCCCGCTCACTGTAGGGAACCTGAGAGATAGCCCGCACTGGCTGTAGAGCCAGCTCAAAAGCTTTACCCTTTTCCGCCGCATCCATCTGCTGCTGATACCAAGATTTAGCCTGCTTAAGCTGGTCGTCCGTCACGGTAAAGCCACGGTATTGTTCTAAAAACGCTTGGGTTAACTGCGGTATCCGCTGGGTAAAACCGCTCACGGTAAACTGCAATCCGTTATTAGAAGAAGAGGAGAAACTCAGTCCGCCCACCGACGCTTGATAGCTGATTTGCGCTAAAGCCTGCCCCGCTAAATAATCGGTTAAGGCAAACATCACCTGATTACGCGCCGAGTCTTGAGCCTTAGCGTTACGCAAAGCCAGTATAATATTGGCCTTCGGTTCATCAGCAAAATACTGGCTAGGCACATACCAGGCGCGCACGTTGTGTTCATTCAACACCAGAGCAGGTACGACGTCCGAGGCTTTATTTTCGGCGATCTGTTTAAAATCATCAGGAATATACGGGTTCAGCTTTGGTAAACTCAGATCCAAACCTTTCTCTTCCGATACCCAATCCGCGATTTGTTTTTCACTAATACGATCGACCTGATAAGGCGCATCAACAAAATAGGCGGTTTTATTGTGGGGCTCATTCGGGCTGATAAACCAAATACGTGCGGCCTGCGGCGTCATTTGATCCAAACGGGCAGCAATCGCTTTGGGATCGTAGCGATCCGCCAGATAATCCGAATCCAGAATATTCTGTACCGGGATATTGAGCATGGTATCGGATAACCACTCGACATAATCCATATCCCGCGTCATGGATGGATAACGGAAATCCAGATTCAACACATGGGCAATTTCATCAAAATACTCTTGGCGAATGCCTTCATGACGAATCATTTTCAGGTAGTCAAAAATCGCAGCAATCACTTTATCGCGATTAGCCAATCCCTTATCGGTCAGCGAAACGCCAATGCTCAATACGCCACCATTGCGATCGATGACCGGGTTTACGCCAGCACCGATGCTATCGGCCAAACCTTGTTTACGCAGCCAATCTGACAGCGTATTTTCACTACGGTTACCAATCAGATAGCTGATATAGGTGTCGGTTTTACTGCGAAATTCGGCAATATTATTGTCAATGCGAAACTCAATACGCAGTTGTTTGGTTGGCTGAGCAGGGACATAGTGAATAATTAATCCTTTCTCTTTGTCCGTTGCCGCAGGAACAGTAATCGGTGGTACGCTGGCATGGTTATTACCAATACGACCAAACGTCTCCGCCGCCAGTTTAGCCAAATCGTTAATCGACTGATTACCATATAGCACGCCAACCATCAGGTTGGCCGAATAATAACGATGATAAAACGCCGTCAGTTCATCATGTAATTTACTGCCGGGCTTATCTTTTAGCGTTTCCAGATTACCGCCAGAAAAACGAGAGGTCGGGTGAGCCGGATTTAACGTTTCCGAACCCACTTGCCCCATACGCATACCATCACGAGAACGCGCCATTGTCAGTTCGGCATTGACTGCATTACGTTCACGATCGGCATAGACCGGATCCAACAGCGGTTGTGCAATGGCATCCGCCAAGCGATCAACCGCTGGAGCCAGCGCATCGTTCTCGACTTCAAGATAAAACGCGGTGCGATAAGACGCGGTACTGGCATTATGGCTACCGCCATGCTTTTTCAGAAATTCAGAAATGCTGTCCGGTTCGGGATAACGTTTTGATCCCATTAACACCATGTGTTCCAGATAGTGCGCCAAACCAAGCTGGCTATCCGGATCTTCAAGGGAGCCAACTGGCAATGCTAACGCCGCCAAAGATTTACTGGCCAGATTATCTGACACCAGCAATACGGTCATGCCGTTATCCAACTTAATCGCCTGATATTCGCGAGTATCTTTTTCACTTTTTTGAATTTTCTCAGGTAGCGGCTGCCATCCCTGACTGGCAAACGCTGTCGTCGTCCAACAAGACAGAATAAATATGGCGCCAATGGCATTGGCAAACAGCTTACGCATTGAATTTCCTTCTGGAATAACTGAATAACATCACTGATTAATAATAACGAATACACACCACGTTATAGCGGTTGCCTCACATGATGAGACACAACTTTTCTTAATCGACTGTCCATCTAACCCACTGTTGGACAGTCCTGCTGTCTGGGGTTCACTTTTTTAAGCAGATTTTTCCAACCGCCGCTGCATCAGAACCAATAAATAAGGTTCACTATCGGTAATAATTTGCTGATAACGCGAGTCGTCCATCAGCCGAAAGAGCCGCATAAGATAAGGGTCATCACCCTCTCCACGGAGCTGAGGACTCCCTTGCCATGCCTGAATTAGCTTTTGTCTGGCTTTCTGTTGGCTGGCTTCATCCCAACAAATTTGGGCTGTCGTCGCATCATAGCAACTTTCCAGCCAGGCCCATGCGCTTTTTGGTAATAGTAGCAATGGTGAGCTTAAACCGTGAATATATCCCTGTAGCCAAAATGAAAAATGTTTCTTGGCTTCATCAACAGGTAACCAGGCAAAACGCCATTCAGAACCGTCTCGCCCATACATTCGACTTTCACCCTGACCTCCGCTGATACAATAGATCAAATGATCCAACCATAAACTGATGCCATCAAGCACGGTTAATTTAGCCGGACGCCAGCGCAGCAGGCCATCTGGCTGAACCTGATGCAGCCAGCCGCTCACGTCGATATCATCAATCGATATTTCAACCTCAACGCTTTGAGAAGGCAGTTTATGTTGTTTCACTCGCTCAGCTAACTGAGTCATTTCCTCGGTTTGCCCTTGCCAAAACAGTTCGCCAAAAGCACCAAACGGTAGTTCACCCGCTGCGCGAGATCGGCTATAGAGCTCAAGCGGGTCCTGATCTTCAATCAAACGATTAAGCAACAGCATATTCAGTTGATAACGCTGCAGATTTTCCACCAGAAACGGTTCTTCATCTGGTAGTTCAGTTTCATCCATGGAGAAACTAACGTTTAAACGCTGCTGGAAAAACGCCCGCACCGGATGGCGATAAAAACGTCGAATGTCATCCAGTTCAATTCGGTTCAGCGTCAGCGGTTCCAACATGGCGCTAAACTCTCCATGGGCGATCCCTTGACGCCCTGCTGCCGGCAACCATTCGCTGGCATAACTCTGCTGTTCACTGCCGTTAACAAAATTCTGCTCACTGAAGGGTACCCGAGGGTGATAACACAATAATTGTTGATACACGGCGGCAGCGCTTTGCTCCAAATCACTGGATTCATCACCGGGTAACACGTGACTTTGTGCAATGTACTCCAGCAATTCCGTCACCAATACCGACGGATATCGCTGGCTATTGTCCTGAATCGACTGACCAATAAAGCTGATGTATAACTTCTGCTGTGCTGATAACAGGGCTTCCAGAAACAGGTAACGGTCATCATCCCGCCGGCTGCGATCGCCTTTTACTGGCTTAGCGGCCATCAAGTCAAAGCCGAGCGGCGGCAGTGTACGAGGATAAATACCGTCATTCATGCCCAGCAGGCACACCACTTTAAACGGAATTGAACGCATGGGCATCAGCGTACAAAAATTGATTGAACCCGCTAAAAAACGCTGACTGATTCGTTCACTATCCAGTCGGGCAGCCAGTTCATCTTTCAGCACCGTTAGCGGCACTTCATCAATATAATTGGCGTTAAGACCGAAGCCAATTTGCTTCTGCCACTGCTGCTCGATTAGCGCCAGCACCGGTTCAGTCTCCAAATCGGTGACAAAGAAGGCGTCGATTAACTCACGACAAAACGGTAACCACTCGGTCAGGGTGTGAGACTCCATCAGGCGTTGACGCCAAATGGAGAGTTGCATTAACAGCTCAGACAGTTGACCGGCCAATACCGCAATCAACCCGCTGGATTCATCATAAGGCAGTATTCCCTGATAATCACCGCTCTGGCTATCCATGGCATAGCCCAACAACATACGAGTCAGGCCAAACCGCCAGGTATGCTGGCCGGTAGGCGGTAGCCCAAGATCGCTGACCATATCATCATCTAATCCCCAGCGAACGCCGGCATCTTCAACCCACTGCCGCAAAATACGTAGTCCATCCTCATCGATCTGAAAACGCATGGCTAAAGCCGGCACTTCCAATAGCGTCAGGATATCCTCCGCGGTGAAGCGGCTTTCCGGTAAATCTAACAGGGATAAAAATGCGGTTAAAACCGGGTGAGCCTGACTGGCGCTACGGTCAGAAATAGCATAGGGCAAATAGCGCTCTGGCGGAGCATTACCAAATACCGCTTCAATATAGGGAGTATAGTTGTCGATATCTGCCACCATGACAATAATATCGCGCAGGGTTAAGGTAGGATCATCATCCAACATCGCCAATAGCCGATCGTAAAGCACTTCAACTTCACGCTGGGCGCTATGGCAAACATGAGTACTGATGGAACGATCCTGAGGATCCAGCGGCTGCTTATCCCGGCTGTCTAACGGTGAGTCAGGGCTGTTCACAATCAGCGCGCGATCATCAAGCTGTAGGATATCGTGTTGAATACGATGGAGCAGGCTATCTTGTTCCATATCAACAAAAGCATCCACTTCCTGCATTTTATCCAGCTGAGCCAGCAAATACAGGTTGTCCCGCCCCAGCTTTCCCCAACTAGCCAGCAGCGGGTTACTTAGCTGCTGATTACCCAACTCATCAAACAGCTTATCGGCACCCTCAGGCTGACGAAATAGCGCAACGTCATGGCCGTTTTCTACCTGACGACGTTTACGCGCCTGAAGCTTAGCCAGAAAAGCGTAATCCTGAATATCTCCCCAATAGTAACGACAAGGATTGGTAAACATCAGGTGAATATCAATATGCTGCCCTAACGCCTGTAGCGCCTGCAAATAGACTGGCGGTAGCGCCGATATGCCACAGATAAATACCCGGGAAGGAAGCTCAGCAGGCGAGAAATCAGGCCGATTCAATGCATCAATAAAACGCTGGTAAAGGTTTGCCCGGTGCCAGCCCAGCTGTTGTAGTTCTTCAGTATAATCAATCAGTGCACGCCAGAGCGGTGCTTGCCAAACCTGAGATTCATCCAACCCATCGACTAATTCATGCTGCTCCCAGCGTCGCAGCCATTCTGGTCGATACACCAAATACTGGTCAAACAGGTCAGCAATCCGTCCGGCCAGCTGATGGCGCTTGCGCATGTTCTCATCATCACTCAAATAGCCTGACAGCGCAGCGAACTCAGGTAACCCTAGCATAGGAGGCAGCAGCCACATTAGCTTCCAGGTCATGGCATCTTTGCTAAAGGCGCTTTCCTGTGGAATCCCCGGCAGCACTTTGGTAAACATCTGCCAGATAAACGAAGCCGGCAATGGAAACTCAATATTGGCTGCGATACCCAACTCAGAGGCGAGTTCAATCTGTAGCCATTGCGCCATGCCGTGGCTTTGCACCAAAATAATTTCTGCTTCAAAAGGATTGGCTAACGGTTTACCCGCAATCAACGCGGTGGTCAGCGTTTTCAGCAGATCAAGCTGATTGGAATGGTAAACCGTAAACATTCAGACTCCTGAGGTGAGATAATCGTCAACATTAGCTAACAGCGGTGCTAATAATATGACCGTAAGTAATTTTCAATCTTCTTACCAGTACTGTAAAGCAAATAGGCCACATCGGTTTGCATTATAGCGTCTGGCAGCTTAATGATAACTAAACCATAGCACGAACGATGACTTTTCCATGAATGACACCTGTTACATTAATCTGGTACATCTTCGCACTATGTTATTTGCAGCCCTTAACGACCAGATGAGATTCAAATAACTTCGATCGCTGTCGAATAATTTAATGTCCAATCACTGTTTATTTCTCTCGCTAAGAGGTATCAAACATGAGCCAACTATTTACCCCGATAAATCTGGGCCCAGTCACTTTACCCAACCGTATTATTATTGCCCCCATGTGCCAATACTCGGCCATTGATGGTCAGGCAACGGAATGGCATACCATTCATCTTGGGCAGTTAGCTTTTTCTGGAGCCGGACTGTTAATTGTTGAGGCAACAGCGGTCGAACCCGAGGGGCGCATTTCGCCAAACGATCTTGGCTTATGGGATGATAAAACCGAACAGGCGCTGGCAACCACAATTCAGGCAGTAAAAAAATATTCAACCATGCCCCTTGCCATTCAACTAGCCCATGCCGGTCGTAAAGCCTCCATGCCCGCGCCGTGGCAACCCGGCCCGGCGGTCACGCCAGAGCATGGCGGTTGGCAACCAGTAGCGCCATCGGCCATTCCATATGATAACAATTCCGCCCAGCCTCTGGAGCTAACCACAGAAAGAATTGAGTCGATTATTGCGTCATTTGCCCACTCGGCCAAACGGGCAGATAAATTGGGTTTTGATGTGATAGAAGTCCATGCCGCCCATGGCTATTTGCTGCACGAGTTTTTATCGCCAATCTCTAATCATCGCCAGGACATGTACGGTGGCTCACTGGACAACCGCATGCGCCTAACGCTGGCGGTTTTCTCTGCGATACGTAAAGTATTCCCTGCTCATAAATCCGTTGGCGTTCGCATCTCCGCCAGTGATTGGGTAGAAAATGGCTGGGACTTGGCGCAATCCCTTGAGCTTTGCCATCAATTGAAAAAGCTGGGATGCGATTACATTCACGTCTCCAGCGGCGGATTGTCCGCTCAACAACATATTCCTGTCAGCCCTAATTATCAGGTGCCTTTTGCTCGCCGTATTAAAGAAGAGGTTGGGATGCCAACCATTGCCGTAGGTTTGATCACTGAACCCGAACAGGCAGAAGCCATCGTAGCCACCGGAGAGGCTGATATGGTCGCTCTGGCGCGAGGTATTCTGTATAACCCACGCTGGCCATGGCATGCAGCGGCAGAACTGGGTGCCCAGGTTAGCGCGCCTAAACAGTACTGGCGTTCTCAGCCACACCGGATTAAAAACCTCTTTCTTCCGGATTAATGCCATCATCTACCATTAATGTCCAAAGGTAGGCCATATCGCTATGGTTTACCTTTAACGCAGCCCTAATCACAAAACCATCTATCCAGTACCGCCTCTATTTTGCCCGGAGCAGTCACCCGCACCGTCACTTTATTACAGCCGTTCACCATCGGGGTGATCTGGGTATTTAATTGCCAATGCCCCTTATCCAGTCGGGAATCATTTTCAATCTTAGCCGGATAAATATCCAAAGCCTGCGCCACCAACCGCCATGCAGACTGGCTATCAGCATAGTGGCTGAATTGTGCCGTCAGCACTTGCTGGTATTTTAATAACCCCAGAATAGTGATAGAAAACAGCACCATGGCAACCAGCACTTCAATTAGACTAAAGCCCGCCTGCGATGAGAATAAGGTCGGCCTTAAGGTTGGCATTCTACGGCCGTTTTCAGCGGACAAAAATCGATGCGCCCATAGGGCAACGGCTTAAGCTTGATTTCAAGCGAGGTAATATTGCCCGGCTTCACCTCCGCTAACTGAAACAGCGTCAGCGGTAACGGATGCGCTCCTCCACTGCCCTCACCTCGCAACAAAACCTGGCTATCACTAAGCTGTTTGGCACAGGAAGTTAGCCCAATGTTTTCCGAACGACGACACTGCCAATTAGCATTTAAACCGATCCAGGGTTGAGCCAGCCCCCAAGACAAGGAGGAAACAGCCTGATAGTAAGCCCGAAAATAACGTCGTTCGTCAGCATAAATTCTGACCTGAGTGGTCAGTTGTCCATTCAATCCTTTCAACATTAGCGTGCCAAAAAGCATTAAGAGCATCACCATCACAATGGTGCTGTAGCCCTGTTGCCGTTTCAAATCCTCTTGCCTGTGTTTCGACATATCAATGCCTCTCCCTGACACGCGATGTCAAACGACGCGTTAACGCAGGCCAGCGCTTCCAATGCCCCGCTAACGTAATGATAAAATACCCCGATGCATCCGCAGGAGAAGCGTCAGGCAAACGATCTTGTGCCACTCGCTCGATCAAAAATTGCGTAATAACTATCTCAGCCGGATCCAATAGCTTTTCCCAACCGCTACCGTGACAGTTCTCCGTTCCCCGAGCCTGTTCAACGGTGCCATTAAGCCAGCGATAGGCAAACTGCTCTGCCATAGCGGATTCTGGCGGATCAATAACGCCGTTATGGTTAAGATCGTATTGAACAATCATGCAGGAGTTCGGCTCAGACTGGGTATGGGCACTCAACCGGATTCCATTACTCTCCTTCCCGTTCCCATCCCCCAGCAGAAAACCGGCTCGACGCATATCTTTTTCCACCATCAACAACACCTGCCGCATTGACTGTTCCAGTCGATATAACCGATACAGACTCATGCTCTGGCGCTGTAACTCCGGGTACATCGCTGCCACACTAACCATCATCATGCTGCTAAACAGCATCGCCAGCAGCATTTCCGGCAGAGAAAAACCGCCCTGTTGATCGTTACAACGCGCTTGAATCAACATGGAACAATTCCCGGTAGATAGGGCTGATGCCCATCAATACTCTCACTACAGCGCCTTAAACGCCCTTTAGCCGAGAGTACCAAACGGACTCGGCCTGCCGCATTGGATAACACAATATGGCCGGCACCGGCGGTATTGCGCAGGCCATAAAACCCCAGACCAATCTCGGATTGATTAAGCGCTATCTCAAACGAATTATTCGGCAGCAGAAAGATCAGGCCAATATCAGAAGCGCATTCTGAACCAGATGCAGATTGGCCGGCACGGAGACAATAGCGATTCCCCTGCCTTCCCAGCGTTAACAGATAGGTTTGATTGTGCCAGTTAGCGGCGGACTGAGTTCGGGATAAAAAAGCCAGCAACCCGGCGCTGGTCTGTTCCAAGAGAATCCGTTGCCGATAGCCTTGCCAGCTATTAATACCGCTGGTGGAGAGGATCGCCATAATGGCGATCACAAAAAGTATTTCCATTATGGTCATGCCACGCTGTCCGTCAGAGAGATTTGATTTCATACTCAAACCCTAACCAAAGAACCAACCAATAGGCAGACCAGAAAAAATGTTATGAGGCGAATTACCCGCTGATTTTATGTAACGCGATCTTTGTTACATCACTTTGCGGGCAGAGAGGCAAAAATCAACCCATTGCAGCCGCTTCAACGGGGTTTAAAGGGTGCCAGCGGCTTACCCTGCTTATCAATATATCCCCACAGGCCGCCAACCATGGCGGTGTGCTCGCCATCGGGCTGAGGCTGACACCCGGAACATACCAGCGCCCGGCCATTTTCAAACGACCAGCCAAAATCATAGTCGGCGGGAATAACCTGTTCAAAGCGACGGTTAAAGTAGCCTATCTTACCGTTAACTCTGGAACGAACTAGCCCTTCAGCAAACCCATCAGGGCCATTATCGAAAATAATCACTTCCAAAGCCCGGCCATCAGGTTTGACATAATAGGCTGACTTATCCATATAGATATCCGTCATACCTTCGCTGTAATCCGCCTTCTTCAGCAACTGCGGAGAAAAATGTAGCTTACCCTTTTCATCTCGCTGGGCGCAGTTGACCAACGTCGTCAGCTCCATTGTTTGCCGCTCCCGGTAGTAACACTTGAGCATATTCTCCTGTTGCGCCACTTGCGCTACGGCAGCGTCTGTTATTAGGCTTCCAGCCAAAAACAACAGAATATTCATTAATCGTTTTTTCATCTCAGCACTTAACACTTAAGCTAAAAAAATCCCCGACTGACTTAGTCAAATCGGGGATTGAATTGTTGATTGAAGCGGTTGAAGATTAAATAGCAACCGGGGCTTTAATGCCCGGGTGAGGGTCATAACCTTCAATATCAAAATCATCAAACTGGTAGTCAAAAATTGACTCAGGCTTACGCTTGATAATCAACTTAGGTAAAGCGCGCGGTTCGCGACTAAGCTGTAAAGCGGTCTGTTCCATATGGTTCATATACAAATGCGTATCGCCACCGGTCCAGACGAAATCGCCCACTTCCAGATTACACTGCTGAGCCATCATATGAACCAGTAAAGCATAGCTGGCAATATTAAACGGCAGGCCAAGGAACACATCACACGAACGCTGATACAGCTGACATGAGAGTTTTCCATCCGCCACATAAAACTGGAAAAATGCATGGCAAGGCGCCAGTGCCATCTGATCCAGCTCACCCACGTTCCACGCAGAAACGATAATGCGGCGAGAGTCAGGATCCTGCTTCAGTTGCTCAACCACTTTAGTGATCTGATCGATCTGGCGACCGTCGGCGGCACCCCAGGCGCGCCATTGCTTACCATAAACTGGCCCTAAATCACCATTATCATCTGCCCACTCATCCCATATAGAGACATTGTTTTCATGCAGATAGGCAATATTGGTTTCGCCCTTTAGAAACCATAGCAATTCATGAATAATCGAGCGCAGATGGCAACGTTTCGTGGTGACCAGCGGGAAACCTTCCTGCAAATTGAAACGCATCTGATGACCAAAGATCGACAGCGTACCGGTACCGGTACGGTCAGATTTATTTGCTCCCTCATCGAGGATTTTTTGCATTAATTCCAGATACTGTTTCATTGTAATCCTATGCCTGTTGTTTTGACGTCTGCGGGCGACGATAGGCCCAAACCATCATTAAAACACCGATAATAATCATTGGTAAAGAGAGCAGTTGCCCCATACTGAATAAACCAAATAGACCCAGCTGAGCATCCGGCTGACGGAAGAATTCAATAATGAAACGGAATGAACCATAACCAATCAGGAATAACCCAGAAACGCTGCCAGCAGGGCGCGGCTTACGGATAAACAGGTTTAAGATCAGGAATAAAACGATTCCTTCCAGACACATCTCATATAGCTGGGACATATGACGAGGCAGCATGCCATCTTGCATATACGGCGCCCACTGAGGATTCTGTTCCACAAACTGTAGATCGGCAGCTCTGGATGTTGGGAAGCGCATTGCCCAAGAGAAATCCGTCACCCGGCCCCACAGTTCACCGTTAATAAAGTTACCTAAACGCCCAACGCCAAGTCCAAACGGAATTAACGGTGCCATAAAGTCCGACACCTGAAAAAAAGTACGTTTAGTTCGACGGGCAAACCACAGCATTACCGCAATAACACCTAACAAACCGCCGTGGAAAGACATCCCGCCTTCCCATACCTTGAACAGATAAAGCGGGTTAGCCAGAAAACTTGAGAAATCATAAAACAGCACGTAGCCCAAACGACCACCGATGAACACGCCGAGGAAACCGGTATACAACAGGCTTTCAACTTCGTCTTTCGTCCAGCCACTATTCGGCTGCTTAGCGCGGTAATTTGCCAACCACAGGGCAAAAATAAAGCCGATCAGGTACATCATGCCATACCAGCGGAGTGATAACGGCAATGTGGGTTCTAAAGAGAAGATAACCGGATCAAATTTGGGAAATTCGAGAAAGCTAGAGTTCATCACTCACCATAATATGATTTAAATGTTGAATTGGGGATTAAACTGGCTCAATGCTCACGCAATGATGAAGCACGAATGATGCAATCATACCATAGCAATACAAACGTTGATCGGCATAAGTAGATGTATTCACACTCCTTTACCTTTTCAGACATCTGTTGACAAACGGCCGAGTTCCCTACTACATCGCTAAAATTATTTAACCTCACCGTAGTGAGGTTAATATTTTAGACTATTTTTCATTCTCGCCACTCAAGTACCATCCCTTTTTACGCCGATAAGGCGAATGGACTTTCTGTGACTTCACTTCCTGCAAAAGCATGACGATAGGTGAAAACTCTTTCATTACGCGTCGATAAACATCGCGTTTAAAAGAGACAACCTGACGAACCGGATACCAGTAGCTAACCCAGCGCCAACCATCAAACTCCGGCGTACCGCTGCGCTGCATATTAATATCTGCTTCACTGCTCAACAGTTGTAACAAAAACCATTTTTGCTTTTGACCAATACAAACGGGCTTGGTATCCCAACGCACCAAACGTTTAGGTAACTTATATCGTAACCAGTTTCTGGTATAACCAAGGATGCGCACATCTTTCCGGCTCAATCCGACTTCTTCGAAAAGTTCACGGTACATTGCTTGCTCTGGCGTCTCTCCGGGGTTGATCCCCCCTTGAGGAAACTGCCATGAATGCTGACCAAAACGTCTGGCCCACAACACTTGCCCCTGCTTATTACAAATTACGATACCAACATTCGGGCGGTAGCCATCATCATCGATCACTGGACTACCTCAAGTAAGCATAAATCTTTTAGATAGGCTGATTGTTTCATACAACTTACAAGCGGTAAACCTCCGCGTCACTTCTCTGCAATAAGAATTACGCTGAGAATAACTTGACTTAAAAACAAAAGTTATAAACATTTTTTTACCACAATAACGATCTTATGCACTTTAACTGTGGATATCCATGTGAAGAACCCGATAACAATATGGGTAGAACCCTAAATAACTTTTATTTCCGCCTGATTCAAAAATCAATATTAATTCATTATAATCAATATATTAAATAAAAACACTTGAATAACTCGTCACTTTTTATGTGAGTTGGATCTCTTTATGGATCCTTCGTGAACAAAAAGTGTTCACCGTTGATTTTATCCACAGGCAATGATAAAAAGTTGACCAGATCGTTGACCAGAGCGCAAAAAAAGGGTTTCGTCAAGGCTGTAAATTGAACCAGTGATCGCTATTTTTTAAGTTATCCAAGAAATCTGTGGATAACCTAGTGTAAGATCCTGTTCACTGTCGGTGGCTTATCGTATATAAAGATCTATACCGCGGTGAACGGCAATGAATAAAATAAGTAAATAACGTGTTAAATCATGATATTAAATAACTTATCCTCATCTTTCTTCCTACTGATAAGTAGGTCGAATAATATTGTCTAAATTTAGAACAGTTAATAATGGATCCCATCATGTATAACCAGCCACTACCTCTTAACATTCCAAACAGCGAGCAAGAGCTTTATCAACGCGCTCTGGCACTGGCTGGCTATACCATGAAAGAATTGGCTGATGCTGCCGCTATGCCCATCCCAAACGATCTAAAACGGGATAAAGGCTGGGTAGGTATGCTGTTGGAGCGTTATCTCGGTGCCAGTGCCGGTAGTAAACCAGAACAAGACTTCCCCCATCTCGGGGTAGAATTAAAAACCATTCCGGTTAATGCACAAGGGAAACCGCTGGAGACAACCTTTGTCTGTGTAGCCCCACTCACCGGTAATGTGGGTGTTACCTGGGAGAACAGCCACCTGCGTAAAAAGCTGCGTCGCGTGCTGTGGGTACCAGTGGAGGGAGAAAGAAGTAAACCTTTGGCTCAACGTCGTATCGGTACCGCGCTATTATGGAGTCCCGATAGTCATGAAGAGCAACAGCTCAGACATGATTGGGAAGAACTGATGGATTTAATTGTATTAGGTAAAGTGGAATCGATAACCGCCCGACATGGTGAAGTCTTACAAATTCGCCCAAAAGCCGCAAATAGTCGCGCATTAACTGAAGCCGTAGGAGAATTCGGTCAACCGATTACCACTCTGCCACGCGGGTTCTATTTGAAAAAAGCATTTACCGGAGCCTTATTAGCTAAGCACTTTCAAATATAGCTAATGACAGTGATCAATAAAGCTATTCCGCTCGTCGCCAACATTGAGCACAGCCAAAAACCTCATGGTGAATAGTCAGAAGAGCCTTTCGGCTCTTCTCTATCATGATCATACTGATTGATTATTTTTGGATCTTATCAACTGAACAATCCATAGACTGCTGATTGAGACAGCCAATAATCCACCAAAGACACAGCCCAGCACCACAGGTGGCATCCCCGCTTTAACCGCCAATGTATACAGGCCAAGCATCAGCAGCATTGCGGTATTTTCACCAAAGTTCTGTACGGCTACCGCATTACCTGCCCCGACCGTTTGCTTACCGCGATCCTGTAATAACGTATTCAGCGGGACAATAAAGAAACCCCCGAATATCCCCACCACCATCAGAATCACATAAGAAAACGCCAGATTTCCCTGCAATACAAACACAATCACCCCAATTCCCAGTAAAATGCCTGCGGGAATACAGCGACTGACAGTTTTTAGCGTAATCCATTTGGCCGCTGCCGCTGCACCAATCACAATACCAACGGCTACCATGGCATTAAGCATGGTTGGCGTTAGCAAGCCTTCAATATGTAATGCCACCGGTACCCAGATAATCAGCAGAAAGCGCAGCGTGATCCCCGCGCCCCAAAACAGGCTGGTCCCCACCAAGGACATGCGGGTACCCTCATCGCGCCACAGCACGACACAAGAGTGAGCAAAGCGCCCGACCATCTGCTTCAAATTCCAAGGCACACCGGGGCGAGCCGCCTGTAGTTTGGGAATATAGCAGTTAGCGACCACTGCGCCGGCATACACCGCACAACACCCCCCTAATGCCAGATAAGGACTGATATCAACCAACCAGCCACCCACCAGTGACCCCACCAGAATCGCCGCCAGCGTTGAAGCCTCAATCAACCCATTGGCTTTAACTAATTGATCGCCATGGGTTATCTCACCCAAAATACCGTACTTGGCGGGGGAATAAGCCGTCGCGCCAATGCCCACTAAGGTATATCCAAAGAAAGGATCCAGACCGCCGATAATGATCGCCGCACCGAGCAGCTTGATGGCATTGGCAAACATCATCACCCGACCTTTGGAAAAACTGTCGGCAATTTGTCCCACAAACGGAGCCAACACCACATAAGCCACAATAAATAACATTTGCAATGTGGAGTGTGCCCATAACGGATAGGCTTTTTGAATCAGTACGCCGAGGGTGGCAAAAAACAGCGCACTATCACCAAATGCCGAAAGAAACTGTGCGCTGGTGACCGCCACCATACCGCGGCTCAACAGCGGTTTTGGCGTAACATCAATGGTTGTCATACGTGCTCCGCAGGCGCTTCGGCCATTTTACGTAGGGTAACAAAATCCGGTTTACCGCTACCTAAGAGCGGCAAAGATTTAACCACCCGAATATCACGAGGAACGGCCAGACCCGGTAAGCCTAGCTCTTGAGCTGCACGGGACAAAGCATCCCGCGCTAATCCATCAACCGTCGTGAACAACACCAGCGACTCACCTTTAGCCAAATCGCTGCGCACCGTTGCGGCATGCTCAGCCTCCGGTGCCACTTTTTTGGCAATCGCTTCCACGCTCTCCAGCGAAACCATCTCACCGGCGATTTTAGCAAAGCGTTTAACTCGTCCTTTAATGGTGCAAAACCCTTCAGCATCAAAAGAGACGATATCGCCGGTATCGTACCAACCACGCTCCATCACACCTTGCTGATTCTCTGCTTCGGGCACTTCCAACACGCCCGGATTCTCAACCCGTAAATAGCCCTTCATCACGTTAGGGCCTTGCACCTGCAAACGTCCGCCATCCTCAATTCCCGGTACGGAAATCAGACGAGAATGCATGCCCGGCAATAAACGACCCACGGTATGAGATTTCGCCGCCATCGGAACGTTAATCGCAATAACCGGTGCGCACTCCGTTACGCCATAGCCTTCCAAAATACGAATGCCAAACTTCTCTTGCCATAATTCACGCGTAGCGGTTGATAATTTCTCTGCTCCCGCCACCACATAACGCAAACGAGCAAAGTCGTAGGCATGGGCAAAACGAGCATAATTATTGAGGAAAGTTGGGGTACCAAACATCACATTACAGTTTTGGTCATAAACCAGTTCTGGCACCACACGGTAGTGCAATGGGCTGGGATAGAGAAAGATCCGACTACCGGTGATCAGCGGCGTCAGTAACCCTGCAGTCAGGCCAAACGCATGGAACAACGGTAAGGCCGACATAAACTTATCCTGAGGGGTAAAATCCGCCACGGTACGAATCTGTTCCACGTTAGCCAGCAAACTGTTATGCGAATGAACCACCCCTTTTGGATTACCTTCGGAGCCAGAGGTAAACAGAATCACTGCGGCATCATCCGGGCTTTGCTTCACCATCGCCTGACGAGGGACAAACAGATGCTTAATAATCCACAGCTTATCTTCTCTGGTAACGGTATCTTTCAGGTCTTCAAGAAAATACCATTTAGCGCCAGTCACCTGTTCAGCCAGGTACATCAGCTTTCCCTTCTCCAAAAACTGACGAGAAGTAATAATCGTTTTGACCTGTGCCGCTTTCAGCGCGCTTTCCAGGCCATTTACGCCTGCGGTGTAGTTCAACATCGCCGGTACCCGCCCGCTTAATGAACAGCCGAAAATGGCGGCGGCGGTAATCGTGGTATTAGGCAATAGCAGGCCAACATGCTCCCCTTGTTCGGTCAGCCGACCAATAATCCGGCTAACGCCGAGGGATTTTTTCAGCAGCGCACGGTATGAATCATTCTTCATCGAAATATCGGCAATACAGGTTTTACCAATACCGTAACGCCGATGTGCCTGTAGCAACGCTTCAAATAACGTCATGGATGGACGCACCGACATTCGGGCATCCATCATCACCTGATGTAAGCGTTCACCCGCCAGTTTACGACGCTCAGCAGAACGTTTAGCTTCCGGCATTGGGATCTTGGTGGCGGGTAAAATATGAATGGTTATTTGGGGGAATAAGCGACGTTTGAAAACACCTTTCAGACGGCCAAGAAAACTCAGTTCAGCCCCTTCCAGCCAAATGGGGATCACCGTTGCTTGGGATCTCGCCGCCACAAATGCCGCACCGTCATATATTTTCATTAAAGAACCGGTGACGGTAATACGACCTTCCGGAAAGATCACGATGGGGCGACCGTGCTCAATTTGCCGTACCAAGGTTTTAATCGCCATGGGATTACTCGGATCAAGCGGCACAAAATCGATATAGGGTTTAATTATCCGCATAAACCAGCGATCCGTCACATTAGTGTAAACGGCGAAAACCGGTTTAATCGGCAAAAATAGGCCGAGCAGAATGCCATCGATAAAAGAAAGGTGGTTTGGCGTTATCATCAAACGCTCATGATGGAAACTGGAGAGATCGCCTGAGACACGAACACGGAAACAGAGGCGACAAATAAAACGCAAAACTTGATAAACCATCAACTAGCTCCCTATGATAACGCTTTTATGCGTTGATACATCCATTTACGGGTTAAGACAAGCCATTTCTATCTCGGTTCATCATTCATTAGCCAACCGGATAAAAAACCAGCAATATCAAAAATTAGCAAAAAAAAACCTACGCATCCGCGTAGGTCGGTGTAATCCAGTAAATGGTTCCGACGTTGCCGCCGGATATTCACCAATAAATACCTCTGGGATCTAAAATCTAGTCCATACCCCACCTTCCAGCCAGTACCAAAAAGCTACATAGCGCGATAAAGTGTAACTAAGCATGTAATTATTGCATTTCATCTCATTTTTTCATCACGCTGATTGCCAATATCCTTTAATTCCGTGAGACTCAACGATGTAAACGTTTTCTTTTCTGGGAGTGAAAGTTAAACATGGCCACAATTAAAGATGTCGCAAAGCTGGCTGGTGTTTCGGTGGCAACCGTCTCCCGAGTCATGAATAACTCTCCCAAGGCTAAAGGTGCTACACGACAAACGGTACTTAGCGCCATGGAAACGCTGCAATATCACCCTAACGCCAATGCCAGAGCATTAGCTCGTCAGACCACCGGTTGCCTTGGTCTGATTGTTGCTGATGTATCCGATCCGTTCTTTGGTGCGATGGTCAAAGCCACCGAACAAATTGCGTATGCCAACGGCAGCTTTTTATTGATTGGCAACGGATATCACGACCAACACAGGGAACGTCAAGCCATTGAGCAGCTCATTCGCCACCAATGCTCGGCGTTGGTGGTACATGCTAAAGCCTTAAGCGATGATGAACTGCGCGGATTAATGATGCAGATTCCCGGCATGGTGTTGATTAACCGCAGCATCCCCGGTTTAGAACAGCGCTGTGTTGCACTCGACGATCGATATGGTTCTCATCTGGCCACCCAATACTTAATTCAGCAAGGCCATCGTCATATTGGCCTAATCGGTTCAAATCATAAAATATCCGATGCTAAAGATCGGCTACAGGGCTATCTCGATGCCTTAACCGAACAACAAATTCCAATCAATAACAGGTGCATTGCTTCTGCCTCACCGGATGAAGCCGGCGGTGAAAAAGCGCTGATTGAACTACTGGAAAGGAACCAGCAAATGACGGCGGTGGTCTGTTACAACGACACCATGGCCGCTGGAGCCTTATCAGTACTTAGCGATAACAACATTCAGGTTCCTCAACAGATGTCGCTGATTGGCTTTGATGATGTATTGATTGCCCGCTATCTACGCCCCAGCTTAACCACCTTACGCTATCCAATAATATCGATGGCTCATCAGGCGGCTGAATTGGCACTGGCGCTATCTCAGGGTAAGCCATTACCAGACGTCACCCATTTATTTCATCCAACCTTGGTGAAAAGGCATTCGGTAGCCGAATTACCGGCCACGCATTCACACCATTCAATTTAACCTTATCCGTTTAATTCAGGAGCCGCCGTAAGATGTCTCTACTCAATCGCTATTATGTCCTGCGACATGGGCACAGTCTGGCTAATCAGCAAAAAATTATCGTGAGTGATATTCAACACGGCGAACATCGTTACGGTCTGTCACCACTCGGTATTAATCAGGTCACCCATACGCTGGTAAATTGGCCCTTTTCAATACCTGATATGATTTTTCACTCTGACTTTAAACGCACCAGTGAAACCGCTGGCATGGTAGCCGACTATTTTAGTCGCCCATTACAACCATCTCCGGCACTGCGCGAACGCCATTTTGGTGAGTTTGAACTACAAGATGACGAGTATTACCCGCAGGTTTGGCAATATGATGAGCAACAGCCAGAGCATCAATTTGGAGAGGTGGAATCATTAACGTCGGTCTGCGAACGGGAAATGGCGTTAATCAGCCAGTTGGAACAACAATATTGCCAGCAAAACATTCTGCTGGTAGGCCATGGCGACCCGCTGCAAATCCTACTCAGCCATTTTTTAAACCAGCCGCTTAATCAGCACAGAACGCTGGTGCCATTGGCAACGGCGGAGGTGCGGGCGTTGAATCCGGAGTGATGAGACATCAACCTACTCCTGCCGTCATCCC
Source organism: Pragia fontium DSM 5563 = ATCC 49100 (assembly GCF_900112475.1). Taxonomy (GTDB): domain Bacteria; phylum Pseudomonadota; class Gammaproteobacteria; order Enterobacterales; family Enterobacteriaceae; genus Pragia; species Pragia fontium. Next base: position 325,390 of record NZ_FOLW01000003.1, on the reverse strand, counting down.
TTAGGCCAAACGTTGTTATTAAACTAAAACCTGGATTCCGGTTTTCACCGGAATGACGGAAAGAAACATTTTCTAAGATATATCGACAATCTTGATATCGTCATCTCCGCAAAAGCGAGGATGACGATAGATGAAAACAATGTAAACCGTTAGCCACCAAAGCGCGCAAACAGCTCTTTTGCCGCCGCTTCATAGGCCTGCACTTTTAGCGCCATGATTTGTTTCGTATCTTTCGAATCACGATTATAGCGCCCGCTCACTGACGAGCTTTCAAATACTTCCGGGGTAAAGGTCACCCAACGTCCGCTCAGCACGTCAATTAACGCCATACGCAAAACTAAGCGCATATGCTGAGTTTCGTCCGGCAATACGCCGCCAATAAACGGTACCCATGAAACCACTTTAGTCGCTTCATTCTCGGAGCCGCTTTCCAACTGCCCCCAATAGACCAGAATCTTGTCCTGTCCGCCATTGGCCGCCGTCAGGCGTAACAGTTTGGGATAATCGGTATTCTTTTCTGGTGCAGCTTCACCACGGTAACCGTAATAGCGAGAATCATTAGGTGGGATACCAGAAAAAACGGCAACAGAGTAATACTGTTTAAGGGCTTTTTGCATTTCAGCATCTGGCGTCATTGCCCCTGACTGAATCAGCAAAATAGAAGAGTCTTTCGGTAGTCTGAAGCTATAGCGCGCATTATTCAGCGCGGTTTTAATATCGGCATCCGTAATGTCCTGCTTCGGCATCGCCCCCAGCACATCCTGATCGCTCAGCTCACCGCGATAAAACGCATTAGATCCCTTATCCGCATTAGAGATAGAACGTACAGAACAACCGGAAACCACCAGAACACTTAACACAACCAACAACAGCGTTCGCCATTTCCCTGCTATCAGGTCTTTCATTCACTTAATCCTTTAACAATCCACAGTATCATTCATCAATAGAACACCCGGTGGCGACAACCTAACCCGTTACTTTCGTGCCGCCAGTGAACGCAACAGAACGCCAATAGTGGTTCCATTATGCAATAGTGCACTCAAGGTTGGAGACAGTCGTCCCATAGCCGCCGCCAGCATAATACCACTGTTGATCCATTCGGTGAGCTTAATGTTACTGTTGACCAATGCCATGGCTTCAACCGCCAACTCACGGGCCACCACTACCCCATGCAGGGAATCTTGTAGCAATACCGCATCGGCAGCTTGCTGAGCCAGTTCGGTGCTTTGATTCATCGCCAAGCCGACATCAGCCTGAGTCAATACCGGTGCATCATTTACCCCATCACCAACAAACATGACGCGACATCCCTGCTCTTGCAGGCCTTGCACGATAGACACTTTGCTTTCTGGTGAGGCTTCCGCAAAGAACCGATCGATATCCAGTTCCTTCGCCATTTGTTCAGCTTTATGCTGCTTATCGCCGGTTAACAGAATAACGTTGTTAATACCCAGCTCGCGCAGTTGATGAATCACCTGAGCGGCTTCATCACGCACGTTATCTTGCAAACCAATCATGCCGACCAATTGTTCATTCAGACTGATAAACAGTAAATGACGCCCCTGTTCTTCCAGCTCTTCGATTTGTTCACTGAATGGCGCAAAATCAATATGGTAATGTTCACGCAAGAAGTGTCGACTGCCGATCACCATACGGTTGCCATCCAGCTCAGAAATCAAGCCATGAGCGATAACATACTCCACTTCGCCGTGGTTAATATGCGGTAGTTCATGCTGTTGGGCTGCACTAACAACGGCTCGAGCCAGAGGGTGATTGCTGTGTTCTTCAACCGAAGCGGCAATCGCCAACAGGCGCTTCGCCCAGGTTTTCTTCGGTTCAAAACTAACCACGTCCGTTACCAGCATATCGCCATAGGTCAAGGTACCGGTTTTATCGAACACCACGGTATCAATACCCGCCAGTTGTTCAATCGCCCGCCCACCTTTTAACAGCAGGCCGGAAGTGGCGGCTTTGTACATCACCGATTTAAAAGCTATTGGCGTACTTAGTTTTAAGGCGCAAGAGTAGTCCACCAGGAATACCGAGGCCAATCGATTCCAGTCGCGGGTCAATGCAAATACCCCTGCCCCGGCTGCCAAGGTAATCGCTACCCGGCGGTCGGCCATCTTCTGGGTAACCTGTTGCGTTTCGCTGCGCTGGCTAAGGGATTCGGTGATAAAACGGCGAATGCTGGCGGTAGAGGATTCATCGCCCACTTGCTCAGCGCGAACGGCAATATTGCCATCCTGCACCTGAGTACCGGCAAATACCCAAGCCCCTGCTTCACGACGTACCGGCACACTTTCGCCGGTCATGGATGCCTGATTAATTAAGCTGACACCTCGCAAGACCGTGCCATCAGCCGGAATATTATCTCCCGGCCCCAGCAACATTACATCACCATTAACCAATTGTTCGCTATTGATTTCCTGGCTTTCGCCGTCTCTCTCAACCCAAACCGCATGATTTTGTGGCTGCATCAACTCTGACAGCAATTCATCAGAATGACGGCTGGTTTCTTGTTCGAAATATTCACCCAGCGTTAGCAGCGACTGCGTAAGCATCGCGGTGCGGTAATCACCACGGGCAATCGACAGGCTTAGCGCTAGCGCATCCAACACCTCAACCTTTAACTCACGATGACGTAATGAATCCACACCTTCCGCTACGGTCGGTGCAATCAGCGCAATCGCCGGTAATGCCGCCCAACGTTTGGGCAGAAACTGCGTTGCCGCCAACCCGACTAAATTCAGCAGATTATCGCCGCCGCAGTATTCCGGCTCATACTCACTTTCCGTCGCCAAAGACCAGTCAATGCTATTTAGATGTTCGAGTAACCGCTGTTCATCGGTTTTTTGGCGATCGTAAGTCAGTACCGCTGAAGCGGCGGCCGGGCGCAAACGCACGGTTTTAACGCCGGTAAAAGCCAACAGCTGATTTTTCAACCAACCGGCATGCTCCTGCTGCTCACGCAGTCGGATTATGCGTACTCTTAAACGGCCGGGAAGCGAATGAACCGGTTTAATACAATATTGAGTCGTCATCAGCGCAGTTACTCGCTATCCCGATCTTTCTCGCGATAATAATCCAGCTCAGCCTGCACATCTGCCAAACGCTCTTTTAGCTCTTCAACTTCACCGCGCACCGCTCCCCAGGCTTTATTGGCCGTAGCACCAATGCTTTTCTGTACATGACGGTTAGATAACAAATAGGCCACGGCGGCACCGGCAACAATACCGGTAATCAGATGGGCGCGGCCATTATCAGCACGGTAAGGGGTTTGAGGCGCCTGCTGATCCATTGTAGAAGGGGCGGCATAAGGAGAATAATAAGGATAATAGTAATAGGGATTATTCGGCTGTTTCATCTGAGCCTCTCTTATTCATGGCGTCTAACAAATATAAGCCTGCCGCTCCGGCACTCAGCACAGTCAGCAAAGTTAATACCGGACGACCCGCTGTCGCGTTGGCAACTGTCATGGCAGCCCCACTGATAAGACCCGCCTTGGTAGCATCAATCAGTACTTTACTGGTTGCTTGCTCAATGGTTTTTTCGCCGTTCTGGTAACGACGCCATTGCTCAACGCCAGCAGCTGTTGCACCCACCAGAGCCCCGGCAATCAACGCTCGACTGGCGGGATTTAAACGATCGCTGTTATTACTCATCATCTGCTCCGGTATCGTTATTGCCATGACGATGGCGTTCTACTGAATCCTGAAAGCTCTCTTTACCTGCCTGAACCGTATCGCGGAAAATCGCGCTGCCGGTCATCACGTTTTCTTTAACACTACCTGCGGTACTCTCTGCCGCATCCTTCACCTTGCTACCGCTGCTTTTCAGCAAATCACCAGCATTGGCAAACGTTTGTAGCAATGTGTTGCGGACACTTTCATTACCTAAAATTAGCGCTGCTGCTGCACCAATCATGGCGCCTTTCCAAAATTCTTTATCATCGACACCGATAGTGCTGATGATTTGTTTTAATAGACCAGCCTGTTCACCCATCATCCCTTCTACCATGCCTTGCGCCTGACCGGCCCAGTCAAAACCGGATAACGGCTGTTGCGCTGCCGGTTGCTGGAATTGAGGCTGTTGAGGCATTGGGTATCCCATTGGCGGCTGCCCATACATAGGATTCCACATTGGCGGATGAGGCGGCCACATCATCGGTGGCATTTGTTGCATTTGAGGCTGTGCTGCTTGCATCTGTTGCTGAGGATAAGGTGGATAATAAGGATAACCGTAAGGCCCGTATGGCGGCATGCCTTGATATGCCGGCTGCTCTTGATCGTTACTGGTATTATCTTTGCTCATACTGCATTCCTCGTTATTGGGTTTCTGCCGGCGAGATAATTGGCAAAATTTGGGTTAACGCCTGTTGAGCGAGTTGATCGTCATCACCAAACAGCTGATCCAGTAGCATTGGTGGTAAACGTTTAGCATCGTACTCTAATAATAGACTGCCGGTATCGGTATTCAGGGTATAACTGCGTAAACAATTATCTTTGCCGCAAAGTTCGTCCAATGCAGACAGTTTACTTTTACCTACGCTGGCGACCAGTTTATTGGTAAAGCGCAAACGAATACGGCCGGGAATATGGTGAGCTAACTCAACAAAACGACGCAGCATCATTAGCCCACTGAAACTATCAGCACTCATTACATATCCTAAAATGATTTATTCCGCAGAAAAAGGCAAAGCGGGTTAATTTTTTGTTAGAGCTATCATATGACGTGACCCAATGATTTTAAACACCTAAAAATAACTGATTTAGTGTGAATCACATTTATCACAAAAAAATACATAATGTTGTTATTTTCTTGTGATAACGCGCAGCAAATTGTGCAATAAAAATACTAGACAGCCCACAAACCTTAATGTAAATTATTCTCGTTATCTTTATCATTCAGGTGGCCATTATGAGTAGTCCGTACATTCATCAAACACAAAATCGCGTGCGTATTCGTTCCGATTATATTCAGCATCACGCGGCTGAAGTCAGTGCATTGATTGAAAAACTTGAACAGGTGCCTGGAATTAAAGAGATTCAATACCGCCGCTATGCCGGTTCGGTAGCAATCCGCTTTGATAGTCATATTCTTTCAGCGGCCGCATTACTGGAAACGGTAGAAAGCTACGGCTGGCTGGAGAACGTTGAAGAACGCGATTTTATCAATAATGCCGTTCGTCTGGGAGCTAAAACCCTGTTAAAAGGCATTGCCTTAACTACATTGAAGCGTACTTTAGGCGGCTCTTTAGTTAGCGCCGTTGCAGCATTTGCCCGATAAGCTACCCTGTTTACCTATACACCTCGTTAATGTATTGCCATTGGGCATAGATAAACCGGGTGTTTTTATTTATCCCTGCCAGATACGCTTTTCTCTATCTCGCTTCCGTACTCAAAGCGCCGCCATCAACGTCTCTTAAACTCATACGCCCTATCAGGCAAAACGTTTAGCCGCGCACTGACAGATACCACCGCTGCGGGCCGGGCAACGCTTACAGGGAGGGGATTTAAACGGCAGGCGTAATATTGCCGGGGTCGCCGCAGTATTGGGATTCATGCGCGCCGAATTAATATGGGGAGTTACCCCTCTGGCGCCAGAAGATTTTGTCGGCATCACTTCGGTCACAAAGCCACCGTGCTCAAACCAATCAAGTAGTGGCTTTAACGGCTTAGTGACTTCAACCAACACTGAACCCACCACCTGCTGTGAAATTTCGCTCCAAATAGAATCGGTAGCAACGCCGGTAGCCGGATGCTTATGATGAACAGGTAACACGGCCGGGCGTGAAAGGTGCTGTAACGCACGATCTCCCGCTTTATTTTTGCTTCCGTGCTTAGCCGCTTTCTTACGCAATTTCTTCAGGGCTTTCAGGGCTGATGACATGGTCAGGTCACTCGCAAATAATAATGAGAATAATTATCTATCCTATTTGCCATTTTTTCAACGCTTTTACACCAAGGAAGCTCACGTCTCGGCAAATACTTTGCTACCATATGCCAAATTTTAAATCGTCATAGATATCCATATAGGACAAATCATGAACAATATCAATTTTCCAACCAATGCCAAGCTTGAAGAAATGGCTAATGAAATTTCCGGCCTGAAGGCGATTATGACCTTGATGCTAATTGCGATGGGTCAGGCAGACTCTGGAAAAGTGGTTCTTAAAATGGAAAAGCTGATTGCTGAGCATCCGGATCAAGCACAGGCTGAATCCTTCAAAAACATTGTCCAGCAAATACGTCAGGCTTACCGCCAAGAAAACTGCTGATAGATGTCCCAATTTAAAAGCCCCGGTCTGAATAACAACCGGGGCTTTTTTTATTTTATCGACATCAACAAAGGTAACTATTGTTCAAGACGCTTATCGTGACGGTAGTTAACCCAAGCGTTAATCACCAGCGTAATCAATAAAATACCGCCAACCGTACCAAGAGAGATAGCAATCGGAATATGGTAGAAATCGACAATCAGCATTTTGACGCCGATAAACGCTAAAATAATGGCCAGACCATACTTCAACATCGAGAAACGTTCAGCCACGTTAACCAGCAGGAAATACATCGCTCTAAGACCAAGAATAGCGAATAAATTTGAAGTCAGCACAATAAAGGGGTCGGTGGTCACGGCGAAAATAGCCGGAATACTGTCCACCGCGAAAATCACATCGCTGATCTCCACCAGAATCAACACCAGAAATAGCGGAGTGGCGTACAGTAAGCCGTTACGGCGAGTGAAGAAACGTTCCCCCTCCATCGTATCGGTCATACGCATACGGCTACGGATCCACTTGATCATCGGCTTATTACCGATATCGCTATCATCATCCTCTTTGGCCAATGCCATTTTGATACCGGTAAACAACAGGAAGGCACCGAATACATAAAGTATCCAGTCAAACTCAGAGATCAGCCAGCTACCAGCAAAAATCATGATGGTACGCAGGACAATCGCCCCCATCACACCATAAACCAGCACGCGTCGCTGCAATACCACCGGAACAGAGAAATAACTGAATAACATTAACCAAACAAAAACGTTATCCACTGCCAACGCTTTCTCAATTAGGTAACCGGTGATAAACGCCAATGCTTGAGTATCGGCCACCTGCTGGCCAGCGGTTCCCTTTAGGTACCACCACAAACCCAGCGCAAACAATAAAGAAAGGCTAACCCAGATAAGCGACCACGCAGCGGCCTGTCTGAATGACATCGCGCCGCCTTTTTTCTTGTTCTGACCGTATAAGTCGATCAGCAGCATAATCGCGACAACAACAATAAAACTACCCCATAACAAAGGGGTTCCAACAGTATTCATCTAGCATCTCCTGCGGTTTTTCAGCCATCACTGGCCGCTGTTTGAAAAAACATATTGACGATTCAAAGCATAGCCAGCGCACCGAAAAACCTAACCTTCAGACATAAAAAAACGGCAAACGTCGGAAAACGCTGCCGCTAATTTAGCTAGCTATAAGCGCACCTCGCCTTCCGGCAAGGTCTCACTTACAACCTGAAGGTTGCCTGGTAACCGGATGTATTGCATACATCGTATTGACGATTAGCCAGCGTAGAAGTTACTCCCCTTTGCGCCGACAAAGATACGTGATTGCAGGTACAAACGTCAAGAGGAAGATAGCATCTATATGCATGACGTGTTTAATAAAGACAAAAAAGTTGCGACGAATAAATTTCGGCTCACCATATTTATCAATCTAAAAATATTTCAGCTTACTTTTCCACTGATTAATCTCACTATTTATCGTTTATTTTATTTTCTCCCTGCACTAAAAGTGCCGTCCGGCGGGCATTTTTATCAAATATGTCTTATTCTTTTAATAGAGGCTTTTATTGATTACCTCATCTCTTCTTATCTCTTCTTATGCTGCAGTTTGCACTCGCTACCCTTAGCCTCCTTCATATAAGACATCAGTACCATTTAACCATTATTCCAATAAACATCCTGTAATAAACAATCCAAACCTATAACTCACGATAAATATGCCTATCGTATGGAATTAAAAATGAAAATCGGTTTAAGAATTTGTCATTTTTTGGGGGATAATATCTATGAATGAAAAACATACTGGTAATTCACGCAGAGATTTCCTTTTAAAAACCATCACATTAGTTCCCGCAGTTGCTCTTGGCAGTACCGGGATTGGCACATTAGCCGCACCGCTTAGTACCCAGGCCGCAGCAAAAGAGCAAACCGCTCCCCCTCAACCAACCCGTGACTATCAACCTACTTTTTTTACGCCAGAAGAATTCGCTTTTATTAAAGCCGCGGTCTCGCGTCTGATCCCACAGGACGATCGCGGCCCCGGTGCTCTGGAAGCAGGCGTACCGGAGTTTATCGATCGCCAAATGCAAACCCCTTATGCCTCTGGAGCCAACTGGTATATGCAGGGGCCTTTTCACCCGGAGTCCGATCCCGCGCTCGGTTACCAACTGCCGTTACAACCTCGAGAGATCTACCGCCTTGGTATTCACGAAGCCAATCAATATGCCAGAAACCAGACCGGCAAGCTGTTTGCCGAGCTATCCACCGATCAACAGGATCAACTGTTGATGCAGTTTGAAGCAGGTAAAGCCGAGTTTCAGCAAGTGCCCAGCAAAATATTTTTCTCAGCGCTGTTACAAAACACGCGCGAAGGCTTTTTCAGCGATCCTATCCACGGCGGTAACCAAGGATTGGTGGGCTGGACATTAATCGGCTTTCCCGGTGCCAGAGCGGACTTTATGGACTGGGTTGAGCGTAATGAAGCCTATCCATTCCCACCGGTATCCATTCGCGGAGAAAGGAGCTAAACCATGGCAAACGTAATGAAAAAAGTGGATGTCGTGGTGGTCGGATTCGGCTGGACGGGTTCCATCATGGCCAAAGAATTAACCGAAGCCGGTCTGTCCGTCGTGGCTCTGGAACGCGGCCCAATGCGCGATACTTATCCTGACGGCGCTTATCCTCAAGTCATTGATGAACTCACCTACAATATTCGCAAAAAGCTGTTTCAAGATCTGTCCAAAAGTACCGTCACTTTACGCCATAGCACCGGTGAAACCGCGGTTCCCTATCGCCAGCTTGCGGCATTTTTACCGGGAACCGGTACCGGCGGTGCAGGCCTGCACTGGTCGGGGGTTCACTTTCGCGTCGACCCGATAGAATTGCACTTGCGCAGCCATTATGAGCAACGCTATGGCAAAAGCTTTATTCCCGACGGCATGACCATTCAGGACTTCGGTGTCAGTTACGAGGAACTTGAACCCTTTTTTGATAAAGCGGAGAAAGTCTTTGGTACCTCCGGTACCGCTTGGTCGATCAAAGGACAAGTTGTGGGTAAGGATAAAGGAGGCAATCCATTTGCCGCCGACCGTTCGGACAACTTCCCGCTACCAGCGCAAATGCGCACCTACTCGGCCCAACTGTTTTCAAACGCTTCAGAAGCCGTTGGCTACCACCCTTACGATTTACCCTCCGCCAATACTTCTGGCCCCTACACCAATCCTTATGGGGCGCAAATGGGGCCGTGTAACTTTTGCGGCTACTGTAGCGGTTATGCCTGCTATATGTATTCCAAAGCATCCCCTAACGTGAATATCTGGCCAGCACTCCGTCAGGAGCCTAAATTTGAGCTGCGGGCCAATGCCAATGTACTGCGCGTCAACCTGAGCGATGATAAAAAGTTAGCCACCGGCGTGACCTATGTTGATGCCCAAGGCAACCAAATAGAACAACCGGCCGATATCGTTATTCTGGCTGCTTTCCAGTTCCATAATGTGCATCTCTTACTGCTGTCAGGCATTGGTAAACCGTATAACCCGATCACCAACGAAGGGGTTATCGGACGCAACTTTGCTTACCAAAATGAAACCTCGATTAAAGCCTTTTTCGATAAAGACGTTCATACCAATGCCTTTATCGGTGCCGGTGGTGCAGGCGTCGCGGTGGATGACTTCAATGCCGATAACTTCGACCACGGCCCTTACGGCTTTGTTGGAGGCTCGCCATTTTGGGTCAATCAGGCAGGAACCAAACCCATCTCTGGCCTACCGACCCCACCGGGCACGCCGGCCTGGGGCAGTAAATGGAAATCAGCGGTAGCCGATGCTTATACCCACCATCTGTCGATGAATGCACACGGAGCGCATCAATCCTATCGGGTGAACTATCTGGATCTGGATCCCAATTACAAAGATATCTACGGTCAACCGCTGCTGCGCATGACGTTTAACTGGCAGGAAAACGACATCAAAATGTCGCAGTTTATGCACCAGCGGATGGAAAAAATCGCCCAAGCGATGAATCCTAAACTGATTAGCGGCTCAGCGAAAAAACCGGGTGAAAAATTTGATTCTACGGTTTACCAAACCACTCACCTGAATGGGGGGGCCATCATGGGGGAAGATCCCCATACCAGCGCCATTAATCGCTATCTACAAAGTTGGGATGTACATAACGTTTTTGTCCCCGGAGCCTCCGCCTTTCCTCAGGGATTGGGCTATAACCCAACCGGGCTGGTTGCGGCACTGACTTACTGGTCAGCTAAAGCGATTCGTGAACAATATCTGAAAAACCCGGGCCCACTGGTGCAGGCATAAGGAATAAACATGAAAAATTTACTTCCAGCCCTGTTCTGCGGGGTAATCAGCTTCAGCACGTTAGCTCAGCAGGCTAACGATAGCGATCTCATCAAACGCGGCGAATACTTGGCACGCGTCGGTGACTGTGTGGCCTGCCACACCAGTAAGGGCGGTATTCCATTCGCCGGTGGATTGCCGATGGTCACTCCGATTGGCACCATTTACAGCACCAATATCACCCCGGATAAGGACACCGGCATTGGTAACTATAGCTTTGAAGACTTCGATCAAGCAGTACGCCATGGAGTGAGAAAAAGCGGTGAAACCCTCTACCCGGCGATGCCCTATCCCTCTTATGCCATCGTCACCGAGCCAGATATGCGGGCGCTGTACGCCTACTTTATGCAACAGGTTGAGCCGGTTTCTCACGCTAATAAATCAAGCGATATTCCATGGCCTCTTTCCATGCGCTGGCCACTCTATTTCTGGCGCGGTATGTTTGCGCCCGACGTTAAGGATTTCGCCGCCGAGCAAGGGGAAGATCCACAGTTGGCACGCGGTCGCTATCTGGTGGAAGGTCTTGGCCACTGCGGAGCCTGCCATACGCCACGCAGCCTGACCATGCAGGAAAAAGTACTCAGCAATAAACAAGGAGATGATTATCTGTCCGGCAGTAACGCACCGGTTGATGGTTGGGTCGCGATTAACTTACGTGGGGATAACCAACAGGGACTTGGTCGCTGGAGCGAAGAACAGCTGACTGAATTTCTACTTACCGGCCGTAACGATAAAACCGCGGTATTTGGTGGCATGACCGATGTGATCGTACATAGCCTGCAATACCTCACCACCGAGGATGCGACGGCGATTGCGCGCTATCTGAAATCACTGCCGGCCAAAGATCCCACTCAACCGCCATTTACACCAGATGACACCGTCGCGAAAGCTTTATTGAAAGGTGATGACAGTAAAACCGGGGCGGCAATTTATATCGACAACTGTGCCGCCTGCCATAAAACCGATGGGAAAGGTTATTCACGCTTCTTCCCTCAGCTACAGGGAAATTCGGTGGTACTCACCGAGGATGCGACTTCACTTATTCATATTGTTCTGACCGGCAATACCCTACCCGGCGTGCAGGGAGCACCGTCATCCATCACCATGCCTGCTTTTGGCTGGCGTCTGAACGACCAACAGGTTGCCGATGTCGTGAACTTTATTCGTTCCAGTTGGGGGAACAACGCATCAGCTATCACCGCGAAAGACGTTGCTAACGTGCGTGAAGATAAAGATGTGATTCGCGATCCGAAACTACTGGGCAGCCAGAATGTGGAGCAATTACTGAAGTAACGACATGAATCATATGGGCCCCGATGAATACCGGGGCTCATATTGAACCAGCATGAGCGAGAATAAATCAGATAATCCGATTATGCCTTCAGAGAGGCCATATCAATCACAAAACGATATTTCACATCGCTGTTCAACATACGTTCATAAGCCTGATTAATCTCTTGCATATTAATCAGTTCAACGTCTGCGGTAATATTATGCTGACCACAGAAATCGAGCATATCCTGCGTTTCCGCGATCCCGCCAATACATGAACCCGCGACTGAGCGTCTGCCTAAAATCAACGGTATGGTATTTAACATTGGAGAGAGATCCCCCAAATAACCAACAAATACCAATGTGCCATCCAAATTCAGCGTCGGCATATAAGAGTTAATATCATGAACATAAGGGACGGTATCGATGATCAGATCAAACTGCCCTTTTACCGTAGCCATTTGAGCTTCATCAGTCGAGAGCACAATATGATGAGCCCCCAAACGTCTGGCATCTGCCTCTTTATCTGCGGAACGGGTGAATAACGTGACTTCAGCTCCCAGAGCGTTAGCAAGCTTCAGCGCCATATGACCTAAGCCACCCAGACCAACAACCGCGACTTTACTGCCTTGCCCCACATTCCAGTGGCGCAATGGAGACCACGTCGTAATGCCAGCACACAATAACGGCGCAGCCGATTTGAGATCCATACCATTCGGCACTTTCAAAACAAAATCTTGCGAAGCCACGATTGATTGAGAATATCCGCCATAGGTGGGCCGATGATCGTGACGATCGATACCATTGTATGTCAGTACGCTGCCTTGCTCACAATACTGTTCCAAATCATGTTGGCATGGCTGGCATTCCCGGCAAGAGTCGACCATACAGCCAATACCGGCAAAATCCCCCGGCTTAAATTTTGTCACATCTGTACCAACCGCAGTCACGCGACCAATAACCTCATGGCCGGGCACCATAGGATAGACGCTTCCGCTCCAGTCACTACGCGCCTGATGGAGATCGGAATGACAAACGCCACAATAGAGAACCTCCATCACAACATCGTCAGGACGAGGATCCCGCCGGGTAAACTCAAAGGGTGCCAAAGGCGCTTCCGCTGACTGGGCTGCATAGCCAAGCACTTTTATTGTCATCTTGTTGCTCCTGTATCATCAATCCTGATTACGATTAAAAACCTGAGTCCGATCGTTCTGACTCTATTTCTGGCATAGCTCATTGATTTATTAGCGTGAAAGAACGTTGTTTACGACCAGCCGACAGCAAATGGCCCGCCATAAATTATTCCGCAGCACTGTGGCAATAAAAGTTACCGCCATTCTTTTAGCAGCACTAGCCGGATAAATGCGCAAGAAGCTATGAGAAAAATTCATGAATCCATGAGAAAGTACCTATGCTACCTTTGGCTATCCAGTGAAAGGCCATAGATTCACCACACCGTCAAACCGCCATAAACAACGTCGCAGCAGGTACCGAAATGTTAAAAGAAAACTTCAACGACTTAATTTCATTCCTTGCTGTGGCCAGAGAAGGCAGCTTTACCCGAGCAGCAGCTAAATTGGGAGTATCCCAATCAGCGCTAAGCCATTCAGTACGTAGTTTGGAAGAACGCCTGAGTATTCGGTTATTAACCCGAACCACGCGCAGCGTGGCCCCTACTGAGGCCGGGGAAAAACTGGTTAATAGCCTGGAGCCACGCTTTGCTGACATTGAAAGTGAGCTTAATGCCTTAACTGAAATGCGCGATCGACCAGCGGGCAATATTCGCATTACCGCCGGTGAACATGCCGTTGATTCAGCACTCTGGCCGGTATTGAAAACGTTCCTTGCTGATTACCCGGATATTAACGTTGAAATCACCGTGGATAACGCCCTTACCGATATTGTCAGCGGTCGTTTTGATGCCGGTATCCGCTTTGGGGAACAGGTTGCCAAAGATATGGTTGCGGTGAGAATCGGCCCGGATATCAGCTTCGCCGTTGTTGGCTCCCCGGCTTACTTTAAAACCTATGGTATTCCACAAACGCCTCAGGAATTACAACAACATCGCTGTATTAATACGCGCTTACCAACCATGGATAGCCTCTATGCTTGGGAGTTTGAAAAAGACGGTCGGGAGCTCAAAGTACGGGTTGATGGCCAACTTACCTTTAACTATTCTCGGCAACAAATCGACGCCGCCACTCTGGGACTTGGCCTATCGTTTGTTCCGGAAGACACGGTAAACAGCGAACTGGCAAGCGGCCAATTAGTCCGTGTACTTGAAGAGTGGTGTCCACCATTTTCCGGTTACTATCTTTATTACCCCAGCCGGAAACAGCACACTACCGCTTTTTCTCTCTTGATTGATGCATTGCGTTATCAACAACACGTGCCCTTATGAGCAAGAATAGCTGGGGAGTTCGCTGTTTTGTGAGTAACAAAGAAAATAATCGAATAGATAACAGAATAATTCTGGAGCGGGTGAAGGGAATCGAACCCTCGTATAGAGCTTGGGAAGCTCTCGTTCTACCATTGAACTACACCCGCGTTAACAACATGAGAATTAACCGATTAATTATAGCGCTGAATGTCTTTCGGAGAAAACAAACAATTCAGGTTAATTCATCATGCTCATCAACTTACTTACCCAACGGCTTTTGCGCCGACAGCAGAAAAATCATCGGCCGCTCTTTCTCTTCGTCCAGCGCCGGGCTGTCCTGAATCTGCTGTTTGCTTGGTCCCCATTCATTTAAATGAGTAATCACAAAGCCCTGCTCAATCAGCATATTGAGATAAGTCCCTATCATACGATGCTGCTTAACGATGCCTTCGGCTATCCAGTTAATCACTCGCTGTCCTTCAGCCTGATAACCGTTTATCGGCCAGGATTTCTGTCCCTGCTCATCAACCAACCAGTCAGGTTGTTTCGGCGCGGTATAAATTGGATGTTCCGCTGAAAAAATCAGATAACCACCGGGAAGTAATGACCGATAAACCGTCGCTAACAGCCCAGACAGATTTTCAATATAGTGCAGCGTCAGCGAACTATAGACCAGATCATAGGTATTTTCTGGCAGTTGCAGATGTTCCAAATCCCCCTGTTGATAGGTAATTGCATCATCTGCCGTCATCTCTCTGGCTTTATTCAACATCTTCTGTGATAAATCGATGCCCAATACCTGAGCTGCCCCTTGCTCACGAGCGCTGCGGCAAAACCAACCGTAGCCACAACCTAAATCAGCAATATTAAAGCCGGCCATATTCGGTAACATGTCGCAAATCGCAGGCCATTCTGGCGCACCTTTTAAGCCATTTACCGAACGACTAAGCTGTGCATAGCCATCAAAAAATGCCTTATCGTCATAAATATTTTGCGCCATCTTGGTTCCTTAAAATAAAAATCGGATAAATTGATCGGTAAATAACACGGTAATTCTACTGCGATATATTACGAAGAAAAAATAAATACGTGGTTAGCCACTTATTTTAGTCCAAAAAAATATCCCGCTACACATCGCAGCGGGATATATTTATTCAGTCTTAGTTATCAGTAAGTGACTGTATAATTAACCTTAAGCATAAAGTAACTGTTCTGGTTCTAAATTGAAGCCACCGGTAACAATAATATTCAGGTCGTTATTCACCGCTAAGTGTAAGTCCTTACCTGACACGTTGACATCCAACAGTTGATTCACATCCTCAATGCCCAGTTCTGTCAGGCGAATTCTATCACCCTCTTTCGCGCTAAAATCAGCGATGGTTGTAGTACCGGTACTGCCCTGACTAAAGTTAAATACGTCAGCACCACCGCCGCCATAAAGCTGATCATTACCGCCGTTACCGGTTAACAGATTATTCCCGTCATCACCGATCAAAACGTCATCAAAACGAGAACCAATAAGGCCTTCAATTTCAAATAATAAATCACCTTCGGCATCACCGCCGCTATTAATATTCTTGCCTTCCTCATCCACTCTGAGCATTCTGCCATTATCCAGCCTGACCGTAACGCCAGCCTCGGATTCGCTGTAATCGGCGATATCAAATCCCATGCCGCCATATAACGTATCAGCACCCGCTCCGCCAACCAGAATGTCATTACCGGCACCGCCAAACAGCGAGTCATTCCCTTCGCCACCGTACAGTTTATCGTTACCCAGGCCACCCACCAGAATATCATTGCCGCCATTGCCAACCAGCACGTCATCACCATCACCGCCGATCAGATAGTCAACGCCATTCTGACCAACAATCACGTCATCACCAGCGCCACCAAATGCCCAGCCGGAAACGTCCATGGTGTCATCGCCATCGGTTCCTTCCGCAATCGCCTCATAGCCAACGACGTTGATACCTGCTAATCCATTTTCTGTCACGGAGTACGCGCCACCGGCGTTAAATTGAACATTTTCAACCGAAACCAGATCGTTTACCGAGCTGGCATTGACGATAAACAGATGCCCATCCTGAGTACGAGCAATAGAAAACTGACTCAGCTCGCCAGCTACTTCAACGGTGTCATTACCTGCTCCGCCGTCGACGGTGTTATGACCAAAACTAACGCGGAACCGATCGTCACCTTCAAAGCCTTCTAAGAAGTCATCGCGAATGCCATCCTGTAACAGGTCAGCGTTCTCACTCCCCAAGATAAAGGCGGATTGACCAAAGTGATTAGATGACGCGGAGGCTTTATCTGAAACCCAAACTTTATCTCTTAACTCATCAGAGAGTCCGGCAATAACGATAGGCGAGTTTAAATCCATCTGCTCATAAAACGCAGACTTAGAAACTTGCAATAAAGACTTATAGGCCATCGGCATATGCGCAGACCATGACGGGAAGTTTAAAATAGAAAACTTACCGTCTGGATAATTATCCGCCGCATAAAAGTCATTATAAATGACCATATTATTTGTTGCGCCGTTCAGCTCTGGATAAACACCTTTCAGCTGTAGGCCATGGCTGTCCGAAATAACCCGATGAACAGGATCATTCTCATAGCCAATATTCAACACCGAATCCTTCTCTTCATACACATAGGCCGCAGCAAAACCAATAAACTCAGAGTTTTCATAAAACCCATTCCAATTGTCATGACGCAGTGCTGCCATGCCATTCACCGCCGCGCCACCCAAGCTATGCCCGGTAACCAGAACGTCTTCCCCGCTCAGGCCATTTTCTGTCGCATAATCAGCGATGGTCTTAAAGAGTTTATTAAATGCTTTCTTTGGATAGTCTTTATGATTAAAAATTAATCCCAGATCTGACTTAATATCCGAAATGGTATTAATCTGTCCCCATAAGCCCTGAGAACGCGTACCCGTGCCGTGAAAGCTGATGCCAATTTGCTGGAGTGTGCCGGAATCATCAAAACGACCTAAAACTTCAGCCTCAGCCCCTAAGGTTTTAAGTCGTTCTCCCAGATAGGTGCCACTTTTATCAACCTTACCTGAATAACCAATTTCATTTGGCGTTAACAAGCGCCAGCCAGCATCCGACAAGCTTTGCTTCGCGATCGCTTCTTCCTCAGCACCTGACTGATTGTAGCGAATCATATCATTAGCCGTTTGTACCAAATGCCGTCCATCTTTGCCTTTATAATCGTATATAGCCATTATCAACCTTCTACTTTTTATAGGAATATAAAATATGTCAGGCCTGTTATTCCCTCCATTTTCCTATGGAAGAAATAAAACAAACCACGAATAGAAATAGAATATTTTTAAAAAATTAATGCAGAACATTCGGTAGAAGAAGTTATAAAACACCATCAATAAAAACAATAAGAAAAATAGCCAAAAGAATAAATTATCTATAAATAAATATTAAAAAATGACGCTGATATATTAATAGATGTTTATCAAGCCAAAGAGACTCGTTATTTTCTCAAGAAACATTAATATTTCCATTTAAGCAAATTGAATTTAAATGACTTTCTCAATAACTCACTATCGATTCTGCCAATTCCCTTGGCACTGCGACGTAACATGGAAGAAAACATGAATCTTAAAATTTTTATTTTCAAATAAATATCAAAAGACCAGACAAGCTCACTATGGAAGAATTTATTATATTAAACACATCGTGATGGCTGACGTTTATAGATTAAATAATAATGCTTAAAGAATATTTAATTCTACTTAGGCTTGAATAAATTAATGCTAAATATCTAAACACTTGTCTATAGATAATAAAAACCCCGCTGACGATAGCGCCAGCGGGGTTAAAAAACGTCGAGTTATTGTCTGGTTGGGCTTAGACTAAATGAGCCTCAATAAACCACAGGAACTTATCCAAATCACGTGAAGCTGCGGTAAACATATCAGCCACGTCTTCATCTTCAGCTTCTGTAATCGCTTTACGCAGTTCATTAGCAACGGTGGCATAACGATCCGCCAGCTCTTTTAAGTGATCGGTTACGCTGAAAATATTGGTTGGATAAGGTTTTAACGAGCTGGTTGCTTCTATCGCCTGTAGCGTCCCCATTGCGGTACCACCAAACTGCACCACACGTTCTGCGAAAGTGTCCTGATGATCCAACAACACATCACGGAAACCATCAATCATTTCATGAACGCTGATAAAGTTTGCACCTTTCATATTCCAGTGCGCTTGCTTGGTAACCAGAGCCAAATCAGCCAGTTGAGCAACCATATAGTTCAATGCTTTAATGGAAGATAATTTGACGCTGTCTTTTACATCATTACGAGTAAACGCTAATTTAGAATCTTTAGTTTTTAGTGATTTAACTGTACTCATTATCCGAATCCTCATTGTTATTTAACATTGAAGTGCTTCTTAATATGAAATAAGTATAACACCATGAAAATATTCTACAGATAGTATCTACCTATTATAGATATAGGCTACTGTTTTCTTCATTAATTTAATTTACTACTTATTTTAATGGGGAATAATGGGAAGGAAATACCTGACATTTGAATATAAACAATGATTATTTATGCCATCTCTATATTTTTCTATACCTCATATAAAAATTAAATAATTCATGGTAAACATCCGCCACGCCAGTCTTTGCCTCTTAAAAAACGCAAGAAAGCACCCAATGGCACCCTCTTGCTTAGACAGATACAACGATTTTCTCCAGCATATGCATGCTGCAAATTAAGCGGTAATTAGTGATTATAATTTATGTTCCGCGGCAAAATCGTCATAAGTCCATACCTTACGATTGCGTGATTTAAAATATTCAATCTCATTTGCCACACCGCTGCTTTCATCCCAGCCAGGTAGCGTCAGAACAATTAACTCATCACATTTCGCCATAAACGCTTCATCAATGGGGGCCCATCTGATTCTTCTATCCATCTTGGTCGCCAGCACATTCATCGGATGTGACATGGTGATTTGGCTGTATACGGCATAACCTGCCATGGTTAACTTGGTGGCGGCCGAAGTACAAAGATCAAAGCGCTGCTGAACAATCTCCTCATCCGCATGAGAGTAAGGGCAGGCAATAAAGTAGAGTTTCATCGTTTCGTCCTTAACTTAAACATTAAATTCATTAATATAGCAATATCATTAGGTTATTATAAAAATCTAATAAATATAGATAACATTGAATAAAGCTATATCACTATAGCTTTATTCTCCGTCAATAAAATAAATCACCGATTATCTTCAGCATCAGCGAAAATAATTTTCGTCTTTTTATTGGCTTCGGTAATTTTTATATCTCTACTGGTGGTAACAAGAATATCAACATTCTCCCAACCGCTGACTAAACTTATTGCATGCTTATTAGACTTAGTGGAGTCAGCCAACACAATAAGTTTGTCACTGTTTTCCATCATCTTTCTTGCAACGGCCGCTTCATCAATATTCTGATTCATGATGCCCTTATTGGCATCAATCGCCCCCACACCAATCACCGCGTAATCCGCTGAGAACTCACCAATATTCTTCAGCGTAATAGCCCCCAAACAGGCAAATTTGGAGCCACTAAACTGTCCGCCAATCAAAATGGCATCAATGGTCATATTTTCCTGCACAATACCGGCAATCAGAGGTGAATTGGTAATCACCGTCAGCCCATCAATATTTTTCACCTGCTGAGCAAATTCCATGGTTGTGGTACCGAAATCAATCAACAAGGTATCGCCCGATTTAATAAACTCAGCGGCCTTCATGGCGATGGCTTTTTTCTCATCCGCAGCCAGTTTAGCGCGCTCACTAAAGTCACGTTCAAACTTTGACTGAATATTTACCGCCCCACCATGCACTTTTTTGAGTAGCTTCTGAGACTCTAACTTGGTCAGATCGCGACGGATAGTCTCTTGTGCCACATTAAACTGCTCAGCTAAATCATGAACAAACACCTGCCCATTAGAAAACAGCTGTTCAAGAATAGCCTGATGTCGCAAATTACTCGGACGTCCTTCAGTCATAACCAAATACCCTTAAGATCGCTTAACGATGTATCGGCAAACTATACGATACTCACATTGATTTCTGTAGCATTTCCGGAAATCAGTCTGGAATTCACCCCTTTCAACATGATCCGTCGCCCAGGTAAACAGCGATGTTTCTTTTGATACAGAACCTGATTGCCTGATTTGACCACCACCGTACCTGTGATAGCCTGTTTCACCCGGATATTGAGGTCTAATGTCGATAAATTCTCATCAGCGGCAATACAAGAAGGCGCAGTAAATTGAATCTTTTCATCAAAAACAATCGGCAAACGTAAGGAGGCTTTCGGCGCTGGGCACTGTAGGTCTTTGGCAACCGCCAGACCCACTTTCATACCTTCCTGATAGCACTGATCCCCCATATCTGCCGGATGAAGCAAGTTGCCAATGGCATAATAAGCGGCGTCAGAACAGCGTCCCTGATTATCAACCACCGGACAACCGGTATCCGCTCGATAATCCAAATGGCTCCCTTTTATCAAGGTATATTCACCGGTAAATTCACCGGTAAAGATAACTGAATCACACTCAATCTTTTCGCGCTGGCCGTTACATTCAACCATCACATACTCAACGCGATTCAGTCCGCCAATCTCAACTAATTTAGTCTGGCAATAAACCGGAACACCAAAAAGTTTAGCCGCCATAATTAAAGGCCGGTTCGCCGTAATTCTTGCGCCCTGTTCAATCATCGCCTTGGCTTTAACACCCGCATTACGCAACGTCCATAATGCTGAAAAGCTGACAATCTCAGTACCGATAATCACCGGGTTGCGGCAAGGGGTCTGTCGATTTAAATAAATAAATTGCTGTAAAGCCCCGGTGGTTAAAACACCCTGCGGGCGAAGGCCGGAAACCAATCTCGGATGGCGTGGGGTTTCACGAACGCCGGTGGCAATAATGATGCGTTTAGCCTGTATATTAACCAGACCCGCATCACAAGAAACCTGAATTTTTCCGTCAGGATAAATCCCCACCACGGTCATGCCGGTCAATACCGGAACGTCACCGCGAATCTTCAGAATGTGCTCAACAAAATGCGATCCTTTCATCGGCCGTTTAAAGGTCAGTAACCCAAACGTCGGATGCTGGCAATGTCGGGGAACACCACCGGCCTGCGCTTCCCGCTCCAGAATAACAATATCATGCACACCTTGTTGCTTTAACGCCGTTGCTGCCGCAATACCAGAGGGGCCAGAGCCAATAATAACCACATCGTAATTTAGCTTCATTTCAGCACCTCTACCGCTAACGTATTCTCAAAACGATAATTAATGATTTCTGCCACCTTATGGCTACAGTAAAAACCGTTACACCGCCCCATCATCGCTCGGGTTCTCCGGCGCAGGCCTCCCAAACATTCCGGCGGAATATCTGAATCAAAAATCGCCTCAATTTCATTACGGCTGACGCGTTCACAGTGACACACAATGCCACCGTTATGCTCGGTCTGATAACTGCGCTGTTCATGCTCCGCCAACATTGGCATCTTAGGCCAGATCAGTTCAGCCGGCGGAGACATGTCAAACAACGGTGAAAAATTATTCTGATACAACGCCAGAACGTGCTTCGCAACACCCAGTGCGGAAGTCAGGCCGGTGGAGCGAATTCCTCCGACACATATCCACTGTTTTTCCGGATAGTCATTAATGCGGTAGTGTTTCTCTTCCGTTGCGGGACGCAGACCGGCATAGGTTGCCGTTACACTATAGTTATGCAAGCTGGGTAACATGTTGCTGCCCTGACGAATTAAATCTTTCAGGACATTTTCATCCACTTCCGCTTTCCAGCGATCCTCTTGTTCTTCTGCCGTTGGCCCTAACAGCAGATTGCCAAAAATAGTTTTGGCTAACAGCACGCCTTTCGTGATGGCTGTCGGAACAGGCAGGATAATGGCATTAATATCGGCCGCGGCTTCTTTATCGTAAACCAGGAACTGCCCTTTTCTTGGCTTAATCTGGAAAGGTGACGGATGGCAGATACTTTCCACAATATCCCCATTGATGCCTGCACAGTTGATCACCAGAGGAGCTTGAAATTCCCCTTTTTTAGTTTTCAGCGTCCATAAGCCATCATTGAAACTTCCGCTTTCAACCTCACAGTGGAACGCATATCCAGCACCGTGCTTTACCGCCTGAGTTAAGTACGCCAGCGGCGAACTCCACGGATCCATCACGCCTTCACCGGGGACGCTAACCGCCGCCAGCGCGCCTTCCGCCAGCTTCGGCTCCCGCCGATAGACTTCTTCTTTATCAACCAGACACACATCCATAACACCATTCTGATGTGCCTGTTCAACAATAGCGGGCAATTTAGCCAACTGTTCTTCATTCCAGGCAATCACCAACGCGCCAGTCTGCAGCAATGGTAGATTCATTTTATCTTTGATGGCCATAAACTCTCGATAGCCATTCTGTATACATTCCAGTTCAAGACTGCCGGGAGGCGCATCAAAACCGGTATGCAATAACGCACTGTTCGCTTTACTGGCTCCCGAAAGGATATCTCCGCCCCTTTCCAGTAATAAAGCATTAGCACCGGCAATCGCAAACTGACGATGGACAGCACACCCGACCACGCCACCGCCGATAACAATCACATCCCAATTTTTTTTATTTTCGTTCTTCATATGTAGCCAATCCTAGTGACCAATGTCTTTCGATATCATAAAACCACATGATAACCACAATATCAACACATAAAAAAACGACAATGACACTTAATAGCAAAACAAATCACACATTGTTAAATAAATGTGACCAAGGTCATAAATAAGTATCAATATGTGAATTTTATGTGGATTTAAGTTCCGTTTGATCGTAATAATCCACAAAACAGTCTAATTACCAACAAAAATAATAAAGGAAGATGCGTCATGCTTAACCAACGCTACGCCGCGATAGATCAGGGAACTACCGGTACCCGAGTTGTCGTTTTTGATGAAAGCGGACGTTCTCATTCTCCCATGAGCATTCCGCATAAACAGATCACCCTGAACAGCGGATGGGTTGAACAGGATCCGGAAGAGATCTTAGGTAATATTGTAAAATGTTTAGCCAGCTGTGAAGTGGTTGATGCGATTGGCATCTGCCATCAGGGTGAAAGTATTGTCGCCTGGCATGCCGATACCAAACATCCGCTGTATAACGCCATTATTTGGCAAGATATGCGGACAGAAAAACGTATTCAACAGCTAAAGGATGCCGGTCTGGAGCCTATCGTTCAGTCAAAATCTGGACTACCCCTCGATCCTTATTTTTCCGCCAGCAAAATGAACTGGATCATCGAAAATATCGTTGGTGTAAAAGAGCTGGCCGCAAAAGGCAAATTGCGTATCGGTACCATGGACTCCTTTTTTCTCGACCGTTTATGCGGAGTTTATTGCACTGACTATAACTCGGCCTCACGCACTTCACTGTTTAATATCCATACCTTGGAATGGGACAGTGAACTTTGTGAGATCTTCAATGTGCCGATCCACTGTTTAGCCCCAATTCGGGACACCACCAGCCACTTTGGCAACATTAATCTGGACGGGCATCTGACGCCGGTAACCGCCTCAATTGTCGATCAGTTTGCTGGCACTTACGGTCATGGCTGTCGGCATAAAGGCGACGCAAAAGTCACGTTTGGTACCGGCGCATTTCTTCAATCACTCACCGGTACGGAAATTGCCGACATTGGTGATTCAGGACTCCTGCCGACCCTATGCTGGAAATTCCCGGATAGTCCGGCGGTATTTGGTCTGGATGGCGGTGTTTATAACGCCGCGTCAGCCATTAACTGGGCTCGTAAAATTGGTCTGTTTAATGATTTTGATGAGCTTGATAGTTTTTGGAAAGAATCAGCTATTTCACGGGGGCTGGCTTTCGTTCCGGCACTGTCCGGGCTGGGTTGCCCTTATTGGGATCGTTCGGCCGCAGGAATCTGGACCGGTTTATCATTAGATGTAGAAAGAAAAGACATGCTTCAGTCAGTCTTGGAAGGCATTGCCGTCCGTTCTGCTGAAGTGATTCTGGCTATGGATAAGCTATCTCCTCTGGGAGACAGTATTTCCGTCGATGGCGGTCTCTCCTCCAATACTTACTTTAAGCAATTTCTGGCCAATATCATTCAGAAAAAGATTGTCGCACCTGCTAATCGAGAAGTGACTGCCCTCGGTACAGCCATGCTAGCCAGAAAGGGATTTGGCCTCGAACGCCCCATTTCTTTCAATACAGATGCCCATATCACAACACCAAATGATGCCTCGATGTTTGGCGTGATTGAGCAATATCAAGACATTATCTCCCGCTCTCGCGGCCTACGTCATTCATAAAATAAACAAGAATAAGGAATATCACATGGCTGAATTCGGTAACTATGTTATTTATCTGATTATGGTGGGCACCCTACTCGGTGCATGTGCCTCCATTATTAAACCGCAGAGCGGGCTGGGCCAAGAATTCGTTAATGGCATTCACTCTATCGGCCCGGTCTTTCTGGCTCAGGCCGGTATTATGGTCGCGGTACCGATACTGTCACAGGCTATCTCACATCTGCTGGGGCCGGTATTCAGCGCCGTAGGCTCGGATGTCTCTATTGCTGCCCTGTCAATTATTGCCGTGGATATGGGGGGCTATCAGCTCGCCGACGCACTCACCACCAACCGTGACATGTGGATTACCGCCATGCTGGTTGGTTATACCTCCGGTGCCACCATTGTTTATCTGATTCCGGTTGGATTAACCATGCTTAACCGTAAAGACCATAAATATCTGGCGCTGGGTGCGATGGCCGGGCTTATCAGCATTCCTTTTGGTGTACTTGCTGCGCTGTTGCTGATTACCTTTAACAATATTCCGGTACGGGACATTATCTCAACCAGCTCACCGGCCACGTATTACCTGAGCATCGATTTTGTCACCATGTTGCAGTATCTGATGCCGCTGTTTATTTTCTGTTTTCTGTTGGCCGCTGGTCTGAAATACCGCCCAGCGTTCATGGTGGCCGGCTTCCTGATTTTCGGCAAGATTATGGATGCCTTTATTAAGTTAGTGCTGGCCTGTTCCATCATTCAACATTTTACCGGAGTATTTACCCTTGTATTCGGCTGGTGGGGATTCGATCCGATGTTTGCCGATCAAAAAGAGCTATTCCGAGCCATTGAAATTGCCGGTTACATTGGCATTATGCTGGCGGGTACCTTTCCAATTTGTTATCTGTTCCAGAAATATTGTAAAGGTCTGGTCAGTATCTTTGGCCGCAAGCTGAAGTTAACCGATACCGGTGCGCTGGGCTTTATTATGGTACTGGCTAATATCATTGCCACTTATCACCTGTTCAAAGGTATGCGTGCCCGCGACAAAGTACTGTGTGTTGCCTTCGGCGTATGTGCGCAGGCCACTATCGGCGATCATCTGGCCTTTACCGCGAACTTTCAACCGACGCTGGTTCTGCCAATCCTGCTCGGTAAGCTAATCGGCGGTTTCCTGGCGGTGGCTATCGCCATTAAGATTTCAGTACCGGCAGCGGTTAAGTTTGAACAGCAGGATTTGGAAGAAGTTGAAGATATCAAACAACAAAACGGTGAGCTGCAACCTGCCTGATTTCTTTCCCTTATCAAGGTGGAATAACGTCGGATAAGGCATAATAAAAAGGAGCGTGATAAATATCACGCTCCTTGAGGCTGCTGACAAACTTTTTAATCAGCATCAATGGTTGTTCCGGCTGTAAAAATCTTGAGTGAATATCACCTAAGTGCTCAGCCGGAAGGACATCAGTATTCAACTTTAGCGTGCGTCGTGCCTAGCCGGGTTACGGGCACTCCGGCGGGCAAGCCCGCTACGACCCCCACACCCGTCTCTCCCGACGATTGCGTATATTAGTACTTTATCAACAATCTGAAGGAGCGTGATAAATATCACGCTCCTTTTTTCTCTATGCTTCTATATGATTTTTTCTGTCAGGCAGAAAACTTATTTCACCGGGCGCATGGCCGGGAACAAAATCACATCACGAATGGTATGGCTATTGGTAAACAGCATCACCATACGGTCAATACCAATACCCAGGCCTGCGGTTGGCGGTAAACCGTGTTCCAACGCAGTCACATAGTCTTCATCGTAGAACATCGCTTCATCATCACCAGCATCTTTTTGGCTGACCTGATCGGCAAAGCGCTGCGCCTGATCTTCCGCATCGTTTAACTCAGAGAAACCGTTACCAATTTCGCGACCACCAATAAAGAACTCAAAGCGATCGGTAATAAACGGATTATCGTCATTACGACGGGCTAAAGGAGAAACCTCTGCCGGGTATTCAGTGATAAAGGTTGGCTGAATCAGATGACTTTCTGCCGTTTCTTCAAAAATTTCACACTGAACGCGGCCTAAGCCCCAGCTCTTCTCAACTTTAATGCCCAGTGATTCCGCAATAGCCTTCGCTTTATCCATATCGTCTAAATCCGCCACATTGGTTTCAGGACGATAGTGACAGATGGCTTCTTTCATGGTCATTTTGGTAAACGGCTTACCAAAATCAAAAGACTGGTCGCCATACTCAACGGTCGTGCTGCCCAGCACGTCCTGAGTCAGGGTGCGGAACAGATCCTCAGTCAACGCGATCAGATCTTTATAATCGGCATAAGCCATATAAAGCTCGATCATGGTGAACTCTGGATTATGACGCGGAGAAACCCCTTCATTACGGAAGTTACGGTTAATTTCAAACACCCGCTCAAAACCACCGACCACTAAACGCTTGAGGTACAGTTCCGGCGCAATACGCAGATACATATCGATATCCAGCGCATTATGATGGGTAATAAACGGACGTGCAGTTGCACCACCCGGAATCACCTGCATCATTGGCGTTTCTACTTCCATAAATTCACGTTGCACCATGAAGTTACGAATAGCAGCCATAATTTTGGAACGCACCACAAAGGTACGACGAGAATCATCGTTGGTGATCAGATCCAAATAACGCTGGCGATAACGCGTTTCCTGATCCGCCAGACCGTGGAACTTATCCGGTAACGGACGCAGTGCTTTGGTCAGCAAGCGAACTTCATGACAATGAATCGATAGCTCACCAGTCTTGGTTTTAAACAGTCGACCGCGGGCAGCAACGATGTCACCCAAGTCCCACTTCTTAAACTGCTCGTTATAAATACCTTCCGGCAGATCGTCACGGGAAACATAAATCTGAATGCGTCCACCTACGTCTTGTAGGGTAGCGAAAGAGGCTTTACCCATAATGCGGCGAGTCATCATACGACCGGCAATGGCGACTTCTAAACCTAACGCTTCCAGTTCTTCGTTCTCTTTATCATCGTATTGTCTATGTAGCTTGTCCGATGTCATATCACGGCGGAAATCATTAGGGAATGGGTTACCTTGCTCACGCAGGGCTACCAACTTCTCACGGCGCGCTTGCAGTTCGTTATTTAACTCTGCGGCTGACTGCGCTGCATCATGCTCTTGAGGTTGCTCAGACATATCTATCTATCCTTTTTATAGCCCAGCTTTTAAGCTTGCTTCAATAAATCTATCCAGGTCGCCATCTAATACGGCCTGAGTATTCCGGGTTTCAACACCGGTACGTAAGTCTTTAATCCGTGAATCATCCAGCACATAAGAACGAATCTGGCTACCCCATCCGATATCCGATTTGTTCTCTTCCATCACCTGTTTATCAGCATTTTTCTTTTGTAGCTCAAACTCATACAACTTAGCTTTAAGCTGACGCATCGCCTGATCTTTGTTTTTATGCTGAGAACGGTCGTTCTGGCACTGCACCACAATATTGGTCGGCATATGGGTAATACGCACCGCAGATTCCGTTTTGTTAACGTGCTGACCACCGGCACCAGAAGCGCGGTAAACGTCAATACGTAAATCAGCCGGATTGATTTCAATATCGATATCATCATCCACTTCTGGATAAATGAAAGCCGAGCTGAAAGAAGTATGGCGACGGCCACCGGAGTCAAATGGACTCTTACGCACTAAACGATGCACGCCGGTTTCAGTACGTAGCCAACCGTAAGCGTAATCACCCATCACTTTAATGGTGGCCGATTTAGTACCGGCAACGTCACCGTCAGATTCTTCAATCATCTCGGTTTTAAAACCTTTGGCTTCCGCCCAACGCAGGTACATACGCACCAGCATACTCGCCCAATCCTGTGCTTCCGTACCGCCAGAACCGGCCTGAATATCAATATAGCAATCAGCGCTGTCATATTCGCCAGAGAACATACGGCGGAACTCTAACTGAGCTAATTTATCTTCCAGTTGATTCACTTCTTCAACGGTTTCATTGAAGGTGTCTTCATCATTTTCTTCAACGGCCAGTTCTAACAGGCCGTTGACATCTTCAACGCCTTGCTCGATCTGATCGATGGTTTCTACAATCGCTTCAAGTGAAGAACGTTCTTTGCCTAAAGCCTGAGCACGCTCAGGTTCGTTCCAAACATCGGGCTGTTCAAGCTCGGCGTTTACTTCTTCCAGACGTTCTTTCTTGGCATCATAGTCAAAGATACCCCCTCAGAACCGCTGTCCGTTCAGACAGGTCCTGGATCTGGTTTCTTACCGGATTAATTTCAAACATGATTTGTACTTACCGTTATGTGGTATAAGTTGACAGAATTATAATTGTAAACCGGTAATTCTAGCGGATCTGCGCTGTAGAATATAGCGGGTTCGGCGGCTTTTTATCGTTATTCGCTAGCGAATAACGTCCTTTCGTGCCAACCGCACAAATTAAATTCCCTGCCCCAGTTATTCCAAAGCTTAGCGAATAGGATTTTCCAGACAACGAACGCCTACATCAGACTTCTGCTTTACCTATGATTCAAACCAGAATGACTGAATGAATGACGCCCTGAAACGATTACACATATAATCTTTATTCAAATAACTTTCACAAATTTCGTACACTCAGTATCTTATTGCGCTGTCCTACCCATATCCGTTTTGATCTGTAAAGAAGGTACTATGTGGTTTTACCGATTTCGACAAGCTCTGATTGCCCTGTTATTGCCCTGGCTGTTAGCCGTAATTACCCAATCCACAGGTAGATTGTATCTATTACTGACCTATGGTACGCCTGAAGCGTTAAACGGCTTCGGCATGGATATTAAACGCATGTTCTGGATTGGCGGGCTGTTTGATATTCGCATCGCCAGTCTCTTGTTTGTCCCTTGCCTGCTGATTGCCGGTTTGCTGGCTATAAGCTCACGCAGTTTCCAATGTTGGCAGCGCTTCTGGCCATGGTTAGCGGCAATATTAAGCACTATCGTCACCACGGTAACCGTCGGTAATATTTTCTATTACGCCACCTATGAGCGCGCCATCGATATCTTTGTCTTTGGACTGGTTGAAGATGATACCGCCGCCGTTCTGGCCACCATGTGGCATGACTATCCGGTTATCCGTGGATTACTCAGCCTGGCGCTGTTTGCCGTTATTACCTTCTGGTTTTATCGTCGCTGGCAGCGCCGGCTAGGCGCTAAACCTGAGCGTAAGATTAACCTGCCAATCTCAGCAATCTCAACGCTGGTTATTCTGGCGGTCTGCTTTGTGGGTATGCGTGGTTCAATCGGTACTTTCCCACTTCGTCAGTCGGACGGGCAAGTCTCTGAAGTTAAAATGCTGAATATGCTAACCCCTAACGGGCTAATCGCGTTTAACTGGGCATTTAAAGCCCACAGCGAGGACAATACCTTTGCGGATGCCACCGATGAACAGGGTGAAGCGCTGCTCAGCCGCTTTTTGGATAAACCCACGGCGGCAAGCCTGACGCCGTTTAGCGCCCGAACCGACGTTAATCCACTGGCTAAAAGTAATCCACCGAATGTGGTACTGGCCGTGATGGAAAGTATGGGCTATCACCTGGAAAGTTACGATCGCCCCGATCGCGATCTGTTCGGCGCGCTGCGACAACACTGGCTAACCGACTGGCGCTTTGAACGCTTTATCTCGGAAGGTGACGGCACCATTGATACCCTGAACCGCTTCTTTGTACGCAGTCCCATGAGCGGCATTAGTCAGTCCAGTGCTCAGGCTCTCGACTTTGACAGTAATATGTTTAAGCCTTATCTGGCTAACGGTTATAAAATTATTTTTGTCACCTCCGGAAACGGTTCATGGCGCAATCTAAACCAGTTTCTACCCCGTTTAGGCGTCAGTGAGTTTATGGAGCAAAACGGCCTGAAAAAGCGCTATCCACAGGCTCACATGAGTACCTGGGGTATACCTGATGAATATATGTTCCGCTATATGGAAGAGCGTCTGGCTGAGGCAGACAAAAAAGGGGAACATATTCTGATCATGTCGATGTCTACCACTCATCATCCACCTTATAAAACACCGGACGGCTATCAGAAAACCAATATCCAACTAACCGATGCGGAAAAGAAACGGCTGAGCAATTTAGCCAGCGGAGATGAGCTGCAAGAGGTGATGCATACCCTGCGTTATGCGAACGATCAATTGGGGCAGTTTATCAGTTGGGTTAAATCGCAGCCGCTGGGTGGCCATACGATTATTGCAGCAACCGGCGACCATAACGTGCGCGGTATTGGTTATCAGGATACACATGAGCTGGTACTGGGTCATGCGGTGCCGTTTTACCTGTATGTTCCTCAGGCTTATCGTGACCACAGCCATTTTGATGCTGCTCGCGTAGGAAGCCATAAAGATATCTGGCCAACGCTCTATCAGCTTAGCCTGTCCGATACGCCATATTATCGCACCGGCTGTAATTTGCTGGCGGAGAAGCTGGATGATATCTGGTGTCAGGGCTATAACCCCGAAGCGGTGATTACCCCTCAAGGGGCATATATTCTGACCGGCAAAGGGGAGTTTCGCCCATGGGCAGCGGATAAAGGTCTGTTGCTCGGCGATCCACAGACGATGACGCCAGAACAGGAAAAACAGTTTAACCGCTGGGGCGCCTTTACCGATCTGCTATGGTGGCAGCTTAATCGGCAGGTACATGGGCAGAAGTAATGAGCAATAGCGAAAATGTTCTTTCGCGGTAAACCAGAGCGGCTCCCTCACCATCCCTCTAAAATGAACTGAACCCCAAAAAGTTGGACACGATAATCCAACTTTTTGGGGATATGAATGAAAACGTTACTTAACATATAAATATTCACTAACACCATAATAGAACGCTTCAAGTTATAACGTTAATAATCATCGAATTAAGTAATTACCTCCCCTTAATATTGTGTTATTATTTTAAAATTAAAAAAACCATGGATTGGTCACTAAATTGAGTAACATAAACTTCATTACGGCAAAATTTACCCGATGCGATAAGAATAGTAATCAGGATTATCCCTGTTGTTATCGTATTATTACCAGCTTAGATACGTTCTATTTTTTGGAGGATCAATTTCTCGATCTAAACGTATTAGATAAGCTAGAGAAAGGGGATATAATCCACATTGGTGCTCACTCGTTAGATGACGGCACTTATTGGCTACACTGGTTATTATCAGAAGAAAAAGGCTCATGTGAGGTTGTACAACGGTTAAAATTTACTATATTTCAAAAAATGACACTTATTCTTTATTTTTTGTCTGTATTTTTTCATATCATTGATCACCCTTCAATAATCACTATTATTGCACTTTTTACTTTACCTATTACTTTGATTTGTAGCTTAAATATTTTTATTAAGTGTATTAATTTTTTTTCCGTTAAAGCACGAATACAACGAATACACTTCTCCAGGGCAAAAAAAGGCGATCTCTCATTTATGCGGGATACCCGTAATGAAAAACGTAAACGACAATATTTTTCAGATATAACACTTCATATTATTGATGGAACAGCTCAAGATATTGAAATGAGGCTCACCTCAAAACACCAAAATCTTATAATTAATTTTAATATAAGTGGAATATTAATAACATTACGAGAATATGCGTATTCTTTGACCAAAACCACCATCCCGATAGTCCACTATACTACGCATCCTACCTTTATTGCCGAAAACGATCGGTTAAAATTACTTATTGATAATAATAAAGTAAAAGCCATTGTAAATAGAACAGATCGGGCAACATATTTATTATGTAATCCGACTTGGATGAGCAACCAAAAAGTAAAAAAAATATTACTACATTGTTATTCTATAATGATTCCTGCGCTTTTATTTGGATACCCAATTTTTATTATGACAATCAGCGACCTTAACTCCTATATTTACTTTTTTACTATAATAGTGATATTACCAACACCATATTTCATCGTATTTCTTTATTACTTTTTTTCGCTATTTGGCGATCATTCCTCAACTAAACAAGCTCTCAGTTGGCTATTAAAAATTACGGATAACAAGCCACCTAAAGAAATTTGGCAATAAGCATTTTTAAGGTTCGTGCTAAAATAGTTATTCAACAATATAGCCAACCACCCAATTTGAAGTCGCCATGCCAACCAAAGAGAAGGTGTTGAAGAGAACCGCCTTTCTGCGAGCTAGTACTTACATACTGTTAAAATCTATTTCCGACAAATTTTTCACTATCAGTAATACTGCCCGGCAGCCGTGAGTTCATGGTGATACTGTTTTTCGGGTCAAGCCAAGTTTTACCAAAAGTTTCAGATGGCCCTTGCCAACTGACTTTGCACTTAGAATTAACTGTTAGATCAAGTTGTAGCTGTCATTTAAAACAGGACGGGGTGATGAGTACAAACCAACCTAACGGGTTCAACTCTCTTCCCTCTCTACTTCCGCCCCACCATTATTATCCACCACCTCAATAAACCGCTCCAACAACACCATAAGTT
Source organism: Pragia fontium DSM 5563 = ATCC 49100 (assembly GCF_900112475.1). Classification (GTDB taxonomy): domain Bacteria; phylum Pseudomonadota; class Gammaproteobacteria; order Enterobacterales; family Enterobacteriaceae; genus Pragia; species Pragia fontium. The sequence continues at coordinate 292,252 of NZ_FOLW01000003.1, read as the reverse complement.
CATCCAGTTTATCGGCGGAAAAACGCTGTTCGATCTGACGATATCCCCGTTCAATATGCTCTTTAGCCTGTTGGTAAACCGTGTGCCCTTTATCCGTCAGAGAAACATATAGCTTACGCTGATCGTTCAATGGCTTAAGACGAAGAATCAATCCATCGCGTTCCATTCGCGACAGGATCCCGGTTAGGCTTGGCCGAAGAATACAGGTCTGGCGCGCCAACAGATGAAAGTCGCAAGAATGCATCTCCGCCAACACGCGAATAATCCGCCATTGCTGCTCAGTCAGGTTATATTCGTTGAGAATGGGTCGGAAAAAACCCATCGCTGATTCCCGGGCTTGTAATAAGGCAATGGTCAGAGATTCATGCATAAATTCTTTTCACTCTTGATTAAGGCGACAAACATCACGCCATTAGTATGACATGTAAACGCCACTTTTCACCCTATGATTGCCATAACACTCCCTTCCCCTTGATGGTAAAAACAAAATTCATTTTCATATTAATAATTTAACAATTCGAGTCAATATGAATTCAATGAAATCATCATACTTAAAGCAAAATGCTGAATCGTTAAAACCAAAAATTAATTAATACACTGATAAATAACTATAATATTTTATTAATGTAAATAGATTGTTATACAGATCACAAGAATGAAACGTTTATTTGATCGCCAAACAACATCAAGATAAATAGATATCATTAATATATTAACAATCTATAAATTTAAGCCTCAATAGAAATTATGCATACGACTGACCACAGAGGAATTCGTTCATGAAGAACAATGTATTTGCCGTTGCCCTGAACCATAAAAGCCAAATGACGGCCTGGAACAGTGCGTTTCAACAGCCTCCTTACCAGACGCTGCCCAAAACGCCGGTCTGGTTTATTAAACCGCACAATACCGTTATTGGCTCACTGGCCCCGATTCCCTATCCATCCGGCGAATCAGAAGTGCTTAGTGGCGCTACGCTAGCTATCGTTATTGGTAAAACCGCCCGCAAGGTACAGCTTGAACAAGCCGCTGACTACATTGCCGGTTATACCTTGGCAAACGATGTGAGCCTGCCGGAAACCAGCTTTTATCGCCCGGCTATCAAAGCCAAATGCTGCGATGGTTTCTGCCCGATAAGTGAAAACGTGGTTGATATTCATCCCCAAGACTTAGTCATCATTACCGAAATTAATGGTCGCGAAGTCGATCGCTGGAGTACCGCCGATCTTATCCGTTCTCCCCATGAGTTGGTTTGCGCACTGAGCGACTTCGCGACCCTACAACCCGGTGACAAAATTCTGATTGGTACCCCACACCAACGCGCCAAAATCAATCCCGGCGATCGAGTCACCGTACGCGCTCAGGGATTAGCGGATTTAACCAATATCGTTATGCAACAAGGAGCTACCGCATGAGACACGCGCGCATCCAATATCAAGGTCAACAGCATCAAGCAGTGATTGATGAACAAGAGCGGGCGATTCTCAGCAACGGTACTCAACTGGCGGCCAATAGCTTTGAGTGGCTACCGCCAGCGGACGGCACCCTGTTTGCCCTTGGTCTAAACTACGCTGACCACGCCGCCGAGCTGGATTTTAAAGCGCCGGAAGAGCCGCTGATCTTTATCAAAGCCTCCAATAGCTTAACCGGTCATCGTCAGGTTAGCGTACGCCCGGATAACGTTGACTATATGCACTATGAGTCTGAACTGGTGGTCGTTATCGGTAAAACGGCACGCAACGTTAGCCGTGAAACCGCCATGGACTACGTTGGCGGCTACACCGTGTGTAACGACTATGCCATCCGGGATTATCTGGAAAACTACTATCGCCCCAATCTGCGGGTAAAAAGCCGGGATATCTTAACGCCAATTGGCCCATGGATTGTCGACAAGGCCGATATTGCCGACCCACATAATCTGACCTTAACCACCCATGTCAACGGTGAACTACGGCAAAAAGGATCCACTCAGGATCTAATTTTCGATATCCCATTCCTGATTGCCTATCTCAGCAAATTTATGACCCTACAACCCGGCGACATGATTGCGACCGGCACGCCGAAAGGCCTTTCCGATGTACGCCCCGGTGATGAAGTGATCGTGGAAGTTCAGGGCGTTGGACGACTGGTTAATCGGATTGTAAGTGAAACTGAATATGAGGAAGCGCTGTTATGCAAATAGTTAATCACTGGATCAATGGCAAAAACGTCGCCAGTAAAGAAACCTTCCAAACCGTCAATCCAGCAACCGGTGAAGTACTGGCGGAGGTGGCTTCCGGCGGCGAAGCAGAAGTGAATCAGGCGGTGGAAGCGGCCAAACAGGCTTTCCCGAAATGGGCGGGGCTACCGATGAAAGAGCGGGCACGTCTGATGCGCCGTTTAGGTGACTTGATTGCGCAGCACGTACCAGAAATTGCCAAAATGGAAACCGCCGATACCGGCCTGCCCATTCATCAAACCCAAAACGTACTGATTCCACGCGCTTCCCATAACTTTGAGTTTTTTGCCGAAGTGTGTCAGCAAATGAACGGCAAAACCTATCCGGTTGACGACAAAATGCTGAACTACACTCTGGTTCAGCCGGTGGGGGTATGTGCGCTGGTTTCGCCGTGGAACGTGCCGTTTATGACCGCTACCTGGAAGGTTGCCCCGTGTTTGGCTTTGGGCAATACCGCGGTATTGAAAATGTCGGAACTCTCGCCGTTAACCGCCAACTATCTGGGGGAACTGGCGCTGGAAGCCGGTATCCCGGCAGGCGTACTTAACGTGGTGCAAGGCTATGGTGCCACCGCCGGTGACGCTTTAGTTCGTCATCACGATGTGCGCTCGATTTCCTTTACTGGCGGCACCACCACCGGCCGTAAGATTATGGAAAGCGCCGGACTGAAAAAGTACTCCATGGAACTGGGAGGAAAATCGCCGGTGCTGATCTTTGAAGATGCCGATATCGAGCGCGCGCTGGATGCCGCACTGTTTACCATCTTCTCCATCAACGGCGAGCGCTGTACCGCGGGTTCACGCATCTTTATTCAGCGCAGTATCTATCCGGAATTCATTAAACGTTTCGCCGAACGCGCCAACCGCCTGAAAGTGGGCGATCCTCAGGATCCCACCACCCAGTTGGGTTCTTTAATCAGCCAACAACACTGGGACAAAGTCTCCGGTTATATCCGCATTGGTATGGAAGAAGGCGCCACCCTGCTGGCGGGCGGCCCGGATAAACCTACCGATTTACCCGCCCATTTACGCGGCGGTCATTTCTTACGTCCAACCGTACTGGCCGACGTGGATAACCGGATGCGCGTAGCGCAGGAAGAAATCTTTGGCCCGGTCGCCTGCCTGATTCCGTTTGACAGTGAAGAGGACGGTCTGCGAATGGCTAACGATGTGGAATACGGTTTGGCTTCTTACATTTGGACTCAGGACATCAGCAAGATCCTACGCCTGTCCCGCAGCATTGAAGCCGGCATGGTATTCGTTAACACCCAAAACGTGCGTGACCTGCGCCAGCCGTTTGGCGGCGTTAAGGCCTCCGGTACTGGCCGTGAAGGGGGTGAATACAGTTTTGAAGTGTTTGCTGAAATGAAGAATGTCTGTATTTCATTCGGCGATCACCCCATTCCCCGCTGGGGAGTTTAGTTGTTATCTCGGCACGTTGCTCGTAACGGAGCCTGCGGGCTCCCTATCACCAGCCATTTTTATGATTCCCGGCACACGGGAATCAAGTGAGGAAGATATGGGTAAATTAGCATTAGCAGCCAAAATAACGCACGTTCCCTCGATGTACTTATCAGAATTACCGGGGAAGCATCACGGCTGCCGTCAGGCTGCCATTGACGGACATAAAGAGATCGGCAAACGCTGTCGGGAGTTAGGGGTAGACACCATCATCGTGTTTGATACCCACTGGCTGGTCAATAGCGCCTATCACATCAACTGCACCAAGAACTTCAGCGGTGTTTATACCAGTAATGAACTGCCACATTTTATTCGCGATATCAGCTTCGATTACGACGGTAATCCGGAATTAGGCCAGATGATTGCCGAGGAAGCCCGCAAGCTCGGCGTTCGCGCTCAGGCTCACGATATCCCAAGCCTGAATCTGGAATACGGCACGCTGGTCCCTATGCGCTATATGAACGATGACAAACACTTCAAAGTGGTGTCCATTTCCGCCTTTTGTACCGTGCATGATTTTGAAGATAGCCGCCGCATGGGTGAAGCCATTCGTCAGGCCATCAAAAACTATGATGGCACCGTTGCAGTATTAGCCAGCGGCTCGCTATCACACCGCTTCATTGATGACCGCCGAGCCGAAGACGGTATGCACAGCTATACCCGCGAGTTTGACCGCCAGATGGATGAGCGAGTGGTGAAACTGTGGAAAGAAGGTCGCTTTAAAGAGTTTTGCGCCATGCTGCCGGAATACGCTCAGTACTGCTTTGGTGAAGGCAATATGCACGACACCGTAATGTTATTGGGTCTGCTGGGCTGGGATAAATACGACGGGAAGGTGGAGTTTATCACCGATTTATTTGCCAGTTCGGGCACCGGTCAGGTCAACGCGGTGTTCCCGCTGCCGGATAACATCAATCAACAGGCCGCAGCTTAATTTAGCCCGGTGTGCCGCAGCTCTTCACTGTGACCACACCGCAACAACCGGAGGCGATATGCCACATTTTTATGCTGAATGTACAGACAACATCCGTGATCAAGCCCAGTTGCCTGCACTGTTCGCCAAGGTTAACCAACATTTAGCCTCAACTGGGATTTTCCCGCTGGCGGGGATCCGCAGTCGTGCTATCTGGTTAGATACCTGGCAAATGGCCGATGGCGCTCACGACTATGCCTTTATCCATATGACATTAAAAATCGGTCATGGGCGCAGTCAGGAGAGTCGAAAGCAAGTGGCAGAGTCGCTATTTTCCCTGATTCAACAGCACTTTGCACCGCTAATGGCGCAGCGTTATCTGGCTCTCTCATTTGAAATGGTGGAACTGGATGCCGAACTTAACTTTAAGCAGAACAACGTTCACGCCCTTTTCAATCAGGGGGCCAAATAATGCTGTCGAATCTCATCTATCGCCAGGCGTTTATTAACGGCCAGTGGATCGATGCCCACAATAACACCACCTTTGCGGTAAATAACCCGGCTAACGGTACCACCATTGCCCACGTGAGCGATCTTGGCGAAGCAGAAACGCTGGACGCGATACAGGCCGCTCAGCAGGCACTGCCCAGCTGGCGTCAGTTAACGGCTAAACAACGTAGCCAATATCTACAGCAGTGGTATCAGTTGATCGTTAGCCATCAGGAACCGCTGGCGGAATTACTCAGTTTGGAACAGGGCAAACCGATGGCGGAATCTCTCGGAGAGATCCTGTATGGCTCCAGCTTTATTGAATGGTTTGCGGAAGAAGGTAAACGCACCTACGGCGAAACCATTCCTTCTCCCCTGCCCGGTCGACGCATCACCACCATTAAACAACCGATCGGTGTTGTCGCCGCCATTACACCGTGGAATTTCCCCAATGCCATGATTACCCGCAAAGTCGCACCAGCGCTGGCGGCTGGCTGTACCGTGGTACTCAAACCTGCGCCGGAAACGCCATTATCCGCCTTAGCGCTGGCGGCGCTGGCTCAGCAGGCGGGGATTCCCGCAGGGGTATTTAACGTGGTGACCGGCACCGATGCCGTCGCCATTGGCAGAGCCTTAACCCAAAGCCCGACGGTGCGTAAGCTGTCTTTCACCGGCTCGACCCACGTTGGCAAATTACTGATGGCTCAGTGTGCCGCGACGGTGAAAAAAATGTCGCTGGAGCTGGGGGGCAATGCGCCATTTATCGTCTTCGATGATGCCGATCTGGATGCCGCAATAAGCGGCGCGCTGGCGGCCAAATTTCGCAACAGCGGTCAAACCTGCGTCTGCGCCAATCGATTATTGGTTCAAGACTCAGTATACGACACCTTTAGTCAAAAGCTGGCCGCTGCGGTAGCCGCTTTACAGGTTGGCCCAGCTCAGGAAGGTGACTTTCAGCAAGGCCCCTTAATCAACGCTGCTGCCGTGGCCAAAACCCGGTCTCATATCGACAATGCCAAACAACATGGCGCCAAGGTACTTACCGGGGGTGAACCACACCCTCGGGGTGGCCTGTTTTTTCAGCCCACTGTGCTGACTGAGGTGACTGAGAACATGTTGATTGCCAATGAAGAGACCTTTGGCCCGGTAGCGCCCTTAATCCGTTTCCATACCGAAGAACAGGCCATCGCGCTGGCTAATCAAACCGAGTCGGGTCTGGCCGCCTACTTTTACTCACGGGACATCGGCCGTATTCACCGCGTTGCGGAAGCGCTGGAATGCGGCATGGTCGGAATTAACGAAGGCATTATTTCAAACGAATCCGCCCCTTTTGGCGGCATAAAACAGTCCGGGCTGGGGCGTGAAGGCTCCCGCTACGGCATTGAAGACTATATGGAGATTAAATATCTCTGTTTCGGCGGACTGGATCTGAACGGGAAATCAGTATGTTAACTCAAGAAACCATTAAGCACATGGCTCAGCAATTAAATCAAGCTGAGCAGCAGCGACAGCAGATCCGACAGATCTCTTTGCAAAACCCAGACATTACGCTGGAGGATGCTTACGCTATCCAAAGAACGTGGGTAGCGATGAAAATAGAAGAAGGCCGCAAGCTCAAAGGCCATAAAATCGGCCTGACCTCGAAAGCCATGCAGTACAGTTCGCAAATTAGCGAGCCGGACTACGGCGCCCTACTGGACGATATGTTTTTCGACGATGGCAGCGATATTCCCGCCGATCGTTTTATCGTGCCGCGTATCGAAGTCGAGCTGGCCTTTATTCTGGCCAAGCCCCTAAGCGGGCCAAACTGCACGCTGTTCGATGTGTATAACGCCACGGATTACATTATTCCCGCGCTGGAAATCATCGATGCTCGCTGCCACAACATCGACCCGGATAGCCAGCGCCCGCGCAAAGTCTTCGACACTATTTCTGATAATGCCGCCAATGCCGGTGTGATTATGGGAGGGCGTCCGATTAAGCCTGATGCGCTGGATCTGCGTTGGATCAGTGCGCTGCTTTATCGCAACGGCGTGATTGAAGAATCCGGCGTGGCGGCCGCGGTGCTTAATCATCCGGCGAACGGCGTGGCATGGCTGGCCAATAAGCTCTTCCCACACGGCGTACAGCTAGAAGCGGGTCAGGTAATCCTTGGCGGCTCCTTTACCCGCCCGGTTCCCGCCAGAGCCGGTGACACCTTCCACGTCGACTACGGCCCTATGGGCTCCATCAGCTGCCGGTTTGTCTAAGGAGAACATCATGCAAATGCCCGTTAACCATTTTAAACGCGCACTGGCAGAAAAGCGGCCGCAAATCGGTTTATGGCTGGGTCTGTCTAGCCCTTACAGCGCCGAGCTACTGGCCGGAGCAGGCTTTGACTGGCTGCTAATTGATGGGGAGCATGCGCCCAACGAGCTACAAACTATTTTAGGCCAGTTGCAGGCTATCGCTCCTTACCCATCACAGGCGGTGGTTCGGCCACCGTGGAACGATCCGGTGCGGGTAAAGCAAATTCTGGATATCGGCGCGCAAACCGTCTTGTTACCCATGGTGCAAACTGCCGAGGAAGCCGATATCGCCGTGCGCTCAACCCGCTATCCCCCTAACGGTATTCGCGGCGTTGGCAGTGCCTTAGCCCGAGCATCGCGCTGGAACCGGGTGGAAGATTATCTGGCTCAGGCCGACGCGCAAATGTGCGTACTGGTGCAAATTGAAACTCACCGTGGGTTAGTTAACCTGCCAGAGATTCTTAAGGTTGAGGGGATTGATGGGGTATTTATCGGTCCGGCGGATCTGTCCGCCGATATGGGTTTCCCCGGCCAACCCAATCACCCAGAAGTCAGACAGGCCATTGAACATGCCATGGCCCAAATTGTGGCAGCCAATAAAGCCCCCGGCATCTTGATGGCCGCCACAGACATGGCCCATCACTATTTATCCTTAGGTGCACTATTTGTGGCGGTTGGTGTCGATACCACCCTGCTCAGCAAAGCCGCTGAATCATTGGCGAAACAATTTCGCCCTTCAACCCATGATGCAGCTTATGACCAACGAGAAATCAACGATAAGAATGCGGTGTATTAGCCGCCCTGTTTATTGAGACATGTGAAGGCAGGCTAATGCAGAGCTCATCATTACGGCTGCATTGATCGCTTTAATTATTAACGGCAATAACACTGATTATAAGGAGTGGAGTATCGCTTTGCCTCCGGCAGGCTGATACTTCCAAAAAAGCCTATGAATAATACTCAATCTCTGCCCAATACCGCCGGAGGCGATGGTTCCCCGGCCATGCAACATAAAACCCACACGCCACAGCAACAAGCGGTGATTAAAAAGCTGTTTCGTCGGGTAATTATCTTTCTGTTCGTGCTGTTTATTTTCTCATTTCTGGATCGAATCAATATCGGCTTTGCCGGGCTAACCATGGGTAAAGATTTAGGATTAACCTCCACCATGTTTGGGCTGGCCGCCACCCTGTTTTATGTCACTTATGTGATTTTTGGTATTCCCAGTAACGTGATGTTAAGTAAGGTCGGCGCCCGACGCTGGATAGCCACCATCATGGTATTATGGGGCTTAGCTTCTACCGCCACCATGTTTGCTACTGGGCCAACCAGTTTGTATATCCTGCGTATGCTGGTCGGTATTACGGAAGCCGGTTTTCTACCGGGTATTCTGGTGTATTTAACCTATTGGTTTCCTGCTTTCTTTCGCGCCAGAGCCAACGCCCTGTTTATGATTGCGATGCCGGTCACCATGGCCTTCGGTTCACTGGCCTCCGGCTATATTCTGTCCCTTGATGGAGTATTAGCGTTAAAAGGCTGGCAGTGGCTATTCCTGTTGGAAGGCTTCCCGTCGGTGCTATTAGGCGTTGTGGTGTGGTTCTATTTAGATGATACGCCGCAAAAAGCCAAATGGTTAACCGATGAAGATAAAGCCTGTCTGAATGACATGATGGAAGCAGATCGCCTGACGTTGATTCAGCCCGAAGGCCCGAGCAGCTATGATGCCATTAAGCAAAAAAGCCTGTGGCGCGAGATATTATCGCCGGTTGTTCTGATGTATACCCTGGCCTACTTCTGCCTGACCAATACCCTGAGTGCGATTAATATCTGGACGCCGCAAATTATGCAGAGCTTCAATCAGGGTAGTAGCAATATTATGATTGGCGTTCTCACCGCCATTCCACAGTTCTGTACCATTGCCGGTATGTTGTGGTGGAGCAAGCGCTCAGATCGCCTACAGGAACGTAAAGTACATACGGTACTGCCCTATCTGTTTGCCGCCTTTGGCTGGATACTCGCCTCCCTGACCAGCCATCCGCTGATACAGCTATTGGGCATCATTATGGCTTCCGTTGGCTCCTTTACTGCCATGGCAATCTTCTGGACAACCCCCGACCAGTCCATCAGTTTACAAGCCCGGGCAGTCGGCATCGCCGTGATCAACGCCACCGGCAATATTGGTTCGGCCGTGAGTCCATTACTGATCGGTATGCTGAAAGACAGCACCGGTAGCTTCTCCGCCGGGCTCTATTTTGTCGCCGGACTATTGATTGTTGGCGCCATTATTATTTGGTTTATTCCTATGCAGCACTCCAGACCGCGCGCAACGCCGTAATCTTTTTATCGATAAGGGCTGAATTCATTCTGCCCCTTATCGACTATCGGAGATATCAGGTAAACATTTATGCATGACAGACAACATCATTCATCGTCGTTTATACCCAATATTGATATCAGCAAAGTGTACGACGCCCGTTACGAGTCGCGCGATGTTCACTATGAATCTTTTGCGCGTTTAGCCGAGTTTTTCGGACGGGATATGCAGGTTCACTGGCACGACTGCTATTTTCAGATCCACTTTCTCGACAGCGGACAAATTGAGTTGCAGCTCGACGATCAGCATTATTCGGTTCACGCCCCGCTGTTTATCATCACGCCGCCCTCCATTCCCCATGCTTTTAATACCAAATCCGATAGCGATGGCCACGTCCTGACCCTGCGTCAGGAGTTAGTCTGGCCGCTGTTGGAAAAGTGCTATCCCGGAAATCAGGGCGCGCTAAATCTACCGGCCATTTGTCAGTCGCTGTCCGGACATGAGGCAGAATTAACCACCATCAGAACCTACTGGCAGATGATCGCCAGTGAGTTTCAGAGTAAAAATACGCTGCATCAAGAAACGCTGACGCTGCTATCCCAAGCCCTGTTTATTCAGCTATTGCGCAATATCGAAGAATTGGAATCATCAGTCTGTAGCGTAAAAGGCAATATCAAGCTGTTTCAGCGTTTTAACTTACTGATTAGTCAGCATTATCGTGAGCACTATACCGTACCGAACTATGCCGAGATGATTGGCATTACCGAATCTCGCCTCAACGATCTATGCCGTCGGTTTTCTAACCTTCCGCCTAAGCGATTAATCTTTGAACGTCTGGTGAGCGAGGCCAAACGCCGTTTGCTGTTTTCCAGTGATTCCATCCATATCATCGCCTATCAACTTGGTTTTAAAGATCCTGCCTATTTTGCCCGCTTCTTTAGTCGTATGACCGGCAGTTCACCAACCAATTACCGGTTAGCACAGGCTCAGCTAATCAATGCCGCGGCTAAACCCGGTAGTTAATCCTGTCAGCCCATGAAAAGTACCCATCATTGCCTCGAAAGTGTCTTCTTTGTTCGCAGATTAATTGCTTCAATAAACAAACAAAAATTAAACAATTAAATAACATTCTCAGTTAATCAATCGTACAGCAATAAACACTGAGTCGCCGCGTAATCATGCACTATGGAGGCAATCGATAATGACCAAAACCAACCCGATGCTCGACAAATTACAATCCATCCTGCCGGATATTGCAGCCAACGCCGGTCGTGCTGAACTGGAGAGAAAAGTACCCGATGAGAATATCAAGCTGCTGAAAGATATCGGTCTGCACCGTGCCTTTCAGCCGAAAAAGTATGGCGGACTGGAAATCTCTCTACCGGAATTTACCGACTGTGTCGCCGCGCTGGCCGGTGCCTGCGGCGGCACCGCTTGGGCGTTCAGCCTACTCTGTACCCATAGCCATCAGCTCGCCATGTTCTCGCAAAAGTTACAGGATGAAATCTGGGGACAAGATCCCGATGCCACCGCCAGCAGCAGTATCGCGCCTTTTAGCACCATCCGAGAAGGTGACGGTGGGGTTTATCTGAGCGGTGAAATGGGCTGGAGCAGCGGCTGCGATCATGCTGACTGGGCCATTGTCGGCATGCGCCGGGCCAATGATAAAGGCGAACTGATTTACAGTTTTGGCGTAGTTCCCCGTAGCGATTATGAAATCCGCGATGACTGGTACGCCGTAGGCATGCGCAGCAGCGGTTCTAAAACACTGGTGCTGAAGGAAGCCTTTATCCCTAATCATCGTATTGAAGCGGCACAGAATATGATGGAAGGCCGCTCCAGTGGTTTTGGCCTCTATCCAAACAGCGATATTTTCTCTACCCCTTATCGCCCATACTTCGCCTGCGGGTTCGCCGCAATTAGCCTTGGCGTTGCTGAACGTATGCTGGTGGCGTTTAAAGAAAAAACCAAAAACCGAGTGCGGGCTTATACCGGTGCCAATGTGGGCGCAGCAACGCCGGCGCTGATGCGCCTTGCAGAGTCGACGCAACAAATCTCCGCTGCACGCGCTTTTCTGGAAAAAACCTGGCAAGAACATGCTGAATACGGTCGTCGTCGTCAGTATCCCACTCGCGCCACGCTGACCAACTGGCGTACCAATCAGGCTTATGCAGTGAAAATGTGCGTGGCCGCTGTCGATCGTTTGTTTAGTGCAGCCGGTGCCACCAGTTGGATGGAACATAATGAAATTCAACGCCTGTTCCGCGATGCCCACATGACCGCTGCCCACGCCTACACCGATTATGACGTATGCGCGCAAATTCTCGGCCGTGAACTAATGGGTCTTGAACCCGATCCAACCATGGTTTAATTAAGGAACTTCAACAGATGACCGCTCATATTGATGACGCACTGGATCCACGCGCCTTTCGGCGCGCATTAGGCAACTTTGCCACCGGAATTACCATTGTTACCGCCGCTCTGCCTGACGGTAATAAAGTTGGCGTAACGGCGAACAGTTTTAACTCCGTCTCGTTAGATCCACCGCTGGTGTTATGGAGTATCGATAAACGCTCCGCCAGCTACAGTACCTTTGAGCAGGCCAGCCACTTTGCGATTAACGTACTGGCCGCCGACCAAATAAACCTGTCGAACCAGTTTGCCCGTGCTCAGGAAGATAAGTTTGCCGGTGTTATCCATGAATGTGGATTGGGTGGCGCGCCATTACTCAATGATTGTGCAGCGCGTTTCCAATGCGAGCAATATCAGCAGGTGGACGGCGGCGATCACTGGATCATGATCGGCAAAGTGGTGGCATTCGATGACTGTGGCCGCGCGCCACTGCTTTACCATCAGGGTGCTTATTCCATGGTGCTGCCCTACCCACGGCTCCAAAAAAAGGAGCAGTGCTGCGCCACGTCCAGCAATATGCAGGGACGGCTACGACATAACGTCTTTTATCTGCTCACGCAGGCATTACGCAGCTATCAAACCCGCTATCAGCCGAAACAGCTCTCCAGTGGTTTACGCACCAGTGAAGCCCGGATGCTAATGGTGCTGGAAAACGATGCCGAACTGGATATGGATCGCCTGTTAACCGAAGTCGCCATGCCAGCCAGAGAAATCGAAGAAGCCGAGGAAAACCTACGGCGTAAAGGAATGGTAGCGAATACCGAGAATGGCTATCGCCTGACGCCAATGGGGGTTGAACAGGCGGAGATGCTGTGGGATATCGCAGCAAAACAGCAGAATGAGGTGTTGGGGGAGTTTAGTGAGGAGGAAGTTGAGGTGCTGAGGAAGGTGTTGAGGAGGATTATTGAGTTAACATAAGTTTTAGCTTAACGACAACGCTTGGCTTAAGAACGAGGTCCCCGCTTTCGCAGGGATGACGGTATAAATGCAGGAATGACAACATAGGTCTAATCAAGCTTTCCCCCTCCGTCATTCCGGTGAAAACCGGAATCCAGGTTTTAGCTTAATGTCCGCACTCGGCTTAAGGGCGAGATGATTCGCTTCGCTCACCCTTCGGGCCATTCACTATGTGAATGTTTGCTTCGCCTACGGCTACGCGTTCCAGCTTTCACCGGGATGACGGTATAAATGCGGGAATGACAATATAAACCATAGTTAAGAATTCAAGTTTATTTTTCTGGGGAGCCTTCAAGCATCCGCCCTAATGCTCCCCTGCTCGGCCGTTACGTCCATGCTGAGCCATACGCTGAATCTTTGACGGCCGAAATTTACGCCCAAATCAATCCACTACAAACAAAATAACCTACCTTACTTCGCCCACAAATGCTGAATCATCAACTGCACACTTCGATTACCGCGAAACTCGTTAATATCCAATTTATAAGCAATCGTCACCTGTTTAATACTGGCGTCCGGCCACTGGGTGGTATCGATATTAAATGCGATACCGTCCAACAGCGCACCACCGCCAACTGGTTCAACGGTCACTTTCAGATGACGTTCGCCCACCAGCCGCTGCTGTAGAATTTTAAACTCGCCGTCAAAAACCGGCTCAGGGAATGCCTGTCCCCATGGGCCGCCGTCGCGCAGTTGTTCCGCCGTCTCCAGCGTTAACATGGCATTTTCCAGCTCACCATCACTCCAGATCACCCCTTCCAGCGCGGAAGGCTCCAGCCATTCACCAATCAGTTCAGCAAAACAGCGCTGAAATTCATCAAAGCGGGACTCTTCTATCGACAAGCCTGCGGCCATGGCATGACCACCAAAACGCAGGATTAAACCGGGATGAATGGTATCTAAACGTTCAAGGGCATCACGCAAATGCAGTCCGGCAATCGAACGGCCAGAACCTTTTAGAATACCGTCACCGGCAGGCGCAAAAGCAATCACCGGGCGATAAAAACGTTCTTTAATACGCGATGCCAGAATGCCAACCACCCCTTGATGCCATTCCGGATGATACATGGCTAAACCGTAAGGCAGTGCTTCAGCGCTTTTCTCCAACTGTTCGCACAAAGTGAGCGCTTCAACCTGCATACCGGCTTCAATTTCACGGCGAGTATGATTTAACGCATCCAGATCGCTGGCCATCGCTCGAGCCTCAACCATATCATCACACAGCAATAGCTCAACGCCGATAGACATATTGTCCAGCCGCCCGGCAGCATTGAGACGAGGCCCCAGCGAGAATCCCATATCGTTAGCCGTCAGTTGACGCGCATCGCGTTTGGAGACTTCCAGCAACGCGCGAATCCCTGGGCGACACTGCCCAGCGCGAATACGGTTTAATCCTTGGTAAACCAAAATACGGTTATTGGCATCCAGTGCGACCACATCGGCTACTGTGCCCAGCGCGACCAAATCCAATAGTTCCGCTAAATTAGGTTCAGCAATCCCCTGCTGTTCAAACCATTTTTCCTGACGTAAACGTGCCCGTAGAGCCAACATCAGATAAAAGGCAACGCCAACTCCCGCCATTGATTTAGACGGGAATTCACAGCCGTTCAGGTTCGGGTTAATCATCGCATCCGCTGCCGGCAGAGTTTCTCCCGGCAAATGATGATCGGTAACCAGCACCTGAATACCTTTGTCGTGAGCCCTGTCCACGCCAGCATGGGATGAAATACCATTATCGACGGTAACGATCAGTTCAGCGCCCAAAGAAGCGGCCTGCTCTACCACTTCCGGGCTCAGGCCATAACCATCTTCAAAACGATTTGGCACCAAATAGCTCACGCGGGTAAACCCCATACTGCGCAGTGCCAGAACGCTTAACGCGGTACTGGTTGCACCATCGGCATCAAAATCGCCGACGATAACAATCTGTCGATGTTCTTTTAATGCGTTAACCAGTAAATCAACGCCCTGTGGAATGCCATCCAACTGTTGATAACCCAGCAACGCTTTCGCCCCTTTCTCTAATTGGCTGGCATCCGTTACCCCTCTGGAGGCATAAAGATGGCGTAATAATGGCGAAAGACTGGATGGTAAAGCGCTGCTGTCAACCTGAGGACGGCGGCGTAATTGCGTTTTATTCATAATTGAAGAGTACTTAAACCGGATATTAACTATCGGTATGCAGAAGAAGAACGAGATCCACAAAGTGCTGTGGATCCCGTTAGAAGAATCTTACTTGGCTTTAGCCACGTTCTTGTGAGCGATATAGGCATCTAACGAAGCTTTAAGATCGCTCGGTGCGCTATAACCCGGCACTACGGTAGCCCCGTCAACAATAATGGCTGGCGTGCCCTGAATACCGTACAGCGAACCCAGTTCATAATGGCGCTTTAAATCGATCTTACAGGTAGCTGGCTTCACCGCTTTACCGGTCATCGCGTTATCAAACGCAGTCATACGGTCTTCCGCACACCAGATAGAGGCCATCTTCTTCTCAGCGTCAGAGTCTGGCCCTTGACGTGGGTATGCCAAATAGCGAACGGTAATACCTAAATCATTATAACCGCTCATCTCTTTGTGTAATTTGGTGCAATAACCGCAAGTGATATCGGTAAATACCGTGACCACATATTTTTCCTGCGGTGCTTTATAGATAATCATTTCATCTTTCAGCGCTTCTAAGCGCTTAGATAAGATCGGCCCTAATTGCTCATTGGTGGCATTCACCGGCATTGGACCACTAATATCATATAAAGGCCCTGACAAAATATGTTTACCATCGCTGGAAACATACAGGACGCCACCTTCCGTTAACACTGTTTGCAACCCCGCAATCGGTGAAGGCAGAATATCAATCTGTGTCGCCCCAACCTTTTGCTGTAACGCCTGTTTAATTGCCGCATCATCCGCCTGAGAGACAGAAGCCAGAGCGGTCAGCGCTAACGTAAATAGCCATAAACCTTTCTTCATTATTTTTCCTTTGGAGGGAAATCCATTCCCATCCAGTTAAGCACGCGGATGGTGCTGTTGATGTAACTGTTTCAACCGCTCGGTTGCTACATGTGTATAAATCTGGGTGGTCGACAGATCGCTATGACCTAATAACATCTGTACGACACGCAAGTCAGCACCATGGTTCAATAAATGTGTAGCAAAAGCATGACGCAATACGTGTGGAGACAAGGCTTCACTATCGATACCGGCCAAAACCGCATAATGTTTGATGCGGTACCAGAATGTCTGACGCGTCATTTTTTGCCCACGTTTGCTGGGGAATAGAATATCTAGAGTGCCGCCATTGATCAACCACGGTCGAGCATACTCAAGATATTGTTCCAGCCAATATACGGCCTCTTCCCCCAACGGCACCAAGCGTTCTTTGTCTCCCTTACCGAGAGCACGAACCACGCCCTGCCGCAGGCTAACGTCGCTGATGGTTAATCCCACCAGCTCAGATACTCGTAAACCGGTCGCGTACAGCACTTCAAGCATTGCTTTATCGCGTAATTCAATCGGGTCTTCCGTTCCCGGCGTTTGTAGCAGTGTATCAACCTGTTTTTCCGTTAAATCTTTCGGCAAACGCTGAGGAAGCTTAGGAGAAGACAGCAGCGCAGAAGGATCATCTGCCCGTATCTTCTCGCGATACAGGTATTGAAAAAGGCGGCGCATCGCGCTCAGCATGCGAGCAGAACTGGTTGCCTTATAGCCACCATCAACTCGATCCGCCAGGAAAGATTGTAAATCCAGCGCCTGAACATGCTCCAGAGTTAAATGATGAGCCACCATCCAATCGGTCAAAGCACGGAGATCCAGCCGATAGGACGCCAGCGTATTCTCTGCCAGATTTCGCTCCAGCCAGAGCGCATCAAGAAATTGTTCAATCACAATCGAATTATCTTGCGACACCGTTCCCCCTGCTGACATAACACCTTCGGTTAATTATGTCCGATCATACCCTATCTGGTATACTTTCCGGCAAACTTCTACCCATAATAAAGCGATATACACCATGAAGATTGGTCTGTTTTATGGTTCCAGCACCTGTTATACCGAGATGGCAGCAGAAAAAATCCGCGATGTACTCGGTGAAGAGTTAGTGGTTCTACATAATATTAAAGACGATCCCGTTACGCTGATGGAACAGTATCCAATACTGATTCTTGGCATCCCTACCTGGGATTTTGGCGAACTACAGGAAGATTGGGAGAAGATCTGGGACGATCTACAGAAGCTCGATCTACAGGACAAAATTGTGGCGCTGTACGGCATGGGCGATCAGGACGGCTACAGTGAATGGTTTCTCGACGCTCTGGGCATGCTCCACGACCAAATCCAACCGCTGGGGGTGAAATTTATCGGCTACTGGCCAACTGAAGGTTATACCTTTATTAGCCAACGAGCCGTTACCTCAGAGGGGAGCCAATTTGTCGGTTTGGCGCTGGATGAAGTGGTGCAGTACGATCTGAGTGAAGAACGAATAGAAAACTGGTGTGAGCAAATCCTTGGCGAAATGCAGGCGCTGCTGTAATCCACCGCTGATTCATTAATGATGATGCGACCTTAAGCCCCATTTAAACGGGGCTTAATAGCAACTTTACTCTTCTGAAACAAACACGTACATATCACTGCGGCACAGGTTATAGCTATACTCAATCGGCCGATTCTGGCGATCGAATGCCACTTGCTTAATCACCAACACAGGTATCACGGTATCCAGTTTCATATATGACTGAAATTCCTTATCCGGCATACTGGCGCTAACCTTACTTTTGGTATGCTGAGGAATAATATGGCGACTGCGAAAATAGTCGTACAAAGACAGGCCAATATCATCCACATTATCAATAAGATCGACCGGAACATAAGACTCTTCAATCGATACCGGATCCTGATCGACATAGCGAATACGTTTTAGCATAAACACATCACTACCGGGCGCGATATCCAGTAACTTGGCCACTTCTTCCGAACAAGAGACAATACTCTTATTCACCCAACGGGTATCCGGTTTATTGCCACGTAATACCACCTGATGTGAGAAACCTTTGGCTTCTTTCAGAGAATACTCAAACTTATCGCTGATTTGGGTGCCGTAACCGCGAGAACGAATAACCGCACCCTGTTTTTCCAGCATTTCCATGGCTTTTCGCACCGTAATGCGTGAAACACTGGTCAGTTGACTGAAATCACGTTCACCGGGTAACACATTCCCCGGCGGCAACAAACCGCTATGTACCGCCTGTTTTATCGTATCGGCAAACTTTACATATAACGGCGTATTATCTTTCTCCGTTAATCGAGTACAGAGCTGTTTAATCAGCGTTGCATGAACATCATTCATATCAGTCAAACCACCGAGAACGGGTTAATAAGGGGGGATACTCTAAATACGAGACGGTTATACTATCATCGATTATATGGCGATTGATCTATCACTGCAGTTAATTTTCACTTCTGTGACGAATCGATATTCAGCGAAAATGATTATCCGCAACTCTTCTATTAAGCACAATTCACATCAAACCTATTCTATTAATCGCCATCAACGAATTTGTTAATCAAATGTTGTCAAATATTTGTGTTATCTTTAATACAGCAATGCAGCACTTCAAAAAAATTATTACCGGTAGATATCGGTAATATCGATAATCAATGGAGGAGCTATGTCATCTGACCTACGTCAACAAAGCCTTGAGAAGCTGACGGTCGACCGGCAGGATTACTATTATTATAGTCTGCCCAAAGCCGCGACTCGTTTAGGCGATATTCAACGCCTGCCGAAATCACTTAAAGTCCTGTTAGAAAACTTACTGCGTTTCATCGATGGTGATACGGTGCAGGAATCTGATCTGGCGGCGCTGGTGGACTGGCTGAAATCGGGCCATGCCGACCGGGAAATCGCCTACCGCCCTGCCCGCGTATTAATGCAGGACTTTACCGGCGTGCCGGCAATTGTCGATCTGGCGGCCATGCGTGAAGCCGTACAACGCCTCGGTGGCGATGCCAGCAAAGTGAATCCGCTATCGCCCGCCGATCTGGTGATTGACCACTCCGTCACCGTTGATGACTACGCTAACGCTGGCGCGTTTAGTGCCAACGTTAAGCTGGAAATGCAGCGTAACCATGAACGCTATGCCTTCCTGCGTTGGGGGCAAAAAGCCTTTAGTCGCTTTCGCGTCGTTCCTCCCGGTACCGGTATTTGTCATCAGGTTAACCTTGAGTATTTGGGGCAAACCGTATGGCAGGAAGAGCAGAACGGTAAGCTGATGGTTTATCCCGATACGCTGGTCGGTACCGACTCTCACACCACCATGATTAACGGTCTGGGTATTCTTGGCTGGGGCGTCGGCGGTATTGAAGCGGAAGCCGCCATGTTAGGACAGCCGGTATCAATGCTGATTCCTGATGTGGTTGGATTTAAAATGATCGGCCAACTACGGGAAGGGATCACCGCTACGGATCTGGTGTTAACCGTCACCCAAATGCTACGCCAACACGGCGTGGTCGGTAAGTTCGTTGAATTCTATGGCGATGGTCTGGCCCGTTTAACGCTGGCAGACCGAGCGACTATCGGCAATATGTCACCTGAATTTGGTGCCACCTGCGGCTTTTTCCCGG
The DNA here is from genome assembly GCF_900112475.1 of Pragia fontium DSM 5563 = ATCC 49100. GTDB lineage: Bacteria > Pseudomonadota > Gammaproteobacteria > Enterobacterales > Enterobacteriaceae > Pragia > Pragia fontium. The sequence goes on along the minus strand of NZ_FOLW01000003.1, from coordinate 272,583 downwards.
TGGACGAGGAAACGCTGCGCTATATGCGCCTGACCGGACGCAGTGAACAACAGATTGCGCTGGTTGAAGCCTATAGCAAAGCGCAGGGAATGTGGCGAAACCCCGGTGATGAACCGGTATTTACCAGCACCCTTTCACTGGATTTATCCACGGTAGAAGCCAGCCTTGCCGGACCTAAACGGCCGCAGGATAAGGTCCTGTTAACCAAGGTGAAACAGGCATTTGAAGCCTATACCGAGCTGGATACCACCGCCCGTACACCACGGGTTGAGGAGGTTGCCGTTACGCTTAACCAACAAACCTTCCCATTAAAACAGGGAGCGGTGGCCATTGCCGCGATTACTTCCTGTACCAATACCTCCAACCCCGGCGTGATGATGGCTGCCGGTCTACTGGCGAAAAAAGCGGTAGAGAAAGGTCTACAACGCCAGCCATGGGTGAAATCCTCACTGGCTCCGGGTTCCAAAGTGGTTACCGATTATCTAAACGGTGCGGGCTTAACCCCCTATCTGGAAAAGCTGGGATTTAATCTGGTGGGCTACGGCTGTACCACCTGTATTGGTAACTCCGGTCCATTATTAGCCCCCATTGAAGCGGCAATTAAACAAGGTGATATCACCGTCGGCGCCGTCCTATCCGGTAACCGAAACTTTGAAGGGCGTATCCATCCGCTGGTGAAAACCAACTGGCTGGCTTCACCGCCGCTGGTGGTAGCCTATGCGCTAGCCGGGAATATGAAAATCGACCTGACTCACGATCCGTTAGGTGTCGGTAAAGACGGCCAACCGGTTTATTTGAAGGATATTTGGCCTTCCAATCAGGAAATCGCTCTGGCAGTTGAGGGGGTCAACGCCAGCATGTTCCGCAAAGAGTATGCCGAAGTGTTTGATGGCGATGCCGAGTGGCAATCAATTAAGATTGAGCCATCCCAAACCTATCACTGGCAGGAGGATTCCACCTATATCCGCCATCCGCCTTTCTTTACCACCATGCAATCAGAGCCGGAGCCGGTACAGGATATTCACGGCGCGCGGATTCTGGCGCTACTCGGCGACTCCGTCACCACCGACCACATTTCACCGGCAGGTAATATCAAGGCCAACAGTCCGGCCGGACTTTATCTCAGTCAGCATGGTATTGAAGCGAAAGACTTTAACTCCTACGGCTCTCGTCGGGGTAACCACGAAGTAATGATGCGCGGTACGTTCGCCAATATCCGCATTCGCAATGAAATGGTTCCCGGTGTCGAAGGAGGATTCACCCGCTATATTCCTACTCAGGAAACCCTGCCGATTTATGATGCCGCCATGCGCTACCAGCAAGATAACGTTCCGCAGGCGGTGATTGTCGGTAAAGAATACGGCTCTGGCTCCAGCCGCGACTGGGCGGCCAAGGGGCCGATGCTGTTAGGCGTGCGGGTAGTTATTGCCGAGTCCTTTGAAAGAATTCACCGCTCTAACCTGATTGGGATGGGCATTCTGCCACTAGAATTTGCACCGGGCGTGACGCGTAAAACCTTAAAGTTAACCGGTGATGAAACCATTACCGTTACCGGATTAACCGACCTGAAGCCGGGGCAAACGGTTATCGTCACCATTACTCATCCTGACGGTCACCATGACATGATCAATACGCAGTGCCGTATTGATACCGGCAATGAATTAACCTACTACCAAAACGGCGGTATTCTGCACTATGTTATCCGTAGAATGTTGTAGTTCGATAGAAGAAAAATGTCTGTCTAATCGGGTAATTCCGTTCAATTAAGCATTTTTACTCGGTATGCAGTAACTCGAATCCCGTCATCCCGGTGCAAACCGGGATCTCGGGTTAACTGATAGATATGGAGGCTGATTATTTCTTTGATACTCCTGCGCTTCCTTTACTCAGCCAGCGCCTTTTCCAAAGCGCTTAAGCTATCCGCCACTAACCGCTCCAGATAATCAATATCGACCCATTTGCCCTGTTCAATATCCCCGAAGCATAACGATAGCGCACTCATCGCCAGTGACTGGCTGCTGCTTTTCAGTTGATGGGCTAATCGGCCTGATGCTTCAGTATCTTGGCTGGCAAGGTTGTCCTTCAATTGTTCAATCAACGGCAGATTTTGCTGTCGATAAAGCTGCAGCCATTGGGCAAGTTTATCTCGACCAAAACAGGCAATATCCTCACTGAACTGCTGTTTATCCAGCAGATTATTGTCCTCTGACTGAGGCGAGGTCATCACTGGCTGGTGATGGGATAAATAATCCGTCAAATCCCTTAAGCGTAAAGGTTTACTGATAAATCCGATAAACCCACTCTGGTGACAACGTTCGATGACTTCACTTTGAATATGGGCGCTAAATGCAGTTAAGGGTAAGTCAGGGCAACGCTGATGCAGAGCATTTGCCAGGGTAAAGCCGTCCATATCCGGCAGATCCAGATCGACCAGCGCCATATCAAACGTCAATGCAGATTGCGCCACCTTGGCCAGCGCTTCTGCGCCATTAATCGCTGGCGTTACGGAGCAACCAAGCTGGGACAGCAGTTCAGCGGTAATTTTCTGGTTCAATAAATTATCTTCGACTAATAAAACCTGCATTCCTGCATAGCTCACAACGCTCCCGGAATTCGCTGGGCTTAGCGCTAATGGCGCACTCACCTCAGTAACCGGAATACTCAGGGTAAAGCAACTCCCTTCCCCCGGTCGGCTCTCAAAGTAAAGCTGGGCTTGCATGGCTTCGGCCAGTCGTTGGCAAATCGTCAGGCCGAGACCGGTGCCACCGCGTCGGTGCGTCAATTGCGTAAAAGGCTGGAACAATGCTTTTTGACTCTCAGAAGGAATACCGATGCCAGTATCTTTAACCGAAATATTCCACCGTTCGGCATCGCCATAGCTCGACAGAGTAATCGTTCCCCTATCGGTAAATTTAATGGCATTACCCAGTAAATTACAGACGATTTGCCAGACCCGCTGCTGATCGGCCTTAACATACTCCGGTAAGCCCGCCGCCATCTCCAGACGCAAATCCAGCCCTTTCTTCTGCGCGGCACCGGACATCAACTGCCCCGCCTGTTGTATCAGTTGAGCAGGGGCAACGGGTGAAGGACAAATGGCAATATTTCCTGACTCAATCGAGGAGTAGTCCAAAATATCATTCAGGATAGATAACAGATTCTCACCGCTATCATGAATCGTATTAATGGCTGACGTATTCTCCGGCGACTGAGGTTTAAGCAGCAAAATTTGAGTGGTGCCAAGAATCGCGTTGAGCGGCGTACGGATTTCATGGCTCATCATCGCCAAAAAGGTCGATTTCGCCCGGTTAGCCACTTCCGCTTCTTTTCTGGCTAACGTATGTTGCTCCACCAGTTGGCTTAACTCTTGCGTTCGCTGATCCACCAGCGTTTCCAGATGACGCTGCTGATGGTGAAGAGAAACCGTATTGGTACGAAACTGTTCGACCAGATGACCAATGGTCTTTAATTCACTGGCGGAAATTGTCTGGGGCAATGGCGTTTGTAAATCCCCATTCAGAATACGCTTGAGCGCTTCCGTCTGAATCGTTAGCGGACGAGCCACCGAACGCCAAACGATATGCCACAAAATCAGTAGTAGCGTGATTAATGAGACAATACTCATCACGATTAATAAATTTTGGTTAGTCTCTCTGGCGGAGCTAACCTGCCGTAACGCCTGCTGATTTCGGCTACTCACCAGATGAACCAGCGCGTTTAACTGTCCGTTAAACTGCGAAAACAACAAGAGGTTATATTGATTGGAATTATCCAGCTGTTTCTTTAGCTCAAGACTGTGTCTTTTAAGTTGAAACAGCTCCTGATAAAGCGCCAAATCAGACGCCAGCAGCCGAAGATTGGAGCGACGATGAGGATCGGCCACAAACTGCAAGCGACGCTTAACAATATCAACCAACTGACGAAATCGGGGTTCAATATCCGCCAGCGTTTTCTCAGCGTTGGTATTAGCAATCTGCGAAAGTAAATAGGCCACGGTGAGCGACTGTTCATGAAGCTCGGTCATTCGGCTTTGACGATCTAAATCCACTTCCACCAACCGATCCAGCGCCTGCTCTACCCGGGTTTTATCCTGCCGCTCAAGATTGTCATACAGGGAAGCAATATTCGCACTCACCTCGGTTCTGGCATTATTCACCTGACTTTTCGTCAGCTCTGAAATTTGATTGGCCGCCGATGCAATACGTTCATTGATTTGACTAATTTGCCGTTCCCGCTCCAGTTTCTGCTGCACCAACGTCCCCTGAAGGCTTAAGTTGTCTGCCAGTTTCTGTTCTTGCCGTCCAATGTCGGTAGTATCAAAACCCAGTTGCTGTAAGCTTTCCAACAGTTGGCGAATGCGAATACTCTGAGTAGTTAGAATCTTGCCCTGCGCCTCCAGCTCCGTTTCCGAAGTGACTTCATTTAGCGCTTGGGCAGAAAACAGGATATGGGCTCCCGACTCACTCAACTGACGGGCAGCATCCATCGTCGGCAGTAAATTAATGGTGCTCTGTTGTTCAATCTGCTTAATATGACGAAAACCTGCCCAACCGATCAGCGCACTGGTTAATGACAATATTGCCATTAATACAAAGGCCAACCATAAACGATAGGTTAATGACATAGAGGATGATCTGCTTGGTGTGATATTAAGTTAATTTCCGGCAGTGTATCAGAGAATGATTTGCACATAATCCTTTAACAAGGATCTGTCACAACACTATTGATCCAAAATAACGCTGGCTGCTAAATGATATATCGATTATTTTAAAGCCAAATCAGCTTATTAATAAATAAGCTGGCTCTCTATTTATAATTTGTGGCGATCAACAGCATGATGCGTAATTTAATACGTCTTCTTGGCATTACTCTGCTTTTTACGGTTTGTTATGCCAATAGCTTCAGCAACCGTATTAACGTTTGGTCGCCGCCATTCTCCTATTCAACACCGCCGGAAGAGCAGTCTTATCGTTCGGTCACGGCTAAACAAGCCTGGCGGCTATGCGCGCTTTATCCCCACCTTAAGGATTCCTATTGGCTATCCGTCAACTATGGCATGGTGGAGCAGGCTCGCCTCTCAAACATTGAATTACAGGTGTTTGACGCTGGGGGTTATTACAGCTTAGCGACCCAACTTGAACAGATTCAACAGTGCCGCAATTGGGGAGCCGATGCCATTTTATTAGGTGCCATCTCGTTTGACAGAATCAATCCTCAGCTCACTGCATTGGCCGGTAACATTCCGGTCTTGGGATTGATCAATGAAACGATTCCACAGGGTATTTCCGCCAGAGTCGGGGTGCCGTGGCGTGAAATGGGCATCAACGTTGGGCAATTTCTTGCTCAACGATCACAACATCATCCGTTAAAGGTATTACTGTTACCCGGCCCGCAAAACCGAGGCGGCACCGATCTGGTTGAGCAGGGTTTCTATAAAGAAATTGCCGGTCACCCGATTGAGGTTGTCGATATCGCTTGGGGTGATAACGATCATGAGGCTCAGAGAAATTTGCTACAGCAAATGCTGGAACAACACCCGGATATTAATCTCATTGCTGGCAGCGCCGTGGCTATTGAGGCCGCTATTCCAGAACTACAATTGCACAAGCTGGCCGATAACGTGGATTTGGTATCATTTTATCTTTCCCATGAGGTCTACCGTGGGCTGAAACGCCATCGCGTATTAATGGCAAATAGCGATCAAATGGTACTTCAGGGCAGATTAAGCGTCGATCAGGCCATCAGGCTGCTGCAAAAAGAGCCCTTATTGCAGGATATCGGGCCAAAAATTTTAACCCTAACCCCAGAGAATCTGGCGGACTTTGATATTCACTCTTCACTGTCGCCGGGAGAATTTCGTCCTGAGTATGAAGTTCACTCTACATCAGCGACAAATAAGTAACCTTCACCATGGATAGCGGTAAACAAATCGGCATGCAGTTTATTACGTAGCCGCCGCACCAACACATCAATAGTGCGCTCATCCGGGCTATGATTACGATGTGTCATCATTGACAGCAAACGCTCGCGGTTAAGCACTTGCTGCGGGTAACGGGTAAATGCCAGCAGCAGTTCAAACTCCGAACGGGTTAACTTAACCTGTTGGTCATTATTCCATAGTTGGCGCTTAGGAATATCCAGAACATACTGTTCAAAGCGAACCACTTTATCGTTATCGGGAGTTAAACTATTGATTTCGGCCTGTTCCACCAAAGCCATGCGCCAAAGCAAGTTTTTAACCCTGACCGAAAGCTCCCGCAGTTCGATAGGCTTAGTGACATAATCATCTGCGCCCATTTCCAGGCCAACAATGCGATCGACGCTGTCGGTTCTGCCGGTCACCAAAATAATCCCAATATCAGAGCGTTCACGTAATTGTCGGGTTAACAGTAAACCATTTTCGTCAGGTAAATTAATATCCAATAAAATTAAATCAATCCGTTGCAACACCATTATCTCTTTTAGCTGCACCGCATTTTCCGCCGCCGAGACCTGATACCCTTCCTGCTTAAAATAGCTGGTTAATCTGTCACGCGTTATCGCGTCATCTTCAATTACCGCAATATGCCACTGTTTCATCGATTTGGTTGCCTCGGGAATACCCCAAAATTATTTTCATATTTTTTCATATATTATTTTTATTTTTTCATTTGTTATTTTTGTCTGTTCATTTATGGCTACAACCCTATTCATATATAACCGCTAGTATACCAAAGATAATAAAAATAACGCCTACTGAGGAAAATAAGGAATATTCATGAAGCGTCTTTGGTTAGCTCTTAAAAAGCCGAGTAAGAAATGGTCCGTTCTAAGTTTATTACTCATCGGTACCATTATCGGCATCGCCCTGATTATGGTTCCTCACGCTGGTTTAGAAATCACCGGTTCAACAAAATTCTGTATCAGCTGTCATGAAATGGAAAGCACCGTCTATAAGGAATATCAGCAAACGACCCACTTTAGCAATGCTTCTGGCGTCCGTGCTGAATGTAAAGATTGCCACATCCCGCCGGGTACTTTCTCCGCGATAGGTCGGAAAATTGAAGCCAGTAACGATCTCTATCAGAAATTTATCACTGGCTCGATTGATACACCGGAAAAATTTGAAGCGAAGCGAGCAGAGCTGGCGGCGCGGGAATGGGAGAGAATGAAAGCCAACAACTCTGCAACCTGTCGCACCTGCCACAACTATGATGCGATGGATCACGCTAAACAACATCCTGAAGCGGCCAAACAGATGAAAATCGCCGCTAAAGATAACCAAAGCTGTATCGACTGCCACAAAGGTATCGCCCACAAAATGCCCGATATGAGCAGCGGGCTGAAAAAGGACTTTGAAGCACTGATTCAAATGGCCGAAAAACAGTCTGACGGCGAAACGCTATATACCCTCAATCAGAAACCAATATTTGCCAGCAAAGGTGATAAAGAGCCTGAAGGTTCCCTGCTGCCAGCCTCCGAAATCAAAGTATTAAAGCGTGATGGTGATTGGCTGGAAGTCTCTATCACTGGCTGGACTGAAACCGAAGGCCGCCGCCGCGTACTGTCTCTGCTACCGGGTAAACGTATATTCGTCTCAACCTTGAGAGGTGAGCTACAAACCCGAGCCAAGGCAGAAGAAGAGGTTGTCGTACCGGAAACCGGCACCAAATGGAGCAAGTTAACCACCACCGCTTGGATCCAAAAAGGTGAGCTGATTAATCAAGTCGAGCCTATCTGGACCTATGCCGGAACGTTATATAACAACACATGTAACCAATGCCACGGTGCACCGGACATTAAGCACTACGACGCTAATGCCTGGATCGGCACCCTGAAAGGTATGCTTGGATTTACCAGCCTGAATACCCAGGAAGAACGTATCTTACTGAAATATTTACAGGTTAATGCATCAGATATGCCAACTGAAAAACAACAATAAACGCATACGATTCAGGAGAAAAAAATGAAGCTTAATCACGATACGATCACCTTATCCCGACGCCGTTTCCTGTCAGGACTGGGCGCCTGTACCGCGCTGGGTATGCTGAGTCCTTCCCTGCTGGTACCCAATACCGCCAGAGCCAACGCACAGGATGCGCGCCTGGTATTAACCGGCTCTCACTGGGGAGCCATCCGGGCTAAAGTCGTTGATGGTCGTTTTACCGAAGCACTACCGTTCGAGCTGGATAAGCATCCAACCAAAATGATTGCAGGTCTGGCGGATCACGTTTACGCCACTTCCCGCATTCGTTATCCCATGGTTCGCGTGGACTGGCTCCGCAAGCGTCATTTGAGCGATACTTCTCAGCGCGGCGACAATCGCTTTGTGCGCGTAAGCTGGGATGAAGCCCTTGATTTGTTTTATCAGGAGTTGGAGCGAGTCCAGAAGGAATATGGTCCATCCGCCCTGCTCACCAGCAGCGGCTGGCAATCTACCGGGATGTTACATAACCCCGGCGCGATGCTAAGCCGGGCTATCGGCCTACACGGTACTTCGGTAGGAACCGGCGGCGATTACTCCACCGGGGCGGCTCAGGTCATTCTACCGCGGGTTGTTGGCGCGATGGAGGTTTATGAACAACAAACGTCCTGGCCCTTGGTATTGCAACACAGTAAAACCATTGTCATTTGGGGATCCGATCCTTATAAAAACCTACAGGTTGCATGGTGGTGTCCGGATCACGATGAATATGCCTACTATGAAGAATTAAAACAGAAAGTCGCCAGCGGTGAGATTAAGGTGATCAGCGTCGATCCAACGGTTTCCTCAACCCACGATTATTTGGGTCGCGAGCACGTTCAGCATATTGCGCTGAACCCACAGACCGACGTTCCATTGCAGTTGGCTATTGCCCATACCCTCTACACTGAAAGCCTGCACGATAAAAAATTCCTCAGCGAATACTGCGTTGGTTTTGAGCAATTTTTACCTTATCTGCTGGGTTCAACGGATGGGCAGCCTAAAGACGCCCAATGGGCGGCAACGCTATGCGGCATTGATGCAGAAACCATTCGGGCACTGGCCCGACAAATGGCGGCCAACAGAACCCAGATTATTGCCGGGTGGTGCGTCCAACGCATGCAGCACGGTGAGCAATGGGCATGGATGGTGGTGGTTCTGGCGGCGATGCTGGGCCAAATTGGCCTTCCAGGCGGCGGATTTGGTTTCGGCTGGCATTACAACGGTGCCGGTATGCCTACCCGCAAGGGAGTGATTCTCGGTGGTTTCTCCGGTGCCAGCAGCACGGCACCAATCCACAACGGCGATTTCAAAAACTACAGCAGTACCATCCCTATCGCCCGTTTTGTTGATGCCATGCTACAGCCTGGATCGACCATCAACTGGAATGGTAAGCGCGTTGTCCTGCCAATGATAAAAATGTGCGTTTTTGCCGGTACTAACCCCTTCCATCGCCATCAGGAATATAACAAGATGCGCGAAGGCTGGAAAACGCTGGAAACCGTGATTTCGGTGGATAATCACTGGACCTCTACCTGCCGATTTGCCGATATTGTTTTGCCTGCCACCACTCAGTTTGAACGTAATGATATCGACCAGTTTGGTAACCATTCCAATCGCGGTTTGATTTCAATGAAACAGGTTGTGCCACCACAGTTTGAATCTCGCAACGACTTCGATATTTTCCGAGATCTATGTAAGCGCTTTGACCGTGAAGCCGCCTTTACTGAAGGTTTGGATGAAATGGGCTGGCTAAAGCGTATTTATCAAGATGGTGTACAGCAGGGTAAAGGCAAGTCTATCCCGATGCCTGACTTCAATACCTTTTGGAATGAAAAAGAGTATCTTGAATTTGAGGGCGGTAGCCTGTGGGTACGCCATCAGTCTTTCCGTGACGATCCCGATCTGGAACCATTGGGTACGCCGAGCGGTTTAATTGAGATCTATTCAAAGACCATTGCCGATTTTCATTATGCCAATTGCCAAGGGCACCCAATGTGGTTTGAAAAAGCGGAGCGCTCCCACGGTGGCCCGGCTTCTGAGCATTTCCCACTGCATTTACAGTCGTGCCATCCAGATTATCGCCTGCACTCACAGCTTTGTGAGTCAGAAACCTTACGTGCGCACTACACCGTAGCCGGACATGAACCGCTTTATCTTAGTCCGCAAGACGCGGCCGCAAGAGGCATTCAGGATGGTGACGTGGTCAGAGTATTTAACCAGCGCGGTCAGGTACTGGCAGGGGCGGTGATTTCCGATCGCTATAAGCCGGGCGTAATCCGCCTGCATGAAGGAGCCTGGTACGATCCGATCTGGGATGGCGAACACGCAGGACTATGCCGCTACGGTAATCCAAACGTGCTAACGCTGGATATTGGCTCATCCGATCTGGCGCAGGCCACGTCGGCTCATACCGCGCTGGTTCAGATTGAACGCTTCACTGGCGGTGCTCAAAAAACGGCAGCCTTTATGGGGCCGAAAGAAATGGTAGCTCAGTGTGAATACGTTGAAAAACCTGAGTCATAATGGATAACTTTCTTCACGGAGGTAGCTACGCTGCCTCTTATCCGTTTATGTGAACCATAACGTCTAGCAGGATGGTAAAAATAGCATGAATGCATCACAAGAGATCGGACAAATCGGTCAGCAACGTGCCGCCGTATATGCGTGGTTTAGCGGCCTATTTGCCAGCGAACTGGATAAAAACGCCCTTGATAATCTACAATCAGAGCCCGTCGAGCAATGGCTAAATGCATTGTCAGATGAGCCACTGATGCAGAATTCCGTTAGCCAATTTCAGCAAATGATACAGGCAGTGACGATTAGGCCAGACGCCATTTTGGAACTCTCCGCTGACTTTGCCAGCCTGTTTTTAATGGCTACGCCAGTAGAAACTCAGCCTTATGCCTCAATGCATATCAATAAAGATAATCCCCGCTACTACGGCCAGAGTTCCGCCGATATGCAGAATTTGCTAACAAAGCTCGGTCTACAAACCCATGAAGCATTCCACGAACCGGAAGACCATCTGGCCATCATACTTGAACTACTCAGTCATCTGGCCTATGCCACATCGGAACAGATGGATAACCAATATGAATTGTTAATGCTCCAACAACAGCAAATTAGCCAGCTATTAGTTTGGCTACCCGCGTTTAGCACGGCCTGCCAGCAGCATGATAAATTTGGTTTCTATGCTGCCTTAGCGGATCTTACACTCAATTTTATTCAGTCCGATCGGCTATGGCTGGCAGAGATAGTCCCTTCCCCACATTTACCTCAATGAATCCGTCAGTGGTCAATCTTTGCTTCCGGGACAAGAATTGACCTGCTGACGCTAAATCCCTGGATTCAACACGGCTACAGACGATTCAACATTCCCCAGCCCCCTATTCTTCCCACATCGTTCGCCTCTATTCGTTGCAATGACTCGCCATCCCTAAGTTATCCCTTAATCAAAATAATTATTAATTGTTATGTTATAACGTTTCACTTAATAATTATTATCATTTATAGTCATCGTCTGAAACAGCAGTGATTCAGGATCTCTGTTTCAAACGTCAGCCTGCTTTAACAGGTGCCTATTAACATGAAGATGAAAGGATATTCATATGATAAGAATAGAAAACATACTAAGAATGGCATTAATAGTACTGCCTTTGGCATACACCACCGCCGCTCAATCCCACAGTCTCTGGGTTAATCAACCAACCGTTGAATCGGGAAAAACGGTCGTCGTTGAAATGGGCTATGGTGATGAATTTCCTACCGCAGAACCGATCGTGGCCGATCGTTTACATATCTTCGCGCCAATGAAAATGATTGGGGCGGCGGGTGAACTGACACTTCTGCCCGGAAATGAAAACTACCAGTTTGTCAGTAAGACACCGATAACTAAAGGAAGCTATCTGGTTCTGGCAACCTATAATCCGACCTTCTGGTCAAAAAATACCAAGGGATGGAAGCAGCAGTCCAGAAACGAAATGAGCGATGCCTCATACTGTGAAGTTGCTTCAATGTTTGGTAAAACCATCATTGATGTCGATCGTGCCAACAATATGGCGTTGCTCAGTGAGCCCCAAGGGCAAAAATTGGAAATTATTCCCCTTGCCAATCCATCGCTGATAAAACCCGGTCAGCCATTTCCAATTCAAGTACTTTATGATGGAAAACCAGCGAAAAATATTGCTGTTAGCGCCACCTTTGCCGGATTTGGCGATCCGCATGAACATCACGGCCATACCCACAGTCATGCTCAGGCATTTCTAAATAAAACCGATGGGCAGGGTAAGGTAAACATTTATCCCCTAAAAGCAGGCTACTGGATAGCATCCGTAGAGTATAAATCCCCATTTGAAGATAAAACCCAATGCGATGAATACGTCACTCAATCCACGCTAACATTTACCATCACAGAGTAGTCTCTTCCTATTTTCGCGCGCTGGTTAATACAGCGCGTACATTTACCAACCGACAAAATATGCGTGCATTCAACAAACTCTAAAAAATAAAACCCATCGATAAAAGTATCGAGTTTATCCCAATCGAAACGGTCATAAAGCAGAGAAGCATTCTGAAATGAATTCGATTAACCTGACTAATTAACTACTCATTAGACACAGGGAGAAATGATAACCACACTACCACTTAAGTACAGGTGTACATTCAGCTAAAATACTTAATACTCCTGACAAATCAATCAATTAATGAAAGTAACGATAATTCCTTGTTTTTACTACACTCCAGCATTTTTGATTAACACACGAGAAATAAATCCATTTAAATCAATTAGATAAGCTCACGCCTCATCTAAAAACTTATTTCGCAAAAAAAAATTACATGGGAAAACCCACTGTTTCGATTATTTTCTGCGAATCGCGATATTGACTTCAAATAAATCAACACTAATTCAACAAATTTAACTCAATCGCCTTTTTAATTGCGTGTTTAGCATTTGAAACATTTAATTTATTTACGATATTTTTCATATGAAATTTAATCGTTCTCTCACGGATACCCAGAATAATGGCTGACTCTATATATGTTTTTCCGATGCTGACCCACTGCAATATTTCCAGCTCTCTGGAAGATAATATAGAGTCTTTATTCTCAATAAGTTGGAGTAGATTAATTGTTTTATTTACGCGATCGTGAACATTAATTAATAATAATTGAAGATCGGCCAGATGCTTTTGAATTTTTTCATAAAAACAACTGTCACCGTCAATATTGCACAAACTCAGCAATGACAGATAATTATTGGCATCATGAACAACAAAAGTGTAGCCATCAAACACACTATAGCGTGAAGCAAAACTGCTCATCTCCGTGCTACCAGTGGATCGGCATGGTTCAGTCAGTTCATTCCATGCAAATGGAGTAATGGTTTGTTTCGCATACAAAACTACCGGATCATAGTGATAAAGCTCTGATTCCATGTAACATGAAATCCACTCATCTGGATAATTAGATAAAATAGCCGGTGTGGTATGGGCATATTTTGGAGATAAAAAATAACAATAATGGCTTATCCCATATGTTTGTAACTGTTTCTCAAGAAACAGTTTAATACTTTTATCATTTTTAAAAGGTCCCATATCTACCTCGATACTATTACCCAATATACTAAAAATAGTTTTAACTCTCCTATAGCATAATCCGATATCGTAAGTAGAGATACTGTCATAATTACCAATATTTCAGCTTAAAAAAATAAATATAAATCCAAAAAACTTAAAAATTACGATGTTCTAAAATAGTAAAAACAAAATTTAGGAATAACTCTGATGCCATTCTAATGTGTTCCTCCTCTGAAATATGGCTCCCTTCACAGCACAAACGGAATATTCACAATATATTTAATGATTATCTCGATCTAAAAAACCAACAAACCAACTTAATGTGATCTTTTATATTGATTACTACCTCTAATGAGGCAGCCGCTTATTTTACTTGAGGAAATAAAGAAAAGTGCGATTAGATAACAAAAAAACTTCACCTATACTTCAAGCTATCAGGGAGGGAAATTTGTCTCAGACTCGCTGATTACGCTCGAGATAGCCTCATATAAGACAAGTTAGTCCACTCAAATAGTTATCTATACCGTTAATATAGGATTCCCTATTATGCTTAAAACACTAAACCAATTTTTTACTCGTCTAACCGATCATCAAGATGGTGGCAAACTGCTGCTAAGAGTCTCTTTCTCTATTCTTATCCTGTTTCACGGTGTCGCCAAAGTACAGCACGGAGTTGGTTGGATTGGCGATCTTCTGGTCAGCAAAGGCCTTCCTTATTTTATTGCCTATGGTGCTTATATTGGTGAAATCGCTGCGCCAATTTTAATCATTCTCGGTATTTTCACTCGCCCCGCAGCTTTAGTGGTCGCCATTAATCTGCTGGTTGCCACATTGCTGGTAGGGATGGGGAAATTCTTCACATTAACTAACGTGGGTGCCTGGGGATTGGAATCTGAAGCGTTTTTCTTTCTGGGGGCCGTTATTACTATGATGCTGGGAAGCGGTAGATATTCCATGGTTGGGCCAGACTACCGATAAGTTCCCGCCATTCCGGTAGACCTTAGAGAGCACCACCCGCGGTGCTCTCTATAAACATTATTTTTCTCTATTCCAACCAAAACACCTCAAATTCAGCCTTCAACTAAATAAAATACATATTCATCATCTCCTTATGCTAACGTTAATGACTATACGGCACGGTTAATATTGTCAAATAGAGACGGAAGCTTGGCCTTATGCATAAGAAAAAAATAATTTTTATCATTGTGTTAGCCATTATCTGCATCGTGAGTGCACTGTATGGCTGGAATAGCTATCGCAATAATCGAGATCAAACGCTGTCTCTTTATGGCAATGTTGATATCAGAACGGTCAATCTGAACTTTCGCGTTGGTGGCCGTTTAGCTTCCCTAAACGTCGATGAAGGCGATCGGGTTAAACCGGGTCAAGTCCTTGGTCGATTAGATGATGCACCCTATATCAATGCCCTACAGCAGGCTAAAGCCAATGTCGCGTCATTGCAGGCTCGTCTTTCTCTGGTTCAGGAAGGCTATCGTGCCGAAGAGATCGCACAGGTAAAAGCAGCCGTTGACCAAAGTCAATCCGCTTATAATTATGCCGAAAGCTTTTATCAGCGTCAGCTAGGACTATGGAAAACTCGGTCTATTTCCGCCAATATGTTGGATGATGCCCGCAGCGCCAGAAATCAAGCTCAAGCGACATTGCAATCAGCCAAAGATAAATTGACCCAGTTTAAAACCGGTAATCGACCACAGGAAATTGCTGAAGCCAAAGCCAACCTTTCTCAAGCCGAAGCCGTTCTGGCACAGGCTGAATTAAATCTGTCAGATACCACATTGCTCTCCCCTTCCGAAGGCACCATTCTTACCCGAGCCATTGAACCGGGCAGTATGTTAAGTGCCAGTAACACGGTATTCAGCCTATCATTGACGAATCCAGTTTGGGTACGCGCCTATGTCAATGAAGTCAATTTAGCCAAGGCAGTTCCGGGGACTAAGCTGGAAATCTATACCGATGCCCGCCCTAATAAGCCCTATCACGGCACTATTGGTTTTGTCTCGCCCAATGCAGAATTTACGCCCAAAAGCGTTGAAACACCGGAACTACGCACCGATTTAGTTTATCGCCTGCGCATTATTATTGCCGATCCCGATGATAATCTGCGTCAGGGGATGCCCGTCACCATAACCTTTCCCGCTCATTAAGGAATCGTTATGACGGATACATCCTCAACACCTCATCACTGTATTGTGCTCGACAAGGTTGAGAAAAGTTTCCGTGGATTAACCAAACCCGCCGTTGCCAGCCTGACCACGCAGATAGACAGCGGTGGCGTTATGGGCTTAGTCGGGCCGGACGGAGCCGGGAAAACCACGCTAATGCGTATGCTAGCCGGTTTATTGAAGCCGGATGCGGGCACCATTCGCGTGATTGGGCTGGATCCCCTTCAAGATGATGGTCAACTTCACGCCATATTAGGCTATATGCCGCAAAAATTTGGTTTGTATGAAGATCTGTCAGTCCTTGAGAACCTGAATCTGTATGCTGATTTACGCAGCGTTATCGGTGAAGAACGTACAACCATCTTCGAAAAACTGCTCAATTTTACCGATCTTGCCCGTTTTACCGATCGTTTAGCCGGAAAACTATCCGGCGGTATGAAACAGAAACTGGGCCTGGCCTGTACACTAATCGGCCAACCGAAAGTTCTGCTGCTGGATGAACCCGGCGTCGGCGTTGATCCTATATCCCGCCGCGAACTGTGGAAAATGGTGCATGAGCTGGCGGATGAGGGCATGCTAATTCTTTGGAGCACTTCCTATCTGGATGAAGCAGAACAGTGCCGTCATGTGATGTTGATGAATGAAGGTGAACTCATCTTCAGTGGCCCACCACAAACGCTAACCCAGCGCATGGTCGGCCGTAGTGTACTGATGGCTGCGACTCAGGGCACGAACCGCAAGATGCTACAAAAAGCGCTGACTCTGCCACAGGTTAGCGATGGCGTGATTCAGGGAAAAGCCGTGCGCTTGATCCTAAAACAGGGAGAAGATCATCAGCAACTCCCTGCATTACTCCATCAGCCGGGGGCAAAAGTCGAAGAAGCGGAACCGCGTTTTGAAGATGCATTTATTGACCTGTTAGGGGGGAATCCCGCCAGTGAATCCGCCCTGGGGCAGATTATGCCGTCGGTAGAAGGGAGCCCGCAGGATGTGGTGATTGAAGCAATATCTCTGACCAAAAAATTTGGTCCGTTTGCAGCAACGGATAATGTTAGCTTTCAGGTCAAACGCGGTGAGATTTTCGGTCTACTCGGCCCCAACGGCGCAGGTAAATCAACCACCTTTAAGATGATGTGCGGCCTGTTGGTACCCAGCGGCGGAAAAGCGCTGGTGCTAAATCTGGACTTAAAAACCAGTTCCGGCAAAGCCCGCCAGCATCTGGGCTATATGGCGCAAAAATTCTCTCTGTATGGCAACCTGACCGTTGCACAGAATCTGAAGTTTTTTTCGGGAGCCTATGGTTTGTACGGGCAACGGCAAAAAAACAAGATCGCCGATATGACCAAAGCCTTTAATTTCACCCCAATTCTTAATCAGGAACCCAATTCCCTGCCGTTAGGATTTAAACAGCGGCTGGCACTCGCCTGTGCCCTGATGCATGAACCGGACATTCTGTTTCTGGATGAACCGACCTCTGGCGTTGACCCCATCACCCGCCGAGAATTTTGGCTGCACATTAACGGTATGGTAGAAAAAGGCGTCACGGTAATGGTCACTACTCACTTTATGGATGAAGCTGAGTATTGCGATCGTATTGGCTTGGTTTATCGGGGGAAAATTATCGCCTCAGGTTCACCCGACGATCTGAAGCAGCAAGTTGCCAGCGCGGAAAATCCAAACCCAACCATGGAACAAGCGTTTATCGATCTGGTACTGGGCTACGATCAAGGAGGACAGAATGAGTAACGCCTCCGCTAAAAAGCCCCATACCTTTTTCTCGCTACGGCGGTTAATCGCCCTATGCCGTAAAGAGACCTACCAAATCCTGCGCGACCCCAGCAGTGGGCTTATTGCCTTTGTCATTCCGCTGATGCTGCTCTTTATCTTTGGCTACGGTATTAATCTGGATTCCAGCAAATTGAAAGTGGGTATTCTGATGGAGCAACAAACGCCGGAAGCCCGCCATCTGGTTGATGCCTTTATCGGCTCAGCCTATATCGCCCCAACCATCAGTACCGATCGTCGGGAATTGATACATAAGCTTCAAGCCGGTGAAATCCGCAGCATGATTGTCATTCCATCTGACTTTGCTCAACAGCAATATCGTCCGGAAAATACCGCACCGATCCAGGTTATTACCGACGGCAGTGAACCGAATACCGCGAACTTTGCTCAAGGGTATGCCCAAGGTATCTGGCAAATATGGCAGCAAAATGTGGCCATCGATCATGGTCAAACACCACAAGGACTGATTGATGTCCAACTGCGCTATTGGTTTAACCCTTCGGCCATCAGCCGCAACTTTATTATTCCCGGCGCGATAACTATCATCATGACGGTTATCGGCGCGATCCTCACCTCACTGGTGATTGCCAGAGAGTGGGAACGCGGTACCATGGAAGCCCTGCTCTCCACTCAGGTAACCCGTGGAGAGTTACTCCTGTCAAAACTGATTCCCTACTATTTTTTGGGCATGATCGCCATGGCGCTGTGCGTGATCGTCGCGGTATTTGTGATGAATGTTCCTTACCGGGGCTCGCTGCTGATCCTATTTGCCATTAGCAGCCTGTTTTTAGCCAGCACTCTGGGAATGGGGCTCTTGATTTCGACTCTGACGCGCAATCAGTTTAATGCGGCGATGGTGGCATTAAACGCTGCCTTTCTGCCCGCGGTCATGCTATCCGGATTTATCTTTGAAATTGACAGTATGCCGCAGGTGGTCAGGGCTGTGACCTATATTATTCCCGCTCGCTACTTTGTGAATACCCTACAAACTCTGTTTCTGGCGGGAAATATCGGACCAATCCTGTTGATGAATACTCTGTTTTTAATTGCCTCGGCGATTTTCTTTATCGGACTGACGGCATTAAAAACCCGACGGAGGCTGGATTAATGGCCGGACACACCGTCACCATGCTGCATCGACTGTTATCCCTCATCATCAAGGAGCTACAGTCGCTGCTGCGCGATCCACAAACCCGAGTTATTCTGGTGCTTCCGGTATTGATGCAGGTTATTTTGTTCCCCTTTGCCGCCACGCTGGAAGTGACCAATGCTACCATTGCCGTTTATAGCGAAGATAACGGTAAAGCGTCGGTAGAACTGACCCAGCGTATCGCCAAAGCCAGCGCGTTTAGTCAAGTGCTGTTATTACACAGTTCACAGGAGATTGAGCCAACCATCAATCAACAAAAGGCGCTGTTGCTGGTTCGTTTTCCTGCCGATTTCTCACGCAACCTGGCCGCAGGGCAAACTACCCCGTTGCAGATTATTCTCGACGGACGCCGCTCCAATAGCGCTCAAATTGCCGCTAACTATATTCAGCAAATCATTAAACAATATCAGTTGGAACTCAGCGCCAATATACCAAAGCAAAACAACAGTGAACTGGTGATTCGCAACTGGTATAACCCCAATCTGGACTATAAGTGGTTTGTGGTGCCGTCGCTTATCGCCATGATTGTCACTATTGGCGTATTAATCGTGACGTCTCTATCTGTTGCCCGGGAACGGGAACAGGGAACGCTGGAGCAGCTTTTAGTCTCTCCGTTGACCACCTGGCAAATCTTTATCGGTAAAGCCGTTCCTGCGATGATTGTGGCGATATTTCAGGCTTCCATCGTACTACTGGTGGGGATCTTCTGTTATGAGATTCCGTTTGCCGGTTCTCTGCTGCTGTTTTACAGCACTATGCTTATTTACACCCTATCGTTGGTTGGCTTTGGGCTGTTGATTTCTTCCCTGTGCGCCACCCAGCAACAGGCGTTTATTGGGGTATTCGTCTTTATGATGCCGGCCATTTTGCTATCGGGTTATGTCTCACCGGTGGAAAATATGCCGGTCTGGCTACAGGATCTGACTTGGATTAACCCCATCCGCCATTTTACCGATATCACGAAACAGATTTATCTGAAAGATGCCGATTTCTCGATTATCTGGGGCAGCCTGTGGCCGCTGTTGGTCATTACCGTTACCACCGGTAGTCTGGCGTACTGGATGTTCCGACGCAAAATATCTTAATAATTACAGGAATTAGCCCACAATTCTGGGTTAACTCGGTTGCTGATGTCCCTTTGATAATGGCAATCTGAAACGTATCTTTTAATCAGGGAGAATTCTATGGCGACACCTCATATTAATGCCGAACGCGGTGACTTTTCCGATGTGGTTCTAATGCCCGGCGATCCACTACGCGCCAAACATATTGCCGAAACCCAGCTAGAACGGGCTAAACTGGTGACGGATACCCGCAATATGCTGGGTTTTACCGGTTATTACCGCGGCCGCCGAATCTCCGTGATGGGACACGGAATGGGCATTCCCTCCTGTTCAATCTATGCGAAAGAACTGATTACCGAGTATGACGTTAAACATCTGATCCGCGTCGGTTCATGCGGTGCGATCAATCGTCATCTGAAACTGCGCGATATCGTGATTGGTATGGGTGCTTCAACGGATTCCGGCGTAAATCGCCAACGTTTTAAAGGCCATGATTTTGCCGCACTGGCCGACTATGGTTTGTTACGCCATGCCGTTGATGCCGCACAGCAACAAAAAATTGATGTTCAGATAGGCAATATTTTTTCTGCTGACCTGTTTTATTCTCCGAACCCGGATATGTTCGATATTATGGAGAAGTTCAACATTCTGGCCGTCGAAATGGAAGCCGCTGGTTTGTACGGCGTCGCCGCTGAATTTGGTGCTAAAGCGCTGTGTATTTGCACCGTGTCAGACCATCTACGCCAGCCGGGCAACCTGAGTGCCGAACAACGGCAGACTTCATTTAATCAGATGGTTGAGATTGCGCTGGAGTCCGTGTTGTTGGGGGATAAGGCATAAAATAATAGTCTTAGAATAAGCGGGCATTCATTTAAGTATTTTTATTCTGTATACAATGACTGATAAATTTCACCATCCCGTCTTTATTCCCGTCATCCCAGCAAACGCTGGAACGCGTAGCCGTAGGAGAAGCAAACATTCACTATGTGAATGTTTGCTTAAGGGAGAGATCCTAGCTTTCGCTCTGTCTGAAGGATCCCCACAAATTTTTTATTTGGAGATTCAAAGGATTAAAGTAGGTATTTTGTGAGCGATTTGTTCCACTTATTAGTGACTCAGTCAGAATATGATCGCATTCCCCCCTTCGTCATTCCGGTGAAAACCGGAATCTAATGTTTTCGCTTAACGACAACGCTTGGCTTAAGAACGAGGTCCCCGCTTTCGCAGGGATGACGGCACCGATCAATTGTAAATATCACCGGAATGACGACTTAGATAGAACGTAAACGGCCTCACGATAGAGACCGTTTAACAAATGACAGATTATTACCTATTCAGCATTAAGCCGTCGCTGGCACTGCGTCATTCACTTCATCTTCTGCCGCTTTTGCCCTTTCACGCTCTAATTCCAGCGCTCCACGGTGAGTTAATATGCAGAAAATAATACAGCAGATCACGCCACCCAATAGCATGTAGAAGCCACCGTCCCAACCTACACGGTCAACCATCACACCAAACAGGCTGGTGCCTAATGAAGCCCCCAGAATATAACTAAGGAATCCACGCAGCCCCACAGCTGAACCCACAGCAAAGCTCGGTACGATTTCCATGGTCTGTACTGACGCTAGGAATTGCGGCACATAAATCAGACAACCCACGCAAGCGGCAAATACGGTCACCAACAGCAGAGAATTACTTTGCCAGTAACCCACCAAGCAGAAGAAGATCAGCGTCATACTGACAATCGCTAATGGCATGCGGCGTCCACGGAACAGCTTGTCACTTAACCAACCGGCCAACAAGGTTGACGGAATAGCCGCCCATTCAAAGAACAGGAACGCGACGCTCATTTCGGTTTTACTGAAATGCTTCACGGTTAACAGATAAATCGGTAACCAACTGATGATGCCAAAACGCACCATATAGACGAACACATCCACAAAAGAAACGTACCAGGCATTCTTATTTTTCAGTACATAGGTACAGAAAATCTGGAAGGCGGACATATTTTCTGGTGCCTTATCCCCTTTGATTTTCACTACCGGTGAATCGTCTTTTACAATCTCATTTAACGGCGGTAAACCTTCACTCACCGGTGAACCTTTACCGACGGTCAGAACCACCATCGCCAGAATCACAGCAATACCAGCAGGAACAATATAGCTGGCAATTTTCCAGTGCTCGGTACCCACCAGCGCAAAAGCAATCCCGATAATAGGCGCAACAATACCGCCACCCACGTTATGGGAAATATTCCAGATCGCTCCCGTTATGCCACGCTCTCTACGTGGGAACCAGTTAGCAATGGTGATAAACGATGGCCCGACACCCATTCCCTGAAAGAAACCGTTTAAAATAACTAACACGGCAAACATCCAGAAGGCAAAGCTGAAGCCCAATCCGACGTTAACCAGCGCACACAGAATCAAACCCACCGCCATATAGACTTTTGGATTGGCCTTATCCGCCAGACTACTCATGATGCCTTTACTGATCCCGTAAGCAATCAGCATGCAGCTACTAAGCAGACCAATCTGCGTCGCGGTCAGGTTGAGTTCTTGTTTTAAATAAGGGGTTGAAAGGGCAAAGTTATTACGCACAATGTAATAGGAAAGGTATCCAATAAATACGCTGAACAGCGCTTGAATACGATAGCGACTATAAGTACTTTGTATTTGGTCTTCCGGCACTTTATGTGTCGCGACCTTAGGTTTCAGTATAGATAGCATAGCATTACCTTAAACTGTTATTTTAAATTTATTGTTATCCGGAATATAAATAAGCCGTTCTAACCGACGGTTATTTCTATAAAAAAATCTTGGTTCTAATAATTAAATATGTACGCCGGAATTATTCATCCATTAAATAATAGAGTTATCTGACAAACCTAACTAACGAAGCTCGCTGTGGTCTCATCATGATTTATGCTGCATCCTGAGCGGTAAGCGGGATCGTTCCCCAGAGGTATATCAGTGGAATAATAATGACCTGAGATATTTTTATATTCAACAGAATGAAATGCGTCAAAAATAACCCAAAATATAAAAATCATGAGTCAATTTGTGACCATTAATATTTTTAGCTCGCCACCAAGATGAATTTTAGGATAAAATGTGTTAAATAAAACCGAATAAATAATAGCATCCGTTGAATTTATTTTATTATTATTTGAGCTTACTCACATATTTAAATGACACTTTTTCATAAATACGTTAGTTATTATTTTTTATTCGCCTATAACGACCCTGCATAACTGAAGTGGGTCATTCGTCATTACAGGAAACCTTCATGCTCCGCTGGCATTTACTTATTCTGTTGCTAACATCAGCCCTTGCGCACAGCAGTGAGCTGGTTATCGCCACCACGCTGTCGCCGGAGGCAACGGAACACATTATTGGCCAGTGGCAAACACAGCCTCAAGCGGTGAGTATCCGTACCCTTAACCGCACCAGCTCCTCTCTTGAACGTTTGCTTAATAATCCTCTGGGAGAAAAGATCGATCTGGTGCTGAGTTCATCGCCCATGTTAATGCAACGTTTACAAGATGGCGGCAAGCTATCCCTGTTTGAAAATAAAATTGAAGACAGCCGTCGATTGGTACCCGAATCAATCCGTAGCACCACCGTTGCGGTGGCTATTTCAGGCTATGGCATTCTGGTCAACCGTACCCGTTTACAGGAAAAAGGGTTACCCACACCGAAGACCTGGGAAGATCTGGGCGATGCGCGCTATCAGGGTATGATTCTCATGAGTAGCCCGTCCCGATCCGACACCACTCACCTGATGATTGAAAGCCTGCTGGAACAACGTGGCTGGCAACAGGGCTGGGCTTCACTCTTACAAGTCAGCGGAAATCTGGCGACCATTTCATCCCGCAGTTTTGGTGTAGCCAATAAAATCAACACAGGTTTAGGCGCCGCCGGTCCGGTGATCGATAACTATGCGAATGTATTACTCAATAGCCCAAATCTGAGTTTTAACTATTTTCCCACCTCGCGTGCTGCCCCGATGTTTATCGCAATAACTCATACCAGCACCAACCAGTCTGAGGCGGGACGTTTTATTACTTTTCTGCTTAGCCCATCTGGCCAGCAGGCTATGAGCGATTCAGACTCGGGTAAATATCCAGTCTACCCTTTACCGCCGAATCACCCGATGGCTCATCAGCAATCTTTACTGCTGGAACATCCGCCGCTGAATTATCCTTTAACTATTCAGCGCCAGAAGCTGGTTCAGCTACTGTTTGATTCCGCGATAACGTTCCGCCTGACCCAGCTACAAGATGCCTGGAAAGCGCTAAATCAGGCTGAACTGAATTTAAAGCGACCGCTGCCCGAGATTAGAGCCCTGTTAACTCAGGTTCCGGTCAGCGCCGAGCAGGCTGCCGATCCGCAGTATCTCAGCCAGTTGGAACAGCAACCTGACTTCCGTGAGTCCCAACTTATGGCATGGCAGCAATTCTTCCTCCAGCAGCAGCGATTAGCCATTAAACAGCTGGAAGCCTTGAAATGAGCGGTTTACTACATCGTCTGACCATCAGTGCCAGCCTACGTCTGGCTTTTGTCTTCAGCGCCATTCTGACGCTGTTTGTCAGCATCGTTAGCCTCTACTCATGGAATGTACAAAATACCCAAGTACGCTATGCGCTGGACGACTATTTCCCCAAAATTCAGGCCTCATTTCAGTTTGAGGAAAACCTGACTTCACTGGTGAATGAGTTTAACGAACTACAACAAAGCACCAATACCAGCAGTCGATTGCAGTTGCGGGAACAAATAAAGCTGCGTTTACAAAAAATTCAAACCATTAGCCCCCATCTGGATCAAGAGCGGCAAAGTACTCTACATCAGCAGGTTAATGCCAGTTATCAGCTGCTGAATAATCTGGACAGTACCTTGTACAACAGCTATCTGGAGAAAGAGAAGCTAAATGAAATTTCTTCGCGCATTAACTGGCTCCACGATGATTTCAGCAATGAACTCAGTTCCCTTTCTCAGGATCTGAGCTGGCAACAGTCGTCACTGTTGGAACAATTGAGCCAAACCAGTAGCGCCGAAAAAAGTCAGGCTTTGCAGCAATCTCTGCGTAATGTGCAAAATGAACTTCAGTTGGTATTCGCCCTGTCCCACACTGAAGTACAAATTGTGGAAGCCCTGAGGGAAATGCTAAAAGCCGACTACAGAGACGAAAGCAATCTGGTCAGCCATATCAACTATCTTAATTATCTCAAACAACTCACCGATGATGGCGCTCTGGCGCTGGAAAAGCATACCAGTACCGTTACCCTGCGCCAGACGGTGTATTCGTTGTTGGAGTTGGGTATCTCGAAAAATTACTTACCGGGTGCGCTGGCGGATAATCAACACGCCCAGCAAATGCTGCAAAAAACCGTTGGCGAGAAAGAAATCCTGCTCACCCAACTACGCTCACAGTTAGAAAAACAGTTAGGCAATAGCCATCTACAGCTGCAAACCTTCAACCATAAGTTAGAAAATATCATGCAGATCAGCGGCATGCTGATCGTCGCCGCGATGCTTACCGCCCTGCTGTTTGTGGTTTTACTCAATTACCTGTTTATTCGCCCAAGGATGACCAATCGCTTTAAGGCGTTAAACGACGCCGTTGCCCGTTTAAGCAACGGAGAATTAGATGCGGAAATCCCCCTCTCCGGCAATGATGAACTGGGGCGGATTGCCAATCTGTTGCGTCAAACCATTGTGCAGATCAATCAACAAAAGCATCAGTTGGAGCAGGAAATTGGTGAGCGTATCGTGATTGAAAATAATTTAAGAACCGCACAGGACGAGCTGATTCAAACCGCCAAACTGGCAGTGGTAGGTCAGACCATGACCACCTTGGCTCATGAAGTAAATCAGCCGCTGAATGCGCTGTCGATGTATTTACATAGCATCGGCCGGGCGCTGGAACAGCGCAATACTCAAGCGGTAACGAACTATTTGCTGACGATGCGCTCATTGATTGAGCGTATGGATAATATTATCAAACGGCTACGTTATTTTGCCCGCCGTCGCGATGGTGACCAATCATTGGGTGAGCTGGATTTACGTCAGGTTATTGAATCCTCCTGGGAACTGCTGGCCTTACGCCATCGTCCACTACAGGCGAAAATGACTTATCCCGAGCATATCCATCCTATTTTTGGTGATGATGTGCGGATTCAACAGGTGCTGGTCAATATACTGACCAATGCGCTGGAAGCCGTTTCTGGCCTGCCTCCTCAAATTACGATTGAGCAACAGGAAGATGATAAATCAGTCACGCTGTATGTTTATGACAACGGCAAAGGTTGGTCACTGGATCTGGCGGATAAATTGCTAACGCCGTTCACCACCGATAAATCAGTGGGATTGGGCATTGGCCTGTCGATTAGTCGTTCAATTATGCATCAATGTCAGGGCGAGCTGTTTATCGCCTCAAGCTTAGACCACCATGCTCTTGTCATTCTTCAATTCAGGAAACCGTAATATGTTAAGCGACCAACAGTCTATTCTGCTTATTGATGATGACCATGATGTATTAGAAGCCTATAGCGCCCTGCTGCAACAGGAAGGCTATCAGGTTTACACCTGTAGCGATCCACAGCAGGTTTCTGGCCTGCTGCCCGAAGATTGGCCCGGTATTGTTCTGACCGATGTCTATATGCCGGAAATTTCCGGTATTACCCTACTTGAACAGTTGCACAATACCGATAGCCAACTGCCTATTTTACTGATCACTGGCCATGGCGATGTACCGATGGCGGTTGAAGCGGTCAAAAAAGGCGCCTACGACTTTCTGCAAAAGCCGGTTAATCCTCAGCAGTTACTCACGTTAATCGAGAAGGCCTTAACTGAACGACGCTTGCTAATCGAACAGCGAAAATGGCGACGAGAGCAGTTAGGTGAGCATCTGATTGGTCATAGCGGTTGGATTCGCCAGTTGCGTCAACAGTTAGAAACGCTGGCGGAAACCACGCTCCCTATTTGTCTGTACGGTGAGCTGGGTACCGGGCGCACGCTGGCCGCTAAATATCTTCATCGTATCAGCCCACAACGGGAGAATCCCTTAGTGGTTGAGGAGTTGACCGCGGATACCGAACAGCCTCTTGACCTGTGGGCTAAGCAGGCCAACGGTGGAACTTTGCTGTTAAAAAATATCGAATGTCTGACGTTGGTCAATCAACGTTTATTGATTCAACTACAGGATCAGCAGCAGGAACGAAAATTCCGCCTAATCGTCACCAGCCAATGTCCTCCCGCAGAGCTGGCCGCTAAGCAGCAATTGATTCCTGAGCTGTATTACCTGTTCTCATTGACGCAAATTGAGTGTATTCCCCTGAACAAACGCCCCGGCGATATTGAAGTGTTATTCAGGCACTATCTGGCCTATGCCTGTAAGCGCCTGAATCGCCAACAGCCTCAGTTAAGTGAGGCATTAGTTAAAAAATTCACCACGCGCCCGTGGCCCGGTAATGTGCGAGAACTGGCTAATGCCGCCGAGCTGGTTGCCGTTGGCGTGCTACCAATGGCCGGCCCCGTCAATACCTTAGCCACCGATGCCGACCCCACCCCGCTGGATGAACGCATCGAAAATTATGAGCGTAAGATCATCATCGAAGCCCTGAATATCCATCAGGGAAGAATTAACGATGTGGCGGAGTATTTTCAAATTCCGAGGAAAAAGCTGTATTTGAGAATGAAGAAGTATGGGATTGATAAGATGGATTATCGTTATTAAGGTATCGTTCAGAAGCCTATAAAGGCCGCTAATAGGACATCACACAGAATTACTATCGTCTTGGGGCGTTCGGGTAAACGCCCCTCATTCACCTAAAGTCTTTCTTCCACCAACAACTGCCCAATATTTCCCCGATCTGCCATTTCAAGATTCTGGCTATAGTACATAAACGGGAAATGCGGCGATGAAGATTGATTGAACTTCACCAGCAGTTCAACTTTACCATCGACCCAAACGGTATCTTTCCAGCCATTTTCTTCCTGAGGCGGTGTCGCGCCGTTTACCGCGCTGACAAAGAACGAGGCGCCCTGAAGATGGAACGGTTGAGGTTTGGCCGCATTAATCGTCCAACGCTCCCATGTCCCTTGTAGCGCTTGAGTATCGATGCGTAGCGGATCCCAAATCGCGCCATTAATCCCCGGTACATCATCACCTAAGACAAACTCGCGGGAACGGGCAATACTGCCATCCAATACATCAACCGGCTTCAGACTAGCCGGCAGCTTATCCGTAGCCAGCGCCATCAGCCCGGTTGGTTTAATGGTTAATACCAAAGAAGAATTAAGAATGCTTGATGGTTCAAAGAAGCTACGTATCCGATCCACCACACCGGCAGACAGCCCAGCGGAAATTGAAACCTCTTCGCCTTTCGACATATCGATCAGGACCTCACGACGCTCCCCCGGAGCCAGATTTAGCAGAGGTAAACTAATCGGTGCCGGTAACAGACCACCATCGTTGGCAATCAAATGGAAAGGCCGATTGTCACTCAAGCTCAGCGTATAGCGACGTGAATTAGATGCGTTAAGTAAACGCAGGCGTACCCATCCCCGACCGACTTCAACATAAGGTCCGATGGCACCATTGGTCAGCAAAGTATCTCCCAGAAAGCCGGACTCATTATTACCGGCATATTCCGGCTGACCAAAAGCATCAAAGTGTTTATCCTGCAAAATCACCGGGAAATCGTTAATACCATACTGGTTAGGAATGTTCAGTCCACGGGTTATTGCATCATCAATAATCCACATACCCGCCAAACCGTTATAAATATGCGGGGCAATCTTATTAGGGGTAATCGCATGATACCAGCAGGTCGCCGCTTGCTGACGGATAGGAATAATCGGTGACCAATCTACGCCGGGTGACATCATGCGAGCACCGTTGCCCACTAACATCCCAGGTACCTGTAATCCGCTAACGGTAATAGCAACGGCTTCACTCAGGCGATTGCTGTAGACCATTTTAACATCGTCACCATCGCGCACTCTCACCGTTGGCCCTAAATATCGGCCGTTAAATCCCCAGGCCGCCACTCGGGCCCCGGCGATAAACTCCCAGTGCGTTCGCTGCATAGAAAGATAAAGAGGCTGACCACGACGAGTTTCCAACAACGGAGGAACCGGTAACGCAACCTGCGGTGTCGCTGCCATAACAGGTACACTTGGCAGCATACTTGCCCCTAAAGCCACGCTGGTCGCCTGCAATAAGCGACGGCGACTAATTGACGTCGTTTTTTTATTCAATCTATCAACCATTAATACAGCCTTTATTTAGCACAACTCAAGGGAGCTATCCCAATCTGTTTCAGGTTATCCATACTCAGGCCCATTACACCAAAAATAAAATGGCCAGATTATCGATATACAATAGAAAACGCAGGGACATTATTGTCTCTGCGTAAAATCATCAAATAGTCACCGTCGTGAACCAGCAATACCTAAAGCATTGGTTAACGCTGCCGGTCGTTCGCCTCACGTTGGGCCACTTCCTGATTCAACTGCGCCAGCTTTTCTACCATCACATCATGGCAATGCTGAGCGAGTTCACGCACCTGATCCTTATTATATTGGCTGGTATCAATAGGCGACATCATTTCAACGATCACATGCCCATTATTCCAACGGTTCAGGTTAATTTTATTACTGGTATTGGATACACAAATCGGCACAATCTGCACGCCGGCGGCTATCGCCGCGTGAAATGCACCGGTCTTAAACGGTAATAAACCACGACCGCGGCTGCGGGTACCTTCAGGGAACATCCACACCGAAAGATCGCGCTTTTTCATCTGTTCAACAATTTGATAAATCGTGCCGCGTGATTTGGTTTTGTTATTGCGATCGATCAGGATGTTACCCGTCAGCCAGTAGAAAGGGCCGAAGAATGGAATCCATAACAAACTTTTTTTACCCACGGTGACCGTTTTAGGCTGCACCGCAGCGGCAGCAGTGACCATATCGTAGTTATTTTGATGGTTAGCGATATAAATACAGTTACCGTCGGCTTTAACCGGAGGATTAACCCGGGTTTCAACGCTTAAACCAAATATCGGCGCCAGACGGCCAAATAACCGCCCAAAAGTATAAGAATGACGAGGATTACGCGGGCTAAAAAGGCAATATACTGAACCAAGTAGACAGACTAAAATACAAAACGGAATAACGATCAAAGCACGCAAAATTACTAGCATATAAATCCCTCTCATTTATAAGCGGTAAGTATACCCACTTATAAAGAAAACGCACTGATTCCAATATCAAGTTGATGAAAGAAAAACACACTTTATCTCAATGAATCATCGCAGAAAAGCAGCAAAATTATCGGTTATATAATAACCATCACGATTCGCATTCCACGCTAACCCACGCTTGATATAAAAACAGGTGCATATAAAACAAATAGGCTGCTCCAATAAAGAAACAGCCTATAATTCAATCAATTATTTTCAGCGACATATCAGCTTTCTACAGCAGGATCTTCACCCGGCTGTGGCGGTGTTTCCACCTCAATGCTGTCAATACGCTGCAAACCACGAGGCAGCAGTGTACCTTTACGACCGCGTTCCGCACGGAATTTCTGCAAATCTTCCGGTCTCAGTTGAAGTTTACGCTTACCAACATGCAGGGTAACCGATGACTTCGCCGTCAGGATAAACAGATAGGCGATCCGATCTTCACCGGCAGCGGCCTGTGCCGAAGGAATGGAGATAATCTTATTCCCCTTACCTTTGGATAACTGTGGTAAATCCCCAACCGGGAACAGCAGCATTCGGCCTGCAGCGGTAATAGACAGCAGCAAGTCATCTTCACTGTTCACATCCAGCGGAGGCAGCGCTCGAGCATTATCCGGTAAGGTAATCATCGCCTTACCATTGCGGTTACGCGCCACTAAATCTTCAAAGGTACAGATAAAGCCATAACCGGCGTCAGAAGCCATCAACAGTTTCTGATCGTCAGCAGCCATTAAGACCTGATCGATCGTTGCTCCCGGTGGCAGAGTCAGTTTGCCGGTTAACGGTTCCCCCTGCCCACGGGCAGACGGCAGCGACAGAGGATCCAACGCATAGCTACGGCCGGTGGAATCAATAAACACCACCGGCTGATTACTCTTACCGCGAGCAGCGGCTTTAAAGCTGTCCCCTGCGCGGTAGCTTAATCCCGACGGTTCGATATCATGGCCTTTGGCGCTTCTTACCCAGCCCATATCAGACAACACGATAGTCACTGGCTCAGACGGTACAAAATCATGTTCGCTCATCGCTTTGGCTTCAGTGCGAGCCACCAGCGGTGAACGACGATTGTCGCCATAAGTTTCGGCATCCGCCAGAATTTCTTTCTTGATCAGCGTGCTCATTTTACGATCGGAAGAGAGCAGCCCTTGTAAATGCGCCCGCTCTTTTTCCAATTCTTCTTGCTCACCGCGGATTTTCATCTCTTCCAGTTTGGCAAGGTGGCGTAATTTCAGCTCCAGAATAGCTTCGGCCTGAGTATCACTAATGCTAAAACGCTGCATCAATACCGGCTTAGGTTCATCTTCCGCACGAATGATCTCAATCACTTCATCGATATTGAGGAAGGCAACCAGTAAGCCATCCAAAATATGCAGGCGTTTTAATACCCGTTCTAAACGGTGATTCAGGCGGCGAGTCACGGTATCGCGACGATACACCAGCCATTCGCTGAGGATCTCAACCAGATTCTTCACCGACGGACGGCCATCCAGCCCCAGCATATTCAGGTTAATACGGTAGCTTTTTTCCAGATCGGTGGTGGCAAACAGATGATTCATCACCTGTTCCATATCAACGCGGTTAGAGCGCGGCACCAACACCAAACGCGTCGGATTCTCATGGTCGGACTCATCGCGCAAATCGTCAATCATCGGCAGCTTTTTGGCGCGCATTTGATTGGCGATCTGTTCCATCACTTTAGCGCCGGAAGTTTGGTGAGGAAGCGCGGTAATCACGATTTCGCTCTCTTCTTTCTTCCACACCGCACGCATGCGCACGGAGCCTTTACCGCTCTGGTAAATTTTACGGATCTCTTCCTGCGGCGTAATGATCTCGGCTTCCGTTGGATAGTCTGGCCCCTGAATCAGGGTCATCACGTCATCCAGCGTTGCCTTTGGATTATCCAGTAACATCACCGTGGCATTCGCCACTTCCCGGACGTTATGCGGGGGAATATCCGTCGCCATCCCCACCGCAATACCGGTGGTGCCGTTTAACAGAATATTCGGCAAGCGCGCCGGCAGCATCTTCGGTTCTTGCAGCGTGCCGTCAAAGTTTGGCGTATAGTCCACTGTACCCTGACCTAATTCGCTAAGCAGTAACTCAGCATATTTTGACAGGCGAGATTCGGTATAACGCATGGCGGCAAACGATTTAGGATCGTCAGGTGCCCCCCAGTTTCCTTGACCGTCTACCAGCGGATAGCGGTAAGAGAATGGCTGAGCCATTAACACCATGGCTTCATAACAGGCACTGTCACCGTGTGGATGGTATTTACCCAATACGTCACCGACGGTACGCGCCGATTTCTTAAACTTAGCCGTGGCATTCAGCCCCAGCTCAGACATAGCATAAACAATGCGGCGCTGTACCGGTTTCAGACCATCCCCAATAAACGGCAGGGCACGGTCCATAATGACGTACATCGAATAGTTGAGGTACGCATTTTCAGTAAACTGGTGGAGCGGTTGTTGCTCCACGCCGTCGTGAGTTATATCACTCATAAAATTACTCTTTCCTTTCCCGCTTTAACTCAGCGTAATCACCGGGTTGAAACCGGGCTCAGATATCGATATTAAACATCAAGTTCCACCATATCGCCCTTTTCCTGTAACCAGTTACGGCGATCTTCCGAACGTTTCTTCGCTAACAGCATATCCATCAGCGCCATGGTAGTTTCGCTGTCTTCCAGCGTTAGCTGTACCAGACGGCGGGTATTAGGGTCCATAGTCGTTTCGCGCAGTTGCAGAGGGTTCATTTCACCCAATCCTTTAAAGCGCTGCACGTTTGGTTTGCCCTTTTTGCGCTTTAACTGTTCGAGGATACCGGCCTTCTCTTCTTCATCCAGCGCGTAATACACCTCTTTACCCAAGTCGATGCGGTACAGCGGCGGCATGGCAACGTACACGTGACCTTCTTCCACCATCTTACGGAAGTGGCGCACAAACAGGGCACAAATCAGTGTCGCGATGTGTAAACCATCGGAGTCCGCATCCGCCAGAATACAGACTTTGCCGTAACGCAATTGGCTGAGATCGTCGCTATCAGGGTCAATACCGATCGCCACGGAGATATCGTGAATCTCTTGCGAGGCCAGTACTTCATCGGAAGACACTTCCCAGGTATTTAGAATTTTACCTTTCAGCGGCATAATGGCCTGAAACTCACGGCTACGTGCCTGTTTAGCTGAACCGCCTGCCGAGTCCCCTTCCACTAAAAACAGTTCTGTCACGCTTAAATCTTGTGAAGAACAGTCTGCCAGCTTACCCGGTAAAGCCGGGCCGCTAACCAGTTTTTTACGTACCACTTTCTTGGCAGCACGCATACGCTGTTGAGCGCTGGAAATGGCTAATTCAGCCAGCTGTTCCGCTGCCTGTACGTTCTGGTTTAGCCACAGGCTAAAGGCGTCTTTAATAATTCCGGAGACAAAAGCCGAACTTTGACGGGAAGAGAGCCGTTCTTTGGTCTGCCCGGCGAACTGTGGATCCTGCATCTTAAGTGACAGCACGTAGGCGCAACGATCCCAAATATCTTCCGCACTGAGTTTGACACCGCGCGGCAGTAGATTACGGAACTCACAAAATTCACGCATCGCGTCCAGTAACCCTTGGCGCAATCCATTAACGTGCGTTCCTCCCTGCATGGTAGGAATCAGGTTAACGTAGCTTTCGCTTAGCACTTCACCGCCTTCAGGCAGCCATAGCAGCGCCCAGTCAACGGCTTCAACTTCACCGGAGAAAGCGCCAACAAACGGTTTTTCCGGTAACGTAACCAGACCATTTACCGCTTCCATCAGATAATCGGTCAAGCCGTCCTGATAGCACCAGCGCTGTTCAGTACCGTTGACTTTGTCAGTAAAGACAATTTCCACGCCAGGACAAAGTACCGCTTTCGCTTTCAGTACGTGGACCAAACGGGAAACAGAAAATCTTGGGCTGTCAAAGAAGCTACCATCCGGCCAGAAATGCACACTGGTACCAGTATTACGGCGACCGCAGGTACCAATAACCGTTAAGTCTTGTACTTTTTCGCCGTTTTCAAAAATGATGCTGTACACCTGCGCATCGCGCCGCACCGTCACTTCCACGCGGGTAGACAGGGCGTTAACCACTGAAATACCGACCCCGTGCAGACCACCGGAGAATTGATAGTTCTTGTTAGAGAACTTACCGCCAGCATGTAGACGACACATAATCAGCTCGATTGCCGTGACCCCTTCTTCAGGGTGAATATCTACCGGCATACCGCGACCATCATCGATCACTTCCAGCGACTGATCTTCGTATAAAATCACTTCGACTTTACGTGCGTGACCGGCTAACGCCTCATCAACGCTGTTATCAATCACTTCCTGACCAAGATGGTTAGGGCGAGAGGTATCAGTATACATGCCGGGACGGCGACGTACTGGTTCAAGGCCGCTGAGAACCTCAATGGAATCAGCATTATAACTAGATTGGCTCATTGTTTAGCTTCTGGATAATAGTTTTAGGGCATAAAAACGATCATTGCTTATTATCGGTGTAAACCGGCTTACCTTCCATAGCTGGCAGGCTGAAGCCGGTATTATTAAGCCGCAGCAAGCCCTAAAAAATCAATAATCGGGGAAAAATAGTGATCAAAGCTGACAAAACTGTGATTTCCACCTGACTCTACCGTTTGTCTACAGGAAGTGTAGTAAGTGACCGCCTGACGGTAATCAAGCACTTCATCCCCTGTCTGCTGTAATAACCATAGCAAATCCGGAGATTCTAGTGGATCAATTTGCATAACTTTGAGATCGTAAATATGGCGTGACTCTATCACATATTGCTGTCCGGTGTAGGGATTCTCATATTCCCCAATATAATCCTGCAACCATTCATACGGCTTAACCGCAGGATTAACCAGAACCGCCGGCAACATAAAACATTGGGATAACCAAGTAGCATAATAGCCTCCCAATGAGGAGCCAACAATGCCGAGCGGCTCTCCAACCCGGTCTAACACGATCTGCTCTAACAACTCAGCCGCCTCCGATGGATACGGCGGAATTTGAGGAATTAGCATCTCAATATGCGGATGGTGCTCCGCCAGCCAGCGCTGAAAACTGACGGCCTTGGCCGACTGCGGCGAACTATTAAATCCATGTATATACAGCAGGGTTGCCATCAATAACCATCCGAGTTCATATCAGGACGGAATGCATCGCTGTTAAGGCGGCACACCGTAGTGTCAATCGAACCATCAGAATATAGATCAAGATAACGCCAGCCCGGCGCAAGTTCATCAATAGTAAAGTTAGTACAGTGGGGCTTAAATTGCACGCAGGTTGATGGAGAAGCCAGAACCCGTCGACCATTCCAGTCAAGATCGAGATCCTGATGAATATGCCCACATAGCAGCGTTTTTGCCTGCGGATGTTTATCCAACACTTCTGCCAACATATGGGCATTACGCAAACTATGTTGATCCAACCAAGTACAGCCGGAGGCCAGCGGATGATGGTGCAACAGGATTAACGCATGGCGATCGGCATAGCGAGATAATGAATGATCCAGCCAATTCAGTTGGTATTCGCTCAACTCACCGTGAGGGACGCCTAAGACCTGGCTATCCAACAGAATCAGATACCAGTCATCGCCCAGCAACACCTGTTTTGAAGGCAGAATCTCTGCTGCGGCCATGGCATCGACCATCGCCGGTTGGAAATCATGATTACCCGGTAGCCATACGCAAGGAGCAGGTAGGTGGGCAATGCCGGCGGCAAAACGCTGATAGGCAGCGAGGGAACGATCTTGAGCCAGATCTCCTGTCGCAACGATTAATTGATAATCATGCCCTTGTTCAGCAATCGCCTCTAATACGGCCTGATAGCTTTGCAGAGTGTTAACGCCTAACAGCGTTTCATCCATACCAGCGAATAAGTGGGTATCAGTAATTTGTAAAACTCGCACTCTGGTCCCACGTGCCAGAGGGAGTTGAAAAAGGCTTTCCAAGAGGTTTCCTTCAAAAAGCTTAAGTTAGTAAGCTCCTGCTTTCTAAGTGTTTAACAAACCGGGACTGACATTGTCCCTTTCATCAGACAAAAACGTAACCAATCCGCCAAAAACTGATTGATTTGATGTTTCTCATCCCGCTGGTGCAATTTCTTATTAGGATAATCATAACTTGCTTTAAATCTAAAGATCTGTTGACTAGAACACACTTCTGCAACTAACGCATCATGGTACAGCCGAACGTTCAGTTGTGGCATGCTCCAATAGCTCACTTTAGGGTGCGCCTGTTTAATCGAAACCAGTGAGGTATAACGGGTCGATTCCAGCGTTTCAATATGATAAGTCGTGCCTGCTACCTCTAGTCCCACCCGACTTCCTAACGTATCACTACGAGGAATTAATCGGCGCAACTGAGCGTAATTAACTTCGGTTAAACGCATCATTGCCGGAAAGTCAGGAACATACCGCTTTTTCATATTACCCTTTTAAATATCATGAAACTGACCTTATTACACTAAGGTATACCAGACATGTCAGGCCATAAACTATGACAAATCTATACTGCCGTCTCAAATCAATGGCGTATTATGAAGGAAAAACCGTGGGCAAATAAAGAATCAATTGATAGAAAATCGTAAATAAACGACGAATTTACCTGATGCAACCCAACGATATATCCATACATATTGCATGGTTTAATGTCAAAGCGCCGACTTAATTAATCTCAACCGCAAGACATAAACGGCAGGTGTTAAATATGCCCATAATTAATTTCGCAGTAAAAGCCTTTCATATCACTACCGCCAGATATCAGCTTATAGCTCACCAAATGCTCATTGGCCTTTCTGGAATAAAAGGTAAAGTAGGAGTACTGCATCAGTGAAACTAAAGACATAAAGTGAATTTTAATA
This sequence comes from Pragia fontium DSM 5563 = ATCC 49100, assembly GCF_900112475.1. Taxonomy (GTDB): domain Bacteria; phylum Pseudomonadota; class Gammaproteobacteria; order Enterobacterales; family Enterobacteriaceae; genus Pragia; species Pragia fontium. The sequence continues at coordinate 235,742 of NZ_FOLW01000003.1, read as the reverse complement.
GTATGAATGTCAGGCTGTTTCAGCATCACGCTAATATAATATTTGTTATCTATCAGCTCATAACTAAACTCCACAACATTTTCATCATTATGATAAAAGTCATGTAATTGAGAATCTATCCATGGATCGGTGATTAGCTCGATGCTGCTGATGATATTTTCAACAATTTTATTCGCCACACGAGAGCCCCTTTAGTGATTATTCTTTTTATATTAGCAGTATCCGCATGATTTAACAGGCGACTATGGAGAGCAGCCAATAACCACCCTCTTGAGTACTGAATAATCACTACGATTTTTGCCACTCTTGTCGTAGGGAAATGTAATGCAGCTGTAGCCATTGCAGCGCAATCACTGAAGCGGCGTTATCAATGGTTCCATCTTCTACCCAGCGATAGGCTTGCTCTCGAGTCACCACATGAACCCGAATATCCTCATGCTCTTCAGCTAAGCCATGAATGCCAAAAGCGGTGGATGAATCCACTTCCCCCACCATAATCGACATTCTTTCACTGCTTCCTCCCGGACTGGACAGATAGCTCAACACTGGCTTACAGCGCCCAATATGGATTCCCGCCTCTTCCACTGCCTCGCGCCGAACCACTTGTTCAATATCTTCATCAGGCTCAATCATGCCGGCAATCAATTCAAGCAACCACGGAGTATCGCTGGTTTCCAGTGCCGCAATACGAATCTGTTCTATCAGTACCACTTTGTCACGTATCGCATCATAAGCCAGTAGAACCCCGGCATGACCGCGCTCAAAGATTTCCCTCATCACTTCGCCGCTCATACTACCGTCAAACTTTCGATGGCGAAAACGGTACTCGGTGAGAGAGAAAAAACCACGATAAAGCGGCTTCTGCGAGATAATTTCTATGTCTTGCTGACCCAGTTCAACGGGTGAAAGAGTGGATAGCGTCATTATTTCTTTCTCTTTAAGTCGATAAATGGTTTGATAGTGCCTATCTTGATTGGGTAGATACGTTGACTTCAACCAATAAATGCCCAAAACGCGTAAAAATTCTGTAAATAATAGTATGATGGCACATAAAGCTACCTTTATTATCAGAGATACTCTGGTAGAATTTGTCACTATATTTATTTCTGACAGTAACAATCAGTCAAAACAACATTATTGCTGTACAACAAGGATCGCCCATGAAGAAACTGCTTCCTTTGATTATTGGTCTTAGCTTGGGTGGCTTAAGTTCATTAAGCTACGCTGACAGCTTGGTACAAGTATACCAACAGGCTAAAAGCAATAACCCTGACTTACGTAAGGTTCAGTCTGACCGTGATGCAGCCTATGAAAAAATTAGTGAGTCGCGCGGAGCTCTGCTTCCTCAGTTGGGCTTAAACGCCGGTTATAATATCAATCGCGGCTATCGTGACAACAGCGGCAACCAAAGTGATGTCGGTAATGGTAGTTTGCAACTAAGCCAAACCATTTTTGATATGTCATTATGGCGTCAGTTGAACATTACTGAGAAGCAGGCTGGCGTACAGGATGTATCTTATCAAGCTCAGCAGCAAAAGCTGATTCTGGATACTGCAACCGCTTATTTCAACGTTTTGCGTAGTCTGGATACCCTATCGACAACTGAAGCACAGAAAGATGCCCTTTATCGTCAGTTGGATCAGGCTCGTCAACGTTTTAATGTCGGTCTGGTAGCCATTACTGACGTGCAGAACGCCCAAGCACAGTATGACCAAACACTGGCCAACGAAGTGACCGCCCGCAACAATCTGGAAAACGCGCTGGAAGTGCTGCGTCAAATTTCCGGTATGTTCTATCCAGAGCTGAGTTCACTGGATACCGCTCGTTTCAGCACTAAACGTCCTAATGACGTTAATAGCCTGCTAAAAGAAGCTGAGAGCCGTAACCTTAATCTGTTGACCGCCCGACTTTCTCAAGATCTGTCCCGCGATCAAATCAAGCTACAGCAAACCGGTCATATGCCGACGGTTGCACTGACTGCCTCTACCGGTTTATCCAATACTGACTACCGCGGTACAAGTACTATGGGACCGGATACTACAACCGGTGGTAGCACCACGGCAGGCGTCACGTTAAGTTTCCCATTGTTTAGCGGTGGTCAAACTAACTCCCGCGTTAAGCAGGCACAGTATAACTATGTCGGCGCTAGCGAAGCACTGGAAGCGGCTCATCGCTCAGTAGTGCAAATCGTACGCTCTTCCTACAATAACGTGTCGGCTTCTATCAGTTCAGTGAAAGCTTACCAACAAAGCGTCGTTTCTGCGCAAAGCTCTCTGGAAGCGACTCAGGCTGGTTATGATGTTGGTACTCGTACCATTGTTGACGTCTTGAACGCCACAACCACCCTGTACAATGCCAAGCAGCAACTCTCTAATGCACGTTATGATTACCTGATTAATCAGTTAAACATTCAATATGCTTTAGGTACGCTGAATGAAAACGATCTGACCAAATTGAACGGCTCTTTAGGTAAACCCGTTACTACCATTCCGGTGATTAAAACCAATTAATCCCTTGAGCTGAAAAAACCGATTGGTTTGGTCCATATAGCCCCTGAACTTCAAACGTTCAGGGGCTTATTTTTAAGCGCTAGCATCAGGCTACCAGGAACAAAACCGAGAGTCAGCGCACACTTTGCCCTACCTCAGAAATCAATTCCGTTGAAACTGCGTCTCTTTACTTTAATTTGTTTCTAATTTCGCCTATTCTAACGGTAGTTTATTAAAAGGGAATTTCCCTGCCTTGTCCTGCCTGAAACGGACAATCACCCGTGCATGTACAGCCAATTTTTTATTACCAACATGCACACATGTTCTTTTTTCCAAAACGCAGGACGATGCAGCGTAGGTATCTTGAATTTAACTCTGGGACTGATAAATAATGAAGCGCACTAAACAAATAAACCGTGACTCTTTCCGCAAATCATTTCGTACCTATCGCCTGGCGCCTGTGGCGTTGGCGGTAAGTGCCGTATTTATGCTGTCAGGCTGCGAACAAGCGGACGAAAGCGTATCTCTTTTCGCCAATGCGGACGAATGTAAACAAAGTAATCCGGCGATGGGTGACCAGTGTACTATTGCTTATAATCAGGCTCTGGAAGAAGCGGTTAAAACTGCGCCTAAATATGCCACCAAAGAAGATTGCGTCGCTGAATTTGGCGAGTCTCAATGTACTCAAGCACCAGCGCCAGCACAAGCAGGCATGTCTGCTGAACCTCAGCAAAGCGGTAGCATGTGGATGCCTTTAATGGCCGGTTACATGATGGGTCGCATGATGGGTGGCGGTTACGGTCAATCTCCTCTGTTTACCTCTAAGTCTGCCAGCAGCCCGGCTAACGGTAAATTCGTTGATTCTACCGGCCGTAATTACGGTAATGCCACCACAGGCAGAACCATGAAAGTAGACAAGAGCGCCCTTGCACCTAAACCAGCCACCACCAAAACCATTACCCGCGGCGGCTTTGGTGAGTCGGTAGCCAAGCAAAATGCCATGTCACGCAGCAGCAGCTCAACGAATAACTCATCAACATCGAGCAAAGGCCGTTCATTTGGCGGTTAAGGTTAACTTTTAATGATTCGTCAAACCATTGCTGAGCGCCCGAACTGGCGCGAAGTGGCTACAGAATATGGTTTTAACTTCCACACCATGTACGGTGAACCGTACTGGTGTGAAGATGCCTATTACCAATTTACCTTAGCCCAGATTGAAGAGCTGGAAAACACCACCGCCGAGCTACATCAAATGTGCTTACAGGTGGTGGAGAGAGTCGTTAATAGCGAAGAGCTGTTAACCAAGTTTCAGATTCCCCGCCATTGCTGGGAGTTCGTACGCAATTCATGGACCACTCAACAACCGTCACTCTATTCTCGCCTCGATTTAGCCTACGATGGCAAGAGTCCGGCCAAGCTGCTGGAAAATAATGCTGATACGCCAACCTCTCTGTATGAAACCGCATTTTTCCAGTGGATGTGGCTGGAAGATCAGGTTAACGCCGGTAAATTGCGTCACGATGCCGACCAGTTCAACAGCCTGCAGGATAAGCTGATTGAGCGTTTCAGCGAGCTAAAAGCCCTGCACGGTTTTAACCTGCTGCATTTCGCCTGCTGTGAAGATACCGAAGAAGACCGTGGCACTGTCCAGTATCTGCAAGATTGCGCTAACGAAGCCGGTCTGGCCAATGAGTTTCTGTATATTGAAGAAATTGGTCTGGGAGAAAGAGGCCAGTTTACCGATCCTCAGGATCAAGTGATCAGCAATCTGTTTAAGCTGTATCCTTGGGAGTTTATGTTCCGTGAAGTGTTCTCCACCAAGCTGGCAGATGCCGGTGTACGCTGGTTAGAACCTGCATGGAAAAGCATTATTTCCAACAAGGCACTATTACCTCTGCTGTGGGAAATGTTCCCTAATCATCCCAACCTGCTGCCGGCTTATTTTTCCGGTGAAGCACATCCTGAGCTGTCTCATTATGTCACTAAACCGCTGTTCTCGCGGGAAGGTGCCAATATTCAGATTATCGAAAACGGCAAAGAAGTGTGTAAGGTTGACGGCCCTTATGGCGAAGAAGGTATGATTATTCAGCAGTTCCATCACTTACCGCGCTTCAATGATAGCTATACGCTAATTGGCAGCTGGCTGGTAAATGATGAACCTTGCGGCATCGGCCTGCGTGAAGATCGGAGCTTAATTACTCAGGATCTTTCCCGTTATTATCCGCATATTATTTTAGATTAATTCTAACGAATAAAAACGCCCTGAAATATCAGGGCGTTTTTTTATCTGTAATTCTGTTATCCATCACCCTATCTGCACCGACAACATACTTAATGACGCCATTTCAATGCCATCTACCGGAATGGTGATAGACTCACTCGGTTGCTTAGCGCCTAAAATATACAGCAGAGGTAAATAGTGCTCAGGCGTTGGACAAGACAAGGCGGCATCAGAATGCTGCATAAAATTAACCAGCGGATGATCATCACTATCATCGTTTAGGTTATCCCGTACAAAGGCATCGAAACGCAGTGCCCAGTCATAAGGTTGCGGATCCCCCTGCCATTTAACCATACGCAGGTTATGCACCACATTGCCGCTGCCCACGATCATCACGCCTTCACGGCGTAATTCAGCCAATTTTTTACCCAACTGATAGTGATATTCCGCCGACTGCGTGCCGTCAATGCTGAGTTGTACCACTGGGATGTCAGCATCAGGGTACATCTTAATCAGCACGCCCCAGGTACCGTGATCTAATCCCCATTCAGTGCTATCAGACATTACGGCTACTGGCGCTAATAGCTGCTGAACCCGCTCAGCTAACGCTGGCGAACCCGGTGCCGGATATTGCGTGTCAAACAGCGCTTGAGGAAAACCGCCAAAGTCATGAATAGTTTTTGGCTGGCTCATTGCCGTTACTGCGGTACCTCGGGTATACCAGTGTGCTGAAATCGCGAGAATAGCTTTTGGTTTAGGCAATGTCGCGCCAAGCTGACGCCATGTTTGAGTGTAGACATTTTCCTCCAACACGTTCATTGGGCTACCATGTCCCAGAAACAGGGCTGGCATTAAACTATTGTTCATGATAATTCCTCTGCTTTCTGCTCATGTTATTCGATACATCAAGCTGTTACCTGTCTCCTTACAACATCAGGATAAGACAATAATTAACATTGATGGATTATTCTGGTAGATAAATCTAACCAAACAGTGAAATATATGTTAATCCTTATTCAGCAATTTAACAGAAGATAACCATGATAGAGATCGTCAAAAAAACTGAATAATCGGTAATTTGTCTTGCCTATCAAATAAATTGTTGCGATATATTCGTTATTTTTACAGAGTTTGTTATTATCGGCAAATGATAATAATTATCATATAGAGGTGATAGAAGTTTTATGTCGGTTCCACTTATTCTTACTATACTTGCTGGCGGCTCGACATTTATCGGCGCATTCTTGGGCATCATTGGCCAAAAGCCCTCCAATCGCGTTCTGGCCTTCGCCCTCGGCTTCGCTGCCGGAATTATGCTGCTGATATCCCTGATGGAAATGCTTCCCGCCTCGCTGAATACGCCGGGAATGTCCCCAGTACTGGGCTACAGCATGTTTATTGCCGGGCTGCTGGGCTATTTTCTGCTGGATCGTCTGCTGCCACATCAGCATGCCCACGATCTGATGCCAGGACAGAAAGCACCAAGAAACCTGAAGCGAACGGCTATTTTGTTGACGCTGGGTATCAGCCTACATAACTTCCCTGAGGGCATTGCTACTTTTGTTACCGCCAGTACCAACTGGGAACTCGGTCTGGGTATCGCCCTTGCCGTAGCCATACATAATATTCCAGAAGGATTAGCGGTTGCTGGTCCTGTGTATGCAGCCACCGGTTCCAAACGTGCTGCTCTGTTGTGGGCTGGTTTATCCGGAATGGCAGAAATTGCCGGAGGCCTGTTTGCTTTCCTACTGCTGGGTCCGAACGTTTCCCCAGTAATAATGGCCTCAATTATGTCCGCCGTTGCAGGAATTATGGTTGCCTTATCCGTTGACGAGCTTATGCCATTAGCCAAAGAGATTGATCCACATAATAACCCTAGCTACGGTATTCTTTGCGGTATGTCGGTGATGGGACTCAGCTTGATGCTATTGCAGATTTGGACAGTGGGCTAGTTAACCGATAAAAAAGAAGCCGCATTAGCGGCTTCTCTGATTGCTGATAAAACGTAAACGGAAGGAGAGGATTCTGTTGGGGTCGTAGCAGCTTTAGCTGCCGAAGCGCCCCTAAGAATCGTAGGCCTGACGCCCACAGAACTCAAAAACATCCCTCTCGTCCGTGAAACAATGTAAATATTCCTACGTTCTGTTTACGGACGAAATATTCACTGCAGTCAAATTAAATGACTTTATCGGAAGCCGCATTAGCGGCTTCTTTTTATTCCCAACTATCAGCTAGCTTGCTTAGCGTTCTTCAGCTCGATATAAGCAACCAGATCTTCAATGGTCACTACCGGCATATTGTGTTGCTTAGCAAATTTAATAACCTGAGGAGCATTGGCCATGCTGCCGTCATCGTTAGTTAATTCACACAACACGCCAGCAGATTTAAAACCAGCCAAAGTGACTAAATCAATGGTAGCTTCAGTGTGGCCACGGCGGGTTAATACTCCACCATCACGCGCGCACAGCGGGAAAATATGCCCTGGGCTATGCAGACTGGCTTCTGTAGCTCCATCAGCAACGGCAGCACGAATAGTGGTAATACGGTCAGATGCTGAAACACCCGTCGTCACACCTTCAGCCGCTTCAATACTAATGGTAAATGCCGTTTGGTAGCGGCTAGAGTTAGCCGGAACCATCATTGGCAGCGCTAGCTGCTCACGCATTTGTTCATTGATACAAAGACAAACAATACCGCTACCGTGACGAATGGTCAGCGCCATTTGCTCAACGGTCATGGTTTCAGCGGCAAAAATCATGTCGCCTTCATTTTCGCGGTTTTCATCATCAAGTACCATCACACCACGGCCATTGCGTAAAGCGTCCAGCGCCAGTTCAATGCGAGCAATCGGGGTACCAAATTCGGAAAGTAATGTCTGATTCATGGTAAAATAACCTCTTTATTTTTTAAATGGATTACCAGAATCAGGGCAGCTTTTGGAAGCAGGCGTAAACGCCTGAATAACGTAAGGCGAGCGAATGCCCGACCCGTTATCGTTACTCTCTCCCATCCGGACTATAACCGTCGGCCCCGGAATTACACCGGATCTGCTGACCTTGAACCTAGCGTTGGCTAAGTTAAGCGCTCGCGGGCTTTCACTTGGCTGTTACACCTGATGATTTACCGCCGGTGGGGACTTTCACCCCGCCCTGAGAATAAGCCTGAATACTATAGCGCTTATTAAAATGAGGGGCAATCTTTGGCCGCTAATCTTTATTGGATAATGTGCACCAACGCAGACACAAGGTAATCAAATGTTTATACTCTACTCAACAGACGATAAACTAAAGCCTGTCTCCCATTTTTACGGGACTAAATACAGATGCCATCAACCATCAAAGGTAGACGAATGATCGATCCGAAGAAAATTGAGCAGATAGCTAAACAGATTCACGAATCCATGCCTAAAGGCATTCGTGAATTGGGCGATGAAGTCGAGAAGAAAATCCGTCAAGGGCTGCAAAACCAACTGGCTAAACTCGATGTAGTTAGCCGTGAAGAGTTTGATATTCAGACCCAGGTTCTGCTGAGAACCCGTGAGAAATTGACTGCACTGGAAAAACGTTTGACTGAACTGGAAGCAAAAAACAATCAGGAATAGTCAGCACCACAACGTCAATTGAATCGACGGAGCAAATACCTGCTCCGTTAATTATTCTGCCTTAACCGATTGTTCTCTTCCTTTAGGCAAAATCAGCCATAAGACCATAAACATCCCTATCGCATACAGCGTTTTCCAACCGATCATAATCAGCAATAAAATACATAATCCACTACCGATAAAGGCCATAACTTTCGAACGCCCCTTGAGCAGTCGACAGCCGGACAACATACACAGCAGGTAGATAAAAACAAAAATACCGTTAGCATAAACAATTAAAGCATCGAGGGGCAAAGTCAGATAATAGGCCGCCAGAGAAGCAATCAGGCTGCACAATAATACCAACGTCAGCGCATTCAGTGGAGAACGAGAGCGGGAAAGTTGCGCGACCCAAGCTTTCGGTCGATGTTCATAGTTTTGTGACCAAACCAAGCGGGCAAAGCTTTGAGTATAGATATTCAAACTGGCAAAACAGGCTAAATAGCCAATAATGCAGGCGACCCACAAAGCATGGGAGCCAAACAGTTGAACCACAATCGATGGCAGAGATGCCGCAGCAGCCATGTCACCACCGTAGGCATGAAATGCTAACACCGCAACGGTACAGCCCCAATAAACGCCTCCGGCCACTAACATACCAATGAGCAATGCCCGGGGAAAATCACGTTCAGGATTGCGAAACTCTGCCGCCAAATGAGCGAAAGCCTCCAGCCCTACAAAACACCAGAACATCACCGCCAGTGCATTGAACATCGAGTTTGCCGATAAGGTTTGTACCGCTGGCCAGTCAATGGTTGCAGGCGTAATCCCCCCTTTCCACCAAATAGCCACCACCATTGCCACAATCAGAATAGCAATCAACACCTGAATATTGGCGCTCGACCCGGCGCTGCGCATGCCCAAAAACCAGATCGTCAGTAATGTAGCTAGCTGCACCAGCTGTAATCCAAGCTGATCCAAGCCAAACGCCGCCTGCCAGAAACCAGAAGCTATCTGTAATGCTGCCGGTAAACCGACCGGGATCACCGATAAAAATAGCCATCCGGTGACCTTGGCCATATGAGGGCCAAATGCCAGACTCACAAAATGCGCGGCACCGCCAGCATTAGGGAAATGGCGCCCCAATGCAGCGAAAGCAATAGCGATCGGGAACACTAAAAGAATCAGCAGCGGCCAAGCCCACAGGCTACCAGAGTCCGCTATCTGTGCCGCCAGTGCTGGAACGGCAAAAACCCCGGTACCCAACAATGACGTCGACAGTAACCCGATTCCTTGAACTAAGCCGATATCCTGTTTTAAGCCGCTCATTTATTGCTGATTAACCACGCTCTCTAATCGTTTTAATGATATTGCTGGTTGAGCAGCCATCTTCAAAATTCAATACCCGCACATCGCCTCCGGCAGCCCAAACCTCTTTACTTCCGGCAATATCTTCCGGCTTATAGTCACCGCCTTTCACCAGCAGATCCGGCAGAATATCAGCAATCAGACGCTGCGGCGTATCTTCATCAAATGAGACAACCCAATCAACGGACTCCAACGCCGACAGCACAATCATACGCTGAGCCAGCGGATTAACCGGGCGGGTCTCCCCTTTCAGTCGACGGGTTGAGGCATCGCTGTTAACCGCGACAATCAAACGATCCCCTAGCTTACGGGCATTGGCTAAGTAAGAAACATGACCGGCATGCAGAATGTCAAAACATCCGTTGGTCATCACGACTTTTTCACCGCGCTGGCGGGCATGAGCAACCGCCTGCTTAAGCTGTTGTTCGTCCATTACGCCAAAACCGGTATCGGCTCTGCCGCGAATCGCGTTCTCCAACTCAATAGGCGAAACCGTCGATGTCCCCAGTTTACCGACCACCACACCGGCAGCAGCGTTTGCCATAAAGCAGGACTCTTCTAACGATAGCCCCGCCGCCAGACTCACTGCTAATACGCCAATTACCGTATCACCTGCACCGGTAACGTCATACACTTCCTGAGCCTGAGTTGGCATATGGAATGGCTCTTTACCCGGCTGCAATAACGTCATACCGTTTTCAGAGCGAGTGATCAACAGCGCGCTAAACTCGAACCGTTCAATCAGCGCCATACCGCGCTCTACCAGTTGTTCTTCACTTGTACAGTGACCAACGACCGCCTCAAATTCAGACAGATTCGGCGTCAGTAATGTCGCTCCACGGTAACGCTCAAAGTCAGCGCCTTTCGGATCGATCAGTACCGGAACACCCGCTTCACGCCCAAGCTGAATCAGTGACTGAACCGATGTCAACGCGCCCTTGGCATAGTCAGACAGCACTAAAGCCCCTAGTTGAGGCAGTGCGCGCTGTACGCGATCTAAAATAGGCTGAGCATCAACGTTGTCAAAACCTTCTTCAAAGTCGAGGCGTAGTAGCTGCTGGTTGCGAGAAAGCACGCGCAACTTGGTGATGGTTGGATGGGATTCCAGCGTCACAAAGTCACATTTCACGTTAACTTCGTTGAGTTTGGCATCCAATACCCGCGCCGCTTCATCCTGACCGGTTAAACCAACCAATTGGGAAATACCGCACAGGGATGCAATATTCATTGCCACGTTAGCCGCACCACCCGGACGATCTTCTACCACATTAACCTTAACCACCGGCACCGGTGCCTCAGGTGAGATCCGGCTGGCGGGCCCGTGCCAGTAACGGTCGAGCATAACATCGCCAACCACCATTACATTGGCACGGCTAAAATCAGGTAACATGACTTTCATCCCAAACTCCATAAACAAAGACCGCATATATTGTTTGCCAGTTTATCATAATCACGTCATAAAATAGGAATGCGTTAAAAATACCGCTAAACTAATTGGCAATAATTTTCTGATTCGAATCGTTATGTCAAAAAATCATATACGTCCGGAATTTACCCGCGACCTTTTACACCCACGTTATTGGTTGCTGTGGCTTGGCATAGGTGTCTTATACTTGCTGGTACTCTTACCCTATCCCTGGATTAATAGTATGGGCCGAGGCTTAGGCCGTTTTGCTATGCGTTTTATGAAACGCAGGAAAAAAATTTCCAAGAGCAATATTCAACTGTGCTTTCCTGATATGACCGAGGAAGAGCATACCGCCTGGATGCTTAAGAACTTTGAAGCTACGGGTCTGGCGGTCTTTGAAACCGGCATGGCTTGGTTTTGGCCTGACTGGCGGATTGAAAAGTGGTGTACCATTAAAGGTATCAATAACTTAGATGTCGGAAAAACAGAACAGCGCGGCGTTTTAGTTATTGGTATTCACTTTCTGACGTTAGAACTCGGGGCACGTATTATCGGCATACATCGACCCGGCGTTGGCGTTTACCGCCCTCACGACAACAAATTAATGGACTGGCTGCAAACTTGGGGCAGACTGCGCTCTAATAAATATATGCTGGATCGTCGTGATATTAAGGGCATGATTCGTTCCCTCAAGAAAGGCGAGCTTATCTGGTATGCACCGGATCATGACTATGGTCCACGCAATAGCGTTTTTGCGCCATTCTTTGCGGTAGAAAAAGCGGCAACGACGATTGGTACCACGATTCTGGTGCGCGCCGCAGACCCGCTATTAGTGCCATTTATTCCCATGAGAAATGAAGACAATAGCGGCTATAGCCTGATAGTACAGCCACCGCTGGAAGGATTTCCTAAAAAAGATGAAGTGGCCGCCGCGGCGTTTATGAATAAGGCTATTGAACAGCAAATTTTGATCGCACCAGAGCAATACATGTGGCTACATCGCCGCTTTAAAACTCGTCCTGAAGGTGAACCTTCACTCTATCAATAACTTTTGCTCCTCAGTGAAAAATAACGCGATCACTGAGGAGTAGGCTTTACTCTGCCAACCATCTCTGCCAGCTTTGGTTTACCTGCTGACGCTCCGCGGCAAAATGCGCTATCGATACCTTACCCGGCTTATCTTGCAGAGCCAGACGATGAATTTCATCGCGCATAGAAACATACGCATGGGTCAGCGCTGCCGCTTCTCGCTCATCCATAATCTGATAATTAGCCATCAGTTCAAATATCCGCACATTATCCGACCAGCGGGTGAGCTGAGGCTGCTGGTGAGCGTAACGCAACACTAAATATTGGGCGATAAACTCAATATCCGTGATACCCCCTTCATCGGTTTTCAAGTCAAATAAATCAGGATCTTTGTCCGCTAAATGACTGCGCATCTTTTCACGCATTTCACGCACATCCAGCTTGAGCTGGGGCTCATCACGCTCAAGGCTCAGAATGTCATGGCGAGCCCGATCGAACGCTTTATGCAAAATGGGATCGCTGTAAACGATGCGGGTCCGTACCAACGCTTGATGTTCCCAAGTCCATGCTTCATTACGCTGGTAGTCTTCAAATGCATTGATAGTACTCACTAACAAGCCAGACTCTCCAGATGGACGCAGCCGGGCATCCACTTCATACAGCACGCCAGAGGCCATACGTGCACTAAACAGATGCATAATCCGCTGTGCCAGGCGCAGGTAGAACTGGCGGCCATCAATACTGCGCTGACCATCGGTACTGATATGCTCAGGACAATCCACCAAAAAGACCAAATCCAGATCGGAACTATAACCCAGCTCTATTCCCCCCAGCTTACCATAGGCAACCACGGCAAAACCGCGACCTTCTCTATCGTATAAGTGAGTTGGCTGACCATAACGAGCCGTCATTTGGAACCAGGCTTGCTGGACGACTGCATCGATAATCGCTTCCGCCAGATAAGTTAAGTGATCGCTCACTTTCATTACCGGCAATGCTCCGGCAATATCCGCCGCGGCAATTCGCAGTAAATGAGTCTGCTTAAACTGTCGGAGCGCTTCCAGACGTTGCTCTTCGTCCTCTTCCGGCACCCGCAGTAAAAACTGCCGCAGTTCGTCGCGATAAGCGCTTAGCGGTACTGCCTGATACAGTGAATTCACATCGAGTAATTCGTCCAACAGAATTGGATAGCGAGCCAGCTTACTGGCGACCATGGGGGAAGCCGCACACAGACGAATAAGATGGGTCATCGCTAGCGGATACTCTACCAACAATTCCAGATAGGTGGTGCGAGTAACAATGCTAAGAATTAAATGCGTCAGCCTCGGTAATACACTGTCAGCATCGTCTCGTTTACCCACCTCAGACAGGAGTCTAGGCATTAGCTTATCAAGCACATCCCTGCCTCGCTGACCAATCGAGCGCTTATCCACATCATGACGAAATGCCTGCAAATGCTCGCTAAACTGTAAGCAAGATGCCTGATTTAACTGGGGCATTAACAGTGATAGTTCATCTGGATCAAAATCATCTAACCAGAGTGGGCTATACCGTAAACAGTCAGGATCGTCCTCTATATCAGGGCTATCATCGCCGATCAGGTCAGCAAAGATGGCTCTGACCGCAGACATATATTCACTCAACTGCGTTAATAGCGTCGGCCAGTCGGGGCATCCCATACCGGCAGCAAGTCGAGCCTGATCCAATGGATTATCAGGTAAGGTCTGAGTTTGCTGATCGGCAATTGCCTGCAATAGGTTTTCTAACCGACGCAAATAAAGATAAGCGCCGGCCAGCGTCTCCGTCTCTTCCCGGGTTAGCAGCTCCAAATCAGCAATCACCTGCAAAGTCGGCAGCAGAGAATTACCCTGTAGTTTCGGCTCACGACCACCGCGAATAAGCTGGAAAACTTGAGTAATAAACTCAATCTCGCGGATCCCCCCCGCACCTAACTTAATGTTATCCGCCAGACCACGACGGCGGACTTCTCGGGCAATCATGCCTTTCATATTACGCAACGACTGGATCACGCTAAAATCGATATAACGGCGAAATACAAAAGGCCGCAGCATCCGTTTAAGCTCCTCGCTATAGCCATCGTGACCATCGCCCATGATGCGTGCTTTAACCATGGCATAGCGTTCCCAGTCGCGTCCTTGTTCCTGATAGTAGTCTTCCAGCGCATTAAAGCTAAACACCAGCGGCCCGCTATCACCGAAAGGTCGTAAACGCATATCTACCCGGTAAACAAAGCCTTCTGGGGTGATCTGATCCAGCGCTTTAATCAGGCGTTGGCCAAGACGAGTAAAGAACTGGGCATTATCCAGTTGACGGCGTCCTCCCTGAGTTTCACCATTTTCCGGATAGGCAAAAATCAAATCGATATCGGAAGAAAAATTCAGTTCCCCGCCGCCCAGCTTTCCCATACCCAGAATAAATAGCGGTTGTGCAACACCCTCTGCATTTATCGGCGTACCCCATTCCTGACAGCAGAGGCGATATAGCCAATCTCTGGCGGCGATAATCAGGGTTTCCGCCAATATGCTCAGTTGACTAAGGGTCTGCTGGGTATCACATAGGTTAAGGCTTTGTGCCCAGGAAATACGCATCATCATACGGCGACGAAACAGGCGTAAAACCCGCAACAACTCGGCTTCATCTATCACTTCCGCCAGCGCAGCGTTCAACCAAGTTTCATAATGTTGGGCGTCATCGGCTGAAGGTTCCATCAGATGGAACTCCGGCCACCACTCAGGATGTTGAAGTAAGCCATCACTAACAAAGTCGCTCAAAGCCAGTGCCATACCGTCTTGCGGGCTAAACTGAACAGAACCTGCCAAACGCTGCTCCAATTCAGACTGTCGTTTAATCCGCTGAGCATCCAGTAATGGGGAAAGTGATAACATAGGGCATCCTTTACACAACCAATAGAAAAAACGGGTTATACGTGCTGAGAGCTATTCAGCCAGAAAAGCGGTTGTTCCATCGCACTGCGACGCAGTAAATCGCGATCCCCCTCGGCATTAAACAATTTCTGCCAGACATCAATATAAGGCAGCGACTGCTCTGGGTCATAGGCGCCAGACAACAGATAAAAATTGATGATTTGCCGTTCAAGACGCGGCTGTTGATCGTTATAGCCATCGTTAGTTAACGGCTTATTGAAAGCCTCTTTCAACTCAGAGCGGCAGCGGGACATCATCACATCGGCAAAACGTTTGAAGGAACCAGAGAGCTTCTGTTTACCTTTCTCATCGATAAACAACCGCCAGCCTTTGTTCATCAACCACGCCATCACCGCTAGCTTTAACTGCAAATAGCCGGGCTGCTCACATATCGAAGCAACGTCCTGTTTACTTTCAAGCTGCTGCTCTAACGTTACCAAACGTTCACGTAGCGAAGTTGTCGCTTTTCGCGGAATCATCCCGCCAAAAACCACCAGAATTTGACGAATGGTGGTCAAAGCATGCCTGACGCCATATTGAGCCTGCGTTTCACCGTCAAACCAATTGGCTTCATTACGCTGCCAATACGACAGCGCCCATTCCAGTGCTGCTTCCAGCCCCTGTTCAGTATTGGCTTTATCCGATACCGTCAATATTACCATTTCAGCCTCAGGTAGCTCAGCAGAACCCGCTAGCAGTCGGTATCCACGCGCGGCCTTACTCTGGCTACCAAGACGTAATCCCTCAACGGTAGTCAGTTGCTGCGCCAGCGCTAGCATATCCGCGGCATTGCCCTGTTTAAGCTCCATTTCCAGTTCACCGATCGGTTCGCTTAATTCACCGGCTTGAATGATGCCCTGATCGAGGGCGATCTCTATCTGGCTTTGCTGGAAATTTATCAACCACGTTTCTCGTTTAAAGTCGGTAGTAAACAGTGGATTCAACGTCTCTTGCAGCTCTGCTACATTCATATCATCAGGCCAAACATCTTTCGGCAATAATGAGATATCTAATTTATCGTCCGGTAAGTCAATATTATATTCCTGACGATGGGCGATACCGCCGACCACGCTTCCAGCTGACTTCAACGTCATTTCATAAGTCTGATTGCATCCCCTGACGCGTAACCCAAAGCGATGGGAACGCAGCACCCCCAGTTCTGAGTCGTAGTAAGTATTCGAGAGCTGTAATACTTCATGAGCTTCACACTTCCAGCCTGTTATTTTTTCCGGTAATGCGGCAAGAGCCGCAGGACTGGCAATGAACTTTAATTCTATTTCAACGGTCATAATAGTTTCCGCGGTCAGAGTCATTCGAGGAATAAACGATAATTATCGTGGTATTAGTGTAGTAATTTACGCTATCGGTGAGGTAAAAAACCACCTGATTTATGTCCTTTATTCAGACGTAACAAGGTTTTTACATTGCACCAGCTCCCTGAACGCTCTACTATCCGTACATACGTCATTTTTCTGAGAAGATAAAAATACCGACAATGCTTACATTAAGATCAATTACTATCGCCTTATTGGCATCCCTTAGTATTGCCGCATTTACCGCAACCGCGGCTGAAACCAGATATATCTCCGATAATCTGATTACCTATTTACGCGGTGGTCCATCGGACAACCACCGTATTACCGGCGCAATTAATGCCGGTGAAAAAGTCGAACTGCTTGCTGTGAATAGCGGAACCAAGTATGGACAAATTCGTGACGCGAAAGGTCGTACCGCTTGGATCCCATTAGAACAACTGAGCACCGACCCTAGCCTGAGCGAGAAAGTTCCTGCACTGGAGCTACAGGTTAAAGAGTTAACCGATAAGTTAACCAATATTGATAACAGTTGGAATCAGCGCACCGCCGATATGCAGCAAAAGGTCGCTAGCAGCGATGGCATTATCAATGGGCTAAAAGATGAAAATCAAAAGCTAAAAGATGAGCTGGTTGAAGCGAAGAAAAAAGTGAGCGATATCAGCCTGCAATTGGATGACAAACAGCGCACCATTATTCAACAATGGTTTATGTACGGCGGCGGTGTTGCCGGCATTGGTTTGCTGTTAGGTCTGATTCTGCCTTATCTGATCCCACGTCGTAAAAAAGATCGCTGGATGAACTAATCTGATTTTTATCGTTTAAGTTAACCCGATACCAACGCCGGCACTCTTTGTCCGGCGTTTTACGTCAAACAGCCTGACATATTATTGAACCAAGATTTTCCGGAGAGACAGTGAAGACCTATCTTGTTGGCGGAGCCGTCCGCGATCGCTTATTAGGATTACCGGTACATGAATATGACTGGGTCGTCGTGGGTGCAACGCCAGAACAAATGCTGGCCATGGGCTATCAACAGGTAGGGAAAGACTTCCCGGTATTTCTGCATCCCACCACCCATGATGAGCATGCGCTGGCGCGCACTGAACGTAAATCAGGCCCCGGATATACCGGCTTTACTTGCTATGCCGCTCCGGACGTTACGCTAGAACAAGATTTACTGCGCCGCGACTTAACTATTAACGCCATTGCATCAGACCCCGATGGGAATTTAATCGATCCTTATCACGGCCAGCAGGATCTTGAACAACGCATTTTGCGTCATGTCTCCCCAGCCTTTCGTGAAGATCCATTGCGGGTACTTAGGATTGCGCGTTTTGCTGCGCGCTATGCCCATCTGGGCTTCACCATCGCACCAGAAACCCAACGCTTAATGATAGAGATGGTGAACGGTGGCGAAATTTCCAGCCTGACGCCGGAAAGAGTCTGGAAAGAGACGGAAAAGGCGCTGGCGACCCAATGCCCACAGGTATACTTTCAAGTCCTGAGAGATTGCGGCGCACTGGCGGTCCTGTTTCCGGAAATTGATAATCTGTTTGGTGTACCTGCTCCGGAGAAATGGCACCCTGAGATTGATACCGGCATTCACGTTTTAATGGTACTGGAAGTGGCAGCACAGCTCAGCGATGATATTGACGTACGTTTCTCAGCGCTGTTGCATGATGTCGGTAAGGGTTTGACCCCACAAGAGATGTGGCCTCACCATCACGGTCATGGATTAGCGGGCGTCAGGCTGGTAGAAAATATCTGCCAACGTTACAAAATCCCGAATACCACCCGAGAACTGGCTCGTCTGATGTCGGAATTTCACGATCAAATCCATACGGTATATAAATTACGCCCCTCAACCATGCTTAATCTGTTTAATGCTATTGATGTTTGGCGTAAACCCCAGCGGCTGGAACAAATGATACTGGTTAGCGAAGCAGATTATCGCGGTCGTGCCGGCTGGCAGAATAAACCCTATCCTCAAGCCGATTACCTGAAGCAGGCTTACGCCGTTGCCAATGGCGTATCGGTGAAAGAAATTATTGATGCCGGGTTTAGCGGTGCCGATATTAAAACCCAACTAAATCAACGTCGGCTCGCGGCGTTAGATGCCTGGAAAAAAACTCAGCCCGAAAATTGAAAACCCAGCAGTTCATCTATACTACATATTGATAGAGATTAAATGGATTACATCTCGTCCTGATTGCGCATCATTTGCATTTCTTCAGGCCGATGCCGCAGACAGAATTAATTTATTTAAACTTATCAATATGAGTAATGAACGATGAAAATAAAAATTCTTCTACCTACTCTCATCGGTATGACTTACGCCGCCGCCGCTTTAGCCGTTTCCCCGGGTAACTATGATACACGTTTTAACATCAGCGCTCAGGTGCCCGGCAGCGCAATGATTACCACCCCGGAAGGAACGCCCATCACACAATTGGATATCCATCTGATACCGTCCGGTAGCCCTTATGCTGCTCCAGCAACGTTGTCTGCTGATACCGTTAGCATCAGGCCACTACGGTTATGGAGTAACAGCAGCGCCGATGACAAAGTTAGGCTTACGTTGGACGATGGCAATTCCGCCACCGGTCGGCCTTTTACCCTCAATAGTAGTTCTGGCGCTCAACTGAATAAAATGGAATATAAAATTTCCACTATCGACCATACCGGTAAGAAGGCGTTTCTTTACTCTGGTGCCCAGCACGACTATCTACTGACTCGTCATGTTGGTTATGCAGAACAAGAAATCGCGTTCGTCTTTGAATCGCAACGAGTGCATAACGCTTATAAACCGGGGGATTATAGCGGTGTGGTTTATGCCAATGTTGCAGTTATGCCGTAGTGATTCTTTTCACATGATAAAAGCTTCCCATATTTATTTGGGAAGCTTTGCTTGATGATAAACCTTCTTAAATCAGCAAACGTGAATGTTCCGGCTGTAAAAACAGTGAGCGAATATGGTTATTGTGCTCAGCCGGAAGACCATCTGTATTCAGCTATGAAGAGCGTTGTGCCTAGCCGGATTAGGGGCGCTCCGGTAGCTAAAGCTACTACGACCCCAACACCCGTCTTTCCCAACGATTGAGTTCTGCTAACAAAACTTTTTAAATCAGCAAAAGTGACAATGTCGGCTGTAAAAATAGTGAGCGAATATGGCTATTGTGCTCAGCCGGAAGACCATCTGTATTCAGCTATAGAGAGCGTTGGGCCTAGCCGGGTTAGGGGCGCTCCGGTAGCTAAAGCTACTACGACCCCAACACCCGTCTCTCCCAACGATTGAGTTCTGCTAACAAA
>NZ_FOLW01000003.1:118080-215762 GCF_900112475.1 Pragia fontium DSM 5563 = ATCC 49100 | reverse complement strand
AGCCGGGTTAGGGGCGCTCCGGTAGCTAAAGCTACTACGACCCCAACACCCGTCTCTCCCAACGGTTGAGTACGGTAGAATTTTGTCAGCCACCAGAACTTCCCATAACCGACATGGGAAGCTCAGGCTAAAATATCAATTCAAACGTTAACGATTAGAAAAACACCAAATAGATAACGCCGGCCACAAAGAAGCGATAAATCGCGAAAGGGATAAACGAAAAACGTTTAATCAGGTTCAGAAAGGTTTTAATCGCCAATAGTGCGACAACAAATGCGGTGAAGAACCCAACGGTAAACATCGGCAGATCGTCCCACACCAGCAGGCCAATACTTTTATACATCACCAGTATGGTGGCACCCAACATCATCGGTACCGCCAGAATAAAAGAGAATTCAGATGCCGCATAACGACTCACGCCCATCAGCATTCCCCCAGAAATCGTTGCCCCTGAACGGGAGAAACCCGGCCACAATGCTAAACACTGGAAACAACCAATTATAAAAGCCTGACGATAAGTCATATCATCCAGACCTTCCGCCCGCGGTTTTTTCGGTTTCAGCAACTCCGCAGCGATCAGCAATAAACCACCGGCAATCAGCGCATACATGACGGTTTTAGCGCCAAATAGATTCGCTTTAATCATATCGTGCAAGGCGAATCCGACGACTACCGCCGGCAGCATGCCCAGAATAATATGACCAAGCGTTAAGCGCCCCTTACCTCTCCCTTCATGGGGTACTTCACCAAAATGAATACCGATTAAACCAAACAATCTGCGCCAGAACACCACAACAACGGCAAGAATAGAACCTAACTGTATAACAACTTCAAAGGTTGAAGCCCTATCACCGGAAAAGCCTAACAGTTCACCAACAATGATCATATGACCCGTCGACGAAACCGGTAGGAACTCTGTTAATCCCTCAACAACTCCGAGAATAAATGCAACCACCAGATCGTGGAAATTGCCCATCAATGTTATTCCTTGCTAAAGAAGAAAAATAAAATAAATAATAACTATAGTCTGTACAGCGCTTATTGTTTATAAAGCTGTCTAACTCAGACACAAAGCAACATATTTAGTTTCATTCGGGCATGATAACCGATGGTAAATTAAACAATTACCGTCAAACTGAGCGGGAACCACGTTCAATGATTACACCGACCTGTTTCGCCTCTGCGACAGCGCCGGGTTTACTCACTTTAATTTTGATCCAAGGAATAGAAAACTGACTCATCAATAAATCGGCCACTTCCTCCGCAACGCGCTCAACCAAGGCAAAACGCTCGTTTTCAACCTTTTGAATCACCGCTTCACTCACATCCGCATAGCTCAGACAGTCGGCAACATCATCACTGGCCGCTGCTTTACGGTTATCCCAGCCCATTTCGATATCGAAAATTAGCCTCTGACGGATGGTCTGTTCCCAGTCATAAACCCCAATAGTTGTAATAACGTTTAGCTGTTCTATAAATACAATATCCATTACACCACTCTCAGTTTTTCAATTAAGACATACCACTTCGGGCAGAATATGCGTATTATCCATGTTAGCAATGAGTAAAACGACAATTATTAGATGGAATCGAGTTTATGAGTGCTATCGCGCTTGGCATGATCATTATCGCCTATCTATGTGGCTCTATTTCCAGCGCAGTGTTGGTTTGTCGTATCGCCAAGCTGCCCGACCCACGAGAACATGGTTCCGGTAATCCCGGAGCAACCAACGTGCTACGCATCGGCGGAAAAACCGCGGCGGCGGCAGTATTAATCTTTGATGTATTAAAAGGCATGATACCGGTTTGGGTTGCTTATAAACTGAATCTTTCTCCGCTGTATCTTGGCCTGACTGCCATTGCGGCCTGCTTAGGCCATATCTATCCGATTTTCTTCCATTTTCGCGGCGGCAAAGGCGTCGCCACCGCATTTGGTGCCATTGCCCCAATTGGCTGGGATCTCACCGGCCTGATGACTGGAACCTGGCTCTTAACGGTATTACTGAGTGGTTATTCCTCACTGGGTGCGATTGTGAGTGCGCTGATTGCTCCGTTTTATACTTGGTGGTTC
Organism: Pragia fontium DSM 5563 = ATCC 49100; assembly: GCF_900112475.1. GTDB lineage: Bacteria > Pseudomonadota > Gammaproteobacteria > Enterobacterales > Enterobacteriaceae > Pragia > Pragia fontium. The sequence goes on along the minus strand of NZ_FOLW01000003.1, from coordinate 213,691 downwards.
AAGCCCCAGTTTACCTTCCCGGTTGCTATGCTTTCCTGTCTGGTGTTAATGCGCCATCATGACAACATTCAGCGCCTGTGGCGCGGTCAGGAAGGTAAAATTTGGGATCGGTTCAGAAAGAAGAAAAAAGAAAATACAGTTACCGATTCGGATGATAAATCTGAATAGTTACTTACCCCATATTCAATTACAAAAAAGCGCGTAAATTACGCGCTTTTTGCTATTTAAACGGAAAGTTCTATTACACTTTCACTGCCGGCAGTTGCTCCAACGGCCAACGCGGCCGTACGGTCAACTCAAGCCCACTGTGCTCACCCGCTTTTAAGCGTACCATTCCAGCATAGGCAATCATGGCACCGTTATCGGTACAAAACTCAGGGCGGGCATAAAACACTTCACCTTTGCGCTGTTTCATCATCTCCGCCAGCTTGCTACGCAAAGTGCGGTTAGCGCTTACGCCACCGGCCATCACTAAGCGATTAAATCCTGTTTCTTCCAATGCACGACGGCACTTAATCGCCAGCGTATCAACTACCGCATCTTCAAACGCTTTGGCAATATCCGCCTTCGTTTGTTCATCATCGCCGGATTGGCGAATGGTGTTAGCGGCAAAGGTCTTTAATCCGGAAAAACTAAAGTCCATACCGGGACGATCGGTCATAGGGCGTGGGAAGGTAAAACGACCGGCCACCCCTTGCTGCGCCATTTTTGACAGCATCGGGCCACCTGGATAGTCGAGCCCCAGTAACTTGGCGGTTTTATCGAATGCTTCACCTGCCGCGTCGTCAATCGACTCGCCCAGCAATTGATATTCACCAACGCCAGTCACGCTAATCAGTTGAGTATGCCCGCCGGAAACCAGCAAAGCGACAAAAGGAAACTGCGGAGGATTATCTTCCAGCATCGGGGCTAACAAGTGTCCTTCCATATGGTGAACCGCTATGGCAGGTACATTCCACGCCAGCGCCAGAGAACGCCCAATGGTAGCGCCAACCAACAAGGCTCCAACCAGCCCCGGACCTGCGGTATAGGCTACGCCATCAATATCTGTCGGTTGTAAATTGGCCTGTTTTAACGCGGCCTGAATCAATGGCACAGTTTTACGCACGTGATCGCGAGAGGCTAACTCAGGAACAACGCCGCCATAATCAGCATGCAGTTTAACCTGACTATACAGTTGATCTGCCAATAACCCTTGCCGATCGTCATAAATCGCGACACCCGTTTCATCACACGACGTTTCGATACCTAAAATACGCATAACCCGTTAAACAGCCTCTGAATTCATTATTTAGCCCCGCTGTATTTCCAAGGGTAACCCCGAGAAACAGCGCATCTGCTGATACATCTATGGGCTAAATGATATCACAGACCGTATGCTCGAAATAAATAATCACTCACCAGAAGAAAAATTCTACTGAATATAATGAAATAGCGACAGCAGCCTATAGATTTCGCTAAACTACGCATAAAGTCGCTTGCAGCACACCAGAATCTCTGGGTATGCTTCGCTTTTCTTTATATCCATCCACGCCAAACAACCATTTGATTGAGATAGAAATGACTAAAGCTCAAAGTGTTAAACGCGGAATTCATTCCCTGGCATTGTTGAGTGCACTGGTACTCGCCGGCTGTAGCTCAACCGATCCAAATATGAATCTTCCTGCTGCAGTAAAGACGGCGGGTTCTGCGGATCAAATAACAAAATCTGCCCATAAAGCCAATGCCCAAACCGGGCCTGAAGTGCTGATGTCTGCCGGGCAGAACAACGGTAGCTATAACAATATGCGCCGTGCTCTGGTTCGTTCTGAACTCCCTGCTAAGAACGGTATCCAGCTTGCTGAATGGGTGAATTTCTTCCCTTACGACTATCCACAAACTCAGGGACGTATTCCTTTCTCCGCTGTCAGTGAAATGGCTAACACCCCGTGGAATCCTAACACTCGCTTATTGCGCGTGGCGATAAAAGCCGATGATGCCCAGACCAGCGAACGCCGTGCGGCCAATCTGGTGGTATTTGTTGGTGCGGATGGTAGCGACCTATCTCTTATAAAACTCAGCCTGACGCGTCTGGTTAATCAGCTTACCGCACAGGATAGTTTGGCGATTATCACCACCGCTGGTGACAACGGTGTGTTATTAGCCCCAACCTACGGCAGCAGTAAAGATAAAATGCTGTCAGCCATTGATAATCTGAAAAGTGGGAAGGCCAACAAGGATACCGATCGCCTGAGCCAAGCCTATTCACTGGCTAAGGAACATTACCTCACTGATGGTATCAACCGCGTTATTCTGGCCGGAAACAGCAATTTCAGCGCCGGGTTTAAAGACATCGCAGAAGCACAGAACTTTTTTGCCAATCAGCAAAATTCTGGCGTTTCCCTGACCGCTTTAGGCTTTACCGCGACACAATTTACCCCATCCTCACTGGCTGAAATCGCCGATGAAGGAAACGGTGTCTATAGCTACATTGATAACCAACGCGATGCCGATAAAATCTGGTCTGAACAACTACGTTCAACGCAAACGCCAGTCGCCAAGGACTTCTCCATGAAAGTGGAGTTTAACCCAAGCTATGTGAAAGCCTATCGATTGCTGGGCTATCAGGCACCGGCTACGGACAATGAGTCAGCCAATAAAGGCATCGTGGTGACCGGTCAAACGTTAACGGCGCTCTATGAAGTGATTCCAGCAGGCGATGCTGGAAGCTGGGCCGGTCAGGAGTTTGGCCCGATTTATACGCCATCAAACAGCAGCTACCTGAGCAAGACCAAAGAAATGGCCATGGTTCATCTGCGTTATCACAAACCAACCGCACAGGGTGACTCTCAGCGCATTGAGCTACCGGTTCCTGCATCACGGATGAATACCCCGCTGAAAGACAGCAGCCAAGACTTCCGCTTTGCTGCGGCCGTCGCTGCCTTTGCACAACAGCTAAAAGATGGTGGTGTCACTACCGGTAACTTTACCCTGAATGACACGCTAAAACTGGCTAATGAGGGTCAAGGTAGCGATAAATTTGAACTACGTGGTGAATTTATCCAACTGGTAAAAAATGCCCAAGAAGCGTTACCAAAAGCTTCTCCGGTAAAAGGTAAAGAAGACAAGTAACCCGCTGATTAGCCTCAGTCATAGCGGGTTAGGAATCCATTTCCTGACTCGCTATTTCAAGGCAATAGCACCATTGCGAAAATTTATATCACGAATAAAGGCCGTTTTATCTGAGATACCGGTGAATGAATCGGTAACAGGACTTTACAAGCGCCCCCTATTCGCAGTAGAATTCCGCACCATTTTGAATATGGCTGGCACTAGCGCCAGCAGCAAAACCGATTTCTATTGAGGTGAAAGGCACATGCCGGTAATTAAAGTACGTGAAAACGAGCCATTTGACGTAGCATTACGTCGTTTCAAGCGTTCATGCGAAAAAGCAGGTATCCTTGCTGAAGTTCGTAGCCGTGAATTCTACGAAAAACCAACTACTGAACGTAAGCGCGCTAAAGCTTCTGCTGTGAAACGTCACGCGAAGAAATTAGCTCGTGAAAACGCACGCCGCACCCGCCTGTATTAATTTCTTTCGGATAGCTCCGAGCGCGCGATTAATGCGCAGGTTGGTCGTGTAGCTAAAGCTAGTAATAGCTAACTGCATATAAGTATGCCGTGCTTTCCGGAAGGGATGCGCGGCTTATTCTCATTTATGGATTTACGAATTGAGGCTTAATGGCAGGACGAATCCCACGCGTATTTATCAATGACTTGCTGGCCCGTACGGACATTGTCGATCTTATAGATGCCCGTGTGAAGCTGAAAAAGCAAGGCAAGAATTATCACGCCTGTTGTCCGTTCCATAATGAAAAAACGCCCTCTTTTACCGTAAACGGTGAGAAACAGTTTTACCACTGCTTCGGTTGTGGAGCTCACGGCAACGCCGTTGATTTCCTGATGAACTTTGACCGATTAGAGTTTGTGGAAAGTATTGAAGAGCTGGCCACGATGCACAGTCTCGAGGTTCCTTACGAATCGGGAACCGGCAGTAGTCAGCTTGAGAGACACCAGAGGCAAAGCCTTTACAAACTGATGGAACCGCTATCCCAGTTCTATCAGGAATCATTAACCCAGCCTCAATCTCAAGAAGCGCGCAATTATCTGGCGCAGAGAGGTCTAAGCGACGATATTATCCAACGCTTCGCCATTGGCTATGCGCCTTCCGGCTGGGATAACGTATTAAAACGTTTTGGTCGTTCACCGGAGAATCGCGAATCACTCAGCGATGCCGGAATGTTAGTGACTAATGATAACGGCCGTACCTACGATCGCTTTCGTGAACGCGTGATGTTCCCAATCCGCGATAAACGCGGTCGTGTGATTGCCTTCGGCGGTCGAATTTTAGGCAGTGGAACACCGAAATACCTGAATTCGCCAGAAACAGAGATATTCCATAAAGGCCGCCAGCTATATGGCCTGTATGAAGCCCAGCTCAATCATAATCAGTTGGCTAAGCTGCTGGTGGTTGAAGGCTATATGGATGTGGTGGCGTTGGCGCAGTTTGGCATCAATTATGCCGTTGCCTCGTTGGGTACCTCCACGACCGCAGAGCATATTCAGTTAATGTTTCGCAGCACGGACAACGTTATCTGCTGCTACGACGGCGATAATGCAGGTAGGGAAGCAGCATGGCGCGCTTTAGAAACCGCACTGCCCTATCTGACCGATGGCCGCCAGCTTAAATTTATGTTTTTACCCGAGGGTGAAGACCCAGATACATTAGTACGGAAAGAGGGTAAAGAGGCTTTCGAGCAGCGTCTGGAACAAGCCCAACCACTTTCTATGTTTCTATTTGATACACTTATGCCTCAGGTTGACCTCAGCTCGCCTGATGGACGTGCTAAACTGAGTACACTGGCATTACCTTTAATTACCAAGGTGCCCGGCGAGACACTGCGTTTGTATTTACGCCAGCAGTTGGGTCAGAAACTCGGTATTTTAGATGATAGCCAGCTTGATAAACTGATGCCCAAAACCATTGAGTCTGAACAGCAAGGTTATCAGGCTCCACAGCTAAAGCGCACTACCATGCGCGTACTGATAGGACTGATAATCCAACGACCAGAGTTAGCAACACAGGTACCCTCAATACAGGGATTGGAACAAACCGGTCTGGCCGGAGTCCCGCTATTTATCGAGTTGGTAAAAACCTGTCTGGCACAGCCTGGTTTAACTACCGGGCAGCTTTTAGAGCTATATCGAGGTAATAAATTCAGTCAACAGCTTGAAACCTTGGCAACATGGAACCACATGATTGTAGAGGACATGATTGAAGAAACATTTATCGATACATTAGCCAAACTGTATGACTCAGTTCTGGAACAGCGACAGGAAGAGCTGATCGCTCGCGACAGAACACACGGCCTGAATGCCGACGAACGTAAAGAGCTCTGGTCATTAAATATGGCCTTGGCGAAAAAAGATTAGTTTTTAACAGAATTAACGGCTTAAGTGCCGCTCATTGCAGGAACGAAATCCTGCGCATAGCTGTTAACAAAGGCGACAGCTGAATAAATTAGCCCGACGACTTATGATTACCGGCTTTAGCCGATAAAAAATTTAATACTCTGAAGTGTGGATACCGTCTTATGGAGCAAAACCCGCAGTCACAGCTTAAACTTCTTGTTACCCTTGGCAAGGAGCAAGGCTACCTGACCTATGCCCAAGTCAATGACCATCTGCCAGAAGATATCATCGATTCAGATCAGATCGAAGATATCATCCAGATGATCAATGATATGGGTATTCAGGTTATGGAAATAGCACCTGATGCCGATGATCTAATGCTCGCAGAAAACACGGCAGATACCGACGAAGATGCAGCAGAAGCTGCTGCACAGGTGCTTTCTAGTGTTGAATCCGAAATCGGTCGGACCACGGATCCCGTACGTATGTATATGCGTGAAATGGGAACCGTTGAACTCTTAACCCGCGAAGGCGAGATCGATATTGCAAAACGCATCGAAGAAGGGATCAACCAGGTTCAGTGCTCCGTTGCTGAATACCCGGAAGCGATTACCTATCTGCTTGAGCAATATGACCGCGTTGAAACCGGTGAAGCACGCCTGTCTGACATTATTACCGCGTTTATCGATCCGAATGCCGATGACACCATCGGTCCGGCGGCTACTCATGTAGGCTCGGAGCTCTCCACCGAAGAGCAAGACGACGATGATGAGGATGAAGACGAGGATGATTCCGATTCTGATGAAGATATCGGTATCGATCCAGAACTCGCTCGTGAAAAATTCAATGACCTGCGTGTGCAGTATGAAGCTGCGCGTAAAGCCATTAAAGAGTTTGGCCGCAGCCATCAAAAAGCGATAGACGAGATCGTTCAGCTGTCTGAAGTATTTAAACAGTTCCGTTTAGTGCCTAAGCAGTTTGACTATCTGGTCAACAACATGCGCCAAATGATGGATCGCGTTCGTACTCAAGAACGCTTAATTCTTAAGTTGTGTGTTGAGCAAAGCAAGATGCCGAAGAAAAACTTCGTCACCCTGTTTGCCGGCAATGAAACCAATATGGCTTGGTTCCATAGCGCCATTGCGCTGGGTAAGCCTTGGTCTGAAAAGCTGAAAGATACCACTGAAGAAATTGAACGCAGCATTCAAAAACTGCAGTTAATTGAACAAGAAACCGGCTTAACCATTGAACAGGTTAAAGATATCAACCGTCGCATGTCTATCGGTGAAGCTAAAGCTCGCCGTGCGAAGAAAGAGATGGTTGAAGCGAACTTGCGTCTGGTTATTTCTATCGCTAAAAAATACACCAACCGTGGCTTACAGTTCCTGGATTTGATTCAGGAAGGTAACATCGGTCTGATGAAGGCAGTAGACAAGTTTGAATACCGCCGTGGTTATAAGTTCTCAACCTACGCCACTTGGTGGATTCGTCAGGCGATTACCCGTTCGATTGCCGATCAGGCGCGTACCATCCGTATTCCGGTGCATATGATTGAAACCATTAACAAACTCAATCGTATTTCTCGCCAGATGCTGCAAGAGATGGGGCGTGAACCGCTGCCGGAAGAGCTGGCTGAACGTATGTTGATGCCGGAAGATAAGATCCGTAAAGTGCTGAAAATCGCCAAAGAGCCAATCTCCATGGAAACGCCAATCGGCGACGATGAAGATTCTCATTTAGGGGATTTTATCGAGGATACCACCCTCGAGCTGCCGCTGGATTCCGCTACTTCGGAAAGCCTGCGTTCAGCAACGCACGACGTTCTGGCTGGTCTGACAGCTCGTGAAGCCAAAGTACTGCGCATGCGTTTCGGTATTGATATGAATACTGACCATACGCTGGAAGAAGTCGGCAAACAGTTCGACGTAACCCGTGAGCGTATTCGTCAGATCGAAGCGAAAGCGTTACGTAAATTACGTCATCCAAGCCGTTCAGAAGTTCTGCGCAGCTTCCTTGATGAGTAATCTTGTCTGATTGACAGCAAAAAACCCCGGTCTCCGGGGTTTTTTATTGGCCTAAATTCAGCCTCTAAACCATTTTTAACGCCACTGCCAACTCATGATAGCTGGCGGTTAGCTGTTCCAGCGTCGCTCGATTTAAACCGCTTGGATTGGGTAATAACCAAACCTGAGTTTGACCAATACAGATGTCCTGCTTTCCCCATTTAGCATTACGTACGCCAAAGGCCTGATGATAAGCCTGCTTACCTAATATCGCCACGGCGCGAGGTTGATAGCGTTTAATGTTATTAATCAGCGCCTCTCCCCCCTGCTTTAATTCATCCGCCGAGAGTTGATCGGCTCTTACCGTCGGGCGATCAACCAACCGGGTGATACCGCAATGATTATCCAACAGCATCAACTCATCCTGCGGCGCTAACAAGGTTTTGGTCAATCCAGCCAGATAGATCACTTTCCAAAACCGATTAGTCGGATTGGCAAAATGAAATCCGTCAGAAGACGAGGTTAAACCGGGATTAATACCGCAAAACACCACCTGCAGGCCGGGACGTAAAATATCGTTAGTCATAGAGCTCCTAAAATTAACGCACGAACCACCAATGCTTACGCTATCAATAAATACAATCACCTACAACTGTACAGAAAACCAACGTTTGCATTAAGTAGCTATGGACTAAGCGCTAAAGATTACCGTATAATCCCCGCCACTTGGCCCCTTAGCTCAGTGGTTAGAGCAGGCGACTCATAATCGCTTGGTCCCCCGTTCAAACCGGGGAGGGGCCACCAAATTTTAGTAGTAGATATAGAGAGTTAAGCCCGCTTTTTAGAGTGGGCTTTTTTGTGCCTGAAGCAGAGTGTCGCACGAGTTTTTTGTACCACAAACGCAATGCAAAAGAGGTATAGATCTGGTATTGAACCTAGCACTATTAAAAACGCTGCGACTTATATTGACTCTCTTGACTAAGCTGAATAACTAACGTTATCAATTTCAGTATTTCATTTTTCCTATTCTTCCGAAATCAGCGATTTTCTCAAGCTCTTTCAAAAACTGTAATCCAATAAAAACCCTTTCAAAATTTTATCATTGTGGAATTGGTGAAAAAAACCAGCAGCAGCGTGATTGATAGGATCCTTTTAATTCTAATTCGGATTCATCTTAGATAATACGGACTGTGTAAATATGGGATCCATTAAGCAATAATTAGTAAGTATTTACCTTTTAATTAAGACACTTACGTTGTACTTCTTAGATCTGATCGACTTTCTATCTACCCATAAACTGAACTTCCCTTCAGTTAATAAAAATCAATACCTAAATGCCACTAACTCATTGAATAAATATGTTTTTGCCTTTCCATCTCTTTTTCCCTACTTTAATAAATTCGATACTGATTAAAGCAACAAGGACTGTTTGCTATGCCCAGAATGTTAGCCTGTTTAGGCAATAAAACAACGAAGGGAACCATAATTCACGCTTCCAGCACCTTATTTGAAGGCTCTCATCCTCTCGCCAGAGACGGCGATTTAGCTTGGTGCAATGAGTGTAAAAATTCATTTCCTATGCTCGGTACAGCAACCAGCATAATTGATGATCGTCCAATGGTCGCTTTCGGAGACAAAGTATTATGCCGGTGCTCCGATCATTGGGTAATCGCCCAATCTACTTGGTTTTGTGAACATCAAGACTCAGGTAAAGAGAGCACAATAACTAACCAACAATCATTCACACAGAGTAATCCACCTTCCCTAGCTGAATTATCATATACCGATAACTCTCCGTCTGTTGAGACTGTTTTTGCCAAATCCTGTTTGCTTAGCGACGGTTGTACTGATGCTGGTCAAGAGCAAGAACCAGTAGAGAATTTTGGTGAGGTTTCATTATTTCAGGGAACTGACATTGAGTGCGGTTATCGTTGTGAGCCTTCACCATCACCTCAAATAACTTCAGTGGGTGCGCTGATAGCCTCACAGACCGGTATAAGAGTTTTACAACACAGTGCTGGAACATCTATTGCCGGACGCTGGATGGTATCTAATCCGATCTCCATATTATTAATTGGCTTATTTTATTCTCCAGAAATCAGTCAAGGTAGTCATCGTGATGGATTGGCCGATTATATTGCCCGTGATAAATTAGATTATTTGGCAACGACAGGTGGAACGGCTACAACACGGGTCCGCTTTCAGGCTCGAGTGAATATACAAACAAATCAACCAGTAATTGAGGGATACCACACACCAGCTAATTCAGAATTAGACCAAGTTCCAGTTATTAAGATGAGGCTGGATAGTTCTAACGGCATACGGCGATATATTCCTGAAGGTCAGAGTGGCCCGAGTATTATCTGGACACCAGCAGAACCAGAGTATAGCCCCATTAATCATACTGGCAATCATTCAGGTTATTCTGCTCCGCTATCTATTCTGGTTAATCCACTACCAGAAACTCCAGGGGATCATTCGACAACCTCGCCAATACCTGAAAAGAAAAACTTTAACGATTATATTTTGGTTTTCCCTGCTGATTCAGGTATGCCACCTATCTATATTATGCTGGATAGTCCACGCAATGAATCTGGTGTTGTCATTGGTCAGGGTGAAACCATCTTTGGTACTTGGTTAAGGGATGCGGGAGCAGGTTTAGGTTGCCCTGTTCCAGCTCAAATCGCGGATAAACTTAGAGGAAGAGAATTTACAAATTTTGACCAATTTAGGGAAGCATTCTGGATAGAGGTTTCAAAAGATGCAGAATTATCTTCTCAATTCATTCCTTCAAATCGTAAAAAAATGGCTAATGGTAGAGCGCCAAGAGCTAGATATAGAGATACTGTTGGTGGCCGCCGCTCTTTTGAATTACACCATAAACACCAAATACAGCACGGTGGAAACGTTTATGATGTTGAAAATCTAAATGTCGTCACACCTAAAAGACATATTGATATACACAGGGATAATTAATAATGATTCTACGTAGCCGATTAAACGAATATACAGAAGCTGAGTTTTTGGAGTTGATTAACGCATTATGTAACGATTTAGGTACGGAACAACAACAAGATTTATGGTTAGAACACTTTATCGAAGTAACAAACCACCCCGATGGTTCTGATTTGATCTATTACCCAGTGCATGAAGAAGATAGCACCCCTCAGAGAATTATTGAGATTGTAAAACAATGGCGTTCATCTCAAGGATTAGCCAGCTTTAAGGATACACAATAATTCTATAGGTCGGTTTTCGAAGAGGTTCATTTACCAATTTCTCTACATAAGAACCGACCTACTATTTAGAATCTATCAATAACTCAGTGTATTCCAAGGTATTAAAGGTTAAAGCTTGATCATCCAACTCGATAATAAAACAACTAATTACCAGCTACTTATTCTGAATTTTCATACTCCCACATTTTCAATGCCAACTTGCTGTCACCCTGTGTAATTATCACATATAACCCTATCCTCACCCACAAACGATAATGAAAATAATTATCATTTAATATTGTTTATTTAATCATTGTTTGCTTCAATAAAACGCAGTGTCAGGGCTGAAACTGTTACTTTAATGGCTGATTCAGTCCTGAGTCACAACAACAAATAAAAACCAGTGCATCAAGGACAACAAACAATGAAAAACTACACACTGCTGGTAGGATTACTACCCGCGATAATGGTGACGGGTGCGGTAAATGCGGCTGAACTGTATAACAAAAATGGTAATAAGTTAGATCTTTCCGGTCAAATTGAAGGGAATCACTACATTTCCGATGATAAGAGCGAAGATGGCGATAATAGCTTTGTCCGTTTCGGCCTTATGGGTGAAACTCAAGTTAATGATCAAATTACCGGTTATGGTTTTTATCAGGCAGAACTGACCGCCAGCGCTTCTGAAGACGATGGTGATAACGGTTCAAAAACCCGTTATGCCTATGCCGGTCTTAAAGTTGGCGATGCGGGCTCCTTTGACTATGGCCGTAATAACGGCATTCTGTATGACGTTGGCGGTTGGACCGACGTTCTACCGGAATTCGGCGGTGACTCCTATCAACAAACCGATGTCTTTATGACTCAACGCGCCGGTAATCTGGCGACTTATCGCAACAAGAACTTCTTTAACCTGATTGATGGGCTGGATTTTGCGGTTCAATATCAGGGGCGTAACGACGCCAACGATCGCAATAAAAGCGAACGTAACGGTAACGGCTGGGGTATGTCGACCACCTACGACTTAGGTATGGGACTCTCTTTAGGTGCCGCCTATAGTTCATCCGAACGCACCAACAAACAAAAGGAAGATGGCAACGGCGACCGTGCCAATGCGCTAAGTACCGGCCTCAAATATGATGAAAACAATCTCTATTTAGCCGCACTCTACGCCCAAACCTATAATATGAATCTCTATGGCGGTGACGATCGCGTTACTAATAAGACTCAAAACGTAGAGTTAGTGGCGCAGTACCAGTTTGAATCCGGCCTGCAACCCTCTTTAGCCTGGGTCTACTCTAAAGGTAAAAATCTCGGACATGAGATCGGCAGCAAAACCTATAGCAGTGAAGCATTAGCAAACTACATTGATGTGGGTGCTAACTACCACTTTAACAAAAACATCACGGCCAAAGTCGATTACAAAATCAATATGTTGGATAACAGCGCCTTTACCAAAGACGCCGAAATTTCGACCGATGATATCGTCTCACTGGCAATTATTTATCAGTTCTAATACTGAGTAAATAGACCTACAACACATCACCATCGTTTAGCCCGCTATCAGCGGGCTAATTGTTCACAATAAGACTTATCACCCGGTTTACAACCCGCTTAAGCCCTACTCCTATTGACGCCCAGATGCTGAATTATCAGCTTCAATATCCTGCGGTTGGTGCAAATGAACTTCTAACTGATTGAATGCAATATCAATATTATTCTCTCTGCACAAAGCATCAATCGTGCGATTTAGCTCATCAACCGTACGAGTCCGATATTTCAATTCACCCACATAAAAACGCAGCTCATGATCGAGCGTGCTATCACCAAAGTTGAGGAACAGTACCTGCGGCTCCGGCTCTGGCAATACGTGCGGATTCATTTTCATCGCTTGTAATAAAACGGATTTTACCTTATCTAAATCAGAGCCGTATGCCACACCCAGCTTAATTGAAACGCGCGTTACCGTGTCTGACAGCGTCCAGTTAATCAATCTTTCAGTTACAAACGATTTATTCGGAATAATCACTTCCTTACGGTCAAAATCGATAATCGTCGTGGCACGGATATGAATCTTACTGACTTTACCAGAATAGGTACCAATCGTTATCGTATCCCCGATACGTATTGGCCTTTCAAATAAAATAATCAGGCCTGAAACAAAATTAGCCAGAATTTCCTGTAGACCAAAGCCTAAACCGACGGAGAGCGCTGCCGCTAACCACTGTAGCTTATCCCACGAAATACCCAATCTGCCTAATGCAATCATGATGCCAATCACTGCAATCAAATAGGTTAAAACCGCGGTAATTGCATAAGAAGTACCCGGTCTTAATTGCAGTCGGGACAATACCGAAACTTCTAATAATCCCGGTAAGTTACGCATCATAATGTAGCTCACGACTAATATCGCCAGACAGACTAATAAACTGCCCAACGTCACCGATTGCAACATCGCATTACCAGAAACGACGGCATCATAATTCCAAAGGGTAATACCGTATAAGTAAGAAAGATCGACAATGAGATCGGACCAAATCCAATAGAAAAGAACCGCAAAAATCAAAAAGAAAACCATGTTAATAATGCGCAGAGACTGATGGTTAATTTGCTCCATGGCTAACTGAGGCTCTTCTATCGGTGTTGGGTCATCATCCCCATTTTCCTCTTGTGTTAAATCCTGACGACGTACCACTGCTCTGCGATGGGCCAATTTTTGAGCGGCAACTCTTAGCACACACAGGGTGGTTAAAAAGATATAGTTCCATGCAATCAATAAATAAAGGCTATCAATCCAGCGGCTCGCTAAGCGTAATGTGGTATAAAAATACCCCAACACCATCAAAACAATGAAAATTAACGGCACAACGGCAACAATACCGACCACCGATAGGCGAATGGTAAGTGAATGACCCTGTTGTAAATAGCGCCGACACACCGGGAAAATTTGGACGCAGAGTAAAATCAAGATAAAGAGAATGATCGCCTGACCAATAACATCATCCATTAACCACAGCGGATTTTGCTCGCCTAATACTGACCAAAAAATAAAAGGTAAAATCGTCAGGCTCAACCATAACGTCTGACGCCGATATTGAATACAGTGCTGTGCCGGAAAAGCAAAATGATGCTCAACAATACCTTTCGGCGAAAGGCTATGCCAAATAAAGGCGCAAACAAACCAAAACAGCGCAAGTTCAAGGGACAAACGCCAGCAAAAATGGCTAATACTGCTGTTTGATTTTAAACACACTAAACCCACGGCTAAAATCATTAACGCTCCGGGAAGCGCTTTGATTAACGTGAGATAAATTGCTTTGGGGGTATTTATCTGGTTATCCTGAAAGTGACCAACTTCTGCCGATAACCGAGCAAGAGACCGATTAATACTGCGCATCCGCCAATAAATAACTCCGATGCCAAAGAGTATTAACAATAAATAACCAATTGAATTTTTCACACCTTGCATCAAGGCATCAGACGATATTGATAAATCAGTCGTTTTTAATTGCTGTTTAGCGGCGGCAGGAAAGTCAGTCAGCCAAGATAAATTCATGGGCTTATTACTGCTGACCCAAAAGATCTGTTGAGTCAGCGTACGCCAAATCGCGGTATTAATTTCAATTAACTGTTGTTGATTAATCTGCAGCTTGATTGACTGCGTGAGCTGATTGCCTAATTGCTCATTCAACTGCTCCAATAACTCCAGTCGAACCATAACAATCTTATTTAATGTCTCTCGCAGTTCACTGGATTGCTGCTCTGCACTTTGGCTGACAAGTAAGTTATTAACGTATTTCTCAGAGTCAAACAGCGTATTGATATTTTGGCTAATGTTAAACTTTTCAATACGGATATTATCAATATGTAAATCCTGCACCAGTACCTCAGACTGGAAATTTTTCTGTTGCTGATACAGAAGGCGGGAAAGTAATAGCGTTCCCCGAAACATATTGATCTGTATATTAAGATTACGCTGAACTTCCTGAACATTATTCAGCCCACCTCTAACCCTGATGTTTTCCTCAACTAAACGATTAGTATCATTTGTTACGGTATTGAGACGTTGGCCAATCCGATCGATCGCCTCAAGCTCTTGGTTAATTAATGGATGTTGCTTAACGTCTCCGGCAAGGTGCTCATCTTCAATAATACTTTTTGATAAATTAAGCCGCTTAGTATTTAACTCTGCTTGCAACTCAAACACCGTACTCTGTAATTTATTAATATAAACAGAAAGATAATCATTGCGCATTTGTACTAAACGGCTTAACTGAGTATTAATGTCTAACTTTTTAAATTCTAAAGCCCGCTGTACATCTAAAAAACTTTGCTGATTAACCAGCATAAGACGCTCAGTTGGACGTACGTTACTTGAAGAAGACAAATCGCTCAGTTGATTTTGTAATGCGACCTGCTGATGAGTCAGGTCTTGAATAATACTTTGGGCTCGTTCTGGTAATGTTTGTAACGAGGCTAGCTGGCTACTATAAGAAAAAAGACTTTCCTGAGCTATTTGTAAGCGGTTAGTTATATCACTAAGTAGGCTTTCTAACTGCTTAATTGATTGTGACCGTAACTTATCCGGTGTGGGTAACAGATTATCAGCCTGATTTAAGGTAATAAGGTTACTCGTTTCACTTTGTATCTGTGCTGGCTGTTGTTCTAATGCCAAACGTTCTTGTGCAACGTCATTAATTTTGTCCATATACTCTAACGTATGCATTAGATCATCTTTGATCAGCTTATCTTCTGGCGAAAGATTATTGTTATTATTCAGTATATTAAGCTGATTACTGACTTCATCACGCGTCGGAAATTGATTACTCAGTGCTAATACATCTGGCACCATAAATAAGAAAAAAAGGCAGAATAACGCGCCCATTCGACGAATCTGAAATAATACAAAGGTGGCCGACTTAGCTGATTTAGTCATTTTATTTATAACTCGATAAAGTAAAGATAAAAATAACAAAACGTTTAAGACAAATCTGTGTGACATGAGCAATATCGTAGAATGTTCATATCGTCTTATAAAAAAACTATAAATTAGTATCATTTAAATAGATATAAACGCCCGATGTTTTTTCTCCTCTATTTTGCACCAACCAGAAAAACAGGATAAAAAATACCAGTCTTTTTCCTCGCCTCAATAATCAATGTGCTAATCGTGTGTTTTTCTTTCTATCAAGGCCACTTTATTCTTGATATATGACATGGCCATAATGAAAAAAACATCCACCATAAGCCAGTACAAAAAACCAACTTTAAAGACAAATTCAATATAAATATTCTTTAACCAATATTATTATTTAACGATAACATCCAACTAGCTAACCCGATACGAAGTGCAACATAATCAAAAATAAAAAAATATAAAAAAAACATTCTAATAAAATCAAAAAGTAATACTAAAAAGGTCTAAATAACGCACTATCATTCTTTTTTAGATTATTCCACTGTGCTTATATTTGTTAGATAATACCCATGACAACTATTAGATAAAGTTATAGTGTAATTTTTAGATGCTAATAATGAAAAGGAGGCCATTAACATAGATCTTGCTTAAGCTGGGGTGTCCTATGAGTTGGATGGTAGATGCGTTCGCAACCTATCTCTACGGTATGAAAGTCATCGCTATTGCACTGGCCATTGCCATGCTGATTAGCGGAATCGATGATTTATTCATTGATATTATTTACTGGTTTCGTCGTATAAAGCGCGCCTTCACCGTCTATCGCCGCCATAAGCATATGGATTATCGTGAACTGTATAAGCCTGATGAAAAAGCATTGGCGATTATGGTTCCCGCCTGGAATGAAACCGGGGTCATTGGCCATATGGCTGAGCTTGCCGCCACTACCCTAGACTACGAAAACTACCATATCTTTGTCGGTACCTACCCTAACGATCCGGATACCCAACGCGATGTTGATGAAGTCTGCGTCCGCTTTCCCAACGTACATAAAGTGATTTGTGCTCGCCCGGGTCCAACCAGCAAAGCCGACTGTCTCAACAATATATTGGATGCCATTACCCAATTTGAACGTAGCGCTAATTTCACCTTCTCCGGCTTTATTCTGCACGATGCCGAAGACGTTATCTCACCGATGGAACTCCGCTTATTCAACTATCTGGTCGATCGTAAGGACTTAATTCAAATACCGGTTTATCCATTCGAACGGAAATGGACCCACTTTACCAGCATGTCATACATTGATGAATTTGCTGAACTACACGGTAAAGATGTGCCGGTACGCGAGGCCATAGCCGGACAGGTTCCCAGCGCCGGAGTCGGTACTTGCTTTAGCCGCCGCGCCATCATGGCCCTGTTAGCGGACGGTGACGGTATCGCTTTCGATGTACAAAGCTTAACTGAAGATTACGACATCGGCTTCCGCCTAAAGGCCAAAGGCATGACCGAGATTTTTGTGCGTTTTCCAGTCATACCGGACGACTACGACAGCCGGAAAAAGGCATTTTTACAGCGCACCCGCTCCGCTAACGTTATTTGCGTGCGTGAATATTTCCCCGATACCTTTAGCACCGCAGTACGTCAAAAATCACGTTGGATTATTGGTATTGTTTTTCAGGGATTTAAAACCCATAAATGGAGCAATAGCCTGACGCTAAACTACTTTCTGTGGCGCGATCGCAAAGGTGCCATCAGTAACTTTCTTAGCTTCACCGCCATGATTGTGATGATCCAGCTGGTATTGCTGCTGATCTATCAGCGCCTTTGGCCTGATGCCTGGCAGTTCCTGTCTATTTTCAGCGGTAGTCAATGGCTGACCACACTGCTGTGGCTCAACTTAGGGCTAATGATCAATCGTATTTTCCAACGGGTGATTTTCGTCACCGTTTATTATGGATTAAAGCAGGGACTGTTATCGATCCTGCGCCTGTTCTGGGGCAACCTGATTAACTTTACCGCCAACTGGCGGGCGCTAAAACAGGTGATTCAGCATGGGGATCCGCGTCGGGTTGCCTGGGATAAAACCACCCACGATTTCCCCAGCGTTACTGGCAATAACCGCGCGTTAAAACCGCTGGGACAAATTTTAATTGAGCAAGGTGCCATTAACCAAACCCAGCTTCAGGATGCGCTGATTCATCGCATGCCCGGTCTGCGTCTGGGCGGTACCCTAATCTATCGCCAAGTGATTACTGCCCAGCAGTTGGCTGCCGCATTGGCCGAACAAAGCGGCGTGAGTGCCGAATCTATCGATGCCTGGCAGATCCCCGAAGCGCTGATTAAGTTGATGCCAGACTCTGTCGCCCTGCACTATGCGGTATTGCCGCTGCGAATTGAGGACGGCACCCTGATACTGGCTAGCGAATCCCCTATCGATCCGGTTTCGCTGGCGGCGCTGGGGCGTAAAATGGACAAGCCAGTACGCTATATTATTGCCCCTCGCGGTCAAGTGGTGGTCGGCCTACGCCATTGGTATGCCCGTAAACGCCAAAATGATGAACGCTCCCTGCTGCAAAAAGCGGTTCAACGCCGTTGGCTCTCGGCGGAACAGGCAGAGATCATTTGGTCAAACTTCGTTCCACGTCAGCTGCTGTTCGCTGAAATCCTGATCTCTCTGGGTGATATTGATATGGCCGCCATGAATTCGCTGCTATTGCGCTATGAACGCAGCGATTTAGCGCTGGGAGAGTTTCTGGTTGAACAAGGCGTGATAAGTGCTGAGACACTGAATTACGCTCTCGAATTACAGCATCAGTTGCAGGTCTCGATGCCGACCCTGCTACAGCAGGCCGGAATCAGTGAAGAACAGCTGCAACAGTTGGAACGGGAGAACGCCTGATATGTTAACCACACCACGAGTTAGCCACCTTACCCTACTGAGCCTACTGCTGACGACCGCGTTGGTTAGCCTACCGGTACAGGCCGATGAGCATCAACAAGCGACTCAAACCGATCTCGGCCTTAGCGATTATCACCGCTTTATTATTTTCCCGCATTTTGAAAAAGCCCTAAGAGCCCAAAAGAATAATGATGAAAAAACGGCGCTGTCTGAGTTTGAATATATGCATCAGCAGTTTCCCGACAATATTGCCATTACCCTGTATCTAAGCGAATCCTATCGCCATTTTGGTCATCATGATAAAGCGCTCCAGTTACTGCGCCAGCAGTTGAAAAAAGCACCAAATAATGCACAGCTACAAAGCGCCTATGCGGCAATTCCCGTTGAGATAACACCGATTAACAATCTCGAGGAGTTACTGACTCAGGAACGTCAATGTCATAGCCAGCCCGATCCCCTGTGCCGCAGTCGAATCGGGCAAAGTGCCCTCAATCTGGCTAAATTAGACATTGCCGACCGCCAGCTAACCGGCAGTTTCGCTGATTCTCCGCAGGGAGCGACATTACGGGAAGCCATTCTCCAGCGAGCGGTTTATCTAAAGCAGTGGCAATATGCCGACGAGATGTTGATGCAACTACACCAGCAGCGCACACTGAGCGCACAACAGGCTCAACAATGGTTTGATATTCTGCTTGCCGCCCAACGAGACGATCGCTTGTTGGCGCTCCAGTCTCAGGGGTTAATCAACTCGCCAGAACAGCAGATTGGCTACGCCAATAGCCTTATCGCCCGCAACGAAACCGCTAAACTACAAAACTATCTGGCCAACCGCCATCCATCGTTTGCTAACGCGGCACAGGAGAAAAGCTGGCTGTATCTGCTCACTCGCTACAGTAAAAATCCGGCACAGTCGCTAAGCCAATTTAAGGCGCAATTTCCGCAAAATCAGCATTATCAAAACGGCTTTAAACTGGCGGATGCGCTAAAGGCTAAAGATTACGCCACCGCCCAGCGGTTGTTGGCTACTTTGCCAGAAAATGAATGGCTGGAAGAGCGCTTTACCGTCAGCCTTGCTCAGGGCAACACAACGCAAAGCCGTCAATTGGCACAGCGGTTATCCGCTCAGCAACCAAAAAACATGGCCTTGTTGGATAGGCTCAGTTATCAACTCATGCAGGCTGGTAAGAGCAAAACCGCCGCCCAACTCTTACTATCATCCTATCCGTTTTCAGCGTCCACGATTGCCAGCCAAAACCTGAACACTCGCTTATTTGGCTTATTGACTCGGTACCCTGAGCTAGCCAGCCCAGAACAGATAGCCAGACTAAGTCGCCCATTGTCTACTCCATCCCAGCGGGAAATTCAGGCCGCATGGCTCGCGCCAAATGGGCAATGTGCCGATATTCAGCGACTACTGGGGGATATGTCCACCAGCTATAGCGCCAATAGTTGGAATTTACTGGCAAACTGTTATCAGAAAACGCTGCCGGGTCTGGCGCTGTATGCCTATCAGCAAAGCGCTCAGCGTCAACCCAGCACCAACGCCCTACGCGCTGTAGCCTATCAGGCTTATCAAACCGAGGATTATGCAACGGCGGTGCGCACATGGGCCGATCTCAGCCCAGCAACGCTAAGCGACCAAGATATTATGGCCGCGGCCAACTCGGCTCAGGCAGCCGGTAACCAAACCGCGTTGCAAAGTTGGTTAGCTCAGGCCCAAAGCCGAAACCTCACCCACAGTGAAGCTTACTGGTGGTTACACGCTCAGCGCTTTATACCTAACGATCCTGATGCTGCGCTGGCGGATCTGAATCGGGCAAACCATATTCAGCCCAGCGCGCGGGTCTATGCGGCACGGGCAAATATCTATCGCCAACGAGGGGAATATGCGCAGGCCATCACCGAGCTGCAACAGGCGCTGAAGTTAGAACCGAATAACAATGATATTCAAGCTAACCTTGGCTATACGCTATGGGATAACGGCGATGTCGCACCGGCGCGCGAAATGTTGCAACAAGCTAATCAAACAACACCGGACGATCCAGCCTTATTAAAACAGCTGACATACGTTAATCAGCGACTGGCGGATATTCCGCAAACTCGGCATTACGCTGAACGAGTCATTGACGATATCGATAATGCCAGTGCATTACAGCCGATGAACGAACAAACGAACCAACAACGATTCAACTTCCGTCGATTACATGAAGACGTATCCCGGCGCTGGACCTTTAACTTTGATACGGTACTGGGTCTGCGTTCTGGCGCCGTCAATTCCGCCAACAATAACGTGGGTGGTCAGCCCGGCCAAAGCTATCGTAGCTTTGGTCAACTGGAAGCCGAATACCGTATTGGTTCTAATATGTTACTGGAGGGGGATCAGCTCTCCGCCTATAGCCGCGTATTTACCGGCACCGGTACCAGCGGAGTATTTATTCCCAGCAAAGATCCCATGTGGGGCACCGGTATCCGCTGGAAGCCGCTGTCCAGTCAGGTATTTTTTCTGGCGCTAGAACAACAAATTCCTCTCGATCGCCACCATGGCGAATCCGATGTCATGATCCGTGCCAGTAGCTCATTCTTAAATAGCGGAAAATTCAGTGATGCGTGGCACCCAAACGGCAACGGCTGGCTGGCACAAAATCTCTATCTGGATGCTGCCCACTATATACGGCAAGACAACCAGGCCTATACCGCCGACTACCGCATCAGTTGGCATCAGAAAATTGCCGCCAATCAAACCATTGAGCCTTATAGCCATGTTCAATATAACGGATTTAACGGTGATAGCTTTCAGGGTGCACAGTTAGCCGGCATCGGGGTACGCTGGAATATCTGGACCGGGGAAAGCCATTATGATGCCTGGCAACATAGAATGAGTCTGGGTCTGGAATATCAAAATACCTTTAAGGGTATCAACCAGCATATTGGTGAAAGAAACAGTGCCTTTATCACTCTGGGAGTTCATTGGTAATGTTAAACCTATATCGCATATTCATGATCGGCCTGATGCTGGTCGCTCCCGGCGCTTTCGCCATTAACGGCGTTATTTATCAACCACAGCTGCGGGATAGGCAAAGCGATCCAGCCCAGTGGCAAGCCCTGATGACTAAACTCCATCAACAGCAGATAGATACGTTGGTGGTGCAGTGGACCCGTTATGGTGATGCCTTTCAATCTCCGCAGGAGCAGCAGTGGTTACAGCAACGGCTGTTAACCGCTCATCAGTCCGGGCTGAGGCTGATTATCGGTCTTAACGCCGATCCGGACTTCTTTAGCCGCCAGAACCAACCACCGGCGGCGCTGGAGAACTATCTGAACAGGCTACGCAATCAGGATGTTCAGCAGGCTAAAGTCTGGCAACGGTTACTGGGCAGCCATCGTATCGATGGCTGGTATATCAGTGCAGAAATCGATGATCTCAATTGGCGCAGTGAAGCCAAGCAGGCTCAGGCTGAACAATGGCTACAGAGCACTCGACGCCAGCTTAACCAACTCGATGATAAACCGGTATATATCAGCAGCTTTTTCGCCGGCAATATGTCACCGCAAGGCTATCAACAATGGATAAGCCGGTTAGCGGCAAGCGGTATGAAAGTCTGGGTACAGGATGGTGCCGGCATTGCGAAGCTCTCGCCTAATGAACGGAAACTCTATCTCAATCCCTTGGTCGAATGCACGAATCCATCACCAGCAGCGGGGGTAGTGAATGAGGTTTTTCGCCAGTTACCGGGAGACACCTTTAAGGCTCAACCCATCACGGAGAAACAGCTCAAACAGCTGCTTACACAGCCTCAACGCTGCGCGAAAGATCGGCTGTTATTCTCGCTACGCTATCTACCCCAGGCTCAGGGTGTATTGGATTACCGCTAGAATCGCAAAATATCAGGGGGCTAAATCCATGGGTTTAGCCCTCACCACAACCAAGCTTAAGCCACTAACTCAGCACCATCTCCAGCGCTTTTACCGGGCAAACAAACGCACATTCGGCGCAGCCATCACACGCCTCGGTTAATATCTGCGGCGAAAGTCCACTTTGCCAGCGAATCGCGTTTTTACTACAGCGCTCAACGCAGCTATCGCAGTACATATAGCTATTCTGACAGGCATGATTTAGCGTCGGACGAGCATGAATATTAAAGGTATTTTTTTGCAGTACGCCGATTGGGCAGGCCTGAATACAGGCTTCACAGCGGGTGCAGTAATTCGCCAGAAAATCGATCTCCGGCCGTTGTTCATTTAATACAATCAGCGACTCAGGACAGGCGGATACGCATTCGCCACAGCCGGTACAGGCCTGACGAAATAGTACTTCAGCTACCGCGCCGGGAGGACGAATCACTTCGGCTTTGATGTTATCTTCGTGCTGAATCTCTGGCGTGACTTGCGCTCCCTTTAATAAGCCACGAAACAGCCCCCGTCGGCTGACGGTTCGATGTTCCATATAGGCTTTATAGAAACGCTCATCTTTCATTACAGATACAAGTCCGTTGGTTTCTCATTTAAATCAAGCTGCTGCTGCAACGTTTGCAAATAGATATCTGCAATTTGTGCCAACAAAGGATAAAACCGCTGGCCGCTGTCATATTGGCTAACTAACTGCAAATAACGTCCGGCCCACGGCAGGATATATTGACTTAACAGCTCTATCGCTGCCTGAGATTTATCCGACTCTAGCAGGTAGGCAAAGGCCATCAGCATCAAACCAAACTGGTCATCTGGCTCTGGATTTTCCGTATCAGTTACCACGCCATTGCTCAACAGAAACTCGCGATAGCGTTGAGTTGACTCCCCCATCAGCAGGTTGTCCTGCTCCAAATAAACCGAACTCCATGGCGGAGCAGGCATTTCCCCCTGCCCTTCAAACAACACCGAATAGTCATAATCCAGTAATGCCAGATCAACCTGTGATATTTGCTCTGCATGCTGGCGAATCAGCGCCGGCTGCGGCCATGGAAACAGATCGGCCAGCTCGGATAAAGCGCCCGTTAACTGACTAAAGCTGTTTGAATAAGGAGGATAATAAAAGCAGGCGCCAATAATTCGGGGAATGGTGGTATTCAGTAGCGTCACGGTAAAGCCTCTCAAAATATATCAGAACTGACTGACCAGAAAACCCGGCCAGTCAGATACGGCCTATCTCCACATAGTTCAAGTTACAAATTGAAGTATGGCGGAGATTACATCGGTATTGCCCACAAGTTATAGAAGGCAATACGCGCAGACAGCTCACCAATCACCACGGCACCGGCGCATAACGCCAGCAGTGCGGAGGATCCCTCGCGCTTAACCAGTGCCACCACTGCCATCAACAGCCCCACGGCCAGACAGAAGGTCTGTACTGCCCAGAACAGGGTTTGCTGAGAAGAAAGCATTGGGTCGGTATGACTGACAAAGTCGATATAGTCAGGCTTAGCAATCAGGCTGATCACCACGCCAATCGACAGCGCAATCGCACCAGTTTTACGTACCCCAGCCAGCACGGCACAGGCACCGCCGCCAACTAACACCGTTAGCCACATTTGTAGCGAAGTATGCAGGCTATCCCAGCTTGCCACGGTTTTCAGTTGGTAAACCTGAATAATTGACCAAACAAATACCAGACCAACCAGAATCGCCGCGACGTTACATACCCGCGCAAAACCGCTATGTTTTTTCAGATAAGAGAAGAAAATAGTGCCGCAAACCAGCGCAAAGAAAGCGCCGCACAACACAATTTCATTACTCATTGGTGAGCGGCCTAATCCGGCCAGCATATTCGGTGCCCGGAAAATCTGCCCTAAATGGAGAATACCAATAGCCAGACCGATTGCCATCAGCACAAACGCCAGCAGATTAGCGCGCTTCAGCTGCTCCCCATCGCTCAGTTTTAGCTGATAGCTAATAAAGGCCAGCAGGAAGATGCCGACGGCGCTTTGTCCTAAAACGGTAAAAAATACCAATGGTAATTCATGCATCTTACACCTCCGCCGGATTCTGAATATAGCCGGATGTATCACCGTTTGGTTTGGCATCTTGATGCGCCTTAATCACCAAACTCGGCTTAGTTAATGACGGATCGGGCAATGGCGCTACACCATCTTCATGACCATACTTCTCACGCAGTAAACCAATTTCATCAAAGTCCAACGCTCGCTGCGGACAAGACTCAACGCAAACCGGCTTCTGTCCCTGAGCCACACGCGCATAGCAACCATCACACTTGGTCATCACTTGCTTAGTGGCATCAAACTGCGGAGCACCATAAGGGCAGCGCATTTCGCAGTAACGACAGCCAACGCAGATGTCCTGATTCACCACCACTAAACCATCTTCTGCTCGCTTATGCATGGCTCCGGTCGGGCAACCAGCGACGCAGGTGGGTTCCGCACAATGGTTACAGGCGATAGACAAATAATAGCTGAACACGTTTTGGGTCCAGACATTACCTTGCTTCGCCCAGGTACCGCCGCCGTACTCATACACCCGACGTAATTTTGGCCCCAGCTGTAGGTCTTTTTCATCCTTACAGCTAATCTGGCAGGTCTTACAACCGGTGCATTTGGAGCTATCTACATAAAAACCATACTGTTTCATCACTATCTCCTTATGCAGGTTGTACTTCAACCAGGTTAGTGTGTTGCGGGTTGCCTTTCGCCAGTGGAGAAGGACGCTGAGTCGTCAGGGTATTGATACACCCGCCGACATCCACACCTTCAGCATTGGTATTGCGCCACGCCCCCTGCGGTACACCAATAACGCCAGGTAAAATACGGGCAGTCACTCTAACTGGAATGCGAATACGACCGCGATCGTTAAAGATCTCCGCCATATCCCCCTGCTTCAGGCCTCGAACCTGTGCATCAACCGGATTCATCCACACCATATGCGGTACAGCTTCACGCAGCATCGGTACCGAGTAGTAAGTTGAGTGGGTATGCCCCTTATCGTGGAAACCGATCATTTGTAGCGGATAGGTCTTTTTCTTCTCGCTATCCTGCACCCCTTCAAACGATGGGCAATATTCAGCTACCGCTGGAATACGATCCCCTTCGGCCAGATCCCAGATTGCGCCAATCGTCGCCAGCGCCTCAGAGTAAATCTCAATTTTACCTGATGGCGTTTTGAGTGGATTAGCCTGCGGATCGTCACGGAACGCTTTCAACGCAATGTGCTTACTGCTGTCCGCCAGCACCCGATCGATAATGCCTTTATCGTTGGTATCGGCAAACGTCGGCAGGGCTGGGTTCTTCTCACGCATCTTGTTATAGCAATACTCGATCCACTGCTCATGAGTGCGGCCTTCGGTAAACTTATCACCGATGCCCAGTTTCTCAGCCACTTCAGCCAGCACATCATAAGACTGACGGCACTCCCATAACGGCTCAATGGTATTTTGCATACGTACAAAGTAGTGATAAGCACCGCTGGCGTAAGAGTTATCAATTAAATCGTTAGACTCTACGCTGGTCACATCAGGCAACAGCAGGTCGGCATATTTCGCCGTAGCGGTCATATGGTTTTCCCATACCAAAATAAACTCACATAGCGATTCATCCTGCAAAATCGTGTGGGTTTTATTGGTATCAGAATGCTGATTCATTAACACGTTGCTGGCATAGTTCCATAAGAACTTAATGTTGGTTTCTAGCTTATCTTTCCCCTTCACGTGAGCATTTTTCGCAGTCATTTCCGTGCCACGGGTAATGGCATCAGTCCACATAAAGCAAGGGATAACCGTTTTCACCGGGTTCGGCAGGCTAAAGCCTTGAACCGCGTATTTAACGTTACCGCCCCACCCGCCAGTGTTGGTGCCTGGGCGCCCAATCTGACCGGTCATCAGTGGAACCATCATCACCGCACGAGCAGCCTGTTCACCGTTGGCCGTACGCTGTAGCCCCCAGCCTTGAGAAATCCAGGCCGCTTTTGCCGTAGCGATTTCACGCGCCAACTGCATAATGCGATCCGCTGAAATACCGGTAATCTCACTGGCCCACTCGGGAGTTTTCGCGGTATTGTCCGGGCCATTACCCAGCAGATAATCTTTATAGGACGCGTTTCTCGGTGCTGAATCCGGCAGCGTAGACTCGTCCCAGCCGACACAATACTGCTTAAGAAAATCTTCATTGGTCAGGTTTTCTTTGATCAGCGTATAGCCAATGGCGGCCACCAGCGCACCGTCAGTTCCCGGATAAATCGGGATCCATTCGGCATCCAGCGTGGTAACGCTATCGGTGCGGCGCGGATCGATAATGATTACCCGGGCTTTACTCTGCTTAAGGGCATTCAGGGTTTCATAAAATTGACCACCGCCTGACATCCGCGTTTCCGCCAGGTTATGACCAAACATCACCACCAAATCGGAGTTTTTGATCTCCGACAGCAAGCTTTCAGGCGCGCCGCCGTACACGTAAGGGAAAACGGTATTAATCTGAGCGGTGGAATAGGTGCCATGCTGCTCCAGGAAACCACCGTATAAATTCAGCAAGCGTTTACAGGCATTGCGTCCCTGTAAGTTCGCACCGGTCGAACCGGAGCCATATTGATAATAGATCGCCTCATTGCCGTATTTCTCAACGGTATATTTCAGCTTCTCAGCCAGAATAGTTGTAGCTTCATCCCAACTGATACGTTTGAATTTACCTTCGCCACGCTTGCCGGTACGCAGCATCGGATACTTAACTCGATCCGGATTGTAGGTTTTCCAGCGTACTGAGCGCCCGCGTAAGCAAGGACGAATTTGGTGTTCACCGAATGTTGAGTCGTCATAGATTGACTCATTAGCAATCTTGGTAATGACTCCATCTTTAACGTGCACTTTAAGTGGGCAACGGCTACCGCAGTTAACCAGACAGGCACTGTATTTAATGGTTTCCGCAGAAGAAGAGTCAGACGTTGGTGTTGCGCTGGCAGTAAACGGTAGCGTAATTGAACTCGCCACCGCCACTGCTCCCGTCGCTGCTACAGAAGTTTGAAGAAACTCCCGTCGTGTCACCTCGCCAAGGTGAGATACTTTTTTAGTGTGCATCGACATTACCCTCGTGGTAATAACAATAAGAAATATAAAAGATTTTTATTTATTATGCTTACTGATATTACAATTAACTCCGCATACCCTTACTGATCTATATCAACGGCATTTCGCAAAATTCGAGAATGGCATCTTATTTGTTAAATCCATGCCCAAAGTATCACTGCACATAGTCAGAAAATAAATTAACAAGCTGAATAATATGAAATTTATTTTTATGCTAAATAAATCTGATGACGTCTAATTATTGGTATTTATGGCGAAGGGAACAGAAGCTGATTAAAAATCAAGCCAATGGATAACCGGAGAATAATCGGCGTCAATCACCTAACCGTTTGGGATGACCACACAGAGACTACCGCGCTATTTATCAGCACCTAAAATAGTGCTATTTTTGAACAATGGCAGCCATTGCTCAGAGAACCATCATGCCTCTACTCGAACAGCTTATTGAAGGTATTCAGCGCAAAAAAGAGGATATCTTTTTACAATACGGTCGAATTCCGTCGGACAAACTGCTGCTGGTGATGCGGAAAGACGATATGCATGAATTGTTTAAAATGCGCTACAACAATAAAAATGCGCCCCACATCACGCTCACTGCGGGCTATATGCTGAAAGTGATGGATATCAAGATCATCACGGCACCGGAAGAAGTGCTCAAGGGCAAGCTCTTTCATCTGACCATGATTACCTGAGAAATTTACCACTACGCGGAAAAATCAAATCCCAAAGCGTTGCTATTTCCCCTGCCAATAACCGGGAATATTGACAGCTATATTGAAAAACTAATTCATGCGATCCTTATGAGTGAGCTAACCTTAAGAAGAAGGATTGTAGGCGGCTCAGGATTTCACCATCTACAGGGACACTATTATGGTCAACATGCTTAACCTTATTGCTAATATCCTTAGCGTTATTAGTATATTAATCATTTCTTATGGCGCACTGATTGCGATCATCAACTTTCTACGGGGTGAGATAAAACGTGATGCTTCGCCCCTCACCGCACTCACTACCGTTCGCACCACATTAGGTTCCTACCTGCTATTAGGCCTGGAAATACTGATTGCCGCTGATATCTTAAAAACCATTCTGGAGCCAAGCTACAGAGAACTGATCGTTTTAGGTTCTGTTGTGCTGATTCGTACTGTTCTGTCCTTTTTCCTGAATCGGGAGATCAGCGAACTGTCTGCCCGCTCGGAAGCGGTAAATAAAGTCACCACGCCAGAGATCGTGATTATAGATAATATCGTTAAAGATGAGATAAAGCCGGAAGAAGAGAAAGCGGATAAATAAACATGATTTTATCATGTTAAGTTTAATGACCGAGCAAAGGCGCTAAAATCAGCGCCTTTGCTCCGAGTTCAGGTCGGTTATGCTTAAACTATTGAGGGCGAGATCCCATCACTTCTCGCGCCAACTTAACCACAATCAGCGCCAGACCAATTACCCCAACAATCAATAACCCCCACAGTAGCCATTTTTGCCACTGACTGGCCTGCTCCGCCGATGACGTCGCCGTCAAACGCTGTTCTCCCCCCAAGACCATCACCGATCCAACGTGAGCTCTTGGCAAATCATTCAATCCGCTTTTTGGTATAGCGCTTGCCGGAATCAACTGTTCAATCATCATTGTCGCCGCTGGTGCCTGATGCGATCCCCAGGCCAGTAAATAAGGCGAACTCCCCTGAGCATTAAAGATCACATCGATCTGATTGCGGGTTCCCGTCATGGTCGGCGGTTGTTCGCCCCAGTTGCCGTTAATCGCCTTAATGCGTATCCCCTGCACTAGCTTTTGATTTAATGACAGCGGCTCAGAAACCCGATATCCAGTTTCACCATCAAGCTGATACACCACCGTATTCATCAACCAATGCCACTGGTCATCATGACTGGTACGATACTCAATGCTAATCGGCAACACCGTATTTTTCTGTTCAGGAACAATCGATAGTGTCGTCAGCGGCTGTGGACGATCCAAAACGTATTCCACTTCGATTTTCGATACCGCTTTGGCGTTGAAAGGTAAATCAACCGTCTCAGTCCGCTGGTCGCGAATAATAGCAATACTGTTGGCTTTAGTGATTATCGGCGCAGATGACTGACCATCGCTATTAATCACCAGCAACCAATAACGAGCTCGTTTGCTATTGTAGTTATCATCAATATCGATATGGTTGAGCAATAATCGATCGCTGCCGGAAGCCAGATCCATCAGCGGAGCGTTATCCGCCTGTTTATGCCAGCTTTTTAAATCACGGCTGCTAAATACCGTCACGTGGGCTTGCCAATTATGTTTCGACTGTGCCCAGTTCAGAACAATCTGGTTGAGGTTCTGATTTTCCTGTTCTCCTTCTACCTGTAGCAGATAAGAAGTGGCTAATTCACTCTTCTCATCCTGAGAAATCTTAATCTCCACACCGTCAGCTGACTTTAGAGTAATTCTTTCCCCTTGATAGCTGCCATCTGGCTTATCCACGCTCATTTTCAGCGGGAAAATCCGTAATGGACTCTCCCGCATTTCAACGCTGGATTGTTCAACCGGCGATAGCGAAAACGTCACAGCCTGCCCCGAGCTGTTAAACACCCGCATATCACTCAGATCGGGTTTGACGCTTTCGCGATAAACCTCTTCCGGCAGCGTTACGCGGTAAAAAGGAAAAGCCTCCGTCGTTTCCAGCTCTGCCCCATGATAAAAATCCTGCGGCGTCAGCTCAGGTGATTCTGCGTAAACCGGTGATAGGCTGAACAGGCATAATATCCCCAGCGCCACGCCCGAATTAAACGTTGAATTTTTTATATCCTTTAACCACATCATGCCTTTGACTCCTGCTCAATCGACGGCCGGGGAGGCAGAGGCGAAACGTATCCCACCACTAATAACAATATCGCGACCCCAATAAACGCGATAGCCCGGGCCAGACCGCCACCCTGAGCACTATCGACCAAAAATAGTTTAACAATCACCACACCTAACACTGCTGCCCCCGTAAACCAAAGCGTTCTACGAGCGATGCGAGTTGAATAAATCATACAGACCAGCGCAATCAGCGTCCAAACAATGGCAAACGTCGCCTGAATCAATCTTGATGCCCACAAACTATTAAGCCACCATGGCACATCGGCATAATAGGCCAGCGCTCGTAGTAGCATACCGTTCAACCACCATGCGGCTATTGCCCAAATAATCCAATGCACTAACACATCAAATTGCGGGGCAAACTGTCCCATCAGTGACGAAGTACGACGCAACCAAACGGCCAGCATCAATATGCCAAAAATCGCCGCTTCTTCTAACGGATTCACCAACGGAACATAGGTCCAATTGACCATCTGTCCATCCATCATATTGCCGGTCAATAGCATAATCATCATCGATAAAACCAAAGGAATACATCCCAACCAATAAACGTCACCATGCGTTTTTATTGGCCAAGCCTGACGGCGCTCTGCTATCCACAACAGCAGAATAACCAGCGACAGACTGCACATAAACAGGTAGAAGCGCCACTCGCTCATTCCCCATGACAACTCACTAATACGCCAGAGGATTTCACTACCAGCCAATATCAATACCAGCCAGAACAACAGCAAATGAGCACCTTTCTCCAATATCATTGGTAACAGTTTTGACGCATCCTTGAACAGTAAAAAAGCGGCAGAGACAATCACCGACAACCAGCTCAGGTTCCACCATCCCATTTCCAAAGGATGCGAACTACCCTGCAATTGGATTAACAAAATAAAACTGGCTACCGGCCATAATAGCCACACGGTTTGCTTCAGTTCCCGCCAGTCTAAGCGCTGTCCGGCTTGACGCCATATCCACACTGAGAGACTAAAGCCGAGCAGCGATAGCAGCACCGGTTGCAAATCGTAGGTACGCATATAGAAATAAGCCGGCATCTCCGCCAACCACCAGCCCCAAACCGCAATACCGACCATCAGCATGCCCAGGCTTAATACCTGCCACGGGCTGTGTTGTGGTTTGTAATGGCGCCACAGCGCACCTGCGCTAATAAAGCACAGGAAAACCACCGGCAGTACCAATACCAGCGAGATCCCCCAGAGATAATCGGTATAGGCAACCAGTTGAGACCCCAGAGCCAGCACCAACAATGCGCTACCGCTCCAGCTTAGACGACGCTGGTTCTGTAGCAGACCAAACCATAGAATCCCCAAGCCTTCCAGTGACCATGCCAGTGCGGTCCATTGGGCTGACAGGGCTAACGGAATCGCCAGCGTGACGAAACAGCCACCCAGCGCCAAATAGCCTGTAGCAATGCGCTTGCCATCCAGCGGGAATCGTCGCAGCGTACCCCAGGTAATCACCAAATAGATCAGCCCAAAACCCAGCGCGGAGAAGGCGGGGCCAAATGCCCAATGGGAGGTTATGGCATACTGCATAGCAAAGCCAATCAGCGGTGGGCCAAACAACAATGTGCCGTCGATAGCCATATGCTGTTGAATACGATTTTTTACCGCAAACAGTTCGGCCAACAGACTAAATAGAATCAGGTTAGCCAGTAAAAATAGCTGGCAAGAGAGGTAATATTCAGGGCGGTAATATTCCATTCCCCAAATTGTTGCCACACCGAATGTAAACACAAATCCCAGCAGGTTTAACACCCGCCACGATTGCCAAACAGCAATGACTAAAATACCGCTGGAAATCAGCAGGTAATAAGAGAATAAACCGACATGATTCGCACTGCCGGTTGATAATAGAATTGGTGATAAATACCCACCAATGCTGGCCAACATCGCCAAGCTTAGCGCTCGCTGTAATACCGCTAAACCAACGCTGGCGGCGCAGATGAGCAGCATCAGGCCAAAAGCAAACATATGTGGCAATAGCAGATAGAGCCTGAACGCGGCAAATACCGTGATATACAGCGCACCAACGGCACCGCCCTGTAATATCAATCCGTACAGCGGCTGCTTATGGCGTAAACGCCAACCCAGTCCTAAAAGCACAATACTGATTAACGCTGCACTGGCTAAACGCAATTCAATCGGGAACATATCTCGATCGATGGTATATTTCATCAAATAGGCTAAGCCGAAAAACAGCAGCAAGATGCCTAACTTAGCAACGGGATTCTCTTTAAAGAACCAATGAATCAACCCTGAGAACAGATCGTTATCGGTACTTTTCGCTACAGAGGTTGAAGGTGTCACGACCTTGTTCGACGCAGCTTTAACCTCATCGTTGCTGCTATCGGTAGCAGGCGTAAAGGATTCTTGCGGGGCTGTAGTTTGAGTGGTGCTGGTCTGAGGAACAGGCTCAATCACCATTGGTGCAATGCTGGAAGAGATAACCTCAGCTTCAAACTGTGACTGAGGAATAGAATAGGCATTAGCCGCCGTAAAAGAACCGCTTTCTGGCGGTGGAGCCACCGGTTCTTCAGTCACTAAGGCTTCAATCGGTGCCGGAGCCAATGGCTCAGCTGCCTCGTCCTTATATTGTGCATTCGCCAGTTTCTTCTGCAGTTCCTCAACCTGCTGCTTGAGCTGAGAAATCGCATATTTAGCTTGATTGCTACGACTCAATGCCACCAATGCAATAATCGGTGCCGCAATTATCGCAACAAGAATAAGAAACCCAAATGCTATCAATCCATCCATATCTATTCATCCTGAATAAAGGTTAGACCAGTTTTACAGGAATCCCAGATATCGTCTACAAATGGAAGCGTAAACTGTTAGCTAAAGTGACAATATAATTGTAACGTTCTATGAAATAGGTAAATTTTCGTCTTTACTGATACCACTAAATTCATTCTCTGTTCAATTAAGAAAATGCGAGCAGTGAGTTTTATCTTTTGCCCTTTCTATTGAGCGCTGGAATTTAGCCGACAACTGAGTGAGGGAGCACGCCCTCTGCTCGGCCACGTGCGCTCACGTTGATTTATACTCTGTACTCATAGTGGACGAAACATTCGCTGTCATTAAACCTAACGAACAAACCTTCAGTCTACTCATCCTACACAACCGGAATTAACCAGCTAAAACTCATCTCAACCAACGTGTGAGTTAATAGTTAAATACAACACCAGAAACAAAGAGAATTAAATAACTTTAATAAAACATCATTTCTCAGTGGCCCTACCGCTCCGATGTTTTGGTAAACTCAATATCACCAATGCCAATACCACCAAAACAATCCCAACCAATTCCGGAGCATTAGGTCGTTCTCCCAATAGCACCCACGATAGCAACGCACCTAAAACCGGAACCGCCAGCGTTCCCAGCCCCGCAATCGCCGCAGGCAAATTTTTCAGGATAAACATCCACAAGATCCAGGCAATAGCCGTTCCCAGTACCGCCGTATAAGCCAGCCCGCCCCACAAATAAGGGTGCCAGATAATGGGTTTAGAGTGAGTGAATAGCGCGATAACCGTTAATACTATCGCCCCCATTACCATCTGCCAGGTCGTTAAAGACAACAGATCGGTTGGGTTACGAATATACAGCCGCTTAGCGATAATCACGCTGGCTCCCCAGCTTAAGCCAGAAAGTAACGCCAGTATCGAGGCCATCATCGAACCATCAGTATTCCACGGCTGCAGAATAAATATCATGCCGCCTATCGCAATACCCGTTGCCCAGTATTGCAGCTTACTCAGGCGTTCATTAAGAAAAAGAGCCGCCAGCAAAATCACCCAAAACGGCATGGTATAGGTCAAGATAGCCACTTTACCAGCACCACCGCTCACCAGCGCCCACTGGGAAAAACCCACCATGCCTGCGGTTTGTAATACCCCAATCATAAACGTTGGAACAAGGGGAGGAGGCTTCATACCGCGATTACGCAACTTTAAGACAACCAACAGTAATACGGCCCCTAACGCACAGCGCATGGCCGCAAAATCAAATGCACCGACATAAGGCAGCCCAGATTTCATTACAATCCAGCTATAGCTCCAAATGCAGGTAAGAACAATGAGAGCAATCACTGCCGAAAGATTGAGTTTCAAAATGCCTCCCTATAAACGAGCTCAGTTCTGAATAGACTTAGCCAGGTCAATGATTCCCTGAATAGCCCCCCGCGCCTGTGGACTATTATGCCAACAGGTCGACCCCATCATTTGCGCAATCTGTTTAGTGACATCGCCAGTATCAGCCTCAGCCAATTGAGACAGTGATGAAAAACCAATCTGTTCCAGTCGGGAAATCACCGTTTCACCGACGCCTTTTATGGCAAGCATGCGTGATCTTTCCTCGGAGGAAAACATAATGGCTCCTGACAATTAAAAAGGTGAATAAAAAAACAACAGGATCATCATACGACCAAGTACCAGATAAATACAGATGATAGCCATTTAAGGATAATTAACATCCTTGATAACGCGACTTAAGGCTAACTACCTGTACCGTGACGATTTATCTCTCCTACGCCAATCACTCTCAATGATTGCCGCACTTTTTGTATGTTCATCATGATTGTATTGGGCTAATGCCTTCGATAAACTATTAAGAAATTGTTAAGAAATATTATCAAACTAGTAAAAAGAATTATTGGATCTGGTCCGGTATCGGACTTATCAAGGAGAACCAAATGGCTTCCAGCCGTGCAATAAAAGTAAATGGACAATGGATCCGTTTAGAGAATACCCCGCCAACCACCCCATTATTATACGCACTACGCAATGACCTGATGCTTAACGGCCCGAAATATGGCTGTGGCTTAGGTGAATGCGGTGCCTGCACAATATTGATTGATGGTGTAGCCACCCGCTCATGTATTACTCCCGTGTCAGCGGCCTATCAAAAAGAGGTCACTACCCTTGAAGGTATTGGTACCGAGCAGGATATGCACCCGGTACAGCAGGCTTTTGTTGAAGAACAAGCT
Source organism: Pragia fontium DSM 5563 = ATCC 49100 (assembly GCF_900112475.1). GTDB lineage: Bacteria > Pseudomonadota > Gammaproteobacteria > Enterobacterales > Enterobacteriaceae > Pragia > Pragia fontium. Next base: position 178,337 of record NZ_FOLW01000003.1, on the reverse strand, counting down.
GCCCAATGCGGTTACTGCACCAACGGCATGATTATGACGCTGGTGGCGCTGTTTGAGCGCAATCCTAATGCTTCAGAAGATGAAATTAAGCAAGAGCTGACCTATAACCTATGCCGTTGCGGTACCCATATGGAAATTCTCAGTGCGGCTGAAAAAGCCAAAGCGCTGCTGGCAGAGAGGAAAACCGCATGAGTATGTTAGAAATAACCCGCCGTCGGCTACTTCAGGCCGGTGGACTATTAATGGTCAGCGTGGCAATGCCTATGCCATTTAAAGCATTGGCGGACGACGTAGCTAAAGGCCATGGCAAAGAGATTCCCCTCGATCAGGTGGATAGCTTTATTGCCATTTCTGCCGACGGTCAGGTCACGGTCTTTTGTGGTCACGTCGATTTAGGTACCGGTATTCGCACCTCTTTGGCGCAGATTATTGCCGATGAGCTGTATGTCCCTTTTGAAAAAATCACCATGATTTTGGGCGATACATTACGTACTCCCGATCAGGGTCCAACCATTGCCAGCGCCAGTATTCAAGTTACCGCGATACCACTGCGTAAAGCCGCGGCACAGGTACGTCAGTTCCTGCTCAAACAGGCTGCGGTTGTTTTCGCACAGCCGGTTGACAAGCTGGTGACCCAACACGGAATGATCAAGATCGTTGACAATCCAGAGCGTGAAATCAGCTATGGCGATTTGGTTAAGGGCGAGAGTTTTAATCTCACCTTAAATAACGACATTGCCTTAAAACCAACGGCTGAATACCAGTTTATCGGCAAACCCATTGCCCGCGTTGATATTCCGGCCAAGGTGACCGGCGGTCTGACGTTTGTCCATGATTTTCGCTTACCCAATATGCTGCACGGTCGAGTGATCTTGCCGCCATACGGTGGCGCAGACAGTTCCGCCCCGCTGGGTGATTGCTTACTGGAAGTCGATCAATCGTCGATTGCCGACTTACCCGGCATCGTTAAAGTCGTGGTGATTAAAGACTTTGTGGCGGTTGTCGCCGAACGTGAAGAACAAGCTATTCAGGCAGCTCGTAAGCTAAAAGTAAAATGGAAAGAGTGGGCTGGGCTACCGAATCTTGAACCTGATGATCTGTTGGCAACCCTGAAGGCTCATCCGAAAAGCCCGAGAATGCTGAAAGAAGATGATGGCGTCGATGGTGCGATGGGTAAACTGACTAAAGTGGTAAATGCCGACTACGTTTGGCCTTACCATATGCACGCTTCAATCGGGCCTTCCTGTGCGGTTGCTGACGTCACTGCCGATAAAGTGGAAGTGTGGTCCGGTACCCAGAATCCACACGATCTGCGTAACGATATTGTCACTTTGCTGGCCTGCGATCGTGAGAAAGTGAATATTCACCGCATGGAGGCTTCTGGCTGCTATGGCCGCAACTGCGCGGATGATGTAGCCGGTAATGCCGCCCTGCTTTCCCGTGAAGTTGGCCGACCGGTTAGAGTTCAACTGATGCGTGAGCAGGAAAATGCCTGGGAGCCTAAAGGTACCGCACAGCTTATCCAGATCCGCGGCGGTCTGGATGCTGAAAATAATGTGGGTGCCTATGAGTTTAAAACCTGTTATCCGTCCAACGGCGCGACGTTACTGCCGCTGATTTTAACCGGTGTTGTAGCGAATACCGCCGTGACTCAGCAAATGGGTGACCGTACCGCGGTACCTCAATACGAATATCCCAATATGCGCGTCGTTTCCGAAGATGCCGCCCCGATTGTCCGGGCATCATGGATGCGCGGTGTATCAGCGTTACCTAACGTCTTTGCCCATGAATCCTGGATTGATGAACTGGCTTATCTGGCACAACAGGATCCGATTGCTTACCGTTTACGCTACCTGAAAGATCCACGGGCTATCGCGCTGATTGAAGCATTAAAGAAACAGTCTAACTGGGTTGATGGCCCATCGTTTAACCATAAAAACAGCCAAGATGACATTGTGACCGGCAGAGGATTTGCCTATGCCCGCTACTTCCACAGTAAATTCCCTGGATATGGCGCGGCGTGGGCTGCATGGGTGATTGATATTGAAGTTAACCGTAAAACCGGCCATATCAAACCGAAAAAGATCTTTATCTCCCACGACTGCGGACAAATTGTGAATCCGGCCGGCGTTCGCCATCAGATCCACGGCAATATTATTCAGTCCACCAGCCGAGTGCTTAAAGAGTTCACCACTTTTGATAAGTCTGGTGTGACTTCGCTGGACTGGGGCGGTTATCCGATCCTGCGCTTTGACGAACTGCCTGAAATTGATATTCATTTGATTGAAAATCAGGCCGAAGCACCAATGGGCGTAGGGGAATCAGCTTCAGTACCCAGTGCAGCAGCGATTGCTAACGCAGTGTTTGACGCTACCGGCGTCCGTTTGCGTCAAGTACCGTTTACCCCTGCCCGGGTTAAACAGGCGCTGGACAACGCCGCGGCGGCTAAATAATTAGCCGATAATTGGACTGAATATCGCGTCCGTCAAGCTAACTTAGCGACGGACGCCATGTGACTTTTGGACTCTGAGCGTTGACCGATAAACGCCAAATAAATGGATAAATAATGATGAGGCTTAAACGTGTATTAGGCTGGTGTGTTGCTATCGTTGCGGTGGTCGGCGTAGCCGGTCTTTGGTATAGCAGCCATCCTGAAATTGAGCCGTTAAACGCGAGCAACCCGGCCAAGTTTTCTGATGAAATGGTGGCCCGAGGCAAACTCTTGGCAGACGCTGGCGATTGTGCGGTTTGCCATACCAGTAAAGATGGCGTGACCAATACCGGTGGTTTAGCAATTGAAATTCCTTTCGGCACCATTTACACCACCAATATCACCCCAGATGTTGAAACGGGCATCGGTAGCTGGAGCTTTGACGCCTTTAAGCGTGCAATGAGAGAAGGTATCGACCGAGAAGGTAACTACCTGTATCCCGCCTTTCCATATACCGCCTTTACTAAAACCAGCGATGCGGATCTGGAAGCGTTGTACGCCTATTTGATGTCGCAAACCGCGGTGAAAAGTCATAATCCGAAAACCGACCTTTCATTTCCGTTCAATATTCGTCGTGGAATCTCGGCCTGGAACTTGCTGTTTCTCTCTCCGGGCGCCTATCAGCCAGATACCGCGCAAAGTGAAGAGTGGAATCGTGGTGCTTACTTAGTCGAAGGTTTAGGCCACTGTAGTGCCTGCCATACGCCTCGTAATCTGATGTTTGCCGAGAAAACTGGCGCTGACTATTTGGGCGGCGGCGTGGCTGAAGGCTGGATTGCCCCAGCGTTAAATCAACACTCACCGTCACCGTTAGGTTGGAATAAACAAGAGCTGGTTGAGTATATGCGTACCGGTTTCTCCATTAATCATGGTGTCGCAGCGGGTCCGATGGCACCGGTGGTGAAAGAGGGATTATCGGCGCAGTCTGATGCCGATCTCATGGCTATCGCGACCTATCTGCTGTCGTTTCAAGGTTCAGAAACCAAAATACCTGACGGCGACCGAGAAAAAGCCGCGGCGGATATTAATCTGAAAGCATATAGCCAGATTGAGCCATTAACCTCTCAAGGAGCGCGTATTTTCTCCGGAGCCTGTATGGCTTGCCATAACCAAGATAGTGGCCCGGCATTAAACGGGGTTAAGCCATCAATCGCCCTAAACAGCAACCTGTATGAGTCTTCGCCGGATAATATGATTCATATTATTCTTAACGGTATTCAGTCACCGGCAACCGACAAATTGGGTTATATGCCCGCTTTCCGCTACAACATGAACGATCAGCAAATTGTCGCGCTGTTAAGTTATCTGCGGGAAGATTTTGCCAAACAGCCGGCGTGGCCGGATCTGGCCGAACGAGTGAAACAAATCAGGCTGGAGACAGAGAAGGATAACTAAACCGATAAGCTAGCCTACACTTCACATGGTTCCGATAAAAAACGGAACCGGTCGTCGTAGGCTAAGCCAACATTCGCACGGCGAATCATCGGGCTTTTCGCTAACCAATTAACGGTTAACGCCGATCTTGGTATAGGTTTTATCCGACTTTTAAACTTTTGACAGGCTACTCGTAATGCAGCACATGGAACTCGAAGTGATTCAGCGTAGCATCGGCTGGATTGAACAACAGCAGCCGATATGGCTTTGTACCGTACTCAATACCTATGGTTCATCGCCGCGCGGGCCGGGTGCCATGATGTCGGCTATTTCTGCTGGTCAATTTAGCGGTTCGCTATCCGGCGGCTGTGTTGAAGACGATTTTCTTGAGCGTATTGCCAACGGAGAATTCAGACAGCCGAGTCAGATCGTTCGCTACGGTGCAGGTTCACCAAGAACGTCAGTGGCGCTACCGTGCGGCGGTTCGATCGACGTATTGGTAGAATACCTACAACCTGGGGAAGAAAGCCTTAACCACTTAAGGCATATCGAGAATGCCCTCAAAGGACAAGGCCAGTGGGTTAAGCGAGTAACGCTTCCCCACGCCAGCCAGTTACCTGAACCTTGCCAGCGGGGTTCCGGCCCGGTAGTGGAACATCACGACAACGAAGTCACTCTTTATCTCGGAGCAGTCACGCGGATTATTATTGCCGGTCTGTCGAGCGTTGGCCAATACTGCGCCCAGTTCGCCGCCGCATTAGGTTTTGAAGTGATTATCTGTGAACCTCGCCCTGAGGTAATGGAAAACTTTGCTCATCTGGATATGCCTATTCTTGATATTTTTCCTGCTCGATATATCGAACAGGGCGGGGTTCATCCCAATACCGCGATTGTCGCCTTAACGCACGATCCACGTATGGATGACTTAACCATGATGGAAGCGGTTCATACTCCGGCGTTTTATATTGGCGTCATGGGATCGGAACGCACCAGCGCCAAACGCCGACAGCGGCTGACGGATATCGGCGAACTGACTCAAGATCAGCTAAGCCGTATTCATGCGCCGATAGGACTGCCCATTGGTAGCAAAACCCCGGCAGAGATTGGCATCGCCATTGTCGCAGATATTGTCAGGGTCAAGAATGGGATGTGACCTGTTCCCCCTATTCAGTCTACTTTGGATAACTGACTCAGCCCGTATTTGTTAGTTCAACTATTTATTGTTCAACTATCTATTGTTCAACTATCCATTCTTTAAGTAATGAGTTCATCAAGCGGCTAGCTTTGTAGCCGCTGTACCTCTCTCCGACAATCAAACAAAAGAACGAAATATAAACTTTCGTTCAAAAATATCAGCAAAAATTATGCAATAAAAAAAGACAAACGTCCCATTAGCGGTTTTTTATTGGCAAATCCCCCGACTTTCGTGAACTGAATCGCTTTTTCCAGCCAAGATAAAAGCCATGAATAAAGAACAAATGAAAATTATCTGTTCATGCTACATAACAAATGTTCTAATCCTTGCTATTATTCAATGCGATAGCTTTTGTCATTGAGCAATAAATCATCATGACGCTTCACAATGTGCATGATTGACTGAAAGGGCATAAACAAATGGAAAAACAGACCGTTCCTCAAGACAATGAACTACTGACAGAAATTGCGGTGGCTTATTATCAGGATGAAATGACTCAGGAAGAGATCGCGCATAAATTCGGCATATCAAGAATTAAAGTAGGTCGATTATTAAAGCGAGCCAAGTCAGAAGGCATTGTAGAAATTACCGTACGTTACCATCCGGTATTCAGCACCCGTCTGGAACAACAGTTGATCGAACATTTTGGTCTAAAGCGCGCATTGATTGCTCTGGATAATCAGGATGAAGATGAACAGCGGCGTCAGGTCGCGTCACTGGTTTCCGGCTATCTGGCTACCAACTTAAAAGACAACACGGTACTGGCGGTCGGCCAAGGGCGAAATATTGCCGCGGTGGCAGACCACGTCAGCATCGTACCGGAAAGAAACTGCAAATTTATCTGTGGCATCGGCGGCACACATCGCCCCGGTGATGCGATTAACGCTGACCATATCAGCCGGCGTCTGGCCAAAAAATTTGGCGGTACCAGCGAAACCCTTTATGCCCCCGCCTATGTGGAAAACCGTGCGCTAAAAGAAGCCTTTATGCAAAACGGAACCATTAAAGAGACGCTGGATCGGGCAAGAAAAGCCGATATTGCTCTGGTTGGCATCGGGGATATGAATGAAAACAGCTACATGGTTAAGCTGGGTTGGTTTACACCGCAGGAAATCGTTGATGCCAGTCTGCATCAAGGGGTGACCGGTGAAATTGCCGGCTATGACTTCTTTAATTCTCAAGGCCAACCGGCCAATACCGTGATGAACGATCGCGTTATCGGCCTCAGCACTGAAGAGCTGCGCCAAATTCCTTGTGTGATTGCCATTGCCTCTGAGAGCACCAAAGCCCTGGCTATTCTTGGCGCATTACGTACCGGCGCCATTGATATTATTGCCACCAGCGCGGCCAATGCACGTACTATTCTGAATATGCTACAGCAGCAATAATATCCACCCATATCTTAATGCTTCAACTGGCGTAAATACTCTTTTTTACGCCATCTTAGCTGAATACTCTCTCATCCCCGCCATCATGACCTAGCCTCATCGGGCTCCTTCGATAGCCCACGGTTCTAAATCGTTAACCGCCCAGAATGAACATAAGATTAACAAAAATACTATTGTTCAAATCAGCAATTAATCAGATGAAATCGAGTATAAATCACACCGTTTATTAATTATTACGGGCCTAAAAAGGACTTAAAATAAGCACCGCACTCACAAACCGATCAGAATAACGCTAAAACTGAACATAAGTTTATTGACTTAACATATGAAAAGCACGAGTATAAAACAAAAGAACAGTCATTGAACTTTTGTTGTTTATTTCGCGTCAATGCCGTAGTTGAGGCAACAGTCATCACACGACTCACTCTCCTTAACCCGGTAGATAGCCGATGTGACATGGCAGCAGCAACGCGATCGAATTACCGTTAATCTGTAAAGAGGTGAAATATGTTACCCATTGCTATCGGCTGTGACGATGCGGCGATTGAGATGAAAAACCAACTGGTGAGCTATCTACAACAGAAAGGCATCAAGGTTATTGATTACAGTTGCGATCGGCAAAGTGAGCCAACGATCTATCCAGATATTGCCATGCAAGTCGCTCAGGCGATCAAAGCCGGCACCCATGAACGCGGGATCCTAATTTGCGGCACCGGGATCGGTATGAGCATCACCGCCAATAAAGTCCCCGGTATACGTGCCGCCCAGTGTCATGATGCCTACTCGGCTCAACGAGCAAGAAAAAGCAATGATGCACAAATTATCTCGTTAGGCGCGCGCGTCATCGGGTTAGAACTGGCAAAAACCATTGTCGATAACTGGCTCGATGCCGAATTTGATGGTGGTAACTCAGCGCCTAAAGTTGACAAGATCGGTTATTACGAACAACAAATGCAGCGTGGCTGACACGCGCTGTTATGCCTGGCTCACTATGAATACGGTGGGCTGGGATCACGGTTTATATATGATTAAAGGAAATCCCTTATGAACCAGCTCGAAGCACTAAAACAAGTCACCACGGTAGTGGCTGACAGTGGCGATCTTGACTCTATCCGCCAGTTTTCACCGGAAGATGCCACCACCAATCCCTCTCTGATTCTAAAAGCCGCCGAACTCCCCCAATACCAACACCTTATCGATGCCGCAATTAACGATGCTAAAACACAAGGCGGAGATAAAGCCACGCAGTTAATTAACGCCAGCGATCGGATCGCGGTGTATATCGGCGCAGAAATCGTTAACAGCATTCCCGGCAGAATTTCAACCGAAGTAGATGCTCGCCTGTCGTTTGACCGCGGAATGTGTGTGGCAAAAGCCCGTAAGCTGATTTCTCTTTATCAAAAAGCCGGCATCGATAAATCACGCATATTGATCAAGCTGGCAGCCACCTGGGAAGGGATTCGCGCAGCGGAAGAGCTGGAAAACGAAGGGATTCATTGCAACCTGACCCTGCTTTTCTCATTTGCGCAGGCCAGAGCCTGTGCAGAGGCCGGCGTCTATTTAATTTCACCGTTTGTTGGCCGCATCTATGACTGGTATCAGGCCAATCAGCCTATCACTGATTATCAGGCGGAAACCGATCCTGGCGTGGTTTCCGTTCGTCATATCTACCAATATTATAAACAGCATCGCTACCCTACCGTCATTATGGGAGCCAGCTTCCGACGCACTGAACAAATACTGGCGCTGGCCGGTTGCGATCGCCTGACCATTTCCCCTGCTCTGCTAAAACAGTTACAGGAGAGTAACGGTTCGGTAGCCAGAAAGTTAGCGCCTACCAACGAAGTCCTCAATCCCCCCAGTAAAATGACCGAAGCGGAGTTTCGCTGGCAGTATAATCAGGATCCGATGGCGGTGGATAAATTGGCTGAAGGTATTCGTCTGTTTGCCGCCGATCAGCAAAAGCTGGAAACCATGCTGGCAGCGCGTCTGTCGTCAGATAAGATAAAAATTTAACTTCTTGGGATAAATAAACTGATATAACTATAGCCCTCAATAATAACAAGACGTTTAATTTATCCTGATATCCCTTATTTCAATGGAGTTAATAATGCCTTCTCATAAAGAACTCGCTAACGCTATCCGCGCCCTGAGTATGGATGCGGTGCAAAAGGCCAATTCCGGCCATCCCGGTGCCCCAATGGGCATGGCGGATATCGCCGAAGTGCTGTGGCGCGGTTTCCTGAACCATAATCCAACCAACCCTAACTGGGTGAATCGCGACCGCTTTGTACTTTCCAACGGCCATGGCTCAATGCTGATTTATAGCCTGCTACACCTGACTGGCTATGACCTGTCTATTGATGACCTGAAGCAGTTCCGTCAGCTCCATTCGCGCACCCCGGGCCATCCGGAATACGGCTATGCGCCGGGCGTAGAAACCACTACCGGCCCGCTGGGTCAGGGTATCTGTAATGCGGTGGGTATGGCGATTGCTGAACGTACCTTAGCGGCGCAGTTTAACCGTCCAAACCATGAGATTGTCGACCATTACACTTATACCTTTATGGGTGATGGCTGCATGATGGAAGGGGTTTCCCATGAAGCTTGCTCACTGGCAGCGACCCTGAAGCTGGGCAAACTGATTGCGTTTTATGATGACAACGGTATCTCTATCGACGGACACGTTGAGGGCTGGTTTACCGATGATACGGCGATGCGTTTTGAAGCCTATGGCTGGCACGTGATTCGCGGTATTGATGGTCATGATGCAGACGCTATCCGTCAGGCGGTTGAGCAAGCACAAAAAGAAACCGGCAAGCCTTCTCTGTTAATGTGTAAAACCGTGATTGGCTTCGGTTCACCGAATAAAGCCGGTACTCATGACAGCCATGGCGCACCGTTAGGAGCCGCTGAAGTAGCCGCTACCCGTGAAGCATTAGGCTGGAAATATGAGCCGTTTGTTATTCCTCAGGATATCTATGCCGACTGGGATGCGAAAGCCGCCGGTCAGGCCAAAGAACAGCAGTGGGATAAGCAGTTTGCCGCCTATCAGGCCGCCCATCCAGCTTTAGCCGCTGAGTTTAAACGTCGTGTGAATCATGAACTACCGGCGAACTGGGCCAGCGAAGCGCAGACGTTTATTGAACAGCTTCAGGCTAACCCAGCCAACATTGCCAGCCGTAAAGCCTCACAGAATGCCCTGGAAGCCTTTGGTAAAGTGTTACCGGAATTCCTTGGTGGCTCTGCCGACCTGGCACCCAGCAACCTGACCATGTGGTCGGGCTCGAAGTCAATTGTTGACGACCTGGCGGGTAACTATATCCATTACGGCGTACGTGAGTTTGGTATGTCGGCCATCATGAACGGGATTGCGCTACACGGCGGATTTATTCCTTACGGCGCCACCTTCCTGATGTTTATGGAATATGCCCGTAATGCGGTACGCATGGCAGCGCTGATGAAAATTCGCAGCGTGTTTGTCTATACCCATGACTCCATTGGTCTGGGTGAAGATGGCCCAACGCACCAGCCGGTAGAGCAAATGGCTAGTTTGCGCCTGACGCCAAATATGAGCACCTGGCGTCCGTGTGACCAGGTTGAATCGGCAGTGGCGTGGAAATATGCCATTGAGCATTTAACTGGCCCAAGTGCGCTTATCTTCTCTCGTCAGAATCTGGTTCAACAGCCGCGCACCGCGGAGCAATTGGCGAACGTGGCGCGGGGCGGCTATATCCTGAAGGATTGCGCTGGAGTGCCTGAGCTGATTCTGATTGCCACTGGCTCTGAAGTGAGTCTGGCGGTTGATGCAGCGGCGAAACTGACGGCAGAAGGTCGTCAGGTGCGCGTGGTTTCCATGCCATCAACCGAAGTGTTTGACCGTCAGGATGAGAACTACCGTGAGTCGGTGCTGCCGTCAGCGGTAAGCGCACGCGTGGCCGTGGAAGCGGGTATTGCCGATTTTTGGTTCAAGTATGTGGGCTTAAATGGCCACATCGTGGGCATGCACAGCTTCGGCGAATCTGCACCGGCAGACCAGTTGTTTGCTGAGTTTGGCTTTACGGTGGATAACGTGCTGACGCATGCGCGTGCGTTGTTGAAGTAAGATTGTTTTAACGTGTAATGAGCCCCGATATCAATATCGGGGCTTCTGATTGATAACAAAGTCCTAATATACTCAATCGTAGGGAGAGTTTTACAGGCAACATTCTGTAGCCTGCCCTTCGGGCCAACACTGAGTGTTGTTCAACGCTAAGGCGTTGTCCGTTGGGGTCGTAGCAGCTTTAGCTGCCGACAAATTTGTCAGGAACAAATTTGAACAGCACTCGTGCTGGCCCGTAGGGTGAGACACATGAATGTGTCTCATAACGGCCCCTAAGAAGCCTAGGCCCGACGCCCGTCGAACTCAAAAACATTACCCTCGTCCGTAAGGAAAAGCGAATATTCCAGCGTTCTCTTTACGGACGAAACATTCACTGAATTCAAATTAAATGATTTTAGCTACATCCTAAGCCCTGACAGCCATGTCATACCTTATGTACTTATCAAACGGTACTCATACATCATCGCCCAGCTTTCCCCCATCACCTCAATAACCTCGGTTAATATCTGCCAAATATTGCTCTACGCTATAGGGAGGGATAATATGCATCGATTAGCTTTCAGACCCGACTCTGATGCCTTACTTCAAATAAACAGTATATTTACTCAATCCTATTCAGCGCGTTACGGGAGAAAAAATGAGCCATGGCATCACATTAATGATTGTTGCATTCGGCGGTGCCGTTGGTGCTATCAGCCGTTTTCAAATCACTCATTGGTTTACCCAGTGGTTTGGCAATAATTTTCCCTATGCCACTCTCGCGGTCAACGTCGGTGGTTCACTGATTATGGGGTTACTAATGTCAGCCTTGGCCAATGGTTCATTAATTTCACCCCACTGGCGTCCATTAATTGGCGTTGGTTTTCTCGGGGCGTTAACCACCTTCTCAACCTTTTCATTCGATACGCTGCTTCTGTTTACTCAGGGAGAATGGCTTAAAGCGGTGCTGAATATTTTGCTCAACGTTATCCTGTGTCTGATCGCCGTTGCGGTTGGTTACCAGCTATTACTCAAGGCTCAATAATTTTGGTTTTTTTGGCCTCTATCAATAATGTTTTCTGCTAGTGATGTTATCCTGCCCAACGCTTTTATATAACATCAGTTTTTCTGTAAAGATGTTAAAATAAAGCTCAGAAACGGCGAAAATACTTAATTTCTTCTGTTTCAGCATACTGAACTTTGGTAGAGTGCATTCACCTTTTTGCCCGGTATACAACCAAAACCATAACGGTACACCGGCAAAAATTAACAAAACTGATATTCAAGCCTGAATTTAACCATGGCTTACTCATTTAGCTGTAGATTACTTAGCGTCAAAAGAAGTCTGTGGATGTTCAGGTCATGCGCCATGCCAGATGCAGGTCTTACTTTAGCAAGAGATATCTCTAGCAAACGTTTATTCCCCTCCGGGGCTATATTCCGGTTATACCGATGTTTTAGGAATACGAAATGGATGTAATACACACGCTCTGGCAGGCACTTTGGCATCATGATATTGCCATGTTGACTAACCCCTCTTTAGTCTGGACGTTATACGGCATACTTTTTACCATTCTACTGTTAGAAAACGGTGTCTTACCGGCGGCTTTTTTGCCTGGCGATAGTTTGTTATTGCTGGTAGGCGTGCTGGTTGCCAAGGGTGCCATCAACTATCCGTTAGCCGTTGTGATTCTGACCGCCGGCGCCAGTATTGGTAGCTGGATTGGTTTCCTTCAGGGGCACTGGTTGGGTAACACAAAAGTGGTGCAAAACTGGCTTTCCCACATTCCCTCCCATTATCATCAGCGTGCGCACAATCTGTTTCACCGCCATGGTCTGGCGGCCCTGTTTATCGGCCGTTTTCTGGCGTTTGTCCGCACACTGCTCCCGACCCTTGCTGGCATTTCTGGCCTGAACAGCGGTCGTTTTCAGTTCTTTAACTGGATGAGCGGTTTCCTGTGGGTGGTTATCCTAACCAGTCTGGGCTACGCATTAGGTAGCACAAAAACCTTCGACCGTTATGAAAACGAACTGATGAAAGGTTTGGTGCTTCTGCCCATCGTACTGTTGGTCTTAGGACTAGTGGGTTCTATCATTGTTATTTGGCGTAAAAAGCGGGAATCTAAAGCCAATAAATCCGAATAACCGCTGCCGTTGTAACAACATCAATTTCTCATCACCACCAGCGTAGTTAAAAACTGATTGCGTTGGTGGTTATCTCTTTGACTAGTCAAGATAAATAGCCATCATTTCACACTACCACCGTTAGCCTCGCCAACAAGAACAGCACAATTTCGCCTTTAACAAGCCTCGATTATGGGCTATGTTTATTAACACATTTCGCTAAAATAAAGGATATATCCAAATGGCACAGCAAAAAGAAAGTACTTCTGAATTACTTCGTGAAGAGCTGGAAACACTGGCGGACACTTTGGAAGAACTCCTGCACTCCTCAGGCGATAAACCTAAAGCCGAAATAGATAAATTACGTTCTAAAGCTGAAGGCTTATTAAAAAATACCCGTTCGCGCTTAACGGAAACCAGCGGAAAAATTGTCGATCAAACCAAAGAGATCGCCGATAAAGCCGATAACTATGTACATGAAAAACCTTGGACCGGCGTAGGTATTGGTGCCGCCGTTGGTTTAGTGCTCGGTGTTCTGCTAACGCGCCGTTAATCATGGCCAATTACTCCTCCTCTCAGGGCCCCGGCAAGGGTGCCCTGAGCACCATCCAACGTATTTTTACTTTGCTACACGGCATGGTGCAAACGCGGTTGGAATTACTGGCCGTTGAGCTGGAAGAAGAAAAAGTCCATCTGACTCAGCTCCTGATAATGGTGGGCTTAACGCTGTTGTTCGCCGGTTTCTTCTTAATGGGTCTATTTATTCTGGTCTGTCTGGCCATCGATCCTGCATACCGAGTCTTGGCGCTGTCTGTTATCACCGGCACCTTGTTCCTGCTGACCTTAATCGTCGGTATTTGGACCATGGTAAAAGCTCGACGCGTGACTTTCCTGAAAGAAACACGTACTCAGCTAAAGCTGGATCGCCATGCGCTAAAGGATGAGCAATGAATAAGAAATCACGTGAGTTAAAAAAAGCGTTGCTGGTGGATAAAATTACTCGGCAGCGCACTGAACTGGCTCAACAGTGTGATGCGTGGCTGGAATATACCGCCGATATCGACAGAGGATGGCTCACGCTATTCAAGTATCGCAAAGTTGCCGCCATCGGCGTTGGTGTAGTGGCGGTGGTCAGCCTACGTCATCCGAAAAAACTGATGGTTTGGGGTCGCCGTGCATTCGGTATATGGACAACGGTGAATCTGGTTCGACAGAATCTCAGCGCCAAGTAGTTCATTTCTCGCCCTTTCTAACTTTTCTAATCTCGCTCAACAATCCCACAGTAAAATTGAGGCATTCTGCCGATATCACCCGATAATTTTAGCGAAGAACTCAACAATCTTGATATACCAGCGCTCTTAGCACCTTCTCTTGCTCAATTTTTTTGAATTAATTATGCAATTCTTCTCGCTAACAAGTTTTTGTCAGTTGAACTACGATTACTTCATCGAAACGAAACAATGTTCATTCATGATTATTTCGAATGAATGTATTTATTATCAATTTTGGTTCTGGAGTTAAGAGTAGAAATGAAAAACGTAAATAATCTGGCGATTCTGATTGCTCGTGTTCTTATGCCGATTCTGTTCATCGTTGCCGGTTATGGCAAATTAGGTGATGCGTATGCTGGCACTCAGCAATATATGCAATCTATGGGCGTCCCTGGATTCCTGCTACCACTGACTATTTTACTTGAACTGGGCGGTGGTCTGGCGATATTACTGGGTTTTCTGACCCGTACAACTGCGTTATTTACCGTATTCTTTACTTTAATGACCGCGTTTATCTTCCACATTAACTTTGAACAAGGTGCTAACCAGTTAATGTTTATGAAAAACCTGACCATTGCTGGCGGTTACCTGTTACTGGCTGTCACCGGCCCAGGTGCATGGAGCATCGACGCCCTACTGAAGAAAAAGTGGTAATTCCTTTCTTACCAATGGGCCGTGCACATCCTGCACGGCCCATTGATTTTTAGCACTAATCAGAGCGATAGAGAGTATCGCCATACTTACCGCTCAAACTGAGCTATACCTTTATTACCCACCAACTTATCTGCGGAGGTACATCATGGGACAGTTAGTAAACGGAATCTGGCAGGATGTTTGGTACGATACAAAATCAACTCAGGGTCATTTTAAGCGTACAACGCCGCAGTTTCGCAACTGGATAACGGCGGACGGTCAACCCGGTCCAAGCGGTGACGGTGGTTTTAAGGCTGAGGCTGGCCGTTATCACCTGTATGTTTCTCTGGCCTGCCCGTGGGCTCATCGCACGCTGCTCATGCGTAAGCTAAAAGGTCTGGAACAGATGATCTCTGTTTCCGTGGTACACCCTTTAATGTTGGAACACGGATGGACATTCGCTACTGACTTTGCAGAGGCGACGGGCGATACCCTGTTTGGCTTTGACTATCTCTATCAGGTCTATCTCAAGGCCGCCCCTGATTATACTGGCCGGGTGACGGTTCCTGTGTTGTGGGACAAACAAAAAAATACCATCGTTAGCAACGAATCCTCTGAAATTATTCGCATGCTCAACAACGCATTTGATAGTCTGGGTGCTAAACCTGAAGATTACTATCCTGACGCGCTACGCAGTGAGATCGACAGTCTGAATGACTGGATCTATGCCAATGTTAACAATGGTGTTTATAAAGCAGGCTTTGCTACTGAGCAGCAAGCCTATAGCGAAGAAGTACAGAACGTGTTTCAAGCGCTGGATAAACTGGAAAAAATTCTGAGTCACCAGCGTTACCTGACAGGCAGTCAGCTAACCGAAGCCGACCTGCGGCTCTGGACCACGCTGGTACGTTTTGATCCGGTTTACGTCACCCATTTTAAGTGTGACTATCAGCGCATCAGTGATTATCCAAACCTGTATGGCTTCCTGCGTGATATCTATCAGATGACCGGCATTGCGGAAACCGTGAGTTTCCCACATATCCGCCATCACTATTATTGCAGCCACAAGACGATCAACCCGACCGGCATTATCTCTATCGGGCCAAAGCAAGATCTTAATGCGCCACACGATCGCCGTGACCGCTTCTCTGAGAAATAAGGAGAACCTAATGAGCAATCAACAATATCGTACTATCAGGCAGGTATTTTCTGCGCTGGCCACCGAGGACGGAGCCGGCGTTAGCCTTAAACGTGCGCTGGGCCAAACTGACGGTCAGAGGATGGATCCTTACCTGATGATGGATGTCTTTTTCTCTGACGATCCACAAGATTATATCGCCGGATTTCCCGATCATCCTCACCGCGGCTTTGAAACCATCACCTACATGTTGGAAGGCAATATGCTGCATGAAGACCACGTTGGGCATCGAGGTGAATTAAAAACCGGCGGTATTCAATGGATGACCGCGGGTCGGGGGATTATTCACTCAGAAATGCCCCAACAAATTGATGGTGAAATGCGCGGCTTCCAAATTTGGCTGAATTTGCCGCGCAGCGAGAAAATGAAAGCGCCCAGCTATCAAAATTTCGATGCCGAGCAGTTACCCAATATTTCACTATTGGAGCAGGGTCAAATCATCCTGATTGCTGGTTCTTTAACGCTGGATGGCGATACGTATACCAGCCCGGTTCAGGCGCAAGCGACCCAACCACTGATCGCCGATATTCGACTGGAAGCCCACGGTGAAGTGCATATCCCAATTCCTACCGGTCTTAATGCGCTGCTCTATCTGTTCGAAGGTGAAATTGAAGTTGGCGGCCATACCCTACAGTTTGATCAAACGGCTATTCTCAGCGATGGCGATATGGTTCATCTCAAAGCGGGTATTCTCGGTGGTCGAGTGATGCTGCTGGCAGGTAAACCATTGAATGAACCGATAGTGCAATATGGGCCGTTTGTCATGAACAGCGTGGAAGAGATCCAACAGGCGATTGATGATTACAATAGTGGTAAGTTTATCTCATAGCGCCAAAGTAGGAACGCAATACAACTTCTGAGACGGCTGATAAACCTTTTTTAAAATTGGGTCTTGTGGATATTCCGGTCGTAGCTAATGTTGAGAAAATATCACCATCTCGCACGACCGGGCTGGTGTATTCTCGACTCCGTAATATAACGTCCCCATTTTATCTATCCGACTGACTTCTTCTTCGTCGACCAACCCACGGCAAAAATAATTAATACGCCGCCCAGTAACATGCGTAGTCCAGGTTGTTCGTGGAACAGCATCCACGCCACCAAAATCGCATACACCGGTTCCAAAGCGATTATTAACGCCGCCGTACGGGCATTAATCACTTTCAGACCGTTAATAAAAAAGCTATAGGAGAGTCCGGTACACAATAGCCCCAAACAGGCTATCCATACCCAATCCAGCCACGGCACCAGTGGAATATCGCTAAAGGCAAAAGGAAGTAAACACAGTATCGCCGATAGATTTTCCCACCAGTTAACCTGTACTCCTGACATTTTAGCCGCCACATTACGGTTGCCGATGGTCAGTAAGGCATAGATAAAGCCTGAGGCAATACCCCAAATCAGCCCTTCGGTGGCACGATCAGAAAAATCAAAGCTGGGGGTAACCAACACTAAGCCGAGGGAAACCAAACCAATCAACGTATATTCTGTGCGGGTCAATTGTTCGCGGTATAACACGCTTTCCAATATGGCAACAAAAGCGGGGAAACAGGCAAAACCCAACGTAGCTACCGCGACACCGCCCACTTTGATACCAAGAAAGAAAGTCACCCAGTGCGCCACTAACAACAGGCCCATTGCCATCAGATTAAAAATGCGTTGCATGCTAACGCCATGCCAAGGCATACGGCGCGATTTCACTAACAACAGCGATAATGACAGCAGGGCAAAAAATGCCCGACCAAAGACCAGCACAGCAACGCCGCTCAAAATCAGCTTACCGAAAATACCGGATATGCCGAACAGAAGCGCGGCGATATGTATTTGAATAAGGGCACTACGACGCGTCATAGTCCAACCTGAAATCACTGAAAGACAGGCAGTATACTATGAGCGCGGATCAGGAGAACAGTTTTGGAATCTCACGCAGTAACCATGCTTTGGCTTTACCAATCTGATCCCGTCGCCACGCCATAATAATTTCAACTTCACTACCAGGATCGTTACCAATAATCTTCAGCCTACCCGCCTTTAGATCGTCCTGAATCGCATCAGATGGCATAGAACCAATCCCCAAACCGGCCACCAGCGCTTTGTGTTTATCTTCCAAAGAACTTACCGTCAGTCGGCGCTGTTTTTCCAACACTTTAACCGTCAGAATCGGGCGTTCTTTAGCCGTATCTGCAATCGCCACGCCTCGATACTTCAAGCGAACAGCGTCATCCAGTGGGTTTTCTTCCTGATGAATAGGATGATCCGGGGAAGCAACGTATTGACTGCATACTTTATACAAACTAATAAAATTTATTTCCGCGGACTGGCGCAAATAGCCCGATGGGCCAATAACAATATCGGCTTTTCCCAGCTCCAATTGTTCCCATGCACCGGCCAATACTTCAGTGGTAATCGATAGTTGGGTATCTGACTTCTCTGCCAACCGATTGACCAACGGAAATAGCCGCCAGGCGGAAACCAACACCTCGGTCACCACACTGATATTGGTTTCCCAGCCGCGTGACAAAGCTTCAGCATCCGAGGTGAGCTTATCCGCGGCTTCCAACAGAATACGGCCTCGCTCTAATAATAAACGACCAACGGGGGTAAACTTGGTGCGATGCCCGGAGCGGTCAAACAGCACCACATCGAGCTCCTCTTCCAGCTTTTGCATAGTGTAACTCAATGCCGAAGGCACTCGCCCCAGCTCTTCTGCTGCGGCTGCAAAACTACGACGGCGCTCGATCGCATCCATTACTCTCAACGCCTCAAGCGTTAATGCCCGGTCTTTATTCATATTCTTAGTCGTTAATCTGTTGTTTTTTATTGCTCATAATGGGGATCAGACTAGCTTGTGAATCTATGCTCGTCCAGTGACAATCA
Source organism: Pragia fontium DSM 5563 = ATCC 49100 (assembly GCF_900112475.1). GTDB lineage: Bacteria > Pseudomonadota > Gammaproteobacteria > Enterobacterales > Enterobacteriaceae > Pragia > Pragia fontium. The sequence goes on along the minus strand of NZ_FOLW01000003.1, from coordinate 159,705 downwards.
AGCCATTGCCGATTTTTTTATACCCTATATCACAGAGAACATGAATAATTTTCATCATCAGTGAAAATTATTCAATTGTCTTTATTCAGCGCAAGTGACAGGATAAAACCATCAATTTAGCCATCTAAACGTCTAAATAAAGCAGGAGTCAATCATGGCAAAATCTTTACCCCCATTTAGAGCGGATACCGTAGGTAGTTTACTGCGTACCCAGCGCTTAAAGCAGGCACGTCAACAATTCGCCAGTAATGAAATTAATGCCGCACAGCTGCGACAAATTGAAAATGAAGAAATTAAAAAAATTGTCGCCAGTCAGGAACACGTTGGCCTGCAAGCAGTCACCGACGGTGAATTTCGCCGAGCATGGTGGCACTTTGATTTCCTTGAAGGTTTAGATGGTGTAGAAGGTATCGACGCTGCCCAAGGCATTCAGTTCAATGGCGTACAAACCAAAGCCCGTAGCATCAAGGTTACCGGCAAGCTTGGGTTCAGCAATCATCCGATGCTGGAAGATTTCCGCTATTTAAAGAGTATTGTTCAACATGCAGTCCCCAAAATGACCATCCCTAGTCCAAGTATGCTGCACTTTCGCGGGGGTCGGGCAGCCATTAACAGTCAGGTTTATCCCGATATTAAAGATTACTTTGCCGACCTTGCCGAAACTTATCGTCAGGCCATTCATGCCTTCTATGATGCCGGCTGCCGCTACTTACAGTTGGACGATACAGTTTGGGCCTACTTCTGCTCAGAACAGCAGCGCCAGCAAATTCGCGAGCGTGGGGAAGATCCTGAGCAGTTAGCGGCGACCTACGCATGGGTGATTAATACCGCGATTAAGGATAAGCCAAGCGATCTCATTATCGGTCTGCACGTTTGCCGGGGTAATTTCCGTTCCACCTGGATTTCAGAAGGCGGTTATGAACCCGTTGCCGAATTATTGTTTGGCAGCGTTAATGTTGATGCCTTCTTCCTTGAATATGACAGCGAACGTGCCGGTGGTTTTGAGCCACTGCGTTTTATTAAGCCTGGGCACCAGCAGGTAGTATTAGGATTAGTCACCACTAAAACCGGCCAACTGGAAAATCCACAAGACGTCAAACGACGGATTCAGGAAGCGGCACAATACGTCGACATCAATCAGCTGTGTCTTAGCCCACAGTGTGGATTTGCCTCAACGGAAGAAGGTAATCTACTAGCGGAAGAAGAGCAGTGGAATAAGCTAAAACTTACGGTTGAAGTGGCGAAAGAGGTTTGGGGGGAATAATTTATATTATCCGACAAGTATTCCAGATCAAAATATCGTCATGCCGTCTTGGTACCAGCCAGGATGGCGACTCCCCAATTCCGGCAATATCTCTGACAATCATAAAAAAACCATAAAATGCCCCTTTCTACCTCGGCCAGTTAGCACTTTATGCTAAGGTAGAACTAGGTTCATTAGGCGGTTTAGGGTAGAATTTCAGGTCTACACAGAGAATAAATCCTGTTTTACTCTAATAACCAAGAAAACACCGCCACCTCAAACGGGCGTACCGTACACCGTTTGGTATCTATCTGTCCCTGAGACATGGTTATTAGTCTAAATTTTAGGCTATTATTTATTATGCCCGGTGTTAACTCAATACACTCAACAATAATGATAACGACGATATATCTGATATGAAGAAACAATCTATTATTACGCTACTATTTATTATCGTTGTCGTTGCATTGGCTATATTATTTCGCGCCCATAACCAATATATCCTCTTACAGGGTGAGGTGGATGCTCCAGAGGTATTAGTGACCTCTAAAGCGAAAGGGCGAATAATAGAGCGCTATGTTGAACGCGGCGATGATGTCAAAACCGGTCAGCTACTGATGAAGCTCGACAGCCCGGAGCTGGATGCACAGGTCAAATCGCTGGAAGCCGCCCGCGATCAGGCGAAAGCACGCTTAGAAGAGTCGATGCACGGTACCCGTGAAGAAAGCATTCGCAACCTCAAAGCCGCCTTGGCGCAAGCGGAAGCCTCATATCAAAATGCCGAGAAAGATTACCGTCGTAACCTCAGCATGGCACCTAAAGGCTATGTTTCTGCTTCGATGCTGGATTCATCATTAAAAGCCCGAGACACTGCGCTTCAACAGGTCAACTCCGCTCGTGCCCAGTTAGATCAAGCGGTGCACGGCGATCGTTCCGAACAGCGCGATGCATTTGTTGCCGCGCTCCATCAAGCGGAACAGAATCTGGCTCAGGTGAAAGTCCAACAGGATGACTTACTGGTTAAGGCACCGGTTGATGGTGAAGTGGGTACCATTCCAGCCGAACAGGGAGAGCTATTAAACGCCTCCAGCCCGTTACTGACCATTATTCGGCTACCTGACGCTTACTTTGTCTATAACCTGCGAGAAGATATTCTGGCTCACGTTCGTAAAGGCGATAAAGTGAAATTGCAGGTTCCGGCACTGAATAATCAACAGCTTGAAGCCGAAGTTCGGTTTATTGCTCCAATGGGCGATTTCGCTACTAAACGCGCGACTCGCGCAACCGGCGATTTTGATTTAAAAACTTTTGAAGTGCGGCTTTACCCGATTAAACCGGTTGAAGGGCTTCGTCCTGGAATGAGCACCTTATGGAAATGGGAAGACTAAAAGCCGGCTGGCGCTGTTTTAACCGCTCATTTAACGTTGAAGCGAAAGCGGGATCGCGCAGCATTGTTCTGCACTGGCTAACGTGGATTTTTCCACTGCTGCTGTTTACCTTGATCAGCGCTAACTTTTCTGCCGGTACATTACTGGAACTTCCGATTGCCGCTATCGATCACGATCACACCACGCTATCGAGAAAAATCATCCGCAATTTGGATGCCGGTTCGCACGCGCAGGTCAATATCTATCAAGACGGAATAGAACAAGCGTTAATCGATCTGCGTTCGGCTAAAATCTATGCCTTACTGTATATCCCCCATAACTTTGAGGCGGACGTTCTCGCGGGTCGTCAACCCAGTCCGGTTCTTTATTATAATGGGTTATTCTACGGCGCAGGCCTGTATTCAACTCAGGACTATCCCGGTCTGATATCTGAGCTTAATCAAACCTACTCACAAATTCTGGCGACCGCAATCGGTCACCCGCTTCCCCCACTGGCTCAGGTGAACCTTTCGTATGAAAGCCTGTTTAACGCCAGCGGTAATTTCATCTATTATCAACTGTTTGCGGCAACTATCCATCTGCTGCAACTGTTCGTTGTAACCTGTACCATTTATGTACTTAGCCGTCGTAAAATGCTGCTTAAAGCTAAACCCTTTAGTCTAGCGCTGATGGGCAAACTTGCCCCCTATACCATTGGTTACACCATTTTGTTGATGGTGGAAATTGCTGCACTGGTTATCTATTCCGGGGCTCGGGTTAACGGTAATCCGCTGTTTATGCTGGCCATTGGTTTTTGCTATGTGATGGCGGCGCAAAGTATCGGCCTGTTACTGTTTACCTTTACCAAAGATATCATTACCGCCTATACCTTGATCGGTCTGCTGGTGGGGATTGCCATGACTTATTCAGGCATTGCAGTGCCCGAGCTTTCGATGCCCCTTGCCGCCCAAATCATCGCAAATATTGAACCCCTGACCCATGCGCTATACGCCCTGTTTGATATTTTCCTGCGCGGTATTTCCGCAACTTCAGTGCTGTATGTCTGTGGATTGTTAGTGCTTTATCCGCTGGCAACCGCTTTTCTGGTGCGTAAACGGTTACCGCTACGGCTGCACGGTGAGGATATTCGCTGATGATGAAAGCCTATTTCCGCGGGTTTATGATGATCACCACCCGGATGTTAGAGAAGCCATTATGGATGATGCTGCTCTGCTCCCTGTGCATTATGAGCCTGGTTTATGCTAATCACTCGGTCTGGGATTTACCGGTAGCCGTAATCGATCAGGATCACAGCTCCGCCAGCAGAATGATGACCCGTAGTTTGGATGCCAGCTCAAAAATCGCGGTTAAAACCTATAACACCGTGGAAGAAGCACAGCAAGATTTGGTTGGTCGTAAACTGTTTGCCGTGGTGGTGTTACCCCACAACATGGAAAAACGTATTCTCCATGGAGAAAATGTCACCATACCGGCCTATGGTGATGCCACCAGTCGACTGGCTAACGGCCAAATAGAAATGGATATTCTGGCAGCCTACCGCACCATGCTCTTGTCCTACAATCAAGAGCTGATGATGAACAATGGCTTTACGCCGACTCAAATTGACAAAATTCTGTCACCGATTAAAGCCCAAACCGTCGATTTATTTAACCCGGGGATCAGCTTTGCCGCCATCACATTCCCGGGTCTGATGGTGATGCTACTCCAGCACTCCCTGTTAATTGCCGGTACGCGAACCAGCATCGTGTTGCATTCTTTACCACAGGGTAAACCGCCCCTACCTGTCTACCTTGGCTGCCTGTCAGCGTTAATTCCTATCTGGCTATTTTTATCGGTTGTGTTATTCGTGGTCTGGCCGATGCTGCTGGGCTACCGACAGACGGCCCCCATACCAGAAATATTACTGCTCACCTTTCCATTTATTTTAGCCACCCTTGGCTTTGCCAAGTTGATTACTGAATGTTTACGTAATGTTGAGTTGATCTATCTGACGCTGGCGATGGTCACCACCCCAGTGTTCTATATTTCCGGTACTATTTGGCCGCTACAATCCATGCCAGCTTGGGTGAGATTTATCTCTCATTTACTGCCCTCCACCTGGGCGACTAAAGCCATTGCCAGCGTCAACCAAATGGGATTATCGATTAGCGAAGTTGGCTTTGAAGTGATGATGCTCTTGGTACTGGGTGTGGTTTATGCCAGTTTAGGTTTGCTTGTTGCTGCATTGAGAGATGGGCATTTGAGAAGATTTATCAGTGCCAGAAGACATCGCCGTCATACTGCTCCCTGATAGTTAGCTATATGCTTGTCAGTTACGTTTAATGGTAGCGAACGTTTCGTCCACTATCAGTAAATCAACGTGGGGCACGTGGCCGAGTAAAGGGCTTTAGGGCGAGATCCCCGCTTTCGCGGGGATGACAGCACAGGCAGATGAATATCTCATCGTCATTCTGGTGACGGAAGAGGGCTCTTGATGATACCTATGTTGTCATCCCTACATTTATACCGTCATATTTTGGCACTTTAGATGCCGTAAAGTCGGGGCGTCCATCTCATTATCCATGCTGCTCATACAGCCTTATTGGCTACGTCGGCTGAATTCCAGCGCTCAATAGAAAGAGCAAAAGATAAAACACATTAATCGTCAGCAATCCCTCGATCACATCCCTCTCAATTGCATCACCGCAGGATCTTTCTCCGGCACGGACACCTCAATACTATGGGCAGAATTCCGACCAATATAAGGCTCGGCAGCCACCAGCATATAAGGGAACATATAGCGTAAATCGTCATTATCATTATGGCTGATAATCATGACATCCCACAGTGGCTTAACCGTTTTATCTTTAGCGTAAACCACCGCATCAATTGCTTGTAGGCGTACCAGTTTTTTATAGATAATCGACTGGTAAACCATCGGTTGATAGACCGGATAACCTAGTATCGGATAGGGATGATGGCCGAAACGGGTATCGTAAAATGGCCCAACATTTGGGTAAACGGGCACATTCACAATATCAGTTCGGGTTTGCGGTGCGCTAAGCCGATAGCTTAAGGACACCAGAATCTGGGCATCTTTACTGTTCTGCGCCTGCACATACCCTTGTTGATTCAACACAGCAGTCACTTGACGAGCATATTCGGCAAACTGTAAGTCATCATTAGTCGCCTGATATTTATCAGACACGATGGCAAACTTTTTATATTGTGTGGAATCATCACCGGCGGCAATCGCGCTAACCTGGATATTTTCCGTATGAGCACAGCCGGATAGAACACCAACCAAGAGTAGAGTGAACATCATTTGCCAACGCATAGCTACGCTCCTAACTTATTAACTTCTAATATGAAGTATGGCAGCTAAATACAATATTAGTTCGGTAAAAAGCAATATTTGTTTAATGGCTTAAGTCATGCCACTGACTTAAAAAAACAACAAATCACCGTAAACGTATCTATTTATAATTACTTGTTTTTCTATTCTTTAATACTGAAAGCTCAGTGTACATTTCCCCCCTTAGGGGGTGTGCCCAACCTATGGCAACAGTCAACGATTGTTAAAAGGTCAAAATCACCAACTACGTTTATCTCACCGTCATACATAATCAAATTGACTATATTTACATCTGTATTTTTTCTATTCGGTTAACACGGCAATCGTTTATTTTCCCTGCAAACTGTACGGTTACCTACCTCTTTCTGGTGAAAAATGGGCTACACTACCCACAGCCGAAATAGGATTACTCATATTTATCGGCTTTCTTTAGTACTTTTCGTGGTGAGACGAATAGTTACTTTCATAAAAAATCACATGATTAAACAGGCGAGCAATGAAAAACTTAAATCAACCGAAAGCCAAACGGCGCGGATGGGGTGTGCTATGGATTTTAATCATAGGCATCATTCTTGGCGCTGTTTTGCTGGGTGGCTCAGCATTCGTTATGCATAAAACCAGCGATACCGCCTTCTGCGTATCCTGTCACTCTATGCAACAACCTCTGGCAGAATATCAGGGAAGCGTGCACTTCCAGAATACCAAGGGGATTAGAGCCGAATGCTCTGACTGCCACGTTCCTCACGAACCTATCGATTACCTGTTAACTAAAGTTGCCGCACTGAAAGACGTATACGGTGAAATGACCGGAAAAATCGATACCCCGGAAAAATACGAAGCGCATAAATTGGAAATGGCGCAAAAAGTTTGGAAAGACTTTGAGGCGAATGATTCAGCCACCTGCCGCTCCTGCCACAGTTTTGAAGCCATGGATATCGTCTCTCAGAAACCTGAGGCGCGCATTCAGCACCCGACCGCCATTAAAGAAGGCCAAACCTGCATTAGCTGCCACAAAGGCGTTGCCCACATTCTGCCGGATATGAGTTCCTTAGCCGCTGCCGGCGCCGGTGAACTCTCCAGTGCCGCCGCTAAAACACCGGATAGCGCCACTAAACTTTATACCATCGCGACCGAACCGTTCTATCTACAGGCGAAAGAAGAACACAATGCCGGTAACCTGATGCCTTCCACCGAAGTTAACGTGATTCAGCGCGATGGCGATCGTGTTTTAGTTAGCGTCGCGGGCTGGCAGCAAGACGGCGTCAGTGAAGTTCTGTACGCCGCCGAAGGTAAGCGCATCCTAAGCGTATTACTGGGTGATGAAGCACAGAAAAATCTGAAAACCGAAAGCAGCGTCACCGATCCAGAAACCGGTTTAGTCTGGCATCAGGCTTCTATTCAGGTATGGATAGCTAAAAATCAACTGATCGACGATCAAGAGAAAATCTGGCAGTACGCCTCCAATATGATGTCCGCTAACTGTACCGGCTGCCATGGTTTAACCGCATTGGATCGCTTCAATGCCAACCAGTGGATCGGCGTCGTGAAAGGTATGGCTCCGCGCACCTCCCTAACGCCAGAACAGCTGCGTCTGTTGACCCAGTACGTTCAGAAACACGCAAGCGATATGCAAAATGCGCAACCGTCTAAATCTTAAGGAATACAGAAAATGAGTAAATATGATTCCGACGACCGTACCGTTGATACGTTTGCCGCTTTTGAACAGCAACCTTTAAAACTGAGCCGCCGTCGTTTTTTACTTGGCACCAGTGCCATGGCAGCACTGCCTTTACTGAGTGGTCTGTGGCCTAAATCGGCGTTGGCAGAAGCCATCAGCCAGGCACTGCCACAATTTATTGCTTTACGTCAGGCACAAAAAGGTATTCTGACCGCTGCCCACTGGGGCGCGTTCGAGGCCATAGTCCAAGATGGAAAAATGGTTTCGACCCAAGCGATTCAGGACGATCCCTATCCGAACGATCTAATCGCCATGGCGCCTCATCAGGTACATGCTAAAAACCGCATTAAGTACCCTATGGTGCGTAAAAGCTGGCTGGAGAAAGGCCCGGGTGCGAATCCGGAACTGCGCGGTAACGATGAGTGGGTTCGGGTTAGCTGGGATAAAGCCCTCGATTTAGTGGCGGCGCAAATTACCCGCCTGCAAACCGAGCACGGCCCGCAGTCTATTTATGCCGGCTCCTACGGCTGGAAAAGCGTTGGTATGCTGCATAACTCCCGTACCCTGCTTCAGCGTTTAATGAACCTGAGCGGCGGCTTCCTCGGTTACGCTGGTGACTATTCAACCGGTGCGGCACAGGTCATCATGACCCACGTGGTCGGTTCGATGGAAGTGTATGAGCAGCAAACCGCTTGGCCAAACGTGATTGAAAATAGCCAACTGGTGGTGATGTGGGGCTGTAACCCAATGATCACCCTGAAAAACAGTTGGAACGTGCCGGATCACTACGGTCAAACCGGATTTGAAGCCCTGAAGAAAAAAGGCACTCGAGTGATCAGTATCGACCCGGTTCACAGCGACAGCGCCAAATTCCTGAACGCTGAGTGGATTGCTCCCCATGCTTATACCGATAGCGCCATGCTATTAGGTATCGCACATACCCTGCTAACGGAAAAACTGCATAAGCCGGACTTCCTGAAAACCTATACCGTAGGTTTTGATAAGTTTGAAGAATATCTACTGGGTAAAACCGACGGTGAAGAGAAAACCGCCGAATGGGCTGCGGCTATCTGTGGTGTCAAAGCTGACGATCTACGCCAGTTAGCTCGCGATATGGCCAACAACCGCACCATGATTATGGGCGGCTGGGGTATCCAACGTCAGCACCACGGCGAACAGCCACACTGGCTGTTGGTAACGGTCGCGTCGATGCTGGGGCAAATTGGTTTACCGGGTGGTGGCTTTGGCTTTAGCTATCACTACTCTTCCGGCGGTAGCCCAACGGCTAAAGGCGGCATTGTTGCGGGTATCTCCGCCGGTAACGCACCGAAAAACTCACCGACGCCAATTCCGGTTGCGCGGATTGCCGAATGTCTGACCAGCCCGGGTAAAACCGTTGATTTTAACGGTAGCAAAGTCATCTATCCGGACGTGAAAATGGTTTATGTTGCCGGTGGTAACCCATTCCACCAGCATCAGGATACCAATAACCTGCGTCAGGCTTATCAGCATCTGGAAACCGTGGTAGTTAACGAACCTTACTGGACTGCATCGGCCAAACACGCGGATATTGTGTTTCCTATCACCACCAGCTACGAACGCAACGATCTGGAGATGGGCGGTGACTATTCACAGCTGTATGTCTTCCCTATGCATCAGTGTGTTCCACCGCAAAATGAAGCGCGCAATGACTTTGATGTCTTTGCTGGTTTAGCTGAACGTTTAGGGGTTCATGATGCCTTTACCGAAGGCAAAGATGAAATCCAGTGGCTTAAAGGCATGTATGACGATATGAAACAGCAAGCGCGTGATGCCAAAGTGGCACTACCGCCGTTTGATATGTTCTGGTCATCCAATAACTATGTGCGTTTCCCAGTGCCGGAAGCCAATACCCAGTGGATCCGTTTTGCCGATTTCCGCGACAATCCGTTGCTTAACCCGCTGGGAACACCGTCCGGTAAAATTGAGATCTTCTCGGAAACCATCGCCAAGATGAACTATTCTGACTGCCGTGGTTATCCAAGCTGGATGCCGCCACACGAGTGGAATCAAGCGGAAGTCGCAGCTAAATACCCACTGTCGCTGAACACCGCCCACGCCGCTAACCGTCTGCACTCCCAGTTGGATAACACCCCGCTGCGCGACAAGTATGCGGTAGCCGATCGGGAAGCGATTATGATTCATCCGCTGGATGCTGAAAAACGTGGCATCAAAGACGGTGATCTGGTTCGCGCGTTTAACGATCGTGGACAGATTCTGGTTGGTGCTCTGGTCAGTGAAGATATCCGTGATGGCGTGGTACGCATCAGCGAAGGGGCATGGTTTGATCCGGCAGAGCCGAGCGAAGAAAAATCGCTGTGTAAAAACGGTAACGTCAACTGCCTGACCTTCGATATTGGCTCCTCCAGTCTGGCACAGGGTAACTGTGGTCAGATGGCGCAGTTGGAAATCGAGAAATATCAGGGGCCGGTACTGAAAAACACCGCCCACGATGTTCCCGCTGGAGCATAATTTCAGCAACAGAGAGCGTCGGGCCTACCTTTCCTATTGGCACTCCGGCAGCTAAAGCTGCTACGACCCAAACGGAAAGGTCTCCCTCCGTTTAAATGTATTAAGACTTTGTCATCAATCTGACGCCGGGTAAATGCCCGGCGTTATTCTTCATCTAACCTTAAAAGAACAGCGCATTCACCACTAACAGTGCCACCACACCCGCAGCCCAGCAAATCGTGGAGGTAATACTCCAGACTTTAATCTGTTCGTTCACCTCGGTAACGCCCAGCGAGCGGTTAACCACCCAGAAGTAAGCATCATTAAAGTGGGAGAAAATAAATGAACCGATGGAGCACCCCAAACCAGCCATAATCGGATCGACGCCTAATGTACCGATCATCGGTGCGGTAATACTCGCTGCCGTAATCATCGCCACCGTACCAGAGCCCTGAATCAGACGAATCAAGGTTGAAATGGTCAACGGCAATAGAATGCCCGGCACGCCAATACTGACAATATACTCAGCAATCACGTTACCCGTGCCGGAATCACGCAGCACCATGCCCAGCGCTCCACCGCCGCCAATCACCAGCAAAATGATGCCGGCAGAGCGAATAGAGCCTTCCATATGATGAACCACTTCCTTTCTTGGGAATCCATCGGTTAATCCCATAATGGCCACCAGCAAACCAATACCCACTGCGATCACCGGATGGCCGATGGTTTTAAACATATTGGCCAGAATGCCGTACCACTCTTCCTTATAGGTAATATTCCAACGCATTTCACCAATAAGAGTAGAGATAAGAATTAACACAATAGGCACCAAAATCGGCGCAAAGGAGATAAAGGTTCCCGGTAATGTTTCGCCCTCTTCCACTTCGGTAAAGTGAGCGATTAAACGTTCACGGGTGAAGCCTTCACCATCTTCCGTGGGTACTTGATAAATCTTCTTACCGATATAGGTGGTGTAGGCAAAACCAGCAATGGTAATCGGCACCGCCAACACCATACTCCACAGCATATATTCCCCCAGCGGGATGCCAAACTGGGAAACCACGCCAAATGGCCCAACCGCCGGTGGAATCATACTGTGACTGATCACCAATCCCATGGCCAATGTAGCCCCCAATCCCACCACCGATTTCCCCGAACTGCGGGAAATGGCTTTGACTAGCGGCGTTAACACAATAAAGGCCGAGTCGCAGAACACCGCCATACTGACAATCAATCCGATAAACACTAATGCCAGTTCTTCACGACCTTTACCCAATAGCCGAATAAAAGTCTGAGCCATTTTTTTCGCCGCACCACTCAGTTGCAGCAGCGATCCCATCATCACGCCAAAACCGATAACAATACCGATATGTCCCAGCGTATTACCAAACCCTTTACTGATAGCCGCGATCATGGCATCGCTTTGCATGCCACCGATTGAGCCGGTAATAATCGAGGCGATAATTAATGCCGGAAAGGCCTGAATGCGTGTTTTTAATATCATAAATAACAGCATGGTAATCGCAATGATCAAACCAATAACCATACGCACGCTGTTTCGCTCTATATCCGGCATGCTGCCCAAATAGAACACAAACAGTCCTATTATCAGCAGTAACAGATAATTTAATTTATTATTTTTTCGACCCGGATTACTTTTTGCTTCTATTGCCTTTTCCATAAACAATACCGCCCGTTCGAGGTCGGGCTATTCGCGGATTACAGACAGCGTAACTCCGTCAGATAGCGCCGACAATATGATGATTTTTATATTAGTTTTTAAATATAACGACCGTAATTCAGATCGGTTATTATCGTTTCAGACTAATATTTATTTTTTGAAATAAGGCGCATAGAGCGCCGCCAAACGAACGGCTTCAATTAAACTAACGGCATTCGCGATCCCTTTGCCGGCAATATCATTTGCCGTCCCGTGATCCACCGAGGTTCTTAAAATCGGCATACCGTTGGTAATTGAAATCGTGCGGTGGAAATCCACCATCTTGGTCGCGATATGCCCTTGATCGTGGTAAGGCGAGAGCACCGCGTCATACGCACCGAGTAAGGCAAAATGGAATACGCTATCCGCCGGTTTAGGGCCAACCACATTGACGCCCGCTTTTTGCGCCATCTCGATACCCGGCAATAAAACGTCATCGTCTTCATGACCAAATAAGCCGTGCTCACCACAGTGTGGATTAATACCGGCCACCGCCATTTTCGGATCTTTAATCCCTAATTTATGCAGCGCTTCTGCACAGCGGATGGCATAGTCACACACCCGCTCCGGTGTTAAGGTCTGAATTGCTTTCACCAAAGACAAATGGCGCGTCAGGAAGAACACCCGCAGCTCTTTAACCTGAAACATGGTTAGCGGATCGTCAGCGCCGGTTAGATCGGCCAGTATCTCGGTATGACCGATATAGTTAACCTTGCCTGCTTTTAATGACTCTTTATTAATCGGCGTTGTTGCCAATACATCAAACTGATTGGCCAGCGTCAGTTCAGTGGCGACTTTGATATATTCATAGGCTGCTTTACCACACTGCCCCTGAATCGCTCCGGGTTTAAATGCCTGATAATCCAGTTCACCGCACTGGATCAGATTCAGCGTTCCATCCTGGTATATGGCCTCATTAACATCTCCGATAGGGTTAATGTCAATATCCACATTCGAGAACTTCGCGGCATCCTCCAATATGCGTTTATCCCCCACAATAATCATTCTGCCATATTGATGGGCCTCTTTTGCCGCAACGGTTTTCACCACGATTTCCGGCCCAATGCCTGCCGGGTCACCCATAGGAATACCAATTAAAGGTTTTGCGTTCATTTATGCTCCTGAATTAATAACGGTAGATACTGAAATGTCTCTGTTCACGTTGGTATCGTAAGTCGAGATTTTGGTACTGAGATAATCGATACAGTGGACTAACGTACTGTCGTTACCGACAAATCCACCCTTAGTGACAATCGATAATCCATTACATCTTTCGCCGATTAAGTGACCGTAAACCGCCAGCGGCTCAACTTCATCTTTCAGAATGAATCCCTTACTCCCTAAACGGTTAGTAACCGCTACGGTAACGTCACCGCCACTGGTATAGATGCCCCGAAAGGTCGATTCTCGATTGAGTAAAACCTGAGCCGTCACTTCGGCAATACCGCGGTTGATCATCTGGCTGGCTTCGGATTTATCCACCTGATATTCCTGCGCCAACTGATTGAGATCGCAAACGTGCTCCGGCGCTTCCACCGTATCTATTCCGACAATGTCAAACTGCTCTGATTTATTCAGCAGCATCTTCACCAACGGCCCGGCTTTACCCGGATGACGGGAAATATCCATCAACTGGCGTGGTGCCACCACTTCCAGCCAAACGTTACGGTCATACTTCAATTTTTTGATCTGCCGCTGGGTCAGCTCCGACACGCTGCCAATGGCGATAAACACTTTATTGGTCATGGTACGGTTGCTGGAGTAGCGTAAATGGGCTAACTGGGCGGTAAACGGCCCGGGATCGACACAAAATACCGGGAGCAGCGATTGCTCAGCCGCTTTAGCAATGGTGGCAATATCCAGATCGGTCGTGGCATCGAAGATCACCAGACGACCGCCCTGCCGGTAAATTTCCGTCAAACGATCCGCCAGCACTTGCTCCCCGGCTAACACATCCCGCAGCGGGATATGGAACGGTTCATACTCAGACTGCTGACGAAACAGCTCCAGTACCGACGATTCGGTCATTGGATTTTTAGGATCGTCTTTCATCATGGTGTTCTGTAGCGGTATGCCAGCAACCAGCAGCGATCCACCGACGCAAATTCGTCCGCTGGAAGGATAAACCGGCACCACTAGCGCCATTAGCTCCGGGTTATTATCCAACACGGCATCAACCTCAGCCCCCAAATTGCCCCTAAGGGTAGAGTCAATGCGTTTACTGATCAGCGGAGCCAAAGGTTTAAACTGTTCGATACATTGACTCACTCGGCTATAGGCTTCCTTTGCCGGAATGGAACGGGAATCGGTAGAAAAAGAGACAATTTCAAAATCACTCAATGAGTGATGAAACTCCTCTAAACAGGTGATGGCGCTAAACCCTTTCTTACTCAGCAATGCGCTGGTGGCATTGGCGCCGGTTAAATCATCGGCAACAATCGCGACTTTCATGGTGTGCTCCTTAATCTTATTATTAGTGTTATTGGGACAAACGCAGGTCTTGTGTGGAATTGGGATAGAGCTCGGTCAATGTCCGGTCGGTAATCAGGTGGTGAAACTGAGACAGGTCGCCAATTTTATGGCGACAGCGAATATTCAACTTGCTGCTATCCACCAGCAGCGCGGATTGAACAGAACGATTTATCGCCATCCATTTGCAATCGGCTTTGATTTGACTGGTGGTAAGCGCACCAAATTCAGTGCTGAAGCCATCGGCACCAATGAAAGCAATATCGGTAATACGTTCAGACAGATAGCGAATGGTTTCGGAGTTATAGCAGGCTCGATTTTTTGGCAGTACTTCCCCCGGACAGAGAATCAACTTCACTTCAGGCTTACTATTCAGCGCCATGGCAATCGCCAGATCCAGCGTGATCACCGTAACCGGTACTTGGATGTATGGAATCATCTCGCGCACGGTAGTGCCGCCGTCCATAAACACCACCATATCTGGCTGGAGCAGCTCACAGGCCTTCTGACCAATCAGCTTTTTGCTTGCAGAACAGCGAGTTTCTTTGATGTCATAAAGCGGGCTCTGTTCGAGAAACCGCTTTTTAACCTGCCCTCCGTAAGCCAGTTGAACCAGCCCTCGCTCCTGCAACTGTTTTAAATCTCGACGAATACTCATATGAGACACGGCTAACAACCGAGCCAGATCGTTAATCATGCAGACTTCATAATTATCTAATATTTCTAATATTTTTTTATATCTTGGCATCTCCAGCATCACACTCCCTCACATCACACATCAGTGAAAACAGCAGCAAGTATGCCCGGTGAATTTTTAGCATCTGTGAATCCATTAACACTTTCACAGAATAAAATCACAGTTGCTAAGCAGCTCTAATTTCTTAAATTTGATTATTCAATTTCTGTTAACCCGGGCTTAATGCCATAGAGCGGATATGCCGTAGGCGTTATGCTAAAGGCCGTTTAAGCAGGATTGGCGAGAGTGAATATGAACAAGCATCTGGACTTTATTGAGCAAGCCCGGCAGGTACTGACAACTGAAATGCAGGCAATCCAGGTTGCCGCAGACCGAATCGATGGGCAATTTAGCCAAGCTATTGAAACCATCCTAACGATGAAGGGACGGCTCATTCTGACCGGAATGGGAAAGCCGGGTTACATTGCCCGCAAAATAGCAGCAACACTGATGAGCACCGGAACACCAGCCTATTACCTGCATCCGGCAGAGGGCAGCCACGGTGATTTAGGCATGATTACCCCTCATGATGTGGTGATTGCCCTATCCAACAGCGGTGAAACCCCGGAAATTATCAATATATTGCCGGCGATTCGTCGTATCGGTGCACAAATTATCGCCCTGTGCGGTAACACTCACTCTACGCTGGCTCAATATTCAGATATCACCTTGGATGCCTCGGTAGATAAAGAAGCCTGCCCGCTGGATTTAGCCCCGACCAGTAGCACCACCGTGGCACTGGCATTAGGTGATGCCTTGGCCGTTGTACTGATGCAGTCTCGCCAATTTACTGCCAATGACTTTGCTCTGTTCCACCCGGGAGGCGCACTGGGGCGCAAGCTGCTGTTAACCGTTGAACATGTGATGCACAGCGGAGAACAAAACCCACTGGTCACACCGGAAAACAGCATTGCCGACGCGCTGTTCGTCATGACCGACAAAGGGTTTGGTGCCACATCGGTGATTGATTCAGCGGGTAAATTAATCGGTTTGATAACCGATGGGGATATCCGCCGACATCTGGCGCAAGATACGCAAATTCTGCACCAGCCGGTAGCCAGTGTAATGACCCGAAATCCCCTCGCAGTGCATCACGACAAGCTGGCAGCAGAGGCAATTTCCCTGATGGAAAATCATCAACCTAAACCGATAACCGTACTACCGGTGATCAATGATGAAAGTGAAGTGGTCGGTATATTACATATTACCGATTTGATGAAGGGGTTTTTATAACGCCAATTTAGATATGTTACTTTTTGCGGCATAAAGGACAGAATGGATAAGCTGGTTAGTCAAGATAAACCCGAGCAGAAGCAAAACCATGCCAAGGCGTAAGGGAGAGTTCAGGAACAGTTCAGAGCTGTCTATCTGGCTTATCCCCCCCGGAGGTGCTCAGAGCAAGCCGGCGAAAGTCCGGCTACAATAAAGGTATCATGGCTAATAGGAGTGATAGATTAAATATGTATGAATCAAAAAAATAAGCCGGAAAAGGAACCTTTGTTCCCTTCCCGGCCTAGGTGTTTGTAATATGGGCAAACCAAAATCGATAAGCCCATGCTTCAAGACATCAATGTGACAAACTACTTATGCTCAAGCCTGATTTGTTTAACCTGCTCAGGCGTTACCATCGATGCCTGATTGCCCCAGCTTCCACGAATATAATTAACGATATCGGCAATTTCCTTATCGGATAATCTGTCACGGAAATACGGCATACGCATTGGGATCTGCTTACTATCGATAGTTGGCACATCATAGCCATCCAAAATAATGCGGATGACTGACTGTGGATTCGGCGCAAGCACCGTGTTATTTCCAGCCAATGCAGGGAATATATCGGCCTCTCCCTGCCCATTACTTTCATGGCAATATGAACAAGATTTCTGATAGGCAAAGGCCATACGCGCTTTTTCGTTCAGCACTTGATCGCTTTCTTGAGATACCACAGCAACAGGTGCAGTAGCTTCAGACTTAGACTCTGGCAATGATTTAAGATAAGCAGCAACTGCCTCCAAATCATCGGTATTCCACATGGAACTGCTATTGATCACCACATCATTCATTGGGCTACCAATCACCACGTGTTTTGCCGTACGGCCGGTACGCAGCGTTGCCACAATATCCTCTGCTGAATAGTGTTTAAGCCCTTCCGCATTATTAAGCAGGCTTGGCACAAACCAGCCATCGATAACCTGTCCGCCAGCCAAATAGGTTGGCGATGAGTTATCAAGGCCTTGCTCTTTCAGGGTAAAGTCACGAGGCGTATGGCAGGTACCGCAGTGTCCCAGTCCTTCGACAATATAAGCCCCTTGCGCAATTTTAGCATCGTGATAGCGGGCGGCATCGAACGCCACATCCTCAGGAGCAAAAAGTTTACGCCAGATAGCCAAAGGCCAACGTGTAGAAAGAGGCCAAATAATATCAGTCGGCTTATTCGGCGTTGCGTTAGCCTCCACCCCATAGCGGAAATAAGCATAAAGGGCGGTAATATCATCATCACTTAGGCGTGAATAGGAAGGATAAGGCATCGCTGGATATAGGGTAATGCCATCTTTACGAATACCGTTACGCATCGCTCTGGCAAAATCATCAAGCGTATACTCACCTATACCATTTTCTTTGTCCGGTGTGATATTGGGAGGATAGATGCCGCCAATCGGCGACTGAATTGCTGCACCGCCGGCATACAATGCGGAGCCAGACTGAGTATGGCAGGCCGCACAGTCACCTAATGTTGCCAGATAGCGTCCTTTCTGAACCAGCTCGGGATTGTCCAAGGCGTGTTGATCTGCGTTTAATGGCGGAGTACTAGTCGGCCACAGCGCAAAAGCAAGCACGATCAAGAAACAACAGATGAGCGTGACAACGGTTCTCAAGATAAATTTTTTCATCTTTGGTCTCACATGCTTTTCAATACAAAAAATAAGAAAGCCTAATCAGGGCAAATCGTAACGGAATTAGTCCATATCAACATATTCATAGCCAGGTTTACGCAGGAAATGAATCTGCTCCTGAGTAATTTTATCTTTGTAATCATTACCAAAATGACTGCGAATATAGTTGGTCAATTCCATAATTTGCTCATCATCCAGCACGCCACCAAAAGGCGGCATACCGCGTTTTCCATACATAATGATATCGGCTAAAAACATCGATGAGATCAGGTCCCCGTTATCAGCCAACGGTGGATAATGACCCGCGCCTACCGCACCTTCACCGGCAGGCATATGGCAAGATTGGCATATGGATTGATACAAGGCATCACCAGTGCGTTCTGGAAATTGGCCAGGCCCCGTGGTGCCAACACCATCTGCAAAGCACAGACTGGTACCCAAAAGCGACAGGCTTAAAGCCAGAATCAATTTTCTAAACATCGCAATGTCTCCCCTATTATTTAGACGCAGCCGCACGCTCATTAACCTGACGGATTGCTTCCATCGCGGAAAGAATGGCACCTTCCTGCCAGGCCGGAATATAGGAGATATGTTCGCCAGCCATCACCACCCGATTATCCATCTGCGATACGTTTTTAAAGTGCTTATCTCTGGTTTCTGTCGTCCAAAGACCATAGCAGCCTAATGAGAAAGGTGAACGGTGCCATGCCATGGTGACGCCATTATCAAATTCATCTTTCGCCTGCGGATGGATTTTGGTAAATGACTCCATGGTTTTTTTCAATCTTTCCTCTGGTGACAAACTGGAAAACTGGAAGGCATTAACACCAAACAGATAGGAACCCAACACCACACCCTTACCTTTAGACAGGTAATCACTGCTTGGGTAAGATATCTGACCGATTGGCAAATCGGTAAAGGTAATGCCGCCGTAGATGGCTTCATCTTCTTCCCAGAAGCGGCGTTTAAATTGGATACCGGCTTTAAAGCTTGGTGCATAAGGCACACTGGCAATACCCGCTTCCATGGCTTCACTAAAGTTATGCTCGATTTGTGCCAAGATAGAGAATGGAATGGTACAGATACACCAGTCAGCCTGAACCGTTTTTTCTGCATTATTGTTCGCAACATCTTGATAAGTGACTGTCACATTCTTATCGGACTGAATGATCTTTTTCACCTTGGCATTAAACGTCACCAAATCGTTCAGCGTTTTGCCCATCGCTTTAGGCAACGCATCCATACCACCTACCGGTTGGAAAATACTGGAACCGTACTCATAAGAGAATGGCAGACTGAGCGTTTCCCACAGGCGGGATGACAAAATATCATCGAGTTTTATTGGCGTGCTCGGTACACCATCGGCGGTGGCACCCGGATCTTGTGCAAAACCACGCTGGGCTGAAGCGGTGGCTGGCGTATAGCGGAAGTCTTTATCTAACACCCCCCACGAACGTAATGATTCCAAAAGGACTTCCTGAGTCTCTTTTGTCACCATATCGTCAAGCTTATCTTGGGTTACCGCTTTACTTAGCAGTTCAGTAATCTGGCCGTTGTAATCGGAAACAATATGGCGATAACGCTGAGGTTTGCCGCCAAATGCCTGAGAATTATGCAGAAAAGCATTACCATTAAGGGCATTGAACGCTTCCAGCTTAACGCCAAATTCACGGGCATAGTGTAGATAGCCTCGATGATGATAAGGAACACGCCATGGACCCGGGTTAATGTACAGGCCGGGATCAAAACGGCATTCCTGAGTGAAACCGCCAAGTTCAGTATATTTATCACCGCCGTGGATAGCCCAAGCTCGACCGCCAACCCGATTGTTATATTCGAGAAGAGTGACCTTGTAGCCCGCCTTGCGCAATTCATGTGCAGCAACCAGACCGGCAATACCTGCTCCCAGAATGACAACGCTCGACCCATTCGGTGCCCCACCCAGTACTGGGGGAGCAGTAAAGTCACTTTCATTCGCATGGGCTAAAGCCGTCATTACCTGATACATCACGGCGCCACCCGCCGTTGCACCAATAACTTTGAGCAAATCTCTACGACTCACATTCTTTGTATTCATGATAAAACACCTTGAAAGTTGCGATAAATATAGTTTCCTGCGAACTATATCAATTTGTTTTTTCACCAAACCATACAAATAATGTGCTTTTCAACTCATATTTTTTAACATACTGATTACATTAATTTTATATATTTACAATAAGCACAATATGTAAATAAACCTGTGTTTTCGTCATAATTTGTCAATTAACCGTTGCTTGATGCATATTTTCTTAATCATTGTTTTATATTTTTACTTAACTAAAAACCATAGGCGCTCAAATACCTCCATTCCTCAGCAGGATTGAAATATGTTGATATCACATCTGCTGATAATAAAAATAAAAGCGCTTAAAAATTTAAAAAACAGCGAGTCCGCAGGCTAACATCGAAATACAGAATACCGTTTTTAATATATATAGGAGGCTTTTAGTTTAAAAGGTCACTATCAATATCATCGACCCTATGCTTGATAATGTAGAATCAGTCATGTATTGCTCAGTGATGACATTCAATGAAGATGGATTAAAAAATTGATAAAACAGTAAGATAACCGCTATGGTTTGGCAAAATACAGTCACTTTTTCAGCCGGACTTCCTCTATGCTTTAGTTAAAAAAAGTCTATCATTATCTAAAAATAATCTGGGTTCATCAGATATCATCTTAAATAACGCATAATAGATAACGATGATATTCTCACGCCTTTAATTTAAACCCATCAACCTGATTAATTAATAACAAAAAAACCTATCAAAATTTACATATCCCCCCTGCTAATTTAATTTATTTAAATTATTTATCAAAACAAGCAACCAAAGCGTTGTTGCACTTCAGCACCTTCTCTTAAAAAATAAATAAAAACCAAACCACTTAATATTCATACAGATAAATAATGTTAACAAATCAAACGATCTGTTACACCGATCATTAACAAGGAATTGATAGTGAAAAGCTATTGCAAAAGAAGAAATCAAAATGAATAAACGATTTTTTTGTTATGTCTTAAACGTGTAATCTACCCTCATCAGGATAAATATTAAAACGTTGCATATTAATAATAATTAATAGTTATTAATTCAATGAAAAGGATATTCATTTAATGCCGAATACATTTAATTATAAAAAATTATCGCTTCTTATATTATTATCGCTCTCCGTGAATATCCCTAAATATTCAATCGCCGCCCGTTATAATATCACTATCGATGATGGTAAAAATTACAAATTCAGCTTCCCTTATTTTGGTAAAATTTTTATTACTGGGGAAAACAGTTCTGCCGACTTTTATAATGAACCCGAGATCAGTGTGAAATCTCTTGGCATGGGCGTGTCTTTAGATCTCGGTGGCAGCGCAACCTTTCACCGTAATTTGAATATATCCGGCGCCCCTAACCAGGAGGGAACCAATAACCTTTCCGTTATCAATGAGAGTTCATTTTTAGTCAAAGAGAATCTAACCATAACCGGTCAGGGCGAAAATGCTGCCCATATTAATGTTGAGAATAACAGTTCCGTCAATATTGGGGGCGATCTGAGTATTCGTCATACGACCAACAAAAGTATCAATGATGCCACCCTGATTAACCTCAGCCAGAACAGCATTTTTCGCGTTGGCGGCAATACCACCCTGACCAATGAGGGCAGCAATGAAGGAATCGCATTACAGTCCGGGGCTCAGGCCATTTTTGAGGGCAGCTTCTCATTAGCACAGCGGGCAACCGCCCTGACGGTGGCAGACAACGCCAGCTTTACCACCAAAGGCGATACCGCTATCTCGGTCACCGACCCGCTTCTGGTGGAAGATCCCGACGGCAAGATGACGCGCCGCCCCGCCACCGCGGTTAATGCTTACGGTACATCGTTAATCAGCTTAGGCTATATCGATCAAGCGACGCAGTCTGAACTCGATGCCAACCGCGCAACCCATGCACAAGTCTATGTCGGCCAAAATACCCGCATTACCGCCTCTGCTACCGACCCTATTCATGACGTCATTGCCCTCAACCTCAAAGCCGATAACGCCTCACAGGTGATTGTTGACGGCTTGCTCAGTGCCAAAGCGGGGGGCGGACAGGCCCTGGCCTGGTCGCTCTTCAGTGCGGGCGATGCAGCCGATACGGTAAAAATCAGATATGGCGGTAACCTCATTGGTAGGGTGAATTTAGGCAATGGCGATGATGCGCTCTATGTCGATGCCGGACCCAAAGGCGGAATTACCGGCGATACCTACACCGGAAATGGTAACGATAAGGTGGTTGTCACTTCCGGTCATATCAACGGCGATATCTACTTTTATGATTATGCCGACAACACCAACCCCGGTGGCGATGACTATTTCGACTTTGTCGGTGGAAAAATCACTGGCCGGGTGTTAATGGGCGGCTACGGCCATGATAAAGCCTTTATCCGGCAAGGTGCCGATATCTCCGAACTGTACAATGTCGACGGTGGCGGCGGTCTCGGTAGCGGCGCTAATCCAAACTCAACCGGTGAAATCACCTTTGAAGGCCAGAAGTTCAGAGCCTATAGCGGTTATACCGATAACCGTGAAAACGGGCTGCGGGTATCCGCCTGGAATAGTGTGTCACTGAACAAAGGATCCGAGCTAACCCTGACCGGAGACGGCCTGTTTGATAGCCAAAGAACCGGTACCTTAAATATTGATAACTCTTCGACGCTAAAATTAGAGGGCATCAATGCCAGCAAGCGCATCGAGGGGCATGTTAATAACAGCGGAACCCTTCATCTGGCCAATAAAAACCCCGGCGAAACCCTCAATATTGCCGGTAACTATACCGGTAACGACGGTTTAATCATGATGGATGTTCAACTGGGTAATGATAACTCGCCAACGGATAAGCTGGTTATCACCGGAGATACCGCAGGCACCACCTTAGTCCGAGTGAATAACATTGGTGGTCTCGGGGCGTTTACCGATAAAGGTATTGAATTAATTAAGGTGGGAGGCGCCTCAAACGGCACCTTTAAACAGGATGGGCGCGTCGTCGTCGGGGCCTATGATTATTTTCTCAATCGGGGAAATACCGCCAGAGGCGCAGACGCCAAAAGTTGGTATTTAACGTCAGGGTTACCGACAACAACGCCTCCGGCAGATCCTCAAGACCCGGGAAATGGCCTGCCCCCCAAGCCATCGACGCCTGCACCGATTGTCCGTCCGGAAACCGGCAGCTATATCACCAATATGGCCACGGCCAACCATTTATTTATTACCCGCCTGCACGATCGACTGGGGGACACCCAATACACCGATATCCTTACCGGTGAAAAGAAAGTCACCAGTTTATGGTTACGTCAGGTCGGTGGACATAATCGCGCCCGCGATAGCAGCAGCCAATTAAAAACCCAGAGCAATCGTTATGTGGTGCAACTGGGGGGCGATATTGTCGACTGGTCTCATGATGGTTTAGATCGCTGGCACCTGGGCTTAATGGCCGGTTATGGCAACAGCCACAGCAATACTGATTCCAAAGTAACTGGCTATACATCCAGAGGTACGGTCAGCGGATATTCCGCCGGGGTATACGGCACCTGGTATGCCAACGATGAAGATAAAAACGGCACCTATATTGATACCTGGGCCCTGTACAGTTGGTTTAAAAACACCGTTAAAGGCGATGGGCTGAACAGCGAAAAATATAACAGTCAGGGCGTCACCGCCTCCATTGAAGCCGGCTACACCTTCAATCTGGGTCAGTACGATGAAAGAACCCGTTATTTTCTCCAGCCCAAAGCACAGGTGATCTGGATGGGGATCGACGCAGACACGCATAAAGAACACAACGGAACAACGGTAACCAGCACCGGCAAAAACAATATTCAAACGCGGTTAGGTTTACGCGCCTATTTAAGCGGTCATAGCACCCTTGATGATGGCAAAGATCGCACCTTTGAACCGTTTGTCGAAACCAACTGGATCCATAACACCAAAAATATGGGCGCCAAAATGAACGGCGTTAGCCATACGCAGGTGGGTGATGACGATATTGCGGAACTGAAAACCGGCGTAGAAGCGCAGTTTAACCAAACGCTGACCGGTTGGATTACTGTCGCTCAGCAAATCGGCACCAAAGGTTACAGCGATACTTCGGCAATATTAGGCATGAAATATAGCTTCTAATGATGCCATCGAAGTTCAAACACCCGGATTAAAACGCTGCCTGTTATTCATCCAATGAAAAGGATATTCATTTCATGCCGAATACATTTAATTATAAAAAATTATCGCTGCTTATCTTGTTATCGCTATCAGCCAATGCGCCGCACTATGTCATCGCCGCGCCAATTAAAGTCGATATCAAAAATGGTCAGAACCACAAATTTACTAACGATGAATTTAGTAGCATTTCGATTAGTAGGGAAAACACTTCCGCCGATTTTTATGCTGACGAAGTCAGTGTCGCGGCCCCCTATACCGGAGTGGAGGTCTTTAAGGGCGGCCGCGCCACCTTTCACAATAATCTGAATATTACCGGCGCCCCGAACCAAGTCACATCGCATAACCTTGCGGTCACAGATAAGAGTTCTGTGTTAGTAAAAGGTAATCTCAATATAACCGCTCAGGGGGAATGGGCTCCCCATGTTAAGATAGCTGATGACAGCACCCTCACGGTCTGGGGCGATTTAAACATTCATCATACCGCCAGAAAAAGTAAACATGATGCCCAGCTCATTACCCTCAACCATAAAGACAGCCGCCTACACGTTCGGGGAAATACCACACTCATCAATGATGGCGGTAATAACGGGATATCATTACAGTGGGGCGCTCAGGCGACTTTTGATGGCAACTTCTCATTAACACAGCATGCGGCAGCCCTTACGGTTGGAGATAACTCCAGCTTTGTGGTGAAAGGCGATACCGATATTTCGGTCACCGATCCTATTCAGACTGAGGATCCTGCGGGTAACGGTCTTATACGCCGCGGAGCCTACGCGATTACCTCATATGATACGTCTTTAATTAGCTTAGGCTATATCAATAAAGAGACGCAGGCTGAACTCAATGCCAACCGTGCAACCCATGCTCAAGTCTATGTGGGCCAAAATGCCAAAATTTCCGTCTTGGCCACCGACCATTATAGTGACTCCAGAGCGCTTTGGCTCCGAGCAGATACAGCGTCACTGGTGATTGTGGATGGTTTGCTCAGTGCCAAAGCGATATTAAGCGAAGGGGGCGGGCTGGCGGATCAGCGTAAGGCCTGGTCGATCTTCAGTGATGGAAAGGCGGCCGATACGGTAAAAGTCAGACAAGGCGGTAAGCTGATTGGTATGGTGAATTTAGGCAATGGCGATGATGCGCTGTACGTCGATGCCGGGTCAAAGGGGGGAATTGACGGCGATATCTACACCGGCAATGGTAACGATAAGGTGGTTGTCACTTCCGGTCATATCAAAGGGGATATCTACTTTTACGATTACCAGACTGTCAATAATATCAACCCCGGCGGTGATGACTACTTCGACTTTGTCGGCGGAAAAATTACCGGCCGGGTGTTAATGGGCGGCTACGGCCACGATAAGGCCTTTATCCGGCAAGGGGCCGATATCTCCGAACTGTATCATCTCGACGGCGGTGCCAGTATCGGTAACGATCCCGAACCGAGCTCAACTGGTGAGATCACCTTTGAAGGTCAAACGTTTAGAGCCTATAGCGGGTATCACGATAACCGCGAAGACGGACTGCGGTTATCCGCCTGGAATACCATCTCACTCAACAAAGGATCGGAGTTAACCCTGACCGGAAAAGGCCTGTTTGATAGCCAAAGAACAGGCACCTTAAATATTGATGCCTCTTCCACCCTAAAATTAGCCGACATCAATAATAATAAGATCGTTGAAGGACACGTCAATAACAGCGGAACCATTAACCTCGCCAATAAAAACGCTGGAGAGACCCTTAATATTGCCGGTAACTATACCGGTAACGACGGTTTAATCATCATGGATGTTCAACTGGGTGAGGATAATTCGCCAACGGATAAGCTGGATATCACCGGGGATACGTCAGGTACTACCTTAGTCAGAATCAATAACATTGGCGGTACCGGCGCACTCACCAATAAAGGTATTGAACTCATTAAGGTGGGTGGCGCCTCAGACGGCACCTTTAAACAGGATGGTCGCATTGTGGCAGGTGCCTATGATTATTTTCTCAATCGGGGGAATACCGCCCGAGGTGCAGATGCCAAAAATTGGTACTTAACCTCTGAGCTTCCACCGAGCCCACCGCCGGAGCCTCAAGAACCAATTATACCGCCACCTTGTGATTGTGTGCTGCCACCACCGCTGCCACCGGTAACGCCAAAACCACCGGTTCCGGCACCAATTGTCCGTCCGGAAACCGGCAGCTATATCACCAATATAGCCACCGCTAACCGTTTATTTATTACCCGCCTGCACGATCGACTGGGGGATACCCAATACACCGATATCCTTACCGGTGAAAAGAAAGTCACCAGTTTATGGTTGCGTCAGGTCGGTGGGCATAACCGCGCCCGCGATAGCAGCGGTCAGTTAAAAACCCAAAGCAATCGTTATGTGGTTCAACTGGGAGGGGATATTGCCGACTGGTCTCATAATGGTTTAGATCGCTGGCATCTGGGCTTAATGGCCGGCTATGGCAACAGCCAAAGCAATACTGACTCCAGAGTGACCGGATATACATCCAGAGGTACGGTCAGCGGGTATTCCGCTGGGGTATACGGCACCTGGTATGCCAACGATGAAGATAAAAACGGCACCTATATTGACACCTGGGCCCTGTACAGTTGGTTTAAAAACACCGTTAAAGGCGATGGGCTGAACAGCGAAAAATATAACAGTCAGGGCGTTACCGCCTCCATTGAAGCCGGCTATACCTTCAATCTGGGTCAATATGATGAAAGAACCCGCTATTTTCTCCAGCCAAAAGCGCAGGTGATCTGGATGGGCATTGGCGCAGACGATCATACAGAACACAACGGGACGACGATAACCAGCACCGGTAAAAACAATATCCAAACGCGATTAGGTTTACGCGCCTATTTAAGCGGCCATAGCACCCTTGATGATGGCAAAGATCGCACCTTTGAACCGTTTGTCGAAGCCAACTGGATCCATAACACCAAAAATATGGGTGCCACAATGAATGGCGTTAGCCATACGCAGGTGGGTGATGATGATATTGCTGAACTGAAAACCGGCGTAGAAGCGCAGTTTAACCAAAAGCTGACCGGCTGGATTAATGTCGCTCAGCAAATCGGAACGGAAGGCTACAGCGATACCTCGGCAACATTAGGCATGAAATATAGCTTCTGATTGATGGCTGAGTTCAGCAATAATGATTTTATTGCTGAACTCACGCTTTAAAGATATATCGTCGATTTTCAGGCTGCAAGCCCGTGACTTATAGCAAGTTGACGCAATTACTTTTTCGAAATCTGTCCAAAGTTATATTTAACCCCGAGCATAAAGACTGCATCGCTATACCCACTGTCACCAACTTGAACCCCGACGTTTCCCCACATATTAAAATTAGGGTTAATCTGACCTTCAACCCCCAATTTAATTTCAGCGATATTATCGGTACCCACTAACTTAATGCGTTCATTCCCCATTAAGGTACTAAACGTTTTCATATTGTGTATCCAGTTAGCTTCCACAAATGGCTCAAACTCTCGCCCTTTTCCCTCATCAGACTGATGATGCCCCTTCAGGAAAGTACGAATACCCAAGCGGGTTAAAATATTACCATTACCTTCGCTGCGAACCCGAGTAGCGTTGGCATTCGCTTCAGTAAATGTGTTGGCCTTGACGCCCATCCAAATTATTTGAGCCTGCGGTTGCACAAACCACTGGTTATTCTCGCCCTTGCTATCTTTATAATCGCCGCCTTTAAAGGTATAACCGGTTTCAATAGATGCCGTGATTCCTTTAGATTTATAGGATTCGGCTACCTGCTCCTGCCCCTGAACCCTATTTTTAAACCAGCTATACAAAGCCCAAGTATCAATATAGGCACCGGTGCTTTCACCTTCATTTTGTTGCCAGGTGCCGTAACCGCCTAGGCTATAACCATTAACAGAACTATCGGCGCCGTAATGTGTGACGGATGAACGCGTATTGCTATGACTGTTAGCGTAGCCCGCCATCGCACCAAGATGCCAACGGTCTTCACCATCGCTGCTCCACTGGGCGACATCACCACCCAGCTGTAAAATATAACGATTGGTTTGAGTTTTAAGCTGACCACTACTGTCTCTTGAGCGAGTATGTCCACCCACGTTACGCATCCACATGCTGGTGACCTTCTCTTCCCCGGTCAAAGTATCGGTGTAATAAGTTTCACCTAAACGGTCGTGTAACCGATGAACAAAAAGCATATTAGAGGCGGCGATATTATGACTATAGCCACCAGCTTCAGGCCGAATGGTTGGCACAGCAGGTTCTTTTGGACTCGGTTTTGATTGAGAGTTCGTTAAGTACCAGCTCTTCTCATCGGCACCTTTGGTGGTATCCCCTCGATTGAGAAAGTAGTCATAAGCCCCGGCAGTAATACGCCCGGACTGAAGAAAAACGCCATCTGACTGACCACCAACGGTAATCAGTTCGATCCCCTTTTCCGTGTAATTCCCCATGCCGCCAACGTTTTTAACAGAAACCATGGTGGTTCCTGACGTATCCCCCATCACCGTCATATGGTCAGTGATAGAGTTATCGTCGCCAACAATAGTATTAAAATGAAGTGAACCACCGCCCTGATAGTTACCATTCACAACCAGCTTATTTCCGACCAGTGACGGAGCATTATTGTTGGTTCTACCCACATAGATATACCCTTGGTTATTGAGATGAGTATCAATATTCAGGGTCGATAAACTCGGTTGGTTGGCATGGTACAGACTTCCTACCATCAGACTTCCGCCGGACGCTACCGTCGTCTTGCCCAAATACCCAGTAGCAGAAAGCAACGCCTGTTTTTCAACAGTGATTTGACCACCTAAAGCGTTGGTTGAATCCAGATTACCATTCGCCACCGTCGTTAACCCGTTATAGCCTCGGCTATCTCCACTGAGGGCTAACTGAGCCTTTCCTGACTTGGTGATAGTGCCAGCACCGTCAAACTGACCCGCAAAGTAACTATCTACATTTTGATTAATCGTCAGATCTGCGGAAGTGACGCCAACCACGCCGCCGGAACCCGAAAGCGACGACATAATCAGATCGTGATGATTAAGATTTAACCGACCACCATTAACGATATAAGCGGTGTTATTAACAAATGCGCCAGAAGAGTTTGAACGCAGTTCCCCGGCTTCGACGCGAGTTCCGCCAGTATAATTATTATCACCAGAGAAAATAACCGTTCCTGCACCGGTCTTAACCAGCCCACCAGCACCAACCAGATTGCCATTCAGCATCATGCGTTTATCGGCGTCATCCGCTTCCAGAAAGGATTCGGAGAGCACGTTCATATTTACCGAGGTCGTTAACTTATCATCACAATATTTACAGGAATTAACCCGGAGAGTACCGCCATTGAGATTAAAGTCATAAGCTCCGGCGCCTGCCACAATCCCGTCTTTATTCGGAGATAAATTGCTATCAGAAATGGAAATTGTTCCCCCGGCGTTCAGGTTTACCGTAGCAGATGAACCCTCATCACTGGCCAGAAAGAGTCCTGACGTTGGCACTTCAAAACCATCCCCGCCCACATAAGCCTTACCTTCAAAATAGACTTCAGCCCCCTTTTCAACGGTTAAAACTGCATTTCCAATCCCTTTTATATCAGTGCCAATATCAACAGTATAAACTCTGCCTCCCGCGTTTGAAGCCAGCGCCATTAAACCCTGAACGCCTAACTTACTACCGGCCCCAGTAACATTAATATTGACTGAAGGAAGCTTGGACAAATTACCAACAATGTCATTTTTTCCAATAAATGAAGCAATGATACGACCGGCAATAAATGAACCGCCATCGGATATATTAATATCAGCCTCACCGAGATACCCTAAAAAAGCATCGGCATCTACCATCGAGTCATCATAATAAGGATGTTCTTCTATATATTTATTAATTAAAGAAAGCTGACTGTTTTTTCCACTGATATTAATTGTGCCGGAGTTCACTGAATTTCCGCTTCCGACCCATAACTGAGAATCAGAATATTCCCAGAATTTGTCTGGAATTGGGCTAACACTCAGCCTTGCACCATCGAGAATATTCAATACTCCTGTAATGGCTTTATCGCGTTGAGTCTTTACGTCAAATAATAAACCAGTATCGCCAACGCTCAATCCTCTGGAGTTAATCTCCCCCATACCTGAGCCTATCAAGTTCAGAACGCCGTGGGTTTCACTTGAGGGTGTATTGCGAGGGTAAACTGTTCCTATCTGGAAACGAGTCAGACCATTAGCATTAATGGCATTATCTTTGATGGTCAATACACCATTGCCGCCGTTATATCCGACGGAGAAGTCATTATTATAACTGGCAGAACCTTGCAGAATTAATTCGCCCCGATTACCGTCACCTCCACCAATAACATTGCCCTTATTTTTCCAGTCCCATACACCGCTACTCACAACGTCTGAATCATTGAAATAAGGAGGAGCAGCTTTCGCGGAGCTGAGGGCTGAGGCATTGGTCATAATACCCATAGAGGGCGCGGAAAATGCACGCATCTTGGAACCGGCAGCGGCAACCATGGCTCCATCGCGATAAGCAACATATAAATTCTTGGTTGTCAGCGTTGAATTTGCCCCATGGTTAAATGCACGATCAATATCGCCATTTACATTAGACATAACGCCAGTATTTAAGGCTTTAGAATCAATAGCTTTTGAATAATTATTAACATAGCCAAGATACGAAGAGGCTAAAGATAACGCAGGCGTCGACATGAATGCTAATTGAATACCCACAATCAACAAATGACGTTTTATTACAGATTTTAACGTTGTTTTCACGTACACAATACATCTCCATATGCTAATAAACCAATCCTTGGAATACTTAAGCACTTTAGCCTTTAAAAAACATTTAACATCAATTAGTTAAATTTACTATAGAAATAATTCACATAATAAACTAAATCAAATACGTTTTTTTATCAATACTTTTAATTTTATTAATACGTTGCACATGATATTTAAGGGTTAGTCGTTATTTAGTAAAACCTCCACTTTAGTGAGCTGAGTAGCCCGATGATGGTTTAGTTATATGATTTGTAACCATAACGTTTATCAAATAGCAGAGATACGACAGGTAGGACGTTTGATAGTATCTTAGAGTTCACATTAAACTGACGACCTAAAACAACAGGCTATCTTTCAACCGTATAGAGTTTTGATAAATTTACCGGTGTAACTCGGCGTGTATCCACCGTATCTTAGTAGAGATAGTACGTCACCAGGCAATTGGAAAGTTAATTTTTTTGTACATGGCGACAGTAAAATAAAGGTATATTATCGTTGATCAAAATAGCGCCATCTTTCATATTAAAAATATCAAAATAAATAGAGCTATTATTCTTAATGAAAAAATTATGAAGTATTTTTTCAGCTATATTTTCCGATAGATTATCTTTAGGAAAAACCGTTACGTTATAACTCTGATAGTTGACTGTACCATGTTCCCTTGTAGCACCAGGCATTCTCTTTACGGTAAATTCAATTTGCCGATTAACAATCCCGACCAATTTATTGTCAAGAAAAACAGGACCCTCATAAAAAATAAGGCCTTTATCTTTATCTACTCGAAAATTGACTATTAATGGTGCTCTATAACCATTTTTATTAAATTCCGTTGTGGCCCGACACTCAGGTATATGGCTACCGACCTTTAATAAGCTGGCTTTCCATATGAATAAAACACCCAATATGCTAGATAAAATGACAAATACCATGACAATCCAGTGTTTTTTTGTCATTGATAATTGCTCTCATAAAAATAAGTAGTACAAGATAGCTCGTCAGATCGGTATCGAGCCATAGAGCACAAGACAATCGAAGTTCTTGTCCACTCTGGCCACCTTGTAATATAGGCTTGGTTGAATTTTTTACAATCCATGGTATTAATTATTTGCATATCTGAGTATATAAGCGCTTCATTATCCAGCTTATTTATAAAAACATCGCATCCAGAATTTGATTTCCCATACAAAGTGTACTGATTAAAAAATAGAGTGTTTTTCTCTAACTGATATCGGTAATAAACTATGCTGGAAGCCAAAAATAGCAAAGCTATCAAACAAATAGTTAAAGATATCGCTAGATTATATTTTTTTCTGAACGTTGAATAAGAATCAATGTATATATCAGGATCCTGGATCCTCTCTGAGAAAACCTCAGGATTAGCACCGATAGACTCGATATTAACTTCATTACTAATGAGTAAACCAACGCGTTTTATCGTTGTAATAACCTCCAGCCCAGGAAGTAGCTCGTTGAACGCCCTACGGATATTAGCAATATTTTGATAAAAAGCATTGGGGGAGACGCTCAAACCATGCATCTCCCAACCGATCAACATAAGTTCTTGCTGCTTAATGATAGTATTCTGTTTTTCAATAAGTAAAAGCAGGCAGCGGGAGGCTGGAGCAAAAAGTGTCACTTCAACGTTAGTAGAACAATGCCGTAAAATATGATTTTGAGGTTCATAGTCAATCTGACCGTTTATCCGATAAAAAGTATTAGATGATGTAGTCACGGTAGCGCCATTACTCACTATTTTAGCCAATCAATACAGTTATTCTGCCTATATAGCATAACGCATTCTGGTAGCGTATGTACAAAAGTTCCAGCTAAAAAGAGAAATAAAAAATAATATTAACCTTAAAAAACTGAATAATATACCAAACAATAACAACGTATTAAAAATAAAATAAAATTACCTAAAAAATAATAACCAACTGTAATTATTTATTTTTAACATAAGTAACGAATTGATCACAAGTCATTAAAAATAAATTTCCACTATAGCAATAATAAATTTCTCATCAATTATACTTATGAATATTAATTATCATTACTAATTATAAATTATCATAACACCTAAAATTACCAACCCCTTAAATCGATAAATATCAATCAAAAAACACATTAACAAAAGCAATAACTCCCCCCACTCACTACACCCACGTTATACTTACAATAATTTACAAAAAGAAGCAGGATAAAAAATCAATATAAAACAATGCAATAGATTCATTTTTGGTGAAATTGATTTTTAACAAAGTCTCTTTATTACATTTAGTTCCTTAATTAATACATTAAAGCATTCTCATTGTAAAAGTTCCTCCTTATAATAAGATAAATTTAGAGTTTCGCTTCCATTTTTACTTTTTCTAAAGCAGAATGGAGGAGAAGTCAATTTTATTAAATAATCATACTAACCGATATATTAAAACGGATTAATCATTTCCACCTTAAAGGAATTACTAAGGTTAACATATTTATGAACACCAAAATACAACGCTTTAATTTATCTATCGCCGCAGTACTTGTACTTTCTTCAATTCATTCAGCCTATGCCGCGACAACAAATGTTGATGGTAAAGCGTTAACCGTGACAACCGACCAGCAAGGAACAAAATTTCAGGTTTCAAATGGGGGGCATCTGACCGTTGATAGCGGTGGCGTTATTGGTGGAGAAAGTCTGACTCAACGAGCTGCTATACAGGGCTCTACCCTTGATGTCAAAAATGGTGGCATTTCTGGCTCTATTTCTGCGAACGCAAATAACGCAGGAGCGAGTTCAACAATTAACGTTAGTAATGGTGGCAAGATATTAGGCTATATCGCTACCAACACCAGAGATGGCGAACGCCATATCCTTACCATCAATGACGCTTCAGTGAAGAGTACTCGGTTGAGAAACTTCGCGCTTGCCCTACAAAGTACCAACGCCACTATTAATAACAGTACGATTGACAGTGAAGCCTACGGTATAGGCTTATCTTATGATTCTATTGCCAATATCGATAATAGCGTAATAAATGCAACGGGTACGGTGGAAAAAGGTGGCTACGGAGTTTCCAGTATGTCGTCCGATTTAACCATGACAAATTCGGTAATTAACTATGCGGGTCCGATTGGTAGCGGTGCAGGTCTAACAATATTTGGCAGTAACAAAAATGATTCGAACACGCTTATTTCAAGTTCGAAAATCAATTCAAGTGATACCGGTGCTTATATAATTGGTGGCGATACTACTATTTCAAACACCGAAATTGTGAGTCAAGGTAATAACGCTATTTTGCTGCAAGGCGGAGAGCTTAACCTAACTAATAATAGTTCTATTAAAGCATTCGGTAACGGTTTTGGCCTTTTATTATATAAGGGATATGATACCGGTGACTATTTAGAGAATAATATTACTCTGAATAACTCGACCATCGAGACGGAAGCTGCGCCAGGAATTTATGTTGGCAGAGATGCTACAGCGAATATTCATATTGAAAATAATGCAAATATCATTGGTGGTTTTGGCACCTTTTTACACGTTTCTTCTGGAGCGATAACGGCAGCATCACTCGATGATAGTCATATCGTTGGTGATGTGGTATCTGCCACTGACGCTATCACAGACATCACTCTTCAGAATGGCGCTTCGCTGACCGGTAAGATGTTAAACGTGAATAGATTAGACGTTAACACACAATCGTTATGGTCATTAAGCGAAAACTCAAATATCAACCACCTGTCGATAAACAACGGCGTAATCCGGTTTGCTTCCAATAATAATGACACGACATTTAATACGCTGACGATAAATGATTTAAGCGGTAGCGGTACATTTATCATGCGTACAGATATTGCTGGAGAGGGTGGTGGCATCAATAATAGTGGCGATAAACTCGTTATTTCAGGTACCAGCCAAGGTAACCATAAACTTACCATCTTGAACCGTGGAGATCTGTCTACTAACGGTAATGAAACCTTAACCGTGGTGGAAACTGCCGATGGTAACGGTCAGTTTGCGGTGACCAATAAAGTTGAACTGGGCGGTTATGAATATGATTTAAGAAAAACCGGTACTGATTGGGAGCTATTCGGTGCCCCAGTTGATAATAATACCGGCCCAATAACGCCTGAAATTACCTCGACGGCCAACGCTGGAGCTAATTTCCTAAATATTGGTTACCTGATGAATTATGCTGAAACTCAGACGCTATTACAGCGAATGGGGGATTTACGTCAAAACGGTGAACACGGCGATATGTGGCTACGCGGTTTTGCCGGTAAATTTGACTCTTTCTCCGGCGGGAAACTCAATCAGTTTGATATGACTTACAACGGTATACAAATCGGTGTCGATAAGCGAATTTCACCACAAACTCCGCTATTTTTAGGCGTGTTTATGGGGCAAACCCATGGTAGCCCAGATTATCGCTCAGGTGACGGTACCACTGAATCCAATAATGCCGGTATTTATGCTTCATACCTAGCCAGCAATGGTTTCTATCTTGATTCTGTTGTGAAATATTCACACATAAAAAATAAGTTCAACGTCAAAGATAGTCAAAATGAACGGGTAAGCGGTAATGGTAATTCCGATGGCGTGAGCTTCTCGCTGGAAGCAGGCCAAAAATTCAGCCTGAGTGAGCAAAACAATGGTTTCTATATCGAACCACAAGCACAGCTAGCCTATGGCCATCAAGAAGCAACGCATATTAAAGCCTCAAACGGCCTGAAGGTCGATTTAGGGAGCTATGAGTCGCTAATGGGAAGAGCCAGTGCTTTGTTAGGCTATGAGCTTAATCAGGGTGATAACAAAGTGAACGTTTACCTAAAGACCGGTATCGTGCGTGAGTTTGAAGGGGATGTGAACTATCAGCTAAATGGCTCAACCGAGAGTCATACCTTTAAAGGAAACTGGTGGAATAACGGCGTTGGCGTTAGTGCTCAGGTAGCAAAACAACATACCTTCTATCTGGATGTCGACAGTTCTACCGGCAACAAGTTTGATCAACGCCAGATAAACGGCGGCTATCGCTTTAGCTTCTGATAAATAGATAAAGCTTATAGACCTCATAAAGGCAGCGCTAAATAGTGCTGCCTTTATCTTTTATCGCCGTAAAAATCTCTTAAAAATGAAGTTAATCTGAAGGTTCTTAGGCCAGCTCAATATAATAATGATTTAAAAAACCGATTATCAGGCAGCCGAAAGTAGAGATAAAAAATCCCGTTTCGTTGCAAGGTATAAGGAACGTTTTGTGTTGGAAGGCAACTGTCGATGTATCCCACTCTGTATCCCATTATCTGAGATACGGCAGGAACTACATCAACACATTGTTTTATAAGATATTGGAGTCGGCCGTTAAGCCGGGTTCTGTCGTGGACAGTCATTCATCTAGGCCAGCAATCGCTCACTGGCTCAAGCAGCCTACCCGGGTTCAGTACGGGCCGTACCATGTGAACCCCTATTTGGCCTTGCTCCGGGTGGAGTTTACCATGCCACGAACTGTTGCCAGCCGCGCGGTGCGCTCTTACCGCACCCTTTCACCCTTACCTGATCCCACTTACGCGGGCCATCGGCGGTTTGCTCTCTGTTGCACTTGTCGTGGGCTTGCGCCCCCCAGGCGTTACCTGGCACCCTGCCCTATGGAGCCCGGACTTTCCTCCCCTCCACCCGTCTCCCCGAAAGGACTACGGTGAAGCGGCGACTGTCTGGCCGACTCCGGCGCGGAGTATACATGCGCCGAGCCTGAGAATCCAGAAAACAAGAATCTTATTTATCGTTTATCTGCGCGCTAACGCCGATAAAGTCTTACTCTTGATCGTCCTGCTGTTGCTCTAAGGCATATTTATATAGCGCGTTTTTCTTTACCCCATGAATTTCTGCCGCCAGCGCCGCTGCCTTTTTCAACGGCAGCTCTTTGTGCAGTAAAGCCAGAGTGCGTAAAGACTCAGGAGAAAGCTCAGCAGACTCGGGAGCCTTATACCCCTCAACCACCAACACCATTTCACCTTTACGGCGCACTTCATCTTCTTTGATCCACGACAGCAGCTCCCCTACCGGGGCACCGTAAATATTTTCCCAGGTTTTGGTTAATTCACGGGCCAGCACCACATAACGTTCTGCTCCCCAAACCGTCACCATATCTTGCAAACTGTCGAGTAATCGATGGGTAGACTCATAAAAGATCAGCGTTCTGGGTTCGGTTTCTAAAGCCCGCAACGTATCACAGCGAGACTTGGTTTTAGCCGGCAGAAAACCTTCGTAACAAAAACGATCGGAAGGTAGTCCCGCAGCAGACATGGCGGTAATTGCCGCACAGGCTCCCGGTAACGGTATGACTCGAATACCAGATTCCCGGCAACGACGGACTAAATGATAGCCGGGATCGTTAATTAATGGGGTTCCCGCATCAGAAACAAGCGCTATACTGTGTCCATCTTGCAGTTTTGCGATTAAACTATCGGCCTTTGCCTGTTCATTATGGTCATGCAGTGCAAAAAGCTGAGCATTAATAGCAAAATGTTGTAATAGTAGACCGGTGTGTCGGGTGTCCTCTGCCGCAATTAAATCAACGGCGCCCAGAACATCCAAGGCTCTCTGAGTAATATCGCCAAGGTTACCGATGGGCGTGGGTACCACATAAAGGGTCGAAGGCTGAATAGCGACTTGATTGTGTTGACTCATTGTTTCGTCCAGATGACCGCTTTAATATTAACGATCTCAAATTAGAATAAATTGGATACAGCATGCGTTTAATCACATACCTTCGTACTAGGGCAAGCATGGCTCTGCCAGTAGTACTGGCTGCGCTGTTTTTGGTAGGATGCCAAGGATTAAAAAACTCCACGGACAGTATTCAGGGTGAGATTACCCAAAAATCACCTTACTACCTGCAACAGGCTGCCGAAAGTAACGGCGAAACCAAAACAAACTGGCAACTCTTGGCTGTCAGAGCGCTGATTCTCGAAAACGATACCAAACAAGCGTTCAGTATACTGCAAGAATTCCCAGAGCTTCTCCCTATTCCACAGGATCAGGAAAGACAACTTTTACGTGCCGAGCTAGCTGCAAAGCAACAGGATAGCAAAGGTATGTTCCAGTGGCTAAAAAACATTAACCTTGCCAGCCTGTCTAACGAACAAAAAGCCCGCTACTACCGGGTAGAGATTCAGGCCAATCAGGGGCGCGACTCATTAGCACAACTGCGAGCCTATATTAACCTTGAGCCTCTGGTTTCTGACGAAGAGCGCCCTAAAGTTATCGACAAAACCTGGAATCTGTTAACCCAGTTTACCCCAGCGATGCTGAATGCACTGGTCATTGATGCCAATGAAGAAACTCTGCGCGGCTGGTTAGAACTACTACAGACTTACCAGAACAATAAAGCAGACAATACCATGCTTCAGACTGCCATCAAAGATTGGCAGGATCGCTATAACCACCACCCGGCATCTAAAACATTACCCGGCCAATTAGCTCGTGCGTTAGGTTTCCAGAAAGTCTCTAATACAAACATTGCTCTGTTATTGCCATTAAGTGGTCCGGGTAACAAATTCGGCCCAACCATTCAGGATGGTTTCAATACCGCCAAATCCATGAGCAGTAACGGTGCCAATACTCAGGTGAAAGTTTATGACACCGGCAGCAAGCCATTAACCGCCATTTTGGCTCAGGCCGAGTTGGACGGTGCCACTATGATTGTTGGGCCACTGCTTAAAAATGAAGTCGAGCAGTTAGCACAGTCCGCTTCGCCATTAAGTATTTTGGCACTGAACCAACCGGAGAAAATGGCCGATCGTCCGAATATCTGTTATTTCGCCCTGTCTCCGGAAGATGAAGCGATTGATGCAGCAAAACACATCAATATTCAGGGTAAAAAATCACCGTTAATCATGGTGCCTCGCGGTAACTTCGGCGATCGCGTGGCCAGAGCGTTTGGCGAACAATGGAGCAAGTTCGGCGGTGATGCTGCCCGTGTGCAATATTTTGGCAAGCTGGGTGATCTGAGAGAAGCCATTAGCCGTGGCGGCGGTATGAGTGCTAGCGGTCAGCCTATCACCCTCTCTTCTGGGGTAACCGGTGTTGCTTCCGGTTCAGTCGATGCGATTTATATTGTGGCCACTCAACCAGAGCTAGCCCTGATTAAACCTATGCTGGATATCTCTAAAGCCTCCAAATCTGCCGCTCTTTACGCCAGCTCACGTAGCTATCAGGCAGGTGCTGGCCCTGACTTCCGCTTTGAGATGGACGGCGTTCAATTCAGCGAAATTCCAATGTTAGTCGGACTGTCTCCGGCGCTATCTCAACAGGGTAGCAGCAAATACGGCAGCGACTATTCCCAGTTCCGTTTATACGGTATGGGAGCAGATGCTTGGGAACTTGCGATGCATTTCGCAGAGATTCGCCAGTTACCTGACTTCCAACTCACTGGCTCTACAGGCATACTCAGTACAGACAATAACTGTGTGGTGCATCGCCAATTGCCATGGATACAATACCGTCAGGGACAACTCGTACCGGTAAAATAACCAGTCATCAGGTTGGGGCGTGTTATGAAGCAATAGCACGCCGCTATCTGGAACGTTCTGGTTTACGCTTCATCGATGCTAATATTAAATATCGCGGCGGTGAACTCGATTTAATCATGCAGGACAGCGATATCTGGGTGTTTGTTGAAGTCCGCTACCGCCGAAACGCTGACTATGGTCACGCAGCAGACTCCGTTACCTGGCATAAGCGGCAGCGTTTACTTTATGCAGCTGCACGCTGGTTGGCTCAACGCCAGTTATGTCTGGAAACAACAAACTGCCGGTTCGATGTTTTAGCTATTACCGGTAATCAGTTACAATGGCTGCCAAATGCATTTAGTGCCGATGGTAGTACTTAGTACCTGTCTCAGGTCATCACAAGCAAAGACGAAAGCAGAACTTAAATTATGTTGGAAAGAATCAAAGGTTGTTTCACCGAAAGCATTCAGACACAAATCGCGGCGGCGGAAGCGCTACCCGACTCAATCTCCAGCGCGGCCATGACCATCGTTCAGTCTTTACTTAACGGTAATAAAGTACTGACTTGCGGCAATGGTGCTTCAGCGGCCAATGCTCAAAATTTCGCAGCCAGCCTGATTAACCGTTTTGAAACTGAACGCCCAAGCCTACCCGCTATTGCCCTCAGTGCCGATACCATCACCCTAACGGCCATCAATAATGATGGTATCAAGGATGAAGGTTACGCCAAACAGGTGAGAGCCTTAGGTCAGGCCGGTGATATTCTATTGGCCATTTCAAGCCGTGGTAACAGCCGCGATATTATTAAAGCCGTTGAAGCGGCAGTGACGCGCGATATGACGATTATTGCCCTGACCGGTTCAGACGGTGGCGAACTAGCCGGTCTGCTAGGCCTGCAAGATGTTGAGATCCGCATTCCTTCACACCGGGGCGCCCGGATACAGGAAATGCATATGCTGATCGTCAACTGTCTTTGCGATCTTATTGATTACACCCTATTTCCTCACCAGGATGACTGAAGGAGCTTTTTGCATGAAAATCCGTAACCTAACGGCATTGGCTATTTTATTAACCACCACGATGCTGCATGGCTGTGTTGCCTTCGTCGCCGGTGGTGCCGCTATGGCCACCAAAACAGCGACCGACCCTCGCACAGTAGGGACACAGGTAGACGATGTTACCCTGGAAGCCCGCGTGAGTAGCGCTATCGCTAAAGATCAGGAAATTAAGCAGCAGTCGCGCATTATTACCACCGCCTATCACGGCAGCGTATTATTAACCGGTCAATCGCCAAGAGCAGAATTAGCAGAACGAGCTAAAAATATCGCCGTTGGCGTAGATGGTGCTCAGGAAGTGCATAATGCGGTACGTGAAGGTAAACCGGTGGATATCGGCACGGCATCCAGCGACAGTTGGATCACTACCAAAATCCGCTCACAGTTACTCACCAGTGATAAGGTCAAATCCAGCAACGTCAAAGTCGTGACCGAAAATGGTGAAGTCTTCCTGCTTGGTTTAGTCACCGAAGCGCAAGGTCAGGAAGCCGCTAAAATTGCCAGCGAAGTGAACGGCGTTAAACACGTTATTACCGTGTTCCAGTTGGTGAAGTAAATTTTGGGTTCAAGGATGAGATCCTGGCTTTCGCCCTGAGGAATCCCCAGAAAAATAAATATGAATTCTTAACTATGATTTATATTGTCATTCCCGCATTTATACCGTCATCCCCGCGAAAGCGGGGATCTCGTTCTTAAGCCAAGCGTTGTCGTTAAGCGAAAACATTAGATGATTCGCTGCGCTCCCCTTCGGGCCATTCGCTATGCGAATGTTTGCTACGCCTGCGGCTACG
This sequence comes from Pragia fontium DSM 5563 = ATCC 49100, assembly GCF_900112475.1. Classification (GTDB taxonomy): domain Bacteria; phylum Pseudomonadota; class Gammaproteobacteria; order Enterobacterales; family Enterobacteriaceae; genus Pragia; species Pragia fontium. The sequence goes on along the minus strand of NZ_FOLW01000003.1, from coordinate 118,376 downwards.
CGTTCCGGTTTTCACCGGAATGACGAAGGGGGGAATGCGATCATATTCTGACTGAGCCACTAATAAGTGGGACAAATCGCTCACAAAACACCCACTTTAATCCTTTGAATCCCCAAAGAAAAATTTGTGGGGATTCCTCAGGGCTTTCGTCAGGATGACGAAGTGGTAGGCTAAACATATCCTCGTCATGCCGATCCCCCGGTCATTCCGGCGAAAGTCGAAATCTAGGTTTTAGCTTAATCACAACGTTTGGCTTTAGGGCGAGATCCTGACTTTCGTCAGGATGACGAAGTGGT
>NZ_FOLW01000003.1:0-117775 GCF_900112475.1 Pragia fontium DSM 5563 = ATCC 49100 | reverse complement strand
ATCTAGGTTTTAGCTTAATCACAACGTTTGGCTTTAGGGCGAGATCCTGACTTTCGTCAGGATGACGAAGTGGTGGGCTAAACATATCCCCGTCATTCCGATCCCCAGTCATTTCGGCGAAAGCCGGAGTCTGGGTTTTAGCTTAAAGAGCGAGATCCTGACTTTCGTCAGGATGACGGCGTGGGGCTGTGCATATCATCGTCATTCCGACAAAACGAAATGACGAGGTCATCAAGATCAAAGCTCATCAACCACACTAACACCGCCTAGCTGTTTCATCTGGCGCAGGATCCAGTTCTGACGTTGGATAACATAACCGGATGGCTTATTCGCTTTAAAACGTATTGGATTGGGTAACACTGCGGCTAATCGAGCGGCTTCGGTGGCGGTTAATTTTTTCGCTGGCTTACCAAAATAGCGTTGTGATGCCGCTTCAACCCCAAACACACCGTCACCAAACTCGGCAATATTCAGATAGACCGTCAAAATACGGCGCTTAGTCCAAATGAGCTCCATTCCTCCGGTCAAGGCAACTTCCAGCCCTTTTCGGATCCAGCTTCGATCGTTCCATAAAAACAGATTTTTGGCGGTTTGTTGAGAAATGGTGGAGGCACCACGAATACGGCTAGGCTTTCGTTCATTATGGCTAAATGCAGAGGCAATCGCCCCCAGATCAAATCCCCAATGGTCGGGGAATTTTTGATCTTCGGCAGCAATCACCGCTAACGCCATCTGGGGAGAAATGTCGTCCATTGAAACCCAGCTTTGGTGGGCCACATAGGAAAAATCACCGCTAAACCAAGCGCCCAGCTGTTTTTCTACCATCACGGCGGAAAAGGGGACCGGCAGAAAGGCGAACAATATCAAGCCCGCCCCCCACAATAACAAAACGGCCTGAACCAGTCGCTTGCCCCAAAAAAACAGGCGCCCAATCACCCGTGATAGGGCGGATTTTCTCATTCGCTCAGAACCAGTACCCTGGCAACCAACTTATCAATACCTTGCGCGGCTTCAGCAATACCCTGTGCCAACATATAAGCTGGCGTGCTCACGACTTTCTGCTCTTCATCGACCACGATATCATCAACCGGGCAAGTGACGTGCTCTCCCCCCATCTCATCAATGAGTTCAGCGGTATCAATATCATTACCTATGGTTAAACGTACCGGAACACCCAGCATTTTAGGTAACAAGGCCGGTGCAATACAGATAAAGCCCATTGGCTTACCGGCTTGATGCATCGCCTTAACCAAGCGAACCAAATCTGGATTGATGTCGCATTCGGCTCCCTGAGTGGCAAAGCTACTCAGATTTTTCGCTGCACCAAAACCACCCGGTACAATCAGAGCGTCAAATAACCCTGCATCAGCCTGAGAGAGCGGCTGGATTTTTCCCCGTGCAATACGTGCAGATTCGGTCAAGACGTTACGACTTTCGGTAGAAGGCTGACCGGTAAAATGATTGATGACCTGAGCCTGAGGCTGGTCTGGTGCAAAACAGGTTACTTCGGTTCCGGCACGGTCTAACGCCAACAGCGTTAATACCGACTCGTGAATCTCTGCACCGTCTAAAAAACCACATCCACTTAATACAACGGCAACCCGTTTCATTGATAACTCCTCTTACACACTCTTCGTTCTTATTTATTCATCTGATAATCGCTGACGCTCACAATAATGATTCGCGCCAGCTGATGTGGCAAGTCCTCTGACTTTGCCGCTTTGTCTTCACTTGACGTTATAGGTTACCCTTGCGCGTCAACCCAGGCACGTAACACGGCAACATCGTTACGCCATTCAAGCGACATCTCATCGAACCATTCTTCCACATTGTCCCACCAAGCCGGTAGCGTTGGCGTTTGAATTTGACGAGCCAGTTGCTGAATATGTTTTAACCCAACAGAACCTGAAGCCCCTTTAATTTTATGCGCTTCTTCAGTAATGCCTTTTTCATCTTTAGCCGTCATATTCGACTCAAGTAGCGCTAAATAGCCCGGCATCACTTGTTCGTACATGGTCAGACCGTCAAGAATAAGCTGTGGACCAACTAACTCCATATACTGCTCTAACATGGTTAAATCGAGTATAGACTCATTGGACTTCATCGCGCCTTGCTCCTGTAAATTAGGTAAAACTTTCTGTTGGGCACTTCCGATTTTTCTGATGACAACCATTAACTCCGGCACTGAGAGCGGCTTACTGAGTACATCATCCATCCCTGAGTTTAAATACTCTTTTTTATCCTTTAACACATTGGCCGTTAGCGCAACTAATGGAGGAATCTCTTCGGTAGCATAAGTATTTCTAATTTGTTTCGCGATATCAAAACCTGTCATATCCGGTAGCTGAATATCCAGTAGCAATAAATCATAGGCTGCCGGTTTAAACTTATTCAGCGCTTCCGTTCCGGTCATCGCAACGTCAACAGTATGCCCCAATTTTTCTAAAACCGAGCGGGCAACTATCACATTAAGCTCAATATCTTCTACCAATAATACCCTTAAATGGGGTGAAGGTAACTCTTCTTTCTGAGGCGCTTCTTTAATCGCTGCCGGTGCTTTAATAAATACGGTAAAGGTTGTTCCCCTACCCACTTCACTCTTAACAAAAATGTCTCCCCCCATCGCCTGAGCCAGTCGCAGAGATACCGCCAGCCCAATTCCGGTTCCGGTTGCCGGGCGACCACCGTGTTGGCTGGGTACCTGATAGTACATGGCGAAAATCTTATCGATCTCCTCCTGCGGGATACCAATCCCCGAGTCCTCCACTTCAAAATAGAAGCGGTCTTCCCCTTCATGACGTAAGCGAACGGTAATGCCGCCCTGACTGGTAAACTTCACCGCATTACCGATCAAATTCCATAGAATCTGTCTCAGGCGGGTACCGTCAGTCATAATAAATTCAGGTAGATGCTGGCTATATTCCAGAGTAAAGGTTAATCCCTTAGCTTCAACCAGCAGTCCGGACAGATTTTCCAGATCGGAAAGGAAGTTGATTAAATCAACCGGTGCCACTTCCAACTGGGTTTTTCGCCGTTCAATTTTGTCCAGCTCAATCACATCGTTAAAGATATAGCCCAATGTGGTGGCGCTGACATAAATCGTGCGCAGATATTTAAGCTGCTCTTGATTGAGTTCGGTATCCAGCAGAATACGGCTTAAGCCAACAATGCCGTTAAGGGGGGTTCTAAGCTCGTGGCTAATAGTAGAGATAAAGGTGGTCTTATCCCGGCTGGCTTTCTCCAATGCATCCTGATAGCGCTTACGCTCGGTAATATCGCGGCCAAACCCCATTAGGCCATGACGTTTTCCATCCAAAGCATAAAAGGGGACTTTTCGCACTTCAAAACAGGCTTTACGCCCGTCAGGGTAAACCAACCACTGTTCATAAGTGAGGGAAACATTATGACGAAAAACCTTATCGTCAGTTTCAATTACTTTTTCCGCTACGTCTTTGCTGTAAATATCATTGGGCGTCAGGCCAATAAGCTGTTTTTCACTGCGGCCGGTCAGTAATTCCATTGCTCGGTTACAGCCAGAGAATTGGCCGCGTTCGTCGCGGTAATAAACCAGATCTGGCGAAGAATCGAGGAAGGAGCGTAAAAAGACCGACTGTTGTTCATACTCAATTTGAGCCTGTTGGCGTTGAACGATTTCTATCTGTAAATCTTCAATGGCTTGTTCTCTCGCCTCTTCCGCCTTAATCCGTTCACCGATTTCCTGATTCAGTCGCTCGATATTATCCCGTAGTTGATGATTAAGCTGTCGATCGCGATCGCGCATTTCCTCCAGCTTTTCAACCAGATTAGCTAAACGTTGACGAGAGTCTTCCAGTTGCTCCACCACGATGGAGAGAAAATAAACCGCCCACGGCGTTACCAACAACCCAAAAAAGATGGAGCGAATAATATCAATACGCTCTATTTCACCGTGCAATAAGATAGTGACGGAAATCTGTACGATAAAGGCGAGAATGATAATAATCGACGCTAAAAGAAGAGAAAAGCGTACCAGCCCCAATTTTACCATCGCATCGACGTAGTATTGGGCCAGTTTTCTCAGTTGCTTCATTGTCACTCCCGAAATTTTTCTAACCGGATATCTTATTGCTGAGCCGGAATAATAGCGTAAAAATCACCGCCATCGCACCAAATGCGACCTGGCGATAAATAAAAATGTGAAGTACCAACACGACCAACAAGTAAAGCACACATCGGGAAGATCTGGCTATATCAATGTCATCAATCTGATTATGTATGCGGAATCAAAATCTGCCCAAGCGCAGAGCCTTGATTGCCCTTTGCAATCAAATAGTTTGCAATGGCGTTCATGGCATCCCAACGATATTCACACCACAGCGGTGCCAGTAAGGTTGGTTGTCGAGCAGTGGCAGAGATTCGATGATAAATAATCTCTGTCGGCGTATGTCTGATCATCTCCCCGGCAATCTGAACATATTCGTCCAATTCCAAAGCGGAAAGACGCCCGGCTAGCCATGCTTTTCCCATGATACTGCCAGTGACAATGTGCAACGGATGTAGCTTCACACCATCGGTACCGGTGTCGACCACACGAGCCATCGTCTCAAGGTTATCCTGAGCGTTTTCCCCCGGTAACCCGACAATAAGATGAGTACATACTTTAATACCGCGCTGACGCGCCGCAATCGCCGTAGCCTGATAGCAGGCAAAATCATGACCGCGGTTGATTCTCTTCAGCGTTTTATCATTGGCACTTTGCAGACCCAGCTCCAGCCATACTTCATACCCTTGCTCGCAATAGCCAGACAGTAAATCCAGCACCGCTTCAGAGACGCAATCAGGCCGGGTTCCCACACAGATTCCCACCATATTCGCCAAAGAAAGCGCCTGCTGATACATATCGCGCAGCAGACAAATTTCAGCATAGGTGCTGGTATAAGCCTGAAAATAAGCAAGATAACGTTTAGCCCGATCGGCCTTTTCCGCCTGCTGCACCAACTGTTCGGCAATACTTTGGTACTGCATGGTTTCATCAGAAAATGAAGCCACATTACAAAAAGTACAGCCACCACGCCCCACGGTCCCGTCGCGGTTCGGACAACTAAATCCGCCGTGTAACGTCAGTTTGTGAATTTTCTCACCGTAACGTCGCTGTAAATCAGCGCTAAACATATTGACATGTTGATGTAATTGCATGGTTTTTCGAAGTATTATCTGCTCTGGTAATCGTGTTAAATGCTGACAGACTACCTTTAATTCCGCCTTATCAGGGTGATAGAGATCAATTCGATCGCTCTGTTTGTTCAGTTCAATCTGCGATATAAGCCTAAATAAACTATTTGGCCGAATTATGATTTCTTTTCATACCGATGTTCGACCAACCGATAACATATTTATCACAAATAACACCATTAAATGCCAAATATAATTAAAAAATAAGGATATAACACCAGATTAAATCTATTAAGGAGGATATGAGATTAATTCCCACGCCAACTTATAGTGACTTAGCTCACACTTTAATGTGGCATAAAAATAAAACAATAATCTCATATACAAGATAAAATCATTTTATTTCATAATGATAACAACAAAACCCTTCAATATCGCATTTCAGACAACATATTTGACCTGAATTCTCTTTCTATATTAAGTTGAGTGAGTAGTCGTTTTCAGAACCAAAGGATCGGGTTCTGTTATCAAATAGCAATGACGAGATGTATTCAATCCGTGTATGAGCACACCGACGATACATTCCCTCTCCGGACAGGCTAATTAATGTTTTTTAGGCTAAACAATAGCGTGGTTGATTAACGCGCGTAAAACGAGTGCGCGCTATATTGGGCGTCATCAACAAACAACAAAAATAACCAGATAACAACATCAGAAACAGCACACACTGGGGTAATTGGGGAGCATCAACATGTTATACGACGCGTCGAAAGAACGTGACAACTGTGGTTTTGGCCTTATCGCCCACATCGAAGGTGAACCAAGTCATAAAGTTGTCAGAACGGCTATCCATGGCCTGTCACGCATGCAACACCGCGGCGCGATATTATCAGATGGCAAAACCGGTGATGGCTGCGGCCTGTTACTGCAAAAGCCCGATCGCTTTTTCCGTCTGGTGGCGGAAGAGCAGGGTTGGCGTCTGGCCAAGAACTATGCGGTGGGCATGTTATTTCTCAGCCAAGATCCAGAAGAAGCCGAAGCCAGCCGTAAAATTGTAGAAGAAGAACTACAGCGCGAAACCTTGTCAATTATTGGCTGGCGCGTGGTACCAACCAATCCAGATATGCTGGGTGAAATCGCCCTCTCTTCCCTACCGCGCATCGAACAAATTTTTGTTAACGCACCGGCCGGCTGGCGCTCACTGGATATGGAACGCCGCCTGTTTATGGCACGCCGCCGTATTGAAAAACGGGTGACGGACGACACGTTCTACGTTTGCAGCCTGTCCAACGTGGTCAGCATTTATAAGGGCTTATGTATGCCCGTCGATCTGCCGCGCTTCTATCTGGATTTAGCCGATCTGCGTCTGGAGTCGTCCATCTGTTTGTTCCACCAGCGCTTCTCTACCAATACCGTACCCCGCTGGCAGTTGGCACAGCCGTTCCGCTATTTAGCGCACAATGGCGAAATCAATACCATTACTGGTAACCGTCAGTGGGCCAGAGCCCGCTCTTATAAGTTTAAAACGCCGCTAATCCCCGATTTACAGGACGCCGCCCCCTTCGTTAATGAAACCGGCTCTGACTCCAGTTCATTAGATAATATGCTGGAGCTATTCCTCAGCGGTGGTATGGATCTGATTCGCGCCATGCGTCTGTTAGTGCCACCAGCATGGCAAAACAACCCAGATATGGATGAAGAGCTACGCGCCTTCTTCGACTTTAACTCCATGCATATGGAACCGTGGGATGGCCCAGCCGGTATCGTGATGTCAGATGGCCGCTATGCCGCCTGTAATCTGGATCGTAATGGCTTACGCCCTGCCCGCTATGTGATCACCAAAGATAAGCTGATCACCTGCGCCTCAGAAGTTGGCATTTGGGATTACCAGCCGGACGAAGTGGTGGAGAAAGGCCGCGTTGGGCCCGGCGAACTGATGGTTATCGATACCCGCACAGGAAAAATTCTGCGCACTCATGAAACCGATAACGACCTGAAAAGCCGCCACCCTTACCTCAGTTGGATGGATAAAAACGTTCGTCAGCTCACCCCTTGTGAAACCCTGCCTGATGAGCAAATCGGCGATCGTGAATTTGATGACGCCCTGTTGGAGACCTATCAAAAACAGTTTGCCTACAGCAATGAAGAGCTGGAGCAGGTTATCCGGGTACTGGGAGAAAACGGTCAAGAAGCCACTGGCTCCATGGGAGATGATACGCCGTTTGCCGTGCTGTCCAGTAAGCAGCGTATTATTTATGACTACTTCCGCCAGCAGTTCGCTCAAGTCACTAATCCACCCATCGACCCATTGCGTGAAGCCCATGTCATGTCACTGGCCACCAATATTGGTCGTGAAATGAATGTGTTTTGTGAAGCGGAAGGCCAAGCTCACCGCTTAAGCTTCACCTCTCCGGTGTTACTCTATTCCGACTTTATTCAGCTCACTACGCTGAAAGAGGAGTATTACCGCGCAGATACCGTTGATATCACCTATAACCCGGAAAAAATGGATCTGCAGGCCGCTATTGTGGCGATGTGCGAAGAGGCAGAAAAGAAAGTCCGTCAGGGAACTGTATTGGTTGTGCTGTCCGACCGTAATATTGCCGCCGATCGTTTACCGATTCCGGCGCCAATGGCGGTGGGTGCGCTGCAAACCCGTCTGGTTGAAGCCAACCTGCGTTGTGATGCCAACATCATTGTCGAAACCGCCAGCGCCCGCGATCCGCATCATTTTGCGGTCCTGCTGGGTTTTGGTGCCACCGCGATCTATCCTTATCTGGCCTATGAAACGCTGGCCAGAATGGTAGAAACCGAGGTGATTGAGAAGAGTCAGCGTGCCGTGATGCTGAACTATCGTAACGGCATCAATAAAGGACTGTACAAAATTATGTCCAAAATGGGCATCTCTACCGTCGCCTCTTATCGTTGCTCCCAGCTATTTGAAGCCGTTGGCCTGCATGACGAATTGACCGCCCTATGTTTTAAAGGCGTTTCCAGCCGAATAGGCGGTGCCAGCTTTAGCGACTTCCAGCAGGATTTAATCAACCTGTCTAAGCGTGCGTGGCTCAAGCGTAAGCCGCTGGATCAGGGCGGTTTACTGAAGTTTGTTCACGGCGGTGAATATCACGCTTACAACCCCGATGTGGTATCTACCCTACAAGCAGCGGTGAAATCCGGCAACTATCAGGATTATCAAGCCTATGCCGACTTGGTGAATAAGCGTCCGGTCACCACCCTGCGTGATTTATTAGCCTTAAAACCACAGGATGAAGCACAGGCTATTGCCATCGATCAAGTGGAGCCTGCCGAGTCGCTGTTTTCCCGTTTCGATACCGCGGCCATGTCCATCGGTGCCCTAAGCCCGGATGCCCATGAGTCGCTGGCGATTGCCATGAACACTATCGGAGGAAAATCCAACTCCGGCGAAGGTGGCGAAGATCCGGTGCGCTATGGCACTAATAAGGTGTCGCGTATCAAGCAAGTGGCCTCAGGTCGTTTCGGCGTTACGCCAGCCTATTTGGTTAATGCCGACGTGATCCAAATTAAAGTGGCACAAGGTGCTAAGCCCGGTGAAGGCGGTCAGCTTCCCGGCGATAAAGTGACGCCATATATCGCTAAACTGCGCTATTCGGTGCCCGGTGTCACCTTGATTTCACCACCCCCTCACCATGATATTTATTCGATTGAGGATTTAGCCCAGCTGATTTTCGATCTGAAGCAGGTGAATCACAAGGCGATGATCTCCGTCAAACTGGTGTCCGAGCCGGGTGTTGGCACTATCGCCACTGGCGTAGCGAAAGCTTATGCCGATCTCATCACCATCGCTGGCTACGATGGCGGTACCGGCGCCAGCCCGCTAAGTTCGGTAAAATATGCCGGTAGCCCATGGGAATTGGGTCTGGCAGAAACCCAACAGGCGCTGGTCTCAAACGGCCTACGCCATAAGATTCGCCTCCAGGTCGATGGTGGGCTGAAAACTGGTCTGGATATCATTAAAGCGACAATCCTCGGTGCTGAGAGCTTTGGCTTTGGTACCGGCCCGATGGTTGCGCTGGGGTGTAAATATCTACGTATCTGCCACCTGAACAACTGCGCGACTGGCGTAGCAACACAGGATGAGAAGCTACGGGCCGATCACTACCATGGTTTACCGGAACGCGTGATCAACTACTTCCAATTTATCGCTCAAGAAACCCGCATGATTATGGCAGAGTTGGGTATTCGCCAGTTGACCGATTTAATTGGCCGTACCGATCTGCTGATTGAGCTGGATGGTTTCTCAGCTAAACAGCAGAAGCTGGATCTGTCCTCACTGCTCTACAGTGCCCAACCTCATCCGGGTAAAGCGCTGTACTGCACCGAGAACAATCCACCGTTTGATAAAGGCATACTCAATCAAACGCTACTCAGTCAGGCTGAACCCTATATTCAGGCAAAACAGAGTAAATCCTTCTACTTTGATATCCGTAATACCGACCGCTCTGTTGGCGCTTCACTGTCCGGTGCCATTGCCGAAAAGCACGGCGATCAAGGTCTGGCTGGCGATCCGATTAAAGTCCATTTTAACGGTACTGCCGGTCAAAGCTTTGGCGTCTGGAATGCTGGCGGCGTTGAGTTGACCTTAACCGGTGACGCCAACGACTACGTCGGCAAAGGAATGGCCGGCGGTACTATTATTATCCGCCCACCAGTTGGTTCAGCCTTTGTCGGTCACGAAGCCGCCATTATTGGCAATACCTGCCTGTACGGTGCCACCGGTGGTAAATTATTTGCCGCTGGTCGAGCCGGTGAACGTTTTGCGGTGCGTAACTCTGGCGCGATTACCGTGGTTGAAGGAATCGGTGATAACGGCTGTGAGTATATGACTGGAGGTATTGTGTGTATTCTTGGCCGTACCGGTATCAATTTTGGCGCAGGTATGACCGGCGGCTTTGCCTATGTGTTAGATCAGGATGATGAGTTCCGTAAACGTGTGAATCCGGAACTGGTTGAAGTGCTGGCGGTCGATGAGTTGGCGATCCATGAAGAACATCTGCGTGGGTTGTTAACCGAACATATCCAACATACCGGATCCGCCAGAGCTGAAGATATTCTTGCCAACTGGTCTCAGTGGGCCAGCAAATTTGTGTTAGTTAAACCCAAGTCCAGCGATATCAAAGCGCTACTTGGCCATCGTAGCCGTTCCAGCGCTGAGCTGCGGATTCAGGCGCAATAAGAGGAAGATAAACCATGAGCCAAAATGTCTATCAATTTATCGACCTACAGCGCGTTGATCCGCCTAAGAAACCGTTAAATATTCGCAAAATACAGTTTGTCGAAATTTATGAACCGTTTCAGGATAGCCAAGCGAAAGCACAGGCCGATCGCTGTCTGGCCTGCGGTAATCCTTACTGTGAGTGGAAGTGCCCGGTACATAACTACATCCCCAATTGGCTAAAGTTAGCTAATGAGGGGCGAATTATGGAAGCGGCAGACTTGGCGCACCAAACCAACAGTCTGCCGGAGGTCTGTGGTCGAGTCTGTCCTCAGGATCGCCTGTGTGAAGGTTCCTGTACCCTGAATGATGAGTTTGGCGCCGTCACTATCGGTAATATTGAACGCTATATCACCGATAAAGCCCTCGAGATGGGCTGGAAACCTGATATGTCGCAGGTAAGAGCCACCGGCAAACGCGTCGCTATCGTCGGTGCAGGTCCCGCAGGTTTAGCCTGTGCCGATGTGCTTACCCGCAATGGCGTACAGGCGGTGGTTTTCGATCGTCATCCAGAAATCGGCGGGTTACTGACCTTTGGTATTCCTTCCTTCAAACTGGATAAAGAAGTGATGGTCAAACGCCGGCAAATTTTCACCGATATGGGCATCGAATTTCGACTGAATACTGAGATCGGTCGCGATATTTCAATGAACGATCTGCTGGCTGAATTCGACAGCGTATTTCTTGGCGTCGGTACTTATCAATCAATGTCCGGTAGCCTGCCAAACGAACAGGCTAAAGGGGTATTTAATGCCCTACCTTACCTGATCGCCAACACCAAACATCTGATGGGCTATCCGTCCACTGCCGATGAACCCTATCTCAATTTTGAAGGAAAACGCGTTGTGGTGTTGGGCGGCGGAGATACCGCAATGGACTGTGTGCGTACCGCTGTCCGTCAGGGAGCAACTCAGGTGATTTGCGCCTATCGACGCGATGAAGAAAATATGCCAGGTTCACGCCGGGAAGTGAAGAATGCGCGGGAAGAAGGCGTTGAATTCCAGTTTAATTTGCAGCCGGTCAGTATCGAAGTTAACGCAGCGGGTCAGGTCAACGGCGTTAAAGTGGTGCGTACCGAGCTGGGAGAACCAGATGCTAACGGACGCCGCCATCCTCAGATTATTCAAGGCTCAGAACATACCTTGAATGCTGATGCAGTGATCATGGCATTTGGCTTTAAACCGCACAGCATGCCATGGTTAGCAGAGCAACGTGTCACCATGGACAAACAGGGACGAATTACTGCCCCTGAGTTCGCAGACATCCCCTATCAAACCAGCAACACAAAAATCTTCGCTGGTGGTGATGCCGTCAGAGGTTCCGATCTGGTCGTCACGGCTATTGCCGAAGGGCGAAAAGCCGCGGATGGAATTATGACCTTCCTCGGCGTGTAATATTCTGGCTTTGATAGTTAATCAATACGTCAGACACAGGTTAAAAACAAAAAAGGCGGATTATGATATCCGCCTTTTTTAAGCCTGCATTTTAAACTCGATATGCCGATAAACCTATTTAACAACCCTCAGCGCCGGGCGACCCCGTGGCGGTTGAGGTGGTTCATCATCACCGGAATTATCATCAGAGACTTTCGCTTGCTCATCTGAAACCAAACGCATCGATGTTTCAGGTCTATCACTGCTGGTGACCTCGTCATCTTGTTCCAGCGCCGATACCAGATAATCTGGCTCCGGCTCAAACATGGTACCTGCACCATTTTCACGGGCATAAATGGCCTGTACCGCAGCCAAAGGAACCTGAACCTGACGAGGGATGCCACCAAAGCGGGCATTAAACCGAATTTCATCGTTACCCAGTTCAAGATTGCCAACGGCATGGGGAGCAACGTTTAAAATGATCTGTCCGTCACGGGCAAACTCCATCGGAACAGAAATCCCAGGGATGGAGACATCCACCACTAAATGTGGTGTTAACTGGTTATCGATCAACCAGTCATAAAAAGCCCGTAACAGATAGGGGCGTCGTGGAGTCATTTGTGTCGGCTCCATCACGCTTATCCCCGCATTTGCAGACGCATTTCACGCTCGGCTTCAGTCAGAGAGGCCAGGAATGATTCGCGTTCGAACACTCGGTTCATATAAAGCTTAATCTCTTTAGAACCTGCACCTGTCAGCTCAATACCCATTTGCGGCAGACGCCATAACAGCGGAGCCAAATAACAATCAACCAGACTGAACTCTTCGCTCATGAAATAAGGTGCATCATTGAACACTGGCGCAATAGCCAGTAACTCTTCACGCAGTTGTTTACGTGCAGCGTCAGCGTCCTGAGTCGTCCCGGTCAGAATAGTATTCAGCAGCGAATACCAGTCTTGCTCAATGCGGTGCATCATTAAACGGCTGGTTCCACGGGCAACCGGATAAACCGGCATCAATGGAGGATGAGGAAAACGCTCATCTAAATACTCCATAATAATGTGAGATTTATACAGCGTTAACTCACGGTCGACTAAAGTTGGTACGGAACCATAAGGATTCAGATCGACTAAATCCTGCGGCAGGTTATCCATGTCGACCTGCTCAATCTCGACACTCACACCTTTCTCAGCCAATACGATACGCACTTGATGACTAAAGATATCTGTAGGGCCGGAAAATAGCGTCATGACCGAACGTTTATTGGCAGCGACAGCCATGAAAACCTCCAAGTTTTTCTATAATAATGACCAATGGCGGGTGGCAGTTAAAAATAACGCCCCCTAATTTTTGCTATCAGTGATGGATTATCTATTTACAGTATTCATTACCTGAATCGATAAAACATACGAAGCGCCGGGTAGTTTAGCAGATTTTTAACCATCTTGATCAGATGACCATGATGATTTATTCAACATTCTTTGCGAAAGCTTATAATCCAACTAAATATAAGCACGCTTGTTTTATTAAGACATAAAAAAACCCGGTATAAAACCGGGTTTTTAACATTAACTGTTTGCCACCTAAGGGGCAAAAAATTAACGCTTGGAGAACTGAGGACGACGGCGTGCTTTACGCAGACCGACTTTCTTACGTTCAACCTCACGAGCATCACGAGTAACAAAGCCTGCTTTACGCAGTTCGCCACGTAGTGATTCGTCGTATTCCATCAGCGCACGAGTAATACCGTGACGGATAGCACCAGCTTGACCAGAAATACCACCACCTTTAACGGTGATGTACAGATCCAGTTTCTCAGTCATCTCGACCAGTTCTAACGGCTGACGAACTACCATGCGGGCAGTTTCACGGCCAAAATACTGTTCCAGACTACGCTGGTTAATAACGATGTTCCCGCTACCCGGCTTAATAAAGACGCGTGCGGAAGAGCTTTTGCGGCGACCTGTGCCGTAGTATTGATTCTCTGCCATTGCCTAATAATCCCGATTAAATGTCAAGAACTTGCGGTTGTTGTGCCGCATGGTTGTGCTCGTTACCTGCGTAAACTTTCAGTTTACGATACATAGCACGGCCCAGCGGGCCCTTAGGCAGCATGCCTTTAACCGCGATTTCAATCACACGCTCAGGGTGGCGAGCAATCATCTCTTCAAAGGTCGCTTGCTTGATACCACCAACGAAACCGGTGTGATGATAGTAAATCTTGTCAGAACGCTTGTTGCCGGTTACAGCAACTTTTTCTGCATTCAGAACAATGATGTAATCACCAGTATCAACGTGCGGAGTATATTCCGCTTTATGCTTGCCGCGTAGACGACGAGCCAGTTCAGTAGCGAGGCGACCCAGCGTTTTGCCAGTCGCATCTACAACATACCAGTCACGTTTTACTGTTTCTGGCTTAGCTGAAAAAGTTTTCATTTAAATAACTTACCCAATCTAAAGTTACACACGTTGGCGAACACCAAAACGTTAAAAAAACATATTGAGGCTCACACGACCAATCGAGTCCAGCAAACCTACCCCTTCGAGCAGTTAATGCCGGCACTATAAAGTTTCTGGGAAAAAAACTTTGTTGTAACGTGGGGTCGCAAGATTATAGAGAAGTCGACAGTAAAAATCGACCTGTTTTTGCTTTATTGTTGTTTTAAGGAAAATATAAAAATTTCGCCCGCGGATTATGCCGGCGGGCGAAATAGATAGTCATGTTAGCACTCAGCGTTAATCAAGCTTAAATGATACCCATGCTGATTAACATTTCCCACCAGCCCAAGCCGATGGTCATATGCACCAACAAGCTTAAGAAGGCGATAACACCACCGATAATCCACCAAGAGCGAATATCGTTATAACCAGCACCAAATACGATCGGCGCAGCGGCACCGCCATAATGGGTTAAACTGCCACCGTAAGCGTTGGAGAATAACAAACCTAACGCCAGCAGCATCGGAGGCGCTCCCGCCACCATACCAACAGTAGCAAATACCGGAACCATCGCCGCAACGTAAGCACCGCCGGAAGCAAACAGGTAGCGAATCGCCACACTGATAAACATAATCACAAAGAATGCCACCATCGAATGGTCACCAAAGGATAAGCCTTCACCCATCACATCAGCTAACCATTTGAAAAACCCGGCTTTGGTCAACACACCAGACATACCGATGATGCCGCCGTACCAAATCAAGGTGTTCCAGCCACCTTTGTTCTTTAATACGTCATCCCAAGTCACTACGCCCAGTAACAGGGTAATCGCCATAACGCAAAGCGCAACGGTAGATGCATTAATACCGATCATATCGGCGAAGATCCATCCTAATAAAGCCAGAATAAACACTACGCCTAATAGTTTTTCCCGCATGCTCATAGGACCAAGCTGAGCCAGTCCTTCTGCCGCAATCTCTTTATTATTTACTTTTTTCAGCTCTGGCGGATACATTTTATAAATCAGGTATGGCGTGATAGCTAACATAATCAGACCAGGCACCGCAGCGGCTAATGCCCAACCCGCCCAGCTTAGCTGAATATGTAGAATGTCTGCCATCATGGCCAATGCCAACGCATTAGGCGCCATAGCCGTCAGGAACATATAACTGGTGGTTTTAGTCACCATGTAAACGTTAACCATCAGGTAGTGACCGGCTTTGCGCGGACTATCATTAGGATCGGAACCTAAGGCCACCGATACACTGTTGATAATTGGGAATACGATACCACCCGCACGAGCGGTGTTGGATGGCGTTGCCGGTGCAATACACAGATCGAGAATCGCCGTGACATAACCTAAGCCCAGCGTGGTTCCGCCCAGTTTTCCAATCAAAATATAGGAGATTCTTTTCCCCAAACCCGTGATCACAAAAGCGGCACTCAGGGTAAACGCCGCAAATACTAACCATGTCGTCCCGGAGGAGTAGCCCTTTAACACTTCGGCGATTTTTATATCTTTGCCGCCAAACAGGCCTATCACTACTGCCGTAGCTGCAATAGTCGCCAACAATATCACCGGCTCTGAGTACGGTTTCAGCACCAAACCAACAATCGCCGCCAGGTAGAGACCAAACAATAGCCATGCTATTGGCGGTAATCCTGCCGGCGTTGGTATTAACGCGATAATGATGGGAATGGCTATTAATAATAATAGCTTCCACATTTTCTCTTTACTCATTCCTAACAATCTCCTTAAGATTAAAAAATAAAATCCGGCTTATGCTTAAGTTGATAAACGTAAGCATTAATAATTCTTTATAAGGATCGAGAAGCAGCACTAAACGCTAATAAAACCATCACCTAACTGTTATTAAATAAAGTTAAAAACCGAAGATAAATATCTTTCTTTTCTATTGCTGAGAATAATGCGTCAAAGAAAATAATAAATATGTGACCTAACCTAAATTGAAGTTATAAATTTAATGTTTTTAATTATTCTATTAAGCACAATAAATTTTATAAACTTAATTATCCATATAAATCAGCCTAAATAACGAAAATAGCGCTTATCCGAATGTTGATAAGCGCTATCATTAACAGTCCAATAAAATATATTTTATAAAAACGTCCGTATCGAATATGTTCTTTATAAAATTTTTAATAAAAAGGCTTAATTAACTAAATAGTTTTTTAAACTAACTCAGTTCAACATTTCCTTTCATTAATACCCGAGCCGTACGATATACAGTGCCGTTCAATGCCTGAATTTCACCGTGGTTATTTTCAACATTAGCGCTCACGGATAATACGCCGCTGCAATGGCCAATATTTAACTCATCCTTATCAGCACAGCGCTCCGTAATCTCATACACTAGCGTACCCGGGATTTTTGCCGCTACGCCGATACAAATGCCACCGGTAATTGCCAACACAGGATGTAACTTACCCATAGACAACATTCTGGCCAAAATATCAATCTGCTGTACCGGAACCTGCTGCCCTTGTAGGTTGGTATATTCAGCTGGCGGGGCGATAAAGCAGAACTTTGGTACCGCCTGACTGTTATGTCTGGCATCGTCCATATCCTTTGCCAAACCAATCAAGACAGCGGTAGCTTCACGAATCGCCAACATTCTTCTCAATAATTCAGGATCGCTATCGATTTGTGCCGGCAGTTCCTGTCCGGTTAAGCCAAGATCTTTCGCCCGGACGAATACCAGAGGATTACCCGCATCGACTACCGAAATTTCAACGGCGCCATAGCCGGGAACGTCGATAACATCTTTGGTATTGCCGGTCGGTAACAGCTTACCGGTCACCGCGCCTCCTGGAGACAGGAAATCCAATTGGATGCGAGCCCCAGTTCCTGGTACACCAGAAATGGCGAAATTACCGTCATAAACCACTTTGCCATTTTTCACTGGTACGTGTGACACAATGGTTTTTTGGGTATTGGTATTAAAAATGGTAACGTCGGTCATCGGTTCAGTAATCTCATCCACTAAACCATTTTCTATCGCAAACGGCCCTACCGCTGAAGAGATATTTCCACAGTTACCTTTACGATCAACGGCGTTAACCGAGGTTTCTACCTGACAAAAGGTGTAATTAACCGCGTTTTTTTCTCCTGGCCGCTTTCCGACAATCATGGCTTTACTGGTGGTTGATGTGCCACCACCCATTCCATTGATTTGACGCCCGGAAGGATCGTCGCTGCCATAAACACGACACAGGATATCATTCTGCTCGGCAACAGACTCAGGCAAGTCGGACTCCATAAAACATCCGGCCTTACTGGTTCCACCGCGCATCCAAAAACAGGGAATACTTTCCATCATGAATATCTCCAGCAATGATAATTAATTGGAATTTTTGCTATGGGATTCAGGAAACTGGGCTAAAAACCAAGTGACAATAAGCAGATCTGCACTACCACCCGGACTCAGATTCCGTTCAATACACAGCCGATCAAACTGTTTGAGCTGGCTGATATAATCCGACTGCATCACCCCGCCCAAATCGAGAAACTGTCGGGACATATTCTGTAACCAAGCCAGTCCTTCCGGACCGCCACGAGAGGCCACATTAGTATCACCGTTAACTGCCATCAAGCTCAGCAATGCCTGCAACAGTGCACGCTGAGGATCGACGCCTTGAGCAATCAACCGTTGGTAAATCGGTAAAGAAACCGACTGCACCAAATGGAATCCAGACTCAGCCTCTCCCCTCGCTCCCGTTAATCCGTACTGCTGATACAGCCGTTGACCGGCGGTTAGCGCTTGATTATTTTGTTCAAGTTCACGCTTCACCAGACCACGGCTCATCGCCTCCACTTCATAACACAGATTTTGTTGAGTCACGCCGCGCTGATTTGCCACTAAACGCCCCATGGCGGTAGCCAGTAATCCCAGCGAAAAGATGGTGCCTTTATGGGTATTAACCCCAGAAGTGGCTTTAAACATTGAGGCTTCACAAGCCAGTCCCAATGGTCTCAGACCACAAAGGATCTCACTACTGGCCTGCATATGGCTGCTCATGCCATATTCAATAAAGTAGGGGATCCAAACTCGTATGGCTTCCGCACTGCGATAAAAATCGGTGAGATCCATATCCTTATGGGCACCACTATTACGCATATCAACCAGACCAGGTTTTGGCGTCAGGTTAACTTCATTCAACATAGCACTGTTAGCCAGTTCAGCACAACGAATAACCCAAGGTAACTTATTGATTTCCAGACTGGATATGACGGTAGCGGAATCAGTTGATTTCAGCATCATGAAATAAGGCCTCCATCGCGTCATGTAACGCTGGTATGGAATGGGCTCGCTCCCGAGCGCAAATTCGAGCATCACGCTGGCAGACGAAACATTGACGCGGTGCCATACCGATCGCCTGACGGGAAATAATCCCCCGCTCACTGATAACGTCAATATCCCATAAGCGCCCTATCGGGCTATGCTGCTCGCACTCAACGCAGGCTTGTTTCACCACGTCTGCTGGCTGGTTAAGTGCCAACAATCCCTCTGGACCGGTAGGTAAACAGAATACTTCTCGGTCAATAACCTGCCAACCGCGAACGCGGCAAAGCGCCTCTAACGCCTGCCAGGCCAGATTAAAAGCTCGGCGAGCAATGGTGCTGTCTTTGACTTCTCCCGGCACCACCATCGTCAAAGAGACAATGGTGGTTTGGTAGCTGGCCAGCCAATTTTGCTGGCGTTTCTGACGCGATTCCCGACTTTGAAGAATCTCTGCCAATGACACCTTATGGTTGGTAGCCTGCTCCGGGAGAATATTCATCGGTTATGACTCTTTTATTTGATTAACCACATCAATCACTGAACCATCACGATAGCGAACCACTGCGACCACACGATCGGTGAATTCGATAGGCTTAGGTTTACCGGTCAACACAAGTGCGCGCTGATAAAGATCGTTGATGCTGACGATTTGCATCCCCGCTTTCTGTAACTTTTCAGCCAGTTCAGGGCGAGCAGGGTTAACCGCAATACCGTGATCGGTAACCAGAATATCAATACTGCTTCCCGGCGTGATCATGGTCGTCACTTGTTCAACGATGGTTGGAATACGACCGCGAACTAATGGCGCAACAATAATCGACAGCTTAGACGCCGCAGCAGTATCACAGTGACCACCGGAAGCGCCGCGAATCACGCCGTCAGAACCGGTTAATACGTTGATATTAAACTGGGTATCAATTTCCAATGCGCTGAGGATAACCACATCCAGATGATCAACTGAGGCACCTTTAGAGGTAAAGTTGGCATACTGGTTAGCACTAATTTCCACATGGTTAGGATTACGCGCCAGTGAAGCCGCGGCACCGCTATCAAAACTCTGTACGTCCAGCAGCTTCTCAATCAGCCCTTTCTCATGCAGATCCACCATCGCCGCAGTAATACCACCCAGCGCAAAACCGGCGGTGATATTCTGGCTACGCATTTTGTTTTCAAGGAAACGAACAACCGCCAATGAAGCGCCACCGGTTCCGGTTTGCAATGAGAAGCCCTGTTTGAAATAGCCAGAGTTAATAATCACTTCCGCTGCCCGGCGAGCAATCAATAGTTCACGCGGGTTAGAGGTCATACGCGTCGCATCAGCACCAATTTTATCGGCATCACCAACGCGATCAATCTGAATAATCAGATCGACCTGATCCTGACAAATGCTCAACGGATGATGTGGGTAAGGACGCAACTCTTCGGTCAGTAGCACCACAGTTTTGGCGTACTCGGCATCCACCCGGGCATAGCCCAAGGAACCACAGCAGGCTTTACCGGTAAAGCCATTAGCATTACCAAACTCATCACAGGCAGGCACACCGAGGAAAGCCACATCAATGCTTAACTCACCCGACTCCACCAGATTCACCCGACCGCCATGAGAGTGGACGTGTACTGGCTCTTTTAGTAAGCCACGGGAAATCTCTTCCGCCAACGGACCACGCAGCCCGGACGTATATATTTTGGTCACTACGCCATTGCGGATATGTTCGATTAACGGCGAGTGACATTCAGCCAATGAACTGGAAGCCAGGGTCAGATTTTTAAACCCCATTGCCGCAATTTGCGCCATCACCAGATTGACGGTTAAATCTCCACCGCGGAAGGCGTGATGGAAAGAGATAGTCATACCATCTTGCAGCCCTGAACGGCGGATAGTATCTTCCAAAGAAGAACAGAGCTTTTTATCACGCGGCTTTTTAGACTGAAGATTAGCCTTTGAAGTATCGCGAAAAGGTATCAGTTTTAATGCTGCTTTCAGTTCTTCTCCGTCCGCCGCTTCGGCTTGCTGAAGAAGACTGTTACATAAATTCGTTACACGTTGTTGACGAGCCATTTTGTTCACCTCATCTTATTCTTCACGGATGCCGGAAAGGGCAGCGCGTTGTACAACCAGACGAGCACGTTCAATAATCGGGCCGTCAATCATTTTGCCGTTCAGAGACACGACACCCAGTCCTTCAGCGGCCGCAGCTTCCGCGGCTTCAATCACGCGCTGGGCGTGTTCAAGCTCTTTAAGCGTTGGTGCATACAGGTTATGAAGAAGTTCTATTTGACGAGGGTTAATCAGCGACTTACCGTCAAAACCCAACTGCTTAATATGCGCGGCTTCATTCAGGAAACCTTGCTCATTGTTAGCGTCAGAATAAACGGTATCAAACGCAGCAATACCCGCCGCGCGAGCGGCCTGAAGAATTGAGCAGCGAGCAAACAGCAATTCAATTCCTTCCGGTGAACGTTCAGTGCGTAGATTGCGCACGTAGTCTTCAGCCCCCAGAGCTATCCCAATCAGACGCGGGGAAGACAGCGCGATCTCTACCGCATTATTGATCCCTTCCGCTGATTCAATGGCGGCTAACATGCCGGTACTGCCGACTTCACGACCGCACTCAGCTTCAATACGTGCGATCTCTTTTTCCATATCAATCACATCTTGTGCACTGTCGGTTTTAGGCAGGCGAACAATATCGACACCACCACGCACCACCGCTTCCAGATCCTTAATGCCAAACTCGGAATCCAACGCATTAACACGCACAACCGTTTCAATTTGCTGATACATCGGATGCTGTAAAGCATGAAATACCAGTAAACGTGCGGCATCTTTCTCTCTTAACGCCACCGAATCTTCCAGGTCAAACATAATGGCATCGGCAGAATAGATAAAAGAATTACTCACCATGGCCGCATTAGCGCCGGGAACAAACAACATGCTACGACGAACTCGCTGTTTTAACTCAACATTCATGATAAGGCCTCCCACGGTAATTCCTTGCTGTCGCTGGCTCTGAGCAACACCGTTTGTAAGCGAGCACGCAGAATGCAGTCCAACGCACCTTTGTCATCAATGATCAGTTGAACGCCGGTTACACCCAGCTTAGCCAGCGTGTCCAACACCGTTTCCCGGATAGCATCACCAAACTGCTTTTCCACACTACTGTGTAACTGCAAATCGATTTCAGCTCCGTCAATGGGGGCAATCCGCACCATAACATCGCTTGACTCAAGCGTGCCGGCGACGGCTTCTTTGATAATTTTCATAGTTCACCTACGGTAATAATAGATTCTTCAGCAGGGTTGCCGGCGTTTTTATGGCGGATGTTCGGATTGTTTATCAAATAGTTATATGTACAGTCCGGTACCAAATCGGTAATCACATCAAACTGTTTTTTAGCCAACAAACGACGTACCCATGAAGCTGAAATAGCCGTTCCTTCATGCTGTAAACGTTCTATTTCAACTAATTCAATCGGTGGAAAAGCTAATTCCGGCGTGTTCAACCAATAACGCATATCGGCGTTATATTTACTGGTGACTTCACAGAAAGGTTCAGTGCCAACAAACCGGTGCGTGACCCCCAACGCTGGCGCTAAATATTGGCGGAATATTTTGAGGTCTATCTCGGTATAGCAGTTATCAATAACGCCTTGCTCTTTAATGAAATAGCAAGGGAAAGTCGCCCGGGAAATCATATATTCCGAGCCGGGATGTACGGTTAAATTGGGGATCCCCGCCGTCCCTTCGCTAACCAATCGCAAACGATCAACGTAGGGGAAAGTCGAGGTATTTTCTTTGACCAAAAATAGGTGCAGCCAGTCGCACTGGGCCGCAGCCTGCTGAACCAGATATTGATGACCCAAGGTAAATGGATTGGCATTCATGATGATGCAGCCAATCTTCTCACCGGGCTGGCGGCTCTTGGCTAACCGATCGCTATAACGACTTAATCGGCAACAGCTGTTCTCCATCAGAACAATGATGCCCGGTACCGAAGCAATGGGAAAGAAGCCACACTGGCGAAACAGCACTTCATTTTGCGTCTTGGTGTAAATAAATAAGTGACTGTGGTTACGCTCATAAGCCAGATTAACCAACTCAGTAGCCAAAGAGAGCGCAATACCCTCTCCACGGAGGCTTTCATTGATTGCCACGCACTTAATAATATTATCCGCAATACCACCACAGGCAATAATCTGGCTATCACGAGTAACGGTAATAAATTCTTCAACGGTGGTATCAATATTCAAATCGTTTTGACGTAAAAACTTGGTGATATCAGCTATTTTTTTATACTCTGACCGCTTCACACGATTGAATATTGTTGAGTCATACATAATTTACTCTCTGTATAAGTATTTTATTCCGGACAATAAAATATGCTATCTGCTTTATTGTTGTGACACGGCAAATAAAATTAAAAACATGTCACTTCAAGGACATTCTTAAAATGTGTTCGTTATTAATTAAAGAAATAAGTCAGTTGACTAGTAACACCACGGCTTACATGATAGTAACTACCCTATGAGAGTTAATTGATCTGCTTCACAGTTAGCCTAATAAACATAAACATCTTAATGGTTTTAATTTTCTTAATTAATTAAATGCATTTTATAAATAAATTAATTATATTTATTCTCGCCTCTGGAAATAATAAAAAAGCGAATGTTACATGCATATTAAATTAACCAAAGAATATATGAAGAGTATGTTAAAAAACATGTCATTCCAATGGCGCGTCTTCTTATTATTGTTGGTCGTTTTTTCATTACTCTTAGGTGCTTTAAATAAATTCATGGAATATCAGTTAGATAACTACCTAACGGAGAAAGTGAGCGAGATAGCCATGAATCAGGCAAAAATTATTGCCTCTATTGATGATGTGATTGAAGGTGTCGAGCAGCGCAATACCGAGAAACTGAAAAAAATCGCTGACCGCCTGAGTATGGAGTCTAACTTTAGCTATCTGGTTATTGGCGATGAGAAATCCGTCCGCCTCTATCATCCTAACCCAGAGAAAATTGGCTATACCATGCAATGGAATAAACCTGGCGCTCTGGAGCGAGGAGAAAGTTATATCGTCAGTAGCGAAGGGTCCATGGGGCTGGCATTACGGGCAAAAACACCGATCTGGGATAAAAACGGTCAGGTTATTGGCGTGATTTCCCTCGGCTATCTCAATAGCAAAATAGATATCTGGCGTTCTAACCAAATCTTACCGCTAACCAGTGCGCTGCTGCTCATTCTGTTCCTGTTAATTCTGCTGTCTTGGCAATTTTCAACCCATATAAAAAAGCAGATGATGGGCATGGAACCACTAGAAATTGCTCGAGTACAACGCCAGCAAGATGCCTTATTCGGTGCAGTATTTGAAGGCTTATTAGCGGTCGATACGCAGGGAAAAATCACCGCCATTAACCAAAATGCGCAAAAAATGTTAAAGCTAACCGGCGCACCAAAGCATCTGGTGGGTCGCTTAGTTCAAGACCTGATCACGCCAGCAGATTACTTTATTGACCTCAGCGGCACCAACCGAATTGATGACCTGTTGATTATTAATGGACTCAAAATTATCGCCAACCGGGTCGGCATCTGGATTGACGGCGAGTTTCAGGGTTGGGTCATCAGTTTCCGCCGCCATGATGAAATGAATATTCTCAGTGCTCAGCTCACACAAATTCAACAATATGTAGAGAATCTACGTACGCTACGCCATGAACACCTTAACTGGATGTCGACGATTGGTGGCCTGCTGCAATTAAAAGAGTACGATCGCGCGTTGGAAATGGTGAAGTTTGAGTCATCCAATCAACAGTCGCTTATCGATAATATCAGCGGCATGTTTAAAAACCGGTTAATTGCCGGGTTACTCTTTGGCAAATATCATCGCGCCAAAGAGCTGGGGCTGGATATGGTCTTTATTCCTGGCTGTTCAATCAGTTCCCAACCTGCCCCACTAACAGAAAATGAGCTGGCCAGCATTCTGGGTAATCTACTGAATAACGCCTTCGAAGCGACGCTAAAAAATCCCGACAGTAACAAGCTCATTGAATTTTATATTTCTGATGAAGGCGAAGAGCTGGTTATTGAGGTTTCTGATAATGGCATCGGCATCGAACCGTCAATTCGAGAGAAAATTTTTACGCGGGGCGTCACATCTAAAAGCAGTAGCGATCACGGTATTGGCTTATATCTGGTAAAAACATACATCGACCAATACCATGGTTCGATAACCGTCGATGATAACGATCCCTGTGGCACCGTATTCTCTATTTTTATCCCCAAAGACAAAGGAAATTAATAAAAATGAAATATTTAAATATTTTGATAATTGAGGATGAAACCCCGCTCGCCGAAATGCACGCTGAATTCATTAAACGCCACAGTGCCTGCCGTCAGGTTTGGCTCGCCGGTAATCTTGAGCAAGGCCGAATGATGATCAATACCTTCAAACCCGACCTGATTATCCTCGATAACTATCTGCCAGATGGTAAAGGTATTGAGCTATTGCAGGAGCTTTCAGTGACTAAATATCATGGAGAGGTGATTTTCATCACTGCCGCCAGCGATATTGATACGGTATCGGAAGCCATCCGTTGCGGTGTTTTTGACTATCTGATTAAACCGGTTTCCTACGATCGTCTGGAACAAACGTTGGAACGACTCAGCCATTTACATAAAGTACAAAAACAAACTGAAGACGTCAGCCAATGGCAGGTCGATGAAATGTTTAATACCTTTGCACGTATTCAGGCCAAACCAACGATGCCCATTGGTATTGATGAAATTACCCTGAAAGTGGTTCAAGACGCTTTCAGCAATATAGAAGCGGGCTATACCGCCGAGGACATAGCGAAAAAACTGGGGCTAAGCCGCACCACCGCACGGCGCTATCTGGAATTTTGTACCAAAGAGCATTTTCTACAGGCTGAAATTATCTATGGTAAGGTGGGTCGCCCACAACGCATTTATCGACTCAACCCGCAAATCAATTAATATTAACTATATAATATATAAGAAATTATTAATTAAACTGAGATTTAATCTCAATTTAGATTTGAGGTTAAAAAATGCGTTTTATCATGGTAGGATATAAGGCAGCGTTGAACTAGGTTCCCCCGGACCATGATTTGCAGGTATAGTTGTCTGGTGAAATGCGTAGCGCAGGCCGATAAGAAGAACAGAGGAATATCAGTAACAGATGGTCTTACTCTGTGGTCTCGTTCCATTATTTGGGATCGCCCCCTCTGTAATTAGTGACCGTAAAAAGGAGTCAATATGACTTGGGAGTATGCACTTATTGTTGGCTTAGTCGTTGGCCTGGTTATTGGCGCACTAGCTATGCGTTTTGGCAACCGTAAACTACGCCAGCAAACTGCATTACAGCAAGAGCTGAATAAGAATAAAGCTGAACTGGAAGCTTATCGGCAAGAGTTAGTCAGCCACTTTTCCCATAGCGCGGAACTATTAGAAAAAATGGCTCAGGACTATCGTCAATTCCAGAAACATATGATTAAAAGCTCAACCACGCTGTTACCGGATATCGCCGGTAGTGATAATCCGTTTAGCTATATCAACTATAAACCAACCGTTTCAGAAGCCGATCAGGAACGTTTGTCAGCAGATATTCCGCCTCGTGATTACTCTGAAGGTGCATCCGGGTTATTCCGCCCCGATCGTAGAGACTAAATATTCAGCATGACGCCACCGTTTTGGTGGCGTCATTTTCAACGATTACAATAAATTACCTTTCTTTACGTTATCAGCCATTCCTACGTCGTTACTGTATTTGAAGACGATCACATTTCTTAAATTAATCGATATTGTTCCTTGCCAGGGCTAGAAGTGTGAACTTTTTATCCTCATATATACTCTTAGATTAGCTACACAATTTTAGACTGTTGATAAACCTCTTTAAATAAGGTGCTGTGGATATTACGGCTGTAAAAATTATGCATAAACTTTACTTTTGTGCGTAGCCGGAAAACTATCAGTACTTGGCTAAGGAGAGCGGCAGGCCTGGTTTGGTAAGTCGCCTTTTATTATCAGTCTGACTATTTGTCATCGTTTATTTAAGTAACCCGTTGGTATTGAGAGTAGATCATCCATGAAAAAAACAACTTTATTATTAAGTGCATTGACCGTTAGTTTAGGATTAACGTTTTCCTCAGTACCGGCTGCCAATGCAGCTCTCCCCGCTTCTGTTGCTGGGGAGCAAATTCCTAGTCTGGCGCCGATGTTAGACAAAGTCCTTCCTGCCGTGGTTAGCGTGTATGTTGAAGGAACTCAGGTTCAGCGTCAGCGGATCCCAGAGGAATTTAAATTCTTCTTCGGCCCGAATATGCCGTCAGAGCAACAAAGCACTCGCCCTTTTGAAGGACTCGGTTCAGGCGTAATTATTAATGTTGATAAAGGCTATGTGGTCACTAACAACCACGTCATCAACAATGCCGATAAAATTCGTGTCCAGTTAAACAATGGTAAAGAATATCAGGCCAAACTGATCGGCCGTGACGAACAGTCAGATATCGCCTTGTTGCAGTTAGTTGACGCCAAAGCGAAAGATCTCACATCCATTAAAGTCGCTGACTCCGATGCCTTACGCGTTGGTGATTTCGCTGTTGCCGTGGGCAACCCTTTCGGATTAGGTCAAACAGCAACCTCCGGTATTGTTTCTGCCTTGGGTCGTAGCGGCCTCAATCTGGAAGGTCTGGAAAACTTTATTCAAACGGATGCCTCAATCAACCGCGGTAACTCAGGTGGCGCATTGGTTAACCTTAACGGTGAGCTAATCGGTATCAATACGGCGATTCTGGCACCAAGCGGCGGTAACGTCGGTATTGGCTTCGCCATTCCAAGTAATATGGTACAAAGCCTGACTGAACAGCTCATTAAATATGGCGAAGTAAAACGCGGTATGTTGGGCATTAAAGGCAGTGAAATGACCGCCGAAATGGCTAAAGCCTTTAAAGTTGACGCTCAGCGCGGTGCTTTTGTCAGTGAAGTGATACCAAAATCAGCTGCGGCACTGGCCGGTATCAAGTCTGGTGACGTTATCGTCTCGCTGGATGGTAAAGCAATTAGTAGTTTTGCTGAGTTACGCGCCAAAGTTGCTACTGCCGGTGCAGGTAAAAAAGTGAAAATGGGTCTGCTGCGTGAAGGTAAACCGTTAGAAGTCTCGGTTGAACTACAAAACAGCGATCAATCCTCAACTAATGCTGAATCTCTGTTACCTGCGCTGCAGGGAGCAACCTTGAATAATGGTGAGGTTAAAGGTACCAAAGGTGTGGTAATCAAAGATGTTGCTAAAGGTTCTCCAGCCGCACAAGGTGGATTAAAGGCCGGTGACGTTATCATCGGCATCAATAGCGACCGAACCACCAATATTGGCGAACTGCGTAAAATTCTCGACAGTAAACCAAACGTATTAGCCTTTAATATCTTACGTGGTGAAGACAATATCTATTTAATCCTGCGTTAATCACAATTGCAAAAATGGATACGGCACTATGCCGTATCCGTTCAACTCATGATATCCTTACTTACCTTTTCTTTTCTTGAACATATGCATGCTTGCCAAACTGTTACGTCCAATAATTGTAGGCTTAATTATTGCCGCCGCTTTACTGATGATATTCCCGTCACTGCGTGACGCATCGGGGCTATCTGACAATTCCCTCAGCCTACCGCTGAGTGAATCTCCAGCAAGCTACAACAGTGCCGTCAGGCGTGCTGCTCCGGCAGTGGTTAACGTTTATAACCGCAGTGCCTTAAGTTCTTCCAGTCAGAATACGCTGGGGATCAATACGCTTGGTTCTGGCGTTATCATGGATAAAAAAGGGTATATCCTGACCAACCGACACGTTATTGTGAACGCGGATCAGATCATCATTACCCTACAAAACGGTCAGGTTTATGAAGCCTTGCTGGTCGGTTCAGATACCATGACCGATCTGGCGGTGCTGAAAATTCAGGAAGGCAACCTCCCCGTGATCCCCATGAACGTTAAACGCACTCCCCACGTTGGTGATGTGGTATTAGCGATTGGTAATCCTTACAACCTCGGGCAAACCGTTACACAGGGAATTATTAGTGCCACTGGGCGTACCAGTCTAAGCCCTTCCGGACGGCAAAATCTGTTGCAAACGGATGCCTCCATTAACCGGGGTAACTCCGGTGGTGCACTGATAAACACGCTTGGAGAGTTGGTGGGCATCAATACCAACACCTTATCATTGCTGGATAAACGCACCGATGGCGATCCGCCGGAAGGCATTGGCTTTGCCATTCCCCTTGAACTGGCCACCAAGATAATGGGTAAGCTTATCCGCGATGGTCGAGTTATTCGTGGTTATATCGGTATTGAAGGGCGAGAATTCAGCCAAACGCAAAATCAGGGCAGTCCATTCGATCGTTTGCAGGGCATATTAGTCCGCTCGGTCAGCGCTGGTGGACCAGCAGAACAGGCTGGTTTGGTGGTAGGTGATATTCTGTTAAGCGTCAATAATCAACCGGCAACTTCAGCGCGGGAAGTAATGGATCAGGTAGCTGAAATTCGCCCCGGCACCAATATTCCGGTAGTTGTACTGCGACAGGGCCAAAAGCTCACTTTCACCTTAAAGATTACCGAATATCCGACCCAGCAAGACTGATCATATCTATTTCAGTAATCAGACTAACCCATATAAGCAAGGGGCCAGAAAATCGCTTTTCTGGCCCCTTGTTTGAGTCATCAACGTTGGTATAACCGACAGTGATTACTCTTCTTTAACCCGCTGGATATTTGCACCCAACGCGTTCAGTTTTTCTTCAATACGCTCATAGCCACGATCGATATGATAAATACGATCAACCATAGTCACGCCTTCAGCAATACATCCCGCCAGCACTAAACTGGCTGATGCGCGCAGGTCGGTTGCCATAACCTGAGCCGCAGATAACTTATCTACGCTATGGCAAATAACGGTATTCCCTTCAATCTCAGCATGGGCTCCCATACGGATTAACTCAGGAATATGCATAAACCGATTTTCAAAAATGGTTTCGGTAATCACGCCAGTTCCTTCCGCCACCAGGTTAAGCAGTGAGAACTGAGCCTGCATATCAGTAGGGAAACCCGGATGCGGTGCCGTTCTAATATTAACGCTACGTGGACGTCTGCCTTGCATATCCAGACTGATCCAGTCGCTACCGGTTTCAATTTCTGCACCAGCTTCACGCAGTTTGGCTAATACCGCATCCAACATATCCGGGCAAGTATTGCGACAGATAACTTTACCGCCAGAAACTGCTGCGGCAACCAAGAAAGTCCCGGTTTCAATACGATCCGGCAGTACGCGATAAACACCACCACCCAGACGCTCAACGCCTTCAATGGTAATACAGTCGGTACCTGCGCCACTAATTTTCGCACCTAAGGTATTCAGAAACTCAGCGGTATCGACGATCTCTGGTTCACGAGCGGCATTTTCAATGGTGGTGGTACCTTCCGCCAAGGTAGCTGCACTCATGATAGTCACCGTTGCACCAACGCTGACTTTATCCATAACGATATGGGCACCTTTCAAACGACCATCAACCGACGCTTTAACGTAGCCTTCTTCCAGCTTAATTTCTGCACCTAGCTGCTCCAGGCCAGTAATATGCAGGTCAACAGGGCGAGCGCCGATAGCACATCCACCCGGTAATGAAACCTGACCTCGACCAAAGCGAGCAACCAGCGGCCCTAAAGCCCAGATAGAAGCACGCATGGTTTTCACCAAATCGTAAGGCGCGCACAGCTCAGTTACATGACTGGCATCAACAAAAATAGCGCCATTACGCTCAATTTTAACGCCCAGCTGACTCAGCAACTTAATCGTGGTATCAATATCTTTCAGTTTAGGCACGTTCTGCAATTCAACCGGCTCTTCCGCCAGTAACGCAGCAAACAAAATAGGTAGCGCCGCATTCTTAGCCCCGGAAATCGTCACTTCACCACTCAGTCGGGTTGGGCCTTGTACTCGAAACTTGTCCATAACCAATCTCTCTTTAAAACAATCAGTAAATAATTATCGCCGGCTCAGTTATTCTATTTTTATCGGTATTTTTCTGACCGGCCACAGAATAGAACAGCGGATTAAAGACCGCTTAACTTACGATCGCGTTCCCACTCAGCCGGGGTATAGGCCTTAATGGAAAGCGCATGAATACGGTTATCAGAAATATATTCCATTAGAGGCGCATAGACCGCCTGCTGTTGCTTAACCCGGCTCATGCCAGCAAACATCTCACCAATAGCGATTACCTGAAAATGGCTACCGTCTCCGGTGACGAGAACATCCTGCAGGTTTAATGCATTCATTAAAACTTGTTTAATTTCATTAATATCCATGGTCTTCACTATGTTGGTCAGAAATTCTCTACTTCTACGGAAAGGAGAAGCAGTCGGAGGCTAACGTTTTAGCACAGGGCCTGAATACCTCCCCTTATTATGCCAATACGATTATTAAATATAGAATAAAACATCGCGGAGATAGAGTTAATCCCTATCTCCGCGACTTATCTTACATCAGTCTGCGGACAATATTATCACACCACATCAGGTGTACTCACGAGATAAGGCTGAATTATTTGTTGCAGATTATATAATGCCGTTAACGTCTGTAGCTTCTCAGTCACCCCGGCCAGCTTAAACTGCTGAGGTCGCTGGGAAACTTCATCCAGAATATGCACTAACATGGCCAATCCGGCAGAATCCACCCGCACCAGTTGAGCCACGTTAATGGTATGAATATCAGAAGTTAAAATTTGCTGTCGTGCGTTCCAGAACGGCAATAACGTTTCGCGATCCAAATCACCGCTCAACGTTAATTCACCATTTTCAGCCTGCCAGTTCAGCGTGTTCTGCATTATTTGTCATCATCCAGCGTAATGTGTTGGTTCGCAGCGCTACGCAGCTGTTTGATTAAACCGTCTACACCGTCACGACGCAAAGTTTCAGCCCACTCATTTTGTTTAGTGGTAATCATGCTGATCCCTTCGGCAATCATGTCATAAGCCTGCCATTCACCCGTTTTACTGTTTTTACGCCATTGGAAATCCAAACGAATAGGTGGACGACCGTTGGTGTCGTTAATGGTAATACGGATGGAGATATTATCTTTACCATCCAGCGGTTGCTCCGGGGAGATTTGATAAGACTGACCATTATACATGGCTAATGCCTGACCATAGGCTTGCTCCAGATAAGCTTCAAAAGCAGGCATATAGGCATCACGCTGAGCAGGTGTCGAATCACGATAATAGCGGCCAAGAACCAGTGCTCCGGCATATTTAACCTGAACATAAGGAATAAGTTCCTGCTTTACGATAGTCCGCAAATAGTCAGGATTCTGCTTAATTTTCGGCTGTTCATTCTTCAGACGAGTAAATACCTTATCCGCAGCTTCTTTCATTTGCTGGTAAGGATTGGTTGCATCAGCTGCATTGACTGCGAAAGGCGCAATAACTAACAGTGCAGCCATCATTAAACGTTTAAACATATCGATTCCTCTTATCCTTATTAATGTGCTGCTGGAGCAGTATCTGCAGGTTTATCATCGCCACCACTCTTATATAAGAACTGGCCGATAAGATCCTCTAACACCATGGCAGATTTAGTATCTTTAATGGTATCGCCCTCTTTCAGGAGCTTGGTACCCATCTCTTCATCTTCAAAGCCAATATTCAGCGCCAAAAACTGCTCGCCCAACAAGCCTGAAGTACGGATAGATAAAGAACTGGTATCTGGAATGTGGTTGTAGCGTTGCTGCATATCAATAGCTACGGTTGGGAAATAGGTTTTATCATCAAGCGTGATATCTGCAACCCGACCCACTAATACGCCCCCCACCCTAACAGGCGAGCGCGCTTTTAAGCCGCCGATATTATCAAATGAGGCATATAACCGATAAGTCGGTTCATTACCTAACGATTTGACATCTGCAACTTTTAAACACAAAAATAGCAGTGAACACAGCCCAATTAGCATGAACACGCCGACCCAAATTTCCGTTTTTTTACTTTGCATCGATTTAATTCCCAAACATCATTGCGGTCAGTACAAAATCTACGCCTAATACGGCAAGAGAAGCATGTACAACAGTACGAGTAGTCGCCTGACTAATCCCTTCCGATGTCGGAATACAGTCATAGCCATTATAAAGCGCAATCCAGGTCACCGTGATTGCAAATACAATACTTTTAATTAAACAATTCAGCAGATCGGTATGCCAACTGACAGAGTCCTGCATGGCTGCCCAGAAGAAGCCATCGTCAATCCCTTTCCAGTCAACGCCAACCATCGCTCCGCCCATAATACCAACGGCAACGAAAATAGCGGTTAACAACGGCATACTGATAAAACCAGCCCAGAAGCGTGGTGTAATCACCCGACGCAGCGGATCGATAGCCATCATTTCCAGACTGGATAACTGTTCAGTGGCCTTCATCAAGCCAATTTCCGCCGTCAGGGCAGATCCTGCTCGACCGGCAAACAGTAAGGCGGTCACCACCGGCCCCAGCTCACGTAATAATGACAACGCCACCATCATGCCAAGGCTGGCCTCAGCACTGTAAGTTGTCAGAATAAGATAGCCCTGCAATCCTAAAACCATACCGATAAACAGTCCGGAAACCATAATAATCAGTAAAGATTGCACGCCAACTACATACAGTTGCTTCAGCAGCAGCGGCCACTGTTTACGAAACTCCGGTTTGCCAACCAAAGCCCCATATAACATCATGCCCGAACGGCCAAATGAGATGGAAAATTGAATACCACGGCGCCCAATAGACGCCAATGTCTGTAACAGCATTAGCTTAGTAACTCCGTTTTATAATCACCAGCAGGAAAACGGAAAGGAACCGGGCCATCCGCCACACCGTCCAGAAACTGTCTGGCTCGGGGATCGGGGTTGGCACGTAGTTCGTCAGGCGTTCCTTGAGCAATAACCCGATGTTCCGCCACTATGTAAGCGTAATCAGCAATGCTTAACACTTCCGGCACATCGTGTGAAACAACAATGCAGGTGATACCTAACGCGTGGTTTAGCTCATCAATCAGCTTAACCAAAACGCCCATGGTGATCGGATCCTGCCCAACGAAAGGCTCATCAAACATGATCAATTCCGGTTCCAACGCAATCGCGCGGGCTAATGCCGCACGACGAGCCATACCACCAGACAATTGCGCAGGCATAAGCTCCGCCGCGCCGCGCAGCCCTACCGCTTCCAACTTCATCAGAACGGTGCTACGCAATAGCGTTTCGGGTAACCGGGTATGCTCCCTCAGAGGGTAGGCTACGTTTTCGAACACGGTTAAATCCGTAAACAGAGCACCAGACTGAAACAGCATGCTCATTTTTTTACGAACTTCATAGAGGTTACGACGAGAAAGCTTCGGAATGTTATCCCCGTCGAACATGATATCGCCGCTATCCGGCGTCAATTGACCGCCGATTAGCCGCAATAATGTGGTTTTACCAATCCCTGAAGGCCCCATAATCGCAGTCACTTTGCCGCGAGGAACCGTCAGATTAATATCCTGAAAGATTGGCCGACCGTCACGGGAAAACGACATATCCCGAACTTCTACCAAATTCACTGCCGATTTGCTCATAATGTCCTTAAACTGTCAGGATGAATACTCATTCTATCCATAATAAGTATTAATATACTCTGGCTCAACACTTCACTTTATTCCCTGATATCTCAAGGTGGTGTTAACGCCGCGGTGTTGCTTTTCATCCAACGCGAATCAGAATTCGCCCGTAATCTTACCAAGATTATCTATCGTTGGCTGAAATATTCTTGCGATAATGCAGTAACCATCGCACCAAAACAACATCCATCTATTTTAGCAGCATGCTCTCACCATCCAACTAAACTGATGCAACAAAAGTATAAAATTACCGCTAAATATTACACAGGATTACACATGCTAATTGCTCTGATGTTCCTGTCTGTCGGCGTTATGTTGCTATTTTACGCAGCCGATTGTTAAGTTTTTGGTGCTATCGCCAACACCAATTCCTTCAACGCGCCCCGTTTTACTCTTGGTATGATAACAATCGGCCAGAGTAGTTCACTATCTGAGCAGGCATTTTCCATTACTCCCCGCATCAGCGGCAAAACGGAGATGATTATCGGCAATGAGTTGGGCTCAAACATCATTAACGTTTTGCTTATATTAGGATACATTGCGATAATTCAGTCGGTAAACTTACCTTGAAAACGCCCAAAGAGATAAGCCAGACCGTGGCTTTTTTATGGATAATCATCGGACTGCTCCCGTTACCCATACCGCCAGAATGAGGATGGATAACGCTACGGTGGTGGCGCGTTATTTAGGCTTGAGTGAATTGATAATAAGCCTCACAATTGTCGCTATGGGTACTAGCTTACCGGTGCTAGCAGCGCCAATCACCGATATGTATAAGCATGAAAATGACATCATGCTGGAAAATATTATCGCCGCGGCCAATTAATGCAACGATCGGGTATTGGATGACTGGCCGGTTTTATCTTTTATATTAGTGTACTGATGTATTCTGTGTACGCTTAGTATCCGCAGCGCTTATCAGATAGACGCTGTGGGATAGTTTATTGAATACAGTGAGACTGAGTAATGTCCAATTTTGATTTTCAGCAAGCAGGTAAACAGGTTCTTGATATCGAAAGAGCCGGTCTTGAACAACTCTATCAATATATTAATCAAGACTTCGAACGCGCTTGTAACATGATATTTGACTGCAAAGGCAAAGTTGTAGTGATGGGCATGGGTAAATCAGGGCATATTGGCTGCAAGATAGCCGCTTCATTCGCCAGTACCGGTACGCCCTCTTTCTTTGTGCATCCGGGTGAAGCCAGCCATGGCGATCTGGGGATGATTACCGCTGACGATATCGTCATTGCTATTTCGTATTCTGGAGAGTCCAGTGAAGTGATGGCGTTAATTCCAGTGATTAAACGCCTACAAATACCCCTCATCTGTATAACCGGTAATCCGAACAGTTCAATGGCTAAAGCGGCGAACGTTCACTTATGCATCAACGTTCCTCAGGAAGCATGTCCTTTGGGCCTTGCCCCAACTACCAGCACAACCGCCACTCTGGTGATGGGAGATGCTTTAGCCGTCGCCCTGTTGAAAGCCAAAGGGTTTACTGCTGATGATTTTGCCCTGTCCCATCCGGGGGGAGCGCTCGGCCGTAAACTGCTGTTACGCGTTAGTGATATTATGCATACGGGCGATGAAATTCCTCGAGTAACAAAAGAGGCGTCTTTGCGTGAAGCGCTGGTAGAAATTACCCGAAAAAATCTGGGTCTGACCATAATCTGCAATGATGACATGATTATTCAGGGTATATTTACCGATGGTGATTTACGCCGTGTGTTCGATCAGGGTGTCGATATCAGCCATGCTAAAATTGCCGACCTGATGACCAAAGGCGGCATTCGCGTTAGCCCCAATATGTTAGCGGTGGAAGCCCTAAACCTGATGCAATCACGCCACATTACCGCAGTTATGGTTGCCGAGGGTGACCGACTGGAAGGCGTTGTTCATATGCATGACATGCTGCGTGCTGGCGTAGTTTAAGGCAAAATAGCGGATTCCATTATTTTAGTGAAGCGTTTCAAAAGAGTATAAATATGATTAACACGTGCTATGGCGCTGTAAGCAAAGATGTTTTTCAGCGTGCCGCTAACATTCGACTGCTGATTTGTGACGTTGACGGTGTAATGTCTGACGGCCTGATTTATATGGGCAATCAGGGCGAAGAGTTAAAAGCGTTTAATGTGCGTGATGGCTACGGCATTCGCTGCCTGATCACCTCCGGTATTGATGTGGCTATTATTACCGGACGAAGCGCTAAATTAGTCGAAAACCGGGCGAAAACATTAGGAATAACCCACCTTTATCAGGGACAGTCTGATAAACTGATTGCATTCAGCAAAATACTCCGTGAATTAGCGCTGACACCGGAGCAGATCGCCTACATTGGGGACGATCTTATTGACTGGCCAGTGATGCAAAAAGTGGGTTTAGCCGTGGCGGTGGCCGATGCCCATCCATTGCTCATACCGAAAGCCCACTATGTGACTCATATTGCCGGTGGGCGTGGTGCGGTTCGTGAGTTATGCGACTTAATTTTACAGGCACAGGATAAACTCGACGGTGCGCAAGGGTTATCAATATGAGTAAAGCAAAGCTGAGCCTGACGATTATTTTGACGTTAATTGCCTTGGGATTGATTGGTTGGAATCTGACTGATTTTAAAGGAAAAAAAATAACTATTCCGCCAGATGATAAAGAGCCAACTTACCAGACCCAACAAATGGTCACTATAGTGTACAATCCAGAAGGTCAGCTCAGCTATAAACTGACCGCTGAGGATGTAAAATACTATGCGGCACCAGAAGATACCTGGTTCACCAAACCCGTAATGATTATGTACGATAAAGACCATGTCGCTACCTGGTCGGTGCGCTCAGATCGCGCTAAGCTGACAAAAGAAAGAATGCTCTATCTTTATGACAATGTGGAGGTCAACAGTCTGACAACCACATCGCAGCTGGAAAGAATAAAAACTAACAGTGCTGAAGTTAACCTGATTACGCAGGATATCAGCTCTGATGACAACGTGACTCTGTACGGAGCAAATTTTACCTCCGAAGGAATGAAAATGCGTGGTAACCTGCGCAATAAAACAGCGAAGCTGATTGAAAAGGTAAAAACCTATTATGAAGTTCAACCAAGAGCCGGTCATGCCACTAATCCATAACCGTAAAGGCATCGTTAATACTGTGATAGCCGGCGTTCTTCTGGTTTCCAGCGCCTCTGCTTTTGCATTAAAAGATGATACCAATCAACCCATTAATATTACTTCAGCCCAGCAATCGCTGGATATGAACGGGAATATCGTCACTTTCACCGGTGAGGTTGTTGTTAAACAGGGCTCCATTGATATCCGTGCGGATAAAGTGGTCGTCACTCGCTCTGAAGGCGATAAAGGTAAAGAAGTGGTGGAAGCCTTTGGTAATCCAGTCACCTTTTACCAAATGCAAGACAGCGGTAAGCCAGTCAAAGGGCATGGCGCTAAACTTCGTTACGAGCTCGCCAATGACTTTGTTGACTTAACCGGTAATGCCTATCTGGAACAATTGGATAGCAACGTTAAGGGCGACAGAATTACTTACAAAGTGAAGGATCAAAAGATGGAAGCGTTTAGTAATAAAGGAAAACGCGTCACTACCGTATTGGTACCATCTCAGCTCCAGAAGAAAGACTAATTATTTTTAACAGCAATCAGATAACAAGAGTAAACAACAGCGCATGGCAACATTAACAGCAGAGAATTTGGCCAAAGCCTACAAAGGTCGCCGGGTTGTAGAAGATGTCAGCCTGACCGTAAACTCCGGAGAAATCGTTGGTTTACTCGGTCCTAACGGTGCAGGTAAAACCACTACCTTTTATATGGTGGTTGGTATCGTTCAGCGTGATGCTGGTTCAATTTTCATCGATGGTGAAGATATTAGCCTGCTCCCTCTGCATGCTCGTGCCCGTCGGGGTATCGGTTATTTACCACAGGAAGCCTCGATCTTCCGTCGCCTGAGTGTGTATGACAATCTGATGGCCGTGCTGCAAATTCGCAACGACCTCTCCAGCGAACAGCGAGAAGATCGCGCTAACGAGCTGCTGGAAGAGTTCCACATTGAGCACTTACGTAAAAGCCTGGGGCAATCCCTCTCTGGTGGTGAACGCCGTCGAGTAGAGATCGCCCGTGCGCTGGCCGCCAACCCCAAATTTATCCTGCTGGATGAACCTTTTGCCGGGGTTGACCCCATCTCGGTCATTGATATTAAAAAAATCATTGAACATCTACGGGATAGCGGACTTGGCGTATTAATTACCGACCATAACGTGCGCGAAACGTTAGACGTATGTGAACGCGCTTATATTGTGAGTCAGGGTCACCTCATCGCTCACGGAACGCCATCCTCCATTCTGGAAGATGAGCATGTTAAACGGGTTTACTTAGGTAATGAGTTCCGGCTTTAGTCATCGAGATATCCACTCACGGTCGGAATAAAGGACAAGAAGTGTAATATGTCACTATGAAGCAAGGTTTACAGCTCAAGCTAAGTCAGCAGTTAACAATGACTCCCCAGTTACAGCAGGCGATCCGTTTGCTGCAACTGTCGACGCTTGAACTCCAGCAGGAAATTCAAATTGCGCTGGAAAGTAACCCCTTGCTGGAACAGGACGATAACCATGATGAAATCGACTCGCCTCAAGATGTAGACCGCGAGCAACTCGATACCAGCGAAGCCTTACAGCAGTCCGATATTCCTGAGGATTTACCCCTTGATGCCTCGTGGGATGAAGTCTATACCGCAGGAACGCCTTCCGGTACCCATAACGACTATGGTGGTGATGAACTGCCGGTATTTCAGGGCGA
Organism: Pragia fontium DSM 5563 = ATCC 49100; assembly: GCF_900112475.1. Classification (GTDB taxonomy): domain Bacteria; phylum Pseudomonadota; class Gammaproteobacteria; order Enterobacterales; family Enterobacteriaceae; genus Pragia; species Pragia fontium. The sequence continues at coordinate 78,774 of NZ_FOLW01000003.1, read as the reverse complement.
AACCGTACTGACATTGCAGGATCATCTCACGTGGCAAATGGATCTCACTCCGTTCTCTGACGTGGATAAAGCCATCGCCACCGCCATTATTGATGCGGTAGACCCTACGGGTTATCTGACTGTTCCGCTGGAAGATATCTTAGAGAGCCTGGGGCTTGATGATATCGAGATGGATGAAATTGAAGCGGTTCTCAAACGTATTCAGCGTTTCGATCCCATTGGCATCGCCGCTCGCGATCTACGCGAGTGCCTGTTAGTTCAGCTTTCTCAGCTTGATGCGAAAACTCCCTATTTATCTGAAGCGCGGCAAATTGTCGATCAACATCTGACACTGTTGGCCAGCCATGACTTTCGCACGCTGATGAAGCTCGGCCGTTTAAATGAAGAGTCGCTGAAAGAAGCTATGCAGTTAATTCAGCAGCTCGATCCACGACCGGGCCAATCGATCCACGCCAGCGAATCAGAATACGTTATTCCAGATGTTCTGGTACGTAAAATTCAGTGTAAGTGGAGCGTTGAGCTCAATACTGAAAGCATGCCCCGATTAAAGATTAATCAGCATTACGCCTCAATGGCGAACGGTGATAATGCCAGCGATAATCAATATATTCGCACTAATCTACAAGATGCCAAATGGCTGATAAAAAGTCTGGAAAGTCGTAACGACACGCTACTTAGAGTGACAGAATGTATCGTGGAGCGACAGGAAGAATTCTTTGAATATGGCGCTGAACATATGAAGCCAATGGTATTGGCCGATATTGCTCAAGCCGTTGATATGCATGAATCAACCATCTCGCGCGTGACAACTCAGAAGTACTTACATAGCCCAAGAGGCATATTTGAGTTAAAATACTTCTTTTCTAGTCACGTAAATACGGACAGCGGCGGAGAAGCTTCTTCTACCGCGATTCGTGCGTTGGTTAAAAAACTGATTTCAACTGAAAATCCCGGTAAACCGCTTAGCGATAGTAAAATCGCAGATATGTTGACCGAGCAAGGGATTATTGTTGCCAGACGGACGGTAGCAAAGTACAGGGAGTCATTATCTATTCCCCCGTCAAATCAACGTAAACAATTGATCTGACTCTATGGTTCCTACAATAATGAACACGCTATCTACCATGCAATTACGCTCTATTCTGAAACTGGACAGTACACGCAGCGCCGTTCACTGCACCAGCAAAAAACGTGCTTTGGAAATCGTGAGTGAATTGGCCGCCAGCCAGCTCAATATTCCTACTAGCGTAGTCTTTGAGGCGATCCTCAGTCGCGAGCGTATGGGCAGTACCGGTATTGGTGCTGGTATTGCTATTCCACATGGAAAACTGGAAGAAGACACCACTCGTGCTATCGGCGTGTTTATCACATTAGACGCACCGATTAGTTTTGATGCAGTGGATAATCAACCCGTTGATATTTTATTTGCTCTTTTAGTCCCCGCTGAAGGGTGCCAATCTTATCTGGAAACTCTATCAGCCATTGCCCAGCGATTGGCCGATAAAACGCTGTGCCGCCAGCTACGTATGGCAAAAACGGATGAAGAAGTTTATCAGCTCTTTACGAAAGAAACCTCAGACAATGATAATTCAATGCCTGAAAATCAATCTGTTTAAAAAACAGAGTTCATGATAACGTTTATTGCGTAAAGTGCGTATGAACAGAACAACACATAATGTGTTGTATCAAGATACTAACGGTAATAATTAATAATCGTACCGCGATGACGAAAGAGGAATAGCAACATGGTGCTGATGATTGTCAGCGGCCGTTCAGGCTCAGGTAAGTCCGTTGCGCTTCGTGCGCTGGAAGATATGGGTTTTTACTGTGTCGACAATTTACCGGTTGTTTTGTTACCACAATTGGCGGAAACGCTGGCTGAACGTGGTACTTCTGCAGCAGTAAGTATCGACGTACGCAATTTGCCTGAAACACCGGAAATTCTGGAAGAAGTTCTCAATAATTTACCGGGTGATTTCTCTCCGCAGCTACTGTTTCTCGATGCCGATCGCAATACGTTAATCAGACGTTACAGCGATACCCGTCGTCTGCACCCGTTATCCAATAAGAATCTTTCTCTGGAAAGTGCCATCGATGAAGAAGATAGCCTGCTTGAGCCACTCCGTTCCAGAGCGGATCTGATCATTGATACCGCAGAGATGTCGGTACATGAACTGGCTGAAATGCTACGTACTCGTCTGTTAGGCAAACGTGAACGTGAACTGACGATGGTATTTGAGTCTTTTGGCTTTAAACACGGTATCCCCATCGATGCCGACTACGTTTTCGACGTGCGTTTTCTTCCTAACCCACACTGGGATCCTAAACTGCGCCCAATGACGGGTTTGGACAAACCGGTGGCTTCATTCCTCGATCGCCATACGGAAGTACACAACTTTATTTATCAGACTCGCAGTTACCTTGAACAATGGTTACCGATGCTGGAAACTAACAACCGCAGTTACTTAACCGTGGCTATTGGTTGTACCGGTGGTAAACACCGTTCTGTTTACGTGGCAGAACAGTTGGCGGATTATTTCCGCTCCCGTGGCAAAAATGTGCAGTCACGCCATCGCACCTTAGAAAAACGTAAGAACGACGGGAAGAATAGTCACTGATGACAAATTGGCCTTCTGCTAAGTTTGCTGATATGATTCTCGTAACGCGTTATCAATATGATAACAGCCAAAAAATAAGATGTTATATAAAAACCGGAAGCAACAAAGCGTGATCTTGATCTCTTTAATTTAGCCAGTTTTTATTAATATCAGGAAATAAATGCTCTTAGCCCCCGCATATAATCTGCGGGGGTTTTATTTTGTTTGGTATTTTTAGATACGCCGCAGACAACGATATGGCTTTTACCAACGAGACCTGCGGAATGTGAACCCCAAAAATTAGATAGGGCTTTTCTAATCAAAGAAATTATCGGAGTGATGTATGCTTAAACCCGCCATAATCATTAATGAACTGGATGCAGAGCGTATCGATATGCTGCTTGAACACCCTGAATTCGCTTCATCTCCGGTGGCTCAGGCACTTAATTCAGAAATCGATCGGGCTGAAATTGTCTCGCCTGAAGAAATTCCCGCCGACGTCGTCACCATGAACAGTCGCGTGCGGTTTCTCGATCTCAGCAATCAGGAAGAACGGACCCGTACTCTGGTCTTCCCTCAGTCCCTAAATGACAGCAATGAACAGCTTTCTGTTCTGGCGCCTATTGGCGCAGCCTTGTTAGGATTGCGTGTAGGGATGGAAATTAGCTGGCACCTGCCAAACGGCACAGTGGCCCAAATTAAGGTTCTGGAACTGATATATCAGCCAGAAGCCGCTGGCGAGTTTCGTTAAGCTACCGCCAGGGCTAAAACGGAAACCGACTTCACTCAGGAAGTCGGTTTCAGATCGTTAACGTCTGTTGTGAAAACTACTCACCGGCAATTTTCATCTGCTCCAGCAGTACTGAACCACACTGAATATTACTGCGCGTTTCGATATCATCACCCACCGTCACAATACTACGCAGCATATCTTTTAAGTTACCGGCAATAGTAATTTCGCTAACCGGATACTGGATCTCGCCATTTTCTACCCAAAAACCAGCGGCGCCGCGAGAGTAATCGCCAGTTACAGTACTAACGCCCTGTCCCATCAGTTCGGTAACCAACAGACCGCGTCCCATCTGCTTCAGCATGGCGTTGAAATCATTACCCTGCCCTTTAATCCGCCAGTTATGTATCCCGCCGGCATGACCGGTGTTCGTCATGTTAAGCTTACGAGCGGAATAGCTGGTTAACAGGAAGGTTTCCAGTACACCCGCTTTCACGATATCCCGCTCTTGGGTACGAATACCTTCGCTGTCAAACGGCGTAGAAGCCATCCCTTTTAATAAATGAGGATGTTCACTAATAGTCAGCCAGTCTGGCAGAATCTGTTTTCCGAGATGGTCTAACAGAAATGATGACTTGCGATAAATACTGCCGCCGCTAATAGCAGAAACTAAGTGACCAAATAGCCCAGTTGCCACTTCTGCTGCAAACATAACCGGCGCTTGCATGGTTTGTAGCTTACGTGGATTAAGGCGCGATAAAGTACGACGAGCACACTCTTGTCCTACCCACTCAGCACTTTTTAAATCCGCCACATCACGAGCGATGGTATACGCATAATCTCGCTCCATATCACCGTTATGCTCGGCAATCACACAACATGACATCGAGTGACGGCTTGAACAGTAGCTTTGCAGCATACCGTAGCTATTACCGTAGACTTTGATGCCATAGTGGCTGTTATAGCTACCACCTTCACTATTGGTAATACGTGAGTCTGCCTGCATGGCCACGCGTTCAGCGATAGCCGCCTGCTGAATAAACTTATCCGCATCTAATTCTGTAGGGTAGAACAGATCCAAATCCGGCGCATCAAACGCCATTAACTCGCGTTCGCCCAAGCCGGCAAAAGGATCGGGAGAAGTATAACGAGCAATATCCAGCGCAGCCTGAACCGTACGGGCAATCGCATCCGGGCTTAAGTCGGTTGATGATGCATTACCTTTGCGCTGCTGGTGATAAACCGTAATCCCTAAAGCGCCGTCGCTGTTAAACTCTACATTCTCCACTTCACCAAAACGGGTAGAAACACCAATACCGGTAGATTTGGTAATGGCCACTTCGGCAGCATCAGAAGCCGCTTTAGCAAGATCCAGCGCCTGAGCGACTGCCTGCTCTAACATTTTACGTTGTTCCGCAACTTGAGTGACTATATTCATGGTCTAAGGCTCTGCTATCATCAGAAAAATTACGCCAAGTTTAACAGGATCTGCGTACGATTTCGCAGAAAGCCAACAACCTGTTAATATTAATTCCAGATTTCGTCCCTGATGTTAGCTTATTCGGGCTCTGTTTATCCTCGCGATTGGGGAAAAGCAGACAGAGATTAGAAAATTACCCACTTTAAGCACCCAGATTTAGGTTAAGTAATACTATGAATAAATTCGATAATGACAGCGAATGGCTTGATGACGATCTTCCAAAAGAAGAGCCAGAAGATGATGAAATCATCTGGGTCAGCAAAAGTGAAATTAAGCGGGATGCTGAGGTACTTAAAGATCTCGGTACCGAATTAGTTAAGCTGGGGAAAAATGCCCTGGAACGTATTCCTCTGGATGAAGATTTACGTGCAGCAATTGAATTAGCCCAGCGCATTAAGAAAGAAGGCTATCGCCGTCAGATTCAACTGATTGGTAAAATGCTGCGTTCCCGCGACGTTGAGCCGATTCAGACCGCATTAGATAAACTGAAAAACCGCCATAATCAGCAGGTTTCTTTGTTTCATAAGCTGGAAAGCCTGCGTGATAAGCTCATCGATCACGGTGATGAAGCTATTTCTGACGTTCTGGATCTCTACCCGCACGGTGACCGCCAACAGCTACGTTCTATGGTGCGCGCAGCCCAAAAAGAACGCGCCGGGAATAAACCCCCTAAGTCATCCCGTCAGATATTTCAGTATCTGAAAGAGTTGGCAGAAACAAATCAAGAATAATCTCTTGGCGATAACCAATAAATAGTCTGTGTTGCCATCCCGATGAATCGGGATGGTTTCTCTATCATCATCATTTGAGCTAAATATCAGGCATGGCCTTTCTTAAGGTATTTAATAATATTTAACCTTAATCAATGGGAAAATATTCAGCGAACAATAAACCACATAAATATTGTGGATTTATCATCTGGTTCTATAACCTATACCGAATAACATCACCTGAATATGTGTTAACGGCATCAAAACATCAGACCATCAATCAATCAGAATTAGATTTCACTGCTATCGAATGTTAATAGCCCATCCAGTTCCCTCTGTGCCTCTCTGAATAGCTTATATAAAGAAGCAAAGTCCAGAGATTGAGGGTCAAAATGCGTAAATTCAATCTGAACCGGTAAACGAATCCCAACGGTTAAGGCATCCCACAATGCATCAAGGTTATTACCAAACCAGTCGGGAAGTAAAAATATATCCGCAAACTGTAGATAAAAATCCGGCATTGAATGAATATTTGAGAAATCAAAAGTGACGCTTCTCATCTGTTTCTCACCTCCGTGAAACGTTTATAATGATCGTGAGTGACATATATCAAACCATCATTTGAATACAGTAATCTTTCCGCTCCGCGATGCCCACAGCGATAATTAATATCCGCTTCAAACCAGACTCGCCCGGAAGCATTTGGCAAAGCGCCTTCTCGATTAGAGAAGCGATCGCCACCAATCGCCTTGCCCGGCATCACTGAACAAAGATTACCATTTCGCGCATCCCAGCCTTGCGAACGAGCCTGTTTTTTTGTCACGTAATAGTCCGGCAGTCGCTTATTCTGGCGAAGATAGTTCGCCACAACGTCCTGCCGGGTTAAACCATCAATACTCAACGCAGACGAATGTGGTGCTGAATTCCGTCGGTTATTTATTTCAGGTTTCGATTGAGGGATCTGCGAAGATTCCGCTACCGGGCCAGAATCTTTAGTCGGATATAATTTTTTAAACCCGATGCCAACCACAATTAGTAAAGCGCAAAAAATCAATATCCCTAATGTATTTCTCTTCATATCACTCAATCACGAATTATTATAGTTAGCCCACTGATGGAATATTTTAATAACGCAGCGGATAATCAAATATTCAATAACCCTTCGGGTCGAGCTAAAAAAAACCATCAGCATATATAAAGCATAGACCAATAAAAATATTCTATATTCATTAATCCGTCAGCTTATTTTCGTTTTCTTTACGTTGGCTAAATAATTTTAATTCCGCGACAATCACAAAAGTAATCACCACCAGCAAACCCCATGAGCTAATTTTACCTAAATGCACAATATCCCAATTGCTAACTTGATTGGGATATTGCCAGCCGCCAAACAGCGTCGCGATGTTTTCTGCAATCCACACAAAAAAACCAATCAATAAAAAAGCCAGCGGTAGAGGCATCCAGAATTCACGAACCATTGGCTTAAAATGGACTTTGGTACGACAAAATATGGCAATCAAAATAAAGGTTAACGGCCAACGATAGTCACCAATAAAGTGATGGGTAAAGAAATTCAGATAAATCGCCGCAGCCAGTGCAATAGCAACACTATGATGGGGATATCCGGTTAAGCGTAATGAAAGATGACGCCAGGACTGCAGCATATAACTGGCCACCGCGGCATGCATAAAACCGCTGTATAACGGCGCACCAAATACCTTGGTATAAGCAAACTCGGGATAACTCCATGAACCAATGCCCGGCGCTGTTTTAAAAATTTCTAACGCTAGCCCTAACAGGTGAAACAGCGAAATCGCCATCAACTCTTTTTTAGTCTCTAATCCGTAATAGACCAGCGCAAACTGTACCGCCAACGCCACCAGCAGCACAAAATCATAACGAGGTAGACCACCTAGCGGTATCAGCTTTGACAACGCCAGCGTAAGAAAAAAAGAAACGGCAAAAATACAGCTGAGAGCCTCCTTAATACCAAAGCTCCAAAACTCCAGCAACGGTAAAGGCAGGCTACGCATCCAACGCGGCATATACCATGGATAAGCATAACCTGTGAGATAATGAGGAGAGTAAATATCAATGGCCGACATAGCAAAATCTCTGCTGATTTAAACAATGTCGGCAATATAGCAATGCTATGTGTGAAGTAAGTGAAGCTAATGTGAAGTCAAACGGCTAACCCACTTTTAGATTAACGATAAGACAGACATATTTCACTACAACAGAAAAATGAAAATGCAGAGCCTTGACCCCGCATCCAAATCTATTACGCAGTTCCACCCACGGTTAAATTATCCAGCTTCAACGTCGGCTGACCCACGCCTACCGGCACGCTTTGTCCTTCTTTACCGCATACGCCAACGCCTTTATCCAGCGCCAGATCGTTACCTACCATAGAGATCTGCTGCATGGCTTCAATACCAGAACCGATTAAAGTCGCGCCTTTTACCGGCTTAGTAATGCGGCCATTCTCAATCAAATAGGCTTCAGAGGTAGAGAAAACAAACTTACCGGAAGTAATATCAACCTGACCACCGCCAAAGTTAGGGGCATACAGACCATATTCAACGCTGGAAATAATCTCTTCACGGCTGGACTGACCCGCCAACATATAGGTGTTGGTCATACGCGGCATCGGTAAACTGGCATAAGATTCACGACGACCATTACCCGTCGGCGCCAATCCCATCAGTCGGGCATTCAGTTTATCCTGCATATAGCCTTTTAATATACCGTTTTCAATCAGCACATTGTATTGACCAGGCGTTCCCTCATCATCAACGGACAAAGAACCCCGACGCCCCATCATGGTACCGTCATCCACCACGGTACACAGTTCAGAAGCAACCAGTTCACCCATACGTCCGCTAAATACCGAAGCACCTTTACGATTGAAATCCCCTTCAAGGCCGTGACCAACCGCTTCATGTAACAACACGCCCGGCCAACCTGCACCTAATACTACCGGCATGGCACCAGCCGGAGCGGCAATAGCAGAAAGATTCACTAAGGCAACTCTGACCGCTTCCAGAGCAAAATCTTCTGCGCGGGTTCCCGTTTGGGTGGGCTCCAGAAAATAATCATAGCCAACCCGACCACCGCCACCGCTGGAACCGCGCTCACGCTTGCCATCTTCTTCCACCAACACGCTCACGGACAGGCGAACCAGCGGACGCACATCCGCAGCCAACGTGCCATCCGTTGCCGCAATCAGCACCGTTTCATAAACGCCGCTAATGCTGGCACTCACTTCTTGCACCCGCTTATCGGCGGCTCTGGCGACTTTATCTACCCGATGCAATAGTTCAATTTTGGCTTCACGAGTCAAGCTTTGTAGCGGATCCATGGCCGGATAAAACGCCGCATAATTTACCGCACCTAATACATGACTTTTACCATTACCCTGCTCATTCACAATACTGCGAGCTGCGTGGGCACTCTGGGTCAAAGCATTCAGGGTAATCTGATCGGCATAGGCAAAACCGGTCTTTTCACCGTTAACCGCCCGTACACCAACACCCTGATCGATGTTATAAGAGCCTTCTTTAATAATGCCGTCTTCAATCACCCAAGACTCATGGTAGCTGGATTGAAAAAACAGATCGGCATAATCCAGACGCCGTTCAGAGAGTTGTCCCAGTACATTAAACAAGTCCTGATGGCTTAATTTATTGGCAGCAAGCAGCTGCTCACTGACGAGCGTCAGATTCATAATGGTTATTCGCCTTTCTTCAATGGATTTTTCAGCACTGGCTGAAATCTGTTGTGTTTGACTACCGGCATCTGCTCACGCAGTTTTTGCATGCCGGAAGTATCCACATGAACTTTAATACCTTCTACCGCATCGGCATTAAGACCGACGATATTTCCCCATGGGTCGATAGCCATAGTGTGACCCCAGGTACGGCGAGTAGCGCCGTGACGGCCAACTTGGGCCGGAGCTAAAATCCAGCATTGGTTCTCAATCGCCCGAGCCCGCAGCAAAATCTCCCAATGCGCTTCACCGGTTACCCGAGTAAACGCAGCAGGTATAGCAATCAATTCGGCCCCTTTCTCTCTTAAGGCCTGAAACAAACCGGGAAAGCGTAAGTCATAGCAAATCGTCATTCCCAAACGCCCAACCGGCGTATCCACCACCGTCAAATGCTGGCCGTAATCATACGTGTCCGACTCGCAATAGTGGCCGTGACCATCGGCAACATCAACATCGAACATATGCATTTTATCGTAACGCGCCTTTAACTCACCTTGATCATCAAACAACAGGCTGCTGGCGGTCAATCGATTCGGGTCTTCACGGCTGATTAATGGCATTGAGCCAATCAGGATCCATACGCCATAACGTATCGCCATTTCTCTTATGGCATCCTGTAGAGGACCGCTTCCTTCTGTTTCTGAATGTTTATAATAAGTTTGGGTATCAGCAAACAGTAAGGCATTTTCTGGAGTCATCACCAGCTTTACATGTGGTTTCAACTGCTTAATCTGTTGTTCAATTTGGGCCAGATTAGCCCGGATATTGTCACCACTGCATAGTTGCAACAAAGCAACGTTGGCTCGTCTCATTGACTATCATCTCCCTTAGGTTGACGTAATACTTCATTTACGGCAGGATTTTCAAGGCTTCCATCAATTCTATAACGGATCAACGAAATCTTATTCCATAGCGGCGCCAAGACTTGGCTGGCAGCAAAAACCGCCGCGCCGGCAATCGGGTTAACGACAAACGCCGTTGCCACACCAACCGTCGCCGAAATTTCAGGTGCGACCACCGCATTGAGGTTAAGCTTCTGGTTAACGAGATCCACCGAACCATCTATCGCAATATCGGCGGATAGACCATCGACCAATAAATCATTGGTCGTGGCGATCCCTTTAGAGAACTTCACGCTGCCAGTGATAGTATCAAAGTAAAAGCCTTTACCAAACGTATCACTAAAATCAAACTGCAATTTACGCAGTAACGCATTAAAGCTTAGCAGCCGCAAAATCTGGCCGGTATGTCCCCCCACATTATCTACCTGCCCTTTACCCAATTGAGCCGTCATCTGACCATTCAACGTATTTATTTGAGGTGACCAAGGTTCACCTTGCCAGGTCAGGTCAAAATCCAGATTAAACGGTGCCCCTTTCAGTGGAGTAAACACGCCGAAATAGTCCATACTCTGGTCAATATCTTGTCCTGATAACTTACCATCTATCCTCGTAGCCGAACCGGCAGAAGAGCGCAGCCAATCACCGGTAAAGTTGAGTTTGGCCATACCGGTATCAATCAACCCCTTGGTTAAGCTCATATTATCGCCACGAAACACCAAATCGGCCTGAACAACGCCCAAGCGTTGCCCCATTGCCCAACACTCTTTACAGCGCACCACCATGGCCGGTAGCTGAGAGAAATTTATCCCGGATGAAGCTCTGGATGCTCTACTGCCTTTAGCCAACTGATTTTTACCGCTTGGCGCGTTATTAGCACCACCCAACAGGCGACTTGGCTGCGGGTTGAAATAGAGATAGTCAATATCCGCACGCCACGGCTGATTACTGCGCACCGCTACGTTCGCGTTGATCTCTTTTCCTTTCAGCGCCACATTCATATTGCCCGGGCGGTTATCAACGTTCACGTTCAAGTCTCGCCAGTATTGTCCGGCTAAATCCACCTGAGGCGAATGAAATACCCAACGTTGTGGCATCACCAATTTACTGGCTACGCTACGGCTGGTCCCTGAACTCAAGAGCGGCGCTAAAATGGTCATTAAGTTATTGCCATCCAGCGCCGGGAGTTGAATATCCAGACGTTCGTCAGACGGCAATGACGGAATTTTGCTGCTGTTGGTCTGCCAGGCCAGGCGCGACAGCTTGGTTTGATCTTTAGTAAACGCCCACTGACTATTGATCGCTTGATTACCGGCAATCAAACCATCCATGTTAAAGCCGTTCAGGTCGCCGCTGGCTTTAAGATTAAGCGGCATTGCCACTCCGGCTGACTTATTCAGCGGAGCAGGTAAGCGACTGCTTACTCCTTTTAGATCGCCATCCAGCGTCACATCATAAGTGGCACTACCTTTGGTTGGCAGTGTAATCAGTACACGACTTTTCCAGTTGGCATTACCTGAAAACTCAGAAGTCATGTTTTGCGGTATCCACGGCATTTTTGCCACTGCCCAGTTGCCATCAACGTCGACATTAACCCGATAATCTTTGGCATTCTGACGAGTCGAGAAATTCAGTTTAACCGGTTGATTAAACCACTCGGCACTTAATGGACCGCTGACCAAATCGCCATTATCAAAGCTAAATGTACCGCTCACGTTTTCCATCACTGAAGCGATGGGTTTGATATTTAGCTGATTATTTTTCAGCGTAATATCCCCTTTGGCGATGGCATCTTGACCATTTAAAGGAATATCCAGATGTAAGCGCCCGCTAACATTACCCGTTACTTCCACTTCATCTAACGCGGAACCCACTGAAGATTTCAACGGTGAATTGTTCATATAATCCCGCACATCCAAACCTTCACCGCTCACATCGGCAGCAATCGTCAACTGTTGTTTAGCAAAATTGGCAATCACCGCCTCAATATTGTTACCATCAACCTTACCCAGCTTGGCCGTCGGGGCATCCATCCATAAACCGTCATTAATAAAATCCAGATTGATGGTCATATCCGTCAACGGTTGCCAGGTCGGCTGAAATTTAAAGGTGGTTTCTTTTAACGGTGCATAGACTTCAAATAAACCGTCTTTTTCCGGGTAAGGGAATTTGCGCGGATTACCGGCAAAAATCAGTGTGGCGTCGTCCGCTGATTTTCCAGCAATAATCGCAGATGAAAGGTAATCAACCAGATTTTTGCCCATCAACGGCTCAGGGAAATAGCGCCACGCATCGCCAGCATCCGACACGCGAATCCCCGCCAGAATACTCAGCCACGGCTGCTCCCCTTCTGGCTGGGTGAAATCAAAATTACCGTTAGCCCACAGCGATTTAGCCTGTACATCGATACCGTCGCTCCACAGGCGAAACTCATTTTGGTTATTCAGCCAATTAACCGTGGCATTAGCCTGACTCACTTCCAGCGGAGCCTTAAACATATCGCTATAAGGCAAGGTACTTTGTTGCAACGAGACACTCACCGTCCCACTACTCAGACTCCCCTGAATAGCACCGTCGGTGTGGTTACTGCCGGGAATGTGTTTCCACGGCTGCCAACTGGCATTTTTCCACTGGCCTTGAAAACGAATCTGTTCCGGCTGCTTCAAGGGAATATCCAAAGCCAGAAGCGGTAGATTCCCCTTGGGCTGCAAATTAAACCAAACGTCTAAACTCTCCGGCGTCAGGAAACTGAAAATAGGTAGCAAGGGATTGATATAATCGAGGTCTAAGCCATTAGCACGAATGCGTAACAGCGCTTCCAGCTTCTCGCCAGAAGCCGTCATTCCTTCCGGCTGCCAGAATAGACTAACTTTACCCTGTGGCCATTGCTCACCGTCAGTCTTTAAATTCAGTGCAGGCACATCCAATCGCCAACCGTTGGTTTGTCGACTCATGTGTATGCCAAGCTTATCGACGTCCAATTGATGCTGATAATCACCATTATGCCAGTTAGCGCTACCCTCAGTGAGTAACACATCGCCGCCATCAATCTCACCACGCTTAATATATAGCCACGAAGCTAAACTAAATTTGGCGTTTTCAAAACCGGAGTTGTCTTTAAACCAAAGGCTTAACCAAGGCAGCATATTGACGTTATCGGCCTGTAGATAAACAGTGCCATTATCCAATAGCCCCTCTTCATCCCTTAAATCTAGCCGTACCTGTAACAGCCCATGTGGGCCATCTTGGGTAGTAACGTTGACCTGTCCTTCTGCCCGATGACGATTTCTACCGTTCATCCACGTTAAACGGGGAATATCCAGTGAAATTCTCTCACCCGATAAGCCCAGAAAGGAAATTTTGCTGTCGCGCAGAATAAAATGGTCAAACTGCTTTAAAAAAATATTCTCCAGCGTACTGATTTGAGAAGAGCCCTCGCTCTTTTCTGCATTGCCAACCATATAGTTGAGATCGCCATTGACCCGATAAAAGGTTAAATCGCGAAACTGCCAGCGTAAGTGAATCAGGGTATCCCAAACATCAAGGGCAAGGGTAACGCGGGAAATATCGACTTTTCCCATGGAGGTATTTAAGGTGATATCACGTAATTCGAGCGTGGGGCCAAATATTTCCCATTTTCCTTCCATATAACCAACGTCCGTTGGAATACCGGAAAAACGGGAAACGCGGTCCAGAATGGGTTGGCGATACTCATTAAGATGGGGTAAAGCAAGCCTTAAACCACCAACGGCCAGTGTAAGCAGTACCAATAGCGCGATCGCTATTTTTAACAGCATGCGGCTGGTTCGCCTCATCCTTCCTCCTATGCCTACCGCTGGCCAGCGGCAAAATGGACGCTTTGTTATATCAAACTACATCATAACGACGTCGAACTGTTCCCTGTTATACAGTGGCTCTATCTGAATTTTAACCTGTTTTCCAACAAACAACTCGACTTCCGCCACAGAATACGACTCTTCGCTCTTCAGCGCCTCACCAACGGCAGGCGAGGCATAAACCAAGAATCGATCCGCATCATAGGCATGATGCACTCGAACAATTTCCCGTAGAATTTCATAACAAACGGTTTCCACCGTTTTCACCCAGCCACGACCACGGCAACTTGGGCATTCACTGCATAAAACATGTTCCAGACTTTCCCGCGTACGTTTGCGGGTCATCTCCACCAAACCAAGGGCGGAAAAATCATTAATACTGGTTTTGACCCGATCTTTGGAGAGAGCCTGTTCTAAAGAGTGTAGAACACGACGACGATGGTCCTCATTGGTCATATCGATAAAATCAATGATGATAATACCGCCCAAATTACGTAAGCGAAGCTGGCGGGCAATGGCCTGCGTGGCCTCGATATTGGTATTGAAAATGGTCTCATCAAGATTACGATGACCAACAAAAGCACCGGTATTAATATCGATGGTGGTCATGGCTTCAGTCTGATCGATAATCAGATAGCCGCCCGACTTCAACTCCACTTTACGATCCAGCGCCCGTTGAATTTCATTCTCAACGTCATACAGATCGAAAATAGGCTGCTTTCCAGTATAGCGCTCAAGTTTAGCCGTCATCTGTGGCATAAACTCGGTGGTAAATTCCGCCAAAGAATCATAAGTTAGACGAGAATCGACGCGAATGCGGTCTAATGATTCACCAACAAAATCACGCAGCACCCGCTGAGTCAGGGCTAATTCACCGTACAGCATATTTTTGGTGCCGCCACGGCTCTTTCTTTCAATCACTTTGCCCCACAGGCGCTTCAAAAAAGCAGCATCCTGTGCTAATTCTTCGGAACAGACCCCTTCTGCCGCGGTACGAATAATAAAACCACCGGTTTCATCACAGTATGCAGCAACAATCTGCTTCAGACGCTCACGCTCTTCTTCGCTTTCAATGCGTTGAGACACCCCAACATGAGAAGCGCCGGGCATAAAAACCAGATAACGAGAAGGTAACGTAATATCCGTGGTCAATCGCGCACCTTTAGTCCCCAGCGGATCTTTCACCACCTGAACCACTAAATCCTGCCCCTGACGAACCAGTTCGGTAATATCGCGTACATGAAACTGTTTTTGTTCATTATCAGCAATGCACTCTGTATGCGGCATGATATCTGATGCATGAAGAAAAGCAGCTTTATCCAAGCCAATATCGACAAAAGCAGCCTGCATTCCCGGTAGTACACGGCTAACGCGGCCTTTATAAATATTACCCACAATACCGCGCTTGGACTCACGATCGATATGGATCTCCTGCAGAATGCCGCCAGCAATAAAGGCGACTCGCGTTTCCGAAGGTGTGACGTTAACTAAAAGTTCCGCTGTCATTGTTGTTCCTTATTTATGCGCATCGCCTGAGCCTCAAGAAATGCAGCGAGAAGCTCGCGGGTTTCAACCAACGGTAAGCCGACAACCGCATGGTAACTACCATGAATAGCGCGAACAAAACTACCGCCAAATCCCTGAATACCGTAAGCCCCGGCCTTATCCATCGGCTCACCGCTAGCAATATAAGCGGTAATGTCCTGCTCCGTCAGTTGGCGAAAAATCACTTCGGTAGTCACAGAATAGCACATCACATCCTGTTGATTAGCAAACGCAATTGCAGTAATAACTAAATGTCGTTGACCGGATAGCGCAGTTAATATTCTGGCCGCATCATCTGCGTCTTTCGGTTTTTCCAGAACTTGATCGCCCAACACCACAATAGTGTCGGCTCCCAAAACAGGATAGTCCCGCTCTGCCACTAATACGCCGGCCTGAGCTTTACTCTTGGCTAAACGACAAACGTATTCCTCGGCGCTTTCTCCCGACATCTGCTGCTCTTCCACATCGGTAACCAGACGTTCAAAAGGAATCTGTAATAATGTGAGCAATTCACGACGGCGGGGGGAGGCAGAAGCCAGATAAATAGGCTGCATATCAGGTCTCATCTAACGGCAAGGCGCCGGCGTATTTTACGCATTAATAAAAATAGCCATGGCCACAATAAACCATTAATAATGCTATTCCATAAGATTTCTGGGCGAAAAATCACATTATGAACCAGAAATTCTGCCCAAAAGACAATAACATCCATAACCAGAGAAAGCAGAACCACAACCAGCGCCTGCTGCCACAGCGCCATATTGCGCAGTAGCTGACAGCGAAAAGCGACAACATACACCACAATACTTAATGCCAACCCGCGAACGCCTAGCGTGGCACCTAAGGTTAAGTCCCAGATCAGCCCTAAAATAAACGCGGTGCCAACATTAATTCGATGGGGTAATGCCATCACCCAATAGACCAGAATCAGCATCACCCATGAAGGCCGGTACAAAAAAAGCTCCTCCGGCCACGGCATGATTTGCAATATCAGCGCCAGCAGAAAAGAGAACCAAATAATCCAAAGGCCGGAGCTATTATAATGACTCATTGCCTACCCCGAGTGGCCGGCGCAACGACTGGAGGGGGTGGTGGAACCGCTGGCGCAGTCGAATTCACCGTCGGATTCGCTGGCACCGTTGATGGCGGGGTGTTCTCAGGCGGTAAAACCTGCGGCATCATTTTGCGTAAACGCTCTCGGGCAATCCGCCTGACTTCTTCTGAAGGTAACGGTTGGAGGCCTTCTCGATCGCTTGGCCAAAGCAGCAGTAAATAGCGTAAACGCTGTAACGCTACGGTAGGATGCGCCTGAATAACGGTATTGGCTCGCTGATCGTCAATGGTCACCGATGAGACAACGGCAACCGGATAACCTTCTGGGAACCGCCCGCCTAAGCCGGAAGTCACTAAAACATCCCCCACCCGAATATCCGTATCGCGCGGTAAATATTCTAGCTGCAAATCTTCGGTACAGCCGGATCCAACGGCAATCACCCGAATATCGTTACGTAGCACCTGAATAGGTAAAGAATGGGAAGTATCACAAATCAACAATACTCGGCTGGTATTACGGGCCACGGCAACCACCTGCCCCACCACACCTCTATCGTTAATAACCGGTTGTCCTTCATAAACGCCGTCTTGAAAGCCTTTATCAACAACCACCTGATAACTGTATGGATCGGACTCAGTGGAAAGCACCTGAGTAATCATTTTATGTTCATCACCGCGCAACGGCGAACCCAGCAGCTCACGCAGGCGGTCATTTTCCTGCTTAAACTGACCAAGCAACTGTAGATCGCTGTTTTTTAGCAGCAGTTCATTGCGCAGAAGATCGTTTTGTTTCTGCAGTTCCTCACGAGAAACCAATGAGTCCGATACGCCATCTAAGACATCTCGCGGCCCATTAGCCATGAAGAAAAAAGGACTCACCGCAGTATCCAGATAGCTGCGTACCTTGGAAAAAATACTCAATCGGCTATCGGCAATAATCAATACGATAGCAAAGATAACGCCGAGACAAAGACGGAGCTGCAGGGATGGTCCCCGACTAAAAATAGGCTTCATAAATCGCATTATCCTTGTCGATAACAAGGGGCCACAGCCCCCCATGGCAGGGACAACTTATTTCTATCTGTGCTTACACTACAGCAACGCTCCATGGGACAAAACCGGCAGGCACCAAAACTAGCGGAACCTAAAAAACCAGCAATATCTCAAAGAGCGTAGGCTGTTAGAGAACAAAACGAAATTAGTCCTCGCTGAATAAATCGCCACCGTGCATATCGATCATTTCTAACGCTTTACCACCACCGCGGGCAACGCAGGTCAGAGGATCATCGCCAACCACAACAGGAATTCCCGTTTCTTCCATCAGTAAGCGATCTAAATTACGCAGTAAAGCACCACCGCCGGTCAGCACCATACCGCGCTCAGAAATATCTGACGCCAGTTCTGGAGGACACTGTTCTAACGCAACCATCACCGCACTCACGATGCCGGCTAGTGGTTCTTGTAATGCTTCAAGAATTTCATTGGAGTTCAGTGTAAATCCGCGAGGTACACCTTCAGCCAGATTACGACCACGAACTTCAATTTCACGCACTTCATCACCCGGATAAGCCGAACCGATTTCATGCTTGATACGTTCTGCCGTGGCTTCACCAATCAGTGAGCCATAGTTACGGCGCACATAATTAATAATCGCTTCATCGAAGCGGTCACCACCAATACGCACGGAAGAGGAGTAAACCACACCATTCAGGGAGATAACGGCAACTTCAGTGGTACCACCACCGATATCCACCACCATTGAACCCGTTGCTTCTGAAACCGGTAAACCGGCACCGATCGCTGCGGCCATTGGCTCTTCAATCAGGAACACTTCACGAGCACCAGCTCCTTGAGCTGATTCACGAATTGCACGGCGTTCTACCTGAGTCGCGCCAACCGGCACACACACCAGCACGCGCGGGCTTGGACGAAGGATGCTGTTGCTATGCACCTGACGAATAAAGTGCTGTAACATTTTTTCGGTCACAAAGAAATCGGCAATCACGCCGTCTTTCATTGGGCGAATAGCTGAAATGTAACCCGGTGTACGGCCAAGCATTTGCTTAGCTTCATGACCAACGGCAGCCACACTCTTTTGAGTACCTACGCGATCCTGACGAATCGCAACCACTGAAGGCTCATTCAGTACGATGCCCTGCCCTTTTACATAGATCAGGGTATTTGCAGTACCCAAGTCAATGGACAGGTCGTTAGAAAACATGCCGCGAAATTTCTTAAACATTCTAGAGAGTAATCCTGAAAGCTGAGGCGGTATATAAATCCACCTACTTTACCAACCACGAAGGACGGCCACAAAGCATCCAAAAGCGTTAACTTAATAAACGCACCCAACGTGAGCTCAATACGCATGTTGCACTTAACATCAGCCAACACACGCGACATAAACTTTTAACTTGATTATATCAACTTACCTGTCATGTCATATGCAGGTAAACGAACATAGATAAGCAAGACTCGCTATTCTACGTGAAAATCATCCATATTTCAGAGTTAAAAATGACGTTTTTGCCGACTATTTTTTTCTTTAAGAAACGGAATCGGCGTCGGCCGGGCAAAAAACTCACCCTGACCACCGCTAACTCCGCGAGAACGCAAGGTTTCCCACTCATGCTGCGTTCTTACACTCGCCGCCATCACCACCACATGGGTTCCTTCACAAGCGCTAACCAGACTATCGACAAACAACTGGTTTTCTGGACGACGATCGATATTACGTACTAATCCTGGATGCAGTTTGATCACTTCAATCGGCATGGTTTTGATATAAATGGTACTGACCACTGTCAAACCGGCCTGAACAATCCCCAAACGACAGCCTAATGCGTGTAGTAACCGAATCACAGGACGTAGACGATCGCTATATTGACACACATCAGCCTCTGCAAGTTCAAATATTATTCGTTTTCGATATGATTTTGCTTTTTCCAACAGCTGATCGCGTAACCAAATCTGAAATGAGTGTTTCAATAAAGAATCTACCGTAACCGAAACCGCAATCGTATCCGTCGGCCAGCGATCCAATAGCGGTAGCGTTTTGCTCAACACCAAGCGGTCAAAACGTTCGGATAAACCAAACTGCTGAACCAGCGGCATAAACTCCGACGGCTGTAGGACATCGTTGCCATCATGAATACGAATTAAGATCTCTCGGTGATTAAGATCGCCATTTACCATTACCGCGGGTTTGTAATAAAGATCCGGCCCGCCCTGCGATAACATTTTTTCTAATAGCGTCCGCCAGCGTACGCTACCTCTGGCGACGTTGGTGACCTGATTCTCATCAATAAACCAGCCATTACTCCCCTGCAATACTGCGGTACGAGCAGCCTGCTCCGCATTATCCATAATTTGCTCTGGAGTTTGCCCCTGACGATAGGCACAAATACCGATATGGATCAGCGACTCTTTGGCAATATTCGGCAGCAGCGGCAGTGTCCCAATCGCATTGACCAGTTGAGCGCCTATCGCATCCGCTTCTTTTAAAGAGCGATGCGGTAGCATCACACTGAAATCATTGCTGAAATAACGAGCCAACAACGCCGCTGGATGACGCATAATGAATGTCGATAGCATGTTGACCAGCATATAAAGCAGCTCATCAACCGACTCTTTACCGTACTCTTCGACCATCAACTCTAATTCCGGCAGGCGAATCATCATCACCACCCCATGAGCATTCGGTTCTTCAAGTTGAGTGGCCAGATGGTTATCAAAAAACAGTCGATTACTCAGCCCGGTTTGTGCATCTTGCGCGGCAAAAGCACGGATAAGTTTATCCATACGCACGCGCTCATCACTCATATTTTTCAGATCGGATAACAAACTATCGATAGCTGCGCTAGTGTTCACCGGCCATTCATGCACATCCGCGGTGGTTACCCCTTCCCGCTCACCGGACAAAATTCTCAGTGACCGTTCCTCTAATAACAACAACCCACGAAACTGTTGTTTGAGCCAGTGTACCCACCAGAACATCACCAAAGAAATAAACACAATAACCGTGACAATCGCCAATAAAATAGGCAGAGAAAACAAAGTACTTAGAATCGGATTAGCATAGGTAATACTCATGCTATAGCCCGGATGCTGCTGCAAGATTAATTCGGTACTGCTCAGGTTATGAAAACGCTCCCAGAAATCAGGCTTACTCTCACTGGTATGGGTATAGATAATCTTGTCTTTTTCATCGGTGATTGTCAGTTGATGAACGCCCGTTGCGAACATCACGACCGGAAGCCAGCGGTCATAAACCGCGGGTGATTGATAAATTAACGCCTGATCAACCGTCGAGGCCAGCGCATGCCAGTGTTTCTCCATTTTGTTCTCACCTACAAAATAGATACTCACCATGCTGGTGAGTAGCGCTAAAATCATAGTAAGAAACACTAATAGAGAAATAAAAATAGACAATCTAGCGGTAAATCTCATTCCCATAATGATTTATTCTGAACAGTATAATAAATGGACATTAATTGTTTTAATAACGTCACCCACGCGTTGGGGCAGCAAAGCAACATTCTAGCAGACTTTGTTATTTCTTGAGTGCTCCATGCCATATTTTCATAATAAACAACCACTCTAGAAATATTAGCTTATTTTTTGTTCAATTGCGTAATTAACCGAAATTATCAACCACACATACATTGGTTACTATCGCAGGTGAAACTATATCGTTCAGGTCACTATCCCAATAACAAAAGTAAATCATAGCATTAGCATTGAAACGCATTCCCTAACTATCACGATGGCCGAATAAACCGCGTACCCAGCGTGCTGTCGCCCGCCATACTAGCGCGAGGAATTTATTTTTTACCGTCGTCGTTAAATGATGAAATCTAAATAATAAAAATATCACCTAATCACTGGCGAAAAATGAATTTTGGGATAATTCTGTGTCTAACAAAACACACTATTGATTAAACATAAAACAGGTAACCCTCTATGACCAAAAAATTACGCTTAACAGAGAGTCACGTCACTCCGGAGAACCTGTTTTATCAACGTCGCCGGGTGTTACAGGCTTTAGGTATTACCGCCGCCACACTGGCACTCCCTACATCAGCTCAGGCAGAGCTACTCTCCTGGCTGAAAGAAACCGATAAACCACAGCCCCCTAATGTTAAACCTCTCACTTTTAGTCAGTCCGCCCTTTACCATCCTGATCTACGGCTCACGCCCGAAGACAAGGTGACGGGCTACAATAATTTCTATGAGTTTGGTCTGGATAAAGCCGATCCTGCCGCCAATGCCGGTAGCTTAAAAACCGAAGGGTGGAAAATCCGCATTAGTGGGGAAGTCGCCAAACCCATCACCTTAGATATGGATGACATTCTCAAGCGCTTCCCGCTGGAAGAACGCATCTATCGCCTACGCTGCGTAGAAGCCTGGTCAATGGTTATTCCCTGGATTGGCTTTGAGTTAAACAAGCTATTACAAGCGGCAGAACCAACCAGTAAGGCTCGCTATGTGGCTTTCCAGACGCTATACGATCCAGAGAGTATGCCAGGGCAAAAAAGCCGCTTTATCGGCGGCGGTTTAGACTACCCTTATGTCGAAGGTCTGAGAATCGATGAGGCCATGCATCCGTTAACGCTGCTGACGGTTGGGGTGTATGGTAAAACCCTACCTAATCAAAACGGTGCTCCCGTTCGTTTAATCCTGCCTTGGAAATATGGTTTCAAGAGCATAAAGTCTATCGTAGAAATCAAACTGGTAGAGAAACAACCGCCTACCACTTGGAACCTTGGCGCACCTAATGAGTACGGCTTTTATGCCAATGTTAATCCACAAGTGGATCATCCTCGCTGGTCTCAGGCAACGGAGCGAGTGATCGGTAGCGGTGGCCTTCTGGATGTTAAACGACAACCGACACTGATGTTCAATGGTTACGGTGAACAGGTTGCTTCTCTGTACCAAGGCTTGGATTTGCGGAGTAATTTCTAGTGAAGTTGACGCCAGGCAATATCAAATGGTTAAAACTGCTGCTCCATTTAGCGGCATTTATCCCCTTTCTTTGGTTAATCCTGTCGATTAACCAAGGCTGGTTAGGTGCCGATGCGGCAAAAGACATCCAACATTATACCGGCCGAATGGCGCTGAAACTGTTATTAGCAACACTGTTGATAACGCCGCTGGCCAAGTTGCTCCATCAAGCCCTATTAGTTCGCTGTCGACGTCTGCTGGGGTTATGGTGCTTTGCCTGGGCAACCCTGCATTTGATGAGCTATAGCGTATTGGAGTTAGGATTAGATATGTCTCTGTTATTGAGTGAGCTTATCCGCCGTAACTATCTAATATTAGGTATTATTAGCTGGCTGATACTGGTGGTTATGGCGATAACCTCAACGCAGAACCTTCAGCGAAAACTGCGTGCTAAGTGGCAAACTATCCACAATTTCATTTATCTGGTGGCGATCTTAGCCCCATTACACGCGCTGTTATCAACGAAAGTATTATCATTACAGCTGGTGATTTACGCCATCATTGCTGCGTTATTATTAGCCTTTCGTTATAAAAAACTCATCCGCTGGTATCAAAAATACAAATAATCTGATGAATTTTTTGTTCGCCAACAACTGATGCAACAAGGCTTTCCGCGAAACGGTTAAACTATCTTCGCTGATAAGACCAGTAAACAGCTGTTAATTTCGGCGAAATAGATATAATGTCGCACTTTAAAATCAGCCTATCGTGCAATTTCACCAGAAGAAAGGTGACAATTGGGCAACATCAGGTTATTTTTAGCGATTACTGTTTTATTGTTGGAGATGTCAGCACAATGTCGAAAAAAACGCATATTTTGCTGTTAAATGGGCCTAACCTGAACCTTTTGGGAACCCGGGAGCCTGAAAAATATGGTTATACCACGTTGACTGACATCGTGAAAAAACTGGAACAAGAGACCCAGCGTTTAGGTTTTGAGTTTTCTCACCTGCAATCCAACGCAGAGCACGCTATTATTGATGCTATTCATCAAGCACGCGGCTCGGTTGATTTTATCCTGATTAATCCGGCAGCGTTTACCCACACCAGTGTGGCGATTAGGGATGCGCTGTTGGCCGTCAATATACCTTTTATTGAAATCCACCTGTCTAACGTCCATGCCCGTGAGCCCTTTAGACACCACTCTTATCTGTCTGATATTGCAGTGGGCGTCATTTGTGGTCTTGGTGCCGACGGTTATGACTTTGCTTTGCAAGCGGCGGCTCGCCGACTGCAATAACCTTTTTTCCATCTAAACAAGAGAAATACGGAATCACACCTATGGATATTCGTAAAATTAAAAAACTGATCGAACTGGTTGAAGAATCTGGTATCAATGAGCTGGAAATTTCAGAAGGCGAAGAGTCAGTACGTATCAGTCGCGGTCCGGTAGCAGGTAGCTACGCAGCACCAATGCAACAATATGCCCTGCCACAGGCACCTATGGCGCAGCCAGCTCCGGTAGCTGCTGCACCGGTTGAAGCTGCACCAGCTGCCATCAGCGGTCATATTGTGCGCTCACCAATGGTTGGTACGTTCTACCGTACGCCAAGCCCTGATGCAAAACCGTTTATTGAAGTGGGACAAACCGTCACCGTTGGCGATACCTTATGTATCGTTGAAGCAATGAAAATGATGAACCAAATCGAAGCGGATAAATCAGGTGTGGTTAAAGCTATCCTGTTAGAAAGCGGTCAACCGGTAGAATTTGACGAGCCGCTTGTCATCATTGAATAACGAGGCGAGCTATGTCTAAAAAAATGGACAAAATAGAAAAAGTTGTTATCGCTAACCGCGGTGAAATCGCGTTACGTATCCTACGCGCTTGTAAAGAGCTGGGAATTAAAACTGTCGCGGTTCACTCCAGCGCAGACCGCGATTTAAAACACGTACTGCTGGCAGATGAAACTGTATGTATCGGCCCTGCTCAGTCAGTCAAAAGTTACTTGAATATTCCGGCATTGATCGCGGCGGCCGAAATCACCGGTGCAGACGCTATTCACCCGGGATACGGCTTCTTGGCAGAGAATGCTGACTTCGCTGAACAGGTTGAACGCTCAGGCTTCGTCTTTATTGGCCCGAAAGCCGAGACCATCCGTATCATGGGTGATAAAGTCTCCGCTATCCACGCGATGAAGAAAGCTGGCGTACCATGCGTACCAGGTTCCGATGGTTCGCTGGATGATGATATGGCAAGAAACCGCGAGCTGGCTAAGCGAATTGGTTATCCGGTCATTATCAAAGCCTCCGGCGGCGGCGGCGGTCGTGGTATGCGCGTAGTGCGCAACGACAAAGATCTGGAAGAATCCATTGTTATGACCCGTGCGGAAGCGAAAGCTGCTTTCAACAACGACATGGTCTACATGGAGAAATTCCTGGAGAATCCACGCCACATCGAAATTCAGATTATGGCTGATGGTCAGGGCAATGCCGTTTATCTGGCAGAGCGTGATTGCTCTATGCAGCGCCGCCACCAGAAAGTGGTTGAAGAAGCGCCAGCACCAGGCATTACTGAAGAATTACGTCGTAATATCGGTGAGCGTTGTACTAAAGCCTGCGTAGAAATTGGCTACCGTGGTGCAGGTACGTTCGAGTTCCTGTATGAAAACGGCGAGTTCTATTTTATCGAAATGAACACCCGTATTCAGGTAGAGCATCCGGTAACAGAAATGATTACCGGCGTTGACCTGATTAAAGAGCAGCTGCGCGTTGCTGATGGTCAGAAACTGTCTGTTAAACAAAAAGATATTCAGGTTCATGGTCACGCGATTGAATGCCGTATCAACGCAGAAGATCCGGATAACTTCCTGCCTTCTCCGGGCAAGATTACCCGTTTCCACGCGCCAGGCGGTTTCGGTATTCGCTGGGAATCTCATATTTATGCTGGCTATAGCGTGCCACCATATTATGATTCCATGATCGGTAAACTGATCGCTTACGGTGAAACTCGTGAAGTGGCAATCTCCCGCATGAAAAATGCGCTGGATGAACTGATTATCGATGGTATTAAAACCAACGTTAGCCTACAGCTACGCATTATGAACGACCGTGGTTTTGAGAAAGGTGGTACTAACATCCATTATCTGGAAAAAATGTTAGGTATTCACGAGAAGTAATTGCTCGCTAAAACCAATAAATAATCAGGCCGATAACAAGTTATCGGCCTTTTTTATAAACATAAACTGCACTAAATGATTTCATTCAATAAGTAAGCATGGCGATTAAAAATACAAATACCCATGATATCCCGGCACAACACAAAAAATTCCTAGGCAAACTTATCTGTTTCCGTACAATCCTACACTTTGGCCGATATCTCTCATTGAATATGCTTATAAGACAACGGTGACGGAGTACATCATGGATCCTCGTTTTCATCAGGCCCATAAAGAGGCGCTCTGGGCTTTAGGGTTGACTATCGCCTATTTAATCGTCTGGACGCTGGCCGCCTATTTGCCGGACTCTCAGCAGGGTATTACGGGACTCCCGCACTGGTTTGAAATGGCCTGTCTGCTGGTTCCACTGGTATTTATTCTTTTATGCTGGCTAATGGTACGTCTGGTGTTCCGCGACATTCCTCTTGAGGATAATAGCAATGCAAATTGATATTATTTTGCCGCTGATCGCCTATTTACTGTTAGTTTTTGGCCTGTCCATTTATGCCTATACCAAACGCCAGAAGGGTAATTTTCTCAATGATTATTTCCTTGGCGACCGCTCTATGGGTGGTTTTATTCTCGCAATGACCCTCACGGCTACTTATATCAGCGCCAGCTCATTTATCGGTGGCCCCGGCGCCGCATACAAATACGGCCTCGGCTGGGTATTGCTGGCGATGATTCAACTGCCGGCGGTCTGGTTGTCATTGGGCGTTTTAGGTAAAAAGTTTGCCATTCTGGCCCGACGCTACAATGCCGTTACCCTAAATGATGTGCTGTATGCCCGCTATAAAAGCAAAACGCTGGTGTGGTTTGCCAGTATCAGCCTGTTGCTGGCCTTTATCGGTGCGATGACCGTACAGTTTATCGGCGGAGCTCGCCTGTTAGAAACCGCTGCTGGTATTCCCTACGATGTTGGCTTACTGATTTTTGGTGTAACCATTGCCCTTTATACTGCTTTTGGCGGCTTCCGAGCCAGCGTGCTCAATGATGCGCTACAAGGGCTGGTAATGCTGATTGGCGCAATTTTACTGTTGGTCGCAGTGATTTATGCCGCCGGAGGATTAGGTTCTGCGGTAGATAAACTACAACAGATTGATCCTAAGCTCCTGTCAGCCACCGGTGCCGATGATTTCCTTTCCCTACCGTTTATGGCCTCGTTCTGGATTCTGGTCTGCTTTGGCGTTATCGGTCTGCCGCATACCGCCGTGCGCTGTATTGCCTATAAAGACAGCAAAGCGGTACACCGCGGGATTATTATTGGCACCATTGTCGTGGCTATCCTGATGTTTAGCATGCATCTTGCTGGCGCTCTGGGGCGAGCCATTATACCGGACCTGACTATTCCCGATCAGGTTATCCCGACGTTAATGATCAAAGTGCTGCCACCGGTTGCCGCTGGCATTTTCCTTGCGGCACCGTTAGCCGCAATAATGTCGACTATCAATGCTCAGCTGTTGCAGTCATCGGCAACGTTAATTAAAGACCTCTACCTCAGTCTAAAGCCAGAGCAAATCAGCAATGAGCGCCGACTGGCACGCATTTCCAGCTCGGTCACCTTTATACTGGGTATTCTGCTGATTTTAGCGGCATGGCGTCCGCCGGAAATGATCATCTGGTGGAACCTGTTAGCTTTTGGCGGGCTAGAGGCAGTATTCTTATGGCCATTGGTGCTGGGTTTATATTGGGATCGCGCCAATGCCAGTGGTGCCCTATGCTCTATGGTCTCCGGCGCCGTCTGCTATGCCATACTGGCAAGCTTCCATATCCAGATTTTTGATTTACACCCGATTGTACCGGCTCTGAGCCTGGGGATTATTGCCTTCCTGTTAGGCAATAAAATGGGTGAACGTATGCAGGCCGAACCGGCCATATCTGTTAAATAGAATCATGGGATAACCCATCGATCCCATAAAGAGAATTACTATGCCTTGGATACAACTGAAATTAAATACCACCGGCGATAAGGCCGAAGAACTCGGTGATGCACTGGTAGAAAGCGGTTCGGTTTCGGTAACCTTTCAGGACACTCACGATGTCCCTGTTTTCGAACCATTACCGGGAGAAACTCGACTATGGGGCGATACTGACGTTATTGGCCTGTACGATGCCGAAACCGATATGAAGCAAGTGGTTGCTATGCTGGAACACAACCCGCTGCTGGGAAGTGGTTTTACCCACAAAATTGAACAGTTGGAAGACAAAGACTGGGAACGTGAATGGATGGACAATTTCCATCCGATGCGTTTTGGTGAGCGCCTGTGGATTTGCCCAAGCTGGCGTCCAGTGCCCGATGAGAATGCGGTTAATGTGATGCTGGATCCCGGTCTGGCCTTTGGTACCGGAACCCATCCAACAACGGCCCTGTGTCTCCAATGGCTGGATAGCCTCGATCTGGCAGGAAAAACCGTTATCGACTTCGGCTGCGGCTCCGGTATTTTAGCCATTGCCGCGCTAAAACTCGGGGCAGCCAAAGCCATTGGTATTGATATTGATCCACAAGCGATTCTGGCCAGCCGCGATAATGCCGAGCGTAACGACGTATCCGAGCGTTTATCCCTTTATCTGTCTAAAGACCAGCCTCAGGATCTCCAGGCTGATGTGGTCGTCGCTAACATCCTTGCCGGGCCGTTAAAAGAACTCGCCCCGATTATCGGCCTGTTACCAAAGGCAGGTGGTCATTTAGGCCTGTCTGGCGTTCTGGCAACGCAGGCGGAAGGGGTTGCCCAGGCTTATCAGGCTCAATTCCAGCTCGATCCGATTGCTGAAAAAGAAGAATGGTGCCGCATCACTGGTATCAAGAAATAAGCTGAAGCATTTTTGTCATTCTGGTGAAAAATGGAATTTGAGTTTTAGCTTTATGGTAATTCTTGGCCTTAGTACGAGATCCCCACAAATTTTTTCGTTGGGGATTCAAAGGATTAAAGTGGGTATTTTGTGAGCGATTTGTTCCACTTATTAGTGACTCAGTCAGAATATGATCGCATTCCCCCCTTCGTCATTCCGGTGAAAACCGGAATCTAATGTTTTCGCTTAACGACAACGCTTGGCTTAAGAACGAGATCCCCGCTTTCGCGGGGATGACGGTATAAATGTGGGAATGACAATATAAATCATAGTTAAGAATTCATGTTTATTTTTCTGGGGATTCCTCAGCGCTTTCGCGGGGATGACGATATTAATATTGCAATATGAGTGCGATGGATAGGACAGAATCGATAAGCTGAGCCATTCTG
Organism: Pragia fontium DSM 5563 = ATCC 49100; assembly: GCF_900112475.1. Taxonomy (GTDB): domain Bacteria; phylum Pseudomonadota; class Gammaproteobacteria; order Enterobacterales; family Enterobacteriaceae; genus Pragia; species Pragia fontium. The sequence continues at coordinate 49,818 of NZ_FOLW01000003.1, read as the reverse complement.
TCATTCCACTAAAAACCACCACCACGCTTACCTTTTGCCCCTGCAACAAGTGACCATATTGTCACCCACTGAGCGATATAACCCCTACCAAACAGGCAAATCATCCCTTCCCACGTGATTATTTACAGATTAACACTGAAATTTTATAAAAATCCCCTTGGGCTATGAAAACGGTAACTTATTGTAAAGTATTGAAAATAACTCAACTTTCACCACAACATTTTTATTTCTTTGATTTTAGTCGCGGATTGTTCAAAGTTTGGCCTTTCATCTGCTTCAAAAAATGCGTAATATACGCGCCCTTGCAGACATATATGGTCTTTTGTTGTCAATGCGCATTGGTAACCTTCAACTAACAAATCGTTTAATTGCCGCTCCAATGGCGGGGATCACAGATCGCCCTTTTAGAACGATGTGTTATGCGATGGGTGCGGGTATGACCGTCTCGGAGATGCTGTCTTCCAATCCGGAAGTTTGGCGGACCGATAAGTCAAGATTGCGCATGGTACACCTTGATGAGCTCGGTATTCGGGCCGTTCAAATCGCTGGATGCGATCCAGATGATATGGCGGCAGCGGCGCGCATCAATGTGGAAAACGGTGCACAGCTTATTGATATCAATATGGGCTGCCCGGCCAAAAAAGTTAACCGCAAGCTGGCAGGATCTGCGTTGTTGCAGCATCCGGAACTGGTTGAAAAGATTCTTAAAGCCGTAGTGAACGCCGTTGATGTTCCTGTGACCTTAAAGACTCGAACCGGCTGGGATCCGGAACACCGCAACTGTGTTGAGATTGCTCAACTGGCTGAACGCAGTGGTATTCAAGCTATTACGATACATGGCCGCACTCGGCACTGTTTATTTAATGGCGAAGCAGAATACGACAGCATTCGGTTAGTTAAACAGAACGTCGATATCCCGGTTATCGCTAACGGGGATATCACTGACCCGCATAAAGCCAGAGCAGTTTTGGACTATACTGGAGCTGATGCTCTAATGATAGGCCGGGCCGCTCAGGGAAGACCTTGGATCTTCCGGGAAATCCAGCATTATCTGGACACTGGGGAGCTGTTACCATCGATGCCGTTGGCTGAAGTGGAACGCTTGTTAACCGAACATGTGAGAGAGTTGCATGACTTTTACGGTCAAGGCAAAGGACTCCGCATCGCACGTAAGCACGTATCCTGGTACCTTCAGGAACATGCCCCAAATGACCAGTTTCGGCGCACCTTCAACGCAATAGAGGATGCCAGCGAACAGCTGGAAGCGTTGGGGGCATATTTTGAAATTTTGCCTAAACAGATAGAAGAGCTAACAGAACTATGTTCGAACAACGCGTAAATTCTGACGTACTAACAGTCGCCACCGTAAATTCACAAGACCAGGTCACTCAAAAGCCTTTACGTGACTCGGTTAAACAAGCATTAAAGAACTACTTTGCTCAACTTAACGGTCAAGACGTGAACGATCTTTATGAACTGGTATTGGCTGAAGTTGAACAACCTCTGTTGGATATGGTTATGCAGTACACTCGCGGTAACCAAACCCGTGCAGCAACCATGATGGGTATCAACCGTGGAACTCTGCGCAAGAAGCTGAAAAAATACGGCATGAACTGATAGTTAATCAGTTAAATTTCTGATTCTTGAAAAGCGCCAGTGGATTCCCTCTGGCGCTTTTTATTGATGATTAGCCTTGTTGCCTAACAGCGTGTGAATCATGACCAATGTCAGATAAAATAACAAAATAGTTATCGCCATCGAAAGAAGATTAGATTTTAATACAATCAACGCCATCCACATTATCAACAATAACGTTTCGTCCCTTAATCCATCCACCATCTTCTGACTGAGATATGGTAGAAAAGGTATAGCCAAGATTGATCATCTGCACCACCCACTGAGGAGAAACAGCGGTATAATCACCGACGTGACCATCCTGATTCTCATGAACATAGACCCGTTCAATACACCCCCCAGAATGGCTATAATGAACGGCAGAAATCAAATAATCAGTAAAATCGATATTCACAGTTTTTCCTTTCTTATTAAACTAGTAGAGTATCCCTATGCATATACTAATTAAGTCAATCGGAATCAGACAAGCTGAAATATATAAATTAGTCCTTAAATAATAAATAACCCTATAGAAACACAGCAAATAGCAAACCAAACCCGGCAAATAAATAAGCCAAATTAAAATAATATTTATAAATAAATTAATATTACTTAGATTAATTTAAATGCAGCCTAATAAAAAATAAGTTCCGCAAATAACAATAAATGTAATATATATATCTTATTCAATAAAAAGGTTCCGCTTTTCAGGGAACCTTTGTTAAGAACAATTAATGACTTTTATCTATCAATAACGTTTCCATCAAGTCCAGGTCATACAGCACTTTCTGTAGGGTTTCATTACTGATTTTTCGCGTCGCCCTCAAGTGATATAGCTCACCCCGTTCAGCCCTTAAAGCAGTTAACCGGAAACGCCGTTCAAGATGCTCATCTTCCAATGCTCTGGCTCGTTCATCATTAATATAGGTACGCTTGCGCAATGTACCGATAATGCGCGAACTAACCTCGGTAAGGAGCTGAGGGTCGACATTCTCTTCACTGCTGGCTTCAATGCGATCACGTAGCTTCTCCAAGCTAACGATGCCCACTTCTGCCATAGATGCCCAGGCAACGCGCATCTCTTCATCCAGCGTTGCCCTGTCAGAAATAACCAATCCTCTCAACAAGAGAGGTAAGATGATAACCCCCATGATCAAAGAGAATAAAATAACGCCGGTTGCCAAAAACACTAACTGATAACGGCTGGGAAAAGGTAATCCACTACTCAACAACAATGGAATAGACAGCACACCCGCCAGCGTTATCGCACCACGCACCCCAGCGAAAGTAGCAATAAACATACCGCGTACCGTATAGGTGCCAAACAACAGAGGGTGTTTCTTCAAGAAGCGATTGCTAAAGGTTTTCATCAACCAAATCCAGCCAAAACGCATAAACATCAAGGCAAAATAGATCCAGACGATATCAAGAAACAGATACTGAATCTCAACGGTAGGATCGCTTTCCGCCTGAAGAATCGAAGCAGAAATAATATCCGGCAGTTGCAGCCCCAACATAATAAACACCATACCGTTAAACACGAACTCCAGCATCGACCAGACGCTGTTTGCTCGTAATCTCATGGTTAATGGCGCATTGCGAATAACCCCGGACTGGCTAATGGTCATACCGGCAGCAACCGCGGCTAAGATGCCGGAAACCCCTAAATGTTCGGCGATCAGATAAGAGGCAAAAGGTAACAGCATCATCAACACAATTTGCGTCGCCGGATCATCACCACTCCAACGGCTAAATGCGCGCAATGATTTACTGTATAACCAGGTCACCACAATACCGGACAATACGCCCCCCACAGCGACGATAAGGAAATCGATAGAGGCCCCATAAACGGTAAACTCCATGGTTCCCATGGCTACCGCCACCGCCAGCTTAAGAGAAACCAGACCGGAAGCATCATTCATTAACGCCTCCCCTTCCAGCACCCCCATAATGGACTTAGGTATTTTGCCTTCGCCAACGATCCCACCCAGTGCCACGGCATCGGTAGGCGACAGCACCGCAGCCAGTGCAAAAGCGGCAACCAAAGGAATACTCGGGATAATCAGATGAATCAGATAACCAACCCCAACTATGGTGAGTACCACTAACACCAGCGCCAGACCTAATATCTCACGACCATGATGTAAAAATTCGCGCAGTGGCGTTCGCCAACCATCGGCAAACAGCAGTGGCGGAATAAACAGCACCAAAAACAGTTCAGGATCAAAGTTAACGTGTAGTCCAAATGTTGGCCAAGCCAACAGGGCTCCACAGGCAATTTGCATCAACGGTAGGGGAATCTGGAAAGGTAACATTCGGGTAACTACCCCCGAAAGTGAAACCACTAAGATTAAAATAAGAATGGTAAAAAATATTTCCATAGATTCATCAGACTCCTCATGATGCAGGGCAAAAGCGGCCTCGGCCGCCGAATCACGTGCAACTATAAAATAGCATCATCCGTTTTTTAGCTAAAACTAAAAAGTGCCTTTTAATACACATTCTTGAAACCAATAGAAAACCAAGAAAATAAGGGAGGGAGGAAGGGATAGGCTTCTGACCTTACGGTTAACACCATAAGGCCAGAAAAGAGATATTCAACGGAACGACTTAAATAGCCCAGCCACCGACATAGAAAGTAACCAGTGCTACTGCAATCAGAACGACGCTAATATTCAGCTTACGCCATTCACCAGAGCAAATACGCCCAATAACCAACGAGGCAAAACCCAGCATGATGCCGGTCACGATATTACCGGTTAACACAATGAATACCGCGCAGATCAGACCCGACATGGCATCAACAAAATCATCAAAATCCAGACGCGATACGTTACTCAACATCAGCAAACCAACATACATCAGGGCTGGAGCGGTCGCATAAGCAGGAACCAAACCGGCTAACGGTGAGAAAAACAGCAGCAGCAGGAATAACACCCCCACAACCAGCGCAGTCAAACCGGTACGTCCACCAGCGGCAGTTCCCGCCGCAGACTCAATATACACCGCCGCCGGCGATGCCCCGACCAAACCGGAGACCATACTGCTAACGGAGTCAGTGGTTAGCGCACGACCACCGTTAATAATCTGGCCTTCTTTATCCAGTAAGTTAGCCTGCCCGGCAACAGCACGAATTGTACCGGTTGCGTCAAACACCGCCGTCATAACCAGGGCCAAAATGCTAGGCAGCACCGCCAGTTGAAGCGCCCCCATAATATCCAAACTGAAGATCAACGAGGTACCATCTTTTGCCACCAGCGTTGGCATTGAACTCATGCCGGTATAGGTAACCTGCGGATCGAAAATTAAGCCGAGCGCTGATATCGCCACAATCACCAGCAAAATTCCGCCGGGAACTTTTAGCTTTTCCAAACCAATGATCATTGCCAAACCGATAAAGGCTATCATCACGGGAAACGAGGTAAAGTCACCAAACTGAACCGGTAAACCCGCTCCCGGATTTTTCACCACCGCGCCAATACCGCTGGTGGCAATCATCAGCAAAAATAGCCCAATACCAATACCGGTACCGTGTGCAATACCAATCGGAATATTACGCAGTATCCATGCCCGAATGCCGGTAGCCGAAATCAGGGTAAACAGTGCACCCATAACGAATACCGCGCCCAGCACCACCGGAATACTCAGCCCCTGTCCCAAGACCAGACTAAATGCCGTAAACGCCGTTAATGAAATGGCACAGCCCACCGCCATAGGCAGGTTTGCCCATAGCCCCATGGCAATAGAACCCAGACCAGCCACAATACAGGTGGCAACGAATACGGTTTCGACCGGGAATCCAGCCTGACCCAGCAAACTCGGCACAACAACAATGGAATACACCATTGCCAGAAAAGTGGTTAATCCAGCCAGAATTTCCTGCCGTACGCTACTGCCACGGGCAGAGATTTTGAAATAGCGATCTAACGTTCCATTCTGACCGGTAGCATTTATATTCCGATCGTTTGCATTCGACATTAATGATGTCCTCAGAAGGGGGTAAGTTTGCTTCAGATTGATGAGGCAAACGATTATCTGAGCTTATACCCCTCGATTTCAACTGTTATCGTTAGATTTTAGTAGATTTCTATCAGAGAAGGAAAAATTGATGGCACGCAAGTCGGGGAAAATGACCAGCGTGCTCTTGATTCAAGCGATCTTAGTGCATCATCGAAACGCCGGCAAAAAACAGACATGCCAGCAACGGCAGCGCCAGCAGCAGCATCTCAAAAATTCGCATCACCGGATTAAACTCAACGCCTTGCGGCAAACGATACAGTGAAAGCGCGTTCAAAATTACGGCAAAAAAGGCGATTACACCGGCTAAAAAGACATCAACCAGCAATACGCTAAGCATCCAGCCTAAATCATCACTGCTCAGACCGGAGGCCATTAATTTCTGATGCTGTGACCATTGCCATGCATACAGGGCGACAGGAACCAACAGCGACAGTATGCCCAATCCCCAAGATATTCTTCTTAGCATCAACCTAACCTTTTATCAGAACAACAGAGTAGCTATCAGTATGAAACAAAAATCGAAACCTCATATGACGTTGTATCAAATTATCTTTCAATATTGAAACCGGCATACAGTGAGCCTGGTTACTATATCAACTCTTGATAGGGGGTAAATACCTAATAACGGTGTTGATGGTGTTTGCACCTAGTGTACGACCTAAACTATCCCGCGGGCTCAAAACACGCTAAATAAAATATATTTTCCAGTCAACTTATCGCAAAGACTATTTTGATATAATGTCAAAACTATTAATTAATAATCAGTTAAATTAAAAAGATAATTATCTGAAATTAATCCCCCTTATCAAAACAAATAATAAAATAATTTATTTTTTGAAATAGGAATAACGGCAAGATAAATATCTCATCAATAGCAATGCAGATATCATTTTAAATGACCGACTTTCAACCTGATCCTCACGATTTTTATACTTTTTTTACACCTTTCAGCCCTCTTTTATCAACATTTTTGCATTAACCCTTCTAATATTGATATATCTAAAAATAACCTTCAGGAAAAAGCTATGAGTATCAGCATCATTCTCGGTGTGTTATTCGTTATCCTGTTATTGGGGTATTTAGTTTATGCCCTGTTTAATGCGGAGGATTTCTAATGACCGCCACGTTGTTTATCACCATTGCCGTTTTTCTGGCGGTGTTGTTTATTCTGTCGTTACCATTAAGTCGGTTACTGGTGCAGTTAATTGACGGTGAACCGGCGCGCAGCCTGATGCAAATGGAAAAAAGGCTCTGGCGTTGTAGCGCCGTTAAGCCTAGGGAGATGAACAAATATCAGTATGGGCTAGCGATTATCATCTTTAACCTGTGCGGATTAGTGTTGCTATTTACCCTGCTAATGACTCAGGCTTGGCTACCTTTAAACCCGGAACATATGCCAAATATGTCTTGGGATCTGGCGCTCAATACCGCCGTTAGCTTTGTCACCAATACTAACTGGCAAGCCTATAGCGGTGAAACAACCCTAAGCTACTTTAGCCAAATGGTTGGATTAACGGTACAGAACTTCCTGTCTGCTGCGACCGGCATCGCGGTGGTGTTCGCCTTTATCCGGGCGTTCAGTCGTCATTCTTCCCAAACCATCGGTAACGCCTGGGTAGACCTCACCCGCATTACCCTTTATATCCTGCTGCCGCTGGCGCTGGTACTGGCACTGTTTTTTGTCAGTCAGGGCGTGCTGCAAAACGTAAGTCCTTATATTCATCTGACCTCACTGGAAGGTGCACAACAAGTGCTGCCGATGGGGCCTGTAGCGTCTCAGGAAGCGATTAAACTGCTAGGAACCAACGGCGGTGGCTTCTTTGGCGCCAACTCATCCCATCCGTTCGAAAACCCAACCGCACTCAGTAATATGGTGCAAATGCTCGCCATCTTCCTTATCCCTTGTGCGCTCTGCATGGCCTTTGGTAGAGCCGTCGGCGATAGTCGTCAGGGCAACGCGTTGTTATGGGCGATGGTGCTGATCTTTATTGTTGCGGTGATTGTCGTTATCTATGCCGAACTCAACGGACCTGACTTTCTGACTCAGCTTAGCCTGAACGGCCATAGCAATATGGAAGGTAAAGAGAGTCGCTTTGGCATTATCGCCTCTTCACTGTATGCCGTAGTGACAACGGCGGCTTCCTGCGGTGCGGTTAACGCCATGCATGATTCCTTCACCGCGTTAGGTGGCATGGTGCCAATGTGGTTAATGCAGATTGGCGAAGTGGTGTTTGGCGGCGTTGGCTCCGGCCTTTACGGTATGTTGCTGTTTGTTTTACTAACGGTATTTATTGCCGGACAGATGATTGGCCGTAGTCCTGAATATCTGGGCAAAAAAATCGAAGTGTATGAAATCAAAATGACCGCGTTAGCCATTCTGGTCACGCCGACATTGGTACTGCTAGGCACGGCTTTGGCTATTAGCACCGATGCAGGCAGAAGCGGCATTCTCAACCCCGGCGCCCACGGTTTTTCTGAAGTGCTGTATGCCTTCTCATCCGCTGCAAATAACAACGGTAGCGCATTCGCTGGCTTAAGCGTGAATACGCCGTTCTACAACCTGATGCTGGCGCTGGCGATGTTTCTTGGCCGTTTCGGCGTGATTCTACCGGTGTTAGCCATTGCCGGTTCACTCGCAGCTAAGAAACACCAACCTGCCGGTAACGGCACGTTACCTACGCATGGCCCGCTGTTTATTGGCCTGCTGATCGGCACAATTTTACTGGTCGGCGCCCTGACCTTTGTTCCAGCACTGGCGCTTGGCCCGATTGCAGAACATTTACAGTTCTGAATGTTCCGGTAAAAAACAAAAGAGATATCCCAAATGACCCGTAAACAAAGTGCACTGTTTGAACCTAAACTGATGCGTACATCGTTGAAAGAAGCCTTTAAAAAACTGGACCCGCGCGTGCAGTGGCGCAATCCGGTTATGTTTGTTGTTTATCTGGGCAGCATTATCACTACGGTAATCTGGCTGGCCATCCTGTTCGGCAAAACCGACGGCGGCGCTCTGTTTACCGGAAGTATCGCCCTCTGGCTTTGGTTCACGGTGTTATTCGCCAACTTTGCCGAAGCACTGGCTGAAGGCCGCAGCAAAGCGCAGGCGGAAAGCCTGAAAGGCGTGAAAAAGACCAGTTGGGCAACCAAACTGGCTGAAGCACGCCTTGATTCACCGTCCGAAACTGTGACCTCTGAGAACCTGCAAAAAGGCGATATCGTGCTGGTTAAAGCCGGGGATACCATCCCCTGTGACGGTGAGATCATCGAAGGTGGCGCATCGGTGGATGAAAGCGCCATTACCGGTGAGTCAGCGCCAGTAATCCGTGAAGCGGGTGGCGACTTCTCCTCAGTAACCGGAGGTACGCGTATTCTGTCAGACTGGTTGATTATTCAAAGTACCGTTAATCAGGGAGAAACCTTTCTCGATAGAATGATTGCCATGGTTGAAGGCGCTAAACGTCGTAAGACACCGAACGAAGTGGCTTTAACCATTCTGCTGGTAGCGTTAACCATTGTCTTCCTGCTGGCAACCGCCACCATTTTTCCCTTCTCGATTTTCAGCGTTGAAGCGGGTAAGTCCGGTACCGCCGTTAGCATCACTACGCTAGTTGCGCTGCTGGTTTGTCTGATACCCACCACCATTGGCGGTCTGCTCTCCGCTATCGGCGTCGCCGGTATGAGCCGGATGTTGGGGGCAAACGTGATCGCCACCAGCGGTCGCGCCGTGGAAGCCGCCGGGGATGTTGATGTTCTGCTGTTGGACAAAACCGGTACCATTACCCTTGGTAACCGTCAGGCGTCCGAGTTTCTACCGGCTCCCGGCGTCAGTGAAACCGAGCTGGCAGATGCCGCTCAACTCTCTTCTCTGGCCGACGAAACGCCGGAAGGCCGTAGTATTGTGGTGCTGGCTAAGCAGCGTTTTAACCTGCGTGAACGAGATATTCATGCGCTGGAAGCCTCCTTTATTCCGTTCTCAGCCCAGACCCGAATGAGCGGCGTTAACATTCATGGTCGAAAAATCCGTAAAGGTGCGGTAGACGCTATCCGTAATTATATGGAATCTAACGGGATAACGTTTCCGCCAGAAATTAATGTCCTGGTTGAAGGGGTAGCCCGCACCGGCGGTACGCCTCTGGTCGTCGCAGATAATCTGAAAGTTTTAGGCGTTGTGGCACTCAAAGATATTGTTAAAGGCGGTATTAAAGAACGCTTCGCCCAACTACGACTAATGGGCATCAAAACCGTAATGATCACCGGCGATAACCATTTGACCGCCGGAGCCATTGCCGCCGAGGCCGGCGTGGATGATTTCCTGTCGGAAGCAACACCGGAGGCCAAACTGGCGCTGATTCGTCAGTATCAGTCTGAAGGACGACTGGTGGCCATGACCGGCGACGGAACCAACGATGCGCCAGCACTGGCACAGGCCGACGTTGCCGTAGCCATGAACTCCGGAACCCAAGCGGCGAAAGAAGCAGGTAATATGGTGGATCTGGATTCTAACCCCACCAAACTGATTGAAGTGGTGCATATCGGTAAACAGATGCTGATGACGCGCGGTTCATTAACCACCTTCAGTATCTCTAACGATGTGGCGAAATATTTTGCCATTATCCCGGCCGCCTTTGCTGCCACCTACCCACAGCTTAATGCGCTCAACGTGATGCAGTTGACATCTCCGACTTCGGCGATTTTATCGGCAGTTATCTTTAACGCGTTGATTATCGTGTTCCTGATTCCGCTGGCATTGAAGGGCGTGAGCTATACCGCCATGTCCGCTGCCGCTCTGCTGCGACGCAATCTGTGGATTTATGGACTGGGTGGCCTATTGGTGCCGTTTATTGGCATCAAGCTGATTGACGTGCTGCTGACGTTGCTCGGTTTGTCATAACCCTATATTAAATAACCCAACAGGATTTTAATCGGACACTCAATCATGAACTATTTACGACCTTCGATTGTGTTATTGATATTACTGACCTTGATAACCGGCGTGATTTATCCGCTGGCGGTAACCGGGCTGGCTCAGGCTTTTCTACCCGGCAAAGCGCAAGGCTCACTGATTATGCAGCAGGATAACGTGGTCGGTTCACAGCTTATCGGCCAGAACTTTACCCGAGCAGACTATTTCCACGGGCGGCCTTCTGTTACGGCACAAATGCCCTATAATGCGTTAGCATCCGGCGGCAGTAATCTGTCGAGCAATAATCCCGTGCTGAAACAGCGAATCGAGGCGGACGTTCAACATTTGCGCGCGGAGAATCCGAACGCGACTGGCGCTGTTCCACTGGAACTGGTTACCGCCTCAGCAAGTGGCCTCGACCCGCATATTTCACCGGACGGTGCCATTTATCAGGCTGAACGCGTCGCCGCGGCTCGGCATCTGCCACTGGAAACCGTACGCCAGTTAATCGAACAGAATACTCAACAACCTGCCGATATTCTGGGCGCACCGGTGGTCAACGTTTTGATGCTGAATCTGGCTCTGGACAGTGAAACCCAGAGCAGAAAATAAGGACGGTCATGACAGACGATGAACTCCAACGACCCGATCCAGACCGACTGCTGGCTCAGGTCAATGAAGAGGCCAGAGGTAAGCTGAAAGTCTTTTTCGGCGCCTGTGCTGGCGTGGGGAAAACCTACGCCATGCTACAAGAAGCCCAGCGTTTACGCGCTCAAGGCTTAGACATTGTAGCTGGCGTGATTGAAACCCACGGCCGCAGTGAAACCGCGGCTCTGCTTGATGGTTTGGAAACCCTGCCCCTGAAACGCGTGAATATGCGTAGCCATCAGGTCAGAGAGTTCGATATTGATGCCGCCCTTGCGCGGCATCCTGCCGTTATTCTAATTGATGAACTGGCCCACACCAACGCCAGTGGCTCCCGCCACCCTAAGCGCTGGAATGATGTGGAAGAGCTGCTCAATGCGGGCATTGACGTATTTACCACGGTTAACGTTCAGCATCTGGAAAGCCTGAATGATGTGGTTGGCGGCATTACCGGCATCCGCGTGCGAGAAACCATTCCCGATCGAATCTTCGACGATGCTACCGACGTTATTTTGGTGGATATTCCACCGGATGACCTGCGTCAACGCTTGAACGAAGGCAAAGTGTATATTTCCGGTCAGGCAGAACGTGCAATTGAAAACTTCTTCCGCAAAGGCAACCTGATCGCGCTACGGGAACTGGCATTACGACGTACCGCCGACCGAGTCGATGAACAGATGCAAGCCTTCCGGAAAACCGGAGATGGAGAGCGCGTCTGGCATACCCGTGATGCCATTCTGTTATGCATTGGTCGTCATTCCGGTAGCGATAAGCTGGTACGAGCCGCAGCGCGTTTAGCCGCCAAACTAGGCTGCGTTTGGCATGCGGTGTATGTTGAAACCCCGCGTCTGCATAAGATGAGTAAACATCAACGCCGCGCCATTCTGCTCTCTTTAAAACTGGCTCAGGAACTGGGGGCAGAAACCTCCACGCTGTCCGATCCTTGTGAAGAACGGGCAATATTACGCTACGCCAGAGAGCACAATCTCGGCAAAATACTGATTGGTCGCCGCAGTGAACAACGCTGGAAGCTGCGCGGCAGTTTCGCCGATCGTCTGGGGAAATTGGGGCCAGATCTCGATCTGGTGATTATTGCCGTTGAAGATACTCCCCTACCGCTTAACGTAAAAGAAAACGACAATCGCCCCATTACCGAAAAATGGCGGCTGGAATTGTATGGTTGCCTGATGGCCACCCTACTTTGTTCGTTAATTACGCTGCTTGCCCATTGGCAATTACCGATGTTCGATTTAGCGAACATTGTAATGATCTACCTGTTAGGGGTGGTGATCATTGCGCTATTTTATGGCCGCTGGCCATCGGCGTTTGCTACGGTGATTAACGTTGCCAGCTTTGACCTGTTCTTCGTTCTACCGCGCTGGTCATTCTCGGTCAGCGATGTGCAGTATATTGTCACTTTTGGTGTCATGCTTAGCGTCGGTCTGGTGATCGGTAATCTGACTGCCGGAGTACGTTATCAGGCCAAAGTCGCCCGATTGCGTGAACAGCGCGCCCGTCATATGTATGAAATGTCCAAAGTCCTCAGTCAGGCTCTGACGGTAGAAGATATTGCCAAGAGCAGCGGGTACTTTATTTTCAGCAGCTTTAACGCTAAAAGTACGCTGATGCTACCCAACGCGAGTGGAACCCTACGGGAAATTAAAGTCAAAAATCAGTCATCCATTCTGGTTGATGGCGCTATTTCCCGTTGGTGTTTTGATAAGCGTTCCCCAGCGGGTTCCGGTACCGATACGCTGCCCAGCGTTCCTTATCAGCTTCAACCGCTGGTGAGTCAGGATAGAACCTTAGGTGTTTTAGCTATTGAACCGACCAGCCTGCGGCAATTGATGGTGCCGGAGCAACAACGTCTGTTACAAACTTATACCGTCCTGATCTCCAACGCCCTGGAACGTCTATTGCTGGCACAAACCGCCGAAGCAGCCAAGCTGGATACTGAGCGGGAACAGTTACGTAACTCACTGCTGGCGGCGTTGTCCCATGATTTACGCACGCCGTTAACCGTTTTATTGGGACAAACCGATATTCTGGCAGTTAATCTGAAAAGCGAGGGTTCACCTTACTTTTCACAAGCAGAGAAAATTCGCCGCTATGTCTTGAATACCACTCAATTGGTGAATAACCTACTGGATATGGCGCGTATTCAGTCCGGCGGTTTTAGCCTGAAAAAAGAGTGGCAATCGTTGGAAGAGATCGTCGGTAGCGCATTACACACGCTGGATAACATTCTTGAATCTCATCAGCTTGCTATCGACGTTCCGGCCGATCTACCATTGATCAATTGTGACTCGTCGTTAATCGAACGCGTGCTGCTTAACCTGCTGGAAAATGCAGCTAAATACGCAGGCCCACAAACAACAATTGGCATCAAAGCCTTAGCTAAACCTAAACAAAAGCTGATTGAAATAGAAATATGGGATAACGGCGCGGGCATTATTCAGGGGCAGGAAAAGATTATCTTTGATAAATTTTCCAGAGGAAGTAAAGAATCCCCCATTCACGGTATTGGACTTGGCTTAGCCATCTGTCAGGCTATCGTTAATCTACACGGGGGAACAATTAGAGCGGCAAATGGACCAGAGGGCGGAGCCCACTTCTATTTTACGCTACCGTTAGAAACTCAACCTGAAATCATTACCAGTATGGAAGAAACATGACTCAACTCTCTCCGGCTATTCTAATTGTAGAAGATGAAAAAGAGATAAGGCGATTTGTTCGCTCAGCGCTGGAAAGTGAGAACTGCCGCGTGTTTGAAACCGATACGGTACAACGCGGTTTGATTGAAGCCGCAACCCGTAAACCTGATTTGATTATTCTCGATCTTGGCCTGCCAGACGGTGACGGTCTGGATTTTATCCGCGATCTGCGTCAGTGGAGCGCCATTCCGATTATCGTGTTATCCGCCAGAGTCTCGGAGGAAGTGAAGGTTGAAGCGCTGGATGCCGGTGCCGATGACTATCTGGTCAAACCTTTCGGCGTCAGTGAGTTAATGGCTCGAGTGCGTGTTGCCCTGCGCCGTCGATCGACTTCGCCTCAGGAAGAACCCGTTATTCGCTTCGCCGATATTAGCGTCGATCTGATTAATCGTCAGGTGATGCGCGGTGAAGAGATGATACACCTGACGCCCATTGAGTTCCGTTTATTATCGGAGTTATTGGCTAATAGCGGTAAAGTTCTGACCCAGCGCCAACTCCTCAGCAGCGTATGGGGGCCAAATAACGTTGAACACGGCCACTATCTGCGTATTTATATGGGACATTTACGGCAAAAGTTAGAGCAAGATCCGGCTCGCCCTAAACATTTACTCACTGAAATCGGTGTCGGTTATCGGTTTATGGCTGGCTAATACCTAGAGGTGGCGCTATCCCCGCCATCTCGCAGGCCAGTTCTCCCACCCGCTTTATCGCAGTGATATAGCGTTCATTAAATGAATAGCAACAGGATAAACGGAAGGCATTATCATAACGGCCACTGGGCGAAAATAACGTTCCCGGTGTCAGACTGATGCGTTCAGCCAATGCATGGTGAAATAATTGAACGCTGTCTACGCCCGGTGGAAATTCTACCCAAATTACAAATCCGCCATCGGGCTGAGTGGCCCGGGTTCCTTCAGGAAAATACTTGGCGATTAACCCTCTGGCCTCCTGCACTTGATGAGCATAACGTTTACGCAACCCACGTAGATGCTGATCGTAGCTGCCCGTCGCCAGAAATCGCCCCAACGTTTCGGCCAAAATCGCAGGCTCGGACATCGAGGACAAGGTTTTCATTCGCCGCAGTTTTTCTGCAAAACGCCCTCCTGTCATCCAACCAATGCGAAAATCCGGCGCTAACGTTTTGGTAAAACTGGTACAGAAAATGACCCAACCCTCTTTATCAAAAGATTTCACGGCCGGTAAAGGGTCTCCAGAAAAAACCAGCTCAGCGTACAACGCATCTTCAATCAACGGAATCTGGTACTGATTGAGCAACCGTGCCAGCCGTTGACGGGCAGCAACCGGCATACTGCATCCCAATGGATTCTGCACGCTGGGCATCAACAACAGCGCATTCAGTTGGTTATCTTTTAACAGGGTTTCTATGGCATCCACCGAAATTCCCCGTTGAGGATCGGTTGGAATTTCTACCGCCCTTAACCCAAGCGATCCCAGCAGGGAAATCATATAAAAATAGGTCGGTGACTCCAGCCCGACACAATCACCGGGCTGAGTGATGGCGCGCAGAGCAAGTTGCAACGCTTCCATACAACCGTGAGTCAGAATGATATCGTCAGCATCCAGAGACATGCCAAGTGAAGAAGCCCGATGCGCAATTTGCTGGCGCAAACGTATACTGCCGGGCGGTAAACTGTAAGTACCCAGCATTTCCGGTCGGGAACGCACTAACTGATTCAGAATGCGCGCCAGCTTCTTTTCTGGATAGAATTCACCGCCTACCGGGCAGGCCAGAGAGATATCGGTAAATAACGGATTCTGTTGAGCCGCAAAAACCGTATCGATTAAATCCAATACTTCCAGTTTGGGAAACAATACCGGCGATGTCGGCATCACCGTTTGACTCACCGTCGGCAAACGCGAGCGTACGTAGTAACCGGATTGCGGACGCGCCTCAATCAACCCGCGTTCTTCCAAATGTCGATAAGCAGAGAGTACCGTATTGATACTCACATTACGGCTGCGGGCTTGATGCCTTACCGACGGTAGCTTATCACCAACCTGCAAATGCCCCCGTTGAAGAGCATCAACAATATTCTCGGCAATAGATTGATATAGCGTGATATTATCGTTATGTAACATGATGACTACCGCCAGCAGAGCCCTCGAATAAGCGTTACGCTAGCACAACTGTATCCATTTAAATATCAGTTTTCTGTATCTGTTACCTGATTAAAATCAAATTTACTATACAGTGAATATCCGCAACAAATACAGGTACCGCTATGCCAGACTTGGCCCTAATCAGCTATATCATTGTAATGAGTATTACTCCCGGCCCCAATAATCTGATGCTGGCTACATCCGGGGTTAACTTTGGTCTGCGTCGTACGATGCCCCATTTGATCGGCATCTGTCTGGGATGTGGCGTACTGTGCCTGTGTATTACTTTCTCGTTTAGCGCGATTCTAAGTTATATCGCCGCTATTCGACTGCCGTTGGCCATCTTTGGCTGTACCTATTTATTATGGCTATCGTGGAAAATATGGCTGGCGGGTAGCCCAGAGGGTAAATCCCACGCCCATCCCATGTCGTTGATTGGCGCAATGCTGTTTCAATGGGTTAATCCCAAAGCCTGGCTAATGCTGGTCAACGCGGCTATCCTGTTTAGCATTCAGGACGCCAGCATTACCAGCAATGCACTCTTGCTGTCGATATCGTTTACCCTGGTTGGTTTTCCCTGCGTTTACGTCTGGGCACTGATGGGCGACCGCCTGAGGGAAACCCTGCAAATCGGTTGGCGTTTACGCCTGTTTAATGGCGTGATGGCGGGATCGCTGGCGATTACTGCCCTATGGCTGCTGTGGGATGAATGGAAAACTTTTCAGGCCTTGGGGGCTTAATCACCCTCTACGATAACGTTCAGGCGTGGTTCCGGCAATATGCTGGAACATCGCAATAAACGCGGAAGCGGAACTGTAGCCGACTTCCAGCGCAACATCCTGTACGGTTTTTCCCTGTTCCAGTAAAGAAATACCGTACAAAAAACGTAATCGCTGACGCCATTCACCAAATGACATACCCAGTTCTTGGCTACAGCGGCGTGCCAACGTGCGTTCAGTGGTATACACTCGCTTGGCCCAGTCAGCCAATGAGGTGTTATCCGACGGATTGGCTTCCAGCGCCTGCAAAATCGGCGCCAGAAATTTGTCATCACTGCCAGGTAAATAGGTATGCTGTACCGGTGCAACCGACAGTTGATCGATCAAGACGCGGCACAAGCGGCGATCGGCCGGCGTTTGGGGAACCATTACATCGCGCTCAAAGCATGATTCGACAATGGCGCTACATACGGCGTCCATATTCAACACGCAGGGTTCAAGGGGCATTAAGCCACAAAAACGAGCATCAATATTAATCGAACGAAAGCGAGTAGGCTTACGGTTGTAGCTAGAATGTTCCATCCCTACCGGTATCCAGATAGCAAAGCCGGAAGGGGCTAAAAAACGCTGACCGCCGATATTAAGGGCAAAGACTCCGCTCTTCACGCAGATCACTTGCCCCCAATCGTGCAAATGGGGTCCAAATTCAGTATTAGAATTCACGTTTTCACAGCGAAAAAACAAAATACTGTCAGGGTAAGATTGCGTTGAGGTAACACATTGTGCTCCAGCCATGATTCTCCGTAGTGATAAAAGCGATTGTCTGAAAAACGTTATCAATTGTCAGATATGAAGTATATATACCAAACAAGACAGATGTACACTCTGTCGCTCAATTAAACCCGTGTGAGATTCTATATGGCTGCGCTTTATCCTCTGCTTGCTGTCCTGATTTGGGCTATTAATGCCATTGTTAATAAGCTATCGGCTGGCGCTATCGATCCGGCCGCCATCTCGTTTTATCGCTGGCTGCTGGCGCTCATCGTACTAACACCATTTATTTTACCCGGCGTTATCCGCAACAGAAAAAACATCTATCCCTACTGGTGGAAGCTATTAATACTCGGTCTGCTGGGAATGGCGCTGTATCAGAGCTTAGCCTACTACGCGGCTTACACCATCAGTGCCCTGACTATTGGTATTTTTATTTCCCTTATCCCACTGCTAACGGTGCTGCTGAGTATTATTATCCTGCGCACGCCTCCTACGCTGGGCACCTTGGTCGGAGGCCTGTTATCTTTCGCCGGGCTGGTATGGTTGATCAGCGGTGGACATCCCGCTCAGCTATTAACCATTGGCATAGGTAAAGGCGAACTGATGATGCTCACGGCGGCAACGGCCTATGCGCTATATGGCGTATTAACCAAACGTTGGGCGATGGCGTTACCTAACTGGCAATCGTTATATATGCAGGCATTCTTTGGTGCGCTGCTGCTGCTACCGGATTTCTTGATGGCGGCAGATGTCTCCCTCAATGCAGAAAATATTCCTTTGGTGCTGTTTGCTGGCATCCCGGCCTCAGTCATTGCACCTTATGTCTGGATTCATGGCGTAATGAAGTTGGGCGCCAGTAAAACCGCGCTGTTTATGAATCTGACACCGGTATTCACCGCGATTATTGCCATAATCTTCCTGCGTGAACCGCTGCACAGCTACCACATTATTGGCGGCGGCGTTTCACTAATCGGCGTTATTCTGGCTCAGCGACTGCGTATGCCGCTGGGGAAAAATCAGCCCCCAGCGGGGGCTGAAATTAACAAACAGAATCAGTAGCAAATCTATACGCCAATACTTTACTATTCCTACTTCAACAGGCGGTTAAACATACCGCCTTGTCCTTTAGGCAGAGAGCCAATAGCGTATGAAATTCCAACTTATGGTCGATGGTCATGTCTTACCCGCAGTTGATATTCATCAGTTGGAACAAGCGGTGGTGAATTTATCCGATGATGTGAGCAGCTTTATTGTCCTGGCACCAGAAAGCCCTATTGAAGATTCAATCTATCTACAGGCGGCGCTAACGGATCAGCAATATATGCTGGAAACGCGTCTGGTAAACGGTGAGGACTTTACTCACTATCGCTATACCACGCTGGAAATGGATAAAGCGGTGCAGATGTTTACCGCGTACTTCCGCGATCAGCAAAGACCTAACCTCAGCCAGTGGCAAAATGTCACCGATGAGTTTTGATATGCTAAGGGCACGTATCCCTGACTCTATAAATTGAGCATTAATGCCCCTAAATAATCAATCGGAGGGAGAGACGGGCGTGGGGGTCGTAGCAGCTTTAGCTGCCGGAGTGCCCGTAGCCTGGCTAGGCCCGACGCACATTAGAGCTAAAAAACATCCCTGTCCGGTCGCGCTCGATGGTTATATTTTCTTAACATTAATGACGACCGGAATATTCACTGCACTTAATCTAAAAAGTTTTTCAACAATCTCAATGAGTAGGAATACCGGCCCTTATTATAATGAATAATACTAAGCCACCGGTAACGTAACACCATTCGCCCAATCCGCTTCAGGATCGACCATCTCAACCTGATGCACGCCGCCGGGGAATTGCCCCTGTAGCAGCTCATATTGTTCCTGTAATTCACCAATCGGGTGTTTCCAGTCGTGGAGATAATAGATTGCCTGAACCTTGGCCTGTAGCATTGATTTGGTGCAGTCAAAGCATGGGCGTAGCGTTGAATACACCACTGAACCTTCAACTGGATTACCAAAACGCGCAGCTGAAATAATCGCGTTCTGTTCGGCATGAACGCAGATACACACGTCATAACCTACGCTGGCTTTATACGCAGCGCGATCCCGACAGCGAACACAGCCACCATCGGTGCAGTTGGTAATCCCTTCCGGCGTACCATTATAACCGGTGGAAATAATGCGATTATCCTTAACCATCACCCCGCCGACTTTACGACCGAGGCAGTTAGCCTTTTTACGCACCGCCATGGCAATATTCATATAATACTCATGTCTATCCATTCGCTTTCTCCGGTGGTCTGAACGGCTGATGATTTAGGATAACATATTGATGCTATCGTTCTGTGAACTACGAATAGGTAGCAATATACCAGTGTGCATTAAGCTTTTCTAACGTATCACCGTCGAGAGGATGAGTCCCATCTGCAATACGCACCAGATTAATGGTCCAGGGTACCCCTCCTTTTCTCCACAGGTTAAAAGAGATATCCCCATTATCCATCAGGCTAAAGCCATTAATTTTCAACCGTTCTAACTCATCCCGCATCTGATAATAGACTTTCAAAGAGATTTCATGCTGCTGGCAATAGGAGTCAATAAACCATATCGGCTTCCCTGAATCAGGAGAAGGATCGTGTCCATCCTGATAAAGCGTAATCCGAGTACCATTCAGAAAACGATAGGAATCATAACGAACCGTGCGATCGCCATCCTGATAGCTATCATCAATGCCCATATCCAAAGATTGAATTTTGCCATACGTCGTAATTTGATGAGCCAGCGACTCCAGCTCCCGCGCATTCACCCAGTAATACCCTTGCCAGGTAAAATAGGCGTGCCAAATCCAGATAACTGATAATCCAATAAAAATGAGCACAGCCAAAGCACGCTCCCGCTGCCGGAACAGTGAAATCATCGCGGCTAGAAGCAGCAAGGCAATAATCACGGTAACCGATGAAGAGACGTGCAGAAACGGTAGCAGGAACAACAGAAACAACGGCGGGACAATCGCCAGCAATGGATTGATATTTTTAAACTTACTGTACACAGAGAGCAATAACACTATTCAATGTCCATTCAGTCGTGAAGATATAACAGTATGATAAATATCCGGTTATGACAAAGGGTTTCATCGTAATAAAAAAGCCCCGTTGTGACGGGGCTGATTAAATATTGGGGCTAAATCAGATAAACCTTAGAACGGAATATCGTCATCAAAATCCATTGGTGGTTCGTTCTGCGGAGCGGCTGGTGCGCTGCTTTGCTGTTGAGCTGCCGGGCGAGAAGCCTGAGCCTGTGGCTGCTGTGGTTGACCCCAGCTACCTTGTGGCGCTGACTGACCTTCACCACCGCCTTGACGGCCGCCTAACATCTGCATAACGCCGCCGATGTTAACAACCACTTCCGTGGTATAGCGATCTTGGCCGCTCTGATCCTGCCACTTACGGGTTTGCAGTTGACCTTCAATATACACCTGCGAGCCTTTACGCAGATATTCACCGGCAATTTCCGCTAATTTGCCGAAAATTGCGACACGGTGCCATTCAGTACGCTCTTTTTGCTCACCGGTTTGCTTGTCCCGCCAGCTTTCAGAAGTAGCGATGGTAATATTCGCTACAGCACCACCATTAGGCATATAACGAATTTCCGGGTCCTGGCCCAGATTTCCGACTAGAATTACTTTATTTATGCCTCTGCTGGCCATGTCGATTCTCCTGATGAGTAAACAGATCTACGATTTTTATCCAACGATTGTAGCATGGCAATGGACGAAGGACACTACTCGTAAAAAATGGAATTCAGTACACAAACTTTAATACAACATAAACACTGTTGCATTATTGCTGTCACTAAGTTTAGCAAAATTAACCGGTGTTTTGCTGCGCTAGCCAGCGAAAAACCGTCTTTTTACCCCTTGCGAAACTTTCTGCATCGGTGCCAACTTCTCTGGTCGAGACTATATCATTATGGTTAAAAACCGACTCGCCGAACCTTCCGCAGTTCGTGAGAATAACCGCCAATAGCTTGAAAATATTGACTGTCATATTTCAGCACGATTTATGATAGCAATGTGCGCTAAATCTCATCATAGCACTGTATATCCATTCAGTTCACTTTGTGTAATAATTGTCAGATCGGTGTCAGAAGCAAACTTAGTTAAGGCATGTTGAAATGGATAAGATCGAAGTCCGGGGCGCCCGCACCCACAACTTAAAAAACATTAACCTGACGATGCCACGCAACAAGCTGATTGTTGTGACCGGACTTTCTGGTTCAGGTAAGTCATCATTAGCGTTTGATACCCTTTATGCAGAGGGGCAGCGCCGCTACGTCGAATCCTTATCAGCCTATGCACGTCAATTTCTCTCGCTGATGGAAAAACCAGATGTAGACCATATTGAAGGTCTTTCCCCGGCCATTTCCATTGAGCAGAAATCAACCTCACACAACCCGCGTTCAACCGTTGGTACCATTACTGAAATCCACGATTATCTGCGCCTGTTGTTTGCCCGAGTTGGTGAGCCACGCTGTCCAACCCATAATATTACGTTGGCGGCGCAAACCGTCAGCCAAATGGTGGATAACGTATTAACCTTGCCGGAAGGCTCGCGCTTAATGCTGTTAGCCCCGGTGGTAAAAGACCGTAAAGGTGAACACATTAAGACGCTGGAAAATCTGGCGACCCAGGGCTACATTCGCGCACGTATTGATGGCGAAGTGTGTGACTTATCCGATCCCCCCAAGCTGGAACTACAGAAAAAACACACCATTGAAGTGGTAGTCGATCGCTTTAAAGTCCGTGAAGATATGGCTCAGCGATTAGCGGAATCGTTTGAAACCGCGCTGGCACTCTCTGGCGGTAGCGCCGTAATTGCTGATATGGATAACGACAAGGCCGAAGAGTTACTCTTCTCTGCCAACTTTGCCTGTCCGGTCTGCGGCTATAGCATGCGTGAGCTGGAACCCCGCCTGTTCTCATTTAACAACCCAGCGGGTGCTTGCCCAACCTGTGATGGCTTAGGGGTACAGCAATATTTCGATCCAGATCGAGTGGTGCAGAATCGGGAGCTCTCTCTGGCTGGCGGCGCTATCCGTGGTTGGGATCGCCGTAGTTTCTACTACTTCCAGATGATTCGTTCTCTGGCCGAACACTATAAGTTTGACGTAGAAACTCCGTTTGAAAACCTGCCGGAAACCGTCCAGAAAGTGATACTTAACGGTTCCGGTAAAGAGAATATCGAATTTAAATACGTCAACGACCGTGGCGATACCACGGTACGTAAGCATCCGTTTGAAGGCGTTCTGCACAATATGGAGCGCCGCTATAAAGAAACCGAATCTACCGCGGTGCGTGAAGAGCTGGCTAAATTTATTAGCAACCGCTCATGTACTTCCTGCGGCGGTACTCGCCTGAAGGAAGAAGCCCGCCACGTTTTTGTGGAAGATACCACCCTGCCAGAAATTTCCGAACTGAGCATCGGCGATGCGCTAAAGTTCTTTGGAGCCCTTTCGCTACAAGGACAACGCGCGCAAATTGCGGAAAAAATTCTGAAAGAAATCGGCGATCGTCTGAAGTTCTTGGTTAACGTTGGCCTGAATTACCTGTCTTTATCCCGTTCGGCAGAAACCCTGTCCGGTGGTGAAGCCCAGCGTATTCGCTTAGCCAGCCAAATCGGTGCGGGCTTAGTGGGCGTGATGTACGTGCTGGATGAGCCGTCTATCGGCCTGCACCAGCGAGACAACCAGCGTCTGCTAGATACCCTGATCCATTTACGCAATCTGGGTAATACCGTGATTGTGGTTGAACATGATGAAGACGCGATCCGCGAAGCCGACTATGTTATTGATATTGGCCCGGGTGCTGGCGTTCACGGTGGTAGCATCGTGGCTGAAGGTACCGTTGACGATATCATGAAGGTGCCGGAATCGTTAACCGGGCAATATCTGTCAGGCAAACGCAAAATTGAGATCCCGAAAAAACGTATTCCTGCCGATGCCTCTAAGGTATTAAAAGTCATTGGCGCAACCGGTAATAACCTGAAAAACGTCACGCTGACCATTCCGGTCGGCCTATTCACTTGTATTACCGGCGTATCCGGTTCGGGTAAATCGACGTTAATCAACGATACCCTGTATCCGGTCGCTCAGCGCCAGTTAAACGGTGCGACGGGTGATGACGTGGCACCTTATAAAGAGATCACCGGTCTGGAACACTTCGATAAAGTGATCGATATCGACCAGAGCCCTATCGGACGTACGCCGCGTTCTAACCCGGCAACCTATACTGGTATCTTTACCCCAATTCGTGAACTATTCGCCGGCGTACCTGAATCAAGGGCTCGTGGTTATAACCCAGGCCGCTTCAGCTTTAACGTGCGCGGTGGTCGATGTGAGGCCTGTCAGGGCGACGGCGTGATTAAAGTAGAAATGCACTTTCTACCGGATGTCTATGTTCCTTGCGACCAGTGTAAGGGTAAGCGCTACAACCGCGAAACGCTGGAAGTGAAATACAAAGGCAAGAGCATTCATGAAGTGCTGGATATGACGGTGGAAGATGCTCGTGAATTCTTCGACGTGGTGCCAGCCCTGTCTCGTAAGCTCCAAACATTGATAGATGTTGGCCTGTCCTATATCCGTTTAGGTCAATCAGCCACCACGTTATCCGGTGGGGAAGCCCAGCGAGTCAAGCTTGCTAAAGAATTGTCCAAACGCGGCACCGGTCAAACCCTGTATATTCTGGATGAACCCACTACCGGCCTGCATTTTGCCGATATTGAGCAACTGTTGGTGGTTCTGCACCAGTTACGCGATCAGGGCAACACCATTGTGGTTATCGAACACAATCTGGATGTGATCAAGACCGCAGACTGGATTGTCGATCTTGGTCCGGAAGGCGGCAGCGGCGGCGGCCAAATTCTGGTGGCAGGAACGCCGGAAACCGTAGCCGAATGTGCAGAATCCCATACTGCCCGTTTCCTGAAGCCTATTCTGGATAAAGGCTAAAATAGAAAAGGGTTGAGCCTGCTGGTTCAACCCTTTTAATCACTATCCTGAACGTTAAGCTTGTTCTTTAATTCTCGCCATCAGGCAGGTTGTTCTTCAGCTTCTAACGCATCTTCATCCGGCACAATATACAACTGAGCGTCAGGACGAGTATTGTTCGATTCAATCTGCTGATACTCAGCTTCATCTACCTCAGAAATCGCCTTCGGCGTCCACTCTTCTGACTGACCAACAAAAACGCCACCGCGCTTAATCGAGAAATTACGACAGCAGGTAATACCGCGTAGTGTACCGTGTTCAAGAATATCAATATTTTCAGCGAAGCATCTGCCGCTCACCTCACCATCAATAATAATTTCTGGTGCGTTCAATTCCCCTTTAACATATCCGGTACTCATCACCCGGATCGCTCCCTCAGTAATATTGATATTACCAATCACTTTGCCATAAATTCGGATATCACCATTGTCTTCAATATTACCGGAAAATACGGCATTTCTGGCAATGATAGTGCAACGCTGGCGCAGATCTACACCGTCTGAAGGAGCGTTTAATTCATTATCCGAGGCTGATGTGATTGCCACTGGGGGAATTACGTTGGCTGAAACGTTTGATATTTTTTTCTTGAACATAAATGAAAACTTCGTCCTTAAGTTGGTTAAATAAAGAAAGAACAACAGCGAGAGCGTAGATGAAATAACGCTCAGCAACAGATGGCCGGTGATATATAAAACAAGCGCGCTTCCCCATAAAATCAATATAATACAAAAGGAAACTCCCTTGAAAAACTGCTTTTGTTTTTTAACAGAATCCATTCAAAATATTCCGGTAATGTGTCATGTCACTCTCATAACCGACTGATTATCATAATGATAAAAACCTGCCGATACATTATATTTTTTCTTATTATACAATAATTCTATTAATATGAGCAGAGATTTAAATTAGATTAATTTTTCTCATATAAAAGATAATACGCTATTATTTAACCGGTAAAAATAAGCGCCTATTTATATATAACAAAAATACGGTAAGATATTTCTCATTAATCCTTAATTTTTTATTGTTATTTAATTAAAAATATAATAAAGCAGAGAAGTAATAACAGCCTATCCGAAAAATCGGCTGTGCTCCCGTACTGGTTGCCCCCTCTCTCACGGCCAAAGGTGCTCAATCCAAGCTCGTATTTTTGGCCAGTATCTGCTGTATTCGCTTTGGTAGCTTAGACAGAACCTCATGATAAGAAACGTCAATCATCTGGTGTAGGAAAGCCTGCTCCAGCGCACCATCAAGAAACAGCGTGTTCCATAATGCCTTATTCAGATGGTAGCCGGGAATAACCTCTTTATATTTGGTACGCATTTGTTCAGCTAATTCAGGTGGACATTTCAATGCCATACACGGTCGGCCATCAAGCTCACTAAAAATAGCAAATATCTTACCAGAAACCTTTACCCGTTCAGCCCCCCAAAGCGGCTGATAGTCATGCTCGGTTCCCAATTTAGTCAAACAATATTCAATCAGGCTTTCTTTATCCATGTTATCTATTCCTGAAAATCTAATGATTTTATTTTTGTTTATTTATTTAATCACCATATTGATACATTCAAACCAACTAAAGACAATATTTTATTGCTGAATCGCTTTTATACACTATTTAGATCAAATTAAATCTGACCAATTAGGCTAATCTAGCAAAACTGCATTTCAGGTAGGGAACCGGATAAACCCAATAATCTGAAAGATAATGATAAATACTGACTTTATGAAAAAACGCGCTCATTTAGAGAGGTTTAACACAACAATTTAGTTGATTAACCATGGCGTTTAACAAAAATAAAGAAGTAATGCATGATTAAAAAATGCTTTTTCTGTTTTGTATTATCATTCTGCTAGTAAGATCATAAATTTCATGCCGGTACCTTGGCGAAAACACTGTTAAGGCTCTATAACAGCAATATGATGTTGAACCCATAATAAATAAACCATAAGAATGAATTTTCGTGCTTTAATCCGCAACGCGAATAAAGCATAGCAACCTGTAGGTCATTCGCGACGGTTATTTTCTAACCTAAGCATTATTCCTCTCGTTTTACATATTCTTATAAATATTCCTACACGAACGATAGTTAAGGCAGCTTCTATGACAAACCACTCGCAAACCATGGAGCAAGATAAAACATCATTATCTTCTCCCCCTAAAAAAGCGTTTTGGAAAGGCCTCGGATTCCAAATTGCCGTCAGTATGATCCTCGGTATTCTGGTGGGGTTTATCTGGCCTGAATTTGCCACCAGCCTTAAGTTGCTCGGAGATATCTTCCTGCGCCTGATAAAAAGTGCGGTTGCCCCACTGATCTTTCTGACCGTGGCATTAGGTATCGGTGCAGCTGGTGACATTAAGCAGGTGGGCAAGGTCGGCTTAACCGCCATTATCTACTTTGAAATCGTTTCGACGATCGCTATCCTGTTTGGTTTCGGTATGGGTGAATTGCTGAGCGTAGGTAGCGGTACGGTATTAACCGAAAGCCATGTGAACTCACAGGCAGCCAGCCTGATTCAAGCTTCCCATGCAGCCCCAAAATCCTTTGGTCAATTCTTTCTGGAGATATTCCCCGATAGCTTTGTTGGTGCCTTCTCCACCAACAATCTATTGCAGGTATTGGTGCTGGCGCTGATGTTTGGCTTTGGTATCCTGTTACTGAAAGAAAAAGAGCGTGTAGTGGTAGAGAATGCCCTTAACTTTATCGCTAAAGCCTTCTTTAAGTTTATCTACGTGATTATGCTGCTGGCTCCGATTGGTACCTTCGGTGCGATTGCTTATGCGGTCGGCAGTAACGGCGTGGATATGCTGATTAAGCTGACTTATCTGGTGTTAGCGTTCTATCTGACGCTGATCCTGTTTATTATTATTGTACTGGGTACGGTCTGTGCCATCTTTAAGCTTAATCTGTTTGATATTATTAAATTTATTCGCGAAGAGCTGTATATCACCTTCGGTACTGCGTCTTCCGAGAGCGTACTTCCCCGACTGTTAGAGAAACTCCCTAAGTATGGTGTATCCCGCCAAACCGTCGGTCTGGTACTGCCTACAGGCTACGCTTTTAACCTCGATGGGACTTCCATCTATATGTCGATGGGCGTCATCTTCCTGGCCAATGCTTATGGTATTCCACTCAGTATTGAACAGTTATTTGGTATTCTGATTATTATGCTGCTCACCTCCAAGGGTGCGGCAACGGTTTCCGGCGGTGCTTTTGTGGTATTTGCTGCCACTATTACTACCACCGGTTTGCTACCGCTGGAAGGCGTGGCGGTGATGTTTGGGGTTTACCGCTTTATGTCAATGGCACTGGCCGTTACCAATATTATCGGTAATACCGTAGCCACCATTGCCGTGGCTAAGCTTAACCATGAATATCATCCAAGCCGCCGTGAAAAGCTGGAAAGTGAAGATTAAAACTGACAATTTAACGTATTAGTAAAATAAAACGCCCGGCATGAAATCTCAATGCCGGGCGTTGTTATTCGCTCAGGGTCGGTTAATCAATATATCGACACGCTACTCGCGCTGTCAGTTTAGTGATCAGCTCATAAGGAATAATACCGGTATATTTAGCAATAGTTTCCACCGGTAGCTCTGGCCCCCAAATGGTCGCTTCATCCCCCACGTTATCCGTGGCATCCGGCCCTAAATCTACCGTAATCATGTCCATTGAAACGTGCCCAACTAGCGGCACGATGCGGCCATTCACCAGCACCGGAGTACCGTTTGGCGCATCTCGTGGATAGCCATCGCCATAACCAATAGCAATCACCCCTAAACGCGTATCTCTCTCGCTGACCCATGCCCCGCCGTAGCCTACTGCTTCGCCCGCTTTATGCTCACGTACCGCAATCAGACTGGCTTTTAGCGTCATCGCCGCCTTAAGGCCATAATGATCGGCAAAGTTGGCTGCTAATGGTGATACGCCGTACAGAATAATACCGGGGCGGATCCAATCACGGTGCGCCTCTGGCCATAATAATATGCCGCCCGAGGCCGCTAAGGTTTTCAGTCCGGGCTTGTCATTAACAAAAGCATCAAAGCAGTCGATTTGCTTACGGGTGGTATCCACTTCAGGCTCATCTGAACGGCTAAAATGGCTCATAATATTTACCGGCTGTACTACATTCTCACAGGCGCTTAACCGCTGATAGAATGCTTCCGCTTGCTCAGGACGAACGCCCAAACGATGCATACCAGTATCCAGCTTCATCCAAACCTGTACCGGGCGATCTAACTCTATCTGCTCCAGTGCCTGTAGCTGTTCAATGTTATGCACCACTGTTTCAATGTTATTCACCGCCAACATCGGTAAATCTTCTGCACAGAAAAAACCTTCTAACAATAAAATCGGCTTAATCACACCGCCAGAACGCAGCATTAACGCTTCTTCAATTCGCGCTACGCCAAAACAGTCTGCATCAGGAAGCGTATGGGCAACGTCTAATAAACCATGCCCGTAGGCATTAGCTTTGACCACGGCAATAATGCGGCTATCGGGAGCCATTTGGCGGATTTGCTGTAAATTATGTTTTAATGCACCGCGATCGATTACCGCTGTTGCCGAGATCATTTTAAATCCTTAGTTAACACATTAATGCAGTATGGAATCGATGCAAATAAAGCGGATTCCACGGATAAGGCATAACTTTTACGTTAGGTTTGTGAAGTCAGTATGAAATAGCCTGATAATAAACATTATCAGGCATAGGCTGAGTTTTAAACCCGCTTACTCATCATCAAATTGCGGACCGGCATAATTATCAAAACGCGACCACTGACCGTGGAAGGCTAAACGCACAGAACCAATTGGGCCGTTACGCTGCTTACCGAGAATAATCTGAGCTACGCCCTTTTCTTCACTGTTTTCGTTATACACTTCGTCACGATAGATAAACATAATCACGTCGGCATCCTGCTCAATCGAACCCGATTCACGTAAGTCGGAGTTAACCGGACGTTTATCCGCTCGCTGCTCCAGACTACGGTTAAGCTGGGATAGCGCAATCACCGGCACCTGAAGTTCTTTTGCCAAGGCTTTTAAAGAACGGGAAATTTCGGCAATTTCCAAGGTTCGGTTATCAGACAATGCCGGAACCCGCATTAATTGCAGGTAGTCAATCATGATCAGGCTAATGCCACCGTGTTCACGGAAAATACGCCGGGCACGGGAACGAACTTCCGTCGGCGTCAGACCGGAGGAGTCATCAATATACATATTGCGTTTTTCCAGCAAAATTCCCATAGTGCTGGAAATGCGCGCCCAATCTTCATCATCCAGTTGACCGGTACGGATTTTGGTCTGATCGACGCGAGAAAGGGAGGCTAAAATACGCATCATAATCTGTTCGCAGGGCATCTCCAGACTGAAGATCAGTACCGGTTTATCCTGCATCATGGCTGCGTTTTCACACAGGTTCATGGCGAACGTGGTTTTACCCATGGACGGACGAGCAGCAACAATGATCAGGTCAGACTTTTGGAACCCAGCAGTTTTTTTATCCAGATCAACAAAGCCGCTGGATACGCCAGTTACCCCATCATGAGGGCGCTGATACAGCTGTTCGATACGGGATACCGTCTCTTCCAAAATCTGATCGATGCTTTTGGGGCCTTCATCTTTATTACTGCGGCTTTCCGCGATCTGGAAAACCCGAGATTCGGCTAAATCCAGCAAATCTTCACTGGTACGCCCCTGAGGATCGTAACCGGCATCAGCAATCTCATTGGCTACCGAAATCATCTCACGCACAACCGCACGTTCGCGCACGATATCCGCATAAGCACCGATGTTGGCCGCACTTGGTGTGTTTTTCGACAATTCAGCCAGATAGGCGAATCCACCCACCTGATCGAGCTCACCTTTTTGTTCCAGTGACTCTGATAAAGTAATCAGGTCGATTGGTTTCCCTTGCTCCAGCAAGCGCTGCATTTCAGCAAAGACGGTGCGGTGTGGACGACTGTAAAAGTCATTCGCCGTAACCCGCTCAGAAACGTTATCCCAGCGTTCATTATCCAACATCAGGCCACCGAGCACCGATTGCTCGGCCTCAAGGGAATGAGGTGGCATCTTTAGCCCTTCCATTTGACGGTCAATTGACCGCTCAGTACGGAAGTTTTGTTTATTATTAAAAGGTGTTTTGCCTGCCATGGGGTTGTCAACGATCCGATTACGGTTACGATTAAAAGAGAACAGTCATTCAGTATACGCGATGATAGCAACTGACCCAACGATCAACATGGCTGTTATACTAAATTTAAATGATATCGGCTAATAATCCTTCACTATCCCGGAGTATAGACTATGGCTAAGCGTATCGAGTTTTCCGTCACCGGCGGGCCTGATGTACTGAATTATGTAGATTTCACTCCCAGAGAACCGGCTGAACATGAGGTTCTGGTTGCCAATAAAGCAATTGGGATTAACTACATCGATACCTATGTCCGCAGCGGTTTATACCCTCCGCCATCGCTTCCTTCCGGTTTAGGGACTGAAGCGGCAGGTGTCGTAGAGAAGGTTGGCGCTGGCGTTACACATATTCACGTGGGTGACCGCGTGGTTTACGCGCAGTCAGCACTGGGCGCCTACAGCGAATATCATTGCGTACCCGCGGATAAGGTCGCCAAACTACCCAATGCCATCTCTTTTGAGCAGGCCGCCGCTTCTTTCCTAAAAGGACTCACCGTCTATTACCTGTTACATATGACCTATAAAGTTAGGCCGGGAGAAACCATCGTGTTTCATGCCGCCGCAGGAGGAGTCGGTCGAATTGCCTGTCAGTGGGCTAAAGCGCTGGGGATAAAGCTTATTGCTACCGTTGGCTCCGCGGAGAAAGCCGAGCAGGCCAAACGAGATGGCGCCTGGGCAGTCATTAACTATCGAACAGAAAATATTGCCGAAAGAGTCGTGGCTCTGACCAACGGTGAAAAAGTCAATGTGGTCTATGACTCGGTTGGTAAATCAACTTGGCTGGCATCATTAGACTGCCTGAAGCCTCATGGTCTGATGATCAGCTTCGGGAACTCCTCTGGCGCAGTCACTGGCGTGGACTTAGGGATTTTGAATCAGAAAGGCGGACTGTTTGTCACTCGACCTTCCCTTGGCAATTACATCACCACGAAGCAACTATTGCAGCATGCGGCTAACGAACTATTTTCTATGATTGCCAGCGGTGCCATTAGCGTTAATGTTCCATCGGAACAACAGTTCCCGTTGAAAGATGCCGTAAGGGCTCATAAAACCCTGGAAAGTCGGGCGACATCAGGTTCATGCTTGTTAATCCCCTAATACCACTGAACGCCGGTAGTGATTAAACGCCGGCGCTGCTTTATGATGTGCCCAGACAACTGACATACGGATATCCGCCATGGGAATACAAGCCTGCTATACCGCTATCAGCGAAAATGAATTGAGTAACCTGATCGAACTTAACGAGCAAACCTTGCTTGATGAATTAGAAGAGCTTGAGGAAGAAAACGATACGCTGGATATCGGCAAAATGTGGGATGGGCTGCACTTTATTCTTACTGGAACCTCTGCCAGCACTCCGTTAGAAGACAGTCCTTTAAGCGATGCTATCGTGGGCGTGCATGTGATGGATGAGGAGAATTTTATTGCCGCCATCGGTAATAATGAACTGCCAGAAATTATCGCTGCGCTGGAAACAGTGGATCTACCATCGCTGAAAGCTCAGTTTAATCCTCAGCAGCTAAACGATAATGATATCTACCCGGACATCTGGCTTTCACAGGATAAAGATTCTTTGTTCACTGAGCTGGAGCAAGCGCTGACGGAACTGTTGCATTTTTATCGCCGCTGTCTTAGCGATGATAAACACGTGGTGGTCGGTATTTACTAATTTTTATCCTCTGCGCAGGTAGCAACCGTTGCCTGCGTATCTCTGACAATTTCGTCAACAAAACTATTTTCTACTTGACCTAGAGTGCACTCTAACCTTTAAGGTGGTACCACTTCTCACGAACAGGTCTGTTATATGAAAATCGGTACGCTGGCCAAAAGAACCGGACTCACGGCGCATACCTTACGTTATTATGAACGTCTCGGCTTACTGCCTCACGTTCACCGTGACGCTTCAGGTCAGCGCCACTACGATGAAGCCACCCTCAATCGCATAGATTTTCTTAGCAAAATGAGAACCACCGGCATGCCGCTACGCGATATGCTGCGCTATGTTGAATTGGTTGCAGCGGGTTCCGCAACTGAAGATCAACGCCGTATGCTACTGGAAGATCACCGTGAAAATGTCCGTGCCCGCTTAGCTGAACTGCAAAACTGCCTGCTGGTCCTTGATAAAAAAATTAGTGGCTACTGTAGCCACCCAACTCACGATAAGACAGGAGATTCCAAATGAAATACGTTCGTTTTGGCTCTACCGGCATCAAAGTATCCCCACTCTGTCTCGGCTGTATGACTTACGGCAGTCCGCAATGGCGCGACTGGGTCTTGGACGAAAACGCCACCAGACCTTTTATCAAGAAGGCGCTGGATCTCGGCATTAACTTTTTCGACACCGCCGATATGTACTCCTTAGGCGCTAGCGAAGAAGTGCTTGGTAAAACGCTATTAAGCGCGGTGCCGCGAGATGATGTGGTGATTGCCACCAAAGTCTTTCAGCCAATGAGTGATAACCCAAACGATCGCGGTCTGTCACGTAAACATATTCTGAAGAGTATTGATGCGTCTCTGAAACGTCTGGGCACCGATTACGTTGATCTCTATATCATCCATCGTTTTGATCCAGAAACCTCCATTGAGGAAACCATTGAAGCACTGGATACTGTGGTTCGTTCAGGAAAGGCTCGCTATATTGGCGCTTCTTCGATGCATTCATGGCAATTTATGCGGATGTTAGCGCTACAGGAGCAACACGGGCTGGCTAAATTTGTCTCCATGCAGAATCACTATAATTTAATTTATCGTGAAGAAGAGCGAGAAATGTTGCCACTGTGTAATGAAATGGGGATTGCCGTCACGCCGTGGTCACCGCTTGCCCGCGGCGTCCTCACCGGCTCCAGAAAAAACCAAACCCTCCGCGCCACCACCGATGACCCGGCTCATAGCTGGTATAACCATCAGGCTGAGGAAGATGCCATTGTCGCTGCCGTTGAGCAGGTTGCCGCCGGACGAGGTGTACCTCCGGCTCAGGTTGCACTGGCTTGGGTAAATAGCCGCCCGGGAATTACCTCTTCGATTATCGGAGCCAGTAAACCCCATCATTTGGATGATGCAGTAGCGTCTTTGTCTCTCATGCTGAGTGATGAAGAGGTCTCGATTCTGCAAGCACCTTATCGCCCGAGGAATTTGGCTGGGCACGAATGAGTGCTATCTTTTGCCCTTTTTATTAAGCGCTGGAATTCAGCCGACAACTGAGTGAGGGAGCACGCCCATCAAGGATGATGGGCGAAGGCGCGGGGGTGCTGGGGGCGTTCGCCCTTAACGCACCCTGCTCGGCCACGTGCACCCAAGTTGATTTTATTCTCTGTACTAATTGTGGACGAAACCTTTGCTGTCATTAAGCTTAACTAACAAGCAGTAAGCCCAGAAGCTATCTTCACTCTCTTACTCAAACTCAACTAACTATCCTTCCCCGTCACCAAAGCCAGCGCTTGCCGCAAAACCTCAACATCGGCACCGGCCTTATGAGCATTCTCACTCAAATGTCGGCGGAACTGGCGTGCTCCGGGTATTCCCTGAAACAGTCCCAGCATATGGCGAGTTATATGACCAAGATAGGTGCCTTTGGACAGCTCCTGTTCAATATAAGGGTACATCGCCTCTACCACATCGGATGCCTGACGAATATCTCCCTCAATGCCGAACAACTCGCGATCTACTTGGGCTAGTATCCCCGGATTTTGATACGCTTCCCGGCCCATCATGACGCCATCAACGTATTGCAAATGTTCTTTAGCCTGCTCCAGGGTTTTAATACCACCGTTAATCGCAATAGTCAGATGAGGGAATTCCTGCTTCACTTGATAAACGCGCGGATAGTCCAACGGAGGTATCTCACGGTTTTCTTTCGGGCTCAAGCCAGAAAGCCAAGCCTTACGCGCATGAAGCGTGAAGTTATCACAATCACCCTGCTCTGAAACCACAGTGATAAAACGCTGAAGGAATTCATAACTGTCAGAATCATCAATACCAATTCGGGTCTTTACCGTCACTGGAATCGACACCGCGTCTTTCATCGCTTTAACACAGTCAGCCACCAGCTCGGGTTCTGCCATTAAACAAGCGCCGAAACGACCGTTCTGTACTCGATCGGAAGGACAACCGGCATTCAGATTAATCTCGCTATAGCCTAAGGCCTCAGCCCGCCGGGCGCACTCAGCCAGCGCCTGCGGATCGCTGCCGCCCAGTTGTAGTGCTACAGGTTGCTCTTCCTGGCTATAGGCCAGATAGTCACCTTTGCCAAACAGTATGGCGCCGGTAGTAATCATTTCGGTATACAGCAGAGTCTGCCCACTCAGCAAACGATGAAAATAACGGCAATGACGATCGGTCCAGTCAAGCATCGGTGCAACGGAAAAGCGCTGCATCGGGTAAGGATGTGTTTTATCAGAATTCATTATGAATTAACGGCTATCAGATAGTTGTTTCTGTTGATAAATAAATTTAAGGGAATTAACAGAATATATAGGGCACATATTCTACCATAGAAAAAACAGATCTCAGCTATAACTGACCGGACTTAATCCTCAGCGGATAGCGAAGCCCTATCGATTACCGCCCTAAGCATGGTAGAATCTATAGCAAGATGGTCAATAAAAGAGATAACAATGAAATCGATCAATATTGAGTTAATGTTGGCTAAAGTTCAAAAGCTCTGTGAACAACGCGCCGTGCGGTTAACGCCACAGCGTCAGTTAGTCCTACGTTTGATGGCCGAACAAAAAAATGCGATTAGCGCTTACGATTTATTAGACCTGCTGCGTTTATCTGAACCTCAGGCCAAGCCGCCAACAGTTTATCGCGCCCTCGACTTTTTATTAGAACAAGGATTCATTCATAAAATCGAGTCGACAAACAGCTATGTCGTGTGCCATCACGTTGGCGAACCACTGCATACTTCAGCCTTATTTATCTGTGATAGCTGTGGATTAGTGACTGAATATCATGCACAAGGCATCGATCGGTTATTAGAAGAGTTAGCGGAGAAAAGTCATTTTACTATTCAGCACAGCGTGTTAGAAACACACGGTGTTTGTTCTAAGTGTGTAAAAGCCTAAGTAAGTTATCTGTATTAATTATTATTAATTAATATTTAAATCATTATTTTAGAATACCCCACGATTTCATTTATTGTGTAAAAATAGTCATAACGCTATAAAGTTAAATGAATTATTTTATTATTAACAATAGACCTCATATCGATAAATATTTAATTAACAATAGGTTAATCAAATTAAAAACCCCTTTACCAGAGAAAAAACATTAAAACCAACATATAAAATCAAATTACTCAATTGAATCAGGATATCATCCTATTCGTATTTTTTATTTTATTCCCCCGTCAATAAAGGATATATTCTCATCATACTAACTATAAGTAACCTCGATCATTAATCACTATGCTATTCCCCTAATGTTAGGGGTAATTTTCCAAGGAAAACAACAATGAAGCAGTTTATATGGGCGCTTCTGACCATTGCAGGGACATTATCAAATACCCCTGCCAGGGCGACTGATGAGCTCATGAAACTTATTGATGATAATCAGCATCATACTTCCGTACAAAACTGGACGGAGATAACGGGCCTACCCGGTCAACTATCGGACAACTGGGAACTGGTAGAAACCGATCTGTCATCTATTTGGCTGTTAAAAAATGAAATTGACCCAAATCTGCTGGGACGAATCTCCGCTCAACAGTTAGAAGATAGCGTTCAGTTGAAAGATGAAGTTGACGCCATTGCCGAAAGCTTTGAGTTTCAATCAGCCAAATTAAAACGCAGTACCGAGGTTTATGGTGAAGTCTCAACTGAACAGCTTGAGGTCAGTACCAAAGACGGGAATCAGGATATCTCCGGTATATTTGTACTCATGAACTATCAGAATAAACTTTATACTTTGCTATTAACCAGCCATTACGATATTGCCCGACTAAAACAACATAAAAATAATTTAATGGATGGCATTTTTCTGACGAAGAAATAATGTCCAATATATTGCAGCAATAAAAAAGCGCCCAAAGGCGCTTTTTTGTATCGTACTTCTGCATCAGAAGCCAATCAGTATAAAATTACATCCAATCGCCGTTGCGAATCACGCCAACCGCAAGCCCTTCGATGGTCAGGCTTTGCTCGCGTAAATCAACCTCGATAGGTGAAAACTCTTCATTTTCAGGTAATAGCTGGACAACGTTACCTTGTTTCTTCAAGCGCTTAACCGTCACTTCATCATCAATTCTGGCAACCACAACCTGACCGTTACGTACATCTTGAGTTTTATGTACCGCCAGTAAATCACCGTCCATAATACCAATATCTTTCATTGACATACCGCTAACCCGCAGCAAGAAATCAGCATGAGGTTTAAACAAAGCAGGATCAACTTGATAGTGGTTTTCAATATGTTCCTGCGCCAGCAACGGTTCTCCTGCAGCCACACGCCCAATCAGCGGCAGCCCCTCTTGCTCGGTTTCCATCAACAGACGAATACCCCTTGAAGCACCGGTAACAATCTCAATAACGCCTTTACGCGCCAACGCTTTCAAATGTTCTTCAGCCGCATTAGGCGACTTAAACCCCAAAGTTTGGGCAATCTCAGCACGAGTTGGAGGCATACCTGACTGACTGATATGGTCACGAATCATGTCATAAATTTGCTGCTGTCTGGCGGTTAATGCTTTCATCTCTGGATTCCCTCAACCTGTTTTTATATACAGTTATGCTGTGAGTATATACAGGTATCCACTGGATGGAAACCTTAAAAAGATATATTTATGAGATAACTCAGAAAAAATGACTATAAAGAATGCTCACCCAAACAAACAGAGCCAGAAAAATCGTGACCAATACTGCCGCAGAGCCCATATCTTTAGCCCGGCCTGACAACTCATGACGCTCGGTGCCAATGCGATCAACCACCGCTTCAATCGCGCTGTTAATAATTTCAAAAATCGCGATCAGCACCACTGAGCTAATTAATAAAATACGTTCGATAACCGTCACATCCAGCCATGTTGCCAGCGCTATTGCCACCACAACCAGCACCGTTTCCTGACGGAATGCGGCCTCATTCTGCCACGCGGCACGCAATCCTTTCCATGAGTATCCCGCTGCTTTAATAATGCGGGTTAGCCCCGTTGCCTGATTCATTTAATGACGTCCTCTAAAAAATTCTAACCAATTTTAGCAATTATCAGACATCACATCATCACAGATTACGTATAGTTCTGTTATTCTTACAATTCACTATTTATATGAGGCTCGCAATATTTATGTCTGGTTGGCGTAAACTTTACTATAAGCTATTGAATATACCTATAAAAATGCTAGTTCGTAGCAAATGTATCCCTTCCGATCCCGTGGCTGAATTGGGATTAGATACCACACGCCCGATACTCTATGTTCTGCCCTATAACTCAAAAGCGGATTTATTAACCCTACGGGCCCAATGTTTGGCTCAGGAGTTACCCGATCCGCTAGAACCTTATGAAGTTGACGGTCAATTGCTGCCCCGTTATGTGTTTACTCATGACGGCCCACGGTTATTTAGCTATTACGCACCGAAAGAAGAATCCGTCAAACTGTTCCACGACTATTTGGATTTGCATCGCAATCATCCAGATTTAGATATTCAAATGGTTCCGGTATCGGTGATGTTTGGTCGTTCTCCTGGCCGTGAAGGTCATGGAAACACTGGCGCTCCTCGCCTACGCCTATTTAACGGGATTCAAAAATTCTTTGTTGTCCTGTGGCTTGGTCGCGATAGCTTTGTGCGTTTCTCTCAACCCGTGTCATTACGCCATATGGCGAACGAACATGGCACCGACAAGAGTATTGCGCAAAAACTCGCCCGCGTTGCGCGCATACACTTTGCCAGACAGCGTTTGGCGGCCACCGGTCCGAAACTGCCAATGCGTCAGGATCTGTTTAATAAACTGTTAACCTCTAAAGCCATTGAAAAAGCGGTAGAAGAAGAAGCAACGGCCAAAAAGATCTCTCTCACCAAGGCGAAACAAAACGCCGTGGATATTATGGAAGAGATCGCCGCCAACTTTAGCTATGAAGGCCTACGAGTAACCGATCGCGTCTTAAGTTGGACCTGGAACCGCCTCTATCAGGGTATCAATGTCCATAACGCCGAACGTGTACGTCAGTTGGCACAAGATGGGCACGGTATCGTCTATGCGCCAAGCCATCGCAGCCATATGGACTATCTGCTGCTCTCTTATGTGCTCTACCATCAAGGGCTGGTACCGCCGCATATCGCCGCAGGTATTAACCTGAACTTCTGGCCTGCTGGCCCGATTTTCCGCCGTTTGGGCGCTTTCTTTATTCGCCGTACTTTCAAAGGCAATAAACTTTACTCCACCGTATTCCGTGAATATCTCGGTGAGCTGTTTAACCGCGGCTACTCCGTTGAGTATTTCGTTGAAGGTGGGCGCTCACGTACCGGTCGTTTGCTGGAGCCGAAAACCGGCACCCTTTCCATGACCATACAGGCCATGCTACGCGGCGGTAATCGTCCTATCACCGTAGTTCCGGTTTATATTGGTTATGAGCACGTAATGGAAGTGGGTACTTACGCCAACGAGCTACGCGGTGCCACCAAAGAGAAAGAGAACTTGTGGCAGGTTGTGCGCACCATGCGTAAGCTGCGTAACTTGGGAATGGGCTATGTTAACTTCGGTGAACCTATTCCACTGATGACGTACCTCAATCAGCATGTTCCGGACTGGCGTGACGCTGTCGATCCGATAGAAACCCCTAGACCAAACTGGCTAACGCCAACGGTTAACCAGATCGCCAACCGGCTGATGACCAATATCAATAATGCGGCAGCGGCCAATGCCATGAACCTGTGTTGTACCGCATTACTGGCCTCTCGCCAGCGCGCCTTAACCCGTGAGCAGCTACTTGAGCAGCTCGACTGCTATACACAGCTACTGCGTAATGTTCCTTATGCAAAAGATGCCACGGTGCCATCCAGTACCCCTGAGCAAATGCTGGAACACGCGCTGAAAATGAGTAAATTTGAAGTCGAGAAAGATAACGCAGGTGAAATTATTGTCCTACCGCGCGAACAAGCGGTGCTGATGACCTACTATCGCAATAACATTCACCATATGCTGGTTTTACCATCGTTGATTTCCAGTATTGTTATGCATCACGACAGTATTTCTCGTCAGGAAATTATTGAACAGGTCGCTCTGATCTATCCATTACTGCGAGAAGAGCTTTTCATGCACTACGATGCAGAAGAGCTACCTGACGTCATTGAAACACTGATTAATGAGCTGGAACGGCAGAAGCTGATTAAAACGCTGGCGGATGGCCGACTGGTGCTTAATCCCCCTCGTATACGTGCCCTACAGCTGTTGGCCGCCGGCGTTCGGGAAACATTACAGCGTTATACCATCACCCTATCGTTGTTACGTAATAACCCGAGCATTAATCGCGGTATGCTGGAAAAAGAGAGTCGCCTGCTGGCACAGCGTCTCTCGGTGCTGCACGGTATTAATGCGCCGGAGTTCTTTGATAAAGCGGTATTCTCTACGCTGGTCGCAACACTACGCAGCGCTGGATATATCAATGACGTTGGCGATGCCATTCCTGAAAATATTCAGTCGATGTACGACATGCTGACCAGACTGATGACGCCAGAAGTGAAATTAACCATCGAAAGCGTCACTGAAGCATCGGTTGAGCCAGCAACACCGGAAGAATAGACCGTAGCGCAAAATAAAATGCCGGCAGGTTATGATGAACCTGCCGGCATTTTTTATTGTCAGAAAAATAAGCATCCGACTTTGATTTAATCACCTCTTCAGCCGATGGTAAGATCCATCAGCAAGCCGAGGAAAATCACTAAACCAACATAGTTATTATTCATAAAAGCTTGAAAGCACTTCTCTCGCTCACGCCCGGCAATCAGCTGCTGCTGATAAACAAACAGCGCGCTCACCAGCAGTAAAGACCAATAAAATGGCCCACTCAGCTGATTTAAATAGCCAATCCAAGCCAGTAGCAATACCGTCGCTAACTGGAGTAAACCGATAATTATTTTATCGTAGCGGCCAAACAGAATAGCGGTCGATTTAATACCAATTTTTACATCATCATTGCGATCAACCATGGCATATTGCGTATCGTAAACCACAGTCCAGCAAATATTCACCAACAGCAGTAGCCAACAGCTCAACGGTAGCGCATCGCTAACGGCGGCATACGCCATGGGGATTGACCAGCCAAACGCCATACCCAAAATCACCTGAGGAAGATGAGTAAAGCGCTTCATAAATGGGTACATCCAGGCAAGGATCACACCGGCGACAGAAAGTAAAATAGTCAGTTTATTCAGCGTCAGAACCAAAAGAAAAGAGATGGTGACCAACACCAAAAATAGTATCTTGCTCTCTTTTTCCGTTACCGCTCCGCTAGGCATTGGACGAGAACGAGTACGTTCTACGTGGCCGTCAAAATTGCGGTCGGCAAAGTCATTAATCACGCAGCCGGCGGCGCGCATCAGAAATACGCCGATGATAAAGATAACCAAAATATAAACATTTGGCGTCTCTTTTCCAGCCAGCCACAAAGCCCAAAGCGTTGGCCAGAGCAGGAGTAACGCGCCAATTGGCCGATTAATACGCATCAAACGGCAGTAAGCCAGCCATTTGCCTTGAGTCACATTTTCCCCCATTAATATAACGGTGCCGACGGTAAAAAAATTTCTGTCAATAACAGAGGCTTACCAGATAAACATAAGCGGGAGCGTCGCCCCCACAGGTCATCAAACAATGAAACCTGGATGTAATCTCGTTCTAATTCTGCATGACTGAACAAATAACGCCCTAAAGGCATATCACCCAACGCAGTCAAACGTTGCTCGGGACCACACAGCGTTTTTTCGGGTACGACAGTACGCGCCC
This sequence comes from Pragia fontium DSM 5563 = ATCC 49100, assembly GCF_900112475.1. Classification (GTDB taxonomy): domain Bacteria; phylum Pseudomonadota; class Gammaproteobacteria; order Enterobacterales; family Enterobacteriaceae; genus Pragia; species Pragia fontium. The sequence continues at coordinate 8,145 of NZ_FOLW01000003.1, read as the reverse complement.
ATATCCACGGCATGGTATCACCAAACAGCAGAATTTCACGTATCCAATAACGTGTATCTACCGGTAATTCTGATATTTCTTTCCCTAAAAGGTCAAAGGATACATACCCTTCAAACAGTGGCTTAACCATCACGTTCTGACAATACCGCTCGCAGCGGCTGGTCATAGAATCTTCTTCCAGCAACCAGTCAGAAACTGATTGAGTCAATAAGTGCGCTGCCGACGAATCCCAGTTTCGATCTTTCCAGTTTGGCGCAGAAAGCGTCTGGTTCACCATGGTAACACCCTAATATAATCAGTTCTGATAACCAATTGGCTATAAAGAATTAGGCGGTTATTGTAACGTAAAATAGCCCTCAGCAAACACTGAAGGCTTCATTTTTAGAACTATTTTTTAACAATACGTCAATAATCTGACGGAGGTTTACTCACGCTTTAATCGATCGGTGTTCGCCAGATAAAGCGCAATCACCAGTATCAAGATAGCACCGGAGTAGATCAGGGTATCAATGGGATCTTTATGATCGACAATGATTAAGCGAATAATCGCCGTTATACCGATATAAATAAAATAACGTAGCGGGAAGTGATAACCACTCTGAAAATACTTGACGATCAAGGCAATAAATTCAAAATATAAAAAATAGATGACGATGCCTTCAATCAATAAATAACTGGAAGACTGGGCTGAGTTAACAAAGAGTACCTGAATCAATGAATAGGTTTCTTTACCAAGGAAAACAATAAGAATAATTGCCAACACCAGCAGCCAAAAATTTAATATTGTTTGCAGTATTCTGCCCACGAAAGTCGCTCGCTTAAGGTTATCCTGCATAGTTTTTCCTTCATTTCACAATAAAGCGGGAATACATTTTATCCCCGCATTGTTACTGATTAACGACCCATTAACGCCATTGCTTAAACGTATTAATCAAACCGTTAGTTGATGAGTCGTGGCTGGAAACCGACTGATTACCAGAAAGCTCCGGTAAAATACGGTTAGCCAACTGTTTGCCCAACTCTACTCCCCATTGGTCAAAGCTAAAAATATTCATGATCACACCTTGAGTGAAAATCTTATGCTCATACAACGCAATAAGCGCACCAAGACTATAAGGCGTTATCTCTTTTAGCAGAATAGAGTTAGTCGGACGATTGCCCTCAAATACTTTAAACGGAACAATAGCTTCAAAGTCAGCAGCTTGCTGTCCAGCTTTGACAAACTCTTCACGTACTTCATCGGCGCTCTTACCAAATGCCAACGCTTCAGTCTGAGCAAAAAAGTTGGATAGCAGTTTAGCATGATGATCGCTCAACGGATTATGACTGTGAGCCGGTGCAATAAAATCACATGGAATCAGCTTAGTACCTTGGTGAATAAGCTGGTAGAACGCATGCTGACCGTTGGTACCCGGCTCACCCCAAATAATCGGACCAGTTTGGTAGCTCACTTTATTACCATTACGGTCAACATACTTACCGTTGGACTCCATATTTCCCTGTTGGAAATAGGCGGCAAAACGATGCATATACTGATCGTAAGGTAAGATGGCCTCGGTTTCCGAACCATAAAAATTGTTATACCACAGACCAATCAGCGCCAACGTGACCGGCAGGTTCTTCTCTATTGGCATATCGGCAAAGTGACGATCCATGGCATGAGCACCGCTCAGCAACTTCTCAAAGTTATCAAAGCCGATCGATAGCGCAATCGACAGACCAATGGCCGACCACAGAGAATAGCGCCCACCAACCCAATCCCAAAACTCAAACATATTGTCGGTATCAATACCAAACTCGGCAACCGCTTTGGCATTGGTCGACAATGCAGCGAAATGTTTAGCCACGTCCTTCGGTTGACCGACGCTCAGAAACCAGTCACGCGCGGTGTGGGCATTGGTCATGGTTTCCTGAGTGGTAAACGTTTTAGAAGCAATCAGAAATAAGGTGGTTTCCGGATTCAGGGTCTTAATCGTTTCTGCAATATGCGTTGCATCAACGTTAGACACAAAATGCATGGATAAATGGTTTTTATATGGACGTAAAGCCTCAGTGACCATATAAGGTCCGAGATCCGAACCACCAATACCGATATTGACGACATCAGTGATGGCCTTACCGCTGAAGCCCTTCCATTCTCCGCTGATAATGCGCTGACAAAAGGCTTTCATCTTAGCCAGTACCGCATTCACTTCCGGCATAACATCTTGGCCATCAACCAAAATCGGCGTATTAGAGCGATTACGTAATGCAACATGCAATACTGCGCGATCTTCGGTACGGTTTATTTTTTCACCGCTGAACATGGCCTTAATCGCACCGGTCAGATCGGATTCTTTTGCCAATTCCCGCAACAGCGTCAGCGTTTTATCGGTGATGCGATTCTTGGAGAAATCGATCAACATCTGATTATCAAACGTTGCTGAAAAGTGAGCAAACCGGTTACTGTCCTGAGTAAATAAATCACGAATAGTAACGTCTTTCATCTCTGCAAAATGCTGATTAAGCGCCTGCCATGCGGCTGTTTCCGTCGGGTTAATACTTTTCATCATTGGACCCTTCTACATAAAATAAAGATAAAATTTGCATCGATTGTATCCCGTTTACCTGTGAATTAGATGACTTTCACCAATAGCCAAAGGCTATCATGTTCACACTAAGGCTGACAGGATTCAGCAAAAAATTCATATTTCAAATTATAGACAGATAATCAAAGAAAATACCTAAAATTACCGCTATTCACCTTGCCAGAATGCATCCGATTTGAATCGTTCATCAAGAAAATTGAGTAAGGCACGTAATGCCAGCGACATATAATTACGCGAAGTATAAATGGCATATACCGATAGCGTCTCTAGCTTATACTCCGGTAGGATAACCTCTAATGTGCCATCAATAATTTCATTTTTTACCAGATAAGTAGGTAATAACGTGACCCCTACTCCCGCTAATGCCGCCTGTTTCAACACCATGGCTTCGTTAGCACAAATCCTGCCCTTAATCGGTATTCGAATCATTTTACTCTTATCCAGAGGATCATAGAAAGACCAAGAGTGGGTACTAAATTGCGAATGCGTCAGACAGGTATGCTGGGCTAAATCATCCGGCGTTTGCGGGCGAGCGGTTCGGTTAAGGTATTCCGGTGAGGCACAAACAACGGAATGACAAAGGGCAAGTCGTTTGGCAATGATACCCGGTTCCAGAGTATTGGTAATGCGAATAGCCAAATCAATTCTTTCATCCACCAGATTAATACTGCGTTCCAGCAGTTGGATATCGATATTGACCTGAGGATAACGTAACGAATAGTCGGCGATCACCCCAGACAGATAGGCCTGACTAAATGATTGACTACAGGTGATGCGTAAAGCCCCTTTCGGTTCCGATGAATGATCCAGTTTACCCGCCAGCATCTTTTCTTGTACCTGCAGCATCTGCCGACAGTCAATTAAGGCTTCCTCACCTGCCGATGTCAAACTCAGGCTACGAGTAGAACGATGCAACAATCTGGCGCCGAGCCAACGTTCCAATTCGGCAAGATAACGTGAGGCCGTCGCTCGGGTTAATCCCAACCTTTCTGCAGCCGCCGTTAAACTACCGCGCTCGACGGTTTCGACAAATACCTGCATTGCCGTTAATCGGTCCATTTATTCGCTCACTTTCTGCAACAAACTATTATTGAATAGACTATATTTAAAACAATAAAAAGCAATTAAAGTTGTCCCGTCAAATTAATCGAACAGCGATATCGCCAATAGCGTCAAGCCAATGGATAAAACAGCCCAGGAGAGTCCCATGAAGTCCAAATTATTATTTAGCCTGTTACTGCTTACTTTTTCTCTGGTCGGCCACGCTGCCACAGAGAACCAACAGGAATTGAACAAACAAGTTGTGACTAAATTTTATCAGCAGGCGCTCAACGACAAGGATGGCGAAGCGGCGGCTCACTATTTGGGAAAAGTTTATATCCAACATAATCCCAATGCGCAAGACGGCGTAGAAGGTTTCAAAAAGTATATTGATTATCTGAAGAAAAATTCACCGAACGGCAAAAGCGAAATCAAGCAGGTGTTTGCCGAGGGTGATTATGTGATTCTGCATGTCAAAAGTACTCGTTCACCAGAAGATAACGGACAAGCCATTATTGATATTTTCCGCCTTGAAAACGGCAAGATTGTTGAGCATTGGGACGTGATCCAAGCGATTCCTAAACAATCCGCTAACGGTAACGGCATGTTTTAACCAGTCAGTCTGGTATCAATCTATTAAAAACAAACGGTAGGACAATACGATGAAAGTAGCAATTATTGGTGCCGGTGGTAAAGCCGGTCATAAAATTATGGTTGAGGCACTCAGCCGGGGTCATCAAGTCACTGCAATCGTGCGTGATGCAACAAAAATCACCGACAAATCAGTCAAGATTTTGGAAAAAAGCCTGTTCGATTTAACCGCCGACGACGTGAAGCCGTTTGATGCAGTGATCGATGCTTTTAATGCCCCAGCCGGGCATGAAGAGCAACATCAGAGTTCATTAGCACACCTGACTAAAATATTATCAGGTAACCAACACACCCGTTTATTGGTGGTTGGCGGCGCAGGTAGCCTATACGTTGACGATAAACTTTCGCTACGCGTTGTGGATACCCCTGATTTTCCTGCCGCTTATAAACCAACGGCAAGCAATATGGGCGAAGCGTTTTTACAGTTAAAATCCCATAACGATGTTAACTGGACCTATTTCAGCCCTGCCGCCATGTTTATGGCCGATGGCAAACGTACCGGCCAATTTACGCTGGGTAACGATCGCCTGATGGTGAATGCCGCCGGTGAGAGCACCATTAGCTATGCTGATTATGCCATTGCCATGATCGATGAGCTGGAACAAGGCAAACATATTCGCCAGCGTTTTACCGCTGTTGCTAAATAATCTCATCATTTAGACAAAACCGGGGAAACTATCAGGCTTCTCCGGTTTTTAATCCTCTATATTCACCAATAAGTTAAAAAATAATTATTATAAAAACCGCAAAAAACTTAGCAGCAAACATCGAAAAACCGCCCCTCAATAACGCTTTTATCTATCCATAATCCACAAAACCAAGTAAACCTCCGATAGCCGATTAAAGAAATAAAAAACAAACACATAAACACCATTGACACCGGCTTCAGAACCCGCTATTTCTTAAGGCCTACTTGTGTATCCTAATACATAAGCCAGAAGAGGCGCGTCGTTCAGGTAAAGTGTCAGAGGAACCGGTATCCGATGAAGACACTCCAGGGGATACGACGCCGAGGCAGTTCGCTAACCGGATAAGCGCACCGTCGACCACAAGGGCTGAATCCCTTGGGTTGTCACCCATGTTACCCACAAACATATTGTGGGAATAAGAGTCTTTAAGTAGCATTCGCGCAAACACGTTTGACGCAGCGACAAGCTAGACTCTGGCAAGGTGGAGCGCTTCTGGGTGTACCGTAGTGTTTTCTTCCTACGCTTGCTCCCTGTTTACCGCGCTTCCTTTGTGCCAAGGCTGATGAATTTAAGGGCTATATACTGAGCCCCACCTGACACGAGGAATTATTGATTTATGTCTCAAATCGTTATTGCAAAATTTGGCGGAACCAGCGTGGCCAACAGTGCCGCCATGAACAACTCCGCTGACGTGGTGTTATCCAATCCTGACGTAAAAGTGGTGGTGCTTTCTGCCTCTGCCGGCGTTACTAACTTACTGGTTGCTCTGGCAGAAGGATGTAACCCAGATGTGCGTCAGGAAAAAATCGAACAAATCCGCCAGATTCAGTATCAAATCCTCAATACTCTGCCTGACTCACAGGTTGTTCGTGACGAGATCGATCGCCTGCTGGAAAATATCACCACCCTTTCTGAAGCTGCTAGCCTGGCTACCTCACTGGCGTTGACGGATGAGCTGGTCAGCCACGGTGAACTGATGTCTACCCTGTTATTTGTCGAACTGCTGAGAAGTCGCAAGGTGAACGCCGAGTGGTTCGATGTGCGTAGCGTGATGAAAACCAGCGATCGTTTCGGTAAAGCCGAACCCGAAGTCCAGACGCTTAGCTCACTGTGCCAACAACATCTACAGCCGCGTTTAGCCGACACGCTGGTGATTACTCAGGGCTTTATCGGCAGCGAGTCCAAAGGCCGCACCACCACATTAGGCCGCGGCGGCAGCGACTATACTGCCGCTCTGCTTGGTGAAGCGCTGAACGCCAAACGCGTTGATATCTGGACTGACGTTCCCGGTATTTACACCACCGATCCGCGAGTGGTGCCTAACGCTAAACGTATTGATGAAATTGGCTTTGAAGAAGCCGCAGAAATGGCAACCTTCGGCGCTAAAATTTTGCATCCGGCGACCCTGATCCCTGCCGTTCGTCGGAGCATTCCGGTATTTGTCGGCTCCAGCAAAGAGCCTACCGCTGGCGGTACATTAGTGTGTAATAAAACCAGTCAACCGCCGTTGTTCCGCGCGCTGGCGCTACGCCGTAAGCAAACCCTCCTCACCCTACACAGCCTCAATATGCTGCATGCGCGCGGTTTTCTGGCTGAGATCTTTAACATTCTTGCCAGCCATAATATTTCCGTTGACCTGATTACGACTTCAGAAGTCAGCATCGCGCTGACGTTGGATACCGCGGGCTCATCAACCAATGGTTCCAGCTTGCTAACCAGCGCACTATTAACCGAGTTATCGGCGCTGTGTCGGGTAGAAGTAGAAGAAGATCTGGCGCTGGTTGCTTTGATTGGTAACGAACTGGCAAAAGCCAGAGGCGTGGGTAAAGAGGTATTTGGCGTATTAGAACCGTTCAATATCCGCATGATCTCTTACGGTGCCAGCAGCCATAATCTGTGCTTGTTAGTTCCGGGTGACGATGCCGAACACGTCGTTAAAACCTTACACCATAACCTGTTTGAATAAGGTTATTGCACCATCCTAAAATTGATGGGTTAATAGACGAGTGAGCAACGGGCAACCGTTGCTCACTCATTTTTAATCTGTCGTCTGGAAAATAAATAATAACCACCAGATTAGCAATGAATAACAACATCACATATTAATCATGCACTAATAAGGAAGTATCGATACATGTTAGCCAAGGTTACACGCTTATTCCCATTATGGGCCCTGTTATTATCCTTCTCCGCTTACTACACGCCGGGGACGTTTACCGGTATTGCGCCCTATATCAGCTATCTACTCATGCTGATTATGTTTGCTATGGGCGTTACTCTGCGGGTAAGCGATTTTAAACGTATCGCCACACGTCCTGCTCCGGTGGTTGCCTGTACCCTACTTCACTATCTGATCATGCCGTTAGCGGCGTGGATTCTGGCTAAAATTTTCAGTATGCCAGCCGATCTGGCCGCAGGGATGATTCTGGTGGGCAGCGTTGCCAGTGGTACCGCCTCTAACGTTATGATTTATCTTGCCCGAGGTGATGTCGCCCTTTCTGTTACCATCTCTTCCGTTTCGACTTTAGTCGGGGTATTTGCCACACCACTGTTAACCTATTTATACGTTGATGCCTCAATCGACGTAGATATTTTAGGTATGTTACGTTCTATTCTACAGATCGTGATCATTCCTATCGGTGCAGGTCTTATTGTTCATCATACCTTTACCAATACCGTAAAACGCGTCGAGCCATTCCTGCCTGCATTATCCATGATCTGTATTTTGGCTATTATCAGTGCAGTTGTGGCTAAAAGTCAGGGCCATATTGCTTCAGTCGGTTTTATCGTCGCCATTGCCGTTGTATTACATAACGCCATTGGGCTGTTGGGTGGCTACTGGGGTGGCAAGCTGTTTGGATTTGATGAATCAACCTGCCGCACTCTGGCTATTGAAGTCGGTATGCAGAACTCCGGTCTGGCCGCAACGCTGGGCGCTCAATATTTCTCTGCGGTTGCCGCACTGCCGGGGGCTCTGTTCTCCGTATGGCATAATCTGTCGGGTTCGCTGTTAGCGGGTTACTGGCAGGGAAAACCAACCAAAGATACAGCCGCTAAAGAATAATTGATTATCGTAGGTTGAAAGTAAAAATCCGCCTTCATAGAAGGCGGCATTGCTTTGGCGCCCCTGAGGGGCGTACTAAGCTCGAACCCATAGGGCCCTCGCTTCACATCCC
>NZ_FOLW01000011.1 GCF_900112475.1 Pragia fontium DSM 5563 = ATCC 49100 | reverse complement strand
CCGCTGCCGCTCGACTTGCATGTGTTAGGCCTGCCGCCAGCGTTCAATCTGAGCCATGATCAAACTCTTCAATTAAAAGCTTGATGCTCAAAGATTACTTTCGTAATAAAACGTCTGTAATAAATTACAAATGAATTACTGCCTGGTCACTCTTTAAGACTTGGTATTTTTTGTTGCTGAACACCGAAGTGTTACAGCGTGAGATACCGTCTTGTGAGTGCCCACACAGATTGTCTGATAAATTGTTAAAGAGCATGGCCAACAGTAGCTTCGCTTGCTGTGGCACGGGCTGCGTATATTACGCTAATCCGTTTTAGAGTCAATTAATTCGTTAACTCTCTCGAAGGTCATTTTGTGAGTTGCCTCACATCCCGTTCGATGGAGGCGCATTATAGGGAACGGATCTTTTTGCACAAGGCTTTTTTGATAAAAAAAATTCATATGCGCATTTTTTACTCTTTCAGGCCCTTTTTAGCTGTTTTTTTAAACGTAATCGTCACTATTTTTGATCTGTCGATATCAAAAGGATCCAATTTACTTAAAATAGATAGGATCACTCATTCATTTTATAGGTGTACATCAGATGACCGAAGCTCTGCGCAACTATCTTCATCATTCGCCCAAAATAGCTAAACGTGTAATGGTTGATCGATCCAGTACGATCATTGGTCGGGTAGATTTAAGGGATGATGTCAGTATTTGGCCCTTGGTTGTTATCCGTGGGGATGTTAATTACATCCAAGTAGGGGCAAGGAGCAATATTCAGGATGGTTGCATTTTGCACGTTGCCCGTAAAACGGAACATAACCCAAACGGCTATCCGCTGATCATTGGTGAGGAAGTTACCGTAGGACATGGTGCAATTCTGCACGGGTGCATCATTGGTAATAGAACGTTAATCGGTATGGGAGCACGAGTCCTTGATGGCGCCAAGATTGACGACAACGTTATCCTGGGTGCCGGCAGTCTGGTTGGGCCGGGCAAGCATCTTGAAAAAGGTTATCTATATATTGGTAATCCGGCTCGAAAAGTCCGGCCACTCACTGAAGACGAAATTCAATCCTTAGCCGTTTCAGCCCAAAACTACGTGATTCTTAAAGATGAGTATCTGGAAGACTAGATTACAACCCAGCCATCATCCTCGAATGCTTCATCAAGGATCGCTTGCTCCAACTCATCTTCAAGATCCCAACGGTGTTGCCTGAACAACGCAATATATTGTTCAGGTTCCGCCGCTGAGCCATACCTATCACTTAATGTTTGGGCCGCAACACAACAGTAAATCTGAAAACCATTGACCTGAGCCATGCAAACAACACCATGGCGTATTGGATCCCACTCTTCACGATCGGTAAAAATGATCGCCTGATTCACTTAGTGAAATCCTGACGTAATTCGAGCAGCACGCTTTCAACATCTGGCATAACGCCATGCCACAGAGCAAAAGCATGAGCCGCCTGCCCAACCAACATCCCCAAGCCATCCGCATAGTTAGTAGCACCATAAGATGCAGCCCACACCAGAAATGGCGTTAATTCAGCCTGATAAAACATGTCATAACATGCGGTATTGACTGAAATCAGTGATGAAGGGATCGGCGGAAGATCGCCGCTGATACCGGTAGAGGTTGCATTAATGATTAAATCAAACTGTTCACCCTGCAATTCATCCGGCATTTTGCTGGTTATTGAACCATGATGAGAGAACAAATTAGCCAATACATCCGCTTTAGCATGGGTTCGGTTAGTAATCACTAACTCACAGCCATATGACAATAGCGGTAAAATCACACCTCGAGCAGCGCCACCCGCACCAATCAGCAGAATTCTCGAGCCCGACTGGATCATATTTAAGCGCTGTAAATCACTTAACAGACCAATACCATCGGTGTTATCGCCAAGTAGACGACCATCATCCAGGCGCTTAATGGTATTTACTGCACCCGCTGAAGCCGCTCGTTCAGTTAGCTCATCACATAGTGCAAAAGCCTGCTCTTTAAACGGCAGAGTAACATTAGCTCCCACTGCGCCATTGGCAAAGAAATGTTGAATCGCCAGCTCGAAACCCTCTATAGGCGCTAACTGAGTGCCATAATGCAGACGAATATTACAACTATTCGCAAACAGCTGATGGATACGTGGTGATTTGCTGTGCCCAATAGGGTTACCAAAAACGGCAAACTGTTGCATAACGCTCCTGTAGATAGTTATCCCTGCCGGAATAATTTTCCGGTTAATGCATCTCTTATTTCTGATGGCTTCTGACGGCCACCTACTAACCCGCTAAGTACCGGAAATGACGGACCAAACTGCTGATGAACGCACTGTTCTGTTTTACAAGGTTCCAGACCACTCAGATTAGCGCTGGTTGAAACAATCGGTTTACCAAAAGATAAACACAACTCCCTCACCAGTAAGTGATCACTTACTCTAACAGCCAGAGAATCAAAGCGACCAGTCAGCCATTTTGGCGTTGTTGGCCGAGCTGGCATCACCCAAGTCACCGGCCCCGGCCAGCATGCAAACACCCGCTCTTTTTGTTCCAGTGTCAGTTGTTGATCGTCAACATAGGGCCGAAGCTGCTCATAATCGGCAGCAATTAATATTAGGCCCTTTTCCCATGAACGCTGTTTCAGCTGTAACAGCCGATCTACCGCCAAACGATCGTCAGGATCACAACCTAAGCCAAATACAGCCTCGGTAGGATAAGCCACAACCTGCTGCTGGCGGAGTTGGTTTACTATTAATTGTAAATTATCAGTCATCTTTATCTGTAAGAACTTCTTTGCCACATAGTTTACTCGCACAAAACAGGCGATTTCCCCGAGAAGTGCGTTTTTCCAGAAGTAGAGGATAGTCGCATATTGGACACACACCCGCTATCGGCGTGTAATTCAAGGTAAATTGACATTCAGGATAGCGATCGCAAGAGTGAAAGACCTTGCCATAACGAGACTTACGCTGGAGTAGCTTTCCCTGTTTACACTGTGGACAGGCTATCTGTGTTTCATCAGGCTTATCTATAACTGCAATGTAATCGCAATCAGGATAGCTGCTGCAACCAATAAACATGCCATAGCGCCCCTGTCTGAGAACCAACGTCTCACCACATTTTGGACAGTTCTGACCCTCAAGCACTTTTACCACATGCCCATCGCTCTGAGGCTTAAATGAGTGGATATAAGTACATTCCGGATAGCGTGAACACCCCTGAAACGGCCCCTGTTTTCCACTACGGATAACCAGCGGAGCGCCACACTCGGGACAGAGCTCTTCACTTTTACCAGTAAACAATGCCGTTTTATTCATAACCTCACTGCCATCTATTTAAGTCATCTACACAACTGACCATCTACCACTCTTAATACCCGACAGTCTACCTGATTAGCACTATTTTTATACCGTCTTGTTTAACCGCTGCGAATATATCCTCCCTGAACACCCTTCACACAACCGGATAATTCCAGTTCGAGTAACTGAATCATCACATCAGTAACGGAAAGCTGTGTTTTTAGCGCCAGAATATCAACGGGAGTCGGTTCATGACTAAGATAACGATATAACGGTGACATTCCTGACTGACTCTCTGTGTCTTTGACCTTTATCAGCGGTTCCGTTAACGGTTCCAATGGTAATGATGGCAGCCAGCAGAGTGAGCTATTCAAGTTTTCAATAATGTCCGTAGGCTGCGCCACCAGCATCGCCCCCTGCTGAATGAGATTATGGGTTCCTTGACTGTTGTGATTATCCAACGGCCCCGGAATCGCGAACACTTCCCTTCCCTGCTCCAAGGCATATTTTGCCGTAATCAGTGAGCCACTGCGTAATTCGGCCTCAATCACCAATACCCCCAAACTCAGTCCGCTAATGATGCGATTTCTGCGAGGAAAGTACTCGGCTCTGGCTTCAGCAAACGGCAAAAACTCAGAAACTAAAGAACCATTCTGTTCCAGAATTTGCTGTGCTAAACGCAAATGACTCTTAGGATGCAACTTGCCCAGCCCACTGCCCAATACTGCAATGGTTGTCCCTTCAACTGCCAGTGCCCCACGATGACAAATGCCATCAATACCAACGGCCAACCCACTGGTAATTGTCAACCCACTCGCCGCCAGTTGCTGTGAAAAATAGTTGGCCCACCGCTCCCCATAGTGGCTATAGCGCCGACTCCCTACCATGGCCAACTGTGGTGTACTCAGGTTCTGCTTCCCTCCTTTAACAAACAAAGCCACAGGAGCACCAGCAATATGGCGCAGCATTTCCGGATAGTCGCTATCCGCATAAGTGACTAAATGACAATCAGAACCGGATAGCCAATCCAAACACTTCAACACGTCATATTTATCGGCATGGCTAAACAGATGACATTGTTCTTCACTAAACCCCAAGTTAGTCAGCAATCGTTCATTAAAATCAACATCCTGAAAAGAATATGGATTTAATCGTCGGATATAAGGCAGTTTCGGTCCGGATATCATCAATAATCTCAGCCACCATTCTTCCCGACTCATTAGGTAACCTGCATTCAATAATCAAATTTCAATAAAACTAAAACATAAAAGAGGCTGGATTAAGGATGAAAGTAAAGTATTTGGGGCAACTACGTAATTTTATTAAAAAACAACTGAGCAATAGCATTTATTATCGGCAAATATCACAATTCTACGGTTCAGTAGTCTGCATAAAAAAATCGTCTAACCCTACTATCTATCGCTTCAATAGTTGACTGATACTGTCAATCATCCTCGGAAAGGTCTAGAATATAGGAATCAAATTTTATCCATAAAGATGGCGATTTAGAGATATATGGCAGTATTACCCGTCCTACATTTTCCTGATGAAAGATTACGCATCAAAGCTAAACCGGTGGCAAAAGTGACACCGGAAATCCAGCGCATCACAGACGATATGCTGGAAACTATGTATGAAGAAGAAGGTATTGGCCTTGCTGCAACTCAGGTTGATATTCACCAGCGTATTATCGTGATTGACGTTTCAGAAAACCGCGATCGGCCTTACGTGATTATCAACCCAGAAGTGCTGGAAAAATCTGGGGAAACCGGTATTGAAGAGGGCTGTCTGTCAATTCCAGAATCTCGCGGTTTCGTTCCTCGTGCAGAAAAGATTAAAATTCGTGCCCTCAATCGTGACGGTGAGGCTTACGAAATAGACGCTGATGACCTGCTGGCCATCTGTATCCAACATGAAATGGATCATCTGGAAGGTAAACTGTTTGTTGATTACCTCTCCCCCCTTAAGCGTCAGCGTATTCGTCAAAAGTTAGAAAAAATCGCCAGACAGGAATCGCGTTCAAAATAATCTGAATAGCGCGTCCTCGATAAAAGATAGGAAATTACAGTGTCTGAACCTTTGCGAATTATTTTTGCTGGTACCCCTGATTTTGCAGCGCGTCACTTAGATGCGCTGCTTTCGTCTCATCACCACATTGTTGGGGTTTTCACTCAACCCGATCGCCCTGCTGGCCGCGGTAATAAACTGACTTCAGGCCCGGTTAAACAACTGGCGGAACAACATAACATCCCAGTATTTCAGCCGAAATCCTTACGACCTGAAGAAAATCAGCAGTTAGTAAAAGCGCTAAATGCCGATGTGATGGTGGTGGTTGCCTATGGTCTGATCCTTCCCTTGGCAGTATTGAACATGCCGAAACTGGGTTGCATTAACGTACACGGCTCTCTGCTACCAAAATGGCGGGGCGCAGCGCCAATTCAACGTTCTTTATGGGCAGGCGACAGTGAAACCGGCATTACCATTATGCAAATGGATGAAGGTCTGGATACCGGGGATATGCTGTATAAGTTGACCTGTCCTATTTTGGCTGAAGACACCAGCGCCACCCTGTATGATAAGCTGGCTCAACTGGGGCCACAGGCCTTATTAAACACGTTGGAACAGTTTGCTGCCGGTACCATCCAGGCTGAAAAGCAGGACGATACCCTAGCCAACTATGCTGATAAGCTGAGTAAAGAAGAGGCTAAACTCGATTGGTCACTCTCTGCGGAACAATTAGAACGCTGTATCCGCGCGTTTAATCCATGGCCAGTGAGCTATTTCGTGGTTGATGATCAACCAGTGAAAGTCTGGGCGGCAGAAGTGCTGAATACGCCTCATCAGGTTCAGCCCGGTACCATTATTGATGCGGGAAAATCCGGCATCCAAATCGCCACCGCTCAGGGCATATTAAACATCACTCAACTCCAACCTGCAGGTAAAAAAGCGATGTCAGCTCAGGATCTACTGAACTCTCGTCGTGAATGGTTTCTTCCCGGCCATCATTTAGCCTGATGCCAGCGCCGGTTGTTTCACCACCGGCGCTGTTAATACTTATATCGCTGCGGTCAAATTTTGCTATGAATAACAAATATAATCTTCGGGCTATTGCCGCAAAAGCTATCGGTCAAGTTCTTGATAAAGGCCAATCGCTAAGTACCGTTTTGCCCGAACTCCAAAAAAACATTTCCGATAAAGATAAATCGCTACTGCAAGAGCTGTGCTTCGGCACCCTGCGGGTTCTGCCGGAACTCGAATGGTATCTACAGCAGCTGATGGAAAAAGTACTCACCGGTAAACAGAGACCCCTTCATTACTTATTGATGGTTGGCCTGTATCAATTACTGTATACCCGCATTCCCCCTCATGCCGCCGTCGCTGAAACCGTTAATGGTGCGATTACGCTAAAACGCCCGCAGATGAAGGGGCTGATTAATGGAGTTATGCGCCAATTTCAGCGCCAGCAGCAAGAACTTACCGCACAGGTTCAAACTCAATCCAGCCGTTTTTTACACCCTGGCTGGCTATTGAAGCGCATACAAGATGCCTATCCTGAACAATGGCAACAAATCGTTGATGCGAATAACCAAAAGCCACCGATGTGGTTACGAGTTAATCGTCAACACCATAGCCGTGATGAATATCTTGAATTACTTCAGTTGGCGGGGATTGAAGCGGTTATTCATCAGGACTATCCGGATGCTTTGCGCTTAGTTACCCCTTGTGCCGTTACTGCGCTACCGGGATTTGATGCCGGTTGGATTACGGTGCAGGATGCATCAGCACAAGGATGTACTCCTTTACTCGAACCGCAAAATGGCGAAATCATTCTGGATTTATGCGCAGCCCCCGGCGGCAAAACCACCCATATTTTGGAAGCAGCACCGGAAGCACAGGTCACCGCCGTTGATGTAGATGAAAGTCGCTTAAAGCGAGTAGCAGAAAACCTAGCCCGCCTGAAACAACAGGCTACAGTGCTATGTGGTGATGGCAGAACTCCCGAAACCTGGAGCAATGGTCAAATATACGACCGCATATTGCTGGATGCCCCTTGTTCAGCAACTGGAGTCATTCGCCGCCATCCAGATATTAAATGGCTACGCCGCAACAGCGATATTGATGAATTAGTTGCACTACAGAAGCAAATCATCGACGCCATCTGGCCTCAGCTTAAATCGGGAGGAACAATGGTTTATGCCACCTGCTCCATTCTCCCGGAAGAGAATACATTACAAATAAATGACTTTATCCACCGCCATAGCGATGCTCATTTAGTGAATATTGGTACGGATGAATCACCTTATCGTCAAAATTTACCATCACAAGATGGTGGCGACGGATTTTTTTATGCCAAACTAATAAAGGCATAAATTCGAACTGTTGCACAAAGCGTATTCAGCGCTAAAAAGAGAACAAAATGAAGATTATTATTCTCGGTGCTGGTCAAGTTGGCGGCACTCTGGCAGAAAATCTGGTCGGTGAAAATAACGACATTACGTTGGTTGATAACAACATTGTCCGGCTACGTCAGTTGCAGGACAAATTCGACCTGCGGGTTGTTCAAGGCCATGCCTGTCACCCTCGAGTACTGCGTGATGCAGGGGCGGATGACGCAGATATGTTGGTCGCGGTGACTAACTCCGACGAAATTAATATGATCGCCTGCCAGATAGCCTATTCGCTATTTAACACGCCAAACCGTATTGCGCGAATTCGCTCGTCGGAGTATATCCGTGAAGAAGATAAGCTGTTTGAACCTGAAGTGATCCCGGTCGACCATATTATCTCTCCGGAAAAGCTGGTAACCGATTATATTTACAAGCTAATTGAATATCCCGGTGCGCTACAGGTGGTGAACTTTGCTGAAGGCAAAGTAAGTATCGCTGGTGTTAATGCCTATTATGGTGGCCCACTAGTGGGTAACGCCTTATCCTCGCTGCGTGAGCATATGCCGCATATTGAAACTCGTGTGGCCGCGATTTTCCGTCAGGATCGTCCTATTCGTCCTCAGGCCTCCACCATTATTGAGGCGGGTGACGAGGTGTTTTTCGTCGCTGCGTCAGAAAATATTCGCGCGGTCATGAGTGAGCTGCAACGTCTGGAAAAACCGTATAAGCGTTTGATGATTGTTGGCGGCGGTAACGTTGGTGCCGGGCTGGCCAAGCGTCTGGAAAAAGATTACAGCGTAAAGCTTATTGAACGTAATGCTGAGCGCGCGGCAGAATTAGCTGAAATGCTTCAGGATACCGTGGTTTTTTGCGGCGATGCCTCCGATCAAGAATTGCTTACTGAAGAGAATATCGACCAGATCGATCTGTTTATCGCCCTAACCAATGATGATGAAGCTAATATCATGTCAGCCATGCTGGCTAAACGGCTGGGGGCTAAAAAAGTTATCGTTCTTATCCAACGCCATGCCTATATTGATTTGGTTCAGGGCAGCGTAATTGATATTGCCGTTTCCCCTCAACAGGCGACCATTTCCGCCCTTCTGGGGCATGTCAGAAAAGCCGATATCGTTAGTGTGTCTACCTTACGTCGTGGCGTTGCCGAAGCTATCGAAGCCATTGCTCACGGAGATGACACTACGTCGAAGGTTGTCGGCCGCCAGCTGGAAAATATTAAGCTACCACCGGGCACCACTATCGGAGCGCTAGTCAGAGGAGATGAGGTGATTATTGCCGATCGGGCTACCGTTATTGAACAGGGCGATCACGTCATTATGTTTTTGGCAGATAAAAAATATATCTCTGATGTTGAAAGGTTGTTCCAACCGAGTCCCTTCTTCTTATAATTATCACACGGTTTATTCCCTGAACAATATGGGAATAAATCCAATCTATTCTTTCGAAAATATGGAAAAATTGCGGTCTGTGGTTATGCTTATAAATAACATATGTTCTGATAAAGGTAATTGTATATGAGTCTGCTTAAAGAATTTCGCGAATTCGCGATGCGCGGTAATGTGGTTGACCTTGCCGTCGGTGTAATTATCGGTGCCGCCTTCGGTAAAATAGTATCGTCGTTGGTTTCTGACATTATTATGCCACCGTTAGGCCTACTGATCGGTGGAGTAGATTTTAAACAATTTCAATTCGTATTACGCGCGGCTCAAGGTGATACGCCAGCGGTTATCATGCATTACGGCGTTTTTATCCAGAATATTTTTGATTTTGTCATTGTTGCCTTTGCCATTTTTATGGCGATTAAACTGATGAATAAAATTCGTCGTGAAGAGCCACCAGCGGCACCTCCAGCACCAACAACGGAAGAAAAATTGCTGACAGATATTCGTGATATTCTGAAGCAACAGCAGAAATAGCGCTAATTAGTCACTTTCACATCTGAAAATTAACGAAGCCCCCATTTATATGGGGGCTTTTTAATGTCTTATGCCGTATGTTTTATTCATTTGCACAAAAATAAACGTACAAATTTCATGCAAAACAGTTAATCAACCAAAATTTAAAATAAATTTAACAAATTTTGTCGACTGAAACGTGATAATAACGTCACGCCTGCTGTAATAAAATTGGCAATTTACACAATAGTCTCGAGCCAAGCGCCAAAGCAAGATGTGAAACTTTACACATTTTTAGCCCCCAACCATTCCCTATACTTTGCTACGTCAGATTATATGTAGCAACGTTATCGGAGAATAGGTATGCCGCAATTAACCGCCCAACATCTATATCAAAGCCTACAGCATGCGGTTAAAGCCAGAGCTGAGAATACCGCTATCTATTTTGAAGGCCATAAATACAGTTACGATCAGTTTAACCATAGCGTTAACCTGAATATCACCTGCTTGATGGAGAATTTTAAGCTCAAAAAGGGTGACGTTATCGTACTGGCTTTAGGCAATCGCCCTGAATTCTGCACGTTATTTTATGCAGCAATGGCTCTGGGGGTCATAGTGGTCCCTCTAAGCACCAAGCTTAAGTCTGATGACAGCAATATTATTTTAGATAGCGTTGAGGCTAAAGTGGTCTTTTTTGATCCGGATAATCAACCCTGGCTAGCGGTGAATACGGCAAAAGAGCAACGTATTTCACTCGCTAATTGGCAATTTATATTACGTAATGCCGACGACCGGGCGTTGCCAATATCCGTTAATCAAACCGAGATCTTTGCTGATGATATTGCAGCGATTATCTACACATCAGGCACCACCGGATCGCCAAAGGGCGCGGCCATAACCCACAGTAATTTTCTACATGCTATCCATGCTTATAAAGATATTCTCCAGCTAAATGCTGATGACAGTACTATTTTACCCATTCCTATTTGTCATATTACTGGCTTATCCGCCCTCCTCTGCTTATTTATTCATATTGGTGGAACCATTCACTTACAGCAACGATTTAATGCTGAAGAAATTCTAAAAACAATCCACCAGCACAAAATTACATTTATGCATGGTTCCCCTACGGTATTTATTTTCCTGACTCAAGAATCAGAAAAAAACCAGGAAAAATATAATTATTCCAGTTTAAGAATGATTGCCTGTGGTGCCGGTCATTTAAATACCGGTCTGATTGATAAATTAACCCAATTATTTCCACAAACAGAAATACGTCCAATATATGGCCTAACGGAAACGACTTCTCCCGCCAGTATATTTCCAGTCGATGTTAGACACAGCGATAAAGTTGGCAGTTCAGGTTTACCGATACCCGGTTTGGAATGTCAGATTAGAGACGATAATAATCGACTGCTTGCTACAGGAGAAACTGGCCATTTATGGTTAAGAGGACCAGTAGTGATTAAACAATACTGGAACAACCCTAAAGTAAACCAGCAATACTTTCACGATGGCTGGTTCTACACCGGCGATATCGCCAGCCTCGATCGGGATAATTACCTATTTATCAAAGATCGCAGTAAGGACATGATTAACCGAGGCGGTGAAAAAATATACTGCATAGAAATTGAGAATTTGATTTCTAGCTATCCTGGCGTCAAGGATATCGCCATTGTCCCAAGACAAAGCGATATCTATGGAGAAGAAGCGGTAGCGTTTATTATCGCCCAGCAAGATAAGCCACTCGTCAGCGATAATATTATTCAATGGCTATCGGACAAAATCGCTAAATTTAAAATTCCCTCAAGAATAATTTTTATTCCTGAGCTTCCTAAAAACACCAATGGAAAAACAGACAAAATAGAATTAAGACGGAGAGCAAACAGCCTCCATTAATAATAAAAATTAAATTAATTCAACAGGAGATAATTAATCTAATTCAATAACGTTATTAGCTAAATAATAAAAAAGACAATGTCCATTAATCGGGCTATGGCGACTTATTCCCGAAATAAAACATTCAGCTAATAAACCCTACACTGAATAACAACCTCAGCAATGAGGGGAGAACGTCAATCATGTCAAACGTACAATCGAAAGTTGCATCGTTAGGCCAAGCGGCAATAACGAATGCCAAAATATATAAACATCTCATGCCACTACTGATTATTGTTTATATCATTAGTTTTATTGATCGAACCAATATCGGTATTGCTAGGGCTTCAATGTCAATTGACCTAGGCCTCTCTGCAACCGCATATGGCTTAGGCGCAGGGCTATTCTTCCTGACTTACTCCACCATGGAAATTCCCAGCAATCTGATTATGGCACGGGTCGGTGCTCGCTTCTGGATCACCCGAATTATGATTACCTGGGGATTAATTTCTGCCGGTATGGCTTTCGTTACCGGGCCTATATCTTTCTATGTGATGCGTTTACTGCTGGGTGCCGCAGAAGCCGGGCTTTATCCCGGAATTATTCTTTATCTGACCTACTGGTTTGGTCGAGAGGAACGAGCCAGAGCGGTAGGCATGTTCCTGCTTGGTGTTTGTATTGCCAATATTGTTGGTGCCCCTTTAGGTGGTGCATTGCTCATGCTAGACGGCGTTGCTGGCCTGCACGGTTGGCAGTGGATGTTTATCGTTGAAGGTATTCCAGCCATTATTCTGGCCTTCTATGTCTACGCTGTATTACCCGATAAGCCCCGCGATGCGAAATGGTTAACGCCTGATGATGTTTCCTATATTGAAACTAAACTGGCCGCAGAACAGCCCGCTGGCGTAGATAAAAACCAAAAGTTCTCATTTAAAACAGCGTTTACCAATAAAACGTTTCTGCTGGTCGTAGCTATCTATTTTACTCATCAGATTGCGGTCTACAGTCTGACTTACTTTCTACCAAGCATCATTCGCAGCTATGGTGAGATGGGTACCTTTACCCTTGGCCTATTAACTGCCATCCCATGGATTGCCGCAGCCCTCGGTGGTTTCTTCCTGCCGAAATACGCGAATACCGCGAAACGCTCCCAGATGATGCTGGTTTCAGGCTTTATGTCGATGGCGATTGGTTTTGTTATCGGCGCGCTGGGCGGTCCAGTTCTCGGACTTATTGGCTTCTGTATCGGCGCCTCAATGTTCTTCGTAGTGCAGTCCATCATCTTTACTTACCCGGCAACCTTGATGAGCGGCAACATGCTCGCCGGTGGGCTAGGACTACTGGCCTGCTTAGGTATCACAGGTGGCTTCTTTGGTCCTTACGTATTTGGCCTACTGGAAGATAAAACCGGATCGCCAAGCGCGGGTCTGTGGTTTGCCGTCATTCTGTTAGTTTGCGCCACCATTGGTGCCGCAATGGTAAAACAGCCGCCGAGTGCCAAAGATAACAACAGGGCTGAAGCAGAGAAATAATTGCCGCTGCGCTACGTAAAAGACGCCACGTAGCGCAGCCACCACCGTATTTCAGAATTTGATTAAGCAACACAGAACAGAGGACTTATGAAGAATAAAGTTATCACAGCTCAACAAGCTGCAGCTTTAGTGAATGACGGTTCCACCGTTTGTACTATCGGTATGACGCTTATTGGTGCGGCAGAATCAATTCTGAAAGCGCTGGAACAACGATTTCTTGCAACCGGTTCTCCGGCTAATCTGACCTATATCCATTCGGCCGGACAGTCAAACCGTGAACGAGGTAACCAACATTTTGCCCATCCGGGAATGGTGAAACGCATTATTGGCTCCCACTGGGGGTTAGCACCAAAGTGGATGGAGCGAATTGCTTCTGACAGCGTAGAAGCATTCTGTCTACCACAGGGACAAATCGTTCACTTGTATACCGCGATGGCGGCCGGTCAGGCCGGTTATTTGTCGAAGGTAGGTTTGGGGACATTTATCGATCCGCGCTTAGAAGGCGGCAAGATGAATGACCGTACCCGCGCCCTTGCCGATCTGGTGGAAGTGGTCTCTCTACGCGGTGAGGAATATCTGTTTTATCCTGCTTTACCTTTGGATACCGTCATTATCCGAGGAACCACTGCCGATGCCGAAGGCAACCTGACCTGTGAAGAAGAAGCGATGAAGCTGGAAATCCTACAGGCGGTGCTGGCGGCTAAACGTTTTGGTGGCAAGGTGCTTGCTCAGGTGAAAAATCTGGCGCAAACGGGCAGCCTGCATCCTAAACAAGTGGTTGTACCCGGCAACTTTATTGATGCAGTTGTGGTCTGTGATAATCCAGAGCAGGATCATCGGCAAACCTCCTCTTGGTTCTACGACCCTGCCTACTGCGGTAACCTAATTTCCCCCACCAGCGAACTAGAAAAGCTGCCGTTAACTATCCGCAAGCTAATCGGTCGT
The DNA here is from genome assembly GCF_900112475.1 of Pragia fontium DSM 5563 = ATCC 49100. Taxonomy (GTDB): domain Bacteria; phylum Pseudomonadota; class Gammaproteobacteria; order Enterobacterales; family Enterobacteriaceae; genus Pragia; species Pragia fontium. The sequence goes on along the minus strand of NZ_FOLW01000011.1, from coordinate 94,758 downwards.
CGCGCCTGCCAGTTTCTCTATCCCGGCTGCGTTATCAACTTAGGTACCGGCATTCCCAATGATGTTATCGGCACCATCATCCATGAAGAAGAAGTCAGTGATGACATAACGATTACCGTCGAGTCCGGAATTTATGGTGGGGTTCAGGCTGGCGGCATTGATTTTGGTATTGGCAAAAACCTAACTGCCATGATCAACCATCAGGAACAAATGCTCTATTACAACGGCACCGGCGTCGATATCACCTATATGGGAGCCGGTGAAATGGACGCCAACGGTCATATTAATGCCACCAAGATGGGTGACCGCTGTACCGGTGCTGGCGGCTTTATTGATATCACGCAAAATGCTCATCACGTGGTTTTCTGTTCCACCTTTACAACAAAAGGATTGGAAGTGGAGTTCCGCGACGGCCAGCTAAGAATCCTCCGGGAAGGTTCGGTCAAAAAGCTGGTTAAAGACATTAATCAAATTTCCTACAACGGCGAAATTGCTCGTCAAAAGAAACAAAAAATGCATCTAGTCACAGAGCGGGCGGTCTTTGAGCTGACGGAACAGGGGCCCATGTTGATAGAGATCGCCCCCGGTATCGACCTGGAAAAAGACGTGCTTCAACAGATGGAATTTACGCCATTAATTTCAGAATCCCTAAAACTGATGGATGCCTCACTGTTTGAGGAGGTCAATTTTGGCCTTAAACACGCACTCTGTAGCAATGAACATACTGAATCAAATCATCATTAATCCACCGTTATCGTTAACGGTCAGGCTTAAAAATATAAGGAGTACCCTATGTCGTTAAAAAATAAAGTGGCTATTGTTACCGGTTCCAGTCGTGGTTTAGGGCGAGGAATTGCGCTGGTTCTAGCTGAACAAGGCGCTGCCGTAGCAATTTGTGATGTTGATAAAGACGGCGGAGAAAAAACCGCTCAGGAACTGGTGAACGCCGGACACAAAGCTATTTTTATCCCCTGCAATATTGCCAATCGTGATGAAGTAAACCATCTGTTTGCTGAAACCGAAGCACAGCTGGGCCCAATAGACATTCTGGTCAATAACGCCGGGATTAATCGCGACGCAATGTTACATAAACTGACCGAGGAAAACTGGGATCTGGTTATGGACGTTAACCTGAAAGGGACTTTCCATTGTATGCAGGAAGCCGCCTTACGTATGCGTGAACGCGCCAGCGGTCGCATTATCAATATCTCTTCTGCCAGTTGGTTAGGAAATATCGGTCAGGCCAACTATGCCGCCTCAAAAGCTGGCGTTATCGGTTTAACGAAAACTGCCTGCCGTGAATTAGCCAGAAAAGGCGTCACGGTTAATGCCATCTGCCCTGGATTTATTGAAACCGATATGACCAAAGGCGTACCGGAAAAAGTCTGGGACATTATGGTCAGTAAAATTCCTGCCGGATACGCTGGCGACCCACGAGATGTGGGTAACTGCGTTGCGTTTTTAGCCTCCGATGAAGCCCGCTATATCAATGGCGAAGTGATCAATGTTGGCGGCGGTATGGTGCTATAAGGAAAATATGATGAAAAATGCAAATGATATCGTGGTTGTCAGCGGTGTTCGCACAGCAATCGGCACCATGGGCGGCAGTTTTAAAGATGTCCATCAGCATGACTTAGGCGCAGCGGTCATCCGCGAAGCCGTGTCTCGAGCCGGACTAAAACCTGAACAGATCGATGAGGTTGTGGTAGGAAACGTGGGGCAAATTGCAGAAAGTGGTTTTATTGCCCGTATCTGCCAGCTAAGAGCAGGATTGCCCAACGAAACAACCTCCTACTCCGTCAATCGTCAATGCGGTTCCGGTCTACAGGCTATTGTTGACTGTATGATGGAATTACAAACAGGCAATGCAGAAATCACCGTAGCCTGCGGCACTGAGAATATGACTCAGTTGCCCTACTATATCCGTAAAGCCCGCTATGGCTATCGTTTAGGTCACGGCGAGCTGGAGGATGGAATCATCTCAATCCTGACTTGGCCAGAAGGCCCTTACCATAACGGTATGACAGCTGAATTCACCGCAGAGCGTTTTAATATTAGCCGTGAAGCGATGGATGAGTTTGCCTGGAATAGCCAACAGAAGGCATTAGCAGCAATCAAAGCCGGATACTTTGAGTCTCAAATCCTGCCGCTTGAAATCCGTGAAGGAAAAAGCACCCGAACCTTCCAAACAGATGAGCATCCCCGTGATACGCCAAAAGAAAAATATGCTCAACTTAAGCCAGCCTTTAAAAAAGACGGCACCGTAACCGCAGCAACCTCATCCGGTATTAATGACGGTGCAGGTGCGCTGGTTATGACCACCCGAGCAAAGGCTGAGCAACTAGGCCTGCCAATTAGAATGGTGGTTCGTGGTTGGGCGGTAGCAGGTTGTGAAGCAGAAATCATGGGCTTTGGTCCAGCACCGGCCACCAAAAAACTCATGAAAAAGCTCAATATGTCGGTACACGATATCGATCTCATTGAGTTGAATGAAGCCTTTGCCGCCCAGTCACTTGCGGTCATTAACGATCTGCAGCTGGATCCAGCCAAAGTTAACGTCAACGGCGGGGCAATTGCGCTGGGTCATCCCGTCGGCGCTAGCGGTGCCATTATTTCCGTCAAGTTGATGTACGAAATGGAACGTCGCAATGTCAATACCGGACTCGCCACTATGTGTATCGGCGGCGGGCAAGGTATCTCGGTACTATTCGAACGCGAACAGTAATTCCCAGGGGGCATAACGCCCCCTTTCACCCCAATACTCCGAACGACAAAGGATGGGCTATGAAAATCGTTATTGCCATTGATTCATTTAAAGGAAGCTGTAGCGCACAACAGGCTTGCCAAGCGATTGCTTCCGGTTTAACTCGCTATCGCCACGATATCACAACCTACCAGTTGCCTATTGCTGATGGTGGCGAGGGATTACTACAAATATTAAATGAAAGCCCATCACTAAAGGGACTTATTAAGCACTCACTTACCGTCAGCGGCCCATATGGTCAGCAGGTGGATGCTGAATACCTCATGTTGGACGGTGGCACAGCCATTATTGAAATGGCGCAGACCTGCGGTTTGGAATTAACGCCAAAAGAGAAACGTCATTCAGCTAAAGCATCATCCTATGGGCTAGGACAACTGGTTAAGCAAGCGCTGGATCAAGGTTGCCAACATATTATTATCGGATTAGGCGGCAGCGCCACCAATGATGGCGGCATTGGTTTTGCACAAGCATTAGGCGTGCAATTTTTCGATCGCCAACATAATCTGATTCCAGCCCCAGCTTGCGGTGAAGACCTTATACGAGTGAACGCTGTGGATATTAGCCAACTGCATCCGGCCATATCCAATACGTTGTTTGAAGCGTCATGCGATGTCAATAATCCATTGCTCGGTGATAACGGCGCAACCCGAATTTATGGGCCGCAAAAAGGAGCTACCGCCGCTCAGTTAGACCAATTAGAAGCCGGGATGGTTAATTATCATCAAGTTCTCAGCCAAATATTAAATCATAGCGTTAATCAGATTCCCGGATCCGGTGCTGCTGGCGGCATGGGCGCTGCATTATTGTGGTTTACTCAGGCGCAATTACGCCCGGGAATTGAACTCGTGCTGGAATTACTCGATGCCGAAAAACTGATAAAAGACGCCGACCTGATTATCACTGGTGAAGGCAAGCTGGATAAACAAAGCAGTTTTGGTAAAGCGCCAGTTGGCGTAGCGACATTGGCAGCGACTTACAATAAACCGGTGATTGCTTTGGCAGGCTCACTAGGAGAAGGCGCTAATCTGCTTTATCAGAATAATATTGATGCTATGTGGTCTATCTGCCCCCGTCCTATTTCACTGGAACAAGCAATGCAAGATGTTGAAGTACTTTTAGCCGATACCGCTGAAGCCTTAATTCGCACCTTAAATGTAGGAATGAGACTGATACCTCATAAATGCCGTTAAATATGATACAAAGCTATAGCTCACATTATGATTAGTTGCTTTATATCCATAGGAAACAAGTATGCTTATCACCTTAGAGTTAGCCAATACCATCGTTAAACGGGCAATGAGCATTATCCATCATAATGTAAATGTCATCGATCATCAGGGGATCATTATCGCCTCCGGTGAGAACCATCGCATAGGGGAACGTCACGAAGTTGCGTATGAGGTCATTAAAAGCCGCCAAAGAATGACCATAGAGAATGCCCAGCAAGCCGCAAAATACAAAAATGTGCAGCCGGGCATTAATCATCCGATTATTGTAGACGATCAAGTTGTAATGGTGATTGGCATCAGCGGTAATCCGGTTGCTATTGGCCGTTACGCCGAATTAGCTATTTTAGCGGCGGAATTATTGATTAAACAATCATGGGATATTCGCGAGATTAACTGGCAGTACCGCATTCGTGATTTGCTGCTGAAACAGTATCTGGAACTGGGTAATACCGAAAAAGGAGAGGAGATTCTCTATCAGCTAAAACCACAACATCTCGGTTTAGACAGTGCGCTGATTCCCTTATTAATCAATATAGAAACCGGTGGGCATTTACTGGGTAAAACCATTGACCACATTCTAAATGAGCTATCAAGAATTATAAAATCGCAGCGAGTTCTACTGCTCAGCAACGATGAAATTCTTTTACTGCTCACCGACACCGAGCGCGCAGAATTCATCATTGATCAAATTAATAGCTTTCTGGAAACACAGCTAAGCCACTACGTTATTGGCGTTGGTGTTCAATCAGATGCCCCGCAACAATTTCGCCAGTCTATTTTTATGGTCAGGGAAATGATTAAGCATGGTAAGCAGTATCAACCAGAACAACGGATAATTAGCGGAAAACGATTTGCTTATAGTGGACTATTGAACGAAGCCAAAACCAGCTACTTCACACTCTATTTTAATCGGAGAATCGAGAAGTTACTTGCCCATAGCACCGGAAAAACGCTATTAAAAACGCTGATTACCTACATTGAGAATAACGCTGAGGTCAATAACGCTTCACAAGAACTGGGTATACACCGCAATACGCTGAGTTATCGTCTGCATCAGATCAAAGAGATTACTTCGCTGGATCCGTTTGTATTTAAAGAATTAAGCCAGTTAATGATTGCATTGCACTATCATCAAAATACGTCGGTTAACTGAATGTTCTATTGGCTATCGTAAGATTGTTGCTAGCGGAAATAAAGAAGGCTGGAGATAAAAAGACGCTTAGAATCCTTTTATCTCCAGCCTCCCGGCCCATTTTGCCAGCATGTTTAGCTTTACGCTGATAGCTGCCTTTACCTTTAACATTTTTCTCTACGCGTTGACGAAATAAAGGGTCATGCAGCAGAGCTTGCAACGCATTATCCTGAATCGTGCCTTTTTGGTGCTGATACTTCGCCATAGAAACCTCTCTTAATTTATTTCGGCGATAAAAACCGGCGCATAATAGAACAAAATTTACCCGTTGGCTATTTAGTTCTTAAATCTATATGAGGTAATTCATTGGTTGCCCCCTGCTCCAGCGCTTCTAAAATAGAGCAATAGGCGCTGCTATGGGCGCTACCACAACATGCATCGCTTAATCTCTGTAAAGAAGCCTTCATATGTTCCAGTTCACGCAGCTTTTTCTCTACCTCGTCCAATCTGGACTGAACAATGAATTTTGATTCCTGACAGGTATGCTGTTCTGGCTCAACCCGAATTGATAGCAACTCTGCAATAGATTCCAACGTAAAACCCAGTTGCTTAGCATAACGAATAAATTTAAGCCGCTGTAGATCTTGCTCGGTATAGAGGCGAAATCCCCCTTCGGAACGAACATCATGAGACATCATGTTCTGTTTTTCGTAATAACGAATAGTATCCGGTGTGACATTAGCCAGTTTGGCCAGTTGCCCAATACGATACATAAAACACCTCCTTGAAGGAGCAGCTTAAAATAACAAGATAGGAAATACCAATAGATAAAGCAATAACAATAATTATTATTTTACTTCAAATAGCAGATATAAAAAAAGCCGGGATAACCCGGCTTTTTTCAACAACTGTAGATATTACTCTGCAGCTGCTTCTTCAGGAGCTTTTTCTGCACGGTCAACCAGCTCGATGTAAGCCATCGGAGCGTTATCACCTGCACGGAAGCCACACTTAAGAATACGAGTGTAACCACCTGCGCGGCTCGCGAAACGCGGGCCAAGCTCATTAAACAGTTTTGCCACGATCTCGTTATCACGAGTACGGGCGAATGCCAGACGACGATTAGCAACGCTGTCGGCCTTGGCAAGTGTAATCAGTGGTTCAACCACGCGACGCAGCTCTTTCGCCTTAGGCAAAGTCGTCTTGATGATTTCATGACGAACTAAAGAGCCTGCCATGTTACGAAACATAGCTTGGCGATGACTGCTGTTGCGGTTCAGTTGACGTCCACTCTTACGATGGCGCATGACCTTATCCTTCTCAGTAAAACCTTAACCTGTGATCCGGTTACTCGTCAGCAATGCTAGCTGGTGGCCAGTTTTCCAGGCGCATGCCCAGAGACAAACCACGAGATGCAAGCACGTCTTTAATCTCAGTAAGAGATTTTTTACCCAAGTTTGGAGTTTTTAACAACTCAACTTCGGTACGCTGTACCAGATCACCGATGTAGTGGATAGCTTCTGCCTTGAGGCAGTTAGCGGAGCGGACAGTCAGTTCCAGATCGTCAACAGGGCGTAGCAAGATCGGATCGAATTCTGGCTTCTCTTCCTTCACTTCCGGCTGACGTACATCACGTAAGTCAACGAAAGCTTCCAGTTGTTCAGCCAGGATGGTTGCCGCACGACGGATTGATTCTTCCGGATCAATCGTGCCGTTAGTTTCCATCTCGATGACCAGCTTATCCAAGTCAGTACGCTGTTCTACACGCGCTGCTTCAACATTGTAGGCAATACGCTCTACCGGGCTGTAGCATGCATCAACCAACAGACGACCAATTGGACGCTCATCTTCTTCCGTATGAATACGGGCAGAAGCCGGCACATAACCACGACCACGCTGAACCTTGATACGCATACTAATAGATGCGTTTTCGTCAGTCAGATGGCAGATCAAGTGCTGAGGTTTGACGACTTCAACATCCCCATCATGGGTAATGTCGGCTGCAGTCACAGGGCCAATGCCAGACTTATTCAAGCTAAGAATAACTTCATCTTTACCATGAACTTTCACCGCCAGCCCTTTCAGGTTGAGCAGGATTTCCAGGATGTCTTCCTGTACGCCTTCTTTGGTGCTGTACTCATGTAGTACACCATCAATCTCAACTTCAGTTACCGCACAACCCGGCATTGATGAAAGCAGAATGCGGCGCAGTGCGTTACCTAAAGTATGGCCGAAGCCACGCTCTAACGGCTCAAGGGTCACCTTAGCGTGCGTCGAACTTAATTGCTCGATATCTACCAGGCGTGGTTTTAGAAACTCTGTCACAGAACCCTGCATTGTGTCCTCTCTTTGGTACTAAACTTTACTTAGAGTAAAGTTCGACGATCAGGTGTTCGTTAATGTCCGCAGACAGATCGGAGCGCTCAGGATTGCGTTTGAAAACGCCTTCCATCTTAGCAGCATCAACTTCGATCCAAGTCGGCTTTTCGCGCTGTTCAAACAGCTCTAAAGCGGCTTTAACACGAGATTGCTTTTTAGCTTTCTCACGTACGCTGACTACGTCATTCGGAGATACCTGAAAAGAAGCGATGTTAACAACGCGACCATTAACCATAACAGCTTTGTGGCTAACTAACTGACGTGCTTCTGCACGAGTAGCGCCGAAGCCCATACGGTAAACCACGTTGTCTAAACGGCCTTCTAAAAGACACAGCAGGTTTTCACCAGTGTTGCCTTTCAGACGCGTTGCTTCTTTATAATAATTACGGAACTGACGCTCAAGAACACCATACATACGGCGAACTTTTTGCTTTTCACGTAACTGTACGCCATAGTCAGACAGACGTGGCTTGCGCGCACCGTGCTGACCAGGAGCTTGTTCAATTTTACACTTGGTATCGATCGCGCGAACACCAGACTTAAGGAATAAGTCTGTGCCCTCACGACGGCTAAGCTTGAGCTTAGGACCCAAATATCTTGCCATTTTCTTTCTCCAACAATCCTAGAAACAGTGGCGATTAAACGCGACGTTTCTTAGGAGGACGACAACCGTTGTGAGGAATCGGAGTCACATCAGTAATATTAGTGATGCGGAAACCAGCCGCGTTTAATGCGCGGATAGTTGACTCACGACCTGGACCTGGGCCTTTAACCATAACTTCTAGGTTCTTAATTCCGTACTCTTTTACTGCTTCTGCGCAGCGCTCTGCCGCTACTTGAGCAGCAAATGGAGTGGATTTACGAGAACCACGGAAGCCGGAACCACCAGCTGTTGCCCAACCCAATGCATTACCCTGGCGATCGGTAATAGTCACAATGGTGTTGTTAAAAGAAGCATGGATATGAGCCATACCGTCAGAAACTTGTTTTCTTACACGCTTACGTGCACGAACAGGTGCTTTTGCCATTATTCAATCACCCCGATTATTTCTTGATCGGTTTACGCGGACCCTTACGGGTACGGGCGTTAGTCTTGGTACGCTGTCCGCGAACCGGTAGACCACGACGATGACGTACACCACGATAACAACCAAGGTCCATAAGACGCTTGATGCTCATGGTAACTTCACGACGCAGATCACCTTCTACAACGTACTTGGCAACTTCGTCACGCAGCTTGTCAATTTGCTCTTCAGACAGTTCACTGATCTTAACATTTTCAGCAATACCAGACGCTTTACAGATAGCCTGTGAGCGGGTTTTGCCGACACCGAAGATCGCAGTTAATGCAATTACGGTATGTTTATGATCAGGAATGTTAATGCCTGCTATACGGGCCACTATGCACTCCTACTAATTATATACTGCAACACTACTCTGAAAAGCCCGTTTTCAGGATACTCAAATAATGTTGCTGTCACACACAAAAAGATTGGCTGGCTAATCTAGCCAGCTCAATCACACTTTGCAAGAAAAATATGCCAAATTATAAATCAGCCTTGACGCTGTTTATGCTTTGGTTCAACGCAAATCACGCGAACAACGCCGTGGCGCTTGATGATTTTGCAGTTGCGACATAACTTCTTGACGGAAGCACGAACTTTCATTTTAACTCTCCGTAACTTCTCAAGCTAGCCCTGAATTAACGGCCGTAGCCTTTCAGGTTTGCTTTCTTCAATGCAGACTCATATTGACTCGACATCATCAGAGTTTGCACTTGAGCCATAAAGTCCATGATGACGACAACGACGATAAGTAACGAAGTACCACCAAAGTTGAAAGGTACTTTCATTGCGTCACGCATAAACTCCGGGATCAGGCAGATAAAGGTAATGTACATTGCACCAACAAAGGTTAAACGCGTCATTACTTTATCAATATATTTAGCCGTTTGCTCTCCCGGACGAATCCCTGGTACAAACGCACCGGACTTCTTCAGGTTATCTGCTGTTTCACGAGGGTTGAAAACCAACGCTGTATAGAAGAAACAGAAGAATATGATCGCAGATGCATAGAGTAACACATAAAGTGGCTGACCGGGTTGCAAATACATAGAAATAGTTGTCAACCAGTTCCAACCAGTACCACCACCGAACCATGAGGCAATTGTCGCAGGGAACAGAATGATACTTGAAGCAAAAATTGCAGGTATTACACCGGCCATATTCACTTTCAACGGTAAGTGGGTACTCTGTGCAGCGTAAACACGACGACCTTGCTGACGTTTCGCATAGTTAACGACGATACGACGCTGACCACGCTCAACAAATACAACAAAGAAAGTCACCGCGAATACTAACACCGCAACCAATAGCAGCAGAAGAACATGTAAGTCACCCTGCCGAGCCTGCTCGATAGTCTGTCCAATAGCAGGTGGTAAACCAGCAACAATACCAGCGAAAATGATGATTGAAATACCGTTACCGATACCTCGTTCAGTCACCTGCTCACCCAGCCACATCAGGAACATGGTTCCCGTAACTAAGCTCACAACCGCGGTAAAGTAGAACGCAAAGCCTGGATTAATCACCAGACCCGGCATTCCCATATTCGGTAAGCCGGTAGCAATACCGACTGACTGGAATATGGCCAGAACCAACGTACCATATCGAGTGTACTGGCTTATCTTACGACGGCCAGACTCGCCCTCTTTCTTCAATTCCGCTAACTTAGGATGAACCACCGTTAACAGCTGCACGATAATAGAGGCCGAAATATACGGCATAATACCAAGCGCGAAGACAGAAGCACGACTGAGGGCGCCACCAGAGAACATGTTAAACATGTCAATGATGGTGCCTCTCTGCTCTTCGACTAACTTAGCAAGCACAGTGGCGTCAATACCAGGAATTGGAATAAAAGAGCCAATACGGAACACGATCAAAGCACCGACAACAAATAAGAGTCTGCGCTTCAGCTCGCCTAGTCCGCCCTTTGCACTTTGAAAATCTAATCCTGGTTGCTTAGCCATCTGCTACTTATTCCTCAATTTTCCCGCCAGCGGCTTCGATTGCAGCACGAGCGCCTTTGGTTACACGCAGACCGCGTAAAGTAACTGGACGACTGATTTCGCCTGAAAGCATAACTTTCGCGAACTCAATTTGTACGCCAACTACGTTTGCCGCTTTCAGTGCGTTCAGGTCAATAACCTCGCCTTCTACTTGAGCAAGCTCAGACAGACGAACTTCTGCCGTGATCATTGCTTTACGAGAAGTAAAACCAAATTTTGGTAAACGACGGTATAAAGGCATTTGGCCGCCTTCGAAACCACGACGTACGCCACCGCCAGAACGAGACTTCTGACCTTTGTGACCACGGCCGCCGGTTTTACCCAGACCAGAACCAATACCACGACCTAAACGCTTAGAAGCGTGTTTTGCACCTTCGGCCGGAGCCAGAGTATTTAAACGCATCTCTTACTCCTCCACTTTAACCATGTAAGAAACCAGGTTGATCATGCCACGTACAGCAGGAGTATCCTCGCGCTCTACAGTGTGACCGATGCGACGCAGACCCAAACCAACCAGCGTTGCCTTATGTTTAGGCAGGCGGCCGATAGAGCTGCGAATTTGAGTAACTTTAATAGTCTTTGCCATTGCTCATTACCCCAGAATGTCTTCGACAGTTTTACCGCGCTTGGCAGCAACCATCTCAGGAGACTTCATATTATCCAAGGCATCAATAGTTGCACGAACCACGTTAATCGGGTTAGTAGAACCATAAGCCTTAGCTAATACGTTACGTACTCCGGCGACTTCCAGAACGGCGCGCATTGCACCGCCGGCGATAATACCGGTACCTTCAAATGCAGGCTGCATAAACACGCGAGAACCTGTATGAGCACCTTTAACAGGATGCTGCAGAGTTCCGTTGTTTAATGCAACATTCATCATGTTGCGACGGGCTTTTTCCATCGCTTTCTGGATCGCTGCTGGAACTTCACGCGCTTTTCCGTAACCAAAACCAACGCGGCCGTTGCCATCACCCACTACAGTTAGTGCGGTGAAGCTAAAAATACGACCACCTTTTACGGTTTTAGATACGCGGTTAACCGCGATCAGCTTTTCCTGCAGTTCGCCAGCTTGTTTCTCGATGTGAGACATCTTACACCTCTACCTTAGAACTGAAGGCCAGCTTCGCGGGCAGCATCTGCCAGCGCCTGGACTCTACCATGATATTGGAAACCAGAACGGTCAAAAGATACTTTCGTAATCTCTTTGGCCAGTGCGCGCTCAGCGATAGCTTTACCTACTGCTGCTGCTGCATCTTTGTTTCCGGTATACTTCAATTGTTCTGCAATAGCCTTTTCTAACGTAGAAGCGGCTGCCAGAACTTCAGAACCGTTTGGTGCGATAATCTGCGCATAAATATGGCGCGGAGTACGGTGAATCACCAGGCGAGTCGCACACAGTTCTTTAATCTTACGACGTGCGCGGGTCGCACGACGGATACGAGCTGCTTTCTTATCCATAGTGTTACCTTACTTCTTCTTAGCCTCTTTGGTACGCACGACTTCGTCGGCGTAACGGACACCCTTGCCTTTATAAGGCTCAGGACGACGGTAGGCACGCAATTCTGCTGCGATCTGACCAATAACCTGCTTATCAGCGCCTTTCAGCACGATTTCAGTTTGGCTTGGACATTCGGCAGTAATGCCTGCTGGCAGTTGATGTTCAACAGGGTGAGAGAATCCTAAAGATAAATTCACCACATTGCCTTTAACTGCTGCACGGTAACCTACGCCTACCAGCTGTAGCTTCTTAACGAAGCCTTCAGTAACACCGATAACCATTCCGTTAACCAAAGAACGTACGGTACCCGCTTGGGCCCATCCGTCAACAAAACCTTCGCGTGGACCGAAAGTGATTTCATTGTTTTCTTGTTTAACTTCAACGGAATCATGGACTGTACGCGACAGCTCGCCGTTTTTACCCTTAATTGTTATAACCTGACCGTTGAGTTTTACCTCTACGCCAGCAGGAATAACGACGGGTGTTTTTGCAACACGAGACATTCTTTCCTCCTGATTAAGCTACGTAGCAGATAATCTCGCCACCAAGACCTGCTTGGCGAGCTGCACGATCAGTCATGACACCTTTAGAGGTAGAAACAACAGCGATACCTAAACCAGCCATTACCTTTGGCAGCTCATCTTTTCTTTTATAGATGCGCAGACCAGGACGGCTTACTCGCTGAATACTTTCTACAACAGGCGCGCCCTGGAAGTACTTAAGTACTAATTCCAGTTCGGGCTTGGTGTCGCCTTCAATTTTATATTCTTCAATATAACCTTCTTCCTTCAGCACTTTGGCAATAGCCAGTTTTAGCTTGGAGGAAGGCATAGTGACCGCAACTTTGTTCGCGGCCTGACCGTTTCGGATACGGGTCAGCATATCCGCGATCGGATCTTGCATGCTCATCTGTCTCTACTCCCGTGATTCAATGGTGATATTACCAACTAGCCTTTTTCAGACCCGGGATTTCACCGCGCATTGCGGCTTCACGGACCTTGATACGACTCAATCCAAATTTACGCAGAACGCCGTGTGGGCGACCTGTTTGACGACAACGGTTACGTTGACGACTTGGACTGGAATCACGTGGAAGAGTTTGCAGTTTGAGCACTGCATTCCAACGGTCTTCATCGGATGCATTCACATCAGAGATAATCGCTTTAAGTTCAGTACGCTTAGCGTAGAACTTGTCTGCTAACTTCACACGTTTAACTTCACGTGCTTTCATTGATTGCTTAGCCATTAGTAACCCTACCTTACTTGCGGAACGGGAAGTTAAAGGCAGCCAGCAGAGCGCGGCCTTCTTCGTCAGATTGCGCAGAAGTGGTAATGGTAATGTCCAAACCACGTACACGATCGACTTTGTCATAGTCGATTTCTGGGAAGATAATCTGCTCACGCACGCCCATGCTGTAGTTACCACGACCATCAAATGACTTAGGATTTAAGCCACGGAAGTCACGTACACGAGGTACAGCAATAGAAATCAGACGCTCTAAGAATTCCCACATACGTTCGCCACGTAGGGTCACTTTACAGCCGATCGGATAGCCCTGGCGGATTTTGAAGCCTGCAACAGAGTTGCGTGCTTTGGTGATTAGCGGCTTTTGGCCACTGATCGCTGCTAAATCAGCTGCTGCGTTATCCAGCAGTTTCTTATCAGTGATCGCTTCACCAACACCCATATTAAGGGTGATCTTCTCGACCCGAGGGACTTGCATGACAGATTTGTAGCCAAACTGGTCTACCAGTTTATTTACTACCTGTTCTTTGTAGTAATCATGCAGTTTCGCCATCGTACTACTCCAAATTACTTGATAGTTTCGCTATTAGATTTGAAGAAACGGACTTTTTTGCCGTCTTCAAAACGAAAGCCTACACGGTCAGCCTTACCTGTAGCTGCGTTGTAGATTGCAACGTTAGAAACCTGAATTGCAGCTTCTTTTTCAACGATGCCACCTGGTTGGTTCAGAGCCGGTACAGGCTTCTGATGTTTCTTAACCAGGTTGATACCTTCAACAACAATCTTACTGGAAGACAGAACATTCTTAACTTTACCGCGTTTACCTTTATCTTTACCGGTTAACACGATAACTTCGTCATCACGACGGATTTTCGCTGCCATGGTTCGCTCCTTACAGTACTTCTGGTGCCAGAGAGATAATTTTCATGAATTTTTCATTACGTAATTCACGAGTTACCGGTCCAAAAATACGCGTGCCGATAGGTTGCTCACTGTTGTTATTTAAAATAACGCAAGCATTACCATCGAAGCGAATGACAGATCCGTCAGGGCGACGAACACCCTTTCTGGTGCGCACCACTACCGCTTTAAGCACATCACCTTTCTTAACCTTACCACGCGGAATTGCTTCCTTGATGGTAATTTTGATGATGTCGCCTACGCCAGCGTAGCGACGGTGCGATCCACCCAGAACCTTGATACACATTACGCGACGTGCGCCAGAGTTGTCAGCGACGTTAAGCATAGTCTGTTCTTGGATCATCTTAGTGCTCCGCTAATGTCAACTACTAAGGACCCTCACGGGTCGTTTAAAAACCCCCATACATCGGGGCGCGGCATTATACCATCGCTTTTCGATGTTGGGTAGAAAAAATAAACGGCCCGTTTACTGAGCCGTTTATTTTGTTTAAGAAAGGGTACTGTATTACAGAACCGCTTTCTCTACAACTCGAACAAGTGTCCAAGACTTAGTCTTTGACAGAGGACGGCATTCGCTAATCTCAATCAGATCGCCAATACCACACTCATTGTTCTCGTCATGTACATGCAGCTTAGTCGTACGTTTGATGAACTTACCATACATCGGGTGCTTCACCATACGCTCAATCGCAACGACAATGGATTTCTCCATTTTGTCGCTAACAACACGACCTTGCAGAGTACGGATTTTATCAGTCATTACGCACCCGCCTTCTCATTCAGTAAAGTTTTCACACGTGCAACATTACGACGCACTTGTTTCAACAGGTGAGACTGTTGCAGTTGACCGCTTGCTGCTTGCATGCGCAGATTAAACTGTTCACGCAGCAGGTTCAGCAGCTCAGTGTTCAGCTCTTCAACACTTTTTTCACGCAGCTCTTTTGCTTTCATTACATCACCGTCTTAGTTACAAAGGTGGTTTTAATCGGCAGTTTTGCTGCTGCCAGCTTGAATGCTTCACGGGCAACTTCTTCCGAAACACCGTCCATTTCATACAGGACTTTTCCCGGTTGAATCAGGGCAACCCAATACTCCACGTTACCCTTACCTTTACCCATACGCACTTCAAGCGGCTTTTCAGTGATTGGTTTGTCTGGGAACACACGGATCCAGATTTTACCTTGACGCTTAACTGCACGTGTCATGGCACGACGTGCCGCCTCGATTTGGCGAGCAGTCAAACGACCGCGGCCCACAGCTTTCAGACCGAAAGTGCCGAAGCTCACATCCGCGCCGGCAGCCAGACCACGGTTGCGGCCCTTGTGCACTTTACGGAATTTTGTACGCTTTGGTTGTAACATCAGCGATGCTCCTTATTTACGGCCTTTACGCTGCTGCTTCTTCGGTTGAGCAGCCGGTTTTTCCGGTTGTTCAACGGCAGCCATACCACCCAAGATCTCACCTTTGAAGATCCACACTTTTACGCCGATTACACCATAAGTGGTGTGCGCTTCGGAAGTGTTATAGTCAATGTCCGCACGCAGTGTATGCAATGGAACACGACCTTCACGGTACCATTCGGTACGCGCGATTTCAGCGCCGCCTAAGCGACCGCTTACTTCCACTTTAATTCCTTTAGCGCCTATACGCATGGCGTTTTGAACTGCACGCTTCATAGCACGACGGAACATAACACGACGTTCCAGCTGTGAAGTGATGCTGTCAGCAACCAATTTAGCGTCTAGTTCCGGTTTACGGACTTCGGCGATATTAATTTGCGCAGGAACGCCAGCAATAGCTGCTACAGCGTTGCGCAGTTTTTCGACGTCTTCACCTTTCTTGCCGATCACGATGCCTGGGCGAGCAGTGTGAATAGTCACACGGATGCTCTTCGCAGGACGCTCGATCACGATGCGAGAAACGGAAGCTTTCGACAATTCTTTAGTTAAGAATTGACGAACTTTAAAGTCGCTGTCTAGGTTGTCAGCGAATTCTTTGGTATTTGCGTACCAGGTAGAGTTCCAAGGTTTGACAATACCCAGTCGAATACCATTCGGATGTACTTTCTGACCCATTGCTATTCTCCAGAGTCTCAGCGATCGGACACAACCACAGTGATGTGGCTGGTGCGCTTCAGGATACGATCTGCACGGCCTTTTGCACGAGGCATAATACGCTTCATGGTAGGACCTTCGTCGACAAAGATTTTCGCGACTTTCAGATCGTCGATGTCAGCGCCATCGTTGTGTTCTGCGTTTGCAATGGCAGACTCAAGTACTTTTTTAACCAGATCAGCAGCTTTCTTGTTGTTGTAGGTTAAAATTTCCAGAGCTTGCGACACTTTCTTACCGCGAATCAGGTCTGCAACTAAGCGAACCTTCTGAGCAGAAGAACGAGCGTGGCGATGTTTAGCGATAGTTTCCATCTCTTCCTCCTACCTTAGCGCTTTTTGGCTTTTTTGTCAGCCGCATGGCCGCGATAAGTACGAGTCGGCGCGAATTCGCCCAGTTTATGACCGACCATTTCGTCGGTAACAAAGACTGGAACGTGCTGACGACCATTATGGACAGCGATGGTCAAACCGATCATGTTTGGAAAGATCGTTGAACGACGGGACCAAGTCTTAACAGGCTTTTTGTCTCCGCTTTCCACCGCTTTCTCTACCTTCTTCAGCAAGTGCAGGTCTATAAATGGACCTTTCTTGAGAGAACGTGGCATGGCTTATCCTCTAATTATTTTTTACTACGGCGACGTACGATATATTGATCGGTACGCTTGTTGCTACGGGTCTTCTTACCTTTGGTCTGCACGCCCCATGGAGTCACAGGATGCTTACCAAAGTTACGACCTTCACCACCACCGTGTGGGTGATCGACTGGGTTCATCGCAGTACCGCGAACGGTAGGACGAACACCACGCCAACGACTAGCACCGGCTTTACCCAGTACGCGCAGCATATGCTCTGAGTTACCCACTTCACCTAAGGTGGCGCGGCAATCAGATAATACTTTACGCATTTCGCCAGAACGAAGACGTATCGTTACGTAGGAACCTTCACGGGCAACGATTTGAACATATCCACCGGCAGAACGAGCCATTTGGCCGCCTTTACCTGGTTTCATTTCAACGTTGTGAACCGTAGAACCCACTGGGATGTTGCGCATTGGTAGGCAGTTACCCGCCTTAATAGCAGCATCAACACCAGATTGGATTTGGTCACCGGCTTTCAGGCCTTTTGGTGCCAGAATATAACGGCGTTCACCGTCTTTATACAGAACCAGCGCGATATTCGCGGAACGGTTCGGATCATATTCCAGACGCTCAACAATTGCAGGAATACCATCTTTGTTGCGTTTAAAGTCAACTAGACGATACTGCTGCTTGTGACCACCACCAATATGACGCGTGGTGATGCGGCCATTGTTGTTACGGCCACCTGATTTGCTGTTTTTTTCCAGCAATGGGGCATAAGGCTTGCCCTTGTGCAACTCAGGGTTAACCACTTTAACTACGTGGCGACGACCCGGAGATGTTGGCTTACACTTAACAATTGCCATTGTTTTTCAATCCTCCGACTTACTCTGCGCCGCCGATGAAGTCCAGATTCTGGCCTTCTTTCAAAGTGACGTAAGCTTTTTTCCAGTCGCTACGACGACCAACACGCTGACCATGACGTTTCGTTTTGCCTTTAACCAGCAAAGTACGAACTTCATTGACTTCAACCTCAAACAGCTTCTGAACAGCAGCTTTTACTTCTGCCTTAGTAGCATCTTTAGCAACTTTCAGCACGATAGTATTGTGCTTTTCCATTGCGCCAGAGGCTTTCTCAGAAACGTGTGGTGCGCGTAGGACTTTCAGCAGGCGTTCTTCACGGATCATGCCAGCATCTCCTCTACTTGCTTCACAGCATCAGCAGTCATCACCACTTTATCAAAAGCGATTAGGCTAAACGGATCAATACCAGCAACATCACGAACGTCAACCTTGTGTAAGTTACCTGCTGCCAGGTACAAATTAGGTTCAACTTCGCCAGTGATGATCAGTACATCATCCAGAGCCATTTCTTTCAGTTTCTGTACCAGCAACTTAGTTTTAGGTGCTTCTACAGTGAACTTCTCAACTACAATCAGACGGTCTTGACGTACCAGTTCGGACAGAATGCACTTCAGTGCGCCGCGGTACATCTTTTTGTTGACTTTCTGGCTGTGGTCTTGTGGACGAGCAGCAAAGGTCACGCCGCCTGAACGCCAGATCGGGCTCTTTACAGAACCTGAACGCGCACGGCCGGTGCCTTTTTGACGCCACGGTTTTTTACCGGAACCTGTTACTTCAGCGCGGGTCTTCTGAGCACGAGTACCTTGACGAGCTGCAGCTGCATAAGCAACAACAACTTGGTGTACTAACGCTTCATTGAAATCACGCCCGAAGGTAGTTTCGGAAACAGTCAGCGCGCCAGGCGCGTCTTTCATTACCAATTCCATTCCTATCTCCTCGACGTTACGCCTTGACAGCCGGTTTAACGATCAGGTCGCTACCGGTTGCTCCCGGAACAGCACCCTTGACCAGCAGCAGGTTGCGCTCAGCGTCAACACGTACTACGTCCAGGCTTTGAACGGTTACACGCTCGTCACCTAAATGGCCTGCCATTTTCTTGCCTTTGAACACTTTACCTGGAGTCTGGTTCTGACCGATTGAACCATGACCACGGTGTGCCAAAGAGTTACCATGGGTAGCATCTTGAGTACGGAAGTTCCAGCGCTTAACAGTGCCAGCAAAACCTTTACCTTTAGATGTACCGGTAACGTCAACTTTTTTAACGTCAGCAAAAATGTCAACGTTAATTTCTTGACCTGCAGTAAATTCTTCGCCTTCATTCAGACGGAATTCCCACAAACCACGACCGGCAGTTACGCCAGCCTTCGCGAAATGACCTGCTTCAGGCTTAGTTACGCGGTTAGCTTTTTTAGCACCGGTAGTAACCTGAACAGCACGGTATCCATCGTTAGCCAGATCTTTGATCTGAGTAACACGGTTCGCTTCTACTTCGATAACAGTCACGGGGATAGATACGCCATCTTCAGTGAAGATGCGGGTCATTCCCACTTTACGACCGACTAAACCAATCATTGTTTCAACCTCTCAATCGCTCAATGACCTGATTAACCCAGGCTGATCTGCACGTCAACACCGGCAGCCAGATCCAGACGCATCAGAGCATCAACCGTTTTTTCAGTTGGCTCAACGATGTCAACCAGACGCTTGTGAGTACGAATTTCGTACTGATCGCGCGCATCTTTATTGACGTGCGGAGAGATCAGAACGGTAAAACGCTCTTTGCGGGTCGGCAGCGGGATCGGACCACGAACTTGAGCGCCAGTGCGCTTAGCAGTCTCGACGATTTCCGCGGTTGATTGGTCGATCAAACGGTGATCAAACGCTTTCAGGCGGATACGGATTCTTTGGTTCTGCATGAGACCAGAGCTCCAATTATTTTATAAACGTAAAAAAATTACTCCTCACACCCATTTCGATTGATGGGGGAGTGTAATCGTTCTTCATGTAACCCCCAGATCGGGAGTATTGTTACTACAAAATTAAGCTTTACAGGATAACGTTGTAGTAATAAGCACTAACTTCGTACTTATACCGCACCACATAAAAGTGCAGGCCTGAGCATTGTACAGATTTACACCCATCACGCAAGCGCAATCTGGGATTAAATTCACGGTTTACCATTTCAGACCCGATTGTCATTTTAATTTAATGTATAATTCACCCGGCCTAAACAGTTGGCTCTATTTCTCCAATGCACTAACAAAAATCAATCGTTATGGAACATGCCTCTTTTTTGGCTGTCTTAGATTGCCTTTTCATTATTTTAAGTTAATAACTACATGCTTCTATCAAAGAACAATAAAAGTTTCATTTCTACAGCTTATTTATATCTGATTACGCTTGCCGCATTAATTATTTGCAGTAGTCGATTTAGCTTTTCATACGTTGGCTTCATCGCTTTCGGCTTCTTCTTGGCTATTTTTACTGCCCTACTCTTTCTATCTGGTAGAGTAAAACTCTCATTAAGCATTACCAGTACGCTAATTGTCATACTTCAGCTGCTAAATCAGATAAAAGCACATTACTACAAAGAACGGCTTTTTTTCCAAGATATTAGCATCGCGCTCGATCCTGCTAATTTCGGTACACTCTTCCATTACCCCCTAGCACTGTTGGGTCTGATTGGATTAGTGATTTTATTGGCTCTAAATGTTGTGCTTTATATACGCACAATAAAAATTTCACTCCCCTACCGTTTTCTCTCATTATTTATCATGGCGGGATTAATTTTAGGCATTACGCAATTTAGCCAAAATAAACATAATATCGAAAATTGGCAAGGCGCTCTCCCCAAAGGAAAAGGGACAATTGTTAACATGTTTATGTCTGCCCAGCAGATGTATTACCAACCACCGCAATACAAAGAATCATCCAATTACTTTTTATCAAATAAACAATTTAGTTATCTCCCCAAGGAGAATGCCAGTAAGCCAGATATCGTGGTTATGCTGCAAGAGTCAACGGTTAACCCTGAACTTTATCACCTCCCAGGGGTGACATTTCCTGAGTTTAAAATGTTTGCCCACGATAAAGATACTCGGGCAACCAGCCCATTAAGAGTGCAAACTTTCGGCGGAGGAACTTGGCTTTCTGAATTCTCACTGCTCACTGGACTTAATACCGATGACTTCAAGTTCAGAAAAAATTCGGTCTTCTATACGGTTGCACCACATATAAAGAACAGTCTATTTCGTGAGCTTAAAAATAATGGTTATTACACTGTTGTGTTAACACCCATGTTTAAAATGAACTATAACGCAGGTCCTACCTACAAAAATCTCGGCATTGACCTGATTATTCAACCTCAAGAATTGGGCTATCCGGCAGAACTAGACGATAACCTATGGACCATTTCAACTGAAGCCATGCTTGGTTACGTAAAGCAGTTATTAAAGCAACATACGGATAAACCAGTATTTATCTTTGTGTTAACCATGAATGAGCACGGCCCTTATGAAAAAGATCACTCTGACGATTTTCAAATAGCAAAATCTAGCGGGGACAAAAACGCTGCGGGAGCAATTAGCCACTATATAGACAAGATAAAACTGTTGGATACTGCAACAAATCAATTCTCACAATTTGTTGCCGAACGAGAAAAGCCAACCATGTTCCTCTACTTTGGTGACCACCAACCTAACGTTGGCTGGAACGGCAAGTACAATACGACATTAACCAACGCCTGGTATCTCACCCAATTTTATCTTAAGGATAATTTAGCCTCAGAGCCCCTTCAAAATTTTGGTGATATCACTGACATTTCATTTTTAGGTGGAATACTGCTGGAAAGAACGGGTCTGCCTGTCTCTCCATTCTATGAAGCTAATATCCGAATGAGAAATCTCTGTCAGGGGCGTTTAGATGACTGTCCGGATCAAAAGCTAACGAATAGTTATAAGCACTATCTGTATCAGGACCTCAAAACTGCTGGAGAATGAGGTTAATCGTGATGAATTAAAGCGCCTATATGGCGCTTTAATTTTAAACCGCCGAAAGTATCAGACATACCTTCCGTCAGCTAACTTTTCTTTTGACCATAAAAAAGGGTGCCTAAGCACCCTTTTTTCATTCATAAGTAATTAGAATTACTTGATGATCTTAGCAACAACACCCGCACCAACAGTACGGCCACCTTCACGGATAGCGAAGCGTAAACCTTCGTCCATCGCGATTGGGGCAATCAGAGTTACAGTCATCTGAATGTTATCACCTGGCATTACCATCTCTACGCCTTCTGGCAGTTCGATGGTACCGGTCACGTCAGTTGTACGGAAGTAGAACTGTGGACGGTAGCCTTTGAAGAATGGAGTATGACGACCACCTTCATCTTTGCTCAGGATATAAACTTCTGATACGAAGTTAGTATGCGGGTTGATTGAACCTGGTTTTGCTAATACTTGACCACGTTCGATTTCGTCACGCTTAGTACCACGCAGCAGAACACCAACGTTCTCACCCGCACGGCCTTCATCCAGTAACTTACGGAACATTTCAACGCCAGTACAAGTTGTTTTCACAGTATCTTTGATACCAACGATTTCAACTTCTTCACCAACTTTAACGATACCGCGCTCTACACGACCGGTTACTACTGTACCACGGCCAGAGATTGAGAAAACGTCTTCGATTGGCAGCAGGAACGGCTTATCAATTGCACGCTCTGGCTCTGGAATGTAGCTGTCCAGGTAGCTAGCTAATTCAATGATTTTAGCTTCCCACTCAGCTTCGCCTTCTAACGCTTTCAGCGCAGAACCACGAACAACTGGAGTATCATCACCTGGGAAATCGTACTGAGACAGAAGCTCACGAACTTCCATTTCAACCAGTTCTAACAGCTCTTCATCATCAACCATGTCACACTTGTTCAGGAACACAATGATGTATGGTACGCCAACCTGGCGACCTAACAGGATGTGCTCACGAGTTTGTGGCATAGGACCATCAGTTGCAGCAACAACCAGAATAGCGCCGTCCATCTGAGCAGCACCGGTAATCATGTTCTTAACGTAGTCGGCGTGTCCTGGGCAGTCAACGTGTGCATAGTGACGCGTAGGGGTGTCGTATTCTACGTGAGAAGTATTGATGGTAATACCACGAGCTTTTTCTTCTGGTGCGTTATCGATTTGATCGAATGCACGCGCGTTACCACCGTAGGTTTTTGCTAATACGTTGGTGATAGCTGCGGTCAGAGTTGTTTTACCGTGGTCAACGTGGCCGATAGTACCAACGTTAACGTGCGGTTTTGTACGTTCAAATTTTTCTTTAGACACGATTCTCTTCCTTTACACTGTCCCCCTCTATCCGAGGGGGACTGGGATATAAATTGTTACCCGTGAGGCTTATTTAGCCTTGCGAGCTTCGATAATTGCTGTAGCAACGTTACTTGGCGCTTCACTGTACTTCAAGAACTCCATGGAGTAAGAAGCACGACCCTGAGTTTGTGAACGCAGGTCTGTAGCATAACCAAACATTTCAGATAGTGGAACCTGAGCACGTACAGTTTTACCTGTAGCAGTGTCTTCCATACCTTCAATGATGCCGCGACGACGGTTTAAGTCACCGATTACATCGCCCATATAGTCTTCTGGAGTCTCAACTTCAACTTTCATGACCGGCTCCAGCAGAATTGGTTTCGCTTTCATGAAGCCTTCTTTAAAGGCAAGAGAAGCGGCCAATTTAAACGCCAGTTCTGATGAGTCAACATCATGGTAAGAACCATAGTGCAGACGCACTTTGATATCAACTACCGGGTAACCAGCCAGAGGACCAGACTTCAGCTGCTCCTGAATACCTTTATCAACCGCAGGGATGAATTCACCAGGAATTACACCACCCTTGATTTCGTTGACAAATTCGTAACCCGGACCACCAGCTTCCAACGGAGACAGATCGATAATAACGTGACCATACTGACCACGACCACCAGACTGCTTGGCGTGTTTACCTTCAACGTCTTTAGCCGTTTCACGAATTGTTTCACGGTATGCAACCTGAGGCTTACCAATGTTAGCTTCAACGTTGAACTCGCGACGCATACGGTCAACTAACACGTCTAAGTGTAGCTCACCCATACCTGCGATAATTGTTTGGCCAGACTCTTCATCACTCGATACGCGGAATGATGGATCTTCTTGTGCCAAACGACCTAAAGCGATACCCATTTTTTCTTGGTCAGCTTTAGTTTTTGGTTCAACTGCAACCGAAATTACTGGCTCAGGGAATTCCATACGCTCCAGAATGATCGGCTTAGCTTGGTCACATAAGGTGTCACCTGTGGTCACATCTTTCAGACCGATAGCTGCCGCGATATCACCCGCACGTACTTCTTTGATCTCTTCACGCTTATTCGCATGCATCTGAACGATACGACCAAAACGCTCACGCTTGTCTTTCACTGAGTTCAGTACTGTGTCACCAGAGTTTACAACACCGGAATAAACACGGAAGAACGTCAGGTTACCCACGAATGGGTCGGTAGCAATTTTAAACGCCAGAGCAGAGAACGGCTCGCTATCGCTAGCATGACGTTCCGCATGGGTACCGTCTTCCAGTTCACCGTTAATTGCTTCGATGTCGGTTGGTGCAGGTAAATATTCAATTACCGCATCCAACATTGCCTGAACACCTTTGTTCTTAAACGCAGAACCACAGGTAACCAGAATAATTTCATTATTCAGGACACGCTTACGCAGTGCTTCAGTCACTTCTTCTTCAGTCAGCTCTTCGCCGCCTAAATACTTGTCCATCAGCTCTTCAGATGCTTCAGCTGCAGCTTCAAATGCATTTTGCTGCCATTTTTTAGCTTCTTCTAACAGGTTCGCTGGAACATCTTCATAAGTGAAGCTAACGCCTTGGTCAGCATCACTCCAGTTGATTGCTTTCATTTTCAGCAAGTCAATTACGCCAGTAAAGCTGTCTTCAGCACCGATTGGTAACTGAATAGGCACAGCATTTGCTGCCAGACGTGATTTAAGCTGCTCAACTACACGCAGGAAGTTAGCACCCATACGGTCCATTTTGTTAACGAACGCGATGCGTGGAACTTTATATTTGTTAGCCTGACGCCAAACAGTTTCAGACTGAGGCTGAACACCACCAACTGCACAGTAAACCATTACTGCACCATCCAGAACACGCATAGAGCGCTCTACTTCGATAGTAAAGTCTACGTGTCCCGGGGTATCAATGATATTGACACGATGGGGTTCAAATTGTTTAGCCATACCAGACCAGAACGCAGTAGTCGCAGCTGAGGTGATAGTAATACCACGCTCCTGCTCCTGCTCCATCCAGTCCATAGTCGCAGAACCTTCGTGAGTTTCACCAATTTTATGGTTTACACCAGTATAAAAAAGGATACGCTCAGTTGTGGTTGTTTTACCGGCATCAATGTGAGCACTGATACCGATGTTGCGATAACGCTCAATAGGGGTTGTACGAGCCATTTTATTCCTCGATTACTAGGTCGTTCTTCAGATAACCCATGCGGGTCAACTTAAAAAGCGCCCGCATGATGATTAGCATGACTACCGAAGGTAAATTACCAGCGGTAGTGGGCGAACGCCTTGTTGGCTTCAGCCATACGGTGAACGTCTTCACGTTTCTTAACTGCAGTACCTTTGTTCTCTGCAGCATCAGACAGTTCATTCGCTAAGCGTAAAGCCATGGATTTATCACCGCGTTTACGAGCAGCTTCTACAATCCAACGCATGGCAAGTGCATTACGGCGAACCGGGCGAACTTCAACCGGCACCTGATAAGTAGAACCACCAACACGACGAGACTTAACTTCTACAGTTGGTCTTACGTTGTCCAGGGCAATTTCAAAAGCTTCCAGTTCGTTTTTACCTGAACGCTGAGCTAAAGTCTCAAGCGCATTATAAACGATAGCTTCTGCAGTAGATTTCTTACCATCTACCATTAAAATATTTACAAATTTGGCCAGTAAGTCAGATCCGAACTTAGGATCTGGCAGAATTTTACGCTGACCAATGACGCGACGACGTGGCATGGAATTACTCCGTTGTTAATTCAGGATTGTCCAAAACTCGATGAGTTTATTTTGACATTAAGTTAAAAATGTTTGGCCTTACTTAACGGGTAACCATTAAGCCTTCGGCTTCTTCACGCCATACTTGGAGCGAGCCTGCTTACGGTCTTTAACACCTGAGCAGTCCAGTGCACCACGAACGGTGTGATAGCGCACACCCGGCAGGTCTTTTACACGACCACCGCGAATCAGGATCACGGAGTGTTCCTGTAGGTTATGGCCTTCACCACCTATATATGAAGAAACTTCAAAACCGTTAGTTAAGCGTACACGACAAACTTTACGTAATGCAGAGTTTGGTTTTTTTGGAGTGGTGGTATATACGCGAGTACATACGCCACGTTTCTGCGGGCAAGCTTCCAGCGCAGGAACGTTGCTTTTTGCAACCTTCATTGAGCGCGGTTTGCGTACCAGCTGATTAATTGTTGCCATTAAAAAAAGCTCCTGGTTTTTTTACTTTCGTAAACACGTGATAAATCGATCCCTCGAGTATAGGTACACTGAGGGACGCAAAATTTTATGGCTGAAGAGAGTAAGTGTCAAGAAATATACAGCGTTGTTCGACGAACAACGGACGATATTGGCTAATTCGTACCAATTAACCGAAAAAAAATGCAGAATAACCAAAGCCTAGCCAATTTTATTCCACTTTTCATGAAATAATTACCAAGCCATCTGTGGAGAATGGTTTACGGTTAAATCAACGAATCCTTGATAATCGATGAGTTCAACATCATTTCCCATTAATGTTAACAGCCCTCTGGCTTCAACATCTTCCCTTAAGGCGTAAATCACTGCACCACATGCCATCAATTGATTTAAACTTGCGCTGCCTGCAATAGCCGCAGTCACGCCATCTTGCAATAACAACAAGACATCACGCTGCGTTACCATATTCAGCAATGATTCCATATCAATCTGGTAAAACGAGCGGGAAACCGTATATAACACCGTGGCGCCTCAGAAAGTTAAAACAACGTCATAGGTCGACAAGTATTCACTGATTTGCCAACGCTCGAGAGATTGCGCTTTTAATACCATCTCAAAATCGTCATTGAGACCGCGCGCTGTCAGAGAATCGCGACAAATAAAGCACTGGTCAATATCATACAACGCCAATACCCCAAAGGTAGCAATATAGTTACGCGATAGGATTTTATCCGGATTCTGTTGTGGCAACAGTTGGAATACGCCATCGGAGAGAAAAAATAAACCGATCTCTTCCGTTAAAGCGGAAGTGGCTAGCACCGCATCCAACCCTTCTCTTCCACCAGAAGTGCCGTGAGGGGCTTGAGTAAATACAAATGCAATTTTCTTCATGATCCGCGGCTCTAAGCTAAAACTGAACAATTCGATCGCAAGTCAACATGGCTTCCGCTAATGACCCCAAGCCGCTTAACACAAATCCGGATTGCAAATTAGCCACCGGTAGCTTTTGCAATTCAGCTTCCTGTTTATCGACCACGCCTCGACGTAACGCGGCGGCCACACATACATGTAGTAGCGTTCCCTGCTGCTCAGCCAACGTTTGCCATGCGGTCACCAAATGAAACTCGTCACTGGCCGGAGAAACCAACTGATTGGCGTTATTCACCCCTTCCCGATAGAAAAAAACGCTTTGTATCTTATGGCCTTTTTCAATCAACGCCTGCGAAAACAGCCAAGCGCTGGTTGCTTGTTGAGTTCCATAAGCTGGCCCCGTCACCAACAAGGCATAGCTTAAACTCACTTCTCGTTTCCTGAAAAATCACCATTTTTAAACTGGCGAATATAGAGATACACCGTATGTTTAGAGATATTCAATCGATCGGCAACCTGGTTAATCGAATCTTTAATATCAAAAATGCCTTTCTCATACAAATTGAGCACAATTTGGCGATTCTTGGCATTATTTGAGACGTTGCGATCGGCATTGACCTCTTCAATACTGAACTCTAGCGTTTGTGCAACCAGATCATCGACGGATGAAGCAAAGTTCACATTCGAGTGAGCCTCTTTCGCTTCCGGTGGAATAAAGGTTTGCATGATTTGAGAAAAGGGCACATCCAGATTCATATTGATACACAGCAGACCAATAACTCGACGTTCTTTATTACGGATAGCGATAGTGAGTGACTTCATCAGTGAGCCACTTTTTGCCCGAGTAAAATAAGCCTTGGAAACGCTACTGTCATCATGAGACATGGCATGCAACATGCGTAAAGCCATATCGGTAATCGGAGAACCTATTTTACGTCCGGTATGTTCACCGTTCGCGATACGTACCGCGGAACACTTCAAATCTTCAAGTGAATGCAAAACGATCTCGCAGTGCGAACCAATCAGCATCGCTAATCCGTCAACCACGGATTCATAAGAACATAAAATATTATGATCTTCGCGGGTAAATGGCTGCTCATCCAACGGTTCATACTCGCTGGATAATTGCGAATGTGACATTGCGTTTCTCCAATATATTTAGTCTACGTTGGTCCTCAGACTGAAAAAACCTGGAGACTCATTCTTGGTATGTTGCTTTAGTCTAGCAAATACCAGACTAACTTAAGAAATAAAAAAACCGCAGGATTTCTCATGCGGTTTTCGGTTAATGCTTAAAAATTATTTTTTCTTCGGTTCTGCCGCTTCTGCTTTGATATCCAGTAATTCAACCTGGAAGACCAGAGTAGAATTAACCGGAATACCCGGAATCACATTATCGCCATAAGCTAAAGCAGGAGGAATAACTAACGTCATTTTCCCACCTTTTTTCAGATTCTTAAGACCTTCAGTCCAGCCAGGAATCACGCTATCTAAACGGAAAGTTGCTGGTTGGTTACGTTTGTAAGAATTATCAAACTCAGTACCATCAATCAAGGTACCTTTGTAGTTCACTACCACACTGTCGCTGTCTTTAGGGGCTGCACCCGTACCGGCAGTTTCTACTTTATACAGCAGACCTGACTCGGTTTTCTTCACACCGGCTTCTTTAGCAAATTTAGCGCGATACTCTGCACCCTTAGCTTCATTGACCTTCGCCTCTTCCATCATTTTCGCTTGAGCTTTTTCTTTCACGCGATTTTCAAAGGTTTGCAACGTCTGCTCAATTTCAGCATCACTTAATTTACTTTGGCTTTCAAACGCATCTTTAAAACCCGCTTGAATTTGGGTGCGGTCTAATACAACACCCAACTTATCTTGATCCTTCAGCGAGTTATTCATATAACCGCCCAGAGAAGCACCTAAAGCATAAGCCGCTTTCTGATCTTCGCTGTCAAATTTTACAGCTGATGCTGGCGCAGTTGCTGGTGTTGCCGCAGCTGGCGCTGCTGTTTTCGACGCGGCATCGTCAGCCATAGCACCAGTAGCAAAAGCCATCGAGGTCGCTAACAGCGTTACTTTAAATAATGATTTCATCTACTTCTCCAGTGATAGGAAAATATTACGCAACAAATAAACCCGGAATTTATACCATACAGGTTATCGATAAATATAATCAAAGAGTATCAAAAAATCTTATTACTCAATGATAAGTGTTTATGAACTTCATGACCTAATCTTCGACAGCATAAAACGTAATGGTTCGCTAAGAGAATAAATATAATCTTTCAACGAACCATCAATAACATCACTGTCATTATTTAGCTTTACTTGGATTTACACGTAACACCGTAATTTCAAATACTAATGTTGCATTAGGTGGAATACTTGGTAGCGCACCTTTTTCCCCATAAGCCTGTTCTGGCGGTACCACGAGTTTAATTTTACCACCGTTACCAGCCAGTTTAATTCCGCTACGTAAAGCAGGAATCACATCCGCTACTTTCAAAATAATTGGGGTTGTTGTTTTCTCAAATACAGTTCCATTGACCAACATACCCTGCAATTCAAGTTCAACCGTATTTTTATCGGTAATTGCTGCGCCAGATCCTTTTTTCTCGATCAGATAAAGCAGGCCGGTTTTATTTTTTTTCACTCCATCCTGCTGAGCAAATTCAGCCTGAAATGCCTTACCCATTTCACTCTCATGGCGGGCATCCTGTTCAACCTTGGCTTTATTCAAGGTATTAACCTGATCGTCAAACACATCCATGGTTTGTTTAATCGTGGCTTCATCCATTTTGATATCATTACCAAAAGTATCAACGATACCGGCTAAAACAATTTTAGGATCCAACGTGATATGCAGTTTCTGCTGCTGGGCCATATTTTCTTGTAAATAACGTGCTAAGGCCACACCACTCGCATAGGCACGGCGTTGTTCTTCACTGTTTAAATGAAATTTCACAGCAGATAACGAAGACGTCTCTAACATTTTGTCTTCTGTCGGTGCCGAACTTTTTTCTTTGTTATCATCTTTAACGCTAGGTTTAACCTGATTTTTTTCGGCTAATGGCGCTTGTTCTTGCGGTGTTGTAACAACTAAACCTGATATAGAGACTGCATTGTCCTTCTGAGCTTGCTCAGCCGTATCGACTGCCACTATTGCAGGATCAGCTGTAGTAGATACAGCAACATCTTTCTCCGCTTCTACCGGTACTGTTAATGCTTGTTCAGTAGCTTCTACTACTGCCACTGTTGCCGGAGATTGTTTCTGAGCAGGAGTAGATTCTGTAGCCTCTTCCTCGGCCTGAACGGCAGCGTCTGCCAGTGCAGCTGTGGAAGATGGGTCCTTAGCTTGGCTAGACTCTGAAGCATCTTTCTTAACCTGAACGGCGGTTTTCACCGGTGTGGTTGGTGCAACAACTTGTTCTGCAGAAACTTTTTCTACTGACGCTGCCTCAGAAGATGATTTCTGAGCAGGTGCTGATTCTGTGGCGTCTTTCTCAACCTGAGCAACAAGTCCCACCGAAACAGCAGCTGGAACATGCTCTGCGACAATAGCTTGTTCCGGAGTTGATGTGGATACAACCGCATCCTTTTGAACTGAACCAACGGCTTCTACTGATGCAGTTGATTGCTCCTTAACCGGGGTAGATTCAGCCTGTACTACGTTCTCATTCTTCTCATTTTTGTTATTATTCGTTAACTGATTAGCAGAAATGCTAAAAACGGGCAATGCAAAAAGCAAAGCACCAATCACGTATGAATGCTTATTTAAAAAAGACATCAATATATTCCTTGTGTTTCATTGTAGAATAATCCAATTAAACGCTTACTTCCCTTTATTACAATAACAAAACTCGATGGCAAGCATTCGATTCAACACACATATTACAAATTTTTTCGCTGATTTAATATCATATTCATCAAATCAGACTAATCACTATTCACCGGAGATAACATGCAACAGCTCGATATTGAAAGACTACTACAGCGACTAGAACTACTTGAAAGTCGTCAAGCCTTTCAGGAGGTGACTATTGACGATCTCAATCAGGCAATCATTCAACACCAGCGTGAAATAGCAAAACTTCAAGAACAGTTGAGACTATTAAGCGATAAACTAAAAGAGTCACAACCTTCGATGATTGCACCACTATCAGAAGAAGTCCCACCACCACACTACTAATGCTGGGCTTAAAATATACCAAAGAAAATGGCAGCCCTTAAGCTGCCATTTTAATTGCTATGAATGCCGTATTAATGGCTGCAACCACAACCATCGTTGCCTTTGCCATGACCGCCACAGCCACCTTCACCGTGTTCATGATCGTGGTCATGGTCGTGACCACCACCACCGCAACAACCACCGCCTTCGCCGTGACCATTGCCGCCACAGCAGCCGCCTTCACCATGGTGATCGTGCTCACCATGTACATGACCATGAGCTAATTCTTCTTCAGTCGCTTCGCGAATCGCTACCACTTCTACATTGAAGTTCAGATTCTGACCAGCCAGCATATGGTTACCATCAACCACCACGTGGTCGTCTTCTACTTCGGTAATTTCAACCGGAACAGGCCCTTGATCGGTATCGGCTAAAAAGCGCATACCAACCTGAAGCTCATCAACGCCCATGAAAACATCTTTAGGTACGCGCTGAACCAACACTTCATCATAATCGCCATACGCTTCATTTGCCGTTACAAACACGTCAAAACGATCGCCTACCGCATGGTTTTCCAATGCTTTTTCTAAACCCGCGATCAGAGAACCATGTCCGTGCAGATAGTCCAGCGGTGCGCTCACCGGAGACTCATCAACTAATACACCGTCTTCTGTACGAACCTGATATGCCAGGCTGACCACTAGGTCTTTTGCTACTTTCATGATTTCTCCTACCGTTGATACCTAATTTCCGCTGATTGTAGCTGAAATCAACGGCGCTGTACTCACTGAGATAAAAATTTAGGCAACTTTATATTACTAAGTACGACCAATGTCGAATATTCATTTGCAAAAATAAAAGCGCCATCAGGTTATCTCATCATCAATCCAAGGTATCATGCTTGGTTTCTTGAACCTCTTCGTCCAAATCCCAATCGTCAGATAATTTACTGTCATACTGCATCTCTCGCTGGAAGAGGTTTTCCAGTTCACGTCTCGCTTCTGCTACACGTGATATCTGCTGCATATTTCCCTGTCTAACCGGCACTAATTCACGCAACATACTTTCATCCAGCCGTTTAAAATACTGTTGCGCTCGATAGGCTTGATGAGGGTGCATCCCCAAATCAATTAAGGCCTTACGAGCAAGATCCGTTGCACTGGAAAATGTCTCTCTGGAGAAAAGCTCGACGCCGGCACTTAATAATTCATGAGCTTCAACTCGACCTCTGGCACGCGCCAAAATAGATAGATTGGGAAAGTATTGCTGACAGAGATGAACGATGGTCATGGTTTCTTCTGGTAGATCACTGGCAATTACAATCGCTTTGGCTTTCGCCGCACCAGCAGCCCGTAATAGCTCAAGCTCAGTTGCATCGCCATAGTAAACCTTATAACCGTGGCTGCGCAAAATACCGACCTGACTGACATCGCGTTCCAACACCGTTAAACGAATTTCATTGGCCATCAACAAACGTCCAACGACCTGACCAAAACGCCCAAATCCCACCACAATAACCTGTGGTTCATCGTCTTCTACATCAGATTTCTGGTCATTCTCTTCACCAGAGTTATAGCGTCGAGCCAAAATTCGGTCAACAATCTGCATCATAAACGGCGTAGTCATCATCGAAATCGTCACAACGACCAGCAACAGTGAAATCTGCTCAGTATCAAAAATATTCTGCGCCCGAGCCGCGGCAAACAGCACAAAGGCAAACTCTCCTCCCTGACTCAACACCGCAGAAAACTGCAAACGCTCTGAGCGATTAATGCGGAAAAAGCGCGCGAGTCCATACAGTACCGAGCCTTTAACCAACAACAATACACAAACCCAGATTAAGACCTGTAGAAAATGGGAGTAGAAAACCCCCAGATTCAACACCATACCCACCGAAATAAAAAATAGCCCCAACAATAACCCTTTAAAAGGCTCGATAGCCACTTCCAATTCGTGCTGATACTCACTTTCAGCTAACAGTACCCCTGCCAGAAACGTTCCCAACGCCATTGAGAAACCAATTTCTTGCATCAGCGCTGCGGCACCCAACACCACTAACAGCGCAGTGGCAGTAAATACTTCCCGTACACCGGATGACGCCACGTAACGGAAAATAGGTCTTAATAGGTAACGACAAGCGAGCACTAATATTGCTAATCCGACGACTTTACTGAGTACGGTAAACCAATCCGCATCACCGGTACTTTTCCCCGCCAAGATCGGCACTAACGCTAAAGCCGGAACAACCGCCATATCTTGAAACAGCAAGACGGCAAAACCGGATTGCCCTCCATCACCGCGCATGCCTTTCTCTTTCATCAACTGTAAAGCCATGGCCGTAGAAGACATCGACAACCCCAGAGCACCGATGATCGCCGCCGATAAGCCGAAACCAGCCCAATATAACAATCCACAGATAATCGCCGTCGTGAACAACACCTGAGCCGTACCTAAACCAAAAATAGGCTTTCTCATCTTCCAGAGTTTGGCTGGATTCAACTCTAATCCGATAACGAACAACAGTAGAACCACACCCATTTCGGAAAAGTGTAGAATCTCATCCACATCGTTAATCAGGCGAAATCCCCACGGACCGATAGCAATTCCAGCTATCAAATAGCCGAGTACCGCACCAATACCAACGCGTCGGGCAAGAGGAACCGCTAAAACGGCAACAGACAGAAAAATTAAAACCGCGGCCAACTGTGGTGAAGTTTCCATTATTGGTTGCCCTCTTCCGCAGACACGCTCAACCATTCAGCATACTTCAGGGCATACTGCTGTAACTGATCGTCTTCAAGACGACGGGCGCGATAAATAATCATCGGATCAACCCATACCATTCCACAAGATTTAGCCATAATGCGAAACGGTAATAAAATATCCTGAAATGAATAGCCCACCGAACCCCCTGGTTGATAGCTGTTCTCCGTCCCCCCAGCAGTCACCACCAGCCGGAAACGCTTACCTGATAATTCATTCCCGCCAATACTTCCGGCAAACTGAAGGTTCAATACCCTATCAATCCATTCTTTCATTAAAGCCGGGCAACCATAGGTGTGTATAGGAAACTGAAACACGATAGTGTCATGCTCCCTTAACAGTTGATGTTCCCGGTGGGTATGAATAAAGAAATCAGGATAATAGGCGTATAAATCGCGAACCGTCACATTATCTAAATTTCGGATCACTCTTAATAACGCTTTGTTGGCCACCGAGCGTTTAGGCTCCGGGTGGGCAAACAAGACAAGCACTTTCGGTAAGTGTGACATTTCGTTTCCCCTAAACATCGTCATCGCTGACATTTTCCGCTACCATGCATAACTTATTTAATTATTGACGTGAACAGATGACTGTTTTGTACGAACATCACACGCTATAAGTCTAGCTAATGTATCCAGATGTTGATAAATAAGATGATGAAAAAAGAGATGGTGATAAGTAACCTAATCTCCCATTATCAACCACCCTGAACACATTGCTTTTTAATAATAATACTAAAAATAGCGCGATTGAGAGTGTACTCCTCCTCCCGCTATTTTCTATCAATGGTTTCATCATTGGCTTTAGGTTTTTTAGCCAATTGATAGCCTTGTTACAGATAACCAGATACGTGACCCTATGATTGTATTTTCTTCGTTACAAATCCGACGCGGCGTGAATGTATTACTCGATAACGCCACAGCAACTATTAACCCCGGCCAGAAAGTTGGCTTAGTGGGCAAAAATGGCTGCGGTAAATCCACCCTGCTCTCGTTATTAAAAGGCGAACTAACCGCTGACGGAGGTAGCTTCACGTTCCCTTCCGCCTGGGCGCTATCATGGGTCAATCAGGAAACTCCCGCTCTGGATATACCAGCGATTGAGTACGTTATTGATGGCGACAGAGAGTATCGCCAGTTAGAACGCGAACTGGCTGTAGCTAACGAAAAAGATGATGGACATGCTATCGCTTTGCTACATGGCAAACTGGATGCTATTCAGGCTTGGACCATTTATCCTCGCGCTTCAAGTTTACTGCACGGATTAGGCTTCTCTCAGGAACAGTTACAACAATCCGTTAGCGCTTTCTCAGGTGGATGGCGGATGCGTCTGAATCTGGCACAGGCCCTATTGTGCCGTTCCGATTTACTCCTGCTGGATGAACCGACCAACCACTTGGATTTGGACGCAGTAATCTGGTTGGAAAAATGGCTGAAAAACTACGACGGCACCTTAATTCTGATTTCGCACGACCGCGATTTCCTCGATCCGATCGTCGATAAAATTCTGCATATTGAGCAACAGCAGTTATTCGAATACACAGGTAACTACTCCTCTTTTGAGCGCCAGCGAGTCGCTAAGCTATCGCAGCAGCAGGCTTTATACCAAAGTCAGCAAGAAAAAGTGGCACATCTACAAAGCTATATTGACCGCTTCAAAGCCAAAGCCACTAAAGCCAAACAGGCCCAGAGCAGAATTAAGATGCTGGAGCGCATGGAGCTGATTGCCCCAGCCCACGTTGATAATCCGTTCCATTTTAGCTTCCGGGAACCAGAAAGCCTGCCAAATCCACTGCTAAGAATGGAAAAGGTCAGCGCTGGCTACGGTGATAAAACTATTCTGCAATCAATCAAACTGAATCTGGTACCGGGTTCACGTATTGGGCTATTGGGTCGCAACGGTGCCGGTAAATCAACCCTGATCAAACTGCTGGCTGGAACGTTGACTCCCCAACAGGGTGAAATTGGCTTGGCGAAAGGTATCAAGCTGGGCTATTTCGCCCAGCATCAGTTAGAGACGCTGCGCTCGGACGAGTCCCCGTTACAGCACCTTAGTCGCCTGGCTCCGCAAGAATTTGAGCAGCCATTACGTGATTATCTGGGTGGGTTCGGATTTCGCGGCGATAAAGTAAGTGAAAATACTGAACGTTTTTCCGGCGGTGAAAAAGCCCGTTTGGTACTGGCGCTAATCGTCTGGCAAAGACCAAACCTGTTGCTGCTTGATGAACCGACTAACCACCTCGACCTTGATATGCGTCAGGCGCTAACCGAAGCCCTGATCGACTTTGATGGTGCCTTGGTTGTGGTATCCCACGATCGTCACTTACTGCGTTCCACCACCGATGAGCTGTATCTGGTTCATGACCAAAAAGTTGAGCCTTTTGACGGCGACATTGAAGATTATCAACAGTGGCTGGTCGATCTACAAAAACAGGAACTTCAACCGGAAGAGAGCAGCAAAGAGTCTACCGCCAACAGCGCCCAGGCCCGAAAAGACCAAAAACGCCGTGAAGCAGATTTCAGAGCACAAACTCAGCCAATCCGCAAAAAAATCGACAAGCTGGATAACGAACTAGAGAAACTGTCTAAACAGCTTAGCGATATTGAACAGTCGCTATCCGACAGTGCGATTTATGAAGCAGAAAAGAAAGCGGAGTTAACCAAATTACTGCAGCAGCAGGTCGCAGTTAAGTCAGCTCAGGAAGAGTGTGAAATGCACTGGCTGGAATTACATGAACAGTTGGAAGAGATGACCAACAGCTTTAATCAGGATAACGGCTAAAGCTGATACTCAGGGGGGAACCTTTACTCGGTTCCCTCTTTTAATTTACAACCTATTGCCAGATAAAAACCACACACCCCGCGGTCAGAATCCCCATCGATACGTTAAAGATCGCCCACGATTGGCGACTTCTCAATAAACGGCTAATCGCTGAACCAAAGCCCATCCAAACCAAGCCTGCCACTAAATTCACCATAAACATTGCGACGCTGATCGCGATCACCGAAGCGCTGTACATACTCCCGGCCAGACTGTAGCTGGCAATAGAACCCAACCCCATCAACCAAGCTTTAGGGTTTAACGCCTGCAATAACAATCCCTGATATAAACGAATCGGCTTAACCGAACCTTTATCCGTTTCCAGCTTTTCGTAACGGGAAGTGGCTATTTTCCACGCCAGCCAAATCAGGTACAGACTACCCAAAATCTTCAATATCAGATGCAAAGGAGGATAAGCAGTTATCAGTGTTCCAACTCCGGCGGCAACCAACAGTAGCAGGAGCTGCATTCCCATCATAATGCCGAACATCAGTGGCAGAGAACGAACAAAACCAAAGTTGGCGGTAGATGAAGTGAGTAACATATTATTTGGACCCGGCGTTACCGCCGCTATCCATAAAAACATCAACATTGAAAAAAACCAGCCTAACTCCATTTTGCGTAACCCTTCGCCTTCGCGAGATGTTTAGTCATTCCATTCAAGCTATCAGTGTGATATTGATCGCACAAGTCCCTTTGAGTGAATTTAATCAGTTATGGATGCACAATTTCAACCGATGCGTGGAACAGCTAATCCGCATATACAAACCCTTCTGCCACGTCTTATTCGCCGAAAAATAGAACAGCAGCCGGTCTGGCAGCGGCTTGATCTACCTGATGGTGACTTTGTCGATCTGGCCTGGAGCGAAGCGCCAGAAGGCGCTAAACATAAACCGCGTTTAGTTCTATTTCACGGTCTGGAAGGTAGCGTCAATAGTCCTTATGCTCATGGCTTAATGGACGTTTGCCGAAAAAATGGCTGGCTGGCGGTAGTCATGCATTTCCGCGGATGCAGCGGAGAACCTAACCGAAGCCCCCGCGCCTACCATTCAGGAGAAACAGGCGATAGCCGCTTTTTCCTTAACTGGCTGCACCAAACTTTAGGTCCCGCCCCTACCGCGGCAGTAGGTTACTCGCTTGGCGGCAATATGCTGGGATGCTATCTGGCTGAAGCCGGAGAAAATACGCTATTGCAAGCGGCGGTGATTGTCTCAGCCCCATTGATGCTCGGGCCTTGCTCCTACCGTTTGGAACAGGGACTGTCCCGAGTTTATAACCGTTATCTACTCAATGAGTTAAAACACAGTACTCAGCGTAAGTTGGATCGCTATCCTGACATCATGCCCTTACCCAATTTTTCACTAAAAAATATCCATTCCATTCGTGAATTTGATAACACCTTGACCGCCCCACTGCATGGCTTCAAAAATGCCGATGACTATTACCATCAGTGCAGTGCCTTACCCATGTTGCCTGCCATCCAAATCCCACTGCTGATTATTCACGCCAAAGACGACCCATTTATGGCGCCGGAGGTGATCCCCGATCTCAGCCAGCTGCCGGAAAATATTGAATACCAGCTAACGGAACATGGCGGACACGTTGGATTCGTCAGTGGAACCTGGAAAAAACCAAAAATGTGGTTGGAACAACGCATCCCTGAATGGCTGACCCCTTATCTGGAGAAAACAGCATGATCATCCCGTGGCAAGAACTGCCGCCAGAAACCTTAGAAAGTATTATCGAATCATTTGTTCTGCGTGAAGGGACCGACTATGGGGAGCAGGAGAAGACCTTACAACAAAAAGTGGATGATATTAAACGTCAGCTAAAAAGCGGAAAGTTAGTATTGATCTGGTCAGAACTGCATGAAACTATCAATATCATGTTAAAAGACCAGTTCAGCGATGGTGCTGAAGAACAGCCTTATCCGGATTTTAATTAGCCCGAAATTTTTGCTAATACCTTCCCGGCGCTGAACTATGCTCTACCCAATAACCATTAAAAAATAACAATGAAAATAAGGAATCAGGCCAATGTCAGCAAAGCATCCGATTATTGCGGTTACCGGCTCTAGCGGTGCCGGTACCACCACTACCAGTTTGGCTTTCCGGAAAATTTTCCAGCAGCTACAGCTCAATGCCGCCCGCATCGACGGCGATGCTTATCATCGATATACCCGCCCGGAAATGGATGCAGAAATCCGCAAAGCCAGAGAGCAAGGACGCCATATTAGCTATTTTGGCCCGGAAGCCAACGACTTTTCCCAATTGGAAAACAGCTTTATCGAATATGGTAAGACCGGTACTGGCCATACCCGAAAATATTTACATACCTACGATGAAGCGATGCCCTATAACCAATTACCGGGCAGCTTTACCCCTTGGCAGGCACTGCCAGAAGAAACCGACCTGCTATTTTATGAAGGACTGCATGGCGGTATTGTCACCGCTAAGCAAAATGTCGCACAGCACGTTGATCTGCTGGTTGGAGTTGTTCCTATCGTCAATTTGGAATGGATACAAAAACTGATTCGCGACACCGGTGAACGGGAACATTCCCGTGAGGCCGTTCTCGACTCCGTTGTACGTTCAATGGATGACTACATCAACTATATTACCCCTCAATTTTCCCGCACCCATATTAACTTTCAGCGAGTCCCCACCGTTGATACATCCGATCCCTTTTCGGCTAAGAGTATTCCAACCATGGATGAAAGCTTGGTGGTGATCCATTTTAGGGGATTAACCGGTATCGATTTCCCTTACTTGCTGGCGATGTTGCAGGGTTCATTTATCTCCCAAACCAATACGCTGGTGATCCCCGGCGGCAAGTTTGGGCTGGCCATGGAATTGATTATTACTCCGTTAATCCAGCAATTATTAGAAGGCCGGATATTAGAGTAAAAATATCGTGGGTAAAATGAGCAAACAACCAGTGATTACGCAGCTTAACCCTCATTTTAATAAGACAACACGAGACTCTTCGCTCAACCTGTGTTAAAACCATAAGTGTCAGGTACTATTAGGTAAAACAGGTTGTGTTCAGCCAGATGTAGGACAAATAGACAAACACCTCTATATTATTTTCTACATCGGCTATAATAGCGCTCACTAAGCAAATTATATGCTCCGGGGCGGGTAAGGTTTCCGGCAAGCTTCTCGCTTTGCTGTTTTTGGCAGTGACTACAAAGAGGATAACAACAAATGGTTCTCGGCAAACCGCAAACAGACCCTACTCTCGAATGGTTCTTATCTCATTGTCATATTCATAAATATCCATCTAAGAGCACACTGATTCATCAAGGTGAAAAAGCAGAAACGCTTTATTACATTGTGAAAGGGTCCGTAGCCGTTCTGATTAAGGATGAAGAAGGTAAGGAGATGATTCTCTCTTATCTGAATCAAGGGGACTTTATTGGTGAGCTTGGCCTTTTTGAAGAAGGTCAAGAGCGTACGGCTTGGGTTAGGGCGAAAACAGCATGTGAAGTTGCTGAAATTTCCTATAAGAAGTTTCGTCAACTGATTCAAGTTAACCCAGATATTTTAATGCGTTTGTCAGCCCAAATGGCCAGTCGTTTACAGGTAACGTCAGAGAAAGTGGGCAGTTTGGCTTTCCTTGATGTAACGGGTCGTATTGCACAAACGCTGTTGAATTTAGCCAAACAGCCTGATGCGATGACCCATCCGGATGGGATGCAAATTAAAATCACCCGTCAGGAAATTGGACAAATTGTTGGTTGTTCCCGTGAAACGGTAGGCCGTATCTTAAAAATGTTAGAAGATCAAAACCTGATCTCTGCACACGGTAAAACCATTGTTGTTTACGGGACTCGTTAAGTAACACACAAATCGACGGGTATGCTTGGACTTCATGGACAGCATGCCCGTTTTTCTTTCCCGGAAAACCTATGTGGCGACGAGTAATCTATCATCCAGAAATTAATTACGCTCTGCGCCAAACGCTGGTTCTCTGTCTACCTATTGCCCTCTTCTGGCTATTAAACGATTTACGCACCGGTTTTCTACTCTCTCTGGTACCGGCCTGCTGTAATATCGGCGGCTTAGATACCCCCCATAAACGCTTCTTTAAACGACTGGCCATTGGCGGAGCACTGTTTGTTCTCAGCAGCCTTTTACTGCAACAATTTCTTATCTGGTCGATACCGCTAGGCGTTTGCATGTTGATACTGGCTCTGCTGTTTGGCGTGACCGCAGAAATCAGCCCGTTACATGGGCGCTTAATGCCTGCTGCGCTGGTGGCAGGGATATTTACCCTCAGCATGGTTGATGTCCTACCAATCTGGTATGCCCCCATGTTGTTTATGATCGGCACCATCTGGTACGGCCTTTTCACCTATGTCTGGTTCAGGCTCTGGCAAGAGCAGCCAATGCGCGAGTCACTCAGTTTACTGTATCGCCAATTAGCTGATTATTTTGAAGAAAAATATAGCCTCCTCACTCAACACACCGACCCAGAAACCGCTCTGCCACCATTATTACAACGCCAACAGCAGGCCATGGACAGTATCTCGCTGGTCTATCAGCAAATATATATGATTACCGACCTGAAGCACCCACGCCATCAACGTTTGATGAGAGCTTTTCAGGTCGCTCTGGATTTACAGGAGCATATTACGGTCAGCCTGCACCAACCAGATGAGGTGCAAAAACTGGTTGAACAAAGCCATGCTGAAGCAGTTATTCGCCATAATGCTAAAATTATCAGTCATCGCTTACGGATTTTAGCCGATGATATTCTTTACCATCGTCGCCCCAGTCCCTTCAATATGGATCATGAGTTATCCGCACTGGAAAAAATTGCCAACCAACATCCTGATAATCCGGTTGGCGCCTTCTGTTATTATCACTTTAGTCGCATTGCCTATCTGCTGAGCAGCCAGCTACCGCTATATAACCGCAGTTTAATGCCTGCCCAAAACCGTTTACCTTTCTGGCGAGCATTAAAGAATTACTGCTCAATCAAATCGATTGCTTTACGAAACGCTGCACGCCTCGGGCTAACGTTAGCAGCAGGAACCGCTATCGGTAGCGTACTTAGCTTACCCAAACCTTATTGGATCCTTCTGACAATCATGTTAGTCAGCCAGAATGGTTATAACGCAACCCGCATCAGAATTCAGCACCGTGCCTTGGGAACCATGTTCGGCATTATCGTGGGCGCAGTCATTCTTCATTTGCATTACCCGCAAAATTACATGTTATTGCTGATGCTGTTGCTTACTCTGGTGTCCTATCTGATTGTGCGCAAAAATTACGGCATTGCGGTTATTGGCTTTACCATTACCGCGGTTTATACCCTGCAAATTATTGCTAATAGCGGTATGGAATTCCTGCTGCCGCGCCTGATTGATACCGTTATTGGTTGCGTTTTGGTATTTGCCAGTACCATCTGGTTATGGCCACAGTGGCAAAGCGGTCTGCTACGTAAAAATGCCCATGATGCCCTGGAAACTTATCAACAGCACCTTCGCCAGATGTTTAGCATGACCGATAATGCGCCTGAACTTTCCTATACTCGAATGAAGGTTAATCAGGCACACAATACGCTTTTCACTACCTTGAATCAGGCGATGCAGGAACCCGGTTTTAATTCCCGCTACTTAACGGATATGCGTCTGTGGATTACTCACAGCCAGTTTCTGGTTGAACATCTGAATGGCATGACGGTTATCGCCCGAGACCAATATGTCCTGATACCGGAACTATCCAAAACCTATCTAAACACCTGCGAAATTATGATTCAAAGCTGCCAGCAACGATTAGAGTATGATGGGCCGAGCAGTGATACCAGTATGCTACAGATTGTTGAACCCAATAGTGAGCTACCGGAAACCACCATGGAGCGGCATCTTGAGCGAGTATTGGCCCACTTAAAATCCATGCACACAATCTCTTCTCTGGCTTGGCAGCAGCGTCCGCATCATGGTATTTGGCTGAAACGCCGTTTACGCGATAAAAGTTAAGTCGATCGCTAAGGGGAAAACGGCTGATTTAACCAGCCGTTTTGAGGTTACGGATAAAGTCATTGAATATTCCCCGACGAATGAAGGGGATACTTTTAAATTTAACGGACGATTACTTCTTGGCTTCAACCATCTGCTTAACCGCTTTCTCAAAGCAATCCATTCCCTGTTGCAAATCCTTTTCTGGAATAACCAGCGAAGGGGCAAAGCGAATAACGCTAGGTCCGGCATTTAACAGCATCAATCCATTTTCCACCGACGCAGCAAGAAACTCTCTGGCCATACCCTGATAAGCAGGTTGTAGCTCCGCGCCGATTAATAAACCAAGACCACGAACGTCCGAGAAGACGTGGTAAATCTGATTAATCTCTTCTAATCGAGAGACAATATATTGATAGCGAGACTGCACACCCGCCAGCACTTCTGGCGTATTAATCACGTCAAAGGCCGCTTCGGCTACGGCACAGGCTAATGGATTCCCGCCATAGGTGGTACCGTGTACGCCGGGCTCCATCACTTGAGCCACTTCACTGGTCGTCAGCATCGCACTGATCGGGAAACCACCGCCTAACGCTTTAGCTGAGGTGAGAATATCTGGCGTAATACCGTATTGCATATAGGTAAACAATGAACCGGTTCTTCCCATCCCTGACTGCACTTCATCAAACACCAGCAAAGCATTGTATTGGTCGCACAGCTCTCTGACACCGCGTAAAAACTCGGCATCTACCGGAGTGATTCCCCCTTCGCCCTGTACCGGCTCCAGCACCACCGCACATGTATGATCATCGATCACCGCTTTAACTGCGTCTAAATCGTTAAACGGAATATGAACAATATCTGCCGGCTTAGGGCCAAAACCATCGGAATATTTAGGCTGCCCACCCACGGAGACGGTGAATAACGTACGGCCATGGAAAGCATTGTTAAAGGCTATAATCTTGGTTTTATAAGGACTGTAACGGGTAATAGCATAACGGCGAGCCAGCTTAAATGCGGCTTCATTGGCTTCTGCACCCGAATTAGCAAAAAATACCCGCTCGGCAAATGTCGCATCAATCAGTTTTTGAGCTAAACGCAAAGCAGGTTCATTGGTAAACAGATTACTGGTATGCCAGAGCAACTCACCCTGGGAATTCAGCGCTTTTACCAAAGCAGGATGACAGTGCCCGAGAGCAGTAACGGCAATACCACTGGAGAAATCGATAAACTCGTTTCCCTGCTGATCCCATACTTTGCTGCCTTTGCCTTTTACCGGTACAAATGCTGCCGGTGCATAAACTGG
Source organism: Pragia fontium DSM 5563 = ATCC 49100 (assembly GCF_900112475.1). Lineage (GTDB taxonomy): Bacteria > Pseudomonadota > Gammaproteobacteria > Enterobacterales > Enterobacteriaceae > Pragia > Pragia fontium. Next base: position 50,530 of record NZ_FOLW01000011.1, on the reverse strand, counting down.
TAACATAACCTTCTCAAACGTATCGCGATTAACTGATGCTGCGCCACCCATACCATCCTGCCTTATTAAATTTCATCGTGAATCAAACAACACTACCAAAAATGAATATAAAATCAATTTATAAGGATAAAAATACAGATAAATTATTTTTAATATTTATAAATCAAATAACTAAATAAAAACAAAAAGACATCCTTAGCCATAAATATTCATTCCATGCATTTTCATTTATCGGTGATACCAATCACAGATCTAAAACTTTCTCACTAAACCACATCAAACATACTTGTATGGTAGTTAATCCAGAAGTATTTTGTGCTCACTTATCTATCAATCAGCGCCCACTTTTTACCCGTTAGGATGAATGCATTATGAAAATCGTAAAGGCTGAAGTATTTGTTACCTGTCCGGGACGTAACTTTGTTACCGTCAAAATTACCACTGATGAAGGGCTATACGGCATTGGTGATGCCACGCTTAATGGCCGAGAACTTTCTGTCGCCTCCTATCTTAAAGATCATCTATGTCCCCAACTGATTGGCCGCGATGCTCATCAGATCGAAGATATCTGGCAATTTTTCTATAAAGGTGCTTACTGGCGTCGCGGTCCGGTAACCATGTCAGCCATTTCCGCCATTGATATGGCGTTATGGGATATTAAAGGCAAGGCTGCCAATATGCCGCTTTACCAATTGCTGGGTGGCGCTTCGCGCACTGGCGTTATGGTGTATTGCCATACCACCGGTCGTACGATTGACGAAGTTCTGGAAGATTACGCCAAGCACCAAGAAATGGGCTTTAAAGCGATTCGAGTTCAGTGCGGCGTACCGGGAATGCAAACCACCTACGGTCTGAGCAAAGGCAAAAATCTGGCCTATGAGCCCGCCACTAAAGGTCACTACCCAGAAGAACAGCTGTGGTCGACTGAGAAATATCTGGATTTCACACCAAAGCTGTTTGAAGCGGTACGTAACAAATTCGGCTTTGAAGAACATCTGCTGCACGACATGCACCACCGCCTAACGCCAATTGAAGCCGCGCGCTTTGGTAAAAGTATTGAAGACTATCGCCTGTTCTGGATGGAAGATCCCACGCCGGCTGAAAATCAGGAAAGCTTCCGCCTGATTCGCCAACATACAGTGACGCCAATCGCTGTTGGCGAAGTATTTAACAGCATTTGGGACTGTAAACAGCTGATTGAAGAACAGCTTATCGACTATATCCGTACCACCATTACCCATGCTGGCGGTATTACCCATATGCGCCGCATTGCAGATTTCGCCTCCATGTATCAGGTTCGCACCGGTTCTCACGGCCCTTCCGACTTATCACCAATTTGTCACGCTGCTGCACTGCACTTCGACCTTTGGGTGCCTAATTTCGGCGTTCAGGAATATATGGGGTACTCAGAGCAAATGCTGGAAGTCTTCCCGCACAACTGGACATTTGACGATGGCTATATGCACCCAAGTGATAAACCCGGTCTGGGCATCGATTTTGACGAGAAACTGGCGGCGAAATATCCCTACGAAGCAGCCTATTTACCGGTTGCTCGCTTGACCGACGGCACACTATGGAATTGGTAATAAAGGAGAAAACAATGAAAAGCGTCGTTATTCAAGAACCCGAAAAATTAGTCATTGAAGAGCGCCCGATCCCCCAACCTCAACCGGGTGAAGTCCGTTTACGGGTGGAAAGTGCCGGTATTTGCGGCTCAGACGTCCATATTTATCGCGGTCATAACCCTTTTGCTAAATATCCACGCGTTATTGGTCATGAATTCTTTGGTCGCATCGACGCCGTTGGTGAAGGCGTTGAATCATCGCGTATTGGTGAGCGTGTGGTTGGCGATCCCGTGGTCAGTTGCGGTCATTGTTATCCCTGTTCGGTAGGAAAACCTAACGTTTGTACTTCCTTGCAGGTTATCGGTGTGCATCGTGATGGCGGCTTCAGTGAATACATCACGCTACCGGCCAGAAATGCGCATGTCGTACCCGACAGCATTGCGGATCGGGAAGCAACCATGATTGAACCGTTTACCATTGCCGCCAATATCTGTAGTCAAATGAACCCCAGCCCACTGGACGTTGCGCTAGTTTATGGTGCCGGCCCAATGGGATTAACCACTATTCAGGCATTACGCGGCGTATACGGCGTAAAAGAGATTATTGTTGCCGACCGTCTTGATGAACGCCTGGCAATGGCTAAAGAAAGCGGTGCCGACCGCATCATCAATAATACCGATATCGATTTAGCCAGCGAACTGTCCAAACTGGGGATTCGCCCGACGTTAATTGTTGATGCCGCATGCCATGTCTCTATCCTACCCGAAGCAATTGGTTTGGCCTCCCCCGCCGCGCGTATTGGCATTATGGGCTTCTCTTCTGAACCCTGCATGATTAGCCAGCAGGGTATCACCAGCAAAGAATTAACCATTTATAGCTCACGCCTGAACAGTAACCGTTTTCCGATGGTGATTGACTGGATGGTAAAAGGAAAGATCGCTCCAGAGAAACTGATTACTCACCAGTTCGACTACACGCACGTTATTAATGCCATGGAGATTTTTGAAAAAGACCCTAAGACCTGCTGCAAGGTTTTACTGAAATTTTAACCAATGACCTTTGTACCCGAACTTTTTCTGTAGATATAACAACAAACTGTAGAGAATAAAATATGAATAACAATATGGAACTCAAACAGAATACGCCAGAAAGAAGTACCACCGATCTCATTAAAGCAGCGGTATCCGGATGGCTGGGAACTGCTCTGGAATTTATGGATTTCCAGCTCTACTCCCTGGGCGCCGCTCTGGTTTTCCATGAAATATTCTTTCCGGAACAATCGGCGGCGATGGCCTTAATTCTGGCAATGGGAACCTACGGTGCCGGATATATTGCACGCATCGTGGGTGCTTTTATCTTCGGTAGAATGGGCGATACCATCGGCAGGAAAAAAGTGCTGTTTATCACCATCACTATGATGGGTATCTGTACTACGCTTATCGGCGTATTACCGACCTATGCCCAAATCGGTATTTTTGCGCCAATTTTGCTGGTTACTCTTCGTATTGTTCAGGGACTGGGTGCCGGTGCAGAAATCTCCGGTGCAGGTACCATGCTGGCTGAATATGCTCCCAAAGGTAAACGCGGGATCATCTCTTCTTTAGTCGCCATGGGAACCAACTGCGGAACCTTAAGCGCCACCGCTATCTGGGCAGTGATGTTCTTCTTTCTGGATAAAGAACAACTATTAGACTGGGGCTGGCGTATCCCGTTCTTATCCAGCGTCGTGGTGATGTTCTTTGCGGTCTGGTTAAGAATGAACCTTAAAGAAAGCCCGGTATTCGAACAAGTTAATGAAGCCACTGATAACAATACCTCCACGGCCAAAACAGACACCTCAGACAGCTCAATCTTTGCCATGTTTACCAGTAAATCTTTCTGGCTGGCAACAGGATTACGCTTTGGTCAGGCTGGTAACTCAGGGCTGATTCAAACCTTCCTTGCCGGTTATCTGGTACAAAGTTTACTGTTTGAAAAACGCATTCCAACCGATGCCCTGATGATCAGTTCGGTTATTGGCTTCCTGACAATACCGCTATTAGGCTGGATTTCAGACAAAATTGGCCGCCGACTGCCCTATATTGTTTTGAACATTGGTGCCATCATTTTAGCCTACCCGATGCTATCGATTATTGTTGATAAAAGTGGCGATGTTAACGTAATTATGGCCTGCCTTATCATCATTCATAATATTGCAGTATTAGGCCTGTTTGCCCTTGAAAACATCACCATGGCAGAGATTTTTGGCTCTCGAAATCGCTTCACCCGAATGGCGATTTCCAAAGAGACAGGTGGTCTGGTTGCCGTTGGCTTTGGTCCTGTACTGGCCGGTATCTTCTGTAATATGACCGATTCTTGGCTGCCAATCGTGGTTATGATCATCATCTATTCCGTCATCGGTTTAATCTCCGCCATCTGTATGCCGGAAGTTAAGGATCGTGACTTAAGCGATCCCAAAGATGCGGCAGAAGTTTAGTTAAATATGACTCAACAAACGTCTGAACTATTCTTACTCTAACTGGTTAATAGATAAAATGAATTTATCCAATAAAACGTTATCAAATCTTCCCCAAGACATCGTTATTCCGTCTTACGATAGAGAGAAGATTAAACCGCGCATTGTCCATTTGGGTTTTGGTGCTTTTCACCGGGCTCATCAGGCTATCTATGCCGATATTCTGGCAACCGAACACGGTAGCGACTGGGGCTACTGTGAAGTTAACCTGATTGGCGGTGAACAGCAGATTATCGACCTAAACTCACAGGATAAGCTTTATTCGGTAGCTGAAATGGCAGCCGAAGGCTGGTCCGGGCGCATCGTTGGTGTTATTCGTCGCGCCATTCACGGAGAAATTGATGGCATTGATAGCGTCTTAGACGCTATCGCCCAACCTGATACCGCCATTGTTTCCATCACCATCACCGAAAAAGGCTACTGTTACCAACCGGCGACCGGCAAACTGATTGAAGACCATCCGCTAATTCAGCATGACATTGCTAATCCAGCTACGCCGAAGTCAGCACCCGGCGTTATTGTTCAGGGCCTGCGCCTTCGTCGTGAGCGCGGCCTTCCGGCGCTCAGCGTGATGTCATGCGATAATATGCCGGAAAACGGTCACGTTACCCGCAATGTTATTTTAGGATTGGCTCGACGACAGGATGCACAGCTAGCGGATTGGATTGAAACTCACGTGAGTTTCCCATCCACGATGGTTGATCGCATTGTTCCGGCAGTCACGCCGGACACGTTGGAAAAAATCACTCAGCAACTTGGCGGCATAAATGACCCGGCAGGCGTCGCCTGTGAACCTTTCCGCCAATGGGTTATCGAGGATAACTTCGTGAATGGCCGCCCCGAATGGGAAAAAGCCGGCGCAGAACTGGTACAGGATGTATTGCCTTTTGAAGAAATGAAATTGCGGATGCTCAATGGTAGCCACTCATTTTTAGCTTATCTTGGCTATTTAGCGGGCTACCAGCATATCAATGACTGTATGCAAGACAGCAACTATGTCGCGGCGGCTCGCCAATTGATGCTCAACGAACAGGCTCCTACCTTGCGTACCAAAGGAGTCGATCTAACCGCTTATGCTGATTCGCTGTTAAACCGCTATCGTAATACCGCGCTAAAACATCGCACTTGGCAAATAGCTATGGATGGAACACAAAAGTTACCTCAGCGGATGTTGGATTCCGTGCGTTACCATTTAGAGCACAATAGCAATTTTGACTGCTTAGCTTTAGGTATCGCGGCGTGGATGCGCTATGTCGGCGGTGTTGACGAGCAAGGTCAGCCGATCGAAGTCAGCGATCCATTAATTGAGCAACTGAAAATGCTGGTTAGTCACAGTCAGCAAGGAGAGGAACGCGTAAACGCCCTGTTGTCTCTGGAAGTGGTGTTTGGTAAAACGCTGCCGCAAAATCCGCGCTTTGTTTCAGCCGTCACCGCAGCCTATCAAAATCTGTTAAAAAATGGTGCCCGTGAGACCGTTGCTCAACTAGCGCAAGGCTTCTAAACCAACAAATCGCGATACCCTGAACGAAAAAGTCCGGAACCCAATTCCGGACTTTTTATCGTTAAACGTCAATAACTGCTGAATAAAAACATCAATAAACCATCTCTTATGGCTCTGAAATAACTTATTTTATTTAATTTATTACTATTTAATAAATAGACTTAATGGTCAAAGCACACGGAGAAAAATAACAAATTTAAAATATAATCATTATATGCTTATCATATTTAACGCGTATAACGTGATTAAGAAAGAAGTTATCCAATAAAGGAGGCTGCTATTTTATAGAAATATAGAAAATATCAATTATCACCTTAAGTTAAGGTATTTTCTGCAAAGCTGATATTTAATAGCCATCCTGATAACATGTGGATAAATAACGCTATTTCAAACAATACCATCACAAATTTCTTAATAAAAACCATTCCTCTATTTAATAGAATTTTTCAAATAACTGCGCTATCAGACAAGAATCTTAGCGAAAAATCTGCCAAAAGGCTCTATAATGACCAGCGCTGCTAACTACAATAAGAGTATGGCTAATTTCAATGACAATTGTTTACCCATTCACTACTCATGAACCCGTCAATCAACAGATATATCATTTGTTGAGGCAGGAGATTGTCGATTGCACAATTCGCCCCGGTACGTTGCTATCGGAAAAAGAGATTTCAACGCGGTTTAACGTTTCGCGCCAACCAGTTAGAGAAGCGTTTATCAAACTCTCTGAGACTGGCTTGGTTCAGATACTGCCCCAGCGTGGAACCTTCGTCATGAAAATCTCGGCCAAGCGAGTCTCCGACGGGCGGTTTATTCGTGAAGCGGTAGAGACAGCCATTATCCGTCGTGCAGCCTTATCTATCACGCCGGAATATTTAATGCAGTTAAAACATAACCTTCATCGTCAGGAACTGGCCGCTAATAATAAAAGGGGCAAGGAATTCCTCGAGCTTGATGATGAATTCCATCGTACATTTACTCAAATCGTTAATTGTCCGATGGCATGGGAAACCATAGAAAACATTAAGGCAACCATGGATAGGGTACGCTTTATGAGTCTGGCGGATGTCTCACCGCCGGAAAGCCTGATTGAGCAGCATTATCAAATCTATAAAGCGCTGGAGAGTAGAGATCCTGACGCTGCCGAAAAAGCCATTCAACGACATCTCAGCGAAATGATTTCAACCGTCACTACTATTTCTCAGCTCAATACCGATTGGTTTGAAGCGGATGAGTAGTTGTGTTTTTAGGATATAAAATAGCGATCTTAGTTCTTGTCAGTTAGGCGAATGTTTCGTCCACTATCAATACATAGAATAAATCAGCGCGAGTGTAAGTGGCCGAGCAAAGGCGCTAAGGTGAGCGCCTCGCCCAGCATCCTTACTGGACGTGCTCCCTTACTCAGTTGTCGGCTGAATTCCAGCGCTCAATAGAAAGGACAAAAGATAAGAATCACTGCATTTTCTTAACTAAACGGCATTAGACCCAACGACCGCTATTTCCACTGATTATCAACGCAGATTATTTCTTTCTGCCCCCTAAGATTCCGCCCAAAATACCGCGCACGATTTGATTGCTGATCTGACGGGTCATTGACTTAGCGGCCGTTTGCACTAAACCATCTTTCTTACCACCTCGAGGTCCGGTGGTGCCAAACAGGATGTCGCTCAGGCCACCTAGCAGACCGCCTCCGGCTTCGCTGTTACTTTGCTGATTATTTGACGCCGCTACCTCTGCGCCTTTTTCCGGCATTAGCGTATATCCAGCCATCAGCTTTTCATAGGCAGATTCACGGTCAACCATATCTTCATAACGACCATATAATGGCGAACGATTTATCAGGCCATTACGTTCATCATCCGTTAGTGCTCCCATGCGGGAATCAGGGGCGATAACAAAGCCGCGCTCAACCACATTCGGCCGCCCTTTTTCATCCAAAAACGAAATCAATGCTTCCCCAACACCCAGCTCGGTAATCGCTTGTTCTGCGTTAAACGCCGGATTCGCTCTCATGGTTTCAGCTGCCGCTCTGACTGCTTTCTGATCGCGAGGTGTAAAGGCACGTAGCGCGTGCTGTACCCGATTTCCCAGTTGGCCGAGTACGCTATCCGGAATATCTAACGGATTCTGGGTAACAAAATACACCCCAACCCCTTTAGAACGAATCAACCGAACAACTTGCTCGATTTTCTGCAATAGCGCCGGTGGAGCATCATTGAACAGCAAATGTGCCTCGTCAAAAAAGAACACCATCTTTGGCTTATCCATATCGCCAACTTCTGGCAAACGCTCAAACAGCTCGGACAGTAACCACAGCAGGAATATCGCATACAGCTTTGGCTGATTGTATAACTTATCAGCCGCCAGAATATTCACCATACCCTTGCCTGACGCATCGGTCTTAATCAGGTCGAAGATGTCGAGCATGGGTTCACCGAAGAAGTTCTCTGCCCCTTGCTGCTCAAGAGTCAGTAATCCACGCTGAATAGCACCGATTGAGGCACTGGAAATATTGCCGTACTGAGTCTGGAACTGTTTAGCGTTATCACCAACAAACTGCACCATAGAGCGCAGATCTTTCATATCTAATAACAGCAGGCCATTATCATCAGCGATTTTGAAGACCAATTGTAAAACACCGGACTGCACATCATTCAGATTCAGTAACCGACCCAATAATTCTGGCCCCATATCCGAAATGGTAGCCCGAACCGGATGACCTTTCTCACCGTACACGTCCCAAAATGCTACTGGACAAGCCGCAGGTTCCCAATCAGTAACGTGAAGCGCATCTAAGCGAGCCTGTAGCTTAGGATTCATGACCCCGGCCGCCCCAATTCCTGATAAATCGCCTTTCACGTCAGCCATAAATACCGGAACGCCAATATGTGAAAAACTCTCGGCCATCTTTTGCAGAGTTACGGTTTTACCCGTACCGGTTGCCCCAGTCACCAATCCGTGGCGGTTGGCCAACGCAGGCAGAATAGCCAGCGCTAACTCATTACTTTTTCCAATAACAAGAGGTTCTAACATCAGAGTTCATCCTATGCATAACGCTTGAATATAAACACAGTATAATTGACCCTATCGGGAACATTAATAAAAATCCGTTTATCTCCGTTAACTAATACGAATCAACCTGACCATACCACCATATCGATTCCCTCTTACCTGAATAGCCTACCTATTTGTAACATGAATCGATTCAACACCGTTTCACCGGCAATAAAGAGAGATTGCGATCACGATATTTTTTTAGTTTCTTCATTATTATCAAAGAAGAAGAAACATGTTCCGGATACGAGCGAACATATAAAGGAAGAATAAATGAAAGCGTCTTATCAGACTTTTTATCGTGAACTGTGTCGTTTTGTCCCCAAAGAGTGTATTTATACCGATCCATCCAGAACTATGGCATATGGAACCGATGCCAGCTGTTACCGCTTAATTCCACAAATTGTGGTACGACTGGACAGCGAAAAACAGGTTCAACAAACATTGGTTTTGGCGCAAAAACATGGTCATCCCGTCACCTTCCGCGCGGCGGGAACCAGCCTGTCTGGTCAGGCGATTACCGATTCTATCCTCATTACCCTTGGCGATAATTGGCGTCAGTATAAAATTTTTGCTGATGCCGGCTATATTTCATTAAAACCTGGAGTTATTGGTGCCGACGCCAACCGCTATTTAGCTCCATTTGGCCGAAAAATTGGTCCGGATCCGGCTTCCATTGATGCCTGTAAGATTGGTGGTATTGCCGCCAACAATGCCAGCGGTATGTGCTGTGGTACCGCGCAGAACTCCTATCAAACCTTACAGGCTATGCGTTTGATTTTGGCTGATGGCACGCTGATTGACACCGCCGATAGCGAATCCGTTTCCGCCTTTAAAAAAACCCATAACGCCATGCTGGAACAGCTGCAAACGCTGTCACAACAAACTAAAAACAATCATCATTTGGCTGAGTTAATTCGTCATAAATATCGGTTAAAAAATACCACCGGTTACAGTCTGAATGCCTTGGTTGATTTCGACGATCCGTTGGATATTCTGACTCACCTGATGATCGGTTCAGAAGGCACTTTAGGCTTTATTGCCGAAATTACCTATCAAACGGTAGAAGAACACCAATTTAAAGCTTCTGCCCTATTCGTGTTCAGTGATATTGAAGCCGCCTGTGAGGCAACTCGCATTTTGAAACAGCAGCCGGTTTCCGCCGTTGAACTGATGGACCGCGGTGCGTTGGCCTCTGTGGAAAATGAAGCCGGATTGCCAGACTTCATGCCAAACCTGAGTGAAGACGCAACCGCCTTATTAGTCGAAGTACGTTCAGCCGATGCTGAAGGCTTAAAAGAGAAGATGGCGCAAATCATGTCATCTATCTCGACCTTCACTCTGGAGCAACAGGTTCCATTTACCGATAAACCAGAAGAATTCGGCCGCCTGTGGGCCATCCGTAAAGGTATTTTTCCGGCGATTGGTGCCGTTCGTCCCGTTGGTTCTACCGTCATTATTGAAGACGTTGCGTTCCCTATCGAGCAGTTGGCCGCCGGCGTTCGTGACCTACGTAAGCTATTTATTAAACATGACTACAATGCGGTGATCTACGGCCACGCATTAGACGGCAATATGCACTTTGTCTTCCAACAGTCTTTCGACTCGCCAGAACAGGTCCGTCGCTATCAGGTATTTATGGAGGATATTGCCCAACTGGTAGCGGTTGAATACAAAGGCTCACTGAAAGCCGAACACGGTACCGGCCGCAATATGGCCTCTTTCGTCGAGCTGGAATGGGGAAGTGAAGCCTATGAGCTGATGTGGCAATTAAAAAACCTGCTCGATCCCCATCATCTGCTCAGCCCGGGCGTTTTGCTTAATCGCGATCATCAGGCCCATCTACAAAATCTGAAGCTGCTACCTGCCGCCGATAAGCGGGTCGATAGCTGTATTGAATGTGGGTTCTGTGAGCCCGTATGCCCATCAACCAACCTGTCGTTTACGCCGCGCCAGCGCATTGTGATATGGCGAGAAATTAACCGCCTGCGCCGCAGCGGTGACGATAACCAGCGTCTTAAGCAGTTGGAAAAAGACTTCCGCTATCTGGGAGATGATACCTGTGCCGCAACCGGCCTTTGCGCCCGTCGCTGTCCGGTTGGCATCAATACCGGCGAACTAATTCGCGACATCCGCACCCAGCGCAATATGCGCTATGAAAGAGTCGCCCGCTGGACGGCTGACCACTTCACAACCCTCACAACCGGTGCTCGTCTGGCGTTGAATACCGTTGCTGGCGCAGGGAAAGTGGTGGGTAGAGAGCGTCTGGGGAAAATCACCAAAGCACTGCACGTCACCAGCGCCGGACATATTCCGCTACTTACGCCATCCTTCCCCAAAGGAGCTCATTCGCCAACCGCGCCTAAACTGGTAGCTGGCGATCTGAAAGTGGTTTATCTGCCAAGCTGTGCGTCCCGTACTATGGGCGCTTCGGCTAATGATGACGATCAACGTCCATTGACCGAAATCGTTGAAAAGCTATTGAACAAGGCCGGTTTCAGCATTATCTATCCTGAAAAACTCGACAGCCTGTGTTGTGGGATGCCCTATAACAGTAAAGGCATTACTACCGTGGCCCAAAATAAGCTAGGTGATATGGAGCAGGCACTGTGGGAAGCCAGTGAACAAGGTAAGTATCCAATACTGATCGATACCAGTCCCTGCGCGCTGCGTGCGGTAGAAGGTTTCACCAAACCCATGGCGCTATTTGAGCCAGTGGGATTCGTAAACCACTATCTGGCCGATAAATTGCATTTCACGCCGGAAGATAAACCCATCATGATGCATGTAACCTGTTCTAGCGTGAAAATGGGGCTATCTGCCGCCATGAAAAACCTGCTGGATCGGTGCTGTACACAAGTCATTATTCCAGACGGTATCCACTGCTGCGGATTTGCCGGGGACAAAGGTATCAAAACGCCAGAGTTGAATTCCAACGCACTAAGGCTGTTAAGTCAGCAAGTACCCGCTAACTGTAGTGAAGGGGTATCAAACAGCCGAACCTGCGAAATTGGTTTAACTGAACACTCAGGCGTACCTTATCGTTCCATCCTGTATGTGGTTGATCGGGTGACGACACCATTAAGTTAGTAAGCACTTATGATAAAAAAGCGCCGAAAGGCGCTAAGACTACACATAAAATCATTTTATGTGAGTTCTGAGAGGCGTTTTGCGCCTCTCAGGCTACACTTTACTGCACCACTTTAGCCGCAGTAATCACAATCGGCGTGACCGGTACATCCTGATGTTGACCAGCAGACTTAGTCTTCTCTTTCATCATCTTGTCGACCACATCCATACCCTTAACCACTTTACCAAATACCGCATAACCATAGTTATTCGGTGAATGGTCCAGAAAATCATTATCAATCACGTTAATAAAGAATTGACTGGTCGCGCTATCCACCACATTAGTACGCGCCATCGCAATGGAGCCTCTAACGTTTTTCAAACCGTTGGCAGCTTCATTCTTGATTGGCGCATTCGGTTTTTTCTGGTTCATATCCGTTGTAAAGCCACCACCCTGAGCCATAAATCCTGGGATCACGCGGTGAAAAATGGTGCCGTTATAAAAGCCATCGTTAACATAAGAAAGGAAATTTTTGCTGGAAATAGGTGCTTTTTCACTGTCCAACTCAATCTCAATATCACCCAGTGACGTGGTTAACACCACATGAGGATTAGCCGCTAACGCCGCTGGAGCAAGTACGGCCAGTGAAAACAGAGCCGTTAAAGTAATACAGATACGCTTAAACATAGGAAAATACCTTCTTGTTATTTAACAATAAACCAGGTCCGTTGTGATTCTAGAGATTTTAACCATCAACGGCTACTCATTTAGCACTCTGCTAAAGGCGAAAACAGAAACGCCATGAGCAATGCCATGGCGTTATACGTTTTATGTTACCGAGTAGAAAATCAACGTTTAAAGTTAATTGATTCCGGCTGATCCATATAGATGGTGGTTTGACTAGGAATCGTTTGTGCAATCACCTTACCGTGGCGAATGGAGTAACGCACCGGAGTCTGTCGGCGTAGGGCATCAAAACCGTTTTCTGCTGGCAAAATAACCAAACTACCAGAACGCCCGACTTCAATGCCATAATCCTGTAGATTTAGCGTCTTAGCACTGTGGGTTGTAATCAGGTTTAACCCGTCATTTATCTGACCATAGCCCATCAGTTGGCAAACGTGTAATCCCATATGCAGCACTTGCAGCATATTTGCGGTTCCTAGCGGATACCATGGGTCGTAAACATCATCATGTCCAAAGCAAACATTGATCCCCGCTTCCAACATCTCTTTTACCCGGGTGATACCACGACGTTTAGGATAAGTGTCAAAGCGCCCTTGTAAGTGAATGTTCACTAACGGGTTCGCCACAAAGTTAATCCCTGACATCTTTAACAAACGGAACAAGCGAGAAGTATAAGCACCGTTATAGGAATGCATCGCGGTGGTATGACTAGCGGTGACGCGAGATCCAGTCCCATCGCGATGGGCCAGAGCGGCTACCGTTTCGACAAACCGTGACTGTTCATCATCAATTTCATCACAGTGAACGTCGATCAGGCGGTCATACTTCTCAGCCAGTGCAAACGTTTTGTGCAGTGATTCAACGCCATATTCGCGAGTAAACTCAAAGTGAGGAATAGCGCCGATAACATCAGCCCCTAAACGCACCGCTTCTTCCATTAACCCTTCACCATTAGGATAAGAGAGAATACCTTCTTGCGGGAACGCCACAATTTGCAGGTCAACCCACGGCGCCACATCCTGTTTCACTTCCAGCATTGCGGTCAACGCGGTCAGGGTTGGATCAGAAACGTCCACATGGGTACGAACATGCTGAATACCGTTGGCTATCTGCCACTTAAGGGTCTGCATGGCACGTTTTTTAACATCATCGTGAGTTAGCATGGCTTTACGCTCAGCCCAACGCTCGATGCCTTCAAACAATGTTCCCGACTGATTCCAGTTAGGTTCACCTGCCGTTTGAGTGGTGTCCAAGTGAATATGGGGCTCAACAAAAGGTGGAATGGCTAATCCACCTTCAGCGTCAACCACATTCCCTTCCGCGGGCACCGCTGAATGCTGTGACTCAATGCTTTGAAAAACGCCATTTTCAATACGCAGTTGCCATAAGCCTTCACGATTTTGCAAACGTGCATTAGTGATAATGACAGAATTACTCGACATGACTAACCTCTGGAACATTCATAAATTTACGATTAAAGACCGGATTCAACAGTAGATAGCTCACTACCCCGCCCAGTACCGCATTCACCGGCACAATCCCCGGTAAGTAGTTGCCCGCAGCAATACCAATGGCCACCGCCAGCAGCGCTACCCAGTTAACGGTTAAGAACCGCGCACGGCTGAAATCAGCATAGCGGCGATGATTCATCAGGTAGTCAGCAATAATCACCCCACCAATCGGCGGAATAGCCGCGGATAAGAAGGTTAACCAGCCAACAAAGTTGTTATATAACCACAGGGCGGTCAACGTACCAATCACTCCATTCATGACCGATAGTGTACGACTGGAAAGCCCGGTGATATTGGCAAAACCTAATCCTGATGCATACAGCGCATTATCATTGGTGGTCCAGATATTCAGACCTAACACCACAATCGCCGGTATTAACAATCCTTGAGCAATCATCACGTCAGAAATATCCGCCTGACCTACCGCTGCAGCACCAGCCGCACCGAAAATAAACATCAGGGAATTACCGAGGAAGAAAGCAATCAGCGCAACCAATACCGCACCTTTGGGATTACGCCCAAAGCGCACGAAGTCGGCGGTCAATGTACCGGCGCTGATAAAGGAGCCGACCACCAATGCTAACGCAGTGGAGAAGTCCAGAGGATGCTCAGGCACAATCGCTTTCAGATGGTCCAATCCACCCACGTCGTTTACTGCCAACCAGACCGAGTAACTTCCCAGAACTGCAATCGCTGGTACAGCAATAATCGACAGGATAGTCAGAGCGGAGATACCGAAGAAAATGGTAACCGTCATCAACAGGCCGGAAATAAGAATCAGCATGTTGGTATCCAGACCGGTCGCTTTACTCACCGGAATAGCAAACATCGCCACGCCTACGCCAAACCATCCAACCTGAGTTCCCCCAAGTAAAAACGATGGCAGCCATGAGCCTTTAATACCGAATGAATAACGAGCCAGAAGGTGGGTAGAGAGTCCGGTTTTAGAACCGATATAACCAAGAAATGCTGTATAGATACCGAGAAGGAGATTACCGAAGAGAACTGCTAAAAAGAAATCGTGATAGGAAAGACCGGTACCGAGAGTGCCTCCGGTCCACATACTGGCTGAAAAAAACGTTAATCCCAACATGACAAATGTCAATGAAATCACGCCTTTTCGCGCAGCCAGGGGAACGGGCCCCTGACTATAATTGTTATCTTGCGACACAATATCTCCTTAAATCCGGGCCAAAAAATCTGCCGCATTCTATACGCATTCCACAACAAAGCAATCGGTTTCGCCTATTCTTTTTTCCTAAAACATGCCATAGTGATGAAATATAACGTGATTTATTATCAAAAAATGGATTATTTGCTATGTGCTTTCAGCGATATATTTTACTGATGCTGTTTATTCTTTTTTCACCTTGGGCAAATTCCGCCAATGAACAATCTCTCCCTATTCCGGCATCTAAAGTAACCCATACCACGTTAGACAATTTTTATCAGATCGACACCGAACTGTATCGCTCCGGACAGCCGGATAAAGCCCAAATGAAAGAGCTTGAGCAACGTGGTTTTAAGTCAGTACTTAACCTACGCAACTTTCATACAGATAACCAAGAAGCAATGGGAACCAGCCTAAAGCTGTATCACGTCCCGATGGAAGCAGGACGCTTTACCGAACAACACATTGTGACCGCGCTAAGAGATATTAAAAATGCTCCCAAGCCAGTGTTGGTGCACTGCTGGCATGGCAGTGACAGAACCGGTGTCATCGTGGCCATGTATCGATTAATCTTTCAGGGTTGGGAGCGGGATGCCGCCATAGCAGAACTCAAAAAACCAGAGTTTGGCTACCACCAATGGGCGTATTACAACATTGTGCAATATCTGGAAAAAGTAGATATAGAGAGTGTACGTAAGCAGGTTATGGCGTCCGCGGAAAGAGATTAAATATCAAGCAATCCTTGAGATTTATTAATACTACCAATGCCATAAGAAAGCCGCTAAGTTCAACAACGCGTTCCCGTTTTTTGAACTGAACCGAAAAAACTTTTGGCCCGTGAATGTTGTTAAGCCAAATATTGTCATTAAGTTAAAATCGCCATTCCGGTATTTACCGGAATGGCGATAATGTATTCAATTTTGGGCGTTCAGTTCACCATGAAGACAGCAAGAACAGCAGTCAATCAAGGTAACGCAACAAACCCAACGGCCTGATTAACCTTATCCAGCGTCTCTTTAGCACGGGTTCTGGCTTTAGCGGCACCGTCACGCATCACCTGCTGCAGGAAAGCTTCATCATTACGGAAGCGATGATAACGTTCCTGAAGCTCCGTCAACATTCCCGCTACAGCATCGGCGACTTCGGTCTTCAGATGACCATACATCTTACCTTCAAACTCCTGCTCCAGCGTGGCAATAGACTTACCGGTTACGCCAGACAGAATATCCAACAGGTTAGATACACCCGCCTTATTTGCAAGGTCGTAACGTACAACAGGCGGCTCATCAGAATCCGTTACTGCACGCTTGAGCTTTTTCACTACTGATTTCGGATCTTCCAACAAGCCAATAACGTTATTGCGGTTGTCATCTGACTTGGACATTTTCTTCGTTGGCTCAAGCAGTGACATCACTCTGGCACCAGACTTAGGAATAAACGGCTGAGGAACTTTAAATATGTCACCATATAAGGCGTTAAAGCGCTGAGCCACATCGCGACTGAGTTCAAGATGTTGTTTCTGGTCTTCACCAACCGGAACTTGATTAGTCTGATACAGCAAAATATCTGCCGCCATCAGTACCGGATAACCAAACAGACCTGAATTAATATTCTCGGCATAGCGGCTGGACTTATCCTTAAACTGAGTCATGCGACTCAATTCGCCAAAATAGGTATAGCAATTCAGCACCCAGCCCAGTTGTACATGTTCAGGAACGTGAGACTGGATAAAGATCGTGCTTTTCTGCGGATCGATACCGCAGGCCAAATACAGCGCCAGCGTATCAAGCGTTGCTTTACGCAATTTCTCCGGGTCTTGACGCACGGTAATGGCATGCAGATCAACAATGCAGTAAATGCAGTCATACTCATCTTGCATCTGAACCCATTGACGCAGCGCTCCCAGATAGTTACCAATGGTCAATTCACCAGATGGCTGTGCGCCACTAAATACAATGGGTTTACTCATGATTTTTTCCTAATTCATCTTTGAAGTAAGCTGCCCGATAACGGGCAAAAGTTCGGCAAACGTCGCTAAAACACGGTCAGGATGACTCAATGTAATGGATTCGCCATAGTTATAGCCGTAGGAAAGCCCTATCGTCGGACACCCGGCAGCCTGACCGGCCTGAATATCATTACGAGAGTCACCGACAAAAACCAGCTCATCCGCTCTTAAGCCCAGCTGACCTAACATCAGATAGATTGGAGCAGGGTGAGGTTTCTTTTCAACGACATCATCACCACCGATAATTACGCTAAAATAGTCTAAAATGCCCAATGAATTCAATAATGGACGGACAAATTGTGTCGGTTTATTGGTGACCAACGCCATCTTTATTCCATCATCCGCTAAAAATTTCAGCGTTGACTCAACATGTGGATAGAGCTGGGTTCCCTGCTCTACCGACTCACCATAGTGGTGATCGAATAAAATTCGGGCGCGCTCTACATATTCTGCTGAGGTATCACCACCGGCCCAAGTCAATGCACGCGTAATCAAAACGCTGGCACCGTTACCAATCCAATGGGAAACGCGCTCGTCACCGGCAGTCGGTAAACCTAATGATTCTAAGGTGGCATCGACAGCCTGAGCCAAGCCAGGCAAACTATTGACTAATGTTCCATCAAGGTCGAACCCCATCCCCTTGATGCCAGAAAATAAACTCATGCTTTTACCTTCGCCAATTCGCTGCGCATTTGGTCTATCACGGCTTTATAATCAGGCTGGCTAAAAATAGCGGAACCTGCAACAAACATATCGGCGCCAGCTGCTGCAATCTCGGCAATATTGCTGGTTTTCACGCCCCCATCAACTTCCAGGCGAATATCAAAACCACTATCATCAATTAGCCGCCGAACCTGACGTAGCTTATCCAGCGTAGCCGGTATAAATGACTGACCGCCAAACCCCGGGTTAACCGACATCAATAAAATCACATCCAGCTTGTCCATCACATAGTCAAGATAGCTCAGAGGCGTTGCCGGATTAAATACCAGACCAGCCTTACATCCATTCTCTTTAATTAACTGAATAGTACGATCGACGTGTTCCGATGCTTCAGGATGAAAAGAGATATACGTCGCTCCCGCCTTAGCAAAGTCGGGAACGATGCGATCAACCGGCTTCACCATCAGGTGCACATCGATCGGTGCCGTAATGC
The DNA here is from genome assembly GCF_900112475.1 of Pragia fontium DSM 5563 = ATCC 49100. GTDB lineage: Bacteria > Pseudomonadota > Gammaproteobacteria > Enterobacterales > Enterobacteriaceae > Pragia > Pragia fontium. The sequence continues at coordinate 32,292 of NZ_FOLW01000011.1, read as the reverse complement.
CATAATCACGTAATGACTGGCAAACCATCGGCCCAATGGTGAGGTTAGGAACATAATGATTATCCATAACATCAAAGTGCACAACGTCAGCACCAGCAGATAAAACTCTGGCGGTATCATCACCCAACCGCGCAAAATCAGCGGAAAGAATTGAAGGTGCAATCAGAAAATTTTTCATCTACATATCCACTTAATTATAGAAAACGTTATCACAGAACAACGACTTAGCGTGGACGATAAAGCGCCAGCAATTCATCCACTTTCGTTCTGCCCATCACATTACGGCTGATAGTTCTACGGCCTCTAACAACCACTAATTCAGCTGAACTATACCATTCGCGCGTCAATTCGGTATCGTGGTTAGAAATCAGTACCGGAACACCCGCGCTTTCAACAATATCCTGCGCCAATAGGGCTAACCGTCGTTGATCATCAACATTAAAGTTATTGGTATGGTAAGCGGTAAAATTAGCCGTCGCTGACAGAGGCGCATAAGGAGGATCGCAATAGACCACTGCTCCCTGCGTGGCCTTCATCATCGTCTGCTCATAATTTTCACAAAAAAATGTCGCTCTTTGCGCTTTTTCGGCAAAACAATACAGTTCGGCTTCTGGGAAATACGGTTTTTTATAGCGGCCAAAAGGCACATTAAATTCACCGCTCAGATTATAACGGCATAACCCGTTATAGCAGTGGCGATTCAGATAAAGAAACAGCAAAGCCCGGCGATAGCGATCGCGACTTTGGTTAAATTCAGTACGCAGTTGGTAATAAACCGGCTCCTGATTATACTCCTCGCTAAACAGCTCGCGAGCATCTTGTACTACCCTATCGGGACATTGCTTTACAATGTCATACAAGTTAATCAGATCGCTATTAATGTCAGCTAAGATGTACTCCTCATAATCCGTATTGAGAAATACTGATCCTGCTCCAACGAACGGCTCAATTAAACGTTCACCCTTAGGTAAATGTTCACGAATTTCATTAACAAGGGGATATTTTCCCCCTGCCCACTTTAGAAAAGAACGTTTTTTTTTCATGCTGCAAGTTAACTACTTATACAATTCACAACGGCGTTTTGCACTCTGTTTCAAGCAGCACATTTGCACATCTCTAGTTATTTTTGTTTCAGATCCTGATGCACTTGTTGCATAGATCTTACCCATGGTTTATTAGCCTGTACTTCATTTGACATGCCGGATAATGCTGCCCGAGCTTCCGCGGCCGACGCATAGCTACCGGTTACTAAAACAAACCAAGGTTTATCATTGCGACGAGTTGAATACACCCAGTAGTCCTTCATGCCATTTTTCTTGGCAAATGCCAATAAAGTATCGGAACGAGAGGCGCTACTAACCTGCAACGTCACACGACTTCCTGGTATCGCTGACAACGCAGCAGTAGTACCCGGCGTTGTAGACCCCTTAGCGGTTGAAACCGTGGAGCTTTCATTAGCTTTAGGTGTACTGGTCGCCGATGATGTTGAGGTTTTATGAGGTGCTTGATTGACCTGATTTGAAGCATTAGGTGAAGCCGTCGAAGCTGGCTGAGTCGCCTGAGCCGGTGCCTTCACTGGTTCATTGTCTGGCTTTGAAGTCGTTGTCGATGCAGGGGCAGAACCCGGCATTTCTGTCTCTTTCAAGCGGTTAAGCTGTTCTTGTTGCGCAGAAAGCGCATCGGTGATCTCACCGGGGATCTCAACTCGTTGCTGATTTGGCGTTTCTGGTAACGGTTGTGATTGAGTTGGGGTACCTGATACCGGTGGAGGAGAAACCGGTTGAGTTGGAGCAGTACCCGGCGCTACTACGCCCTCAGTTTGCTGCCCCGAAGTCTGTGTAGCTGGTTGAGACGTATTATCAGAGGTATTGCCTAAATTCACTTCCCGAGGACCGGTATCCTGCGGTGCAGGTGACTTCAAAGCCGAGCTGATCAGAAAAATCAACAGCAACAGTACCAAAACACCAAGACCAATCTTGATATGCTGGCGTGAAACCATAGGGCTCTGCTGGGGTTTACTGCGCTCACGGCGGGGCGCTCGATCGCTAATATCAGGTCTGATTTCGTCAGATTCGAAGTTTTCTTGATCTTCTTCTCGCACTTTCCCACCCCTTTGACTCAATGAAATACAGTAAACACAACGCTTACGCTTATATAGATACCGTAGACGCAAAGATTATATTAAGCAACATCCTATCGCTGACAATACAACGTCATGTGCCACACCACCTTTCACCTCGGATTGACCGATTGCAGTAGGTAGGACTAAACGTAATTTACCTGCCAATGTCTTTTTATCTCGCAGCATATGGGGGATATATGCTTCAGGCTTCATACTCTCCGGCCCATGAACCGGAAGGTTTGCCCTGACCAATAGACGCTTAATCCGCTCAACGTCTGTCTGCTCAAATGAGCCGAGTAAACGAGCGGTCTCAGCTGCCATGACCATGCCGGCAGCGACGGCTTCACCGTGCAGCCAGTTACCGTAACCCATTTCAGCCTCAATCGCATGACCGAAGGTATGCCCCAGATTCAGCAAAGCGCGAACGCCATTTTCATGTTCATCAGCAGCGACGACGCTGGCTTTAATTTCGCAACAGCGGCGAATACAATAGCCCATAGCCTTCTCATCCAGCGACATCAACGCATCAATATTGTCTTCCAGCCAGTCAAACAAGTCAGCATCAAGAATAATGCCATACTTGATCACTTCAGCCAGTCCTGAAGACAGCTCCCGTTTCGGTAACGTCTTCAGGCAATTAAGATCGATAACAACCGATGCTGGCTGATAAAACGCGCCAATCATATTCTTACCGAGAGGGTGGTTAACCGCAGTTTTACCACCAACGGAAGAATCGACCTGAGATAGAAGTGTGGTTGGAACTTGGATAAAACGAACGCCACGTTGATAGCTTGCCGCAGAAAAACCGGTCAAGTCACCAATAACACCACCGCCAAGAGCAATTAAGGTGGTATCTCGCCCATGGTTATTTTCCAATAAACGGCTAAAAACGGTATCCATTACCGATAGCGTTTTATATTGCTCTCCATCGGGCAAAGCAACAGAATCAACATTGACGCCAAGCTTTTCCAGACTTTTAACGACCGTATCCAAATAGAGAGGCGCAATAGTGCTATTAGTAACAATAAGCGCTTTGTCTCCAGACTGAAGAGGAAGAAAAGAAGCCGGGTCATTAAATAAACCGGCCTCAATAGTAATAGGATAGCTACGCTCTCCTAAAATAACTGTTACCCTCTCCATTAACATGCCTTTTTTAATTTTGTTATTGGACTCAAAGCGGAATGAGCGCGTTTAAAATTAACGGTCTTCGATCAGCTGAATGATTTGATTTGCAACAACTTTAGCACTTTGATCGTCCGTCTGGATCGTGACGTCCGCGATCTCTTCATACAGAGGATTACGTTCCTGAGCCAAGGATTCCAGAACATCACGCGGGGTATCAACCTGCAATAATGGACGTTTCTTATCGCGCTGCGTACGTGCTAATTGCTTTTCAATCGTTGTTTCTAAGTACACAACAACGCCGCGAGCGGATAAACGATTGCGGGTTTCCTTGGATTTTACAGAGCCACCGCCGGTTGCCAGGACAATGCCTTGCTTTTCCGTCAGTTCATTAATGACTTTTTCTTCACGATCGCGAAAACCTTCTTCGCCTTCTACGTCGAATACCCAGGCTATATCAGCTCCAGTACGGCGTTCAATCTCGTGATCGGAGTCTACAAACTCCATATTAAGCTGTTGAGCCAACTGACGTCCTATTGTGCTTTTGCCTGCACCCATAGGCCCTATCAGAAAGATATTGCGTTTATCTGCCATGTTTTTTGGTATTACTAAGATAATTCGTTAATGACAACCCGCTGCGTAAGTTTTCATTTTCAATACATCAACGGGAGTTCACCTGAAACCTCATAAGCATGATGTGTGAGATCAGACTGGAAATTATCTCAACACTATAGGTAGTTTGGCAACCTAATAAATTTTAGTACATCAGCTTTCGACGGTTAAAACTTCTTCTCACCGCTCAAATCTGATCTTGCACCTCATAACTTAGCTTGTTTCAGATAGACACTTGTATGCTAAATCAGTCTACTCGTCAAATTTCAATCGAGTTTTACCGACAAATAACCCAATAATTAGCGTAATTTTAACTAACTATGTTATCAATCATCGTGTTCCGCTCTGATATTAACCATTTTCTATTTTATTTGCTGAGATTCTTTCTGGAGATATGACGATAGTTGGCGTAATAAAAATAACCAGTTCTCGTTTACTCTGCTTCTGGGAATCCCGTTGAAACAGCCCGCCAAGCAGCGGAATGCGCCCCAGTACCGGAACCTGCTCTTTTCCAGAAAGCCGGGTTTGCTGGAAAATACCGCCTAACACGATAGTTTCGCCATCTGACACAAAAACCTGCGTTTTAATTTCCTGAGTATCAATCGTCAGAATCTCGCCACCATCTCCTTTTTTCAGACTTTTTCCCGGCATATTTTGGCTGATATTTAGAGTCAGCTCTAACTGACCACCGGGAAAAATACGCGGCGTCACCTCCAGTCCTAAAACGGCCTGTTTAAACTCAATGGACGTTGCTCCGCTGGAACCGCTGGAGACCTCATAAGGTATCTCAGTCCCTTGCCGGATACTTGCGGTTTGCTTATTCGCCGTCATCAGTCTGGGGCTGGCAATAATCTCTACGCTATTCTCAGCCTCCAGCGCCGACAATTCGAGTCCTAACAAACGGCCATTCAGGCGAGCCACTTGAAACCCCACCATTCCTGCCGGGTTAGTTAACGGTAAATGAATATTAAGTTGGCCGTTAACGCCTCCGCCACTTGATTCTGTCCCGCCCCCTAAGCCCCATCTGACCCCTAACTCCTCCAGACTTTCATCGCCAATGGTCACAATATGTGCGGTTAACTGCACTTGCGGTTGTAGACGATCAATTTGCTGAATAAATGATTTAATCGCCGGAATAACAACGGCAAGATCGCGGATAATCACTGAATTTGAACGAATATCAGCAATGACGCTCCCGCGTTCAGACAGCAGATTACCCTGCTGACCATTTAATATTTTCACCAGCTCGGTCACATCCGCATAATTAACCTGATAATGAAATGTTGTTAATGGAACTTCAGCGACCTGTTGCTGCTGCTGTTGTTTATTCTGCTCTCTGCGCACCTCACTCTCTTGCCGGGACAGTACAATCATCACACTGCCTTCTCGCTCCATTTCAAGATTGCCCGCTTTTAAAACCACTGATAGGGCTTGCTGCCATGGAATATCATCAAGACGAATCGTCAATTTTCCCTGTACGCTGTCCATCACCACCAGATTTAATTGTTGATAGTCAGCCAAAGCCTGCAATATCACAGCCAATGGCGCATCCTGAAACTCCAGTGAAACCCGACTCTCAACGCTATTCGGCTTAGCACTCACCGCCAAAACTGGCATAAAGAGTAAGCTGAGACACAAACAGGCAGTACGAAAATAGGGCAGCCAAGCCATTATTTGTTCCTCAACTTAAGTTCAATGACATCCTGATTACGGCACGCATCCACCACCGAATCATTCACTGAAAACGTTGCCGTCCCCTGCTGAATATTTTCCAACTGCCAATAAGTTAACGGTAGCGCCATCTGGGGTATGGCCTTGATCCAGCTTCCGGCTGGCGTTTGAATCCAGCCTCTCATCTCCAATGCCCTGCCAATAACGCCACGTAGTTGCCAACCCAAGACGATACTTCCCTCATCGTCGATTGCCTTCAGGCATCCTGTTGATTCAGGGGAAAGAAACGGATCTCGTCGGGATAAATCATCATCCGCGAGACTATCCTCAATACTGATCAATGCGACTACGCACAACAAAGCCATCATAACGGAGCCAATCTTCATGATGGTTCCCGATTTAATTGATACAGGCTAACGGTCATATTAAGCGTCAATAATGAGCTTCCCTCCATCGTCAGCTCATTAATAGTGATGATTTGGACGCTGTCATTAACCAAGTGAATAAAATCTATAAATTGAAAATAGCCAGCCTGAATTTTCAGCTGCCAACGAAAAACGGTAAATCCCTCTTCCTTTACCGCAAGCAGCCTTTTGATATCCAGCAATTGGCAACCAGAAAGATAAATAAAATCGGTAACATAGCGGACAAATTCAGCGGTAACCGCATTGAAATTGTGGTACTGATGTAATTCGGCCTCCAGTTGCCGTAACTGATTACTCACCCGTTCTGACTCAGGTAATGCCATCCTTTGCTGTTGATAAGTTTGATAAAATTGTTTTTCCACCGCCAATTTCTGATGTAATAGTTCACCGGTGTCGACTGCTGGTAGCATCACCCAATACCCACACACCACGGCAGGTATCGCACTAATTAACATAGCAAGAGCATGGCGTAACCATCGAGGAGCGGTAACAATCCTGCGCCAGTCGATATCCAGATCGTTCACCATCATTTGGCTTCAACCCAGTCTGCGCTCAGCCTAAAAGCGTACAATTCCACTCCTATCGCAGAAACATTAGCCAAGAGAAGCTCAGAGATTAAAGGCGAGATCGCCATCTTTTGATAAAAATCCACGATGGTTTGATATCCTCGCCCCTGCCCCTCAATCACTAATCTGCCCTGCTGAATAGTGATAAGTTTCAGCCATAGAGATGGTGATAATGAGCGCTCAAGATTGGGAAACAGCGCTTGAATATTCTTTCCCGATTGCCGAATTCGAGCAATATCACGTTGAGATTGATCCCGGATGGCAACCTGAGCTTGAAGCTGCTGAATATGCCTTATCTCCTGCTGTATGGCGTCATTCGCGTCACGGATGGTCACTAACTGTTCAGATAATCGTTGGTTTTGACGGGCAAGGCTAAAATATGTCCCCCATAATCCCAACAAAATGAGGACTAAATAGAGTATGACTAGCCATACAAAATGCTGTAGCGCCCTCTTTTGCCGCCGTTCTCGCCATGGGAGAAAATTAACCTGAAGCATCAGAGATCCTCCTGCCGTAAAGCGAGGCCACAGGCCAGAACCCACTGATGTGGAGTGTCGGGTAAAGGCGGTGACATCTGTCGGATAGCGACCAAAGGTGACCAATAATCAACACTCGGCGGTAGTCCCTCGCCATCATCCACCCCGCTGTAACAAACCTGCTGTACCCTTTCTCCACCAGCCAGCAAATAGAGCTGTCGGGCACTTTCGATACGCTCAGCACACGTCATCAATTCATTCGGCATTAACCGATATAGAAAGGCATGCTCCAATGGAGAAACCAGCAAAAACTGTCGGGGGAGCTGATGAAATAACAGGCTATTATCCGCGACGCCAGCAAGCTGGGCCATCGAACGCAATACACAGGGAGCTGTATCAATAATCTCCGGAAAAATATCTGCCTCCGCTAACGCCTGCAACCATCCGTCAACCTCAGAACGCCGCGCTGCGCTAACCACAATTGATTGATTCACACGGCCAGCACTCTCTGGGTAATCCAACACGCGATAATCAATCGCCAGTTCTTTAGCCGCTAAAGGAAAGAGCTTATTCAGTGAGGCGTCTACCAGCCACGACTGCTCCTGAAGAGACAGGGGCGGTGCTGGCATAGGAATGGATTGCTGTAAGATTGAGCCTGCTGGCAGAGCCATCCGCACGGAAACTCGCTTGGGTAATTTTTGCCGCCATTGTTTTAACGCAGAGATAACCTGCTGCGGTATTACCGACGACGCCCCTTGATTCTGGACAGTGGCTATCGGCTGATAACCCCAGTGACGTAGTTGCCAACCATAGCGCTGCCGCTGTACCGCCAGCGAATAAAAACCATTTTCCTGAATATCTAACCCCACCTGCCAGACTTGCATATCTTGCAAAACCCCCTTTTATGCGTTCCTTCTATAAAAGAACGTATCCATTAAGCTATGTTGGCTTTATACTATCCGCCGATTGTTTATAAACCACTCAATGTCCGTGTCATGGGAATTATCAGGTGAAGTTCGTAAAGTATTTTTTCATCATTGCAATCTGTTGCTTTTTTTTGGGAATTGGCGCGGTTTTTGGCCTCTATAAATATCTTGAGCCCGAATTGCCGGATGTCTCAACGCTAAAAGAGGTTCGCCTACAAACGCCAATGCAGGTATTCAGCGCTGAGGGCGACTTGATTGCTCAGTTCGGTGAAAAACGCCGTATCCCACTGACGCTAGACCAAATACCGCCTCAATTTATTCATGCGTTTTTGGCCACGGAAGACAGCCGTTTCTATGAGCATCATGGTCTCGATCCTATCGGTATTGCCCGTGCTGTGGTGGTTGCCGTTGGCGCAGGTTCTGCACAACAAGGGGCGAGTACCATCACCCAGCAGCTAGCGAGAAACTTCTTCCTGAGCCCGGAAAAAACGGTGATCCGTAAAGCCAAAGAAGCTTTTCTGGCCATACGTATTGAGCGCTCATTAACCAAAGATGAAATTCTTGAACTTTATCTGAATAAAATTTATTTAGGTTCACGAGCCTATGGTGTCGGTGCTGCGGCGCATGTTTACTTTGGCAAAGACGTCAGCCAACTGACATTAAGTGAAATGGCAGTGATTGCCGGACTACCAAAGGCGCCATCAAGCTATAACCCGATCAACTATCCGGATCGCGCCCTTACCCGCCGCAATACCGTTCTGTTCCGCATGTTGGAAGAGAAATACATTACTCAACAAGAGTATATGGAAGCCAAGCAAGCGCCTCTGGTCGCTAACTATCATGAACCTGAAATGGACTTCTCGGCGCCTTATCTGGCAGAGATGGTACGCCAGGAGATGATGGAACTGTTCGATGAAAATGCCTACACCGACGGCTATAAAGTTTATACTACCGTGACCAAAACATTACAGACCGCGGCAAGTGATGCGGTGCGTAATAACATCATTCAGTATGATGTCCGTCATGGCTATCGCGGTCCGGCCAGCGTGCTATGGAAAAATGGCGAGCCGGCATGGGATAAAAAGCAAATTATTACCTCGCTGAAAACCATTATCCCTTATGGGCCTTTGGTTCCCGCCGTTGTAACGCAGACAGAGGCTCAACAGGCGACAGTGATGTTAGCTAACGGAGAGGTAGTAACGTTACCTTTCTCTGCCATGCGCTGGGCTCGACCATTCATCAACGATCGCGCGATGGGCGCTAGCCCAAGAAAAGTCACTGATGTGGTTTTAAGCGGCCAACAAATCTGGTTACGTAAAAGTGGTGAAAACTGGGTGCTGTCACAGGTACCGAGCGTCAACTCCGCATTGATTTCACTGGATCCTCATGACGGAGCGGTGAAAGCGCTGGTCGGTGGTTTTGATTTTAATCAGAGCAAATTTAACCGAGCCACCCAATCAGTTCGTCAGGCGGGTTCCAATATTAAACCCTTCGTTTATGCCGCTGCGCTCGACCGCGGTATGACGCTTTCTACCCTGTTAACCGACTTACCAATTAGTATGAGCGTTGGTGGCGGCAAGATTTGGTCACCCAAAAACTCTCCGCCACGTTATGACGGCCCATTACGTCTGCGCGTCGGTTTAGGCCTATCGAAAAACGTGATGATTGTCCGTGCTATGCGCGCTATGGGCGTGGATTATGCCGCTGACTATCTGCAACGTTTCGGCTTCCCGGCTCAAAACATCTCACGGACTGAATCACTGGCATTGGGTGCGGCATCCTTTACACCAATGCAGATTGCTCGTGGCTATGCGGTATTTGCTAATGGCGGCTACCTTATCGATCCTTACTTTATTAAAAAGATAGAAACCGATGATGGAAAAGTGATATTCGAAGCCAAGCCTAAAGTAGCCTGTGGTTTTGAGTGCGATCTGCCGGTGGTTTATGGCGTTACCGAGAAATCTCAGGCATTTATCAGCAATACCATTGATCTCAGTGGGCAAAAAGAGGCCTCTACAACGGCCGCCGCGACCACAGAAACTCATACTGAAGCTCCTGAAGACGGCAATGATGAAGTGGATCCATTAACAGAAAATGCCCTGAATAACATCACGCCAGTCCCTAATCTGGAAAAAGTTGACTCAACCAAAACCCCGGATGAGTCTCCTTACGCACCACACGTGATTAGTTCCGAGCTAGCATTCCTGATGCAGGATGCACTGAAAAGTAATATTGCTGGTGAACCGGGCGGTGGCTGGAATGGTACCGGCTGGCGAGCAGCTCGTGACCTGAAGCGTAATGATATTGGCGGTAAAACCGGCACAACCAACGGCTCAAAAGATGCCTGGTTCTCTGGTTTCGGTCCTGCAACCGTGACGTCAGTCTGGATTGGTTTCGATGACCATCGTCGTGGTTTAGGCCGTGGTGAAGCCGGGGCGCAAAGTGCTCAACCAGCATGGATTGACTATATGAAAGCGGCTCTCGAAGGTATCCCTGTACAGAAAACGCCTCAGCCTAAAGGCATTATCAGCGTCACCATTGATATGTCGACCGGCCAGTTACCTAGCGGCGGCAGAAGTCGTTCAGAATACTTTATTAAAGGTACTGAACCCACTTCCCGCGGCTATTCTGAAGTAGGAACAACCGTGACAGACAGCGGTGGTAATACCCAAGAGCTATTTTAGTCACTCGTCAAAAGGCCGTTCAACTGAACGGCCTTTTGATTATTCTATACTTAGCAATCACCTACAGTTCTGAGCCTGCTCTCTGATTCAGGTGTTCTCTGGTAAGAAATAACGCACTAACGTTACGCGCCTCATTAAAATCAGGGTCCGCCAGTAGCTCCATCATTTTCTCCTGAGGCCAGGCGACTAGCGTTAAAGGTTCAGGCTCATCCCCTTCCAATTTATTAATATACAGGTCTTCGGCCAACACAATGGTCATGGTGCTGGCAAAGTAACTTGGTGCCAGAGTTAACTGAGACAATACCGTGAGTTTTCTGGCTCCGTAACCAATCTCTTCCATTAATTCACGATTTGCCGCCACCAGAATATCTTCATCCTGCTCGACCAAGCCTTTGGGAAAACCGAGCTCATAATCCTCAATGGCCACCGCATATTCGCGAATCAATAAAATATCATCATTGATCACTGGCACAATCATCACCGCCTGACGCCCTTCTGGCAGCAAACGTTCATAAACCCTACTCTCACCGTTACTAAAGGTTAAATCAACCGACTGAATACGAAACATCCGCGAACTTGCGACCGTCTTAACGTTTAATATTTTAGGTTTTTGCTGCGCTTTACTCATTAATGAGACCTCAGATGGATAATCCCGGTAATGTTGCCGGTCTCTGGATGCCGATATTTAACCAATATGTTGAAGACTGGTGATGAAATAACAGTGAAATAATGCAAAATTCATCTTACTAATTTAGTATTCTAACCCTTATTACTTTACTATAAGCAAATATTTACATCTGAATTTTGATACTGACTGCCACAAAATATATGATAGAGCAGGCTATATTGGAATCACCAGATAAAACACCCCCTAACTGACGATCAATTAAAATTATTTAATATCAATGAATTATAGAGAAATCTGGCTCATCGATGAGAGTATTACATGTTAAGTAATGATGATGTAAGTGTATTAACCATATTACTACTTATCATTTTTATCGCGCTAGCTGGCGTGGGATTGGCTCTATGGATAATCCGTCATCGCAAAAAAAACAACGCTTCTTTGGAAAATCACCTGCCTTTTGTTCATAACAGCACCCGCAAATTATCGACTGAAGAAACGCTAGCGATTAACGAATATTTAGAACTGCTGGAAAAACAGCATAAAGAAGTTGATCAATCATCCAACACCTCGATTAAATCATCCCTCACTCCTTATAGTGATAACGTTTATTCATTCCAGTCAGCCATTATTACTTTGAATTCTCCTGATAATACTAACGTTCAGCGTTACTATATTGACGGAATAGAGGTTTACCTCGAAGCAGAATGGATTGAATACCTGAGCGATATCAATCAGGTCGATGTGGTCAAAACTCAGACCATACCATTAGTTGTTGAGTTAAACGGCCATAAACTTACCGAATTTGTCTTGTCTAAACGTCCACATCAATTCGTCGATAGTCAGCCGGCTCAAACAGAGTCTCAAGAAAACGACGACAATGTTGAGCTCATACGTCTAAGAAAAGAAACAACGGCAGAGTACAATTTAAAGCCGAAGAAAAAATTATATGAGTCACTTATTATATCGGCATCTTATGCCATCTTTTTCTTCAGTTTAGTGAGCTCCGCGGAACTCCTGCCTTGGTTCGTTATTTTGGGGGGATTGCTGCTAGGTTTTGGTATCTGGCGTATGCTCAGACCCGACCCCAAGAAAACTCAGTACAATATTCATTGTTTACGCGGTGTGCCTAAACGCTGGGGGTTATTTGGCGAATCTGATAATGGGCAATTGACCAATATCTCAGTTGGAACTATCGACCTTATCTATCCTCCTCACTGGCAACCTTATGTTGGCTACGATCTTGATCATAAAACCAATATCGATATCTACTTAAATCGCTATGTGGTGAAACAGGGCAAATTCCTCTCCCTGCATAATGAGTCCGTTAACTTTCCACTACATCACTGGGGTAAGAATCTGGTACTGGCGCTCTCTTCCCTATTGGTTGTTACGCTAATTATCTCATTCATTCCGCTTAAACTACCCCTTGAGCTAACTAAAGCTTGGCTACACGGTTCATCCAATATCAATGTGACTTCGCCAGAGCAGCTAAAGCGCGCCAAAATTAAAGTGGGCGATCACTTAACGGTACGGGGTATGGGCATGTGTAGTATCCCAACCATATACCGCAGTGATATTGACTACCCATTTATGCCATTCGACTGTACTGAAATGTATTGGGGTGTGACCAACTTGCCCTCTCTACCGCCTTCAGAAGTGATTGATAATGGGATAGCGTTGCTGAATACCATGAACTATCAGCTCAATCCGATGAACAATCAGGCGGTCAAAAATAATCCAGAGTTGGCCAGAACGGCTGAACGGGCGGGTATGACACTGGTTCCTGACTTTTCAGATATCGTATTGAAAACAGAGAATCTATGTAAGGACCCGGGGGATTGTCGACGGTTAAAAAACTCCCTGATGATTCTCAGTAATGAGAAAGACTGGGATGATCTGGTGGCGAAATCACAGGTTCATGCCACGAAAGATACCGATGTTTTTCTACGTCCGGTGGCTGCTGATACATTACGTTCTCAGGTTAACTCAATTGTCTCATCATTCTTCTACAGTCAAACGCATCAGGCTGCACAGGCTTTATACATTAAGCCTAAGGGTGGATTCTATATCCGCAATGATGACGATGAAAAACAGATGGTCGACAACAGTGAAATTCAGGAACTCACTCATCCTACGATCCCACTGGATACGCTCTATGATAATACCGCAATTAAGCAGTGGTTTGAGCTTCAACGCCTGTCAAATAAGCTACTGGATACTCAATTCAGCACCAGCGGCATTGTGCTTGAAGTGACGCCCATAGAGAATGGAACCACTAAAATTTCTCTGCATAGCGAGTCCAACATTATCTCTTTCTGGCGTTATCTGGGTGCCAGTCTGCTATTCGTTATTATGCTGGCCAGCCTGCTGTATAACCTGCTATTGCTGATTATCAGAATGCGTAAAAACGCCCATCGCATTTCCAAAATACAGGACTACTATGACCGGTGCTTTGCCAAAAGCCTAAGGCTCAAAGTACAGCAGAGTTAGCCCTAACATTAACAGATGCTATCGATTAGGCGAGACACCTTGATTTACTGGGTTTCGCCCATATGTTTAAGTATCGGTAAATTTTCATCCCCGTTTCATGCTCCCGAATTATTACGGTATTGTCGATCGGATACTGCAATCATCACCGGAGCCACTCAGGAGAATCTGTGATGGCAAAGCAACCCGAAGATCAGGGAATCAGGCTGGATAAATGGCTCTGGGCCGCTCGTTTTTATAAAACCAGAGCCCTAGCCCGCGAAATGGTTGACGGTGGTAAAGTTCATTATAACGGCCAGCGAGCCAAGCCCAGTAAACTAGTTGAAATCGGTGCGGAGATCCGTTTACGCCAGGGAAATGATGAAAAGACGATTACTGTCGAAGCCTTAAGCATTCAGCGCCGAGGCGCCAACGAAGCCCAACAGCTTTATCTGGAAACCACAGAAAGCGTCATCAAGCGGGAAAGCGTCGCACAGGCCCGTAAGCTGAATGCATTAACAATGCCGCATCCGGATCGTCGTCCGGATAAGAAAGAACGCCGTAACCTGATAAAATTTAAATATAGCAACGATGAATAACAGCCAGAATTATGGTATTCCAGCCTACAAGTCATCGTTCTAACGAGAGAAAATCAATGTCAAATTCAGATCTGTTATACCGCTATCTATTTGAAAAGCATGATGTGCGTGGTGAGTTAGTGACCCTCAATGAGACTTACGGTCATATTCTGGAAAATCACGACTATCCCGTCGCCGTTCAGCGCCTATTGGGAGAAATGCTGGTTGCCACCAGTTTATTAACCGCAACGCTAAAATTTGATGGCGATATTACCGTTCAACTGCAGGGCGATGGCCCGGTAAAACTAGCAGTGATTAATGGCAATAACCAGCAACAGATGCGTGGTGTAGCGCGCCTGCAAGCAGAAGTTGATGATAACGCGACCCTAAAACAAATGCTCGGCAACGGCTATCTGGTGATCACCATTATGCCTAAAGAAGGTGAGCGTTATCAGGGAGTGGTTGGTTTGGAAGGTGAAACGGTATCCGAATGCATTGAAGCCTATTTCCGCCAGTCTGAACAGTTACCAACTCGTCTGTTTATCAAAACCGGCGCTCATCAGGGAAAAGCAGCCGCGGCGGGAATTCTGTTACAAGTTCTGCCAGCCCATAAAGGCAACGATAGTGAATATGAGCACCTGGCGATGTTAACGGAAACCATTAAGGCCGAAGAATTATTTAGCCTTAACGTTGAAGACATTCTTTACCGCTTGTATCACGAAGAAGATGTCACGCTATTTGAAGGCCAGAAAGTCAGCTTCCACTGCACTTGCTCTAGAGAGCGCTGTGCGCAGGCTCTGATTACCATTTCTCCGGAAGAAATTGATGCACTGCTGACGGAAGAAGGCCATATCGATATGCATTGTGATTATTGTGGTAGTCATTACATTTTTGAAAAAATGGATATTGAATCCTTACGCTTAAATGGTGGCACCAATATGGAAAGCAATAACCACCATTAATGAATATACCTCCCGAGAATGTTGCACATTCTCGGGATTTCAGTCTCTATTTCCTGCTATTTACCCTTCTTTAATCGTTTCACTTCTCAAATCACAGCGACCTTGATCGCATCTTGCGGCAAAATTTAGAACAATATACCGATCCTTGATAGTCATCTCAGTCACCGTTGGGGAAGCCTTTACAATATCTAGCAGTATCCATCTTTTTAAGGAAAAATTATGAGCACAAACCGTATCACACCCCAAGACCTGTCTGCCTACGGTATTCAAGACGTCACTGAGATCGTGTACAACCCGAGCTATGATTACCTGTACAAAGAAGAAACACGTTCCGATCTACAAGGATACGAAAAGGGTACCGTAACTGATTTAGGTGCCATTGCCGTCGATACTGGTATTTTTACAGGCCGCTCACCAAAAGATAAGTATATTGTTCGTGATGACACCAGCCGCGATACCGTTTGGTGGGCCGATCAAGGCAAAGGTAAAAACGACAATAAGCCTATCACTCAGGCCGTTTGGGCCGATCTGAAAAAATTAGTAGGTAGCCAACTGTCGGGAAAACGCCTATTTATTGTGGATGCCTATTGCGGTGCCAACCCGGACACTCGCCTCAGCGTACGCTTTATTACCGAAGTGGCATGGCAAGCCCACTTTGTTAAAAATATGTTTATCCGCCCATCCGATGAAGAGCTACAAAATTTTAAGCCTGACTTTATCGTGATGAACGGTGCCAAGTGCATTAACCCTAACTGGAAAGCGCAGGGGTTAAATTCAGAGAACTTTGTTGCCTTTAACCTGACCGAACGTATTCAGTTGATTGGTGGTACCTGGTACGGCGGTGAAATGAAAAAAGGGATGTTCTCCATTATGAACTACCTGCTGCCGCTGAAAGGCATCGCTTCCATGCACTGTTCAGCTAACGTAGGCGATAAAGGTGACGTCGCCATATTCTTTGGCCTGTCAGGCACCGGTAAAACCACGCTCTCAACCGATCCTAAGCGTCAGTTGATTGGCGATGACGAACACGGCTGGGATAATGATGGCGTCTTTAACTTTGAAGGTGGCTGCTACGCCAAAACCATCAAGCTCTCGAAAGAAGCTGAGCCCGATATCTATAATGCGATTAAGCGTGATGCGCTGTTGGAAAACGTCACAGTACGTTCAGACGGCAGTGTAGATTTCGATGATGGTTCCAAAACTGAGAACACCCGAGTTTCGTACCCTATTTACCATATCCAGAATATTGTGAAGCCGGTATCAAAAGCTGGGCATGCACAGAAAGTTATCTTCCTGACTGCCGATGCCTTTGGGGTTTTACCTCCGGTTTCTAAATTAACGCCAGACCAAACTCAGTATCATTTCCTGTCTGGCTTTACCGCAAAACTGGCAGGTACCGAGCGTGGTATCACTGAACCCACACCAACCTTCTCGGCCTGCTTCGGTGCCGCTTTCCTGTCGCTGCACCCAACTCAGTACGCTGAAGTTCTGGTAAAACGAATGAAAGCCTCTGGCGCACATGCCTACTTGGTGAATACAGGATGGAATGGCACCGGTAAGCGAATCTCAATTAAAGATACCCGCGCCATTATCGATTCTATCCTAAGCGGTGAAATTGAAAAGGCGGAGACCTTCCAACTACCAATCTTTGATTTAGCCGTGCCAACTGCCTTGCCGGGAGTGAATCCTGATATCCTCGATCCACGCGCCACATACGCCACGGAAAGCGAATGGGAAGGCAAAGCTGAAAAACTGGCGAATCTGTTTATCGACAACTTCGATAAATATACCGATACGCCAGCCGGTGCCGCGTTAGTTGCTGTGGGACCGAAGTGCACAGAAAAAGCAGTTTAAATATAAAATATAAAAAGGCGCCCTAGGGCGCCTTTCTTATCACCGAACCGTAAACTCAATATGAAATAGCCTTATCACAACGCTATTTCAAATCGTTCTCTTTACACTCCGTCAAATAAACTTTCACGCTTAGCCCGCCCTTACCGCTGTTTCCCATCAGAATCTCTCCGTCATGGCTATCAATAATTCGTCGTAAAATTGATAAACCTAAGCCAGTTCCACTGATGCTGCGGGCACTATCACCACGTACAAAAGGTTGAAATAAGGCTTCCAACTGATCTTCAGGAATACCGGGGCCATCGTCCTCTACCTGAAACCAAACTCGGCCATGCTCCCGGCCACTGCTAATTTTTATCCACCCTTTGCCATAACGCGCAGCATTGACGATTAAGTTAACTACCGCACGTTTAATTGAGAGCGGATGGATATTCGCCATCAATTCACCTGAATATAAATGAGTCTCTATTTCCTGCTCAAGACCGCTGGCAGACACCACTTCCGCCAGAATACTATTCACATCGCCGGGCTCAGTACGCTGCTCCTGACCGGTGCGCAGATAATCGATAAACTGCTCAATAATCGCGTTACATTCTTCAATATCTTTATTAATCGATTCTGCCAGATACTCATCCCTTTCCCCCATCATCTCCGTTGCTAAACGAATACGGGTCAGAGGAGTACGTAAATCATGGCTAACGCCAGCCATTAATAAGGTACGGTCGTTATCCAGTTGTTTAACCCCGGACGTCATCCGATTAAATGCGCGAGTAACTGAACGTACCTCTGATGCGCCATATTCACGCAGTGGCGGCGGCGTCATTCCCATCCCTACTTGCTGTGCAGCATGTTCAAGATCGGCGAGCGGACGATTCTGGATACGGATAAACAACCAAGCGCCACCGATAACCATCAGAATAATTGCCAAGGTATAGCGAAATAGCGGTGCAAACTCTCCCTGCCGGATTTCAGTCAACGGCACTCTAACCCAAATTTTCGGGGAAAGATCGGTCTTTAACCAAACAACCGGAGAATGATTACCCAACTGAATACGCACCTCAGTGGGGCCACCAAGCTGCTGTTCCATCTGCTTACTGAGAAAGTCATAAGGCTGTGACCAACGTAATCCGCTCTCTTCAGCGGACGCGTTGGTATGCAGAGAGATCCCCAATTCCCGATACATTTCCTGTTGAAACTGGGGAGGTATTTCCAGATAGCTTCCATCTTCAAGCTTTAACCGGTCTGTCATTAGCATACGAACTTCATAGGCCAATACTTTGTTAAACTGCTGAATACTCGGCAAAATAGCAAAGTTCAGCACAACAAAGTAGGTCGTTACTAAACTAATGAACAGTAACGACACTATCAGTAATAAAGTCCGTGCGACCGAGCTCCTTGGCGGAAACCTCCATAAACTCATGCAGCACTACCGTCCGGCACAAATACGTAACCAAGACCCCACACAGTCTGGATATAACGGGGATGCGCAGCATCCTCTTCGACCATCCGACGCAAGCGAGAAATCTGCACATCAATCGAGCGTTCCATCGCGCTGTATTCGCGCCCACGCGCCAAATTCATCAGTTTATCCCGTGAAAGCGGCTCTCGTGGATGACTGACTAATGCTTTAAGCACCGCAAACTCACCGCTGGTCAGCGGCATTGGCTCATCATCTTTAAACATTTCGCGGGTGCCTAAATTCAACTTGAATTTGCTGAATACGATAACCGCTTCTTCTTGAGAAGGGGCTCCCGGCAATTCATTTGCCTGACGGCGCAGTACCGCGCGAATACGCGCCAGCAGTTCGCGAGGATTAAAAGGCTTGGGAATATAGTCATCCGCACCAATTTCCAGACCAACAATACGGTCGACCTCTTCACCTTTGGCCGTCACCATAATAATCGGTATTGGATTACTCTGACTCCGCAAACGGCGGCAGATCGACAGACCATCTTCACCGGGAAGCATGAGATCAAGCACCATTAAGTGAAAAGATTCTCGAGTTAATAGCCGATCCATCTGCTCTGCATTGGCTACACCACGAACCTGAAAGCCTTGCTCAGTCAGATAACGTTCTAACAGACCGCGTAAACGCATATCGTCATCAACAACCAGAATCTTATGGTTCTCTTGCATGATTTCGCTCCAAAGGTTTTTTGCTTAATATCTAAACTCAAATAATATGTTTAGCTGAGACAACGTAATTTGCATAACTGACGCGGACAAATTGTTACAAAGATTAATAACCGTAAACTTTTGTCTATTCAGGTTAACTAAACTCAGCCGTTCATTTGTGCAAAACTATGTGTAACTTTATAAAAAACAATGTTTTTTATTCTTCATCAAAGGGGCGATAACGAATATCAACCACCCAATACGTTGCCAAACCATTCGGCGTTTCAACGCTCACTTCATCATCAATTTTCTTACCAATCAATGCTCTGGCTACCGGTGAATCAATAGAAATCCATTTCTTGGACGGCGCAAACTCATCGGGTCCAACTAAACGAAAAACGTTCAGCTCGCCGTTGTCATTCTCTACTTGCACCCAAGCACCAAAAAAGACTTTACCTTCCTGTTGCGGATTCGGGTCAACAATCTTTAATACTTCTAAGCGCTTAGTCAAAAAGCGTACCCGCCGATCAATCTCACGCAGTCGCTTCTTACCGTAAATATATTCCGCATTTTCAGAACGATCGCCCATCGCGGCAGCCTCGGAAACAGCCTGAGTGACTTTTGGCCGCTCTTCACGCCATAAATATTTCAGCTCGGTATCCAACGCTTCCCAGCCCTGACGGGTAATGTAATTACTCTTTGCCATTAGATTCTCTACACTTCAAACTATTTCAAATTGTAGCTTAACTACGATAAGTTAACCTTAGTTTATATACATTAAGCCATGCTTATACTGGTTGTTCTGGTATTTTTATTCAGTAATCCGTATAACAACCCTAATTCCTCAAACAGACAAATGTATGCTTTATGAATAATCTATTAAGTCGCACCATTGCCGATGAGCTAAAGGTCAGAGCTGAGCAGGTTCTCTCCACCATGAACTTATTGGATGAAGGCAACACCGTTCCCTTTATCGCCCGTTACCGTAAAGAAGTTACCGGTGGTCTGGATGATACTCAACTCCGACAGCTGGAGGCCCGTCTGGTTTACTTGCGTGAACTGGAAGATCGCCGTCAAACTATTCTTAAGTCTATCAGCGAACAGGGTAAATTATCAGACCAACTTGCGTCAGCCATCAATGGCACCATGAGTAAAACCGAACTGGAAGATCTCTACCTGCCTTACAAACCCAAGCGCCGTACTCGTGGGCAGATTGCTATCGAAGCTGGTCTGGAGCCACTGGCAGACAGCCTATGGCAAGACCCACAGCAGGATCCGGAACAGGTTGCTGCCACCTACATTGATAGTGACAAAGGGGTCGCGGATACCAAAGCTGCCCTTGACGGCGCTCGTTATATTTTAATGGAACGTTTCTCCGAAGATGCTGCACTGTTAAGTAAAGTCCGCGACTATCTGTGGAAAAATGCTTACCTGACTTCCCGAGTTATCGAAGGTAAAGAAGAGGAAGGAGCCAAGTTCCGCGATTACTTTGCCCATCAGGAACCCATTGCCAACACCCCTTCTCACCGAGCGCTGGCAATGTTCCGCGGTCGTAATGAAGGCATCCTGAACCTCGCTTTAAATGCCGATCCGCAGCACGATGAACCGCCGCGTGAAAGCTATTGCGAACAGATTATTACCGATCATCTCAATCTGCGTTTAAACAACGCACCAGCAGACAGCTGGCGTAAGGCCGTGGTTAACTGGACCTGGCGTATTAAGATTTTGATGCATATGGAAACCGAGCTAATGGGTGGCCTGAGAGAACGTGCTGAAGATGAAGCAATTAACGTTTTCGCTCGCAATATGCACGATCTGCTGATGGCAGCACCTGCCGGTATGCGTGCCACCATGGGGCTGGATCCGGGTCTGCGTACTGGGGTAAAAGTTGCCGTGGTCGATGCGACCGGAAAACTGGTTGCCACCGATACCATCTATCCACATACCGGTCAGGCGGCCAAAGCCGCTGCCAGCGTGGCTGCACTGTGCATAAAACACGATGTAGCACTGGTTGCCATCGGTAATGGTACCGCCTCCCGGGAAACGGAACGTTTCTATCTTGAGCTACAGCGCCAATATCCTGACGTTAAAGGACAGAAGGTTATCGTCAGTGAAGCGGGTGCATCGGTGTATTCCGCCTCTGAATTAGCCGCAATGGAATTCCCCGATCTGGACGTTTCTTTACGTGGTGCGGTATCTATTGCTCGCCGCTTACAGGATCCACTGGCGGAACTGGTAAAAATCGAACCGAAATCCATCGGCGTTGGCCAGTATCAACATGACGTTAGCCAAACCTTGCTGGCGCGTCGTCTGGATGCCGTGGTTGAGGACTGCGTAAACGCCGTTGGTGTGGATTTGAATACCGCTTCTGTGCCACTGCTAACTCGCGTTGCTGGTTTAAGCCGTATTATCGCTCAAAATATCGTGGACTGGCGTGATGCCAACGGGCGTTTTAACAACCGTAATCAACTGTTAGATGTGAGTCGCCTCGGACCGAAAGCCTTTGAGCAATGTGCCGGATTCCTGCGCATTAATGAAGGGGATAATCCATTGGATGCCTCTACCGTTCACCCGGAAACTTATCCGGTGGTAGAACGTATTCTGGCAGCAACAGATAAAACGCTACGGGACCTGATGGGTAGCCCGGAATCCCTGCGTGGCTTAAAAGCGTCAGACTTTGTTGACCAGCGTTTCGGCGTACCTACCGTGACAGATATTCTGAAAGAGCTGGAAAAACCGGGTCGCGATCCTCGTCCTGAGTTTAAAACCGCTAACTTCGCCGAAGGTGTGGAAACCCTGAACGATCTCAACGTCGGGATGATCCTTGAAGGTACCGTTACCAACGTTACCAACTTCGGTGCATTTGTGGATATTGGCGTACATCAGGATGGCCTAGTCCATATCTCCTCGCTGGCGGATAAGTTTGTCGAAGATCCGCACACGGTTGTCAAAGCCGGGGATATTGTGAAGGTGAAAGTGATGGAGGTTGATCTGGCCCGTAAACGCATCGCGCTCTCTATGCGACTGGATGAACAACCGGGTGAAAACGGCAGTCGTAAATCTTCTCCTGTCGAACGTGACCGGCCACAACGCCAAGCTTCTCAGCAAAAGGCTAAACCCGCGTCAGGTGGCAATAACAGCGCAATGGGTGATGCACTAGCGGCCGCTTTAAATAAAATGAAGCGATAGTCAGTGATACCATAAACTATTCATTGGCTGTCGGTGACAGCTAATATAAGCCACAGCCTGTGAATAGTTATCTAATTGATTTAAATCAAACAAAGATCATTCTTTATTACGTGTATTATTGGTTAAATATTATTGCCGAATAAAATAATCAGAAAAAATAAATTCATTATATAAAGTCAGATTCTCTTTTATCTTCAATAAGTAACAGACAAAAAACATCCGTCCTTGGGCATATTCCCGCTAATTTCCATCTTCTTTACGAACATCGCTTCACCTTATAAATTTAATATATAAATCAAATAATTAAAAAACAAGGTATTCTCTTGACCCGCAAAAACTTTTCCAGACAAATCGCGCATATTAATGCTGGCAATATCGATGAACAAAGATAGTAATAATTATTTACGCTTAACAATTGTCGTGTCATTGTATACGATAATCATTATTACTAACATTAGCATCGTAAGCATGACAATTAAGAGTGGCGATGATCAATTGATAACGGCTGGCTGTTACTGGTTAACCATTCAACCGTTATTTGATACGTCTTATGCTGTTTAAAAATGTGAGTTAAGGTTACATAATAACGCTATGAAATCATTACAACCTCAGTGCTCATACAAAATTACCGGCTTCAGTGCCGAAATTAATCCTGCATATCGACAAAAACTGCTTTCTCTTGGTCTATTACCCGGCTCCATATTTCGCGTTATCCGCGTAGCGCCACTCGGTGATCCCATTCAAATTGAAACACCCCGCATATGTCTGGTGCTGCGAAAAAAAGATTTAAATTTTATTAAACTCAGCCCGATTGAATAATCGATGTACTGGGTTAATAACAATCAATATTCATCACTTTCCTCTTTCCTGGCTAACACATGAAACAACTTACTATTGGATTAATCGGTAACCCAAATTCAGGTAAAACCACCCTGTTTAATCAGCTTACTGGTTCACGCCAGCGTGTAGGAAATTGGGCTGGGGTCACCGTTGAGCGTAAGGAAGGCCACTTCAAGACTGACGGTCATCAAGTCACGCTGGTTGACCTGCCGGGAACGTATTCACTCACCACCATATCAGAGCAATCTTCTCTCGATGAACAGATTGCCTGTCACTATATTTTAAGCGGCGAAGCCGACCTGCTACTCAACGTTGTAGATTCCTCCAACCTCGAACGTAGCCTCTATCTGACATTACAGCTGTTAGAACTTGGTATTCCCTGCATTGTCGCCCTGAATATGTTGGATATTGCCCACAACCAGAATATCGAAATTGATATTGAAGCGCTTGCTGACAAGCTGGGCTGTCCGGTTATTCCGCTGGTCTCCACGCGGGCTCAAGGTTTAAAAGAATTAAAAGCGGTGATTGATACATGGCAATCAAATCAACATGAATCATTGATTACCTATCCGGATATTATTGAAGATCAGGCCGGCCGACTGGCTAGTCTGATGCCTGCGTCATTATCCAATCAGCAAACTCGTTGGTTAGCTTTACAAATGCTGGAAGGGGATATTTACAGTAGCTCACTGTCCGGGCAGGCCGTTGAACTGTTGCCAGAAGCCCGAGAAATATTACAGCAGTATTATCAGGAAGATCCGGGACTGATTATTGCCGATGCCCGCTATCAGACTATTGCGACTATCTGTCATGATGTACATAACATTAGTCAGGCTCAACCAAGTAAGCTGACTCAGCGACTCGATAAGGTCTTGATTAACCGTTGGCTGGGGCTACCAATATTTCTGTTAGTCATGTACCTGATGTTTGTGCTGGCGATTAATATCGGCGGAGCACTACAACCGCTGTTTGACGCTGGCTCAGCCGCCATTTTTATTTCTGGCATTCAATGGGTCGGTCAAACTCTGCATTTCCCAGAATGGCTAACTATCTTCCTGGCTCAAGGTATCGGCGGGGGTATTAATACCGTTCTGCCTCTGGTTCCACAAATTGGCCTGATGTATCTGTTTTTATCCTTTCTGGAAGACTCCGGTTATATGGCGCGGGCAGCATTCGTTATGGATAAACTGATGTACGCGCTCGGACTCCCGGGTAAATCATTTGTGCCGTTAATTGTTGGTTTTGGCTGTAACGTCCCTTCCATTATGGGCACCCGTACACTGGATGCACCACGGGAACGTCTGATGACCATTATGATGGCTCCCTTTATGTCCTGCGGAGCTCGACTGGCCATATTTGCGGTCTTCTCAGCGGCCTTCTTTGGCAAAGACGGCGCGCTAATTGTATTCTCGCTCTACATTCTGGGGATTATCGTCGCTATTCTCACCGGCCTGATGTTGAAGTACACCATTATGAGAGGCGAAGCGACACCGTTTATTATGGAGTTGCCGGTTTATCACGTACCCCATGTGAAAAGTTTATTGTTACAAACATGGCAGCGCCTCAAAGGCTTCGTACTACGCGCTGGAACCGTGATTGTTATCGCCAGCATCATTATTGGTGGCCTAAACAGCTTCTCGTTTTCAGGCAAACCGGTAAATAACATTAATGAATCCGCCTTGGCTTCTACCAGCAAAGTGTTAACCCCACTACTGCACCCAATGGGCGTAACCCAAGATAACTGGCAAGCCACCGTCGGTCTGATCACCGGCGCCATGGCTAAAGAGGTGGTCGTCGGAACATTAAATACCCTGTATACCGCCGAACAAATTACCAAAGAACCCTTTGATTATCAGAACTTCAATCTGTTGACTGAACTGGAAGGTGCGGTAACTGAAACCTGGGATAGCCTAAAAGAAACCTTCACCCTAAGCGCTCTCAGCAACCCTATTGAAGCCAGTAAAGGCGACGGCAATATGGAAGGCAGTTCTATGGGGGTCATGAGCAGTAAGTTTGGCAGTATTTCTGCCGCTTACAGCTATCTGATTTTTGTGCTGCTGTATGTCCCTTGCGTATCGGTCATGGGTGCCATTGCCCGAGAAAGCAGTAGAGGCTGGATGCTGTTCTCCATTTTTTGGGGACTTGATGTGGCCTATAGTCTGGCAACGTCGTTCTACCAGATAGCCAACTTTGCTTCTCATCCACAGCAATCCATTATGATTATCACCACTATTGTGTCATTTAATGCCTTGCTGATGTATATCCTGTATCACGCTCGCGATCGGGTTACCACACGCATACCGAAAACCAGCGTAGAAGCCGCCTGCTGTAAAGACAAAACCGGACACTGCCATTAAATGGTCAGTCTAATTGCTGTACGTGATGCGATTGCCTTGCTGGGTATCGCCGAATTGAATCAGCTTAGCCATCAATTTAAGCAGCCACCAACCTTAATGCAGGCAATGCTAAAACAGCTCGAAGCGATGGGAAAAATTGAACGGGTAGAGGTGGATTCCAGCTGTCTGACGGGTAGCTGCAAAAGCTGCCCAGAAGGGAAAAAATGCCTGACCGAGGCCTATCGGATTAAAAGTCATCCTACTGATTAAATTGACAAACTCAGGCAATACCAGAAAAGAATACCGTAACATGTGCGGTATTCTTTTTTATATTAAAGCATTACAAAGAGATGTTATTTATACACTTCTGCCGTTGCTTCGATTTGATTATTACCACCTTCAGCAATAATAACGAAATACTTACCGCCTTTTTCATCGGCTAACTTAGACAGAGCTTCTTTAATATCAGTTGGTGATGCCGTCGCTTTTTTGGCTAAATTAACAGAACCTACTTTTTCGTAGTTGTTTTCTTTAGCCTGCTCTTTGGTAATCTCGGTTGCGGCTAAGGCGCTGAGAGAGAAACAGCCAGCTGCAATAGCGATAACCAGTGTCCTAAACATTTTCATAATAGCTCCTTAATAGAAAGTGAATACTGATGTCTCACGATCATATTAAGTATTTAGCATATCCCTTATTTGTCAAAAAATAACCAAAACTAAATTTTTATATGTTTCAGCTAACTATAAATTATTCACAAAATATATTATTTCCTGACAAAAAATCTCCGGATGGGAAATAAAAGGGGCATGAGCGGCGTGGTCGATCATCAGAGAATGAGAGCTTGGCCATAGCTGGTCCAACTGAGGAATAATTTTCCGCGGTACCAGTCCGTCCAGCGCACCATAAATACGCAAAAAAGGCGGTTGAAGATCAACCAGTTCTGAGCGTAAATCATTTTCTGCCAGCATACGTAAACCACTATTCAACACCTCAACCCTTGGCATTGGGCAGCTAAGAATCACTTGATTCAACTGTTTAGCATCTTTACGGGCATCCGGCGTACCCAGCGTTTGCAGCGCTAAAAAACGGACAACCGTTTGCTGGAAATCGATGCTGAGCTGATTTTCGAATCCGTTTAGCACCGATGTTTTAATACCCGGCCAACCTTCATCGCTACGTTCAGTAAAACAGGGAGATGATGCTACGCTAATCAGTGCCTGTACCCGTTCCGGTGCCATAAGCGCTGCTTTACTGGCCACCAGTCCTCCCATAGACCAGCCAAGCCATACCGCTGACTCCGGTGTATTGTTCAACACCACAGACGTCATCTCTTCCAGTTCCATCTCACCATACTGCTGGCTACGACCATAGCCCGGTAAATCGATAAGGTGCACACGAAAATGCGGCGTAAGCCTCTCAACGATGCAATGCCAGACCCCTGTATTCAATCCCCAACCGTGCAACAGCACAAGATCGGTCTCGCCATGGCCAAAAGTCTGACAATAAAGTGGTGACATGAGTATGGTTCCTGCTAATTAATAAATGCAAACCACCCGCCGGTGGCTCACTGAGTCAAGATAAAATGCCGATAATGAATAGCCTGTGTTGGCTATGCCAACAGCCACTTGCCATTGTACAACATGGTATATGTAGCGTTTGTCTGAACCTGCTGCCTTCTTTACCCGTATGCTGCCCTCGCTGCGGTTTACCGGCATCCAGTCAGACTCGCCAGTGTGCCGAGTGTCAAATAATACCACCAGAATGGCAGCAGCTTATTGCCGTCAGCGACTATTGCTCACCGCTAAAATACTTTATCAGCCGCTTAAAATTTTATGGCGAAGATAAATACGTCCCACTCCTCTCGCGTTTACTTCTCTTATCTTGGCTAAACGCGCGCAGGATACGCCAGCTCTCTCGTCCTGATTTACTGATTTCTGTCCCTCTGCACCATACTCGCCACTGGCGACGCGGATTCAACCAAACCGACTTGATAGCTCGCAGGCTCTCTCGATGGGTTAACTGTCGGTATCTACCTGACATTATTTCTCGCCATCGCCCTACCCCCAGCCAACGAAATTTAAGCGCCAACCAACGGCAGTGTAATCTGATGGATGCCTTTTCCTGTAACGGCGACGTACGCGGACAGCATATTGCGTTACTGGATGATATTGTCACTACCGGCAGTACCGTGGCAGAAATTAGCCGTTTGTTATTACTACACGGTGCTGCCTCTATTCAGGTTTGGTGTTTATGCCGCACCTTGAAGAGTTAGGGTAAATAGGCGTATTATATCCGACAAGAAAGGTCAACTACTGAGCATGTCATGATTATTATTACCGATTCAGCCCAATCCCACTTTAAAAAATTACTGGCTAATCAGGAAGAAGGCACGCAAATCCGTGTTTTCGTGATTAATCCAGGCACGCCAACCGCAGAATGCGGTGTTTCTTACTGCCCACCGGATGCGGTTGAAGCAAGCGATACCAAGTTAACATTCGGCGAGATTTCTGCTTACATTGATGAAATCAGCGCACCTTTTCTTGAAGATGCTGAAATCGACTTTGTTACCGATCAGCTAGGCTCACAGCTAACGCTGAAAGCACCTAACGCCAAAATGCGTAAAGTCGATGACAGTGCACCATTGATTGAGCGCGTAGAATATATGCTGCAATCACAAATCAACCCTCAGTTAGCTGGTCACGGTGGTCGTGTTTCTCTAATGGAAATCACCGATGATGGTTTTGCGATTCTGCAATTCGGCGGCGGCTGTAATGGTTGTTCGATGGTTGACTACACCCTGAAAGAAGGTATTGAGAAAGAGCTGTTGCAGCGCTTCCCTGAACTGAAGGGCGTAAAAGATCTGACTGAACACCAGAGCGGTGAGCATTCTTACTATAAGTAATTTTGAAGATTTAGTTATCCACCTTCGGTGAAGGTGGATTGAGTGATGGATTCTGCACGACTTACTGATAAGTTGATGCTTTCTCAGATTTTAGAACGCCTGATGTGGTTCATCGGGCATTCTACAGATGATGCATAGAATGCCTCGCTTTTTTAACGCTTTCCTTTCCTATTGATAACTGGCTCTTTCTCTATCACTTTCGGCGATGCTTCCTCTATAGGCGCTTTCTCTACCACTTTTGGCAATTCTTCCTCTATCACTTTCGGTAATACTTTCTCTGTAGGTTCAACTCTCTGCACGGCAATCACTGGATCAGCAATGACCTTCAAATTAACAAAGTAGTCCTTACCCATGATTTTTCCATTGCCCAACCAATCAACGTCTTGATAGCGTAACGAGGTCTTATTACGTACCCTCTCCAGTTCATATCCTTGTTCATCCGCCACAGTAAATCCCGTTGCCGAAACACGATGAATACTCAATCCATAGGGCTGGCGGCCATGATAGAGCATCTGTATTGTACGGAGATACTCTCCCGCATAGTTGCTGACTGTCATCAAGACATTGGCTTGGTACTCCTGTTCAGTAACAGGACTTGTTGGGATATTATTGGCTATTAGCGCATACAGCTTAGCCGTGGCCTGAGAGAGAGCCATGGTGACTTTCGCTTCACTAATCAGTTTGTTCTTATCGTATTCCGATGCTTTCCTTTCCTCTTCGGTCATGGTCGCACGAGGAAGCTCCTGCGTTTCCCAAAATTTCCAGTTAATGGTATTTTGTGGTGTCGCAATTATCTCTGTTTCTTGCTCTTTTCTCTCGTGATACCACGTTGACGAATTTACTGGTTCCGACAATGATGTCGCTAGCCAAGCCGCACAAACCGTCTGCTGCTGTTCTATATTGCCATTCACTAACAGAGAAAAACTATTGCCAGTAAGGGGAATGCGCGCAGGGTCGATACCATTTTGCTGCAGCGCCAGATCAACCTGCTGTTGCAAACGCTCTCCTCTTGCCAGCGAACAAATCTGCTGCATCAAAAATAGATTGCGTTCACCATTCAACTTTGGCACCAACGCATTCAGCGACTCTGTTATCATACTTAATGCTGGCATGCTGATATGCCGCACTGGCAGATCCTGTGGGGCACTGAGTACCGGGAGGCTATTGAGGAAAAAAAGACCGCCAGCGACTGTCTTTAAAATATGATTTTTTTTCATAAGTAATACTTACCTGAATTAATGAATAACGACATCCACCGTCATTCGACGATTGGGTGCCAAGCAGGCAATGACCGCATTTGATTTTCTTCCCGGGCAATCCACGCGAGGTTCGCTATCACCCAACCCTCGGGTATCGATAATGCTCGCCGGAATACCTTGTATAGTCAGCAACCTTTTCACTGCGTCTGCCCGATCCTGTGATAGCTTTTGGTTATCCACTGGTTTACCAATACGATCGGTATGTCCGAGCACCAACACACGCACCCCCTCCAATCCAATGACCTTAAGTTCTGCCGCCAGAGCTGACACCTGAGCGATACCGCTATAGCTCAACGTGGCGCTGGCAAATGGAAACAACGCTTCAGAACGTAGTTCACGTTGAATTGGGGCTTTTAACTTCGACAGACAATTCTGTGGCAGGAAATAAATCCCTTGAGCTTTCATTTGATTATCAAACAGTACCTTAAACTGGCAGGTGATATCTTCCTGTCCCTCCACCGGGAAGTGAAAAATATAGTCCCACTCCTTCACCCGAAAAACACCTTCTTTGAAATGTGGTACGCCAATAAGCTCATACAGTTGTGCCTTGGTCATCCCAGGCTTAACGTTCATCAGGGCATCTACATTTGGATAACTCCCTTCGGATCGCACCGCTGAGGAGACGGCCGGAAACACCGGCTCAGCCGTTTGTCCCTGTTTGTCGATTTGGCTAATACTGCGAGTACAGCCGGATAACAGCAACAGGGCACAAACTGACACCAGCATATTTATCTTCATCAATTTTTTACTCATGATCTTAATCCTTAAAAATCGGCAGTTCCCCGCCCTCAGAGCGGGGATATCTGTTAGTGGTTACCATTGATAACCGATGCCAATAGAGGCACCAAGATCGCCCTGACTCGTAGTGGTTCCAGAAAACTTGGTTACCCATTTACCGTTATCCGAAATGGTAGAAAGTCCCAGCGCCACCGCGGATTCTCCCTGATAGGTACCCCCAGAAAGACCGACCATACTGGCTCCTGGAAAATACGGTTGCGGTAAGGTTGCCATCGCCATTGCCCCAGCAATACCAGCACTTAATTTGTCTTTCTGGTCATCTAACATGTTCTTCAGATTATTAAATTGCTTGTTGGTGTACTGATTTGATTCAGTAATCCCCTGTTTCAACTGGCTGACGTTCACCGCATCAGTACTCGCCGTACCCGCTGCTACATTGGTGATTTGGCGTTCAGCACCTGCATAACCAACAGAGACACTGTTTTCACGATCGGCAACCGAGCTTGCCCCCAACGCGACGGAGTTTTTCGCCGTGGCTGATGAGTGATTACCTAGTGCAACGCTGCTCTCACCTGAAGCAGAAGACTTAGTTCCAACTGCCATACTATTACTACCCGAGGCCGATGAACCAGCTCCGCCCGCTACCGCATCACTTCCGGTCACCACAGGTTTGGCGTAGTTACTGGTATTGTTCACTTGGAACATACCGTCTTTACCGTTACTGATATTGGTCACATCGTTGCTAATATTGGTCACATCCCCCGATACCTGTTTCAACTGGGCTACGTTAACCGCATCCGTATCTTCGGTACCGGCAGCAACGTTAGTAATTTGCCGTTCATTACCTGATGAGCCCACAGAAACGGAATTATCTCGATCCGCGACTGAACCTGCTCCTAACGCCACGGAGTTATTGGCTGTCACAGTAGCGTTGTCGCCAATAGCTACGCTGCCGGTACCTGATGCACTTGCATTGTTACCAGTGGCAATCGCACCATTTCCAGACGCCTGTGCTCCATTACCGGTAGCGATAGCATTATCCCCTGAGGCGACCGCTCCCTGTCCCAGAGCGATAGCATCCGTTCCGCTAGCCACGGCATTTGCTCCCGTCGAGTTAACCTTCAGGTAGCGCATGGTAGGTACTACGTTGTTTTCAATATTTGTCACACGGTTATCGATACTCTCTACTTTTTGATTGGTCGCATAAAGTTGACTACCATTCACCGCATCGGTACTGGTTTTACTGAGTTCACCCTCCGCCACGTTGGTAATTTTATTTACCGTACTGCTACCGTGACTAGCACTGAATGCATTAAGCAGCGGATCCCATAACAGAGCATCCTGTTTCAGGTTTCCCACATCCTTATAAATATTTGTGACCGCGCTATTGGTAGCAAATAGCTGGGAGCCATTCACCGCATCGGTACTACTGCCCGACAAACGACCCGCCGCCACATTGGTGATGGTGCGTTCATTGCCTAAACTACCCACACTCACGGTGCTGGTTGGCGTTGCTCCGGCAAACACATAATCAACGTCATTCAACTTAATCCCGGTGGTTCCTACCGCTGCCGCGGTTAACGAGCCGGCACCCAGGGCAATATCGTTGGCATGGTTAGCCACCGCCCCCATGCCGATAGCCACTGCATCCAGGCCAAGAGCCTGAGAATCAGTACCGGTGGAATTGGCATGGAAGTACTTGGTACCGGTGTTCTTAATATTGGTCACGGCACTGTTGGTGGCGTACAACTGAGAGCCATTCACCGCATCAGTACTGCTGGCTGACAAACGACCCGCCGCCACATTGGTGATGGTACGTTCCTT
>NZ_FOLW01000005.1 GCF_900112475.1 Pragia fontium DSM 5563 = ATCC 49100 | reverse complement strand
GGGATCTTGACTAATAAATGAACGTGATCTAATTGAACATTTAATTCCACTATTTCTATATGGAGCTGTTCACTCAAAATTCTTATTTGTCTGTACACCTCTTTCCCTACATTATTTT
The DNA here is from genome assembly GCF_900112475.1 of Pragia fontium DSM 5563 = ATCC 49100. GTDB lineage: Bacteria > Pseudomonadota > Gammaproteobacteria > Enterobacterales > Enterobacteriaceae > Pragia > Pragia fontium. The sequence continues at coordinate 254,536 of NZ_FOLW01000005.1, read as the reverse complement.
TCAATATTCGGAATCGGCATTTGGGCGTCCAGACTATATGGTATTGACAATGCCATAGCACATGCGATGCTTTTTCGAATCTACTCATGGTTAAATCCTTATCAGTTATGGGGATAACAGATTCGGATTTTCCCATGAGTAGCCTTACTGGCAGAGCCTAAAGTCGATAACCACGTCCATAGGACGTGGTATTCAGTTAGAAATAAAAATAGCCAACTTCGGTTGGCTATTTTATTGTCAAACCTTGGTTAAATTAGGTTCTATGGATATTCTGCTCGTCATTAATCGAATCCTAAACTAATCCTCACTCAAAGAAGACGCTTCAATCCCCTTGCCATTGTTTCTGATTACATAGCCAAAGCTTAAGAACGTATGCAGCAACAGCGTAGAAAATAGCAGCACGCCAAAAATGTCCACTACAGGCAGATAAAATAGCCCACAAAAGGCCAATAGCAGGCCGATCGCAATCCATCCTAACCAACCCCATACCTTACCGTCAGAAATAGCGCCTAGCGTTAATGTCGCGCTCAGAATTAAAGTAAACAGTATCGGTTGATGCCACTTCTGTTCCCAAGTGCCTTCATGGTGAATATAATAGAGCACGATACCAAATAGCAGCACGCCTCCCGTCGCCAGCAGCTTAATCGATACCGGAAAGACCTTACCCGGTTTAATATTTGGTTCTTTTAACCGTAAAAACCGAAAAAATGGTAGGTTACTGGCCCAGAATGGATTATTGGTTTTGGTCGTCTTCGGTACACCATAAACAATGCTGACCTCGGTTAATTCCGGCTGGAAACTCCCAAACAACTTATCCCACCACAAAAACGTGCCGCCATAATTGGTGTTGATATACTGCTTATTGGCACCATGATGAATACGATGATGTGCTGGAGTAATCATAAAGCGCTCCAGAATGCCCGAATGGCCGACAACATCATTATGGTTATAAAACTGTACCGCATAATGAATGCTCGATACGGTAATGAAAATCTCCAGCGGCACACCCATCACTGCCAAAATGGTAAAAAACGGGATAGAACTTAATGAGGAATACCACGAGTTACGAATTCCCAAGGACAAATTATAGTGTTCTCCCTGATGATGAACTTCATGGATAGCCCATAAAAAGCGCCACTGATGATGCAACCGGTGTAGCCAATAAAAACAGAAATCCCAGGCGAAAAAGGTAAATACCCAACACACCCAAGGGCTAACCGATGAAAACAAATCAAAGCTGAAATAATTAAGTACCCAGGCAAAACAGGCAATTTCCACACCGCGAAATAGCCACATTAAAATATGACCGGAATTCAGATTGAAAATAACATCAACCCAAGGAATAACCTGCCCGCGAAAGTTTTTTAATACCCACAGCTCAAATAACATTAGGCCAATCATAACCACCAACGGTATTGCCAGTGCATTCATTTTTAGACTCCTTTCCTTACTCTTCCTGATGACAACATGCTGATATTCGCTTCCTCACCTTCCTATCGGTAAGCCTTAAGCAAATCCATCCAGATATCACGGCCAACGCGATACCACCGCCAAGATCTATCGCCAAATGTCTACGGGTTTGAATGATTGAATAACAAATAGCGATTCCCCAAAGGCTAGCCACTACGCGATAAACCTTGCGCCGATTTCCCAACATAGCCCAGCCACACAGCAACGTTAGCGCTGCATGTAATGAAGGAAAACAGTTCTGACTTGAATCAACTGTAGCCATCAAGCGCCATATCTCGTCATTAAAATCACTACCGGTAACCGGCGGATAATCCAGCGTTGTTGGAAATAATAAAAATAGTGCGCCGCTAAAACAGGCACACAGTTGCATTGAGCGCCTTAACCAAAGAATTCGATTGCTGTCGGCCAACCAAAAAACCGCTGGGATAAAGAGAAAAAATGAACAGTAAAGCCAAATCCCGGAGGTACTAAAAGGAATTAACCGGTCAATAAAAGATTCGCCGATCGTTCGAGCCGGTGCCTGAATCAGCCCGGTAGTGGCATAAACGATACCAACAAACCCCCAACCATATATCAGCTGTCGCAGTCGACCTTGAAAGTCCATTATTCCGCATCTCGAATATGTAATATGCGCCGCCTTTTCTGCATAAAAGTCGCTGAAGTTAGCTGCGAAGACAGACTCCAACTCAGGCGGGAAGTCTCCACACCCAACTGCTCAAATGTCTGAATCAGTCTCTGCTGACACTGTACAACCAACGCGTCATCCCCTTCGACCGACAGGGTAAGATGGGTTTGTTGACTTAAAGTAAGCTGATAATCTGCCGTTAACGGTAACGTCTGAGCAAAGACCCGTGAGCATACGTCGGCAAAAACCGAAATAACTGAGCTATTCTCTTTACCCGGTAGAGTTAATACGTCATCACAGCGCCCTTCTATACGCTCAATCGCCATGCTATGGCTACCGCATGGGCATGGCGTATTACGTTTGATAAGGACGTCATCCAGACGATAACGAACAATCGGCTGCGTAGTGCGGGTAAAATCGGTAATGATAGGCACAAAACGCTGTTCATCCAGCCACTGCGGTTCGAAATGAATAAACTCTTCGTTTAAGTGCATGGTGCCGTGGGCGCAGGTCACGCCGAGAAATCCTTCCGTTGCCTGATACACTTCCCGCACATCACCGAAAACCTCTTTTAATAAAGCTTTATCTATCGGTTCCAATACTTCCGCAACGGAAATTACGCACTGTGGTTTTAGGGTCGTCTGCTTATTCACCACGGCCAAAGCCAGCGCTCTTAATACCTGAGCCGGTGCCACCACAATGGTTGGTGAATACCTTTCAAGCTGTCGAATGTGGTGGTCAAAAGGGGAAAACAGATCAAAAAATCGGAAAGAAATCCAACGGCTGTCTATCGATGAATAAAGATTATTATTAGCCCTTAAGAATAGAGCTACTCGTTCGCCGTAGAATAAACCTCTGGGTAATAATTTAGCCAATAATGTGCCAGCCCAACGCGTCTGTTCCTGCGGACTCACCACAAACACACCACGACGGTGGGAAGTCCCGGAGGAAAGTCCAACACTATAGCCGTTCACCGTCGGTGAAAAATCCCGTGAATTCTCTGATTGCAAAGCACAATTCAATACCTGTTCCAGCTGTAAACCCGCGGTATTCATCTGATCAAAGTTAGCCATCATGACTGCCTTATCCATCATCGGCCATTCAGTTCTGGGCTGATTCACATAATGTTGAAAATAAGGACTGGCAGACATCACCCGCCGGGCAAAATGGACTAAGCGGCGGTCTTGGTAATTTTCCAATGCTTGTCGGTTAGCAAAATGACGTTTTCTGGTCTGGTAATAGGACCAGAGTATTTTCACCAGACGCATTACAAATTACCCTCATGACTTAAATATATTCTGACATTTCCTTTATCTAGCTGATGCAAATCACTCAGGGTTCGATAATAAGCTTTGCTATCCGCCATGATGATATTTGCCAGACGGGAAGGTCCCCTTAATTCACGATAGTTTTTATCCGACCAAGCTGCATCAGCGGCAAGCAACACCCACCCTTCAGCCGTGAGCACAAAGGCGCCAATATGCCCTGCCGCATGGCCAGGCAGTTCAACCAGCATCACTTCCTTATTACTGTCCGGTAATACATAAGCACGTTGAAATGGCCGTAACTCAGCAGGTAAATCAACTTGCTCAAACTGCTCAATAAAAGAAACTTGAGATTCAAAAGACGCTGGAATTAACGCTGGTACAAAACCCTGCTTCAACGCACTAAACCCGGTTAAGGGACGAATATCATGCCATCCGCTACCAGAGCAGATATAGCGGGTATCGGTAAAGTCACGTAATCCAGCAATATGATCGCCGTGGAAATGAGAAAGAATCAGACCATTCAGATCCTGCGGTAAGATTCCTTTTTGCCTCAACTGGTTGGCAATCGATGCTGAAGATTCAAAATAGACCGGGGTAACCTTACGGTAAAGAGCAAATACGCCATGGCGAGTCGCATCATAGAAATGGGTTGCATATCCGGTATCCCACAGCCAACGTCCAGAACCTGCCTCTATCAACCAAGTTCTGGCCGGAAAGGCGCAGACGGATAAACCTGCCCCTTTCAATGCGACGCAGGCAACGTGAGTACAGTATCCAGCTTCAAACGAGGTAATGGTTGCCATACGGTTTATGCTTCCCCATTCTCTTTCAGCCACTGAGCTGTCAGCGCCAATCCCTGCTCCATACTATAACGCGGGAAATACCCCAGTTCTCTTTGGGCTTTCGATGAATCCAACGTCATATCAAAATTCAATGCCCCCATACTATATCGGGTAAACGCCGGCTCACGGTGGCTATAACCAGAATATCTTTCCATCAGTCCAGCCACACGACTGAGCAACCAATAAGGAACAGACTTAATCCGGTATTGCATATTCAGCATGTCCAATAGCTGGCCTACGGCTTGCTTCAACATCACCGGCTGTTGGTTAGTAATATTATAAACCGCGCCAGAAGGAAGCGGCTCCACATGCGTTGCCAGTTCCATCGCATGAACCACGTTCATCACATAAGTCATATCCATCAGCGCTTCTCCTCCTCTGGGTAAAGGAAGAACGCCCCGACGTTTTTTCAACAGCGATAAAATACGAGGAAGCAATACGCGATCCTGAGGCCCAAACAGCGCTCTGGGACGCAGGATAATAAATCGAGTGTCCGGATATTGAAGGACTAAACGTTGGATCTCCCGTTCCGCTAATAGCTTTGTTACTGCATAGTGATTAACCAACTTAGCGGACTTGAAAGTTTCAGGAATATCACGGAAGTGGCGATAGTTAAAATAGATAGAAGGCGTGGAGATATGAACAAAGCGTTTAACTTTCCGCTCTCCCGCCATGGTGGCCAATAAACGAGTGGCTGTCACATTGGCTGAAAAGAAATCGGTGTAATCTCCCCAAGGAGAAGACTTTGCAGCACAATGCCAAACGGTATCTACCCCATCAAACAATGCGTCTTCCTGCTCAGGCGTTATCATGGATAAATCGGCCTGTACAAAAGGCACGTCGAGCTGTCGCAGTTTTTCACCCTGTTCAATATCTCGCCCAGTGGCAATAACAGGGGTATTATGTTGTTGTAAATACTCTACCGCATTTCTACCCAATCCGTGCGTTGCACCGGTTACTAATATCGTCATACCGTCAACACCATCCCACCCAACGTTAGGCCGGCCGCAGTACCGACAAGTAAGACTTTAGCACCTTCCGTCAAACGTCCGGTCACCATCGCTTCATGTAAAGCCGTTGGTATCGATGCCGATACCTGATTACCATGACTGTGATAAATATCAATGATCGCACTTTGGGGCAGCCCTAAACGCCGGGACATATGCTGCATTGACAGATAACTGGCCTGATGAGGAACCACTAAATCAACCTCATGATAGTTATAACCTAAAGGTTCAAATAGTCTATCCAGAAAGCCTTCCATCAGTTTCGATGCCAGCTTAAAGACTTTTTTGCCATCCATATGAAATAAGAAATCACTGTCTTTCATGCCGCTGGTTGGATTACAGCGTGTGCCACCGGCCAGAATCTCGCAGTAGGTTTTCCCTTCAGGATAGGTTTCCATGCGGTAAGCTTGGCACCCTACCGTCTCCGATCCTATTTCAACGATGGCCGCTGCTGCGCCATCGCCAAAAATCAGCGAGCTCTCTGGGTCGCTCCAATCAAGCCCACGTGACGGGATCTCTGCAGAGACAATGGCAATACGCCGATACGTTCCGCTGTTTAATAGCGTCGCCGCAAGCTGTAAGCCCGCCATGAATCCTAAGCAACTCGCGTTGATGTCAAAAGCGCTTATCCCAGCAGGCAAGCCTGCTGCCTGCATAATTCGGCAGGCCATCGAGGGCAAGGCTTGATCGGGAACCGCTGAAGTAGACAGGAGTAAATCGATTGAAGATGAGTGGATCTGAGCTGCATTAATAGCATCACGTAATGCTGCCGCAGCCAAATCAGATTGGAAATCATTCACTGAAGAAAAATAACGATAATCTACCCCTGATTTTTTCTTAACAAATCCACTTGTTTTATTTAAACGTAAATCAAGTTCTGAAGAGGATATCTTTTCTGCAGGCAATGCCTTACCGGTTGATATAATCCTTATAGGTAACATAAATTCCTCTTTACCCGTCCTTAGAGGAGGGGGATATTACGTTTCCCCCGCCAAAATAGCACTAAGCCAGAACTTATTTTTACCAAATAAAAACTTAAATAAGTATTAGTAAAGGTAACTGAGTATTATTTTACTCATCGATTGATCTACAGATCCGATATAACATTTAGATAACAGATATAAAAAACGAGGATAGTTATGTTCAATTTCGATTACTACAATCCAACTCGGATTATTTTCGGTACCGAGCGTATTAAGGATCTTGATCTACATATTCCGGCTAATGCAAACGTACTGATCACCTATGGTGGAGGCAGTGCCAAAAAATTCGGCACGATTGATGAAGTCAAACAGGCACTGGGCTCACGTAATTATATTGAGTTTGGGGGTATTGAACCCAATCCACATTACGAGACGTTAATGAAAGCCGTCAACATTGTAAAATCTGAAAAAGTCGACTTCCTTATTGCCGTTGGTGGTGGCTCGGTTATTGATGGCACTAAGTTTATCGCGGCGGCAGCCTATTTTGAAGGTGATGCTTGGGAGACCTGGATCAGTAATCCACCACTGGATCGCGTCTTACCTATGGGTTGTGTTGTCACCCTGCCGGCCACCGGTTCTGAAATGAATGGCACTGCCGTGATCAGCAATACAGCCTTAAATGCAAAGTTAAGCCACAAACACCCTCTTCTTTTTCCACGCTTCGCTATTCTCGATCCAAGAAAATCCTATACGCTACCGACCAAACAAATTGCTAATGGTGTGGTTGATACTTTCGTACATATCGCAGAACAGTATTTGACTTATCCGGTATATGGCAAGGTTCAGGATCGTTTTGCCGAAGGATTAATGCTGACTCTGATAGAGGAAGGTCCAAAAGCGCTGGCTGAACCGGATAATTACCATGTCAGAGCGACAATTATGTGGAGCGCAACTCAGGCCTTGAATGGACTGATTGGCGCGGGTGTTCCCCAAGACTGGGCAAGTCACCGTATCGGTTACTATTTTACTATTCATCACGGACTCGATCATGCCCAGACACTCGCTATTCTGCTTCCCGCCGTCTTGGATGTTCAAAGGGAAAGTAAGCGCCTCAAATTACTCCAATATGCTGAAAGAGTATGGGGAATCACGCAGGGGAGCGATGATGAGCGGATAAATAGTGCCATACAATTAACAAGAAAATTTTTTGAAAATATGGGTCTTCCTACCTACATAAGGGCGTATGGCATACCAGAATCATCCATTGACGAAGCAATTAACTATTTAAAAAGATTTAATTTATTACCCCTAGGTGAACATAAAAACATCACAGCGATTGAAGCCAGGAAAATTCTGAGCTTAAGTTACTAAATGAAGCGACAGGAAATAATAACGTTATAAAGACTTGTTCATTTCCTGTCGACATACTATTATATATAGCGTATCAGGTTAGATTACCTGCCTATACACTGTATATAACTCACCAAGCATTCTACCACCTGACGTAACATTCGTTATCAATGCTACAGTGTCTCGCTTGGGCTACCATTTAATTAAGTCTGAAATAAAGTAAATATAATGAGCGATATCGATTATTTAATGATGTTCCGTAAATGTTCTAATCACGATAGCTTAGAACGCCTGTATGACAAACTAAACTATTCTTTAGTAGATAATAATATACTAGCTAATATGTATCGTGCTGCCGATCATCGCCGTGCAGAACTAGTTGCTGGCAAGTTATTTGATTTAGGTAAAGTACCAAAGACTATTTGGTCTCAGGTAAAGTAACCTTATTTAAGCAAGACAATATATAAATAGTTTATAAATTATCATCAGTCTTAAGCGCTACGGATGATTGTATGATTAATATCTATTGTACTGCTTTATGCTGTTACTAAGTGTTTAACCCTTATATACAGTAAATCATTATGATCGCTATCTACCATTAGCTATCCTGACACGATAGCTACTTGTGCTGGTTAATGCACATTATCTCTTCATCCACTGACGATACTTCATAAAATTTAAGTCCTTATATAATACGAACCTCGAAATAAAGATATCTAAAGTAATACTCTTTCTGTTTAGTATTACATTGTCTTTATCACCTGATAAAACAAACCAAATAGATATAAAAATAACGGGGAAAAGCCTATCATTATTCCTTTAACTTCTCTTTAATAGACATTAAATATGAGTTTTTATTCTTCCTCCCCTATTAAAATCTTACTAAACCTCAATTATTTCTAACTCGCAGCGACCATGTAAGCACCATAATATGCCTACACATATAAAATAGAATAAATTAGCTCATCATCTTGACCTGGCTCAATTATTATTGAATGTTTAGATAACGGGTTAATGATTTACATCTTGCTCACAGAATTTTTCATTTTTAACTAATTCATCACTTTTATTCAGTATATAAATTGCCAGCACAAGACAAAACCAGACTATCTACAACCTGTTTAAACTATTCTGGCTAATATCATGATAGTTTCTTAAGCCAGACCAGCCTGACAATAGCTTTAACTATCTGCTTATCTTTTAAGGTTTATTACCCCGCTAACTCTGGCTGATTTTTTCTAACGGCCCATCGCCATACATCTAAAAAGTCACTAAAAACGATACAACGTCTTGGAAGGGACAAAACAGGCCAATGATAAAGAGAAGTGCTCTCGGAGCTACCAACGTCATCATTTCCCGAGGAAAGCATATCTTCCAACTGACAGGATAGTTAAACAATCACGCAGCATAAAAAATCAGCCAACTCGACAGTAATTTTGTTTAACATCACACCAATTTGCTCAGTTGATGAACACTCAAACAGAAGATGATAATTTAGCGTTGACAGCCCCAATAGAGATAGATATGATTCGCCCCGTTCAAACGATTCCTCTGTAGTTCAGTCGGTAGAACGGCGGACTGTTAATCCGTATGTCACTGGTTCAAGTCCAGTCAGAGGAGCCATATTAGCATTTCAGATAGTTTGGATGCGTCCATACAAGACCTGAAATGAATAAAGTTAAAATCCTCCTTTTGGAGGATTTTTGCTATCTGGCGGTAAATAACAGCGTTAGTTGTTTTAGGCCAGCATACAAACGCAATATCACTTCTGTAAACCTACCCTAGTCTACTTCCAGCAGTTATATCAGTTTCCTTAACACAGCAACCGGCTCATATTCTCATGATGCTATTTATCATAGATGGGTATCGGCCACTCATTTAACGGTATTGGTCGTCCAAAATAATATCCCTGCCCTCTCGGGCAGCCAAGTTCACGAAGCTGTTCTGCAACCTCGGCGGTTTCAATCCCCTCAGCAACCAACGGCACGGACAACCCAGAGGCTAAACGAATAACCGAAGAGATAATCGCCTGACTTCGGGCATTCTCCAATACACCGCTGACAAAATCCCGATCTATCTTCAAACAGTCAAACTTCAGACGATATAGATAGGAAAGGCTGGAGAATCCTGACCCAAAGTCATCTATGGCTATCGAGACACCCAACGCCCGAATACGCTCAAGCTGTTCAGTAATAATGGTCCTTTTTTCAACAAACAGGGATTCCGTTAACTCTAACGTTAGATTAATCGGGGAAAGGTTAAATTCACTGATGGTTTCAACGATTAAATCATAGAAATCAGCCTGCATTAATTGCCGAGCAGAGACATTAATATGAATATCGAAATCAGCAGGCCAGCCAGACTGAATTTTTAATGCCAGTTGGCGGCAGGACTCTCTTAAAATCCATCGGCCGATAGAAAGAATCAATCCCGACTCTTCTGCCAATGGAATAAATACATTAGGAGGTACCATTCCGTACGCTTTACTACGCCAACGAATCAGTGCTTCAGCGCCGACAATATGGCTATCACTTAAATTAACGATAGGTTGAAAATAAACCAGTAATTCATCATTATTTTGTGCCTGACTAAGCTCCGCCAACATTTGAGTATTTTCAACCGCTCGACTCATCATTTCAGGATGATAAACCTCATAGGCGCCGCTGCCTTTCTTTCTGGCGGCAACGAGTGCCACCGAGGCATTTCTCAGGCTATCAGCCAAAGACCGATCGTCAAACTCATCCTGTAAGAATCCAATATTGCCTGAAAACAATAAGTGTTCACCTTCATAGCCCTGAGAACGCGCATACAGTTGAATATATTTATTCATTTCCTGAGAGCAGGCTTCACTACTACAGGTTTTTGGATAGCAAATAGCAAACTCCACATCATTGACCTTTGCTAATAAAGCGTCTGGAGGAACGATGGCTAACAGGTGCTTAACAAACTCACGTAATAATGATTCTCCTTTCTGGTAGCCAAGACTATTGTTCATTTCAGTCATATTATCCAGACTAACCAGAATCAGGCATTTCCACTGTTGCTGTTCCCCCTGAGCCACCAGCTCACGCATTCTTTCCTGTAATCCTTCTTTACTCAATAACCCGGTAACAGAATCGTAATACACTTGATGTTTTAAGCTGGAAAAGGCTTTAGATAACGTTGATGACATATCATTAAATGCATCATTTAACAGCTTAATCTCTTTAATCTCAAAATGGGATTGCTGGGTCGGCGACCATTTCAATTTAGCAATCAAACGGGCTTGCTTAGCCACTTGCAGAATAGGCGTGGTAATTTTTGATAAGATTATCCAGGCTAACGCTACCCCTACGATAAAGATAAACAGGATCAGTGAAATAGTCACTTTACGGTTAACATCGAGAAAACCGACAAAATCACTACGAGGGACAGCAACGATAATCCGCCAGTTATGCAGCCCTAACTCCTCACCAAAAGGAACCATTCGCCCATAATAGGTTTCATCTCCAACGGTAAATTTAGTTTTATGGATGCTCATATCAGACAGGTAAGGTGCCATTGTACGCACAATGATACTTTCGCTATCTACCGGCTTAAGTAATTGCACATTTTCCTGCTGGGTCAATTCCGACGTTTGTATGGTGGTCTTTTTTTCATCGGTTGAATGTGAAATGATTTCGTTGGCACCATTCACAATAAAAATGACACCATTGCCTAAATTAGGTAACTCCTGCAAATAACGATTAAATTTATCTAGTTTAATATCCGTAGAAACAACCCCAACATAGCGCTGTTCAATATCATAAACCGGGGTGCTATATGAAATACTGATCCCCCTGACCGCATCTAAGTCCCAGTATGCTGTGGTCCAGAATGATTTTCTGGTTTTATCCGCCATCCTAAACCAAGGACGCACTCTGGGATCATAGTCACGAACGCGATTAATCACCGGCGTATTCACATCCAGTCCGGAATAAAAATTCAATACCCCATGCGTTCGTTGGTCTTTTAAAATTAAAGTCAATTTATCAGTGACGGTTTCACGACTAACACCAATATAGTCGCCATTTACCGAACCAAAGGCGAGCAGACTAAGCTGAGGGGAGTAAGGAAAAACGCGTTGTAGAGTTCCAATCAGTGACGGTTCCAGCTTCATCATATCAACGCTATCGCCGGTCAAAGCCTGTTGCATACTCATTTCAACCGATGCATTGGCCTGTATCGGGACTTTAAGAAAGTTAAATAAATTAGTCTGAACAGATTCAATATAAGCAGAAGTCACTTTGTCACTGAGACTATCAAAAACCCGGTTTTCGCTGCGAAGCTGTAAGAAAACGGCTAAGCCAAACATAATGGTCAATATAGAAACAAAAAGCGATATAACAACCAGTTTTAATGATACTGTGTTTAATAATCGCACATACTCACCACTCACATATATAAAAAATAATCAGCGTTTAAAAACAATAATGACGCTATCATCAAGATGATAGCTAATGTTTTTTACCCGAGTTAAATGCCTCCTGCATGACCTGTTTTAAGTCTATATCACTTTCTGTTATTACTACACTGAACATCAACACATTTTCTGACAATTATCCGTTTTCTTCATTTTTCTCGATCATAAAGCCAGTATTGATTTTACCCACAGTGAATTAGCTATGATAAAATTTCATGCCGAATAATTCAGCTAACTGATTAAAATAAAAGCGGATAAGCCTAATTCTGCACGAAGTATAAGCAAACGCACCGGATTAATTTTTTGATCGGTTGACAGAGTTCCGGTTGGCAGATATCATGCGCCCTGTTCAGACAATTCCTCTGTAGTTCAGTCGGTAGAACGGCGGACTGTTAATCCGTATGTCACTGGTTCGAGTCCAGTCAGAGGAGCCAAATTCGAAGAAGCCCGCTTTTTAGCGGGCTTTTTTATTGCCTGTCATTCTGTAGCAGCTCAAAAACGACAATAAAAAAGCCCCAACAAGAGATTGTCAGGGCTTTAGGATAAAACATATTGTAAATTAAACATTAATACTTCAATTAATTATCACTAACACAACTAGATGTACAAGTTTTTCATAAGAGAAAAATTAAGCATTTATAGTTAAAAATCCCTCCGATTTATTGACCGAAACACTATACTTTTCTACACATTTAAACCAATGATGTTAGTTCGTTTCCAATATTCGACTAACTCAGTACACCACCTGCGTAACAAGCTTCCAACTCACCAGTCTGAAACTGCTACACGCCCTTTCGTTCCCAGTACGCGATGTTACTTTAACCTACATGACCTGACTTCTATCGCGATGCAAACAGTACTAACTTAATAACAAACCTCAATCGCGATTTATTTCAAATTAACATCCGTTAACTACAAGGCCCTTATCGCGTTTTAACTAACGCGCCGACGCTATTGAATCAATCCAGAAGACTGATTGCGCCTGCGTTACAGACCAATTTAACCCTTTATTTAATCCTGTCAATACTGTTTTTTAATACAGTAAAAATAACATCTCAGAGCATAAATTTTTTGCCATCCAAACAATCATTTACCCCCCTACTCTAAATTACTGTCACAGATAAATTTCAAGATACAGGCTTTAGTATTCTCATCTCAATGTGAATACATTTGCATTCTGCAAGCGAATGATTAAACAGCGACTATACTTGTTTAAAAGCTGAATATCGCAACAGCCATAAACTATATATTCAATTGATTTATATAAATTTTATCAAAACAAAGCATACGGAATATTTATACGAATTTAGAGATTTGTGACAATAGTCACCTTATGTTAACAACATTTATTTTACGCTATAAAATAAATAAGCTAAGTGAAATTACCCGTTAAATTTAAACTTGTTCTCAACTAACAACACACCAATTTAAACCATAGATTATTCTGGAGTACTTCCATGTTTAAAAACCTCTTTGCAAATTTGCAAAAAGTCGGCAAGGCACTGATGTTACCCGTATCAGTTTTGCCTATCGCCGGTATTCTTTTAGGTGTTGGTGCCGCTGATTTTAGTTGGTTACCCACCATTGTATCAAAAGTCATGCAGCAGGCTGGTGGCTCCATTTTCGATCAAATGCCCCTCTTATTTGCTGTAGGTGTCGCTCTGGGCTTTACCAATAATGATGGTGTTGCTGGTCTGGCATCCATTGTTGGATACGGAATTATGGCCGCTACCCTCAAAGTTATGGCTGAAACTCTTGGCGTTGCCAAAATTGACACCGGTGTTCTGGGCGGGATTCTGGTTGGTGGTTTAGCGGGTTATTTATTTAATCGCTTCTACCGTATCCAGCTACCGGATTATCTCGGCTTCTTTGCGGGTAAACGGTTCGTGCCAATTATTACCGGCTTTGTTTGTATTGCGCTGGGTATCATCCTGTCATTTATTTGGCCTCCGGTAGGAAATGCAATTAGTGCGTTCTCTCAGTGGGCTGCTTACCAGAACCCGGCGATGGCTTTTGGTATTTATGGTGTGGTTGAACGATCGTTGATTCCTTTCGGCCTACACCATATCTGGAACGTGCCGTTCTTCTATGAGGCAGGCCAGGCTTGCGTAATTAATAACAAAGTCGTGGCCGGTATTGCTAATGAAGCAGCCTGTACCGCCGAGAATGGTCGGTGGATCACCGGTGAAATCCAACGTTACCTTCAGGGCGACCCAACGGCAGGCAATATGGCCGGTGGTTATCTGTTTAAAATGTGGGGCCTGCCAGCGGCTGCCATCGCAATGTGGCACACCGCGAAACCAGAAAACCGTGCTAAGGTCGGCGGTATCATGGTATCTGCTGCACTAACCTCATTCCTGACCGGTATCACAGAACCTATTGAATTCGCCTTTATGTTTGTGGCTCCGGTTCTGTATGCTATTCACGCCCTACTTGCTGGTCTGGCCTATGTGATAACCATTCTGTTGGGGGTTAAACATGGTATGACCTTCTCGCACGGTGCGATTGACTTTACACTGTTCTACCATCTATCAACCAAAGGCTGGATGTTCTTTGTTCTTGGCCCTCTATATGCCCTGTTCTATTACGTTGTCTTCCGTTTTGCTATTGTAAAACTCAAGCTTAAGACGCCTGGCCGTGAAGATGATACTTCCGCTGAAACAATAACTGGCACCAGTAACGGTATCGCCGCCGATCTGGTTGCGGCTTTCGGCGGTAAAAACAATATTACCAATCTGGATGCCTGTATTACCCGTTTACGCGTTGGTGTCGCTGATGTGTCTCAGGTCGATCAAGATAAACTGAAAAAACTGGGCGCCGCCGGTGTTGTCGTTGCGGGCTCGGGGATTCAAGCTATTTTCGGAACCAAGTCTGATAATCTGAAAAGTGATATGGATGAATATATCCGTAACCATTAACCGTTTCTCTGGTTAAACGTACGAAAATGCCGTGTTTAACACGGCATTTTTATTTCTTGAATCAAGGATATTCTATTCATATTCAGTGCTCTGTTTACCTGTCAGTAGAATCCCAGACATAAAAAAGCCCCGCATAGCGAGGCCTTAGCAATAAAAATAAATACTTATTTCACTTCGGACTTAGTTTTCATTTTCTGAGAGATATCGCGACGCTCTTTGGAGAGTTCAGCATTTTTGATGATGTATTCATCAACGCGCTCTTCATAGTCGCCTTTCATGTTGGCGATAATCGCCTGAATATCCTCAATGCTCATACCCGGCTTGATGTATTCGCTCAGGTTCTCAAGCAGTAATACGCGCTTTTGGTTATCACGGATTTTCTTTTCGTTATCCACAATTTCACGTTTTAGTTTATTTTTACGGCGGGACAAGCGTACATACTCCAGCACATTTTGAAATGAAGGTTTCGCGTTTTCCATCATAATACCCTTACTTAATAAATAAACAGTTCATCATCACAACGTTAACGACGATACTACGTAAGTCAGACCTGAACTGCTACTGAAATGATATCTTTCTGCTCTATCGACTATAGATAAAAAATCCGGACTATGCCGGATTTTTAATTTCATCAAAATTAACTTATTCCATCCACTCGGTATGGAATACGCCATCTTTATCGATACGCTTATAGGTATGAGCCCCGAAGTAATCACGCTGAGCCTGAATCAGGTTAGCTGGTAATACTTCTGCACGATAGCTGTCGTAATAAGCAATCGCCGCTGAAAGGGTTGGCGTTGGAATACCGTGTTGTACCGCATAGGCAACAACATCACGCAGCGCCTGCTGATATTCATCAGCGGTTTTCTTAAAGTAGCTAGCCAATAACAGGTTAGCAATATCACCATTTTCAGCATAAGCATCGGTAATTTTTTGCAGGAACTGGGCGCGAATAATACAACCAGCGCGGAAGATTTTCGCTATCTCACCGTATTGTAAGTTCCAGTTATACTCGTCTGAAGCCGATTTCAATTGAGCAAAACCTTGCGCGTATGAAACGATCTTACCTAAATACAAGGCACGACGAACTTTCTCGATGAACTCGGCTTTATCACCAGCAAATGCCTGAGCTTTAGGTCCGGTCAGAACTTTTGAAGCAGCCACACGCTCGGTTTTCAATGCTGACAGGAAGCGGGCAAACACAGACTCAGTAATCAGCGATAAAGGTACTCCGAGATCCAGCGCGCTTTGGCTGGTCCATTTACCGGTACCTTTCTGAGCGGCTTCATCCAGAATAACATCCACTAAATAATTGCCGTCTTCATCTTTCTTACGGAAAATATCGGCGGTAATTTCAATCAGGTAGCTATCCAGCTCACCTTTGTTCCATTCAGTAAAGGTTTCAGCCAATTCGCTATTACTCAGGCCAACAGCCTGTTTCAATAGTGAGTATGCTTCAGCAATCAGTTGCATATCGCCATATTCAATACCGTTGTGTACCATCTTCACGTAGTGACCTGCACCGTCGGAACCGATATAAGTAATACACGGTTCACCGTTTGCTCTGGCTGCAATTTTCTCCAGAATCGGGGCCACTAACTGATAAGCTTCTTTTTGTCCGCCCGGCATGATTGAAGGCCCTTTTAGTGCGCCCTCTTCACCACCGGATACGCCAGTACCAATAAAGTTAAATCCTTCGGCTGACAGCTCTTTATTACGACGAATAGTGTCTTGGTAATAGGTATTACCGCCATCGATTAAGATGTCACCTTTGTCCAAATAAGGTTTCAAAGAGTCAATGGTTTTATCCGTTGCCTCACCTGCTTTTACCATTAACAAAATACGACGCGGTTTTTCTAACGAATGAACAAACTCTTCAACGGTATAACAGGGAACCAGTTTTTTTCCTGGATTCTCAGCAATAACTTCATCAGTTTTATCGCTGGAGCGGTTAAAAATAGAAACAGAATAGCCACGGCTTTCAATATTTAACGCTAAATTGCGGCCCATTACCGCCATTCCAACGACACCAATTTGCTGTTTAGACATAAAGACTCCTAGCTGACAGGACATATTCACCGGTTAAAATCGGACGACAAGTGAACAACTTATTTATAACAAATATCATAACTCACGAAAGTGACAATTGGTACGATAGAAATCGCTATCGCAGTAATTGCTAACCATGATGTTGACTAGCTCATCAATCAGAAAAAACTATCGGGTCACGCAGAATCAATCGATTAAATTGATATTGATTAATGGATAAATTTTCCGAACAGCGCTACAGGCGAATAAAAAAGGTCAAATTATCAGCAACCAACCGACCATTGCGCTTCAGCAAGCATTAACCATGAGATAAATTATTGTCGTCATCACATTTACCCCCTACAATCATTGCCGCAGCATGTGCTGTCAATCTGAAGGTAACCACCTGACTTATGGAATGGATCGCTGATCCAACAATTTGGGCCGGCCTCGCAACCCTGGTTGTGCTCGAAATCGTTCTGGGTATTGATAACCTTGTCTTCATCGCTATTCTGGCGGATAAGCTCCCTAAAAAGCAACGTGACCGCGCACGCGTCGTTGGTTTAGCCCTCGCTTTAGTTATGCGTTTAGGGCTGTTAGCCAGTATTTCCTGGCTTGCCACGTTAACCACGCCTTTATTCATCATTTTTGAACAGCCTTTTAGCGGCCGTGATTTGATCATGCTGGTTGGTGGTCTATTCCTGTTGTTCAAAGCCACCATGGAGCTAAATGAACAATTAGAAGGTAAGGATCACCAGGACTCATCCCAGCAAAAAGGGGCTAAATTCTGGGCCGTTGTTGCCCAAATTGTGGTGTTGGATGCTGTTTTCTCCCTAGACTCCGTCATTACTGCGGTAGGTATGGTCGATCACTTGGCGGTAATGATGATCGCCGTGTGTATTGCTATGAGCCTGATGTTAATGGCCAGCAAGCCGTTAACCCGTTTTGTCAATGCGCACCCGACCATTGTTATTCTGTGCCTAAGTTTTCTGTTGATGATTGGCTTTAGCCTGGTCGCTGATGGTTTTGGCTTCCATATTCCGAAAGGCTACCTCTACGCGGCTATTGGTTTCTCCATTCTGATTGAAGTGTTCAACCAGCTATCGATAGCTAACCGTCGTAAATATTTGTCATCCAGCCGCCCGCTACGCCAACGTACCGCTGAGGCGGTTCTCCGTATGCTCAGTGGTAAACATGAAGAAGCCGAGCTGGATAACTATAGTGCTAATCTGATCGCTGATAAGCCAAGCGATGAAGTCTTTAACCAACAGGAACGCCATATGATTGAGCGAGTGTTGGGACTGGCTCAGCGCTCGGTTGGCAGTATCATGACTTCTCGTCATGATATTGAAAACATTGATTTAAGCGAATCCGATGAAGAGATTCGTCAAATTCTGCATAAAAATCAGCATACGCGTTTGGTTGTGACGGAAGATGGATCGGTTGATGAACCGCTCGGGGTGATTAATGTTAACGACCTGCTGAAACAGCAATTGGAGCAGTCTGAGCTGGATATTCGCTCATTGCTCAAGCAACCGGTCATTTTCCCAGAAACGGTTTCGTTGCTAATGGCGCTGGAACAGTTCCGTCAGGCGAAAACTCACTTTGCCTTTGTCGTTGATGAATTTGGTTCTGTTGAAGGTATCGTTACCCTAACTGACGTCATGGAAACTATCGCCGGTAACCTACCAGTTGATGGTGAAGACATTGATGCACGCCACGATATTCATCATGAAGCCGATGGGAGTTGGATTGTGAACGGTTATATGCCGCTAGACGATCTGGCTATTTATGTTCCAATCGATATCGAAGAGAAACGCGAATACCATACGGTCGCCGGTCTTCTTATGGAGCATACTCAGCGAATTCCTGACGTGGGTGAACAAATTAAAATCGGTGACTGGTTATACGAACCACTGGAAGTCAGCAGCCACCGCCTTCTTAAGGTACGAATAACTTGCTTGCGAGAACCGGAACCTGACGAGGAATAGTTGAAAAATAGACAATAAAAAAGGCGCAAATAGCGCCTTTTTTATTTTATCCCTCAGAAGCATCAGAATATTTTATCCAACAGCTTCTTAACCTCTTGGGTTTCTTTCTTATCTTTATTCTTATCGATCCACTTATCGATCGCTTTCCCAACCTGCCCTTTTATCTGGTCACGTAGTAATTGCTCAACGTTAAGCTGATAACTTAACTTACTCCAGGGGCCATAAATCCGCAGGGGAATCGTACTATTTTGCAGAGCGGTCACAATATCTGACTTACCGCTCCATCCTTGGGTTACGCGAATTTTCAAATTCATATCACAGGACTTTCCAGGCAAATTCAATACGCCAGTACCCGCAACCGCCAGCATCTCAGAAGCACCATTTAACCGAGTGATTCTAACCTGTCCTTGATTCAATACCGTATCAACTACCAGACGTTGTACTTCTGTATAACGCTCATAGCGCTCTGCCCCTTTTACATCTTTATTACTGCGGGACACGGCCTGTTGAATAAGCTGTTGTATATTTAAACCGTGTAAGCGAGCGCCATCAATTGCGATATGGGCATTCCCCTGCCAGTCCTTATCAAACCGGCTGATATCATTCCCAATGTTGTGAAAGGTACCTTGCAGGCTCAATTGCCCGGTTAACGTTTCGGGATAATTTAACGCTTTTAAAATATCGCCCATGGCAACATTCTGCACTATCGGTTTAAGCGTGATTTTTGGCGTCGCTGCCGTGGTATCTACCGTTCCCGTCACGCTAACTGAACCGCCAACCACATTGCCTTTTAGGGTTTCAATGATCGCGGTACCCTGCTGATTATTCGCCTTCAACACCAGATTACCAACGGATAGATTGCGAAACGCCAGCTGACTAACCTCAACTGACAGCTTGGCGTTAAAATCCTTCAGGAAAGAGAGATCGGGTTGCTCCGATAATCCATTAGCTGAAGAGATAACTGGTGCTGGTGTTTCCTTGCTCTCATTACCTGACGTTGATGCATCGGTTGATACCACAGGAAAAATTTGATCCAAATTAAGACTGTCAGACTTGATTGCCAAATCGTATTGAGGAACATCACCGAGTGAAGCTGAAATATCCAGCGTTAGCTGATTATCATTAAAAGTTAAATTCATCGGTGAAATTTTGATGCTTTGAGGTGCACTTTGATACACCAAACTAAATGCACTCGTTCCTTTAAATCCCTCACTTGGGATATCCGCCCCCTCAAGCTGATAATCAATATTGCTAATATCAAGCCCTAACGTTTGCGGAAAGTGGCGTAAGTCGACCGCACCGTCTAAAGAAAAACTTAATTCTCGCTGGTCACGGTTAATACGTGCCTGTGCCGAGATATCCGCCTGCCGCGCTTCGGTGCGCGATAATGTCAGATTAATATCCCTGACATTGATAATATCATTTTCACTGCGCTGCCAAACTAACAGGCTATCAGTAACAATTATTTTATCCAGTTCCAACGACCAGCCGGATGCCGATGCTGAAACAGTAGGCTTACTTTCATGGCTATTGCCCGGAGCGATGGGTGCATTTTGCTCTGTCTGCATTTGGCTTTCAGGCAACAGTTGAATAACCCCGCCCTTCAATACCACATTCTTGACCACTAATTGATGGGAAAGCAGCGGAAAAAGCTCAACGTCCAAACGCATATTATCTGAACTGACCAGTGGCTTGGTTGCACCTGGCGCCGTCAACGTCATTTGACCGGCTAAAATACTGAGCTGAGGCCAAACATGCCAGCGTAAATCGCCATCGATTTTGAGCTGGTAGCCGGTTTTATCCTCAACTTTCTTAACCATATAGCCACGAAACTCATTGGGATTGACCAACAGAATAAGGGCGGCCATTCCGGCGAGGAGTACCGCCAGAATAATGGCCAATACGGTTAAAAGTCGTCTCATGGTATATTGTCCCCAACGGTAACGATTATAAACTTAATCCATTAAAAAAATTGGTTTAATCTTTATCAATACGGCTGGCAACCGCGCCTTGCTGGTCTTTATACTTAGCATCTTCTCGGCGATGATAAGGTCGAGCCGCCGGGCCACTCAAGGGCTCAAAACTCAATGCACCAATAACCATGCCCGGGCGCAAAGCCAACGGTAGCTTACCTGAGTTATAGAACTCCAACACAATATTGCCCTGCCAACCAGGATCAATTCGATGGGCGGTCACATGAACCATCAATCCTAACCGCGCCAGCGAAGAACGACCATCCAACCAACCCACCAGATCGTCAGGAATAGAAACCGACTCCAGCGTTACCGCCAATGCCAGCTCTCCTGGATGTAAAAAGAAGGCTTGGTCTGCAGATAAATTAATCTCATCACTCATCACCCGTTCAAGCGCTGCTGAGACTTCTTCTTTTGGCCCACTCAGATCGATATAAGCTGCCGTATGACCGAGAAACACACGAAATTGATTGCCTAAACGTACATCAACAGTTGCACCATTAATGCGTTCAACAGGTGGTCTTGGGGTAATTTCCAGCTTGCCGCTGTCGAGGTAAGCTTCAATATCCCGATCGCATAATCTCATTCCGGTCATTCTCCTGTTTTTATTCTCTAATAACTGATGGATTCAATACTGATTGTTGGCACGGTTCAAACTTTTACGCGCTAACGAATACCTATTATATTATCACCAGTTGGTAAGAGTATCCTTTTAATAATAGCGAGATTTTTCCGTCACCCACGGATTAAGCGAGAAAAAACTATCCTGCTTATCTGTCATAACAGATAAACGAAAAATATCGACCTGATGATGGTGAGGGTAAAGAACTACGCCAGACTCCGTGACGGGCTGGCGTATCTTATATAAAGCGTTTAACGATAGATCACCGTTAAAGCATAGTTCTGATATTAATTTCTGACGGAATCGCCTGACCTTGCCAGTAAAGCTCAGCAGCCACGTTTGCCGCAAGCTGACGATAAAGCTGGCTATACTCACTTGCCGGATTAGAAACAACCGTTGGTTCACCACGATCCAAATCTTCACGAATACTGATATGTAACGGAAGTTGCCCCAGCAGTTGGCTACCGTGTTTAGCAATCAGCTTTTCAGCACCGCCGGTACCAAATATCGCTTCCTGATGACCACAGTTGCTACAAATATGAATGCTCATATTCTCAATAATGCCCAGCACTGGCACATGAACCTTCTCAAACATCACCAGACCTTTCATCGCGTCGACTAATGCAACGTCCTGAGGGGTGGTCACGATAACAGCGCCGGTAACTGGAATATTCTGTGATAACGTTAGTTGTATATCCCCGGTTCCCGGCGGCATATCAATCACTAAATAATCCAGATCGGGCCATAATGTATCTTGTAATAGTTGCAGTAACGCCTTACTGGCCATCGGACCACGCCATACCATCGCGTTGCCGTCTTCCACTAAATAACCAATCGAGTTAGTCGCCAAACCATGAGCCATAATCGGCGCCATATGCTCGCCATCCGGCGAGGTTGGTCGTTCACTTACCGTCCCCAACATGGTTGGAATAGATGGGCCATAAATATCCGCATCAAGAATACCCACTTTGGCACCTTCAGCCGCTAAGGCTAACGCTAAATTCACTGCCGTACTGGATTTACCGACGCCGCCTTTACCGGAACTAACGGCAATAATATTTTTTACGCCTTTAACGCCGGCCTGATCGTTCGCCCGTTTTAACGTGGAAATATTGTGCTGTAAACGCCATTCAATTGAAGCTGCACCGGTGAGCTTGATGATCTCAGCGGTTTTTTCAGCTTTTAGTGCCGCAAAGCCACTCTGCCAGGCAAACGGCATGTGTAATTCGATATGCAGTACATTATCAAGCAGTGCACAGTGATGAAGCGCTTTTAATTGAATTAGATTTTTCTTCAGCGTTGGATGGGCAAAGGTGGCAAGCAGTTCTGTTACCTGATGATTTAACGCTTCTGGCGTTAATGGGCCCTGGGATTGTTGATTCATCCCTACTCCTTTTTTATTATCAGTGATGTTAACTACAACTATTATGAATGACGACACATATTGCCATTAGCATAACAGAAGCTGAATAAAAACGCGTAAGCAACTGCACACCAGAACAAACTTTATCGTGCCTCCTGCATCGTTAAAATCCCTCCAGCCCCCGACCGATTATAAATTTATCACGGTCAGAACCGAATACGCCCTAGCCGAGTTAGGTTCAATCAGTTAACATCATCAGTTCCCATTGATTACACATTCAAAAGATAAGACTCACACTATGGCTCAAGTCGCGAAAAAAATACTGGTGACCTGCGCGCTCCCATACGCAAACGGTTCAATTCATCTCGGTCATATTCTCGAGCATATTCAAGCAGATATTTGGGTTCGCTATCAACGAATGCGCGGACATCAGGTTAACTTTATCTGTGCTGACGATGCCCATGGCACGCCAATCATGCTTAAAGCTCAACAGCTTGGCGTGACGCCGGAGAGTATGATTGATGAAATGAGCCGTGAACACCAGCAAGACTTCGCCGGCTTTGCTATCAGTTATGATAACTACCACTCTACGCACAGCGAAGAAAACCGTGAGTTATCCGAACTTATCTATGGTCGTTTAAAAGCCAATGGCTTTATTAAAAACCGGACCATTTCTCAGCTATTCGATCCTGAAAAATCGATGTTTCTGCCAGACCGCTTTGTTAAAGGCACCTGTCCGAAGTGTAAAGCACCGGACCAATATGGTGATAACTGTGAAGTCTGTGGCGCAACCTATAGCCCTACCGAGCTGATTAATCCGCGTTCGGTGGTCTCCGGTGCCACGCCGGTGATGCGTGAAACAGAACACTTCTTCTTTGACCTGCCAGCGTTTCAAGACATGCTACAGGCCTGGACCCGCTCCGGAGCCTTGCAGGAGCAAGTGGCTAATAAAATGCAGGAGTGGTTTGATTCCGGTCTGCAACAGTGGGATATCACCCGCGATGCCCCTTACTTCGGCTTTGAAATTCCGGATGCGCCGGGCAAATATTTCTATGTCTGGCTAGATGCACCAATTGGTTATATGGGGTCATTTAAAAACCTGTGTAATAAGCGCGATGACTTAAGTTTTGACGAGTACTGGCGCGAAGGTTCTGACGCGGAGCTGTATCACTTTATTGGTAAAGATATTGTCTACTTCCATAGCCTGTTTTGGCCGGCCATGTTGGAAGGTAGCCAATTCCGTAAACCCACTAACCTGTTTGTTCACGGTTATGTGACAGTGAATGGCGCGAAAATGTCGAAATCTCGCGGCACCTTTATTCAGGCCAGCACCTATCTGAAACATTTGGATCCGGACTGTCTGCGTTACTACTATGCCGCTAAACTCTCTTCACGCATTGATGATATCGACCTGAATCTGGAAGATTTCGTACAGCGCGTTAATGCCGACATCGTCAACAAAGTGGTCAATCTGGCTTCACGCAACGCCGGCTTTATCAATAAACGCTTTGGTGGCCAACTATCGGCTAAATTAGCGGATAGCGAACTGTATAAAACCTTTACCCAAGCAGCGAAACAAATCGCTGAATACTACGAGCAGCGTGAGTTTAATAAAGCCATTCGTGAAATTATGGCGCTGGCCGATATTGCCAACCGCTATGTTGATGAACAGGCTCCGTGGGTGGTCGCGAAAGAAGAAGGTCGTGATGAAGACCTACAGCTAATTTGTTCGATGGGCATCAATATGTTCCGCGTATTAATGACCTTCCTGAAGCCGGTACTGCCAGCGCTGTCAGAACGAGCTGAAGCCTTCCTGAATCAGGAACTGCACTGGAAAAATATTGAACATCCGCTGTTAGACCACAAAGTAAATGGCTTTAAAGCGCTGTTTAATCGTATTGACCGCGATAAGGTTGATGCCATGGTGGAAGCGTCCAAAGCAGATCTGTTGGCAACCCATGCAGCCCCTAAAGCGGCAGTCAGTGGCCCGCTGGCGGAAGAACCTATTTCCGAGACCATTACCTTTGATGATTTCGCTAAAGTAGATTTACGCGTAGCGTTAATCAAGCAAGCTGAAAACGTCGAAGGTTCCGATAAGCTGTTAAAGCTGACCTTGGACCTCGGTGGTGAAATCAGACAGGTGTTCTCCGGTATTAAGTCTGCCTACCCCGATCCGAAAGCCCTTGAAGGTCGCCTGACGGTAATGGTGGCTAATCTGGCACCAAGAAAAATGCGCTTTGGTGTATCAGAAGGCATGGTCATGGCAGCAGGTCCTGGCGGCAGCGATATCTTCCTGCTAACCCCAGACAGCGGCGCTCAGCCGGGAATGTCAGTTAAATAATTCCCATCGAAATAAACGTAAAAAGGCTATGGTAACTCCATAGCCTTTTTGTTTACCTCAGGACATCTATCAGAATGAATAGTCCGCAGCAACGAAGTAACGACGCCCTTCTTCGTTATAGCTGTACACATCCCTATCCAGATCTTTATCAATCAGGTTAAGAACCCCAGCACGTAATTTAAGATTTTTAGTCGCCTGATAGGCTCCACCGGTATTCCAAACCACATAACCTCCCGGCGTCTTGCTGGCTGAGGTCGTTGCCCGTTGTTTGCCGGTATAGTTAGCCGCTAAATAGAAAGACCAGTCGTCTACCGGTTTCCAGTCCAACGTTCCATTTGCCGTATGGAATGGGCGCTCTTTCAACGGCTTATTACCACCATTACTTAAATCACGCGCATCGTTATAGGTATAGTTTAACTTCGCTTTCCAGGCATCGTTAATCGGTACCGCTAATTCGGTTTCAACACCGCGGACTCTGGCTTTATTCACGTTATAATAAGCAAACACTGGCTTTCCGGTAGTGGGATCAAAACCAACAAAGTTCGGGTAGCCCGGTGCATCCGCTTTATTTTGCGTCCGATTAATACTGATCATATTATCGAGGTTGTTTTCGAATACGGTAACGCTACCGCTGACGCCATCCAGAATCCCTTCATCTCCGGCATAATAAAGGCCGAGCTCGTAGTTCTCACTGGTTTCCGGCTTCAAATCCTGGCTACCAACAATAGTACAGGCACCACGACACGAATTTGATTGCCAGTCTGGGCTAAGCTGTAAGAGCGATGGTGCTTTAAATGCTTTCGCCCATCCGCCTTTCACCGTTACCGTATCCGTTGCGGAATAAACCAAATAAGCCCTCGGGCTCCAGTGATTACCATAGTTCTCGTGATCGTCAACCCGCGTACCGGCAGTTAATGCCAAGCTTTCCAGAATACGCCATTCATCTTCAATAAACAGCGCATGCTGTTTGGCTGAGGTCGAGCCACTGCCTTTTAGGTTCACCGTATCTTTCAGTTCATCCTTTCTCAACTCACCACCAAAGGTCAGCGTCTGATTAATTGCGTCAATAGGCAGAACAAATTTACCATCGGCAGAGTTACTTTCAGACGTTAATTTGGCCGTGCTGTAGTTATCAATTTTTTCACCATAGAAACGGAGCTCTGAATTAGCAAAACCCCAATTACCATTATGAGAAAGGCCATAGTTCTGGCGCTCAAGACGAGTGCTGTCTAATGAGTCTGACTCACGATCCTGCCGGTCAAAACCATAATTGACCAAAAACTCATGATCCTGATTCGGAGTAACAGAAAATTCGACGTTACCATCACGGCTCTTATATCCTTCGATACCGCCGGTAATACCATCAGCCGCCGTTGCGGATTTATTTGGCGCGTCTTTATCTCGATAAGCGAAATTACCATAGGTTTTTACCGACAACAGGTCATCAATCAATGGACCGCTGGTATAAATACTGGTGTTATAGCTATCCCCTTTATCACGGTTCTCCTGAATGGTACCATCTACGCTCACGGTTCCAGTCCAAGTCTTCTTCACTTTTTTGGTGATAATATTCACTACACCACCTAGTGCATCAGAGCCGTATAACGATGACATTGGCCCGCGAACCACTTCAATACGCTCAATCGCATTGACCGGAACCCAACTTAGGTCATAGTCATTATGACGAAACACCGCATTACGGGAGTTTACGCGTTTACCATCAACCAAAATCAGCGTATAGCTGCTATCCAGCCCCCGAATGCTGACGCCTTTACGGTTATCCCCTTCATTCGTCAATTGAATACCCGGAACTTCCTGCAAAATATCCTTCAAATTTTGAACCGGTTTCTTTTGTAGTTCTTCCGCCGTAATCACGCTGATACTGGCTGGTGCATCCTTTACGTTTTGAGCAACTGACGATGCGGTGACTACCATCGTGTCATCGGTAGCGGCAACAAGTGATGCACTGGTCAATAAAAGTGGGGCAAATATTCCTGCCCGGGTAATTGGGTTAAATCTTAACCTTGCCATCTGAATCCTCATCCTCAATATATTGATATCATTATAATAATTATTATTTTATGTAATTAGTTAAATGCTCACTTAACCTAATACGCAAAATGAGCCCATACATTAATAGAAATGGTTATCATTATCAACAGTTAAAATAACAAGATTATATATTGATTTATATGGTTATTTTTAAGAAATGCAGGAGGGCGGCCAGCAAAATAGTCTGGCTCATTATTTAAGCTCGTCATGTTACTGTAAATGGCCGAGCGTCAAGTTAAGGTATCAGTCCTAAGAGGAGTAACGGATAGTTATCGTTATCAGCCCGGTAAACAAGGAACGAAATCTATAAATTTTATTAGACTTAATTGAATCATTCCCTCGGCTAAAATTAATTATTAAGAATGATAATAAATATCATACTTATTTAATATATTGTTAGTGATTTTTTGCGATAGAAATCTAACTTTCTGTTGAATCTAACGGGTTTTAATTGACCGATTGCTCAACCAAACCATCAATCAATACTTGGGGCCGTCCTTGTGAGCAACACTCTATACGACCGCATACACCATACACTTTTGCTAAACTATCTGGCGTAATCACCTTGTCAGGTTTACCATCAGCGATAAGTTGCCCATTTTGCAACATCAAAACATGATCTGCATGGCGCAGCGCAATATTAATGTCATGGACCACTACCACCGTGATGATGTTGCGCTTTTGCGTTTCTTTACGTACCAAATCCATCACATGGAATTGATAGTTGAGATCCAATGCACTGAGCGGCTCATCCAATAATAACAGCGAAGGCTGACGAATCAGAGATTGAGCCAGGCCGACTAGCTGTTTTTGACCGCCGGAAAGCTGATCGAGATAGTTTAATGCCAAATGAGAGATGCCTAACTGCTCAAGTAAAGCCATGACTTCCGCTTCACCCTTTTCAGAGTGCCCATCACCCGATGCCCGTTGTGCAACGACAATCGACTCCAATACGTGTAAATGTACGCCCGCAGGTAATGACTGCGGCAAATAGACCACACTTTTTGCCCGTTGAGCAAAAGGCTGCTGCATCAGATCTTGACCATCTAACAAAAGCTCACCGGTTGCATGATTCAATCCGGCCAACGCTCGTAACAGCGTTGATTTTCCACTACCGTTAGGACCAAGCAATACAGTAATTTCCCCTCTGGACAAATTAGGGATCGACAAATCGGTAATGATTTTCTTTTTCGGATAACCCGCATTGAAATGTTTTGCCTGTAAACCGCTCATCATACTTGCCCTCTATGGCGCAGAATGATGCTCAGAAAGAACGGAACGCCAACCAATGAAGTTACAATACCAACAGGAATAATCACGCCCGGAATCAGATTTTTGGAAGCAACGGACGCCATAGATAATACCAGCGCCCCAATCAGAGCACTGGCAGGAAGATAGAAACGGTGATCTTCGCCAAAAATCAGGCGAGCAATGTGTGGAGCAACCAAACCAATAAAGCCGATTGGCCCCACAAAAGCCACCGCCAGCGCCGACAGAATACTAATACGTAACAAGGTCGTTAATCGTAAGCGACGGACATCAATACCAAAGCTGATGGCCCGATCTTCCCCTAATCTGAGGGCAGTTAGTTTCCAGGCATTCCACATCGACCATGGGAATAACACCAGAAACACCACCAGCAGAATAGCCAGTTTAATCCACGTCGCTCTTGCCAGACTGCCCATGGTCCAGAACACCAAACCTTGTAAGGTATCTTCTGAAGCAATGAACTGCATCATGGAAACTAATGCGTTAAAGCTAAATACCAGCGCGATGCCAAACAACACCACGCCGGAGGTCGCAACACGAGTCCAACGGGTAACCGCATCCAGCATAAACGCCGCCAATAGCGCAAAAATAAACGCATTGGCCGAGATAAACCATTGCGGATCGATACCAGGAATACCAATGCCCAATACGATGGCTAATGCCGCACCAAATGCCGCAGCCGAAGAAACACCCAACGTAAATGGACTGGCTAAAGGGTTATTCAGAATGGTCTGCATTTCCGCACCAGCGAGTCCCAGCGCCATCCCAACCACAATCGCCATTAAGGCATACGGCAGCCGAATATCCCATACGATAACTTGCGTACCGGCATCCACACTCTCCGGATGCCATAACGTTTGCCATAATTCCGCTATCGTGAGGCCCGAAGGCCCCAGGATAAAATCAAGCACAAGGGATCCAATAATGGCTAATAACACCACGGCCAGGATCATTAAGCGTTTCCGTAAAATATGACGATAACGCCCCATTACACCCGTTTCTGCCTGGGCTTTGGCTTCAGCTATTGGATCTGTACTTATGCTCATTCAATGACAACCGTTGTGACTCTAATTATAAATTATTTACGTTCTTCAGTCGGTAAACCAACCCAATAGGTACCTGATGGCTCAATGGCCAGAAACTCTTTATATAAGGTTTCCATGGTTTTCTGCGTATCAATATCTTTAAATTGTTCAGGATAGAACCATTTACCAAACTCTTGAATCGCCAGAACATTATAAGGAGAGTTATAGAAACTGTGCCAAATAGCGTAAGTCTTACCCTCTTTTACTGCGGGTAACGTATCAATTCCTTTGCGTTTTAATACGCTGTTTAAACTATCACGAGCAACCTGATAAGGTACGTCTGCGCCCAGTTTAACCCCAGGACCTTTCGCATCAGTGGCGCGAGCACCGCTGGCAATATAAACATCAGGATTGGTAGCTATAATTTTTTCAAGGTTAACCGTGCCTAATGCACCCGGTAATAAACCTTTAGCAATATTAATGCCGCCAGCCTGATCGATGAAGTCCCCCATATTACCGTTACCGGCAGTACCACAGCAGTCTTCCGCAGTACCGGCTTTCAGCTCGATAAAGACTTTAGGTTTCTTATCTTCAGGAATATTTTTGGTTACGTCGGTAATTTTCGCCACGTTATCCTGATAAAACTGGATATAACGTTCAGCCTGCTGCTCTCTGTGCAGTGCTTTACCTAAAATACGCATGCTTGGCACGGTATTTTTCAACGGCGCAGTACGGAAATCAATAAACACAACGGGCACACCCGCTTTTTCCAACTGGGTCACCAATTCACTATTACGGCCAGGCCCATGACCTGACAAGCCGAAAATGGCCACGTCCGGTTTTAGCGTCAATACTTTTTCCGGACTGATACTTTCAGCCGTTGTGTTGCCAATCAGTGGAATTTTATCAATTTCAGGAAATTTGGCTTTATAAGCCGCGTAGGTATGAGGATCAAGCTTACGAAAATCACCTTGCCAACCAGCAATACGCGCCAATGGCTTATCGCCTTCTAATAGTGCAACGGCGTAAATCAGACGCCCTTCACCCAGCAAAATCCTATCGACTTTCTTTGGTAATTCAACCTTGCGGTCTGCAATATCGGTAATCGTTTCAGCCCATGCGCCTGCACTTAACAGCAGTGAACTACCTAACAATAAGGATACGCCGAAATGTTTGGTCAACGAACGCTTAAGTTGCCTCATAATGATGTCTCTTCCCTACGGGTTTAAAGAATGCAAACAATAATGCAAAAGAGAACGATTATCAATAACAAACACAATAAAAGCGACAAAATATAGAGCTTGATCGTTAAGCAGGAAGGGATTTTGATACAATCGAGGAGGTTATTTAATGCTAAAAACAACAAACCGGAAATGGCTGCGATCGACATCACGCCCATTTCCGGTCTTAAGAACTAAAACGACATCAACAAAAAACTATTCAGCTACGCTCTTTTTAGGTGCATAGGTCGCAATATATTGCTGTGCTAATTTTTTGGAAGAAGCGTATTTACCCACTTTGCTCAGAGAAGGTACTAACCTTTTCATCACCATCTTAGCGGTTTCTGCTATCTCAGCATTACCATATTCAGCAACAGTGGCATACCAGGCATAAGCTAACTCATCGTTCTTATTAATGCCCCGGCCTAAATAATAAGAACCAGCCAGATTAAACTGAGCTTCCGTAATACCCTGATTAGCAGCTTTGGAATACCAATAAACCGCCCGCTCAGCATTTTTCTTCACGCCTTCGCCATGAGTATAAGCAGCACCCAGATTATTTTGAGATTTAGCGATACCTTTTTCAGCGGCCAATCGATCCCAATGGATGGATTGTTCAAGGTTATATGCCGTTCCCTTACCATTTAAATAGAAGGAAGCGACCTGCCCCTGTGCATGGGCATTGCCCTTCTCAGCGGCTTTCTTATACCAAACGAACGCTTCAGCATAATCTGGTAGCAGATTCATACCGTTAACATACATATCACCCAGTTTAACCTGAGCATCAACATCGCCGTTATTCGCTGCATCTTTCAGCCACTGTATGGCTTTTTGCTTATCACCAGACGCTAAAAAAATCTCACCCATCTGACGCTGAGCCTGCTGATTTCCCGCATTCCCTTGATTTTGCAATTGAGAGAGATATTGCTGTAACCCTCCCAGCATATCCTGCCGAGAAACGTCGATCGGCTGACCAAACGAAGAGTCTTCTCCCAGCTCCTGTTTTTTGGTCGCTACACAGCCAGACAAGATCAGAGATAAAATCCCCAATACCAGCGCATAGTGACAGCCTTTAATCCGCATAACGGTTATTTCCTATCAGCTTGCTGTAACAATAAGGTAAAGATCTGGTTGTCAATTAATTGGCAGCTACGGGCAAGCTTTGCCTGATAAACGCTATCCATAACGTTAACCATATCTGGTGAAAGCGTGGCGCGCATTGACAGGTATTTGGTCGCGGATTGCATATCCGC
This sequence comes from Pragia fontium DSM 5563 = ATCC 49100, assembly GCF_900112475.1. Taxonomy (GTDB): domain Bacteria; phylum Pseudomonadota; class Gammaproteobacteria; order Enterobacterales; family Enterobacteriaceae; genus Pragia; species Pragia fontium. The sequence goes on along the minus strand of NZ_FOLW01000005.1, from coordinate 222,555 downwards.
ATCCATTACCATTTTGTTTTCATTGTAGCTATTCCAGTCCAGCTTTTTTAATGCTTCAAGTCTGGTCATGCATCCCTGAAAACGTTGACTATAGGCCGACTGTTCACTCACAGCCGCTGCCTGAGGAACTTTCTTCTTTTGCAAATTCGCACAACCGCTGGCACTAACAATCGCAACTCCCAACGTGGCCAACATCAATGTTCTTTTCATCAATCTGTTACCTTAAATAAATTGATTGCAGTTTTATGAATTATAATTAAATAGCAATGCACAAACCAAGATCTATCACATACTATGTGAGCAATGAATTGAATATGACTAACAAATCTCAGCTCATGTTGAGCGTTAAATAACGGTAAAACGGCTATCTAAAGCAATTCTCACTCAATACTTTGCCTAGTTTAATATAACACCGCCAAAAGAGATACGATTAAAAAGGCTCTGAAGATTACGGATATTCAGATCGTTAAATTAAACCAGCCCAGATAGCGAATGCTTATTTGCTTAATAATTATTCATCCCGCCGATTAAACGAAAAAGCGGCATATAAAATGCCGCTCTGTTCTCAGGATAATGACGCTTATTCCTTAGTAATCTGATCGCCAGGAAAATCCATCTCTTTATACTTAACAAATTTGGTTCGCTTAGCAATTTTATAACCAAACCAAATCGCTAAAAATAGCGGTATACCAATATAAGTGGCCGCAACCCCTGCCCAGTCAATATTATCTTCCAGGAATGCCTGATAGTTTTGCCCAAGGGTAATAATCAAGCACAGTACGAAAGCAAAAATAGGACCCAGCGGGAAGAAACCTGAACGATAAGGCAAGTCACTCAAAGAACGCCCCTGAGCAATATATCCTCTGCGGAAACGGTAATGACTAATGGCAATACCCAACCAAGCAATAAATCCGGTCATACCCGAGGTATTCAACAACCATAAATAGACTTGCTGATTACCAAACATTGAAGTCAGGAAACAAAGTCCAGCAACAACGGTGGTGGCAATCAGTGCATTACGCGGTACACCACCGGATGAGAGTTTGGCAAAAATCTTCGGTGCTTTACCTTCCGCGGCCAGCGCATACAACATGCGTGTTGATGCATACATACCGGAGTTACCAGCAGACAGCACCGAGGTTAAAATCACCGCATTCATTATCGCAGCAGCGGATAACAGACCGGCATGCTGGAACACCAGGGTAAACGGACTCACGCTGATATCAGTTTCATCATTGCGCAATAGGCTAGGATCGGTATAAGGAATTAATACGCTGACAATCAAAATGGCAAAGATATAAAACAGCAGAATACGCCAGAACACCTGACGCACAGCACGAGGAATATTTTTTCCTGGATCCGCTGACTCACCGGCGGCAATACCAATCAGTTCCGTTCCCTGAAATGAGAAACCCACGATCATCGCTACCCCAATCATGGCGGAGAAACCGCCGGAGAATGGCGCATCACCAATCGTCCAGTTATGCCAACCTGACTCTGGCCCACCTTTCATGATGCCAAAAATCATTAAGATACCGAGCCCAATAAAAATGATCACCGTGACCACTTTAATCAGCGCAAACCAAAATTCAGCTTCACCAAATCCTTTAACTGAAATGTAATTCAGTAAGAATATTATGGATAAAAACAGCGCACTCCAGATCCAAGTGGGCAACCCAAACGGCGGTTCCGGAAACCAGTATTGCATCACCAACTGCGCAGCAACCAAGTCAACCGCTACTGTTACCGCCCAGTTATACCAATAGTTCCATCCCAGTGCGAAACCAAAACCCGGTTCAACATATTTAGCGCCATAGGTAGAAAACGAGCCGGAAACCGGCATATAGGCAGCCAGTTCACCCAAGCTGGTCATCAAAAAATAGACCATTAGACCAATCAGTGCATAAGATAACAGCGCGCCACCCGGTCCAGCCTTCGCAATAGTTGCACCGGATGCCACAAACAAACCAGTACCAATCGAACCGCCAACGGCAATCATAGTTAAATGCCGAGCTTTCAATACCCGGCGCAATCCCGGTGCTTGTTTGCCCTGTGAACTCTTAGTCTCTACCGATGCCATTCGTAACCTATCTGTCTACACATAAAAAGAGCGCGATTGTAACAAAGGATAGGTTTACCGATAACCGATAACCTCTCAATATTAGATTCGTTCATAATTAAACAAATATTATTAGCAAAACCCTATAATGTTACTTTTTATTGTCGGTTACTCTGGACGCTGAATTTCATTCAGCACCTCAGTAGAAAAATCACAGTAGGTTAAAAAACGCCGTAAACTGGCGGAAATGTGCTTTTGACGATGATAAATCAGGTACAGCGTGCGCTTCAACGGAGCAAATGGAATGGTTAACTCAACCAGAGAACCACTTGCAAGCTGTTCTTCTACCACTCTGCGGGACAGACAGCTAATACCAATACCATGCCGTACCGCATGTTTTATGGCTTCAGAATTACCCAGTTCCAAAATGGGCCGTGCTTTGGGTAAGTGTGACATCAAGCTATGCTCTAGAACGTCACGCGTACCCGACCCTGTTTCTCGTAATATCCACGGTGCATTGGCCAAGTCTTCAATAGAAATGGAGCCTTTGGTTAAAGGGTGACCTGCGGCGGCAAACACCACCAGCTCATCACTCAGCCATGGGCGAGAAATTAGATCCGGACTGTGGCAAGGGCCTTCGATTAATCCTAAATCTACCCGAAAATCTGTCGCCGCCTGAATCACATCACGGCTATTACCGACGATCAACTCTAATGGCGTATGAGGAAAGTCCTGACGATAGTGAGCAAGAATTTCAGGCAGCATATAATTGCCAATAGTGGTACTGGCACCAATTCTTAGGGCACCACTATGTTTATCAAATAGTTGTTCTACTTCCTGAGCCTGCTCCAATAGTATCAACGCCTTTGGGTACAGTAGCCGACCATTTTCATTCACCACCAAACGCTTACCCACCCGATCAAATAGAGAAGCATTTAGTTGCCCTTCCAAATCGGCAAGAGCAGCACTAACCGCTGATTGAGACAATGACAATGCGGATGAAGCCTGAGTGGTCGATCCACTTTTCAACACGCTGACAAATATTTCAAGCTGACGCAAAGTAATATGCATGTTCTGTTCCTTACCACTTATAGCGATAGGTTATAAATATATAATCAATTTCTCTTTTATAGCTAATTACTTTATTTTGTAGACCTATCTCAGTTACTCAGGCCGTTTTGACTTATGCCACAAACCAACAATCAGACTACCGCAGAACATACTCCACCAAAACTTATTATTCGGTTATTACCGGGCCTACTGCTTACTGGTGCTATTACCGGACTGTCTATTTACGCAGCAAACCAACCCGCCATTGCACAGCTTGGTCTTAGTGCCCTGACGCTGGCCATTGTTATCGGTATGGTACTGGGTAATGTGGTATATCCTTCCATTGCATCGAGTTGTGATGCCGGTGTCCATCTGGCCAAACAAAAACTCTTGCGTTTAGGCATCATCCTGTATGGTTTTCGCCTTACTTTTCAGCAAATCGCTGATGTTGGCGTCAGCGGTATTATTATTGATGCCTTAACGCTGATTTCAACCTTCTTCTTAGCCTATTGGTTAGGAATGCGTATTTTCAAAATGGATAAACAGACCACCATTTTGATTGGTGCCGGCAGCAGTATTTGCGGTGCTGCTGCGGTAATGGCTGCCGACCCGGTGGTTAAAGCTGAATCAAGTAAAGTGGCGGTTGCCGTAGCTACCGTGGTCATCTTCGGTACCATCGCCATGTTTCTTTATCCATGGCTCTATCAACTGGACATGCAATACCATTTGTTAGGCTTTTCTGACAATGAGTTCGGTATTTATATTGGCTCAACTATTCATGAAGTTGCTCAGGTTGTGGCCGCCGGACGTGCCATCTCTGATGATGCCGGAAATAGTGCAGTTATTGTAAAAATGATTCGCGTTATGATGCTAGCTCCCTTTCTACTAATACTCTCCAGCTATATAAGCCGAGGAGAACAAGCGACACAACTGGGCAGTGGTGAAATACAGAAATCACCCATCGTCATTCCATGGTTTGCAGTATTTTTTATCATGGTTGCGGGATTCAACTCACTAAACTGGTTACCTCATGCCGTTGTTAGTGCTCTGGTCTATATTGATACCATTATGCTATCCATGGCGATGGCCGCTTTAGGCCTGACAACTCACGTTAGCGCCATTCGACAGGCGGGTATCAAACCCATGTTACTGGCTTCTATCTTATTTATCTGGCTTATTGCCGGCGGTGCCTTAATCAACATGGCCATTCTTCATTTTGGTATCTAAACTCACCTGATTCTCCTGCTGTTAAGGTTAAAGATTTGTTAATAGGTGTCACAGGGTAAAATGTGAGATAATCAAAGCCGATAACACAGGAGAATAAATATGAAGTTTGTTGGTGCGCACGTTAGTGCATCCGGTGGGGTAGATCAGGCAGTGATCCGCGCTCATGAGTTAGAAGCTACAGCGTTTGCATTATTTACTAAAAATCAACGCCAATGGCGGGCTGCACCGCTAACGGAAGAAGTGATTAGCGCTTTCCGCCATGCCTGTGAAAAATACCACTATGAAGCCAAACAGATTTTACCCCACGATAGCTACCTGATTAATCTTGGTCATCCCGTAGAAGAGGCGCTACAAAAATCTCGTGAAGCTTTTATTGATGAAATGGAACGTTGCCAGCAGTTGGGTTTAACGCTACTGAATTTCCATCCGGGCAGTCATCTGCTACAAATCGATGAAGATGAATGCTTGGCTAAAATCGCTGAATCAATCAACATTGCCTTAGATAAAACCCAAACTGTCACGGCAGTCATTGAGAATACCGCCGGTCAAGGAAGTAATCTGGGGTTCAAATTCGAACATCTGGCGGCAATTATTGACGGTGTGGAAGATAAAAGCCGAGTTGGCGTTTGTATTGATACCTGTCACGCCTTTGCCGCTGGTTACGACCTTCGTACTGAAGAAGCTTGTGATAAAACCTTTGCCGATTTTGACAGAATTGTCGGTTTTCAATACCTACGCGGTATGCATTTAAACGATGCTAAAAGTGAATTCGGTAGTCGAGTCGACCGCCATAATAGTTTGGGTGAAGGCAATATTGGTAAAACGCCATTCAGCTATATTATGCGCGATAGTCGCTTTGATAATATTCCGCTGATATTAGAAACCACTAATCCTGATATTTGGAAAGATGAAATCGCTTGGCTAAAGAGCCAACAGAAAGTGACAGAAACGGCATAATCAGCCAGTCCGCCAATCAAAAAGCCACTGATTTTATCCAGTGGCTTTTTAATACTCTGAATCTATCAACCATTAGTTAAAGGGCTTTAACTCAACTTTCGACATCATCGATGCCAGTTGCATCCGATCTTTAATGCCGACGTTGCTCTGACTAACAGCCAAGACCGCCACCGCAGTGGCCAAACGCAATGTATGTTCGCTGGATTCACGCATCAGCAAACCATAAATCAGGCCACCTACCATCGAATCACCGGCACCGACGGTGCTGACAACTTCACAAGTTGGCGGTTTCGCTAACCAAGCACCGGAGGCATTAACCCATAACGCCCCTTCGACACCAAGGGAGATCACCACATGGGCAATACCATCTTCACGCAACGCATGAGCCGCTTCCACCACATCTTCCAGTGTTGGTAATGGACGCCCCATCCAAATCTCCAGCTCGCGTCGATTAGGCTTAACTAACCACGGAGAGGCTTTCAAACCGGCAGAAAATGCTTCCCGACTACTATCAAAAATAATGCACGGACACTGGCTACGTAGTTGGCGCATCCAGTCGCTAAATGATTCGGGATCAACACCGGCAGGTAGACTACCGCTGACGGCAACCATATCAAACTGCCCTAACCACGACAGGGAGTCCGCCATAAAGCGCTGCCAATCAGCCGGACTCACTTCAAAACCTGAAAAATTAAAGTCAGTCACATCATTATTTGCTTCAGTCAACTTCACGTTAATTCGGGTGCGCCCCGGAACAACCTGAAAGCGGTTGGCAATACCCAGTTCACTGAATAACTGCTGAAAACCATCCTGATTATCTTTTCCTAAAAAACCACCGACGGTGACATCAATACCTAAGTCTTTTAATACCTTAGCGACATTGATTCCCTTACCGGCCGCATGTAACCCTGCCGTTCTCACTAAATTAACATCACCCAAAGCAATATTTGGGCAATAGCCAACTAAGTCATAAGCAGGATTTAAGGTTATTGTCGCTACACGTCTGTTCATCGATCTCTTCTTTCATCTGTCAAATCTGTCAGCCACCACCGTTTAAAAAGCAAAAAACGCTGATGCGTTCCCCTGTTTATCTTTGGTGGATCGTTTCAGGTGATTCTAGCGTGATTTTTGTGCAATTGCTCGACTATTACCTGAATATTTGATTTTGATAGAGGAAATTTACCGTTCGATTAACAAGGTGTGGTTAATATTTCTAGTTCTCGCAGATAATCCAGTGCTTCATCCCGGTTATTCAAGCACATATCAAGACAGGGCTTTAACTGAGCACACACTTTAGGTCGTTCAGGATGATGAAAAATATTGCAGCGGAAATTCTGATCTAAATGGATACACGGAACATCAGCAGGTTTACCGTCAGGCATGCCGGGAATAGGACTGGATATTGATAATCCGATACAACATGCACCACAACCAGAACGACATTCCATGGAACATTTTCCGTAATAACAAGAGCAGGCGGTGACCATAGCAGTCCTGCATCATAATAACCAGTGGTTACTAATAGACAGGTTAAAATAGCTAACCCACCGCGAACAAACCGGTTTAATTATCGCTATCGACAAACAAAAATTTGTTTACAAAAACCGGCATCCGCGTATCATCCCACTAGTACAATACAACATCCAATCAGGAAAGCATTAACATGTCCCAAACCCAGCCTTTTAAGCGCCCTTCTGTCTTCGGTGGCGCGATGATCATTGCCGGTACTGCCGTTGGCGCAGGAATGTTCTCGATTCCTATTGTTACCTCTGGCGTTTGGTTCAGTGGCTCGACACTTATGCTTATCTATACTTGGTTTTGCATGTTTATGTCCGGGTTAATGTTGTTGGAAGCTAACCTCAATTACGCGATGGGCTCTAGCTTTCATACGATGGTGAAGAGCCTGTTAGGCAATCTGTGGAACACCATCAATGGCTTGTCCGTCGCCTTTGTGCTTTATATTTTGACCTATGCCTATATTTCAGCCGGTGGCTCGATTATCAGCCATACCTTAACGTCGGTCTTACCGATTAATCAGACCATGGCCGGGCTGATATTCGCGATCTTAGTCGCATTTATCGTTTGGTTATCCACCAAAGCCGTTGACCGAATTAATAGCATTCTTATTGGCGGTATGGTGATTACTTTCGTTTTTTCCGTTAGCGATATGTTTACGCAAGTTCAGCCAGACGTGCTATTCAATCGGAATGAAAGCCATGCTGAATATCTGCCTTATGCGCTGGCAGCCTTACCTTATTTATTAGCTTCATTTGGTTATCACGGTAATGTGCCGGGCCTGGTGAAATATTACGGCCAACATACCCAGTCAGTGGTTCGTAGTCTGTTGTTTGGTACCTTAATTGCGTTGGTGATTTATTTACTGTGGCAGTTCGTTATTCAGGGAAACATCCCTCGTTCAGCCTTTAAACAGGTAATTTCTGAAGGCGGTAATATCGGGAATCTTCTGGCACAGTTGGATAATGGCACCGTAACCCCAATTGTAAAACAACTGCTTAACGCTTTCTCTTATATGGCATTAGCCAGTTCATTTTTGGGTGTATCCCTGGGTTTACTCGACTATATTGCTGATTTCTTCAAGTTTGAAGATACCTCCAGCGGCCGGACAAAATCGGCGTTAGTGACCTTTGTTCCACCGACTCTGGCCGCATTATTCTTTCCTGATGGCTTTCTCTATGCCATTGGCTTTGCGGGTTTAGCCGCGACCATCTGGGCAGTCATTGTGCCTGCCATGTTGGCGCGTTCAAGCCGTAAGCGGTTCCCAGCAGCGAAATATCATGCCCCTGGAGGCAATTTCATGATCTATTTCGTTATTCTGTTCGGCGTGATAAACATCATTGCCCACATTAGTTCAATGCTTAACCTGCTGCCCGTCTATAAATAACCCACTCAGGCATCAGACGTTTTGCTCAGTTCTGATGCCTCAACCACCTCCATCGACTGTTTATGACTTTTATTTGTTTGCTGACATCTTTTTTCTTGCCAGTTTTCCTGCTCACGAGTAATTTGTCGCCAATCATTCTAATCAGTGAAAAACAGGTCACTTTATATGCCAAGAGCAAATGAAATAAAACGCGGTATGGCGGTTAACTACAATGGAAAAATGTTGTTAGTGCGCGATATCGAAGTCCAGAGCCCAAGCGCCCGCGGTGCAAGTACACTCTATAAAATGCGTTTCTCGGATATTCGTACCGGACTTAAAGTAGAAGAACGCTTTAAAGGTGACGACATTATCGATGAAATCAACCTGAGCCGTCGTCAGGTGACATTTTCCTATATTGATGGTGATGAATATGTCTTTATGGATGATGAAGACTATACCCCGTACATCTTCAAAAAAGAGCAAATTGAAGAAGAGCTGTTATTCATTCCTGAGGGTGGCATTCCTGGTATTCAGGTATTGACCGTAGAAGGTCAAGTCATTGCGCTTGAATTACCGCAAACCGTCGATATGGAAATTATTGAAACGGCACCCGGCATTAAAGGCGCCTCAGCCAGTGCCCGTAATAAACCGGCAACGATGAGCACAGGTTTGACGATTCAAGTGCCTGAATATCTGGAATCCGGCGAAAGAATTCGAATTCATATCCCAGAACGTCGTTATATGAGCCGTGCAGATTAATAACCTATAAAAACGCCCTGTCTGCAACGACAGGGCGATTCTTGATAATTCCAGCTATTTATAGGTAACTTCGGTTATGCCCAGCCCTTTCGCTTTATCTAACCAGTAAAAATGGACATTCGAAGAATGATCGACAGAAGCCATCTCTACATTATCCCGCGTTTTACTGATCGCCATCTGGCTTGTCACGACCTTATTACCTTTTGCACAAGTTTGGGTAATACCTGTATCGTTAGTTGAAAATTGGCACCCGGTGTCTACTACAACACCATAAAATGTAATTCGACCAGTATTATCTGCGTAAGTCACTGATAACGGTACAATCCATGTAATAAGTAATAAAAGCGCTTTCGCACAGAACGAGGTTTGATATTTCATAATGAATATCTCCACCAGTATACTTATTAACAAACGAACCTTTAGCAGTCACTCCTATATAACTCGTTGTTACCCCATATCCCTTCGATGCCAAAGAACCTAGTAAGATATAGCGGCTATTAATAACCAAACTTAAGTAAGCCATCCAAAAGGAACCAATCACCATCGTGTTTAGTCACCTTTTATTACTAAGTTATAGTTTGCTATTGCAATAAATTCAGCCCTCATCCGTAAAGTAACGTAAATATTTATTACTCAGAATGGCATCGCCTCATAAAGCACAATACAAATAGGTAATTAACAATCATTCGCTTATTCTTTCCACCTTATCTATAATTCCGGGCGTTGTTTAGCCCTGATGGAGAGCCTGATTCATGACCAATGTAAACTTAATTACCGGATTTCTCGGCAGTGGGAAAACAACAACCATCCAACACTTACTGAACCAAAAACCGGAACATGAAAACTGGGCTATTTTGGTTAACGAATTTGGTGAAATTGGTATTGATGGTGCACTGTTAGCCAATCAAGGTGCGGTCCTGAAAGAAATTCCCGGCGGTTGTATGTGCTGCGTGAATGGGTTACCAATGCAGGTTGGTTTGAATATGCTGCTAAAACAGGCCAAACCCGATCGATTACTGATAGAACCTACAGGTTTGGGCCACCCAAAACAGATATTAACCATGTTAACTTCTGAAGTTTATCAACCATTGCTCAATCTTCAGGCCACGCTATGCCTGCTCGATGCCCGACAATTATCAGAAGAGCGCTATCAGGAAAACGAAAATTTCCGCGATCAATTGGCCGCAGCCGATATTATTTTAGTTAATAAATGCGATACCTATAGCGTAGAAAATAAAAACACCTTTATGCAATGGTATGAAAACAATGGGCTTAATCGGCCATTTCACTATATTGAGCAGGGGAATATTGCGGCGGAATTACTCAATAGCCCACGCCTTAATATTCAGGCATTACCAGACGGTAACCACCATCACTCACCTCGCCCAAACGGTCTGGCCGCGCTTCAACTACAAAATAATAAGGGTTGGCGTCGCGCCCTTAATCAGGGCCAGGGTTATACCAGTTGCGGATGGATCTTTGATGCAGAAACCTGCTTTTCAACAGCAGCGCTGCTGGATTGGGTCAGACTTTCTCCGGTTGATCGCGTAAAGGGTGTAATGCGTATTCCGGAAGGAACAATTGTCTTTAATCGCCAAGGTTTCGATCTTAAGATCGAGACCCAGCCAGTGGCTCCAGTCGACAGCCGGGTTGAATTAATTCACAGCGCTGATGCTGCATGGAACGATTTGCAAAACGCACTGTTAAAAGCCCGTGTTAATATAGAGTAACTCACCGGAGCTCCGGAAAGGGTAATTATTTGTTAATTTTAAAAGGTATTTCAATGAGCTTTCGCCAACTTCCTGCGATTCTATTACTCAATATATTTGGCATAGGTTTATTCCTTTCCTGGTATTTACCCGAAAACCATGGTTTTTGGTATCCAATAGATTCCACCATTTTTTACTACTTTAATGCCCATCTGGCGGATAACTCAGGGTTTCTAAAGCTGGTAGCAATCACTAATAATCGAGCGTTCGATGGCGTTTCCCTACTCGCTATGGGCATTCTGTTTCTACACTTTTTCCTTAAGCAAGATGCAACAGGAAAACGCAGAATGATTATTATGGGTGTGGTTATGCTACTTACTGCGGTTATTCTTAACCAATCTGGACGACTTTTTCCGATTGAACGCCCCAGCCCAACGCTGACCTTCAGCGGAATTAATCGAGTAAGTGAATTAACGGGTATCCCAACTAAAGACGCTTCCCGAGATAGCTTCCCTGGCGATCATGGGCTAATGCTGATGATTTTCGCTGGATTTATGCTGCGTTATTTTACTCGCTGGTCATTTTGCATAGCCGTAGTGTACGTCGTTGTCTTTTCCTTACCACGCATTATGATTGGCTCCCATTGGTTTACCGATATTTATGTGGGTGCACTCAGTATGGTCTGCATCGTATTGAGCTGGTGGCTACTCACCCCGGCTTGTGATGCTGTTATCGATGGAATCAATCGACTTATTCCAGGTAAACACAGGCCTGTAAAGTAATTATCGCAACAGGCCGGTTCTGTTTTTAATACCGGCCTTAGCTCACAAAACAGCCAAAAAAATCGTTTTGTAACACTTTTAAAGTAAAAAAAATCTCGCAATCGCGCTTTTAATCAAGTAGTCTCCCAACGTTTGTGCGCATTAATTGCGGATAAGAGCATAGTTGAGAGGTTAATTTTCTCTGGTGTCATGCTCAAGTATAAGTGTTTGATGTTTCCATATCGGAGAGCATCAAACCAGATTACAAACCCGTTGAATAACGACTTTGTCGTTAAGGACTACACAGGAATTCCACAAAAATGGTCAAATCTCAACCAATTCTGAGATACGTTCTACGATTAGCGCCTGCCGTAGCCGCAATCGTAATGCTATCTGGCTGTGGCACGCTTACCTCAACGGCAGAGGCGTCGAATTCAAGAAATTCACAAACGCACGCTGCTAAAGAAAGACAGGGCTTAGCTCTACAAACGTCTCAGGATGAGTTTGAATCAATGGTTAAGAACGTTGACATCAAGTCGCGTATCCTTAATCAATATGCTGGTTGGAAAGGCGTCCGTTATCGGATGGGCGGTTCCACCAAGAGTGGCGTTGACTGCTCCAGCTTTGTGCAAATTACCTTTCGTGAACAGTTTGGTTTGACGCTACCGCGCTCTACCTCTATGCAGCAAAGCGTCGGTAAACAGATTAATCGTGGGAAGTTACGTCCGGGCGATTTAGTTCTGTTCCGTGCCGGCTCTACGGGTCGTCACGTCGGCATTTATATTGGGAATGATAACTTCGTTCATGCTTCAACCAGCAATGGCGTCATGATTTCCAATCTGAATGAAAAATACTGGAACAACCGTTATCATCAGGCTCGTCGAGTATTAAGTAAAAGTTAATTTATTAAAAAAGCCAGCCTGAATACATTCAGGCTGGCTTTTTTATTCAGTTTTTTCATCATCCCCTCTTTCCTTTGCCGATTCCGCACTATCTTCCCACTGAACCAACTATATAACCGCCATAACATGTTATATACTAAACAATACTTTATGCTAACAGTGTCACGGTGAGCAGGGCGTGTTTGTCTGATATATTATGCCTCTCTCATTTACGAGTCAGAAACCCTTATGAATACATTGCAGTCAAATCAGTGGAAAAAGTTAACCGCCATTTCCTTTCTTCTATTTATCTTGATATCTGCATTAGTATTCAGTGGCAGTTCGTGGGCAGAAGCAACCCCGGATACTTCTAAAGTAAAAGAAAGCTTTTCCCTTTCACTATTGGGAACACCAAAATACCCCAAAGACTTTAAGCACTTCGACTACGCTAATCCAAAAGCGCCCAAAGGCGGAAAGATCACGTTACCGGCTATCGGTACCTATGATAACTTCAACGTTTATGCCTTACGCGGTAATCCGCTAAGTGGCTACGAGCGGCTCAACGATACGCTGTTTACCTCTTCAGAGGATGAAATCAGCAGCATCTATCCACTGATTGGCTTATCCGTCCGCTATAGCGATAGCTACCAGTGGGCAGAGGTTTCCATCAATCCTGATGCTCGTTTCAACGATGGAACAGCAATTACCGCAGAAGATGTAGCATTTACCTTTGAAAAGTTCATGACAGAAGGCGTTCCCCAATTTCGTAGTATTTATAAAGGCGTCAAAGTTCAGGCAGTCTCTCGCTTAGTGGTGCGGTTTGAACTGCCTAAACCAGACCGAGATCAAATGCTTGGCCTAATCGGTGGACTTCCGGTATTACCTAAACATTTCTGGCAACATCACAGTCTTGGCGAACCTCTGTCCACCCCGCCCCTCAGCAGTGGCCCCTATACGATTAGCGACTATAAATTAGGCCAATACATCGTTTATCAACGGGCTGAGAATTATTGGGCAGCCAATCTGCCAGTCAATCAAGGGCGCTATAACCTGAATACCATTCGCTACGACTACTATCTGGACGATAATGTGGCACTGGAAGCCTTTAAAGCCGGCGCTTACGATCTGCGTGTCGAGTCTTCCCCTAAAAACTGGACCACCCAGTATCAGGGCAAGTTTTTTGATCTCGGTTATATCGTGAAGAAAGATCTGGAAAATCACTCGGCTCAGGATACGCGCTGGCTGGCGTTCAACGTTAAGCGCCCTATTTTTGCCGATCCGAAAGTGAGACAAGCGCTTATCCTCGCCTTTGATTTCCACTGGATGAACAATGCCCTGTTTTACTCTGCCAACCAACAACCGCGCAGCTTTTTTCAAAATACCACCTATGAAGCCACTGGTCTGCCTGATAAAGATGAGCTGGACTGGCTAATGCCGTTAAAAGATAAAGTGCCGGAGGAAGTGTTTACTCAAACATATCAACCTCCCATCACCGATGGCTCCGGCAATAACCGCCGCAATTTACTTCAAGCCGTTAAGCTATTGCAGCAGGCCGGCTGGGAAATAAAAAATAATCAGTTGGTTAATAGTAAAACCGGTCAACCTTTTACCTTTGAGTTACTGTTGCTCAGCGGCAGCGATGCACTGTACGTTTTACCCTTCCAACAAAGTTTGGCCAAGCTGGGAATTAAAATGAATGTCCGAACCGTTGATAGTTCGCAGTATGTCAGCCGTTTACGCAGTCGTGATTTTGATATGATTCCCCGTCGTTACCCAGGCATGGAATATCCATCAACCTCACTGTTGATTTATTGGAACACCGCTTATCTCGACTCTACGTACAATACCCCTGGTCTTAGCGATCCGGCGGTGGATGAGCTAACGCAAAAAATTTCCGATCATCAGGGGCAGGAAAAACCGCTGCTCTCCCTTGGTAGAGCCTTGGATCGGGTATTAACCTGGCATTATCTGATGATTCCAATGTGGTACACCAATCACGACCGTTTTGCCTATTGGAATAAATACGCGATGCCAGCGATACGTCCCAAAAGTTCACTGGGATTAGATACCTGGTGGTACGACGCCGATAAAGCCGCTCAGTTACCTGAACAGCGTCGCTAAGGAGCACTTGTGATTTCATACATACTTCGCCGACTTCTGCTGCTTATTCCCACCCTATGGGCAATCATTACCCTTAACTTTTTTATTGTACAAATCGCCCCTGGCGGTCCAGTTGATCAAGCGATTGCCACCATTGAACTCGGTCATCAGAGCGGATTTGGCGCAGGAGGACCGAGTTTAACCGGTCCCGAAAAAGGGGGGCTACTTCCAACAGGCGATCGACAATATCAAGGCTCCAGAGGATTAGATCCTGAAGTGATTGAGGCCATTAAAAAACGCTTTGGTTTTGATAAGCCCTTACACGAGCGTTACTTCGACATGCTGTGGAGCTATATCCGCTTTGACTTTGGTGACAGCCTGTTTAGAGGCTCTTCCGTCATGGGACTGATTAAGCAATCTCTGCCGGTCTCCATTACCCTTGGCCTATGGAGTATGTTAATCACTTACCTGATATCCATCCCGCTGGGTATCAAAAAAGCGGTGCGCAGCGGTTCCTCTTTCGACGTTTGGACCAGTAGCATGATTATTGTTGGCTACGCGATTCCTTCATTTCTGTTTGCCGTCTTACTGATCATCATTTTTGCTGGCGGTGGCTATCTGGACTGGTTTCCTCTACGCGGACTGACCTCAAATAATTTTGATAGCCTGCCTTGGTATGGCAAAGTTACCGATTACCTGTGGCATATCGTATTACCGGTAACGGCAACGGTTATCGGTGGTTTTGCCACCCTAACTATGTTGACCAAAAATTCATTTATGGATGAAATTCATAAGCAATATGTGATTACCGCCAGAGCCAACGGATTAGAAGAAAAACGGATTCTATACGGTCACGTATTCAGAAATGCTATGTTGCTGGTTATCGCTAGCTTCCCGGCAACATTTATCGGCATGTTCTTTACCGGTTCCCTCTTGATTGAAGTGATATTCTCCCTGAATGGATTAGGCCTGTTAGGTTACGATGCCACCCTGCAACGTGACTACCCGGTAATGTTCGGTACGCTGTATATCTTTACCTTGATCGGATTACTGTTGAATATTATTAGTGATATTACCTATACGCTGGTTGATCCAAGAATTGATTTTGAGGCCCGAGGATGAGTAGATTAAGCCCCATTAATCAAGCCCGCTGGCTAAAGTTTAAGCATAATCGCCGCGGTTACTGGTCCCTATGGATCTTTGCTATTTTGTTTATCGTCAGCATGGGGGCTGAGCTTATTGCCAACAACAAACCACTGCTGGTTAATTATCAAGGGCAATATTACACACCATTTCTGGTTAACTACCCTGAAACCACTTTCGGCGGTGAGTTTCAGACCGAAACCGATTATAAAGATCCCTATGTCGTCGATCTGATTAACAAAAACGGCTGGGCTATTTGGCCACCGATTCACTTTAGCTACAATACCATTAACTATCAGAGCTCATCCCCTTTCCCCGCTCCTCCGTCACTCTCTAATCTATTGGGGACTGACGATCGTGGTCAGGACGTGCTCGCTGGTATTTTATATGGCTTTCGTATTTCCGTTTTATTCGGCCTGTCTCTGACGTTGATCTCCAGCGTTATCGGTATCTCCGTTGGCGCAACTCAGGGGTATTACGGTGGTAAAATCGACTTGGTTGGCCAACGATTAATCGAAGTATGGTCCGGTATGCCCACCCTATTTTTGATTATTCTGCTTTCCAGCGTTATCCAGCCGAATTTTTGGTGGCTACTGGCCATTACCGTGCTATTTGGTTGGATGGGATTAGTGAGCATTGTCCGGGCTGAATTTCTACGCACCCGAAATTTTGACTATGTCAGAGCCGCCAGAGCGATGGGGGTAAAAGACAGAACAATCATGCTGCGCCACATCCTGCCCAATGCCATGGTGGCAACGCTAACTTATCTGCCTTTTATTCTGTGTGCCTCCATCACGCTGTTAACTTCGCTGGATTTTCTGGGATTTGGTTTACCTTTAGGTTCCCCGTCTCTCGGTGGGTTACTCCTACAGGGAAAAAATAACCTTCAAGCGCCATGGCTGGGTATCAGCGGATTTATCGTACTGGCACTTTTATTATCACTGCTGATTTTTATTGGCGAAGCAGTACGCGATGCATTTGACCCGGCTAAGGCTTACTAATATGACAATGAAACCGATACTGGATATTCAAGACCTGAGCATCGCTTTCCGTCAAAACGGTCAGGAAAATCAGGTTGTCGACCGGCTCTCTTTACAAATTGAAACCGGTGAAACGTTGGCGCTAGTCGGCGAATCTGGCTCGGGCAAGAGCGTTACTGCGCTATCGGTCTTGCGCCTGCTGCCGACGCCCCCGGTTGTCTACCCTTCTGGTGATATTTTGTTTAACGGCGAATCACTGCTCCATGCCGACGATAAAACGTTACGCTATCATCGCGGTAACAGTATCTCTATGATATTTCAGGAGCCGATGGTTTCTCTTAACCCGCTACATCAAATTGAAAAACAACTATCGGAAGTGTTATTGATTCACCGCGGTATGGGAAAGCAGACGGCCAGAGGCGAGATTCTTGAAGTTCTACAGCGTGTACGCTTACGCGATGCCAAAGCACGCCTGAATGCCTATCCTCACCAGCTGTCTGGCGGTGAGCGCCAACGAGTCATGATAGCCATGGCTATTCTTACCAAACCTAAATTATTAATTGCCGATGAGCCAACCACCGCACTGGACGTGTCTGTTCAGGCTCAGATTCTACTGCTACTCAAAGAGCTTAAGCAGGAAATGAACATGAGTATGCTGTTTATTACCCATGACCTGAATATCGTGCGTAAATTAGCGGATAATGTCGCCGTTATGCATCAGGGGAAATGTGTTGAACAAAATTCCCGAGATAAGCTGTTCAGCTCTCCACAACACGACTATACCCGAAAACTGCTTAATTCTGAGCCTAAAGGCCAACCCTTACCCATTCAAGAAAACAGTAAAACTTTACTGGAGATAAAAAACCTGACTATCGGTTTTCCTCGCCCTGCTGGATTTCTCAAGCCAAGAATTGAAAATCGAGTGGTTAACAACATCAGTTTTTGTATCCGCAAAGGAGAAAGTCTGGGTTTAGTTGGGGAATCCGGCTCAGGAAAAAGTACTACTGGTCTGGCCTTGTTACGCCTGTTAGCATCCCAGGGAGAAATCTGGTTTGATGGTCAGCCACTTCATACGCTGAATATGCGCCAAATGCTGCCTTATCGCAGTCGAATACAAATCGTGTTTCAAGACCCTTTCTCTGCTTTAAACCCACGCTTAACTATCAGTCAGATTATCGCTGAAGGCCTGGAAGTTCATCAGACTCTGTCTTCGCAAGAACGGGAAAGTCGAGTAATAAAAACTATGCAGGAAGTCGGACTCGATCCTGATACTCGCCACCGCTATCCGACAGAATTTTCAGGCGGCCAGCGACAGCGCATCTCCATTGCCCGAGCGCTTATTTTACAGCCTGAACTCTTGATATTGGATGAACCAACCTCCTCGTTGGATCGTTCCGTACAAGCACAAATTCTGGCGCTACTAAAAACGTTGCAACAGCAGTACCAGCTCACGTATTTATTTATCAGTCATGACTTACAGGTAATACGCTCACTCTGTCATCAGATTATCGTGATGCGTAATGGCGAAATTGTTGAGCAAGGAGCCTGTGAAAGCGTCTTTAACGCACCACAGCATCCTTATACCCAAAACTTATTGGAAGATTCTCGCTAAACAGTTTCGGCTATGAGGGCAAACAGAAAACGTCAGAAGTGAAGAACAATTAATAGCGTATTGCCACTATTAATTGTGGGGTTGAAGAGGAATAAAGTCAGCAATCGCAACACCCAGGTTTTTCAAATAACCTAATGCAATCGCTTCATCGTTGGAGTTGACGAACAGGCAAGGCTCACCATCAACTTCAATAACGCTATTTTGGATATTGATACCGTTTAGATACTGACTAATTTTGCCCATCACTTCCCATGAATGAGCACTAGGATAACCTAATAGTTTTAAACCAATCAGATTACCGTTATTACCCATACCATCATCAAATACCTCGGGTAATTCCGTTGGCTCGACTCGACTTCCTACCTCTCCGGCATACCAATGGTAGAATTGAGGCAAGCGCTGAAGAACAGATAGCTTCATAAAATCCACTCAATACTCATAAAAATAATATACAATTTTTTCACAAATTAATCACATCGTAAAGGACATTCCTTATTATTCTTCTGTTTTTATATAAATAACCAAACCTAACTGAATAAACAGAAACATCCCCTAATTTTCACCCAAAAAAATGCAATAAAACGTACATATTAAGAAACAGATAAATCAACCCTTTATTTTTACTGCTGTTTATACAGCAAATCAAAACTATTTATACTCTGATAAATAATCACTTGAGTCATTAATCCAGAAAATATCTAAGGGGGAGATTTCAACAAATATATCGTTTGATTATGTCGCCGTTAAGACGACATATAGATCAGGAAAACTTTAAGCTTTAGTTAAATTAATGTGTATTTTTGCGCCATGAACGCCAATAGAAAAATACGGCACCTATCACGCAAAATGCCATGGAAGAAACCATTGGCCAAGCGGTATTCGCAGTCATTAGCGCTAACCCCCCACCCACCGCTGCACCCACCCCAAAACGCAGGGTGCCAGCCAGTGAAGCTGCCGTACCGGCCATATGTGGGAAGTCCTCTAAAATAATCGCCATCGCATTAGAAGAGATCATAGAAATGCAGCCCATATAACCCGCAACGCCAATCACCAAAGACCAAAAACCCAGTCCGGCGACCAGAGAAAACACCAACCACATTCCCATAATAAACTGAACGGTTAGCCCTAAACGCAACATTTTAACCGCCCCCATACGACGGACATTGCGGCTGTTAATCGTTGTCATAATAAACAGACAAACGATGTTTAAAGCAAAGTAATAGCCGAAATTTTGCGGTGATACACCATTCAAACCAATATATACAAACGGACCGGCACTCAAAAAAGAGAACATACCGGCAAAAGAGAATGCGCTGGATAACATATAGCTAATCACCCGGCGATGGCGAAACAGAGAGGCAAAGTTACGCAGCGTGGTCATAAAATTGAATTTCTGCCGATTCTCTTTACGCAGCGTTTCAGGAATACAAAACTTAACCAACAATACCGCTAATAATGCGGTACCACTTAATACCCAGAAAATAGCGTGCCAACTGAACCAAATCAGTAAAAAACCGCCAATAATCGGCGCCATTAGCGGGGCGATTGTCATCACTAATGTCACAAATGACATCATGCGTGAGAATTCTTCTTTACTGAACATATCGCGCATTAATGCACTAATGACCACGCTTGCAGAAGCAGCAGCCAGCCCGTGCAAACAACGTAATAAAATGAGTTGCTCCACCGTTTGTACCAGCGCACAGCCTGCCGCAGCCAAAGCAAACACAAAAACACCGCCGATAATCACCGGCTTACGACCAATACTATCCGCCATCGGGCCATAGAACAGTTGTCCAACGGCAAATCCGATAATGTAGGCACTCAACGTTAGCTGTACCATGCCATCACTAACGCCAAAATCCAGCGCGATGCCAGGCATAGCCGGTAAATACATATCGATAGATAGCGGCATTAACATCGATAACAGGCCAAGAATGAATATCAGGCCACGTCGGGAACCTCCCGGCGTTATCTGCTCAGTCGTATATTGTGGTGCAGGATTTGACACTAAAAACGTTCTCCTGATACAGGACGTATCTATTAATAACGGTAAACTCAGGCGTTGGACTCGCTCCAACTAATGACGCAAATCACTACTATTTGCTCAGCCCAACGCTATCGATTTCTTGCTGCGTTAGCGCACGATACTCACCAGGCTGCAAATCTTCATCCAGAACAATATCGCCGATTCGCTCGCGATGCAGCTCAACCACATGGTTCCCTACCGCAGCAAACATTCTTTTAACCTGATGATAGCGTCCTTCCGAGATGGTCAGGCGTACCAGATTATCTTCAACCTGCTCAAGCAAAGCCGGTTTAGTCAGATTCTTCTCGCCGTTAAGCTGAATACCAGCAGCAAACTGCTCAGCGGTATTTTCCGCCACAGGATGTTCCAACGTCACCAAATATGTTTTTTCACAGTGATGACGAGGCGACGTTATTCGATGAGACCATTGCCCATCGTCAGTTAAGAGCACCAACCCGGTCGTATCCATATCCAGACGTCCGGCGGAGTGCAACTTTTCCGCAACCGGTTCATCAATAAAATAGAGGATGGTCGGATTGATTGGATCGTCAGTGGAACAAACATACCCTTGAGGCTTATGTAACATAAAATAACGCGGCCCACTGAGCTGCTGGAGTGAATTGCCATCGTATGCCACATCATCTTCCGGCTGAATTTTATAAGAACCGCTTTTCGCGATTTCACCATTAATTGTCACCAGCCCAGAACGCAATTCACGCACCACTAAGCTACGGCTAATACTTAACTGTTGTGACAAAAACTTATCCAATCGCATGCATTGTATACCCAATAATAAAGTAGCCCATTAGTATACTCTTTCCCCTTGTCCAAACCTATAAAGACTCGCCCTGAATACATAGGAAAGGCATAATAAACAGAATTTCTCGTTAACTCCGGAGATAAAAATGTCTTCAATTCATGGTCATCAAGTATTGGAAATGATGATTGCTGCTGATGAACTCTATACCACGGAAAGTCTGATTGCGGCTATCCAACAACGTTTCGGTCAAGAAGCCCGCTTTCATACCTGTGCTAAACAAGGCCTGACCGTTGCTGAGTTAGTCGATTTTCTGGCCTCTAAAGGTAAATTTATTCCTGCCAATAGTGGTTTCACCACGAATATCAGTAAAATCTGCAATCACTGATGGCTTTTACCTTACGCCCTTATCAGCAGGAAGCGGTTGATGCAACGCTGAATTATTTCCGCTCACGCCAGGAACCGGCGGTCATAGTCTTGCCTACAGGGGCAGGAAAAAGTCTGGTGATCGCGGAATTAGCCCGCCTTGCCCGCGGAAAAGTGTTGGTGCTGGCCCATGTTAAAGAGCTGGTGGCGCAAAACCACGCCAAGTATTGTGCTTACGATCTGGAGGCGGATATCTTTTCCGCCGGGCTACAGAAAAAACAGAGTTCCGCCAAGGTGGTATTTGGCAGTATTCAGTCCGTTGCCAAAAATCTCCACGCCTTTAATGATAAATTCTCTTTACTGATTATCGACGAGTGCCATCGCATCAGCGATGACGGCGAAAGCCAATATCAACAGATTATTCAGCACCTGCGTCAACAGAACCCTAAACTCTGTCTGCTGGGATTAACCGCAACCCCTTATCGACTAGGTAAAGGTTGGATATATCAATATCATTATCACGGAATGATTCGCGGTGACGAAAATTGTCTGTTCCGCGATTGTATCTATGAACTGCCGCTGCGCTATATGATTAAACATCACTTTCTGGTACCACCAGAACGATTGGATATGCCCATTGTGCAGTATGATTTTAGTCGACTGGAAGCCAGCAGCAATGGACTATTTCGCGAGGTTGATCTTAACCGCGAGCTAAAACAGCAGCAGCGTATTACTCCGCATATCGTTAGCCAAATTATGGAGTATGCGCAAACTCGTAAAGGGGTGATGATCTTTGCCGCTACCGTTGAACATGCCAAAGAAGTTTATCACCTATTACCAACGGGTGAAGCCGCGTTTATCAGTGCCGAAACGCCATCGGATGAGCGGGACCAACTGATAGAGGAATTTAAAGCACAACGGTTACACTACTTGGTTAACGTGGCGGTCCTGACCACCGGATTTGACGCACCGCACGTTGATTTAATTGCCATATTACGCCCAACGGAATCTATCAGCCTGTATCAACAGATTATCGGACGCGGGCTACGCCTGTCACCGGGTAAACAAGATTGCTTGATTCTGGATTATGCCGGTAATCCTTATGACCTATTTACCCCTGAAGTTGGCGGAGCCAAACCAAAAAGTGACAGTCAACCGGTGCAGGTTTTTTGCCCATCCTGCGGTTTCGCCAATATGTTCTGGGGAAAATGCAGCCCAACCGGAGAAGTCATCGAACATTTTGGCCGCCGCTGTCAGGGAATATTAGAAGATGATGAGGGCAATCGCGAACAGTGTGATTATCGCTTTCGCTTTAAAACCTGTCCGCACTGCGGAGCAGAAAATGATATTGCAGCCCGTCGCTGTCATCAATGTCAGGAAGTATTAGTCGATCCTGACGATATGCTGAAAGACGCGCTCAAGTTAAAAAATGCCAAAGTTTTGCGCTGTAGCGGCATGCAGCTAAAACGCGGACAGGATGATAAAGGGGAATGGCTCAGTATCACCTATTATGATGAAGACGGAGCGGATATTACCGAACGATTCCGCTTAAAGACCCCAGCCCAACGCACGGCATTTCAGCAGCTGTTTATACGCCCACACCAAAAAGCGCCTGGTGTTCCTTTGCTATGGAACAATGCCAACGACGTTATTCGACAGCAAGATTTGCTCCGTGCCCCTGACTTCGTTATCGGCACGCTACGTGGGGAGTTTTGGCGGGTGCGCGAAAAAATGTTCGACTACCAAGGACGCTACCGCCGAGCCAATGAACTACGTGGATAACGGTTTTATTTGCCGTAGGCGGTGAATTCCGTTAGAATCCCGTCCGCTTAAAAAGCAAGATCGCTCAACCTGCTGCTGGGTCGCCTGTAGCGGGATTTAACATTCTTTAAGAGAAAAGAAAATGTTTACTATTAATGCTGAAGTACGTACCGAGCAGGGAAAGAGTGCGAGCCGCCGCCTGCGTCATGCTAACAAGTTCCCTGCTATCGTTTATGGCGGAGCTGAGAAGCCAGTTACCATTACACTGGATCAAGATACTCTGATGAACATGCAAGCTAAGCCAGGCTTCTATGAAGAAGTTCTGACTCTGGATATTGCTGGTAAATCAGTAAAAGTTAAGATTCAGGCGACACAACGCCACCCGTTCAAACCAAAATTCGCTCATATCGACTTCGTTCGCGCTTAATTGCTTGATGTCATGAGTGCTGTTAATTGTTAAATTAACAGTGAACGTAAAAAACGCCGCATTAGCGGCGTTTTTTGTGGGTAATAACCACTAAAATGACGATTAATTATCACCACCGCTTAAACGGCGCTGTAATTGATCGCGTAAGTTTGGTGGCAGCCCTTTCAAGGTCAATGAATCACTGGCCGGATCCCAGAAAATTCTTTCCCCCAACAGCAATGCATCAAAGCTGATGGTCACTCCGCCACCGCTGCCAGAGAACTTGGTTAACTGACGCAATGTCCCACGGTCTGCAGGAAAGTGTTCTTCTAGCTCATAACCATTATCATTGGTAAATTGCTGAAAATCCTTCTCCCCTACCGGCGGTAACTCTTTCGCCAAATCTTCAATGGCAATCTCTTCCCCTGCCTGTAGCTGACCATTGCAGTAGGTATAAACCTGCTGGCGATAAGATTGACGCTCATTCTTATTCAGTTGGCCTTCCGCACAGTAATCATCCACCGCCTGAAGTAAACCACGGTTCTGTGCTTTAGCATCCAGCCCTTCGCTAGCCGACAGAAAATCCATAAAGAAATCGGAGACTTTTCTTCCTACTCGCCCTCTGAGGAAAGTCAGGTAGCGCACTGATTCCGGATTGGTTTCCCATTCAGTTAAGTCTACTCGAGCAACGATATCTGCCCGATCGATATCCAGATAATGGGTTGTGGTAATATCTAGCTGATCGTTAACCAGCATACTGTTACAGCTGCTTAATACCGCCACCAGCAGATATTCAACTGCAAGATAACGGTACTGACAAAAAACAACGATACCGCCTTCGGCAAAAGGGTATTTCGCCAGTTCATCCCGTAATAGCTCAGTGCTGTTACGTGTGAACTGTAGAAAGGTCTCATCACCTTTACGCGCGCTTTTTAATGCTTCGGCGAACTGGCTCTCGACATTAAATAATCCAAATGCTTTACTTTTTCCGCTATAGACTCGGTGCAGCTCTGCCACCATGTCTTCCGTAGCCTGATTATTAGTTAACGGTGAATCACGCAGTACAACATCAAGCGTTTGTTCATCACGTTTAATCAACTGATGTAAAACAATCTGATCAAGATCCAGACTCATAAAAACTCCTCTCAGCATCCCAAAACACGGTGCTTAACGACCTCAAATAATGGCGTACATCATAACAGATGCCATTGTGCAAATTCAGTATTAAATGCTCGGCTTCGCGCAGTTTTGTTTTATAGGCTATATACCTTATATCAGCAAATAACCTTTTTCCTGAGAAGGGTAATCGCTCTATTCGTCTTATTAATCAGGATTAGAAGTAAGATTTTCTATATAAACTACAGAAAAGAATCTATCTATACGTTAAGATAGGCGACTTTAAATCATTAGATAAGTACATAAAGCACAAACTTATGCCACAAGCTTCCCGTTATAGTGATGAACAAGTAGAACGATTACTCACCGATCTGGTTAACGTTCTGGAAAAAAACCATACGCCGACTGACCTGTCGCTGATGGTTTTAGGTAATATGGTGACTAACCTGATTAATACCAGTGTTGCACCCGCCACCCGACCGGCGATTGTTCGTTCTTTTGTTGAAGCGTTACAAGCTTCCATCAGAGATGATAAGGCCCATTAATTTGTTTACCCGAAAGTGAATATGGTAACAAACCGTCAGCAATATAAAGAGAAAGTCTCCCAGATGATAAGCTGGGGACACTGGTTTACTCTCTTTAATATCATACTCAGCCTGGTGCTGGGCAGCCGTTATTTGTTCATTACCGACTGGCCAGGCACCCTATTTGGCCGAATATATGCGTTGGTAAGCTGGCTGGGACATTTTGGCTTTATCACTTTCGCGGTTTATCTACTGATTCTGTTCCCGCTGACGTTTATTATTATGTCTCAGCGGTTGATGCGGGTGATCTCTGCGATTCTGGCTACCGCCGGACTAACCTTACTCATTATCGATACTGAAGTATTCTTCCGCTTCAGGCTACATCTCAACCCTACCGTCTGGAGTCTGTTAATCAACCCGGACGAGAGTGAACTGGCTCGCGACTGGCAAATATTGTTTATCAGCGTACCGATTATCTTCCTGATTGAGATGCTGTTCGGCACCTGGAGCTGGCAGAAATTACGCAGTCTGAACCGACAAACGTTCGGCAAGCCATTGGCCGGTATTTTTATCAGCGCCTTTATTTTTACTCATCTGGCCTATATCTGGGCAGATGCTAATTTCTATCGTCCGATCACTATGCAGCGGTCCAATCTACCGCTGTCTTATCCGATGACCGCTCGCCGTTTTCTGGAAAAACACGGTTTATTGGATGCTCAGGCCTACCAAAGCAAACTCACCCAGCAAGGAAATCCTGAAGCGGTTGAGGTTGAATATCCACTGGCAAAACTGAGCTACCTCGATAGCCAAAGCAATACCAACCTATTGATGATTGTGGTGGATGGGATACGCAATCAGAGCATCGCTCAAGATATGCCTAATTTGGTATCTCTGGCTGATAGCAACGTTCAATTTACTAACCATTACAGTACCGGCAACCAGCAAGATACCGGTCTGTTTGGCCTGTTTTACGGCATTTCCCCCACGTATATTGATGGAATTTTAGCCGGCAGAAAACCTTCGGTGTTAATTAGCGCCCTTAGTGAGCGTAATTATCAGTTTGGCCTGTTCTCTTCATCTGGATTTAATACCCCACTTTACCGTCAGGCTCTACTGTCAGATTTCTCATTACCACAGCCAATTGCTCAGGCTAACCAATCAACTACAGCCCAGTGGCAAGAATGGTTAGAAAGAGTATCGGGTAACTCGCCTTGGTTCTCTTATATCCAATATAGCAATAATGATATCCAGAAGATCAACGGTAACACCGCCCCTAATAGCTTTATTAAGGCATACCGCTCTTCAGTTCAGGATATTGACCAACAAATATCTGATGTGATGCAAACCTTATCACAACGTGGTTTGCTGGATAAAACCGTGGTTGTGATTACTGCGGCCCATGGTGTGGAGTTTAACGACTCAGGCCAAAATAATTGGGGATTTGGTCAAAACTACAGTCGTTATCAATTACAGGTTCCGCTGGTGATTCACTGGCCGAATACGCCTGCGCAAAAAATTGATAAGCTGACCAATCACGAAGATATTATGGCCACGCTAATGCAGCGTTTGTTACAGGTAAAAAATGCCGGTAGCACCTATACCCAAGGTGAAGACCTATTTAATGCTCAACGCCGCTACCCATGGATTACCGCTGGGGATGGAAAACAATTGGTAGTCATTGAACCCAATCACACTATCTTGATTGGCACGGATGGCCACTATAAGACTTACGATGCCAATTACCATCGCCAGAAAGATGAAAAACCGAGTCTGGCGCTGCTACTACAGGTGCTAACCGAAGTTAAACGTTTTATCGCTAACTGATTAAAACTAAAGCAATCGTTGCGTTCTACTCTTGCAATAATGATAATAAACGGTAGTATTACCCACTGTGTTCGGCACGTAGCGCAGCCTGGTAGCGCACCGTCATGGGGTGTCGGGGGTCGGAGGTTCAAATCCTCTCGTGCCGACCAAATTACCCTGAATAATCAGCCTATTATGGCTGATTTTTTTATGTCTGAATTTAAATTAGGGTAAAACTAGGGTAAAAACCATATCAAAAAACCCTCCGAAGAGGGTTTGGTTTAATGGGTTGGGTTTTCTCTGGTGTCTTCCTTCTCAAGTGCTCTCAATATTTCAAATGCAAGTGTGAATAACTCATTCTTGTTGAAATAACCGGAGCAACGCAGAAAGGAGCATAGCTGAAAAATTGACACTTCTTGATTACCATCCAGGTGTAAAGTCTCCATCATGCCAACCACCTCTGTTCATTAAACAGAGTATGTAGCTTGGTTAACCCCTTACCCGTGACCAATGTAGTGATAGATTGCTGTAATCCATTTTCTGGATGATTGTATTTGCTGATCTTCACATCCAGAAGGCCAGCTTCAATCTTAGACTGGTACGGTTCGTTTTTTCGCGTCATCCAGCCTTTCTGGCGCATAAATGAGCATAGGCGATTACGACCAGTGTTTAATGACTTAGCAGCCTGAGCAATACTGATTGCATCCTCCGCCACTGCTACCGCATCGTGAAACAAGGCTTTAGTTGCTAACTCTTGGTTTTCTATTAATAACTTTTGCTCTACCTCATCAGCCCAAGCCCGTGCAGCTAAAGCAGAATTATTAAAATCAGGAAGTGATACAGATGCTTTAACTTCATTAGACTCCAGAGTAAACAACAGCGTTGAACATGATTACTCAGTCAGTACTATGTACTCGTCACTTACTCTCTATTCGTGACAACTCCACCTAGCCCCTCTTCGGGGGAGGTAATCATTATCAAGCCCACGCAGTGAATGAGCTTTGTAATAAAAGCCGGAAATGAAAAAGCCCCGACAGATGTCAGGGCTAAACTTTCATTACGGATATAGTTATTCGATACCGTATTTGTTATTGGTTACAAATTTTGGTTCTTTCCAGTTCGGGTCTTTTTCTGGAAGCGGTTTTCCATTTTCTAACAACTTACCTTCGCGGATTACTCGCTGATATGTTTCCAATAAATGACCATTCGCAACAATCTCGAATTTGTAATTAACATACATCCGATCGATACTTGGGTAAGGAGTTCGTGGAGCAAAATGCAGAAGAACATCTTCTACACTCTCGTTTTTATAAATACCTTCAAGATCTAACATCACTTTCCCTCCTCTGCTTTGCGATAGGCTTCCTCAGCCTCAGGCGTATATAACGAGTGCATTTTCTCATTAATCTTATAGTCTTCTAGAGTGGCAGTATGGGTGTTATTCCAAACCTCAGATGGATTTTTGGGGCGTTCACCATCTTTAATCCCCAGATTTCTATAGCGTTCAAGTTCCCTGATCTCATGGGTATAAAAACGCTTATCGGTATCAGTGACTGCAAGTTCACCTTTCAGGATCTTTTCCAAGCGGTCAATCTTAGCCCCTTTCCAGTCCATATTCTGGATCGGACCACCGGCCTTATCCGTATTGTAGTTACGCCCGCTATACTCACCCTTTGCGTTAGGTAGAACACAACAGCTTTTCCATCAATTTTAATGAGTATTGGGTCTGGTAATTCAATGGCAATACTTTTGAGAATTAGATCCCAAATATTAGAAAAGCTCTCCCATTTTTGAGATATATCTAAATTAATATATTACCCATCTTCTTTACTTAATCGATATGCCGCGTGGTCGTGAGTTTCAGATATCATTTTCTCAAACTCTTTCCGTGATTGTTCCATAGCTAAGCCTTCCAAATTAATACGATAATAACGATAGCGCTGGAGATTGCACCGATGCTGTATGCGAACGTTTCAGGCCAGTTCATTACCACTCGCCTTCAGACGTAAAAAAGGCCACCGATAGCATATCGACAGCCTGTTGTACAAGTTCACCATTGATTAGAAGGGGAGTATTAGATTACTTTGCAGTTAAACTCATTCTTAGAGAACTATATGCACCACATGTATCACAGGTCAGATGCCGCTCAAATTCTAAAGGATTAGCTTTATTTTTTACATCCTGCACTTTTAAAAAACCTTGTTGGCAAACGGGGCAAAGAGTTTTTGCTGTTGAATCTGCTTTTAATGCTATTGCTGCATCAACCCATCGTTTTGTTATTTCACTATTCATACTACTTACTCCTTAAAGTACTAGATGCTTTTTCTGCAAAATCATAAGCTGCGTAAGTCTCTTGAGAAGCTAAAGCCTCAGAAACTCCGTTACCAGAATTTGAGGTATTTAATCGATATAATTCGTGTAACACCGTTTTTTGTAATTCAACTTTTGATTTAAAGGCTTCAGGTCCAAGATAGAAACCATTGTCACCAAACATTGTCATTCCTGAAGCTGGTAAATTAGGTTCGTATTGTATTATCCGATTATTAATCACAACAGTTACTGCCTGACCTTTTGAGTGTGCTTGCTTGATCTGATCCATAACTTTGGAATCTAAAATTCCCTGAGCCTCATTGATGATTTTTATTTCAGTTTGATTAAAACCTTTTGATGCATCGCCATTACTACTAACCACCACATAAACCGGCTCAACCCCTGAGCCCTTAGCATCCAGTTGCCAGTAAATAAAGTCAAACGTTTCATCTGGTACTGGTGTGGTGAGGATCAGCGGCTTATCAATCGTCTCGATTGTCGTACCGGTATGCACCGGCGTGACCGGCTTCGGCGAACTGTTTCCGGTATGAGGGGGAAACATTGGCCCCGTTGGTGCTGGATTGATCAGGATAGTTCGTTCTGGTACTCCACCCATAGCGGGTATAATGATACTGTCCAGTCCGGTCACTGCATCCCGTACCGCATTAAGCACTGGTACCGCTTTTGACAGTGCCCCACCTGTTTTCAGCAGTTTAAACTCAAGCTGGTTGCCATTCATCATCAACGAACCCCGGGCAGGTAAGTCGATGGTTGGCCTGCCCGGCAAGACGGTCTGTTTTCCTGACAGGGTTGTCAATGGTAAGGATAATAGCGCCAGATTTTGCCCGTTCCATTTATCACTGCCTTGTCCAGCCTCTGAAGGCCACATTCCCATGACGACTGCCGCTGCAATTGGACCCGCTGTACTTGCCGTCGCTGTTGCGGCCAATGCCGCAAGTGCGCGTGCAATGGCTCCGGACACAGCGCTCGCAACTTGTGTAACGGGGGTCAATACCCCGCTCCCTGCAATTGAGAACTGTATCGCTCCCGGTGCACGACTTAACGCCATAATGCCCGCTGCCTTTAATGCATTGCTCGACGCAGTGGCCATTTCTGGGGTATAAACAGGCACAGGTTGAACGCCGGTAAGCTTAAATAAAGCCAGGCAATTCTCTTCCTCCGTGGTAAAACACAATGAAATACCCCCTCTATTGTTATCGGCAACCCAGCCTAATGGATGCATATAGCAGGCTGCGTCCTGTGACTTAAATTTAAATTTTCCCTCTCCGAGATAATTAATAATAGGTTCCTCATCACGGGATGAGAGGGTACGGCTCTCTTTACTCATGTATTAACTCCTTTTTGAACCAATGATAACTGTATATATATACAGCACCATTAATATACAACTAATAGTTGTTAACACCTAATAAAGGAGATCTCGTATTTCACTAAACTTCAGCATAAAACAAAACGAATATCGTAATCATCAGCATAATGCACGATAGATTTACCTTATATCCCTAAGTTTCTAACTGACTTACGGCTTACCCGTCAACAAGATTGAATCACCTCCCGCGAGAGTTATCCACCTTCTCTATCGCTGATATCTGGTTATTACACTGCTCAATCACTGCCAGCAGCTCAGCGACATAACAGGGATAATCGCCGTAATAACGCACCTGATAATCAGGGGCTAGGCACGGTCGAAATAGCGCCTTTGGTATTAGCAGCGGTGGCCTTGACCTCGGCGACTCGTTCACGCAGCCGCTGAGTGACAGAGTCAGGCACAGTAACGCACTTACTATTGACCTGCGTGGCTGTAAGTTGTTTTTGCAGATCTTGGTCCGATTATCACTAACCTGCTTTTGCTCAGCCACATTATCTATCACCTCCTAAATCTGCCGGTGCTGTTTCTGGAGTTTGGCTGAATAAGCCCGCTCCTCTGCTAACGCCACCACAGCCTGTTGCTTCTCATTTCTTAACTGGCTCAGTTGATTACCAAGCCAGCAGGCATGGAGCAGCAACAAAACAATGCATCATAATTGCCCCTGAGTTAATGGCCCCTAACAAGCTGAGTGACATCTCTTTCGAACTTAACGAGATCAACTTTAAGCAATTGTTCAGCTTCTATCGCGGTAATGATATCGCCACACCTAACACCCTCAATGTGTCCGTATCCGATCGTTAACACACCAGCTGGACAAACATCAGCTTTCAATTCCCGAGACTCGAAACCTTAATTAGGTCGATGCCCTTTTGACTAATTATCATCGCCTTGACCTCCGATTCTTTTAAGAAAACGCTTTTCGAGCACTTTGATAAATTCAGCTCCAGACCAACCAGCTAGGCCAGCAATACCACTGGCAAACTCAGCTGCCCATGTGTAATAACTCGCGGCAAGCAAAACCAGAGCACCAGCAAAAATAGCGACAATCGCCTGTAGTAGAAGAATCGACCAGCGGAATTCTTCACCGTTTAGGATTCGATAGGCGTAGCTTGCAACGGCACCAAGCAACGTCATGACTAAAATCAGCACATAACTAAATGAGCTGTAGTTTTGGGGTTCTTTTATTGGCATATGTATTTATCCCCTTCAAGGGGAGCGGTGTGGAAGATAACCAAAATCACGTTGATTAATGACAAAAGCATTTGATTTTTTAGCTCGCCTTAAGCAAGCGGTGCCGAGTCACATTGAACCGAAGTTTAAAACCGCTGATGAACTGAGGGCGTGGCACGATGAGCAAGGCCTCATTGCTAGCGCTCAGATCGCCGAGACTATCAAGCAAGCTAGAATCCGCACAGTGATGGGACGCTCAAGCATTCAGAAATTATATGAGAACTGTACACTCGATAACTACAACGCAGAAACGGAAGGGCAACGGAACGCGTTAACGAAGGCGAAACCATTAACCAGTTAAGTTAGAAACAGAATAAATTACCAGCGTTACAATATATTAAAAATCTCTGTAATATAACGTTATACAACGTTAAAAATCATATATTTTTATTATCATGATTTATTTATAGAAACAGAATTAACATTATAATAAATATTTCAGAATAAATAAGAGATTTATAAAAACATTTATTCCTATCTGGACACCTCCTTCAAAACCCATCATAAAAAACATTATAAAACCTGTGGTTATAATTAGATTTTGGATAAACAAAACACCTTACAAGATATAAGTAAAAAATACGCCATACTCTAGGAAAATAATTAGCACTAAGAATCAAGAAAATAAATAAAGATAAATCCCATAAGATTAATGACCAGCAGTTATGTACTATACGAATGCAACAAAATAAATACTATTTTTTATCATTCTTATAAGGAAGTACATAATGAAAGAATTAACTCTGGCAGAAATTGAAACGGTAAATGGCGGATTTGGCTTATTAGCAGTACCAGCTGGAATTGGTCTTAGTTTGTTTATTCCGACCATCGTTTTGGGAGCAATTAGTGGGCCGCTTACCGGTGGTCTGGGTTTCGCAGTTATGGCGGCAGGGATTGTCGGGACTAGCCTCTCTGGTGCCGCAATGGTAGCAAGTATTGCCCTTCCTATTCTTTAATAACCTATAAATCCAAAGCTGCTGATTTATTAGCAGCTTTTATTTTGCGATATTATATAAAACTTACTACCGAATAATCAGTGGCAAGTAACTAGTTAATTCCATCGATAACTTTATTTTCTATCAACAGCTTCACAATGTGACATTCATCCGATTTATATATGCTATTCGCTGACTATAATAATAATTCGTACATTATTTTAGGGAGGTGTTATGTTTCCAGAATACAGAGATCTAATCTCTCAGCTTAAAACTACTCATACTCGTTTTCATTCGCTGTTCGATAAACATAATAAGTTAGACCACGAAATCCTCCGGCTAGAAGCCGTCAGCCGTAATACGCTTAACGATCAAATTTCACAGTTAAAAAAAGAAAAGTTGCGCATCAAAGATGAGCTCTACAATATCTTGCGCGAAGAATCTAACGCCTAGACTTTCGGCGCAGTAAGAACCCGCTCAATGCGGGTTCTTTTAAGTTATTATCATTCTTCCTATGACCAACATCGCTCTTCTCCATGAGTTTTCCCCTTCCGCAAATTAAGATATCAGAATGAATATCCTTAACTAAAGCGCGTTTACCTCATTATACGCAAACAATACTTATGGATATCTTAATGAAATTATTATAGTTATTGCAATAAACAGCCTATTGACCGCGTTAAAAATCAATATCCTGTTGCATTATAAAATCGCCTTAATATACTATATATATATACAGTATTTTAAACAGTGCTATTGAGGTTCAAGATGCAAGTTGAAATTTCTATACGCAAAGAAGATCGATTGCCAGCAGGGGCTGAAGCCGCATTAAAGGAAGAGCTTGAAAAACGCCTGTTTTGTCATTTTGCCGATGTTCGGGTCAGGGTTCGTCGTGGCACCGCCAATGACGTTACCGTGCTGGGCGGAATGAAAACGGATAAAGAACTGGTCACTGAAATCTTACAGCAAACTTGGGAAAGTGCAGATGACTGGTTTGATGCTTACCAGTAATGCTTAAGTTTAAGTTATCAAGCAATCTACAAGCACATAAATATGTGTATACAAAAACTGCACCTTAACCAGTTGATATCCAACTTTTTAGGTGCAGTCTAGTTTTTCTAACAATTCGCTATAATAACGTTGCTTATTGAGAGCGTATCGCTAGTATCGTAGCTCTATTTTCGATTAAATGATCGACCGATGTATCTGACAATTTAACCGTAAAAGTACTGTCTTTTTTCACGGCCAGATCGCTGTAAATAATAGGCGTATATTTCTTATCACCAAAATTTACATACGAAGATAAGAAAATTAATTTTAAGTCGCTGGCTGAATCGTTTTTTACTTCAACTAAAATATTAAGCTTTGTTACACCCAGCGATAATCTATCCATTGATTTCTTTATCTTATTTTTAAAAGACTCCGAAATAGCAATACCTAAACCAATATTTTCATTGCCGTAAAATAGAACGTCTTGTGTAATATTTCCGTCAACCACTTTACCCGCATGGAACACGGTGTCAAAAACAGCCAGAGACTTCATATTACTGGTGTAACACTCTTTAAATTTAGCTCCAGCAAACACACCTGGGATCTTAGTCTTAGCTTCAGTCAATGACTTGGATTCTTTTCTTGAATCTCGATAGTCGTTACAAGCAGGAACTTCGACGGTAATCATACCCGATACTTCTTTGGGCGTTTCTGACGTTAAATCAGAAAAATTCATCTTTGATGCCATATCAATTTTACACGCCGAAAGCGCTAAAATCATAGGAACAACCAGTAGTATTTTTTTCATCCCTACCTCAAAAATTATAATTAATATTAGTATGTTATTTTCTTTTTCATCATATCAATAGCAAATGTAAAACTCACCAAGCGAAAAAATTCAATGCATTATTCTTGAACGAGCTCACACATTTAAGACACTAAAAAATCAACATTATCAAATAAATAGGAAAATTTAATAATAAAAACCCTATTACTTAAAAACCAATAAGAGTAGTTAATTAAAAGATATTATTATATTTTTATATCACTAGCTTCAGCCGGTAGTATTTTATTCAATTTATATATACCGCTTATATCGATGACCAAACCACTTATTTCCGATAGCTGATTTAACGCTTAAATAACAGCCAATAAAAAAGCCAGCATTATGCTGGCTTTTTTAATAGATTAAGCTGACAGATTATTCGTCTTTCGGCTCATCTGTAGCATCACCGGCAACGTCTGCTGATGGTGCATTCGACATTTCTTGCTCATCTTCATCACCGCAAGAAATTTCTTCATCATCGTCTTCAGGCTCAACAACGCGCTGCAGACCAACCACATTCTCATCTTCCGCTGTACGAATCAGCGTTACACCTTGAGCATTACGGCCAACTACGCTAACTTCCGATACGCGAGTACGCACTAAAGTACCTGCATCGGTAATCATCATAATTTGATCGCAGTGATCGACCTGAACCGCACCGACAACATTACCGTTGCGCTCACTCACCTTAATCGAGATAACGCCTTTAGTACCGCGAGACTTGACTGGGTAGCTGGACAAAGGCGTACGTTTTCCGAATCCGTTTTCAGTTACGGTAAGAATATCGCCAATACCAGTGGAAGAATCTTCCTCTGAACCGTCAATATCTTCATCTTCTTCAACGATTAACTCTTCGGCTTCGATATCTTCAATATCCAACGCTTCAATATCCAACGCTTCAATATCAGCATTTTCAATATTGAGATCTTCAGCATCGCTTACCAGTAGTTCATCAGCATTGCCGACTAAAACAGCACCATCAATATTAGGAATGATCAGTGAAACCACTCTATCATCATCCGCTAATCTGATACCGCGAACGCCACCAGCGGTACGTCCCATAGAACGTACGTGTTTCTCAGAGAAGCGAACTACTTTACCTTTGGCAGAGAACAGCATGACTTCACTACTACCATTAGTTAAGTCAACGCCAATAAGCTCATCGCCTTCCTTCAGATTAACCGCAATAATACCAGCGCTACGTGGGCGGCTGAATTCAGTTAATTGCGTTTTCTTCACGGTACCGCTAGCGGTAGCCATAAAGATGTTCAGCCCAGCTTCATATTCACGCACCGGTAGAATAGCGGTAATACGCTCATTCGGTTCCAGCGGCAGAATATTAATGATTGGACGACCGCGGGCTCCGCGGCTGGCTTCTGGCAACTGATAAACTTTTAGCCAGTACAAACGACCACGGCTGGAGAAGCAAAGAATCGTATCATGGGTATTGGCTACCAACAGACGATCAATAAAGTCTTCTTCTTTAATGCGTGCTGCTGACTTACCTTTACCACCGCGACGCTGTGCTTCGTAATCAGACAGAGGCTGATACTTCACATAGCCCTGATGCGATAAGGTCACAACCACGTTTTCCTGCTCAATCAAATCTTCGATATTGATATCGGCAGTATTCGCAGTAATTTCAGTGCGGCGTGGATCGTTATACTGATCGCGAATGGCTTCAAGCTCTTCACGAATCACTTCCATTAAGCGCTCTGGATTTTCCAAAATAAAGATCAGTGCCGCAATTTGCATCAACAGTTCTTTATATTCATCCAGCAGTTTTTCATGCTCAAGGCCGGTCAAACGGTGTAAACGCAGCTCAAGAATAGCCTGTGCCTGTTGTTCGGTCAGATAATACTGGTTATCACGAATTCCAAACTCAGGTTCCAACCACTCAGGGCGAGCGGCATCATTACCAGCGCGCTCAAGCATCGCTGCAACGTTACCCAGATCCCATGCCCGAGCCAATAGCGCGACTTTTGCTTCCGCAGGCGTCGACGCAGAGCGAATCAGTTCAATAATCGGATCAATATTGGCCAGTGCAATCGCCAGACCTTCCAGGATGTGTGCACGCTCACGGGCTTTACGCAGTTCAAAAATAGTCCGGCGCGTAACCACTTCACGGCGGTGGCGAACAAACGCCTCCAACATCTCTTTCAGGCCCAACAATTTTGGCTGTCCCTGATGCAGGGCAACCATGTTGATACCAAAAGTGACCTGAAGTTGAGTTTGTGAATAAAGATTATTCAGCACGACTTCCGCAACGGAATCACGCTTCACTTCAATCACAACACGCATACCGTCTTTGTCCGACTCGTCGCGCAGAGCACTAATGCCTTCAACTTTCTTGTCTTTTACCAGCTCGGCAATCTTTTCGATTAAGCGAGCTTTGTTCACCTGATACGGGATCTCATGAACAATAATCGTTTCACGACTCGTCTTCTCATCGGTTTCGATTTCAGCACGAGCGCGGAGGTAAATTTTACCACGGCCAGTTCGGTATGCTTCTTCGATACCACGACGGCCGTTAATAATCGCGGCGGTCGGGAAGTCAGGTCCTGGGATGTGTTCCATCAGCCCTTCAAGGGTAATGTTTTCATCCTCTATAAAAGCCAAACAACCGTTGATGACCTCAACCAGGTTATGTGGCGGTATGTTAGTTGCCATACCGACCGCAATACCAGAAGAACCATTAACCAGCAGGTTAGGTATTCTGGTAGGCAATACGGTAGGAATTTGTTCTGTTCCGTCGTAGTTTGGCCCGAAGTCAACGGTTTCTTTATCAAGATCCGCCAACAGGTCGTGAGCCATCTTCGACATACGAATTTCGGTATAACGCATTGCTGCGGCTGAGTCACCGTCAATGGAACCAAAGTTCCCTTGACCATCGACCAGCATATAACGCAAGGAGAATGGCTGTGCCATACGAACAATCGTATCGTAGACAGCACTATCACCGTGCGGATGGTATTTACCGATTACGTCGCCGACTACACGCGCCGATTTTTTATATGGTTTATTCCAATCATTACCGAGTACGTTCATTGCGAATAATACGCGACGGTGTACTGGCTTCAGTCCATCTCGAACATCTGGTAATGCGCGCCCAACAATAACGGACATCGCATAGTCAAGATAAGAGTTTTTAAGCTCATCTTCGATATTGACCGGCATAATTTCTCTGGCAAGGTCGCTCATGGAGCCGCTATCCCTCTAATATTATCAGCCCGGAAAAGGTGCAAAATTATATCACATAACGCAGCTTGTTTCTAATTTTCACCGCTTTATCTTAGTCTACGAAGATAAATCTTCACACCCTATGATAAGTAAGGTCTTATCAACGCTGATGAATCCGGAAAAGCTAACGCATTTATTTAGTTAGAAAAAACAGTTCACAAAGACAAGATGACAAATTTATTATGAACTCAGGTATAATTGCCCTTCTCTAATATCACCCATTCAGGTATGCCGTATGAACTCATCAGAAAACGTCGATCACAAAGAGATTGCTAAATTTGAAGCAGTCGCCTCACGCTGGTGGGATCTCGAAGGTGAGTTTAAACCATTACACCAAATAAATCCGCTGCGTCTGGACTATATTCAGCAACGCGCCAACGGTATCTTTGGCAAGAAAATTCTCGATGTCGGCTGCGGTGGCGGTATTCTGTCTGAAAGTATGGCCAGAGAAGGTGCACTGGTCACGGGATTGGACATGGGCTCAGAACCTTTACAGGTTGCCCGTTTGCATGCACTGGAAAGCGCCCTACCGGTTGAATATGTTCAGCAAACCGTTGAAGCCCATGCCACAGAACACGCCGAACAGTACGATATTGTAACCTGTATGGAAATGCTGGAGCATGTTCCCGATCCGGCATCGGTTGTCCAAGCCTGTGCCCGGTTAGTCAAACCAGGTGGTCATGTATTTTTCTCAACCATTAACCGTAATACCAAAGCTTGGCTCATGCTGGTGGTTGGTGCAGAATATGTGATGAACATGGTGCCGAAAGGCACCCATGACGTTAATAAATTTATTCGTCCATCCGAACTAATAAGCTGGATTGATAGCACTACGCTACGTGAACGCCATATGACCGGGTTACATTACAATCCCCTCATGAAGTCATTTAAGTTAGGCGGAAATGTTGACGTTAACTATATGGTTCACTGTACGCGCGATGAATGATTATTATGTTGCTAAAGCGTTAACAACGTCGTTTGTCAACGCTTATTGTTGAGTAAAAGTCCAAGTGTTGAATAAAGCGGCAGTTGAAAAATATTTTACCAAAAATAAGTATCCTATTATCATAAGACCATTGGTTAATAACCTCCGATACCACGGTAACTTAGCGCGCTTATCCCAAAAGTTATCCACACATTTGCCCGATTTTGTTCACTTGCAAAAAACATCATAGAACACTATCTTGTAGCTTATATTCCTAAACACCCCTATATATTGTGTTTTAGTTACGAAACCACACAAGGCTCGTAACATTACGAATACCTGAATTAAATCACACAGTCCTTACGGAAAGGTAGTATTACGCTATGAATCAAAGTCTATTAGTCACTAAACGCGATGGCAGCAAGGAACGCATTAATCTCGATAAGATTCATCGGGTTCTCGACTGGGCAGCGGAAGGCTTAGAAAACGTTTCTGTTTCTCAAGTTGAGTTACGCTCACACATCCAGTTTTATGATGGGATTAGAACCTCAGATATCCATGAGACGATTATCCGAGCTGCGGCAGACTTAATTTCACGTGACTCTCCTGACTATCAATATATGGCAGCCCGTCTGGCCATTTTCCACCTGCGTAAAAAAGCCTATGGTCAGTTTGAACCACCAGCGCTATATGCACATGTGAAAGACATGGTTGAACAAGGCAAATACGATAAACATCTGCTGGAAGATTATACTCAGGAAGAGCTTGAGCAGATGGATTCCTTTATCGATCACTGGCGTGATATGAATTTCTCCTATGCGGCCGTTAAACAGCTGGAAGGGAAATATCTGGTTCAAAACCGCGTTACTGGTGAAGTATACGAAAGTGCCCAGTTCCTTTATATTTTAGTGGCGGCCTGCCTGTTCTCACGTTACCCACGCGAAACCCGTTTGGACTATGTGAAACGTTTTTATGACGCCATTTCCACGTTTAAAATCTCACTGCCAACCCCGATTATGGCTGGCGTGCGTACCCCTACTCGCCAGTTCAGCTCTTGCGTATTAATTGAGTGTGGCGATAGTTTAGATTCAATCAATGCCACTTCTAGTGCCATTGTTAAGTATGTTTCTCAACGCGCAGGTATCGGGATTAATGCCGGTAGAATCCGTGCTCAAGGTAGCCCGATTCGCAACGGTGAAGCATTCCATACTGGCTGTATCCCATTCTATAAACACTTCCAAACGGCGGTAAAATCCTGCTCTCAGGGCGGCGTACGCGGCGGAGCAGCCACCGTATTTTATCCGTTATGGCATTTGGAAGTGGAAAGCCTGCTGGTATTAAGAAACAACCGCGGAGTGGAAGAAAACCGCGTGCGTCATATGGACTACGGTGTTCAGTTGAACAAACTGATGTATCAGCGTTTGGTTAAAAACGAAAGTATTACTCTGTTCAGCCCGTCAGATGTTCCGGGACTGTACGACGCCTTCTTCGCCGATCAGGACGAATTTGAGCGGTTATATACGAAATATGAGGCTGATTCCTCTATTCGTCAGCGTCAGATAAAAGCTGTTGAACTGTTCTCTCTGATGATGCAGGAACGTGCTTCTACCGGCCGTATTTATATTCAAAACGTTGACCACTGTAATACCCATAGCCCGTTTGATCCGACTGTTGCACCGGTTCGTCAATCTAACCTGTGTCTGGAAATTGCCCTGCCAACCAAGCCGCTGGACGATATCAATGACGAAAAAGGTGAAATTGCCCTGTGTACGCTTTCAGCATTTAACTTAGGTGCCATTGACAGTCTGGACGAGCTGGAAGATTTAGCCGTGCTGGCGGTTCGTTCTCTGGATGCATTGCTGGACTATCAAGACTACCCAATTCTGGCCGCTCAACGCGGTTCTATGGGGCGTCGTACCTTGGGTATTGGCGTGATTAACTACGCTTATTATCTGGCTAAAAACGGCGTACGCTACTCAGACGGCAGCGCCAACGGCCTGACCCACAGAGCTTTTGAAGCCATTCAATATTATTTGTTAAAAGCCTCCAACGAACTGGCTCGTGAACAAGGCCCATGCCCATGGTTTAACGAAACGCGTTACGCCAAAGGTATTCTGCCCATTGATAACTACAAAAAAGATCTGGATTCATTATGTAATGAACCACTTCATTATGATTGGGAAGCACTGCGCCAAAGCATTAAAACTCATGGTTTACGCAACTCCACGCTGTCAGCCCTAATGCCATCAGAGACTTCATCGCAGATCTCTAATGCCACTAACGGTATTGAACCACCGCGCGGTTATATCAGTATCAAGGCATCGAAAGATGGTATTCTGCGTCAGGTAGTACCGGATTACGAAAAACTGCACAATTCCTATGAATTATTATGGGATCTACCGAGCAACGACGGTTACCTGCATCTGGTTGGCCTAATGCAGAAATTTATCGATCAGTCGATTTCCGCCAATACTAACTACGATCCAAGCCGCTTCCCGGGTGGAAAAGTCCCGATGAAGCAACTATTGAAAGATCTGCTAACGGCTTATAAATATGGTGTAAAAACCCTTTACTACCAAAACACCCGTGATGGTGCTGAGGATTCTCAGGAAGATTTATTACCGGCTAAGCAAGACGACGATGGCTGCGAAAGCGGCGCTTGTAAGATCTAATGAATTTCAGGGGGGCATTTGCCCCCTTATGACAGGGATAAATTATGGCTCACACTTACACGACGTTCTCTCAAAATAAGAACGATCAACTACAAGAACCCATGTTCTTTGGCCAGCCAGTTAACGTGGCCCGCTACGATCAGCAAAAACATGAGCTGTTTGAGAAACTGATTGAAAAACAACTCTCTTTCTTCTGGCGTCCGGAAGAAGTGGATGTCTCGCGCGATCGTATTGACTATCAAGCCTTGCCTGAACACGAAAAACATATTTTCATCAGTAATCTGAAGTATCAGACCCTACTGGATTCTATTCAGGGCCGTAGCCCAAACGTGGCTTTTCTGCCGTTGATCTCTATTCCTGAGTTAGAAACCTGGGTGGAAACCTGGTCATTCTCCGAGACCATTCACTCCCGTTCTTATACTCATATTATCCGTAATATCGTTAATGACCCTGCAATTGTCTTTGACGATATCGTGTCTAACGAAGAGATTCTCAAGCGCGCCAAGGATATCTCCGGCTATTACGACGATCTGATTCGACTGAGCAACTACTATCATTTGCTGGGTGAAGGTACCCACCAAATTAATGGTAAAAGCGTTACCATAAGCCTGCGTGCCCTGAAAAAGCAGCTTTATCTGTGTCTGATGAGCGTTAACGCACTAGAAGCCATTCGTTTTTATGTTAGCTTCGCCTGCTCATTTGCTTTTGCTGAACGCGAACTGATGGAAGGTAATGCCAAAATTATCCGTCTGATTGCCCGTGATGAAGCGCTGCACTTAACCGGCACCCAGCATATGATTAATCTGATGCGTTTGGGTAATGACGATCCGGAAATGGTGGAAATTGCCAAAGAATGCCAACAGCAATGCTACGACCTGTTTGTGCTGGCTGCTCAGCAAGAGAAAGAATGGGCTGACTACCTGTTCCGCGACGGCTCGATGATTGGCCTGAATAAAGATATTCTGTGCCAGTATGTGGAATATATTACTAATATTCGTATGCAAGCGGTTGGGCTGGAATTACCGTTTGAAACTCGCTCTAACCCAATTCCGTGGATCAATGCTTGGTTGGTCTCTGATAACGTTCAGGTCGCCCCACAGGAAGTAGAAGTGAGCTCTTATCTAGTCGGCCAAATTGACTCTGAAGTTAATGCTGACGACCTGAGTGATTTTGAACTATAAGTTTTTATCACTCGAGTAAACAGCAGACCGACAGTGAAGTTATACCTCATTGACGCCGATATCCCGGTTAAAACCGGGATATCGATTAACATTCAATACACTTTAACTACTCATCAAAACCGCGAAGCTGTGGCTTATGTAGTTTCGCTACCCATTCGCCATCAGTTTTCACAAAGCCTACCTTATCGCGATTACTTCTGACTTCATGAGATCCCGCCGGTTTAAAATCAGAATAAACGTCACACACCATCGCATCCGGTTCCTGAATTTCGCAATTATCAACCGCCATAATCTGTAAGCTACCAATATCGTTTTTTACCATATCCATTGCCATTGAATTATCATGCTGTTTGGCATCGTGTAAAAACGCATTTTTTACCGCACTATCAGCTTCAGAGATGGTCGGTATCATTGCTTCCTCATTCGGAGCAACACAAGCCGTTAATAACAGAATGCATATCCCTACCCAATAACGCTTTTCCATAAATGTCCTTATATCTGTCATTTCACCATTACAATTTGCCTACACAATAATGGACTAACTCTTTCATTTCCTTCGATATGGTCAAGTTTTCTGTTATTAACTGATAAAAAAATCAGAGGTCATGAACCTACATAACTAACAAAAATCCCTACAACATCATATTAAGCATGCTGTAGGGATTAGGGTAACTATTAATTGCGATTAATGAGCCAGAGTTTCAGCCTGTTCCAGCCACTCGTAATGACCAAAAATAGTGCGCTGGTTTAACCAGCGAGACAACATATCTAACATCAGCATCACACTAACATCTTGCTGAACCTTCACGCTGTGGTGACGAGGCATATAGCGTACGCGTTGAGCATAGCAACCGGTTGGGGTATAAAGCGCCAAAGACAGACAGCCTTCATGATACTGGCCAATCGCCATACCAATCTGGGCATTATTTTTCACGGCAATATCTGAAGCACGGGAAAGCAGTGTTTCCAGCGTCTGCTCATCCCCCTTAACGTAAACTTCTGCCCCGTTGAGTACTGTTCCTACCAAAGACAGATTCCAACTGAGTAAACCCGCACTAA
This sequence comes from Pragia fontium DSM 5563 = ATCC 49100, assembly GCF_900112475.1. Classification (GTDB taxonomy): domain Bacteria; phylum Pseudomonadota; class Gammaproteobacteria; order Enterobacterales; family Enterobacteriaceae; genus Pragia; species Pragia fontium. Next base: position 178,916 of record NZ_FOLW01000005.1, on the reverse strand, counting down.
ACTGTTCACTTAAAGCAACTTGCAACTGCCGTTGATGCAAAGCACGACTCACTAAAACCGGTAACCCTTCGGTTCCTTCATATAATAGATTGTCATCGACGCCTTGCTTGATGATCTGCCAGTTTCGTAGCATTTCCTGTCGCTGGCTAGCCGGGCCGGTCAGTTTCAATTCAATAATTGGCATTGAAGAGCGGTAGCCCATCACACAGCCTTCCGGCAACGTCAGGACATCAAACTGCTGAGCCAGACTACTTTCGGTACGACCAAAGCTGGTTAAACGCAAACAAAGAGGCGGCTCATCCAAAGTATAACGCTGGCGTAAGCGCGGTAGAATTTGGTCTTTTACCATCACTTTGAATTCTGAAGGCACCCCTGGCGTAAAAAACATCAGACAATCATTAAGCATAAATGAGAAACCACAGGCCGTACCCACCGGATTATCCACTAATTCTGCACTTGCCGGGATCATCGCCTGCTTACGGTTAGTATCAGACATCACGCGCCCACGGGATGCAAAATAGTTTTCCATATAGGCTATCCACTCAGGGTGTTCAACCAACCCTTCTCCCAGCGCCGTTGCTGCCGCCAGTGCGCTCAAATCGTCACTGGTTGGCCCTAAGCCACCGTTAACAATCAGTACATCCGCATGATGACTGCGCTCAAGGATCGTATTCACCAGACTATCCAAATCATCCCCCACAGTTGTCCGGCTACTGAGTGGTAATCCCTGTTGGAAGAAACAGTCTGCCAGCCAGGCTGCGTTGGTATCAACGATTTGCCCATGCAGAACTTCATCTCCCGTACTTAACATCTCAACCACTAACATCTTAATGACTCCTGTTCACGATGACTGGATTACCCCGCCGCTGGTCAATCTATTTTATGCCGGATAAAACCGACATTCAGCTAAAATAATACGCTCAACGATGCATTTATTTGTTTATTTAATCAGCTCAATGGTTAAATAAAAACCACAAACCCAGCTTAATGTAAAGATAAAATTACACCTCGTATCAATAGTTTGACAGCTTTGATTATCTCACATACCCTACTTCAACCCTCCGGTAGCCATGCTTTCGGGCTATCGAGCAATGAATAAACAATGAATAGCCACAGTGCTATTTTGTCGTTTATCAAACCTATTCACATAACGAAAATAAATCGAGGTTCGTGTGAGGAATCGCACCCTAGGCAGTATATTTATCGTCGCAGGTACCACCATCGGTGCCGGTATGTTAGCTATGCCACTCGCTGCGGCAGGCGTCGGATTCGGCGTAACCTTTGCTATGTTGGTTATTCTATGGATGATGATGTGCTACACCGCCTTGCTGCTGGTGGAAGTTTATCAATACAGTGATGCCGATGACGGCTTGGGGACTTTGGCTCACCGTTATCTGGGCACCAAAGGAAACCTGATCGCCGGGTTTGCCATGTTATTTCTGATGTATGCTTTGGTCGCTGCTTATATTAGCGGTGGTGGTGAATTACTGTTAGTTAGTATGAATGATTCCCTCAGTCTCGATTTACCTCATATGTCCGGGCCACTGATCTTTACCATCGTTGGTGGTGGCGTGGTTTGTATCGGTACCCATTCCGTAGACCTTATTAATCGCTGTTTATTTACCGCCAAAATTGTTTTTCTGGTGATCATGCTTTCCTTAATGATGCCACACGTACAGAGCGTCAACCTGACCACGCTACCGCTGGAACAAGGTTTGGCTATTTCAGCCATTCCATTAATTTTCACCTCATTCGGCTTCCACGGCAGCATTCCCAGTATTGTGAAATATATGGGAGGGGATACCGCCAAGCTGCGTAAAATCTTTATTATTGGTAGTGCCATTCCGCTGGTAGCTTACATTTTATGGCAACTGGCTACGCTGGGCGCTATTAGCTCAACCACGTTTGTCGGTATTATTGCTGCGGAATCTGGCCTTAACGGGCTCCTGCAAGCGGTGAAAGAAGTGGTGAATACTCCAAGCGTTGAAATCTCGGTGCGCTTGTTCTCCGCATTGGCATTAGCCACCTCATTCTTAGGCGTTGCCCTGGGATTATTTGACTATCTGGCTGACCTGTTTAAGCGCAACAATAGCACCTCAGGTCGTTTACAGACGGGCCTGATCACCTTTTTACCACCGCTGATGTTCGCCCTGTTTTATCAGAAAGGTTTTATTATTGCGCTAGGTTATGCGGCGATTGCCCTGTCGGTTCTGGCGTTGCTACTACCAGCTATGCTGGTCATTCAAGCGCGTAAACAGCACACCGAAGGTTACCGGGTACCTGGTGGGTCTTTGGGGGTAATACTGGCTCTGTGTTTTGGCGTTGCTATTATTTTTATCCAAATAGGTATCGTATTTGGCCTGCTACCGCAGGTTTGATATCCCCTAATCGGTTCCCCTGATACGCTTTGCCCGCCTTTAGTCATATGGCGGGTTTAAGTCAGGGGAATATCAATTTCTGTCATTTAATCAAACGGCGTTAGCACTCAGCCCAGAGCAGCAACGCATCAAAAACCGCACTGCGGCGTCAGATTAAAAGAGCGGCCATCATGCAATGGCCACCCTACTTCCATTATTTCCGATTAAGTTGATAAGCTTGCTGTATGGCTAACAGACTCATAAACCCGACGACAATTAAATAATAACTCGGGGATAAGTTGTCTCCAGTCATGCTAATCAATAAGGTGCAGAACATCGGTGCAAAACCACCAAATAGCGTGACGGCTACGTTATAGCTGACGGCCATACCGGTAGCTCGCGTTCTGGTTGGGAAAATATCGGCCATCATCGAAGGCACGGTGGCAAAATAAATCGACTTTAATATCGCCAACCAACCTACCAGTAAAATTAATGATACTGCGCTGAGGTAGTGAATCATTAACCAGAATCCAGGATACACGGTGATCAATAACACCACCAGCGAACCGACCATCAACGGGAAACGACCTTTTTTCTCCGCCCATAATCCCACAAACGGCGTCAATATCATGAGAATAGCGCCGGAAACGATCGTTGCACCAAATGCAGTCGTCGCAGGCAAGCCCAGCGTTTTAGTGGCATAGGCGGGAATATAGTTCAGCATATAGTTAATCGCCGTGGAGATAACCATCAGTCCGCTGGCAATAAAAAACAGTTTCTTCTGCGTCTGAACAATCTCTTTTATCGGATTTGCCGACTTCTCCGCCTGAGAAAACGTTTTTGACTCATGCACATGTCGACGAATGTACAGTCCTACCGGGCCGATTATCAAACCAAAAAAGAATGGAACGCGCCATCCCCAATCATACAATTGTTCTTGGGTTAATACGCTGGACAAAACAAAGCCAAATAGTGCAGCCAATAGTGAGCTCACGCCTTGAGTCGCAAACTGCCAACTGGCAATAAACGTTTTACGTTCTGGAAAATGCTCAACTAAAAATGCCGTGGAACTACCAAATTCACCACCGGCGGAAAATCCTTGAATCAACCGGGCAACCATAATCAAAATTGGCGCACTAATACCTATGGTGGCGTAAGTGGGCATCACGGCGATCATCAAGCATCCCAGCATCATTAATGCAATGGACATCAAGAGTGACGCCTTTCGCCCCGCTCTGTCAGCATAAGCCCCCAGAATAACAGCACCAAAAGGTCGGATTAAAAACGACAGTCCAAAAGTACCGAAAGTAATAATTAACGAAATGGTTTCATTTTCATTGGGGAAAAATGCCCGCGCAATGTAACTGGCAAAGAAAGCGTAAACCGCAATATCAAACCATTCCAGCGCATTACCAATGCAAGTGGCAAACAGCGTTTTATATAAATGAGGCTGGTTATTCTGTTTATTTATTGATGCATCCATGACTATCCCTTAGGTTTACCTGTTGTTGCTTGATATTGCTTGTGCTGGTTAATAATTTGTTCTCCTTGCTCACCAAGTTGCCAAAACAATCGCGCCATAATGTGCAATCCTTCATAAGCGATGCTTTTTAGCATATGTTCATTGACGGCATGTTGACCACAGGCCGGGTAAGAGTGAGGGATCCAGAGCGTAGGAAGCCCTAATATGTCACTGAAAATATCATTCGGTAACGATCCACCTAAATTAGGAAGCAAGGCTGGTACTTTATTGGTTGCCTGCTGCATGATATCTAATGTCCAGTTCACCAATGGATCGGCTGGGTCAAAACGGGTGGCCGGAGTCATGCCACCAATTTCTACATCGACCATGGTGAAACCATGCTGGTCTAAATGCTGTCGCAGGTATTGAGCAATATTCTTATAGTCGGTACCCACCACAAAGCGTAACTGACAGGTAGCCTGAGCTCGTGCGGGAATCGCATTCATCGGGGCTTGGGGGTTACCGGTGGTATAAGCCAACACTTCTAAACTGTTCCAGGCAAAAAGCTTTTCCGCCGCCGTCAGCCCGGCCTCTCCCCAATCATGATTGACTTCAGGATCGCCTTCTTGACCTGCGGGTTCAATATCACTAAGAATCTGACGAACCGTTTGGCTTATCGCCGGTGGCTTGAGTCCTTCAACTAAAATGGCGCCACTGGCGCTAACCAATGACGCAATGGCGTTGGCTAACTGAGTCCCCGGATTCGTCAGTAATCCGCCCCAATTACCCGAGTGATAAGCCTGCTGTCTGGCATGAATTGATAAAGAAAAATTTACGCATCCTCGGGAGCCCAAAAATAACGTTGGTCGCTGTTTATTCAGGCGAGGGCCGTCAGAAGCAATAAAAACGTCTGCCTTAAGTTGTTCTTTATAGCGCTGAGCAATTTCTGCTAAACCTGGGGATGATATCTCCTCACCCATTTCAAACAGAATTTTGCAGTTAAAGCCTAGCCGCTGTTGGCGGGCATGATAGACCTGTTGTAACGCTGATAGATTAATTGCATGCTGTCCCTTATTATCGGCGCTTCCCCGCCCATACCAGCGTTCCTCCTCTTCAACCAGCTGCCAAGGGGATAATCCTGCTCGCCAATTTTCCGCGTCACCCCAAACCACATCGCCATGTCCATAACAAAGTACGGTTGGTAATGCCGCATCTTCTATTCGTTCAGCAATCAATAAAGGGCGGCCTTCCACAATAGGATTATCAACTTTCTGTAGGGTAAATCCCATCGAGGTTAACTCTGGAGCAATCACCTCATCCAGATAACTATCAATAGCCGAATTACTGCCTATTTTCTGGCTTTCTGTTTGGTAAGCAATTTTTTGTGCCAGTCGATCTTTAAATTCATTTTTAAAAAAATCATCAATATTATTTAATAGCACTTGAAACATAATGTTTCCCCTGAATTTACTTTAGAATCAACTTATACCACATCAAAATGATACTTACGATTCTAAGCTAATGTTACGTAACTCCCTTGGTATTAAAGGCGTTACCCCCCCAATCAATAGGCTTAATATTCACCAGATTGACTACACTGATAGTGACAATAGGCAGTAACAATTAGCTATCCCTGACGAATAACCATACTAATAGTAGAGATTTCCAACGATAGTCTCTGACAGTTTTACCGTGGTACGACAAATATTTGTCCGATGTTTAACAGGAGAAAGTGATGAGTGATAAGAAATTAACGACGACAGCCGGTGTACCCGTAGTAGACAATAATAACGTAATAACCGCAGGCCCCAATGGCCCAATGTTATTACAGGATATTTGGTTTCTGGAGAAATTGGCACACTTTGACCGGGAAGTGATTCCTGAACGCCGCATGCACGCTAAAGGTTCCGGTGCTTACGGTACTTTTACCGTAACTCACGATATCAGCAAATATACCCGAGCCAAGATATTTTCCGAAGTGGGTAAAAAAACCGATTTATTTGTCCGCTTCTCTACCGTTGCTGGTGAACGTGGTGCCGCCGATGCCGAACGCGATATCCGCGGTTTTGCTATCAAGTTCTATACCGAAGAAGGCAACTGGGATCTGGTGGGTAACGATACCCCGGTATTCTATTTACGCGATCCACTGAAATTCCCCGACCTCAACCACGTGGTGAAGCGCGATCCACACACTAACCTACGCAATCCAACCTACAAATGGGATTTCTTCTCTCAGCTACCTGAATCTCTCCACCAATTAACGATTGATTTCAGCGATCGTGGATTACCAAAATCCTACCGTCATATGCACGGCTTCGGTAGCCATACGTTTAGCTTTATCAGTGCCGATAATCAACGCTACTGGGTGAAATTCCACTTCCGCTGTCAACAGGGTATCGAAAACCTGATGGACGATGAAGCCGAACTGCTGATTGGTAAAGACCGTGAAAGCTCACAGCGCGATCTATATAACGCCATCAAAGAAGGTAACTTCCCGCGCTGGAAGCTGTTTGTTCAGGTCATTGCTGAAAAAGATATCGGTAAACTCTCTTACAGTCCATTTGACCTGACTAAAGTCTGGTTACATAAAGATGCACCATTAATTGAAGTGGGCGTTATGGAGCTAAACCGGAATCCGGACAACTACTTCGCCGAAGTTGAGCAAGTTGCCATGAATCCGGCAAACATCGTTCCGGGTGTCAGTTTCTCGCCGGATAAGATGCTACAAGGTCGTCTGTTCTCCTATGGCGATGCCCACCGTTACCGTTTAGGCGTCAATCACCATCAGATTCCGGTGAATGCGCCACGTTGCCCGTTCCATAACTACCATCGCGATGGCGCGATGCGCGTTGACGGCAACAGCGGTAACACCGCAACCTATGAGCCAAACAGCTTTGGCTTATTTAAAGAACAGCCTGACTTCAGCGAGCCACCATTGAGTCTCGAAGGCGCAGCCGACCATTGGACTCAGGATGATGATTACTTCAGCCAGCCTCGTGCACTGTTCAACCTGTTAAGTGCCGAAGAACATCAGCGCATGTTCAAGCGTATCGCCGGTGAACTGTGTGAGGTTCCATCAGAAATTCAGCAGCGCCAAATTGCTCTGTTTACCAAAGTCCACCCTGACTATGGTAACGGTGTAGCGAACGCGCTGAAAAACATGAAGTAATCACCATGTATTAGCCCTGTGCCCGTTGATTAATCATCAACGGGCACTTTTCGGTCTTCCTATTCCCTTTGCTTTGGTTAGAATAGCCACCTTAATCCATTGACCATAATGCGCCGTTTGCTACCGCCGATCTTCTTATGATTCTACTGATTGATAACTACGATTCCTTTAGCTACAACCTGTACGACTATCTTTGTCAATCTGGTGCTCAGGTCGAAATCATCAAAAATGACCAGCTCTCGCTACCACAAATTGCGACGATGAATCCGGCTGCCATCATTATCTCTCCCGGCCCCGGCACGCCAGAAAATGCCGGAATCACATTAGCTGCCATTCGACAGTTTGCTGGCAAAATCCCTATGTTAGGCGTTTGCCTTGGTCATCAAGCTATTGCTCAGGCTTTTGGCGCAAAAATAATTAAGTCACCGGCACCGGTTCATGGCAAAACTGAACAAATAAAACACGATAATCAGACCCTATTTCATAACTTGCCTAATCCGCTTCAGGTCACACGCTATCATTCACTGATGATTGATCCTTCCTCGCTATCCGATAAGTTCACTATTTCAGCGGCTACCGATGACGGGATTATCATGGCGATTCGCCATCATCAATGGCCGTTGGAAGGGGTGCAGTTTCATCCGGAAGCAATACTGACCGAGTGCGGTTTGCAGCTACTAAAACAATTTTTAACCACTTATACCCATGAGATTGCCTGATATGACACTACGCTTCGATTTTCATCAGCAGCCTCTATTTTTTCATCATCCTGAGAAGATTATCCAAACCTCAAAAGTTGATGAAGTTATCGAAAAACTGGCTCAGGTAGAGCAAGCCGTTGCCGATGGATTTTATGCCGCTGGTTATCTTGCCTATGAAGCCGCCTCGGCATTTCAGCCCTACTATCAAACCCCACCGCAGGGAAATATGCCGCTATTGTGGTTTGGTATTTATACTAAACCAGAAACAGACTGTTCCGACTCCCCGAACGAGTTTCCTCCCAATAGCTTAAGTCCATGGCAGCCGCTCACCAGCGTAGATGAATATCGTCAGGCTATTACCCGTATCAAATCAGAAATAGAAGCGGGCAACACCTACCAGACCAACTACACTATTCGGTTGACTGCCGATATTACCGATGCCAGTGATAACGCCAGCTATGAGTTTTATCGTTATCTGCTTAATGCTCAGCAGGCCAACTATGCGGCCTATCTGGATATCGGTCGGTTTAAAATTCTTTCCGCCTCACCAGAACTGTTTTTTCACTGGCGGCAAGGAACCCTGACCGCGAAACCAATGAAAGGAACCGCGGAAAGAGGCACCAGTTCAGACAACGATTTATTGCATCAGCAAATGCTGGCGAACTCGGTCAAAGATCGGGCGGAAAACGTGATGATCGTTGATTTGCTGCGAAATGATATGAGCCAGGTGGCCATTCCCGGCACGGTGAAAGTTCCTTCCTTGTTCGATGTGGAGCAATATCCTACCGTCTGGCAGATGACCTCAACCATTACGGCTCAAACCAAACCGGAAACTCAATTAACCGATATTCTACGGGCGCTCTTTCCCTGTGGTTCTATTACCGGAGCCCCTAAAGCCAGCACCATGAAGCTGATTTCACAGTTGGAACCTCAGGCACGGGAAGTTTATTGTGGCGCGATTGGTTATATTACGCCACAGCGAGAAGCGCTGTTTAGTGTACCCATTCGTACCGTGGTATTTGATAGCCAAACAGCCAAAGCCAGCTATGGCGTTGGGGGAGGAATTACCTGGGATTCAACGGCGGAAAATGAATATCAGGAAGTATTAAATAAAGCGCAAATACTGCGTGGTATTACCCTGCCTCAACAATTATTAGAAAGCCTGTTACTGCGGGATGGGCAATATCACTTGCTGGAACTGCACCTAAAACGTCTGGCCGCCTCTGCCCGTTACTTTAGCTTTAACTATCATCATCAAGCCATTACCCAACAGCTTAAAGATTTTTCATCAACCCGAACCAAGGGAAGTTGGAAAGTACGACTGCTGCTTAATAAAACAGGCGACCTCACGCTAACCGGTGAACAGATCCAACCATTAACCGAGGTTCTGAGCGCAAGCTGGGCAGCAGAGCCCATCAATAGCCATAATCGTCTGCTCTATCATAAGACCACTCGCCGCGAATTCTACCCATCGGCTACGCTACAACATGAGTTTTTACTGTATAACCAGCACGATGAAATCACAGAGTTCGTAAACGGCAATGTGGCATTATTGATTGATGGTCAATGGCTAACGCCAGCGCTTTCCTGTGGTTTACTGGCAGGTACCGAACGTGAGTCTCTATTGCTGGCGGGAAAAATTAGCGAAGCGGTATTACCAAAAGAAATGCTGAATAAAGCGGAGAAAATCGCTTTTATTAATAGTGTCAGAGGATGGCGGGAAGTTAAGTGGCAGAATAACCATTAATCAGCAAAGCCATTGTGGGCTAATCAACAATGGCTTTGCCGTTATTTATGCTGAGGTAATCCGGTTACCCATTCTTTTAACGCCTGACGTGAAATTTTAATGCCGCCAGACTTCAAGTTTTCGGGTAAAAGGTAATAAAAATCGGGCTTTTGAAAACTGGCAACTTTGCCCTCTAACCAATCCGCGAGTTTATCGAGTTCCAATCCGGGCAAAGCATCAATCACCGCAACCGGGCGTTGGCCAAACTCTTGGCTCGCAACGGGCACTACAAATGCTTGCTCGATCAATGGATGACCAACCAGCACCCGCTCAATATCTTCCGGCTGAATCCCCTCTCCGGCACTGAAGAACAGGTTATCCAGACGACCTACAATATACAACTCACCGTCTCTTATCTCACCACGATCGCGAGTATGAAACCAACCTTGCTCATCACACAATGGGCGAATATCGCCGTTCAACCAATAACCTAACGCTTGACCACTGCCGCGTAACCAAATCTCATGCTCAACAATACGCAGCTCTCGGCCCGGCAATGGCAAGCCTACGCCAGATGTTTCATCGGCCGGTTTAGCGCAGGTCGTCGATGCCATTTCGGTCATGCCATAACCACACCAACAACCAATACCTGCCTGTTGAGCACGCTCGGTTAACTCAACGGGAATTGCCGCACCACCCAGTAGAACCTGTTTTAACGACAGACTATTAGCATCATGTTCAAGCAGGCGCCACAATTGAGTGGGCACCAAAGAAGCATGAGTACAGCCGCTCAACGCCGCTGATAAAGGATGCATATGGCGTTGAACCAAGATTGCCCCTTTTAATAGCCAGCGCCATAACACACCCTGCCCCGACACATGAAACAGCGGCAACGATAGCAGCCAACTGTCTCCTGCTTCAAACTGCATACGCTGCAATAATCCATGAGCATTGGCTAAGTGAATCTGTGGCGTATGTACCGCCGCTTTTGGTAATCCACTGGAGCCGGACGTCAATGTCATGGTTAACGCCGGTTGATCAGACCAAGACGCGGTAGCAATAGCATCTGACTCAGGAATATTTTCCCAGCAAAATTCGGACAGTGGTTTAACACCGGGGGGCCAACTGCCTTGCTGAGCACACCAGCCATAATCGATATTCAGCATGGGTAGCAGTTGAATTTGTAATGATATGGGCAGTTGAGGATTTAGCGGTAAAACTCGCGCCCCTAACTGAAGTAGCGCTAAATAGGCTAAGAGCAGTTCAGGACTATTTTTCCCTCTCAGAGCAACGCCATTTCCCTTTCTTACGCCATCGCGATAGAAAACAGCGCTGAGGGCATTTAATTCATCAGCCAGCTGCTGCCAGCTAACTGAACGTTGTTCTCTGATTAGCGCCGTGGCATCAGGGCGCTGTTTTGCCCATTGTTGCCACGGCCAGTCATCAAACTCAGGACAATCTAACGACGCCATACCACGTCCAGCGAATCCACATCCAGCACCGGTAACTCACTCTCCGGCCAAGGACGTACCAGCTGAGATTTCATCAAAGACAGCGTATCTAATCCAGGAATGGTATCCGGAGTCAACCAAGCCGCCATTCGAGCTAACTGGGTCAGACCAAGGCTGCTTTCAATAGAAGAGCTGATAACCGCCATTAATCCCGCTTGATGCGCTTGCTGTACCAGCATCTGGCAATGCTGAATACTCCCCACCAGCGTTGGTTTAATCACGATTGCCGCCAACCCGGACTCAGCCTCTACCATGAAATCTGCTTCGCGCACGCTTTCATCCCAGGCAATGGCAATACCGGTATCGCGGGCAAACTCACGAGATTCATCGCGAGTTTTACACGGCTCTTCCAGAAACTGAATGCGGCTACGAAACTCTGGCTGCACGTATTTGGCGAAACCGTCTGCTTTAGCTCGAGTCCAGCTACGATTAGCATCCAAACGCAGCTTCAAATCGGGAATCGCTTCCAGCAGCAAATTGACAATCATACCGTCGCGTACCGCTTCATATAGACCGACTTTGACCTTAGCGACTTTTTCCCCAGGCATACTGCCTAATGCGGCAAACAGTTCATCAGGATCGCCGTTACACAAAGGAGCTTTACGATAATCAGCCTTTTGCGGTAAAAAACCATTCAGTTCCGCCATGGCACAGCTTAAACCAAACGCCACCGATGGTAACGCACTCTCAAATGCCTGCTCACCGTTAACCCAGCTATGTAGCCATCCTAGCGTTGAGGCCTCCGCTTCATCCAACGTCTCTTCAGAAAACTCCGGCAGTGGGGAGATTTCTCCCCAGCCCTGCTTACCGTTTTCCGTCAGACAAACCAGAAGTCCATCGCGCGTTTTCAGCCGCTGATGACGTAGAATCACCCCTGCCTCCATCGGCAGGCTAAAGCGGTAAAGTTCAACCTTACGCATTATGGATTACGCTTAAATTTAGTGAAGTCTGGCTGGCGTTTTTCATTAAACGCATTGCGTCCTTCCTGACCTTCATCAGTCATATAGAACAACATCGTGGCATTACCCGCCAATTCCTGTAGACCGGCCTGACCGTCACAGTCAGCGTTCAGCGCAGCTTTCAAACAACGCAGCGCCATCGGGCTGTTTCTTAACATTTCACGACACCAGCGAATAGTCTCTTTTTCCAGATCGGCAACCGGTACCACGGTGTTAACTAATCCCATATCCAACGCTTCCTGAGCATTATACTGACGGCACAGGAACCAAATTTCACGGGCTTTCTTCTGACCAACAATACGTGCCATGTAGGAAGCACCCCAGCCACCGTCAAACGATCCAACCTTAGGACCGGTTTGGCCAAAAATTGCGTTTTCTGCGGCAATGGTCAGGTCACACATCATATGCAATACATGGCCACCGCCGATAGAGTAACCAGCAACCGCAGCTACAATAGGCTTAGGACAGGTACGGATCTGGCGCTGGAAATCCAGCACGTTCAAGTGATGTGTACCGCTGTCATCTTTATAACCGCCGTAGTCCCCGCGAATTTTCTGGTCTCCGCCGGAGCAGAATGCTTTTTCACCTTCACCAGTGAGAATAATGGTACCAATCTGATCGTCATAACGGGCATCTGCCAGCGCCTGAATCATCTCTTTCACCGTCAACGGACGAAATGCATTACGCACCTCAGGACGGTTAATGGTAATTTTAGCGATGCCGTCAGCAGACTTATGGTAACGAATGTCCTGAAAACCTTCAGAGCAGTCCTGCCATTCAATCGGTGCGTATAGTTCCTGTTCACTTGGATAAAGCATAGTTAGCATTCCTTCAAAAAATTAATCAATTGATCGGCAAACCCCTTCGGGTTAGCAACGTGTGCATTGTGGCCCGCAGCAGCAACGATACGCAGCGGAAAATGGTTCTCCAGCGCAATCTGTTGAAACTTTGCATCCTGTTCACCACATAAATAACAAAAAGGTAAATTCCGTTGTGTTACTAACTGACTAAGCCGTTCCGTCAACCAAGGCTGTTGACCCAGAGACGTTGACTCCAGCATCTTTGCCACCCCTGCACTGCTATTGGTACCACGGCGTAAAATCAACCGTTGGCGAGCCTCTTCATTTAAGCTGGCAAATACCGGCTGGCGATACCATTGGTCCAATACGTCAGGTAACGGATGGTGACGAAATTTATCCGCCCAGAGCTGGTCATGTGCCTGACGCTCATCCCGCTGTTGTTGATTGATTAATCCGGGATTTCCTCCTTCAATCACCAACCCCGCTAAACCATCATCAGCGGAAAAACAACCATGATACATGGCACAGCGTCCACCTAATGAATAGCCAATAAGTATATAACGTTGAATGTCATGAGCCAGCAAGGTTTCCCTTAGTTGGCCGCTCATTTGTTCAAAGTTCTCTACCGCAACCGGCTTCGAGCCACCGTGCCCCGGTAAATCAATTGTCATACAGGACCAACCGCTGATGTGAGGTAACACCTCTTGCCAGTCCTGACCATCACCTAACAAACCGTGAATAAATACCAACCAAGGCTGACACTTATCAGCTCCCTCTGCTGGATAACACTTCGCCGCCAACATCAAAACTGAGCCGCGTCTTGAACCATTTGGCTCAACGTTTGTGCTCCGTCATGGGGCGCAACCTGTAATTCCAACAGGAGTATGCCACCTTGCTGCCAGCATTGTTTAACCGCCGCTTGCAGTTCATCCCAGTTTTGTGGGCTGGCATAGTTTAAACCAAACATGGCGGCGGCATGTTTAAAATTCACACCATGCGGCATACGGTAGAAACGTTCTCGTTCTGCTTGCGGCGTGGGTAACAGGGAGAAAATAGAACCACCATCATTGTTCACCACTACCAGCACGGTTGGCGCCGTACATTGGCTTATTAAAGCCAATGAGTTCAGGTCATACAACGCAGAAATATCGCCTATCACCGCCAGCATAGGTTTATCGACCGCGCGCTGAACGCCAGCCGCGGTAGACAGTAGGCCATCAATTCCACTGGCGCCCCGATTACTGTAAACCGGATAGCCTGCGGGAAGCTGCCCCAGCGCATCAATTAATCGAACAATTAAGCTATTTCCAGCCCAGAAGATACCGTCTTCAGGCAGTAAACGTTCCAATCGGCTGGCCATCTGGGCTTCACCAAATTTATCAGCCAATTGCTTCTCTACATACGCTTTGGCGGTATTCGCGATTGATTCCAGTTCAGGAGCCCATGGTAAATTCTGCTTCGCGGGGTGCAACTGCAACCAAGCCGAGATATCCGCCACCAAACGCCTTCCACGATGGTTTGCCGGATCCAAGCGACCACTAAAATTATCAATTAACCAATATTCCTGCGGCTGGCAATTAGCCTGCCACTGCAACATACGTTTGCCCGTCAGGCTGGCGCCAAACTGCACCACAATTTCAGCCTGTGCTAATAGCGCCTGGGCTTTAGGATTATTTAGCCATAAATCGGCGCAGGGTAACGGTTGTCCTGAGCTGGACAGTACATCCCCTAATAGTGGCCAGCCTAAAGTCTGAGCCCATTGCGCCACCTGACGCCCCTGCTCCGCGCTCATTCTCGCCGCCACAACAACGCCACGGCGCTGCTGCCAGTTTCCCCAATCGGGCTGCTTAGCCAGCGTATATTCTGCGCCGGTGATTAACCACGGTTTATCGCTTTGCCACCAGTCACCCAGCGTATCTGACCATTCAGCATAGGCTGATGTCTCTCCACCGTACAACGGTTCGGCAAACGGGCAATTAATATGTAAAGCCCCTTGCTTGAGTTCGCCCATAGCCCGATCGACGGTAGACGTCAGCCAAGCCGCCGAAATATCCGGCGTTGGACGAGGTAACGAAACCGATTGAGTTAAATGATGGGAAAAAATTTCTTGCTGATAAATCGCCTGATTAGCACCGCAGTCAATCAGTTCTGGCGGTCGATCTGCCGTTAACAGCACCAGCTTTTCTCCAGTTAATCCGGCTTCAATCAGTGCCGGATAAAGATTAGCCACCGCGGTACCGGAGGTCACAATCACCGCTACCGGCGCCTGTGTAACTTTAGCAATACCCAGCGCTAAATGACCCAAACCGCGTTCATCAAAGTGGGTATGACAAATTATTTTAGAATTAGCCGCTGCTTCCAGCGTCAGAGAGGTAGAGCGAGACCCCGGAGCAATACAAACATGTTGAACCCCGTGACGGGTCAATGTTTCCAATAGTACTGCCGCCCAACGGCGGTTAAACACACTTATCGACATGGGGAACTCACCGAAACTCAGCTTAATCGATTGATTTTGCTAAGGAATAGAATTCATAATTGACACATATCTTACACCAACACCCCATGAGCGACAATAAAACCAACAGGATGAAAAGGGTTACGAGTAAAACGTATTGATTTTTAAGTCAATCTATCGATATTGATAAACCATATTTTATCGTTACAGCCATCGCTAAGTTATCAATAAGTGAAATAAAACGGTTTAGGTAACAATCAGACACATTTATTTTCCGTTGATAACAGTTGGTATCGTGAGGATAGCCCTTTAATTCAACCGAACAACGGGAGAATCCAGCAGCGCACTTAGCCGCACCTCGCTGTTTTCCGGCTCTTCATCATGATCGTAGACCAGTACTTTAAAATCCTGATATTTTGGGATCGCCTCATATTCTGGCGTTTGTAGAAACTCAATCATAAGCTGCGCCAACAGGCTCAACCAATATTGGTATTTTTGTTCTTCATTAATCTCAAAATAGGAATAATCAGGGTCTTCAACGCAGTTCATACTGCTAAAGCACTGATACTGCCAGTCACCGGTATTGTATTTCAGGCTTAAAATGCCCTCATCAGACTGGTAGTAGGCTCTACGGGCGCCCGTTTGGTAGTAATGCAGGATATCATTCAGATGACTATGAGTGGTCAGACATAAATTCAGCTCGACGCCTTCTCGGATATGGCAGTCAAAAGCAAAAGCGGAGAACACCTCTCCCGGATGAGCGTTAACAAACTGGCTCACTTCATTTTTGACAAATAGCATAATCTTATCGGCAGAGGCCTGATTGTATTTATCCAAGGCGGATAGTCTCCTGTCCATAGAATCCGAATTAATGATAATACCAATCAGGCTCCGTTTCGCCCGCATTTGGATGACTGTTATATACCGGTACTAATGATGGATAAAACCACAAACTGGCTGGTGTAACGGTCTTTCTGTTCCAGGGAATCGAACCTAAAAACCAAAAGTGCCAGAATTGTAACTTCGCCTCAGGATTACTACTGAGCAGTTGGTCAAAAGTTTCAAGTTTCCCTACCGATATGGCTAAGGCATGGCGATAAATATCGAAAACAAATTTGGAACAAAACTGGCGGGATGACTCATAGTTAAACCCGGTGTGATAGAGCACGTTCAAACGAGGCGGCACTTCTTCCACCAAGGCCTGTTTTTGCTGTTCGGATAACCCGCCCTGCAAGCGACGGACGCCATAACGACCGTCAACAGAACGGGCAACAAATTTAGTTAACGTGGTGGTTTGCGACAGCGGCACTCGGCTTTCTGCCACGATATAATCGTTCCCATCATGACCGATAATCACACCAACATGATTACTCCAGCAGGCAGAGGCGGCTGAAATCTGGCGAAACAGTACATTACCAATACAGGTAAAAACCACATCACCCACTTCGTAGGGGGTAGGATAATTAACGTTCATAGCGATTCCCTTAACTGACAGACGTTTTATCTAATCCGATATTTCCCACAAATTAGCCAGAGTTTGGTCAGGAATCAACGGCAACGACAAACCTTTACCCTGCCTGACAAATCTTATACATCAGTAAGTTAGTGACTATTCATTCTCGTTTGAATCCCTGTCGTCTTCCTGAACTTCCAGCACATAATAGGCTACGGCACAGAATAAAGAATTCAGCCTGCGCATATCCGCCAACAGTCCCATATGCAATGAGCTGGTTTCCATGCTCTGTACATTTTGCTGATGAAGACGATCGACGTGCGCCAGTGCATAACGCTGATTCACTAATCGAAAACGGTGCTTAGCTCGACGTAAGCGCTTAGCATTATCAATATCACCGGACAGGAACACAGACATGGCCAAATCCAGATTTTTCACCAGACGCACATGCAATGTATTCAGTTCCTCAATGCCCTTGATGGAGAAAGAACGATTTTTACTCAGCGACTTAGAAGCCATTTCTGACGTCATACGGTCAATAATTTCACCGGCCTGCTCTAGATTTACAGTGGTCTCAATAATCTCTGCCCAGCGACGGGAGTCCACATCACTGAGCCCATCCTGAGGAAGGCGTGCCAGATAGAGCTTAATTGCCCCATATAGCATATCGCTTTCATCTTTCAGGTGTGCCACTTCCCGTTTATGCTGCTGGTTTCCCTGCAATACTTCATTAAACCCTAACAGCATTTGTTCAATGACATCCCCTAACCTCAGCGTTTCTCGTACCGCATTAGCTAGCGCCAATGATGGCGTATCCAAAGCCGCAGTATCCAGATAACGTGGGGTTAATTGACTGGTCAGCGTCGGGTCTTCTGAGATGAGACGCGTCGTTAGTCTGGCCATCGGCTCCACTAAAGGCAGCATCAGCAAACAGCGCAACAGGTTGTAAATGACATGAAAATAAATCACCACTTCCGCCGGTGGAAGTGAGTACTGACGAAGCCACTGAGTAAACAGACCAATCCACGGCACCACCAAAATACAGCCGATAATTTTGAACAGCAAACTACCCAGAACTAAACGGCGAGATATGGCACCTTGACCTCGGCTACTCAGCATGGCCAAAAATCCACTGCCAAGATTAGAGCCAATCACGATACACAGCGCAATATTTAAGGGAACCAATCCGGTTGCTGCCAGCGTTGCCGTCAACAAGACCGCCGCCAGACTGGAATAGCTGATCATCGCAAACAACGCACCAATCAGCAAAGCCAGAACGGCATCTCCCGCCAGCGATGAAAACACTTCGCGCACCGCGCTGGCCTGAGTGATCGGTTCAGCGGATACCACGATCAATTGCAGGGCCAGTATTATCAATCCCAAACCGATACAGGCACGACCAACCTGACCAATACGATTTTTCTTCTGGCTGAGAAAGGTGATTACCCCAAACAGTATTAATAACGGCGAGAGCCAGGACAGGTCAAAGGTTAATACCCGCGCCATCAGCGCAGTCCCCACATCGGCACCCAACAAAATCACCAGCGCTGGGGACAACCCGATCAACCCCTGAGCAACAAAAGAAATCACCAGCAACGCTGTCGCGTTACTGCTCTGCACCAGT
Organism: Pragia fontium DSM 5563 = ATCC 49100; assembly: GCF_900112475.1. Lineage (GTDB taxonomy): Bacteria > Pseudomonadota > Gammaproteobacteria > Enterobacterales > Enterobacteriaceae > Pragia > Pragia fontium. The sequence continues at coordinate 160,699 of NZ_FOLW01000005.1, read as the reverse complement.
GCCGTTACGCCAACGCCAGCAACAAATGCTCTGCCCTTCTTCTGGATGCTGGCACTCAGCACCCGACGCAGATCCGAGCCAAATACCCGCATAACGCCAGTACGCACAATATGCGTCCCCCAAACCAGCAGGGCCACCGAAGAAAGTAAATGAAGCAAAGTCAGCATAACAATATCCTGTTATTCAATGTCAGGAAAACAACCCTTACTGATTAAATGAGATCGACCACCTGTTTGAAATTCAAATAAAATAGAGACATAAGACGCAGATGATAACGTCCTATGCCTATTATGGACAATTAACGATAAATATTCAGATTATGATGAATAATTGACAATAATTTTTGATTATCTACGTTTTTCAATACGGTAACCGGTTTGCCTTGCGGTAGCGCAATCCCCACATCTAAACGAAGATTATGCGGATCACGCTGCCAGGTCGTCCCGCGAGTCAATACCCCCTCCAACGCAACATCCACGTATCGAGTCACTGTCGTCGCGACACTATGATCCAATAACCAAGCCACCACCAAAACATCATGAATCCAACAACCGGGTAACTTACGGGTTTGGATAGAATAATCAATCCACGGGCGTATGGTTTCAACCAGAAACTCACTCAGCGGTGTATTGATCTCAGCAATCCGATCGAGATCCTGATGTAACATCTGTGTTTGAACCGTCGCATCCATCGGCACCAGGGTAATATTAGCTCCACTGGTCAACACCACGTGCGCCGCTTCAGGATCAATACCAAAATTGGTATCTTTGATATAACCCTCTACGTTAAATACGCCGCCCATAATCACAATTTCAGCCACCGCATTAACCATCTCTGGATAAAGCTGTATCGCATGAGCGATATTAGTCAGTGGCCCGATCGCCACCAGCGTAATCTCTCCCGGATTATTGCAGATCAGCTCACCAATAGCGTGCGCTGCCGCTGGCGCTTCATAAGGTGCAATACTGGGTGCGGGTACGCCACGCCATAAGTCAATCAGACCGCTGCGTTCAGCACCATGATCGAGCCTGTCCCGCCACGGTGCGGCTGGCTCCACCAGCGCTTGAGACGCCCCACGCCGCACGGGAATATCTAACCCTAAACGTTCCACCATCGAGCGGGCAACGGAAAACCCCACCGTGCTGGCGGTATTACCCGCCACCGTCGTAATCAACTCTAAAGAAATATCTGGTGCAGCAATGGCTAATGCTAACGCCAGACCATCATCAACATTGGCACCAGCTACGCCATTTCCCGGATCGCAATCAATAATTAAACGCATATATTTATCTTTTCAGTTTAACGGAGTGTGCCGGAACTACTGGCGAACACCCACAAGATTCACCAATCTGCAAATCAAAAGCAAACTCACGTAAGTCAGGAGAATTATTCCAGTTTTTCAACATTTCAATGGCCGCTTTCGCCATTTTACTAACGGGTTGGCGCACGGTGGTTAATGAGGGCACATTAAACTGTGACTCATCCGTCCCGTTAAAACATACCAATGCCAGTTCATCAGGAACCGAAATCCTTTGTTCCGATAGCGCCCGTAAGCAGCCTAGCGCCTGTAGTTCATTGGTCGTAAACAGTGCTCTGGGTAACGTTCCTTTCAGCATCTGCTGCGCTGCCTGATACCCCCCTTCACGGGTATAGGTAGTCGCGAAGATCCATTCTTCTCTAACGGTTAAGCCTGCATGTTGTAATGCTTCACGCCAGCCGCTAATGCGATCCTGAGTGTTTAGCATATCCCGTGGACCACAAATAATGGCAATATCTTGATAACCATGTTCAATCAAATGAGAGGTAGCCTGAAACGCCGCCGCTTTTTCATCTACCCGAATAGAACTAACGTTCATCTCGGGATCAACCCGATCCAACATAACAAATGGTGTACCGCTGGCCTGAATCAATTCAATGTAAGGGTGACGGTCAACGCTGGTATACAGCAAGCCATCAACCTGTCGAAGTAACAGGTTATTTATTAGTTCCAATTCTCGTTGGCGATCGTCACCGGCATCTCCCAATAACAACACCTGCCCATGCTTAAACGCTTCTTGTTGCAGTGCATGAGCCATAGAAGAGATAAACGGGTTAGAAATATTGGGTACCACCAAACCATAGGTGCGTGTTGTTCCGGAAGCTAACGCCCGCGCAATCCCATTCGGGCGGTAACCGGTTTTTTTAATCGCAGCCAACACGCGTTGCCGGGTTGCCTCTGCAACCGGGCGCGGCCCGTTATTCATCACATAGCTGACGACAGCAACCGATGTTCCTGCTTCACGCGCCACATCAGAACGCGTAACCCGGCGAGGATGTTGATTCAACACTGAATGACTCACTTAATCTACCCAATAAGTATCACGAATACTGGATTATCAAACGGTTATATAGGGTAAAACGCCCTACTGACGAAAATACCCGGTTCAGGCAGTAACATACCATTTTACCGGGTATTAATCGGTACTCATTGTGTTAAATTGCGTCGTCCGGCAAATTGAGATCGCGTCCGCGCGTTTCTGGCGCAAAGAACGTCGTTACCAGACCAATACCGGCCATAAACATAAAGTAAGCCGCAATAGGCCACCAGTGACCGGTATACGACAACATAGCAGAAGCAATCAACGGAGCCGTACCGCCAGACATAATGGAACCCAGCTCTTTAGCTACTGCCATCTTGGTATAGCGATTGGTCACGCCAAACAGTTCAACGCCCCATGCTGCCTGTACGCCAAAGATACCTAACGATGCCAAGCCCATACCGACAATAATGGTGCCGATAACAATAATAGGCTCACGAGTTTCTAACAGCATAAAGGCCGGGAATGCATACAGCACCAACAGAATACAGAACCAACGATAGGTAATACGACGACCGAAACGGTCAGATAACCAGCCCGCCAGTGGGATAATCAAGAAACCAAGCAGCGAAGCAATAAATACCGCCATGGTTGGTACCGATTTATCCACCATCAATACTTTGGCGACATAACCAATAATAAAGCCTTGTGCCAGATAAGAAGGGCCATTCTCACCGATACGTAAACCCACCATAATCCAGAACGCTTTGGTACGTTTCCAGAAGCTACGGGTATCTTTCTCTTCAATATGCTTACGCCCTTCTTCCAACGCCTGACGGCGCTGTTGCTCCAGCAGTTCTTTTTGGCGTTCAAATACTGGGGTTTCACGCATATTACGACGAATAAATAGCGCTACCGCAGCAATCAGAATGCTGGAAAGGAACGGAATTCGCCATCCCCAATCCAACAGGGTTTGCTTATCCATCTGTAGCACAATCAGCCAGACCAATGACGCCAGCAATGTCCCACTGTTTGATCCCAGCGCAATAATCGAGGAAACCAAACCGCGCTTCTCAGCTGGCGCATATTCCCCTAGCATCACCGCACCGCCGGATAATTCAGCACCAGCCCCCAAACCTTGCATAAAGCGCAACAGAGCCAGACAGGCTGGCGCCCATAGGCCAATAGCCGCATAGCTTGGAATTAAACCGATTAAGGTGGTTGAAGCCCCCATCAGGGTAATGGTTATCACCATGACCGTCTTCCGGCCTTTGCGATCCCCTAACCAGCCAAAAAACAATGCGCCAATCGGCCGGGCAACAAAGCCAACTGAATAGGTTGCGAAGCTGGAAATCAACGCCACTACCGGCGTGGCATTCGGGAAGAATACATCACCAAAAATAATACCCGCCGCCAGACCATACAAAGCAAAGTCAGCATATTCCATGGTTGTACCAAGCCAACATGAGAATGTGGCTCGCCAGAAATCCTTGCGCCCTTCCTGTGTCGATAGCCTTTCGTCGGCAGCCAGCATTTCTGTTGGTGCCTGAGTGGCTGACTCAGAATGATTTATTATTGTCATTAACGATCCCCTGCATTAATACAGATTAATTACCGGTTTTCCCGGCGATCACTTGGTTAAACCGTGCGGTTCTGATAAACACCAACACTGAAAAAAATAGAATGGATCCGTCCACCATTCTGTAAAGTTTATCTACTCGCGTAGATATATCAAATCTACTCGCGTAGATTTTGATGTGATTCACAGAATGCGTTGTTTTTTACTCTGGGAATATGACAAATAGATGAATCAGGGAAAAAATATCAGATCACAACCAGCGCCGAACTCGCTTACGGTAAGCCTGATAACGCTCACCAAACACTTCCATCAGGGCTTTCTCTTCAGGAATAATCTGAAAGCGCGTAATAAACAGCACAAAAAACAACACGCTCAGCACTGTCCATGGATTAGCCAAATACAGACAGACGCTCAACAACAGTAAAGCTAACGCTAAATACATCGGATTGCGGGAAAAAGCATATAGCCCATTCACTACCAGAGTACTGGCTGATTGCACTTTAATCGGATTAACCGTGGTCTTCACACGTATAAAAGCCCTCAAGCTGATTAAGCCAATCAGGCCAGAAGCCAGAAAACTTACACCACAAAGTGCCATTAACAAGGTTGTTTGAGGGAAATTGACGGGCAACAGCCAGTTCAATAAAGCAATTAATAATAGGGAGATCATAAAAATGATCGGAGGTGGGATGCGTAGCTCTAAACAGGACAGATTCATGTTGTTCTCCACAATTAACATTTAACGGGAACAGAGATCGGACAATTACTCCCCTTCTCTCTCCAACAACGTTCTAAGCCCAGCCGCTTTATTCTCTATCTCCAGCCATTCTTGCTGTGGATCCGACTCTGCAACGATACCCGCCCCAGCATACAGGTGAATATTGTTACCCTCTATCAGCGCAGAACGCAGAGAAACCGCAAACTCAGTCTGATTTAAAGAAAGATACCCGGCTGAACCGGCATACCAGCCGCGAGTAAAAGGCTCAAACTGCAGAATAAACTGACGGGCCGGTTCGCGAGGTAGTCCTGCAACCGCTGCGGTTGGCTGTAAGCGCTGTAAGCTATCAGCATCATCGATCTTGGCCAAATCAGCATGAATGCAGCGACGTAGATGTTGAACCTTACGCAAACGCACGATCTCCGCAGGCAATACATCAATAACCAAAATACCGCCCTGCAAGCGCTGACAAATATCATCGACTACCAGCAAGTTCTCATGCTGGTTCTTCTTGTCCCGCATCAGCCAATCGCCCAATCGCTTGGCTTCCTGATTATCCGGCGAACTCGCCACGGTTCCCGCCAGCGCTTCCGTTGTCAAACTACGCCCCATGCGTAAGAACAAACATTCTGGAGACGAGCCCAGAAAGGCGGTTTCGCGATCCATACGCATCATAAAATGGAAACAGTGATGATTGACCGCAGCACTGGCGTTCAGAAACGCCGCAGGATTCAAGGGCGCATTGAGGGAAAGTGTGGACTGGCGAGCTAATACCACTTTCTCAAACTGACCTTGGCTAATGGCTTCCAGTGCCTGATCCAATAAATCACACCATCCCTGCTTTTCAGGTTGATGGTGAACCGCATTAATTTTTACATTAAGAGGAGCCAATGGCTCACCGGCGGTTAATAACTTCAGGCTTTGCTGTGCAAGAGCAACATCATCCGCCAGCGATGTTTCACTGTAGAGATTCACCACCAAACGAGCACCGTCGGCATCGCGTAGCATCTCAATACGCGGTAGAAATAACGCGCTTTTTGGCCTATCCGCCGATGGCGCTTCAACCTGATCAAAGGTATTCAGCCCCCAGATACGCATGTTGCCAACGTCATTGCTAATCAGAAATTGACGGGCTGAAGCGGCATCATTAAATCGCACCACTTCACCGCATACTGCGGCCTCTTCTTTATCGTCACGCTGACGCCAGTAGAACTGAGGAAAAATCGGTTGTGCTGCCAGCCAAGGCAGTAATGAAGAGCGTTGTTGAAGCGTTAAAGGAACCGAAATACGTTCCCTTCCTGGTTGCGGGCGAGCAGCCTCTTGCAGGCGCTGATGCAGCAGCTTTACCAGTTCAGACATTTGCTTCACTACAACCTCTCGGGACATAAAACTAAAGAAACGGATTATACGGCGGATTTCGTCGAAAATCAGATAAAAAAACACCTGCCCACATCGAGCGATATTATCAAATTGATGAAGAAAGGTATTAATTGCCAAACGACAGGGGCGATTTACAGGCTACATCCTATAACCTGCCCTTCGGGCCAACACTTCATGTTGTTCAACGCCATTCCTGACGGCGGTGTCCGTGGGGGGGCGTAGGAAATCCAGGCCTGTCGCACTCCACGACTAAGTATTGGTGATTTTCCGACTACGCACGATGATCATATTCATGCTTGTTTTTTACCGCCGGAACGTTCACCACACTTAATAAAAAATTTGTCCACAATATAAAATACCGGCCATATTGGCCGGTATTTTATTATCTGAAAATCAACCAGAATTACATTGGCAATGCGTATTTGGCTAACGCAATCAATGGCTCCGGATACAGACCGAAGAACACCACCGCCAGCGCAGACAATAGCACCACGACACCACCGGCCGTTAATGCCCAATTGCTTGGCGTATCACGGCGCAATTCCTGAGGTGCGTCCAGATACAGACTGACCATAACGCGCAGGTAGTAGTACAAGCCAATCGCACTACCTACCACCACAGTGGCAGTTAACCACCACAGATCGGCGCTGACACCAATGGCGATAATGTAGAACTTACCAATAAAGCCTAATGTCATCGGCACACCGGCCAAAGAAAGCATCATCACGGTTAATACCGCAGACAGAATCGGCTTATGCCAGAACAGACCGCGGTAAGAGAACAGCGACTCAGCATCAGGGCCAGTATACGGACTGGACATCAGGCTAACTACACCAAAGGCACCCAAGCTGGCAAACAGGTAACCTGCCAGATAGACGTTAACCGTTTCAATGGATAGCTGATTACCCTGAACAGCAATCAGTGCCACCAACAGATAACCAAGATGGGCAATAGATGAATAACCCAGCATGCGTTTAATGTTGCTTTGGGTGATAGCCAGAATGTTGCCAAATAAAATTGAACAGAAGGCAATAATCGCCAGCACAGTACGAACGGACTCACTGTCGGCAACCGGTGCGTACATAAACATACGCACTAACGCGCCAAAAATTGCAATTTTACTGGCGGTTGCCAGGAAAGTTGATACCGGCGCAGGCGCGCCTTGATAAACGTCTGGCGTCCATAATTGGAATGGCACTAATGACAGCTTAAAGCCGAAACCAACCAACATCAGACCTAAGCCAATAATCAGCAGCGGTTGATGCAGCGCCTGATCGCCCATCGCCCGACCAAGGTCAGCGAAGGACAAGCCACCGGTTCCGGCATACAGCAGCGCCATACCAAACAGCAGGAAAGACGATGCAGCAGCGGACAGAACCATGTACTTAATGGCCGCTTCCAAAGAACGACGCTGGCGATAGGCATAGCCCACCAGACCAAACAACGGCAGTGAAAGCAGTTCGATACCGATAAACAGCGATGCCAGATGGTTGGCGCTAGCTAATACCACGCCACCCAATGTCGCAATCAGCACCAGTAGATAAAACTCTTCTTTATTATCTGGGTAACCACTCAACCATGGGTAGGCAAAAGTACAGGTAGCCAGACTGGCCAGCAGGACCAGAGCAGTAAAGAAGATGGCAAATCCATCGACTCTTAATAGCGGCGTCACATCCATTGCCGGTTGCTGTCCAACAATGAACAGCGAAAGCAGCGCAACGTTGAGGCCGATAACCGCAATAGTTGCATTAATGAAGTGATCGCGTCGCCACGCAATGGATAGCATCACAACGACCACGGTCAATCCAACGATTAACAGCGGTAACAGAGCAAGCATATGTTGTGCAGTTAGTGTCATGGCGATTTACTTTCCTATAGACATGTCTGGAGATACGGAAGCCGCAGCGTTATACCATTGAGAAATGGTGCTAACCGCTGAATGTGACGTATCCAGAACCGGCTGAGGGTAAACGCCTAACAGTACCAGCAATACCACCAGCAGCAGAACCATCGACAATTCTCGTGCGTTCATACCAGCAATGGGCTTATCGGATTTTGGTGCACCGTAGTAAGCACGCTGCATCATAACCAGTGAGTAAACTGATGCGAATACCAGACCAAAGGTTGCCACAACTGTAATAACCGGAACTACAGGATAGCTACCAAACAGAATCATAAATTCACCAACAAAGTTACCGGTTCCTGGCATACCTAAAGTGGCAACCGCGAAGAACAGCGACAGTGCAGGTAAATAACGGATGCGTTTCCACAAGCCACCCATTTCACGCATATCACGAGTATGCAGGCGCTCATATAACTGACCGCTGATGATAAACAGGCCAGCAGCTGACAGGCCGTGGGCAATCATCTGCACCACTGCGCCTTGATAAGCCAACACGCTGCCGCTATAAATAGCGATCATCACGAAGCCCATATGGGAAATACTGGTGTAGGCAATCAGACGCTTAATATCGGTCTGAACAAATGCCATCCACGCACCGTAGAAAATACCCAGTACGCCCAGCCACATTGCTATTGGCGCAAATGCCTGAGAAGCTTCCGGGAAAAACGGTAGGCTGAAGCGCAGTAAACCATATGCCGCGGTTTTCAACAGCAGACCGGCTAAGTCAACGGAACCCGCAGTTGGTGCCTGACTATGGGCATCCGGTAGCCAACCGTGTAACGGTACAACCGGCATTTTCATCGCAAAAGCGATAAAGAAACCCAACATCAACAGATACTGCACTTCATAAGACATTGGCGTGTTCAGCAAATCTTCATAGTTGAAGGTCATAACGCCAGTGGCTTTAAAGTGAACAAACACCAAACCAATGATGGCAATCAGCATGAACAGGCTACTGGCCTGAGCATAAATAAAGAATTTGGTCGCGGCACCGATACGGGTTTTACCGTCGGATCCTTTATGACCCCACAGGGCAATCAGGAAGTACATCGGAACCAGCATCATCTCCCAGAAGAAGAAGAACAGGAACAGATCCACCGCCAGGAACACGCCCATAACCCCGCCAAGAATCCACAGCAGGTTTAAGTGGAAGAACCCTTGAGAACGCTGACCTTCTGTCCATGAACAGACGATAGCCAGCAAGCCCAGAAAAGCCGTCAAAACAACCATCAGCAATGACAGTCCATCTAATGCCAGATGGATCTGAATGCCAAGGCTTGGGATCCAGTTGATACGGAAAGGTTCAGCTAACCACAGATTCTGTGGAGAGGTCACGGTAAATCCGCTGTCCATCCACAAATACAGGGAAAGAACCAACGTTAACCCCATCGTTATCAGCGCAACCCAGCGAGGCACTGCTTTGCCCAGGCGCTCACTCGGCCAGCAAAGGAAACCGCCGATAAAGGGTAAAAGTATTAGCCAAGGTAGTAGCATGGCGTTTTATGTCCTTTATTTGAATAAACTTTATTAGAAAACGTTAAATTTTTCGCGTCTAAGTTATTCAGTTAAACCAACAACAACAGAGCCAATACGACCACTGCACCCAAACCTATTGACGCGGCATACCAGCGCAACAGACCATTCTCACTGACGACCAGCGTACGATTGCATAAGCGAACAAACATCGCGGTCAGATTCATCAGAGAGTTCAGTGGATCGCGTTGCAGCAGTTTGGCCACGGCCAGATAAGGTTTAACAAATACTTTGTCATATAACCAATCAAAGCCCCACGCGTTATACCACCAAGTAGAGAGCAGTTTGCCCGGTCCACTTTGTGCAATGCTGGTCACCAGCTGACGTTTGCCAAGGTACAGCATTGCTGCCAGCAAGATACCTACGATGGCCACGCCGCCGGATACCATCTCCAGAATCAGTTTGCCCTGCTCCGGCCACTCATGAACGGGTAACACACCGTTCAACGGTAGCGCGACAAAGGCACCAATCGCAGTAGACAACACCAGCAGAACCACCAGCGGTAAACTATGAGCAATACCACCAACGGCATGCGCCTTAGTCTTCTCTTCACCGTGGAACACGATAAAGATCATCCGGAAGGTATACAGTGAAGTCAGGAACGCCCCAACCAAACCGGCCAGCATAAGATTAAAGTGACCTGATGCGTAGGCTTCAAACAGGATCTTATCCTTACTAAAGAAGCCAGAAGTCACCATTGGCAGCGCAGACAACGCAGCGCCACCTACCAGGAAGCAGATATAGACCAGTGGAATCTTCTTACGTAATCCACCCATCTTGAAAATATTCTGCTCATGATGACAGGCTAAAATCACCGAACCGGATGACAGGAACAACAGCGCTTTAAAGAACGCATGGGTCATCAGGTGGAAAATTGCCGCATCCCACGCCTGAACGCCCAGAGCCAGGAACATATAGCCCAGTTGACTCATGGTTGAATAGGCCAGTACGCGTTTGATATCAGTCTGTACCAGTGCAGCAAAGCCAGCCAGCAACAGGGTTACACCACCAATCACACCGACCAGATTCAGCACATCAGGCGTCAGCAGGAATAAACCGTTGGTACGCGCAATCAGATAAACACCGGCGGTCACCATGGTTGCGGCGTGAATCAGCGCAGATACCGGAGTTGGACCAGCCATCGCATCCGCCAACCAGGTTTGTAACGGTAACTGAGCCGATTTACCGACCGCACCGCCAACTAACATTAGCGTTGCCCAGTTCAGTGCCGTTGAGCCCACTGCGAATTTCTGCGGAGCCAGTTCCATCATGTCACGAATATTCAACGTACCTAATTCGTGATACAGGATAAACAGGCCAATTGCCAAGAACACGTCACCCACTCGGGTAACGATAAAGGCTTTCATTGCCGCAGCGCCATTGCTTGGGTTGGTATAGTAGAAACCGATAAGCAGATAGCTGCACAGCCCTACCCCTTCCCAGCCCAGATACATCAGCAGCAAGTTATCAGACAGTACCAAAATAACCATACTGGCGATAAACAGGTTGGTGTAGGCGAAGAAACGGGAGTAACCCTCTTCACCGCGCATATACCAAGACGCATACAGGTGAATAAAGAAGCCCACACCAACCACCACGGATAACATGGTGACTGACAGACTATCCAATATTAGCGTTACGCTAATATCAAAATCGCCCACCTTCATCCAAGTCCAAAGCGGCTGATCGACAACGGCAGCGTTATCACCCAGAGAAACAAAATTGAATACTATCCACGCTGTGACTAGCGCCGCCAGGCCAATAGAACCCACACCAACAATGGCAGAGGTGTTCTCAGACCAGCGACCTCGCGAGAATGCCAACAGCAAAAAGCCCAGCAGAGGTAGCAGAATAGTTAAAAATAGTAGGTTATTCATCCGCGCATCTCACTGACAGAGTCTATATTCAGGGTTTGACGACGACGATGAAGCTGTAACAACAAAGCAAGACCAATACTGGCCTCTGCCGCTGCCAGGCTGATAACCAGAATGTACATTACCTGTCCATCCGGTTGTTGCCAAAAGCTACCCGCCACTACAAACGCCAACGCTACGGCGTTAATCATGATTTCAAGGCTGATCAACATAAACAACATATTACGGCGAATCAGCAGACCGGTCAGACCCAGCGCAAACAAAATCGCGGCGAGTATCAGACCATGTTCCAATGGGATCATGCTTGTTCCTCCGTCTTGTTGATTGACGCTTCAGCGCTCTTGTTTTCACGACCTAAGTGGTAGGCAACAACAAGACCAGCAAGAAGCAACATCGATGCTAGTTCAACCGCCAGAACATAAGGCCCAAACAGTGCAATACCCACGAGCTTAGCATCCACCATCTCACCGTGAATAGGTTGACCGGCTGCGCTATAAATACCAATACATATGATAACTAACAGAACCAAGCAAAGTGCCGCAGGACCAATCCATACGCTAGGCTTTAACCAATCACGTTCCTGATTATTCACTTTATCGCCAAGATTAAGCATCATCACGACGAAGACGAACAGCACCATAATGGCACCGGCGTAAACGATAATCTCAAGCGCAGCAGCAAAGTAAGCGCCCAGTGAGAAAAACACACCAGAGATCGCTAACAGTGACACGATTAAATAAAGTAATGCGTGTACTGGGTTGGTATGAGTAATTACCCTTAGCGTCGCCAGAACGGCAATCGCCGCTGAAATATAAAATGCAACTTCCACGTTCCGCTCCTTTAAGGTAACAGACCTTTGAGGTCAATGGGTTTAGACTCGTTTTCCGCTTCGCCTTTACCCTTGCCGTCAATCGCCATACCGGACATACGGTAGAAGCTATATTCAGGGTATTTACCCGGACCAGAAATCAGCAGATCTTCTTTTTCGTACACCAAATCCTGACGCTTAAAGTCAGCCATTTCAAAATCTGGCGTTAGCTGAATTGCCGTGGTTGGGCAAGCCTCTTCACACATTCCGCAGAAAATGCAGCGTGAGAAGTTAATACGGAAAAACTCCGGATACCAGCGGCCATCCTGCATCTCGGCTTTTTGCAGCGAGATACAGCCAACCGGACAGGCAACCGCACACAGGTTACAGGCTACACAACGCTCTTCCCCATCAGGATCGCGGGTCAGGACGATGCGGCCACGGTAACGCGGCGGCACATAAATAGGTACATCGGGATACATCCTCGTGTCACGCTTATGGAACGCGTGAAGAAAGATCATCCACAGGCTACGCAGTTGGGTACCAAAGCCAACCACCAACTCTTTTAATGTCATGGTTATCTCTCTCCCTTATTGCGCTCTTAGCAAGATGACGGCTGCAGTGACCAGCAGATTAAGTAACGTTAGCGGCAAACAAACACGCCAGCCGAAGGACATCACCTGGTCATAACGAGGACGCGGTAGCGACGCACGCACCAGAATAAACATCATCATAAAGAACCCGGTTTTCAGCGCAAACCACACAATCGGTGGTAAGAATGGCCCCTGCCAGCCGCCGAAAAACAGCGTCACAATTAAGGCAGAAATGGTCACGATACCGACATATTCACCCACAAAGAACAAACCGAATTTCATACCGGAATATTCAATGTGGTAACCATCGGCCAGTTCCTGTTCAGCTTCTGGCTGGTCAAACGGATGACGGTGACAAACGGCAATACCGGCGATAACAAAGGTCACGAAGCCGAAGAACTGAGGAATAACAAACCAAACGTCGGCCTGTGCTTCAACGATATCGCGCATATTGAAAGAGCCGGTCACCGCAACAATACCCATCAGAGACAAACCCAGAAACACTTCATAGCTCAAGGTTTGTGCTGAGGCGCGCATCGCCCCCAGCAAAGCGTATTTGTTGTTACTTGACCAGCCAGCAAATAGCACCGCATAGACCGCCAAACCTGCCAGCATAAAGAAGAACAGAATGCCGATATTCAGGTCGGATGCACCCCAGGTTGGGGTGATCGGTACAATAGCAAACGCCAACAGCATCGAGCTGAAAGCAATAATCGGCGCCAGCGTAAAGATCATCTTGTCAGAGAAGTTGGGAACCCAGTCTTCTTTAAAAAACATTTTGATCATATCGGCAACGATTTGCAGTGAACCAAACGGCCCTACGCGGTTCGGTCCATAGCGATCCTGAAACAGAGATAACAAGCGGCGCTCACCGAAACTCATCAGCGCACCACAGGTTACCACGACCAGTAGGATCACTACGGCTTTACCAACTGAGATTAAAATGTCGGTAACTTCCGGAGTCAGCCAACTCATACTGTTGCCTCCTTCAGATTTTCTACGCGCTCACCGACCAATGCAGGAGAGATACCCGGCAGGCCTAGTGGTAAACCGATTAACCCTTGCTCCAGCGACTCACTGATTTTTACCGGCAGCTTCAGATCGGAGCCTGAACAGCTGAAGGCAATAACCGAACCGGCGCTAACGCTAAGTTTCGCCGCATCCTGAGGATTCAGCATGGCATAGGCTTCAGGCATACGCTCTTGAATCACGTCTGAACGCTGAGAGGTCTCATCACTACCAAACAAATGGTAGTAAGGCGCTACACGCCAGCTATTTTCATCACCGGCTTTCGCCTGCACTGTCGCATCAAAGTAAGCGAAAGAAGCGTTGTCAGGTTTCTCAAATAAGCGAATACCCGGATCTCCTGCACGCAGCTTACCACCCACTTCAGACTGGAATTTATTCCAGGCTTGCGGTGAGTTCCAGCCTGGAGCCCAGGCAAATGGAATTTGCTGACGGTTAGCTTCAGGAGCACTGTAACCTTCCATCGAGTAAGAGAAGGCAGTGTCATTATCCTGAGGCTGACGTTTTTCATGTACGCTCACATCAGCCATCATCGCGGTACGACCGCTGTAACGGTGAGGTTCACGGGCAAGTTTCAAGCCTTTAATGCGGAAAGAAGCATCTGGAGCAGCATTCACAATACCGGCTAAATGCGGGAACTCTTCAGCCACTGCGCTGACAACGTGATCCAACAGCGTCCAGTCAAGACGACGGCTGTTATATACGCTATCCAGCGAATGCAGCCAGCGCCAACTTTCCAGAATATAAGTTTTCTTGGTCGGGTCTTTATCGTAGAAAGATGGCTCATAAACCTGGAAGAAGCGCTGAGCACGTCCTTCTTGGTTCACCAACGTCCCATCGCTTTCTGCGAAGCTAGCCGCAGACAGAATCACCGTTGCCTTATCCATTAGCTCAGTACGCTGATGGTCAAGTACGATCAGATTCTCTAATTTAGCCAGTGCGTTATCGATACGGGCTTTAGAGCCGTGACGATAAAGGTCATTTTCCATCACGATCAGGGTATCAGCATCACCGCTTTCGATTTGCGCCAATGCCTCATCAATAGAACTGCCGCCTAACATGGCGACGCCCATACTGTTTGCTTCAGCAGCCACAAAAGTGATGCCAGTTTCCAAACCCTGCTTATTCAGAGCCAGCGCAATATTGGTAGCTGCCTGAATAATCGCGTCGCTGCCAGCACCGCTGCCGGTAACAATCAGTGGTTTCTTCGCACCGGACAGTGCCTGAACGATGATATCCACTTTACCTTTCAATTCGGCCGGTAAATCAGTTGCCGGAGCAGAACCGTCGATGGCGTGTGCAATAGCAAAGCCTAAACGAGCCTGATCTTCAACTGAAGCGCTGTAGTTCCACGCGGCAATATCGTCAAGACGGGTTTTATCTACGTTGGTCACAAACAGCGGATACTTAGCGTGTTGACCAATGTTCTGTACCGCAGCGATTTGCCAGTCGGCAACGCGCTGGGCAGCCGCCATGGCGCGAGCTTTACCCTTAACTGCCTGACGCAGCGCCAGCGCAATACGTGCGCCGGTTTGCGTGACGTCTTCACCCAGCACCAGCACCGCATCATAGCTTTCCATATCGCGCAGTGAAGGCGTATGCAAACCGCTGTCACGCAATACTTGCTGCATCAGTTGAACGCGAGCTAATTCGCCAGCTTCCATACCGGTAGAGAAATTCTCTGCACCAACCAGCTGACGTAACGCATAGTTACTTTCCAGACTGGCACGCGGTGAGCCGATACCAACGATCTTCTTCGCCTGACGCAATACGTCTGCGGTACCCTGCATCGCCTGTTCCGGATTCAGTGCAATCCAGTCCTGACCGCGTAACTGCAACGGACTACGAGGGCGATCTTTCAGGTTGACATAACCGTAGCCGAAACGACCGCGGTCACATAAGAAATAGTGGTTTACCGTACCGTTATAGCGGTTTTCGATACGGCGTAATTCGCCATAGCGTTCACCCGGGCTGGTATTACAGCCGACGCTACACTGCTGACAAACGCTCGGAGCGAACTGCATATCCCATTTACGGTTATAGCGTTCAGAGTGCGTTTTATCAGTGAATACACCGGTCGGACACACTTCAACCAGGTTACCGGAGAACTCGCTTTCCAGCGTGCCGTCTTCCGGACGCCCAAAATACACGTTGTCATGGGCACCGTATACGCCAAAGTCTTCACCACCCGCATAATCTTTGTAGTAACGCACGCAGCGATAACAGGCGATACAGCGGTTCATTTCATGGTTAATGAAAGGTCCGAGATCCTGATTGTTATGGGTACGCTTGTTAAAACGATATTTGCGGAAGCTATGACCGGTCATCACGGTCATATCCTGTAAGTGACAGTTTCCGCCCTCCTCACAGACCGGACAGTCGTGAGGATGGTTTACCATTAAGAACTCCACGACGGCTTCGCGGAATTTTTTGGCTTCTTCATCTTCAATAGCAATATAGCTACCGTCAGATGCCGGTGTCATACACGACATAACCAGACGCCCGCGTTTATCATCAGGCCCCTGGAACTGCTTCACCGCACATTGGCGGCAAGCGCCGACGCTACCCAGCGCCGGATGCCAACAAAAGTAAGGAATATCGAGGCCCAGTGAGAGACATGCTTGTAGCAAGTTCTCCGCACCATCAACTTCGTATTCTTCGCCGTCTACATGAATCGTTGCCATAGTCAGCATGCTTCCTGTAGCCCGCAACTGCGGGCATATAACTTTAAAAAATTCGTTCCCGGATCCTGTCGTCTATATGACTAACTTTACCAACGCTGCTTCAGCAGGTTTGGTTGGATCCCGGCGATCGGATTCAGGTTATTAAAGGTTTTCTCTTTAATGCCCGCTTCAAACTCTTCACGGAAATACTTAATCGCGCTCTGTAGCGGCTCAACGGCTCCCGGTGCTAATGCACAGAAAGTATGGCCTGGAGACAGGAAGCGACACAGTTGCTCAAGGGTTTCAACATCCCCCGGCTGGCCCTCTCCCCGCTCTAACGCAGTTAAAATCTTCACGCTCCACGGCAGACCGTCACGGCATGGCGTACACCAACCGCAGGACTCGCGCGCGAAGAACTCCTCAAGGTTGCGGGTCAATCCAACCATACTTATTTTGTCATCGACGGCCATTGCCAACGCAGTACCTAAACGGCTACCCGCTTTGGCAATATTGGCAAAGTCCATCGGTAAATCGAGGTGCGCGTCGGTCAGGAAGTCGGTTCCTGCCCCACCCGGCTGCCAGGCTTTCAGCTTCAGACCGTCCTGCATCCCACCGGCGTAATCTTCCAGCAGTTCACGAGCGGTGATACCAAAAGGCAGTTCCCACAAACCCGGATTTTTTACCCGGCCGGAGAAGCCCATCAGTTTAGTACCCGCATCTTCACTCTTACCGGCAGACAAACCGCGGTACCAGTCTGGACCGTGCTGTACAATTGACGGCACGTTACACAGGGTTTCCACGTTGTTTACGCAAGTCGGTTTACCCCATGCGCCGGACGTTGCCGGGAATGGAGGCTTAGAGCGAGGATTGGCGCGACGACCTTCCAGTGAGTTAATCAGTGCGGTTTCTTCACCGCAGATATAACGACCAGCACCGGTATGCACAAACAGCTCAAAATCAAAGCCGCTGCCTAGAATATTTTTGCCTAAGAAACCCGCCTGTTTCGCCTCTTCAATAGCGCGACGCAGGTTTTCTGCCGCTTCAATATACTCGCCGCGTAAGAAGATATAGCCACGATAAGCTTTCAGAGCAAAACCACCGATAAGCATACCTTCAACCAACAGGTGAGGCAGTTGCTCCATCAGCAGACGGTCTTTATAAGTGCCCGGCTCCATCTCATCCGCATTACACAGAATGTAACGGATATTCATGCTTTCATCTTTCGGCATCAGGCTCCACTTAAGACCAGTGGAGAAGCCCGCACCGCCGCGACCGCTTAGGCCAGAATCTTTAACCGTTGCTACCACGTCATCAGGTGCCATCCCTTTAAGGGCTTTCTCTGCACCAACGTAGCCACTCTTACTACGATATTCTTCGAACCACACCGGCTGCTGGTCAGCGCGCAAGCGCCAAGTCAGCGGATGCTGCTCTTCAGTAAGAATGCGTTGAGTTCCTAATAATGTTGGCCCGCTCATTGATATTGCTCCAGTAGTTTCTCAATATCTTCCGGCTTCAGATGCTCGTGTGTATCTTCATCGATCATCATGCTTGGTCCTTTATCACAGTTACCTAAACAGCAGGTTGGTAACAGCGTAAAGCGGCCGTCAAACGTCGTTTGACCCGGTTTGATATCCAGTTTTTTCTCAAGAGCAGCCTGAATTCCCTGATATCCATTGATATAGCACACCACGCTATCGCAATAGCGAATCACGTGACGGCCAACCGGACGGCGGTAAATCTGGCTGTAGAATGTCGCAACCCCTTCAACGTCACTGGCCGGAATGCCTAATACCTCAGCAATAGCAGGAATGGCGCCATCCGGAACCCAACCACGTTTCTTTTGCACTAGCTTCAGTGCTTCGATTGATGCTGCACGCGGATCTTCGTAATGATGTTTCTCGTGCTCAATCGCCTCGAGTTCTTCCGCGCTCAGCGTGAAATTTTCTTTATCGGTCATAACTAGCGATCCACGTCTGACATAACAAAATCAATACTGCCCAGATAGACAATTAAGTCGGATACCAGGCAACCACGAATGACGGACGGGATCTGTTGTAAGTGTGCATAGCTTGGCGTACGAACCCGAGTACGGTAGCTCATGGTGCTGCCGTCGCTGGTTAAGTAGTAGCTATTGATCCCTTTCGTTGCTTCCACCATCTGGAAAGATTCATTGGCCGGCATAACCGGACCCCATGACACCTGTAAAAAGTGGGTAATCAACGTTTCGATATGCTGTAGCGAACGCTCTTTCGGCGGCGGCGTAGTCAGTGGATGATCTGCTTTAAACGGCCCTTCAGGCATGTTTTTCAGGCACTGATGCAAAATACGCAGGCTCTGACGTAGCTCTTCAACTTTCAACATCACGCGGTCATAACAGTCACCGTTGTGACTAACCGGAACGTCGAATTCAAAGTTTTCATAACCAGAGTAAGGACGCGCTTTACGAACGTCGAAATCGATACCCGTTGCACGCAGACCAGCACCGGTAACGCCCCATGCCAGCGCTTCTTCAGCACTATACTGGGCAACGCCGACTGTACGGCCTTTCAGAATGCTGTTTTGCAACGCGGCTTTCACATAGGAATCGAGACGCTTCGGCATCCACTCCAGGAACTCCTGTAGCAGCTTATCCCAACCTTTTGGTAGATCGTGTGCAACGCCGCCAATGCGGAACCAAGCCGGATGCATACGGAAACCAGTGATGGCTTCCACAATGTCATAGATACGAGCACGGTCACTAAAGGCGAAGAACACCGGTGTCATCGCACCAACGTCCTGAATATAGGTCGAGATGTACAGCAAATGGCTGTTAATGCGGAAAAGTTCAGACAGCATCACGCGGATGGTTTTTACTCTGTCTGGAACTTCAATACCGGCCAGTTTTTCAACTGCCAGTACATAAGGCATTTCGTTAACGCAGCCGCCCAGATATTCAATCCGGTCAGTAAATGGAATATAGCTATGCCATGACTGGCGCTCACCCATTTTTTCAGCGCCGCGATGGTGATAACCGATATCCGGTACACAATCGACGATCTCTTCACCGTCTAACTGCAGAATGATACGGAAAGCACCGTGAGAAGATGGATGGTTAGGACCCAGGTTAAGGAACATAAAGTCCTCATCTCTGGTTCCGCGCTTCATACCCCATTCTTCAGGTTTGAAGGTTAATGATTCCATCTCCAGATCTTCTTTTGCCTTAGTCAGAACAAAAGGATCGAATTCAGTCGCACGAGCCGGATAGTCTTTACGCAGCGGATGCCCTTCCCAAGAGTCAGGCATCATGATGCGACGCAGATTTGGGTGACCATCGATGGTAATACCAAACATTTCCCAAGTTTCACGCTCATACCAGTTAGCGTTCGGGAACAGGCTGGTTACTGTTGGCACATGCAGGTCGTTTTCCGCCAGCGCAACTTTCAACATAATGTCTTTGTTGCGATCGATAGAGATCAGGTGGTAGAAAACGGAAAAATCCGCAGCCGGTAAACCGTTGCGGTGGGTGCGTAAACGTTCGTCCATACCGTGTAAGTCAAATAGCATGACGTACGGCTTTGGAAGTTTACGTAAAAAGGTCATTACCTCTAAAAGCTGCTCGCGTTTAACCCACACTACCGGTACGCCGGTACGGGTAGGTTGAACGGTAAAGGCATCTGGCCCAAAACGGTTGCGCAGTTCACCTATTACCGGATCATCAAGATGATCCCTGGTTTCCCAAGCGGGTTGGGCGAGCTCTTGCGTCATCGGTTCTGTCATAATTGTTTTCGCCGCTCATTACTCAAATAAAATTCTGGTGTTTACTTAATCATGCTGATTCACACGGATTAAATTTCGTCAGGGGTACGCAGATTTGTTACAGCAATACGCTCAGCGCGTTTGCGTTCTTTTTCTGACTGCATCTCTTTACGATAAACGCCCTGCTCACCGACAACCCATGAAAGCGGACGACGTTCCTGACCGATAGAATCACGTAATAACAGCAGAGCCTGCATATAGGCTTCCGGACGAGGCGGACAACCGGGAATATACACATCAACCGGAATAAATTTATCAACGCCTTGAACAACTGAATAAATGTCGTACATACCGCCGGAGTTAGCACAGGCACCCATGGAGATAACCCATTTAGGTTCCAGCATCTGATCGTATAAGCGCTGGATAACCGGAGCCATTTTTACGAAACAGGTACCGGCCACCACCATAAAGTCAGCCTGACGCGGAGAAGCACGCAATACTTCTGCACCAAAGCGAGAAACGTCATGAACGGCGGTAAAAGAGGTCACCATTTCTACATAGCAACAGGAGAGGCCAAAGTTAAAAGGCCAAAGAGAGTTTTTACGCCCCCAGTTCACCACATCATGAAGGGCATTATCGAGCTTGCCCATGAAAATGCCTTTATGGGCATCTTGTTCCAGGGGATCGGTGACAATTTCCTGTTTTTGTAGCGGATAACGGTCGTTTTCACCGTCAAGATCTACGCGAGTGAGCGTATATTTCATCTTCAAGCCTCGCTTTACTGCAAGTTACTGGGGTTGTTCTTGATCTGCCGTTTAGAACGCTGTGGCGTCCAATCCAGCGCACCGATGCGCACCAGATAAAATAATCCGGCTAACAGAACAAAAATGAAAATGGCAGCTTCGATAAAGCCAATCCAGCCGCTTTCACGCACAGATACGGACCAAGCGAACAGATACAGGGCTTCTACATCGAAGATAACGAAAAACATGGCAACCAGATAAAACTTAGCGGAGAGGCGCAAACGCGCGGATCCGACTGCGTCAATACCTGATTCATAAGGCGTATTCTTTGTTCTTGCTCTGGCGCGACCGCCAAGGAAATAAGCTGCAGTTAACATGACGGCACAAAGGCCCAGTGCAACAACAATAAATACGGCAAAAGCCCAATGATGGGCGGCGACTTCAGTACTTGTAGGCATATGCTCTTACTACTCTTTAAAAAAATAGTATTTACCGGGTTGTTCTCAGGGAGCCAATCCGATGACTACGACAATTAAAAGGGAGATAAAACGTCCGTACCTAAAACATCTTCAGGTTCATTGTCTTACGCAATGATTAGCGTGGAGCTTCACTCTTTTTCACAACATTCTATCAACATCGACAAAACATTTTCTAATACAAATCACAAAACAGAGATAAAAACAGCCGATCTAACTAAATCGAGTCAGCTGAGAAATAACTGAACCCAATCAAACGACTATTCTGACAGAAATAGATATTTTTACCACCATTGCACAAGAAGTTTTTCTTTGATGTAGAGCACATCATGAAACATTTTTAGCCTAAATCAGGCATATCTATAGTGCCTCGTTTTCTATTATCCGCTTTCTACGCCTGATCGCAAAGAAATGCTTGGCATAACTAAAACTATCACTATTGGAAATAATTCTAAGAGAAATGAATAGCACCGTTAAGACGTGTTCACACCGTAGTAACATTACTGGTAATTATCTGACAAGTGATAACCACTCAATATAGAAGCATTGGTATAAGATGAGGCTGAATTACGCCCTGTTTTACTTGACTAACTCACTCTTGATGACAATCATATTGCCACAAAATAAAAGCATACTGCATTCCCCCAAGGTCAATGTTACATGGACATCAATAAAATAATCATTGTAAGTAATGCTCTTTCTGGTTTTGGCGGTACAGAAACAGTAGTCAGGGCGGTCATTGACTTTCTACAACGTGATAACCCAGAAATAAAAATAAAATTATGCTTTATTAATCATGGTAATGGGGTAGAAAACAAAGCATGGCTAGGGAACAATGATAATATTTCTCTTACATCAAAGATTTCCAATAATAAATTAAAACGTTGGAGTATTAGTTTATCTCTTGCCAGGCAAGTAAAACGCTATCAACCAGACGTTATTATTGCGCTGGATCCCCTATCTTGCTATTTATCTGATTTATCGAGAAAATTTTTATTTAAGCAAATTCCATTGATATCATGGGGGCACTATACTCTTGATTGTATCTATCGCCCCGACTATTACCGCTGTGCAGACGCACACTTGGCAATTAGTTCAGGTATCGCACGACAATTACAAAACATGGGAATTCCAGCTCAAAAAATCGATACTATTTTCAATCCAACCAGTAAGAGCTGTATCACGATTCCCCGGCCAACAGCTGGAACCACATTCCTCTATCTAGGGCGGATTTTATTTGAAGAGCAAAAGAGAATTAAAGATCTGTTAGATACGCTTGCTCATATAAAAGGTGATTGGTCTTTAGATGTTGTGGGAGATGGAGCCGATCTGGAGCGCTGTAAACACTACGCCCTAAGTTTAGGTATCGCAGAAAAAGTGACCTGGCACGGATGGCAAGCATCACCTTGGGAATATATTAATCAATCAATAAAAATGGTTACAACCCAAGTAATGACATCAGCTTATGAAGGGTTCAGTATGACTATTGGTGAAGCCATGTCACGAGGAATTTATTTTGTTAGCTCAAACTGCCCTACCGGGCCGGAAGACATTATCATTGAACATGTTAATGGCGAAGTCTACCAACCAGGCGATCTCCAACATTTACAACATATTCTACAAAGTATTGTTGATGGAAAAATACTACCAGAATCCTTGGCTATCAAAAACTCAATCCAGAAATTTTATGATGAACACTATTTTCCTCGTTTTAAAGCAGCACTGATAGAATCAATAAAAAAATCCCGACACTAAACAGCCTGGGGTTTTAATATCCTACATACTCCTCAGATATCATTATCCAAGATAATATAGATGTCATCACCAGATTAACGATGGCCGCAGCCGTCATCGTTAATACCGTTTGTTTAACCATCCTAAAATAGTGATACGGTAGCGATGGCTAAAACTGCTCCGGTAACCGCTAAAACCGTCCAGCCAAAAGAATGCTTATAATTATGTTTAGGGTATTTATCAGTGTGATAAACCATATACATTTATGCCCAATTCCCTTTATTGATGAATAAAATGACTAATTTGGCTAATTTTCACTCACTCTCTTCACTAAACTAGCAATCAAATCCACTATTAATGGTATAACTTACCTTAAATACCAACGTATAAAATCAAAAAACCAATCACAAAAGCCAGTAAAAACAAAAAAACCAGTTCATAACTCTAATAAAATCCTTTTCTCACCAAATAATCATATATTTTATGCTAAAAGGCTTGCGTAAAACCTGTCAATCATAGAGTATCCACTTCGAATAGTAATCCACTGAAATTTTTACTCTCAGGAGAGGAATAATTCACTTTATTCAAGAAAAGTGAATTTAAATTCATAAAGAGTGGGTTACTGCATAATAAACTATTAGAAACCGGTCACTGAATTGATTGTTTATTAATCTAATCAATCTATTACTGGTTTTTGTACGACAAGGAATAACTCATGACCCAGCGTTTAAGCCGAGCCGATACCATTGGTTTAGGTTTGATGACTTTCGCTTTCTTCTTAGGTGCCGGTAACATTATTTTCCCTCCTCTGGAAGGTCAATTGGCAGGTACCAATGTTCTTTCAGCGATGTCTGGTTTTCTACTCACCGCCGTAGGTCTTCCTCTTATCTCGATTATTGCCGTTGCTAGCGTTGGCGGTGGCCTGCCATCGATGACTAAGGATTTACCAAGAGGCACCGGTACTTTTGCCGCCGTACTGCTGTTTATTATTATCGGTCCTGCTTTTGCGACCCCACGTACTGGACTCGTCGCTTATGAAATGGCTATCAAACCGCTATTTGGTACTTTTGGCGGCGATAACCAATTAGTTTTGTCTGACAGTATTAAGCTGGATAAAACTCAAGCGATGGTAACAACGCTGTTCTTTATTGTGACCCTGATGTTTTCATGGAGCCGCGGTAAACTGATCGATAATATCGGTAAAATCCTGACGCCTGCGCTGTTCCTGCTACTGATTTGTCTGGCTATCGGCGTGTTGGTCGCTCCGCAGGGTGAGTTGGCCGCCCCCGTTGCCAGTTACCAAGATACCGCCTTCTCCAAAGGTTTTATCGGTGGTTATAACACCATGGACACTTTTGCTGCCCTGATGTTTGGTATGTTGCTGGTCGATGTATTGCGTGGTAAAGGCGTTACTGAACAGAAAGCCACCTATAAATATCTGGTTATCGCTGGCTTTATCGCCGCAGCCGGACTGGCATTTGTTTATATTTCACTCTTCTGGTTGGGTGCAACCTCTTCAACCGTCGCACCCGGCGCGGCAAATGGCGGTGTAGTGCTGGCCGCTTATGTGCAAGCTCTGTTTGGACAACCAGGCCAGTGGATTCTTTCCGGCGTTGTGTTATTAGCCTGTTTGACCACTGCGGTTGGTTTAGTCAGCGCCTGTGCTGATTACTTCTCAACCTTAACGCCGCTGCGCTATCGTCAGTGGGTTATTGTGCTATGCATCATCTGTGCGTTAGTTGCTAACGTTGGGTTGAGCCAGTTAATTGCCTTATCGGTACCGGTTCTGTTGGCCCTCTATCCCCTGACTATAGCTCTGGTGGTACTAACATTCCTTCGTCGTTGGTTACCTAATCCTAAATATGCTTTCCGTACCGTAATGTTTGTCGCACTGATTTTCAGTCTGTTAGACGGTATGCGTGGTATTTCTGCTTTACAGAACGTTGCTTGGGTTAAAGGTCTGTTGGATGGCCAAACTAAATATATGCCGCTTGCTGAGCAAGGTATGGCGTGGATGATACCGACCGCTATTGTTATGGTGTTGGTATTTCTGATACCTGCAAGTAAAAAGCAGGCTGATATTAAGTAATCTGGTTGTTGTTTTTGATTAAGGCAGCGGAAACGCTGCCTTATATTTTTGACCGGTCCAGTTAAATAATGGTGGATGTGACTCATGTCATTACTGGAACTCGTCTTGATGGGGTAACGTAAACATTGTTCTAGTTGCTCCGCAGGAAGACAATTAGTACTCGATACCAAAATGCGTCGTGCCTGGAATGGCTACGGGCACTCCGGCTGCTACGACCCCCACGCCATTCCCTCCCGCCGATTGAGTGTATTAAAGTAAGTTAATCATCAACCTAACACAGATTGTTTTATTGTTTAAAAACCGCTTTACCCCCTAATTTGCTAGCCAATTATGTATATACATCCCAGTCGTTAATCCGCTAAAAATGCAGAGCCATTCTTTTTCTTCGATAAAAGCAAACAATCCCTTGTCAATTTGTATATCCAGTAGTAGGATTTTGCAATATACAGGATGATATACATTTTATTAAGGCGGTATAGCATGACGGTTTCAAACGAGTGGATCGATCTAACCTCTTTTAAAAGCGGTAATTCACAGGCTCTGCGTTTAAAGAAAGAGCTGTTGGATGCGGCTCCAGCTTTTGCTTCCGGGGCGACGTTGCGTCTACTATCTGATAATACGGGTATTATCGTCGCATCAGAAGAGAATCAGGTTGAGCAGCCGAACAATGATCCGATGGTTAACGCTATGTTGGATGCAGCCGAGCAAAGTCTGACCACACCAAAGATCGCCCCTACCGTTACCGTTGATGCTGCCGGTCATAAGACCGTTGAAAAATCCAGAAAGCTGGATAATGTCTGCTATGACATTCGTGGTCCAGTGCTGAAAGAAGCTAAACGCTTGGAAGAGGAAGGTAACAAAGTCCTTAAGCTGAATATTGGTAACCCGGCTCCGTTTGGTTTTGAAGCGCCGGATGAAATTCTGGTAGACGTTATCCGTAATTTGCCAACCGCTCAGGGCTATAGCGACTCAAAAGGTCTGTACTCTGCTCGTAAAGCGATCATGCAGCATTATCAAGCACAGGGCATTATGGATATCACCGTTGAAGATATCTATATCGGTAATGGTGTATCAGAACTGATTGTTCAGGCGATGCAGGCTCTGCTTAATATGGGCGATGAAATGCTCATCCCTGCACCGGATTACCCATTATGGACCGCAGCGGTATCTCTTTCCGGTGGTAACGCCGTTCACTATATGTGTGATGAAGAATCTGACTGGTTCCCAGATCTGGATGATATTCGTAAAAAGATTACTCCACGTACCCGCGGTATTGTCATTATTAACCCTAACAACCCAACGGGTGCGGTTTACAGCAAAGAATTACTGTTAGAGATCGTTCAGATTGCCCGTGAACATAACCTGATTATTTTTGCCGACGAAATCTACGACAAGATTCTTTATGATGATGCCCAGCACCACTCTATTGCAGCACTGGCACCAGATCTATTGACCGTAACCTTTAATGGTTTGTCTAAAACCTATCGCGTTGCTGGTTTCCGTCAAGGTTGGATGGTGCTAAGTGGCCCGAAAGGACACGCTAAAGGCTATATCGAAGGTCTGGAAATGCTGGCCTCGATGCGTCTGTGTGCTAACGTGCCAATGCAACACGCTATCCAAACGGCAATTGGCGGCTATCAGAGTATCAATGAATTTATTCAACCGGGTGGCCGTCTGTATGAACAGCGCAACCGCGCTTGGGAATTAATTAATGATATACCAGGTGTATCCTGCGTGAAGCCGAAAGGTGCGCTGTATATGTTCCCAAAAATTGACGCTAAACGTTTTAATATTCATAACGACCAAAAAATGGTGCTTGACCTGTTATTACAACAGAAAGTTCTGCTGGTTCAGGGCTCCGGCTTTAACTGGCCATACCCTGACCATGTGCGTATCGTTACCTTACCTCGGGTAGACGAACTGGAAATGGCGATTGGTAAGTTTGCCAAATTCCTTGAGACCTATAAGCAAGCATAATCTGTTCGCTTTGGCGGTGAGCTTTTCACCGCCATATACATTTCTTGATTCCCCCACCAGTTAAAAATATTCACATATTCAGTTTGCACTCTGCGCAATAACTCCCCACAATCTAGCCCTGTTTTATACCTACTGAGGTGCCCATCATGAGCCAGAACCAAAGTCATTTTTTTGCCTATTTATCCCGACTGAAACTGATTAGTCGCTGGCCTCTGATGCGAAATGTGCGTACTGAAAACGTCTCTGAACATAGTTTACAAGTAGCCTTTGTTGCCCATGCGTTAGCAGTAATTAAAAACCGTAAGTTCAACGGTAATCTAAGTCCCGATCGGGTGGCGCTATTAGCGATGTATCACGATGCTAGCGAAGTCCTGACCGGCGATATGCCGACGCCAATCAAGTACTACAATCCGCAGATTGCCCATGAATATAAGAAAATTGAAAAAGTCGCCCAACTCAAACTAATTGAGATGTTACCGGAAGAAATTCAGCAGGATTTCCGCGCTATTCTGGATGACGATTATTACAACGAAGATGAAAAACTGGTTGTGAAACAGGCTGATGCCCTGTGCGCTTATCTGAAGAGCTTAGAAGAACTGTCTGCGGGAAATAAAGAGTTTAAACTGGCTAAACAGCGGCTGGAAAAAACCCTTAAGCTACGCCATAGCCCGGAAATGGAATACTTTATTAAAGTATTTGTGCCTAGTTTCAGCCTGTCGCTGGATGAGATTAGTCAGGATAGCCAGCTATAGCTAAATGAACTGGTTATCATCCAACAAGATGATAACCAGAATCAGTGACTAGCCTCTTAGCGCCTGAGCCGGAGAATAGCGATAGGTCAACAATGCAGGAACCAGCAAAATTACCGCTAAAACACCCCACATTATTGCTATCATCAGCAAATCTTGCTGTTTAATCTCAACCGGCAGCGCCATACCGTAACGCGTGGTAATGTTCGCCGATATCCATAGAGTCGCCAGATATCCAATCAGCACACCCAACGCCATACCGATGGTCATTATCAGCATCAAACCGCACCAAACCAACGAAATGACTCCCCTCTGTGGTGCGCCAAAAGCCCGTAGAGCCCCCAGTTGACGCTTGCGCTGCTCTAAATGAATAACTACTACCATCAAAATAGCCACCACGACCAGAAATTGAGTACCGGTTGCTACCCAGGACAGAATTTGTCGGGCGTCCCCCAGTGTGCCATATAACCGCACCAGTACTTCGCCCGGGAAAACCGCTTGGCTTTCTCCTCCGCGATATTGCGTTCTGAGCTGATAAGCCCCGGCGATGCTTTTTGGTTTAACGATTATTGCCGATATAGCGCCAAATTGCTCATCATGAGTATCCCCCTCTTTATGAACCACATGGTGTAAATCCCATACTGATTTAATGGGAACCAAAATCGCCTTATCCCACGTATCGTGACTTAGCGGTAACACTTTGGTTACGGTATAGCTGGCCTCATTATGTTGATGCGCACCTTCAGCGCCAATTTGACCGTGAATCGGTATAATCTTGTCGCCAATAGCCAGTCCACTCGCCCCACCAACAATCGCATCATGATCACTTTGGAAAACTTTATCACTGGTCGATAAACGATCGGCGATAAGATGGTCATCAGTACCGATAACCGGCATTCCCATATAGCTATCGCCAAAAGCGAGCGGAGCGGCCCACTCCACCAGCGGATTATGTTGTAATTCACTGAGCACTTTTCCATCCAATAAAGGCAGCAAAGATGGTTGAAGAAAGACGGTAGACAGAACGAGCTGCGTTTCACTGCCTGCGGCGCCAATCACCAAATCAAAGCGATCGGCAGCTCTGGCACTGCCTTCACGCAGCGCTCTTTCCTGAAGATTCACCACCATACTAAAAGCAATGGCGCACGCGATCAGGATAATCAAAACCAATGCACCGCCCCACAAACGTTTAAAGTCTGCGTATATCACGCCAAAAGGGATCATAATGGCCTTCCTACGGCAATATCCTTCACCGGTCGGCCGTTCTGCAGAGTGATATGGCGGTACATCTCGTTAGTCAGGCGAGAATCGTGGGTAATACAGATGAGTGTTGATTTTTCTTCTCGCGCAAAATGAGTCAACAGTTGTATAACCTGTAAACCATTTTCCTCATCCAGACTAGCGGTTGGTTCATCAGCAATCACAATAGACGGCTGTGGTAACAGCGCTCTTGCAATAGCTACCCGCTGTTTCTCACCGCGAGATAACGTGTCAACGCACTGCTTCCCTTGCCGAATACCCACCTGCTCCAACAGGTCTTCCGCTCTGGCTTTTAACGTCGACGGGATACGCCAGCGATAAAAACGTGACGCTAGCAATACATTATCCAATGCACTTATTCCCGGATAAAGATGAAAGTCCTGCATGACAAGGCCTATTCTGGCCGCTCGCCAACGGTCGCGTTTGCTTTCTGACAATCGACCAATATCCTGCTCATCCCAGAAAACCTGCCCGATATCGCATCGCTCAAGACCACTGATGGCATTAACCAGCGTGGTTTTACCACTACCTGAAACACCGGTTACCGCCACATGAGAGCCTGTGGCTACCACCAATGTTGGGATAGACAATGCAGCCTGTAAGCTACCGTTAAATCTTACCTGTAGTTGATTAATAAACAGTTCTGACATGATTCCCCCTGATTAAAGCTGGCTGAACTCGGCATCTCTTAGCCGCAGTAAGCTGACAAATCCGCTCTGTGGATCGCGCCATGTGCCGTACTCTAACGTTCCACTCACCTTAATCATGCTGTTATTCTGCACAAAGGTTTGCCGCTTTGTCAGATACACCACCAAAATGTCTTCCGGCCAATCTGCGTCGGATGAACAGAATGGGCACAGCGCCATTGGCATCTTAGTTAACACAAAGAACTGCGACTCCGCTTTCAAAGGTGGTGCCATAAATCCCTTTATCTCTATCTCTTGACCAGATAGCTGTTTAACCCGATCGGAAAACTCCAAACCTAAAACGCCAACATGACCATAAAACTGTTCAAATGACAGCGTAGGTTTAGCTTTAAGTTGAATGGAAATCAGACACAGCAGCAGGAGTAGAAAAGCGCAGTAAACGGCAGAAACCTTTTTAAAACCGATAGGGCCGGGATTATCCCGGCCGCTGTTATCAACAATCGTCATGATTATTGCCCTTGCTTACCATGACCTAATGACAGTGCATCGGTAATTACTCGAAACAGTTCGGTATTATCCATATAGCCACGAATACGTTCAGAACCAGGACCGGATGCTTGAACAATCATGTCATCGACGGAATGTACGCCAGTGTCGGCATCACGGGGAATATTTCCGGTTCTTAATACTGCTCCCGGAACATCTTTATAGGCCGCATTGGCAATATACTCACCTTTCTCATTCTGAATGGCCGGGACAAAACGTCCATCCAGCTTAGGCCGGAAAGTTTCATAATAGTCAGGGAAGTTATTGAAGAACACTGCCAGGCGTTTGGATACATCGACTTTATCCGGATAACCGTCGCCATTTTTATCCTGATAGTTCGGATAGCCTGCCGTCTCATACACCCCAACCTTTTCACGCATGTCGCTACCCGGTTTATTATCGTCAACGGTACCAATAATTGAGATACCGTGAGTATGATCGCCAGTGACGATAATCAGCGTATCTGGGTGAGTTTCGGCAAATTTCTTGGCCACGGCTACCGATTGATCCAGCATGATGGTGTTATAGATGGAGCGCTCCCAATCCAGCGGATGAGAAGCCTTATCGATCAAGGCTGACTCTACCATCAGGAAGAAGCCATTATCATTTTTCGACAGTACATCCAACGCCGTTTGCGTCATTTCCGTCAGATCTGGCTGGTTAGGGAATTTTTTGGTGACATCATTTTTCAGAAAACGACGATCCAGCACATCATCCATATTACCGGTATGGAACAGTCCCAAGAGTTTACTGGCACTGGCTCCCTGTTGCTTGAGGGAATCAGCATCGGTAGCTAATTGATATCCCGCCTGCTGAAAACGTTCAATATAGTTTTGGTCATCTTTACGCTTAGAGCCCGGCGTGGTTTGCGGCAGGAAATAGGCCGAACCTCCTCCCAACATCACTTCCGGTTTGACGTCATAAAACATGCTAACGATTTCAGACTTATCCGCACGACGACGAGTATGGGAAACAACGGCAGCAGGTGTGGCGTCTTCCAGTTCGGCATCACTCACAATACCCACCGACATATTGGTCGTGCGTTTCAGAAGTTCCCCTAACGTTTCCTGCTTGGGATGATTAAGGGAATCTTTGGCGCGGCTGACGTAAACGCCCAACGCGTTAACGCCAGATTTATGGCCAGTCATATAGGCGCTCATGGTATTGGCGCTATCAGCAGCAATTGAGTCGGTGCTGGAGGTGCCAATAAAGGCCATATTCGATAAATCATCCATCGCCAGACGACCATCGGCTTTTCCTTCGGTAATGCCCTTGGACAGAATACGAGCGCCGGTACGATGCGCTACGGAGAGGCCATCACCGATAAACAGAATCACATTTTTAGCCTGGCGTTTTGCTGGGGTTTGATAGATATTCCAGCTTACGCTGCCTTTTTCATCACCGGCAGAAACCTCCACTTTATAAGCACCCGGTGACGTTAAATCGACGTTTTTCACTACCAATGAAGAGGCTTTAGCACCGTCTTCATTTTTAATAAATTCACTCTTCTTGCCCCAGACCTGCTGGTAATCCTTTCCGTTGATTTTTACGCTAACCTTTTCGGGGTTAACTTCCTGCTCAAACTCAACTTTAAAATCAAATTTTCCACCGGTTAGCATCGTTGCGCGATCGATAGGATAGATATTCACGGCAGACGCCGTAACGGGAACTAAAACCGGTACCAATGCCAAAGTCATGGGAATAAACCAACTTGCCTTCATCCTGTTTCTCCTGATGTTTTCATTTTCAGAAGCAAGATTACTCAGCGTAAATGTCAGTTTTATGAACGAATGATGACTGAAATATGTATCAGAACGGGAACAGTAACGGAATAATGACCACGCTAATCACCATCACCAATAGCGTAAACGGTACGCCAATACGGATAAAATCGCTAAATTTATATCCCCCCGGCCCCAATACCATGGTATTCACCGGTGAAGAAACAGGCGTCATAAAAGCTGCCGATGCAGCAACCGCCACCACCATCGCAAAAGGTAAGGCTGAAACACCCATTTGGTTAGCAGCACCGATCGCAATCGGTGCCATCAATACTGCCGTTGCGGTATTGGATATAAACAAACCAATCACAGCACACAGAACAAACAGGCTAAGTAAAACCACCCTCGGCCCCATATCCCCGACGGTATCCATCAAACCCTGTACCACTAAATCAATACCGCCGGTTTTTTGCAGGGCCTGAGCAAACGGCAACATACCGACAATCAGTATCAAAGTTGGCCAGTGAATGGATTTATATGCCCCTTCCATATCAATACAGCGGAATTTTCCCATCAGCAAACAGGCCAACAGTGCGGCAATCACGTTTGGCACAATATCGGTCACCATCAGGAAAATCATTAAAATCAAGCAAAGCAGCGCATGAGGAGCCTGACTGGTAGCTGGCGCGACCTCGTCGACTTCGGCAGGTAAATTCATCACCAAAAAATCGCGAGTATTGGTTTGTAATTGACGAATCTGACGCCAGTCACCAATAACCAACATCATATCGCCAACCTTCAGCTCTTCATCTATTTGGCTGTTTTCAATCAATTTGCCATTGCGACGTATACCGATAACGTTCAAATTATAGCGGGTACGAAACGTCATCTGGCGCAAGGTCTTGCCAATATATTCAGAATCCGGAATGAGAGACACCTCAGCCATACCCACTTCACGCGCCTGTTCAGAAAAATACTCACCGCGCAAAATCATCGGCTCAAGCAGCTCTTCGGTACAAAAATGGCGTACGTCAACTTCCGGACCGTGAATATCCACCAGCAAAATATCATGTACCCGCAGTTCAGTGGCGGCAAAGGCGCTAATCATCACCCGACGAAATTTACGCCAACGTTCAATACCAATAACGTTGGCACTGTAGCGCGAGCGTAGATGTAGTTCATCCAACGAGCGCCCAATCAGCGGAGAACCCGGACGAATTGACAACCGACGAGCGCGGCCGCTGAGTTTATAATCATGAATCAGATCGCGCATGGTACGACGAGAGCGAGATTTAGGGCTGGTCTGATCCACCGGCTTCACCAACCAACGCCGCACCAGCAGCATATAGCCAATACCAAACAACAAAATCAAAATGCCAATGGGCGTAAAGCTGAAGAAACTGAATTGTCCGGCACCATAGCGTTCCAATTCACTGTTAACCACCAGGTTTGGCGGCGTTGCTACCAGCGTCATCATACCGCTGATAAGGCCAGCAAAAGCCAGTGGCATCATTAAACGACCCGGTGGCCGTTCCATACGAGAAGAAACACTCATCACAACGGGAATAAAAATGGCCACTACGCCGGTTGAGCTCATCACCGACCCCAAACCAGCAACGGCCAGCATAAGCAGCACCAACAACTTAGTTTCGCTGCTGCCCGCGACTCGCACCAACCAGTCTCCAACCTGATAAGCAATACCGGTACGTACCAGCCCCTCGCCGATAACAAAAAGTAAGGCAATCAGAATAACGTTAGGATCGCTGAAGCCGGAAATAGCTTCAGGAAGAGTAAGAATACCGCTGGTGACAAAAACAGTGATCAGCAATAGCGCGACAACGTCCATTCGGACTTTATTGGAAACAAACAAAATGATTGCGACAAACAGGAAGCATACCACCCAGAAAAGCTGGCTATCGGCTAAGGTACCCATCATGGTTAGTAATCGATCAATCACGGTTGCTCCCTACTGTTTAGCTAAACATACTGCTCCACATCAATATATTATTAGAATTCAAGTTATATAAAATACCCGGTTCAATGCCGTTTTTTATTATGAATGACAAAGTTAACCTATTTTTAACCATTAAAGTGAAAAAATATGCGATTTAACTTAAAAAATTAAAATAAAATACGTTGTGAGATGAATTTCAATGAAAAGAAAAATCTTCAACCATCATAATGAAGTTACAGATAAATTCTATTTTCAAGGCGATAAAAAAAGCTCCTTAATATGGAGCTTTTTTAGATTTATGCGGCTAATAACGCATTGGACTAGCGAAATTGGATTCTGACAATGTTATCAGCATAATCTAGCGTAATCTGCTCAAGTGAATCCAATACCTTATCCACTCGTGCCAGCTCTGGCGTATTCGCCGGTACGTTAACTGCAATCACTTGGCAACCTGCCGCCAAACCGGAGGCCAGACCTGCCGCCGCATCTTCCACGGCGATACAGTGAGCAGGCTCTAATCCTAAACGTTGCGCGCCGAGTAAATAAGCATCCGGCTCCGGTTTACCACGCGCCACTAATTCAGCGGTAATAAACACCTCAGGAAATGGAATACCCGCCGCTTTACATCGAGCATGAGCAATCGGCACCGTACCGGATGTCACAATAGCCCATGGAATACTTAATGTATCCAACTGATTAAGCAACTCTATCGCACCCGGTAACGCCACAATCCCCTCGGTATCAGAGGCTTCGATTTGTTCCAATCGGTCAAACTCATGCTTAATCTCTTCATCACTGCGCCCTTTCATAAAGTGGCGTAGGGAAGTGATAGCCTGTTTACCGTGGATAAAATCCAGTACTTCCTGAGGATCGGCGTTTAGACGTTGCGCCAATCCCAGCCACGCCCGCTCAACAACCGCCAGAGAACTGACCAACGTACCATCCAGATCAAACAGAAAACCTTTACCTTTCAATTCGCTATTCCCATCAATAAATATCATTACACTCGATACCCTATCGGTTTAAACCGATAGGGTATCGAAATCTATTAGGCATTAATGATTTGTGAAATCTCGATAGCGCACAAATGGTACTGGCGCGGACAGGATTGCCAGATTGCCAACATGCGCTGATATTTATCCCACATTTTAGTCTGTGCGTTAAAACCGTGGGTGCCGGAGTCAAAGTGAGTATAACGACCTTCGGTATTGACCAGGAAGCGAACATAGCTTAAGTAGCGTGCTTCTGTGGCGGCATCAAAACCGAGAAATGCGATACGGCGTTCATCAATTTCCGCTTTATCTTTCAGATGGTCGCGCAGGTTTTCAAAGGAAACGCCTAGCGCATGATGCATTTCCATAATATTAATAATAGTACGGCAGGTGTCTTCATTCAGTTCACCGAACTCTCGCTCCAGTTCCTTCATCTGCAAACCAAAACCCCGCTCGATAATGGTCTGTAAACGACGATAGCGCTCGGCGTTTTCAGGATCCATCATGGTCATCATTTTATATTGGTTTGAGAGGATTAGCCGTTGGGCATTAGTCATTTCCACGATAACAACTCCTAAGATTCAAAAATAAAAAATAAATCTGTGTGTGAATAAAAACACCATCACTAATGCCTAGAGAATGTCATATTGCGCAACAGAGTGATACACATTCAGTGTAATTTTTTGTTTAGTCTATCGGTGATAAATAAGCAGAAAATAGAGGTGAATGGGTATCAGGATAAGTGAACGTATCGTTAATTTATTGATTAAAGTAATTCACAGCACTCACATCGTCATTCCGGCGAAAGCCAGAAGCTCGCCCTTAAACCAAACGCTGCCATTAAGCTAAAAACCAGATTCCGGTTTTCACCGGAATGACGAGGATGGTGTGAATGACTGTGATTACAGTGATAACAACGATGGCAACGATGGCAACGATGGCAGGAATTATGGTTCAGTTGATCAATTCAAGTCTATCCACAGCACTCACATCGTCATCCTGGCGAAAGCCAGGATCTCGCCCTTAAGCCAAATGCAGCCATTAAGCTAAAAACCAGATTCCGGTTTTCACCGGAATGATGAGGATGGTGTGAATAACTGTGATTACGGTAATGACAACGATGACAGGAATTATGGTTCAGTTGAGCAACTCAAGTCTATCCACAGCACTCACATCGTCATCCTGGCAAAAGCCAGGATCTCGCTCTTAAGCCAAATGCTGCCATTAAGCTAAAAACCAGATTCCGGTTTTCACCGGAATGACGAGGATGTTTTCAACTGTTCTAAGCTGTCAAACTAAAGCTCATCCAGAAAGGTTTTATCCAACTGCTTAAAGGCGTGGTTTAGTAGTTCAGCCAAATGCTGATAGGTAGGTTCCTGCTCCAACGGTGCGATTTCCTGCCCCGCCTCATTCAGTTTGTCACATAATTCATGAAACCATTGCTTTAACGTTGGTGGCAAAGTGGAAACGGATCGTTTCCCCAACCACCATAGTCCTTGCATCGGTAGGCTACAGGCAAAAATAGCTGCGGCTATTGCTGGCCCAAGTTGGCCATTCATTGCAATCTGCCATGCTAAAGTAAAGATGGCGATGGGTGGCATAAAACGTACCCCAAACCGCGTTGCAGTCGTAATGCGGTTTTCGGGAAAGACTACCGCCAAACGTTTTTCATTCGGCCATGTCTTCATGTAGGTTTGCCCACGTTGAAATATCTGCACCCAACGAATAGGACCTGATGAACGTAACATTTTGTTTGCCGCCTTTGATTTCAGAACGCGCTAATATGTACATTATGTCGCCATCCGGATTATAATGCACTTTCAAATAATTTCGTAAATTTTAAAACATTTGCATAAAAAACTTGATGTAGTTTAATAAATATCAATTTTTTTTGCATTTCAGTTTTGCTTTTACACTGGCAGGCATTATCCTAGCAGCGGCCTTTCGGCCATGTATTATGATTACGAATTATTGTGGATAAATAATTACCAATAACCTGTCTTCAGGCAATTGTGTACAATAATAAAGATCAATACGCGGGTACGCAGCAAACGATCGCTTTTA
Source organism: Pragia fontium DSM 5563 = ATCC 49100 (assembly GCF_900112475.1). GTDB lineage: Bacteria > Pseudomonadota > Gammaproteobacteria > Enterobacterales > Enterobacteriaceae > Pragia > Pragia fontium. The sequence goes on along the minus strand of NZ_FOLW01000005.1, from coordinate 123,638 downwards.
GGGTTCGCCCATAATTGTGATGCTACGCTTGCCCTACTTTTGTTTTCCCAATCACGAATAAAATAGGTACTTCTTATGTCGAGTAAGCTGGTTCTGGTTCTTAACTGTGGTAGTTCTTCTCTGAAATTTGCCATCATTGATGCTGCCAATGGCGAAGAACACCTTTCTGGTTTAGCCGAGTGTTTTAACCTTCCAGAAGCCCGTATTAAATGGAAAATGGACGGCGGTAAACACGAAGAAGCCCTTGGAGCTGGTGCGGCACACAGCGAAGCTCTGAATTTCATTGTTAATACTATTCTGGCTCAAAAACCGGAACTGTCAAACAACCTGACGGCTATTGGCCACCGTATCGTACACGGCGGAGAGCAGTTCACTCAATCAGCCGTTATCAACGCGGATGTGTTGAAAGGTATCCAGGCTGCTGCGCCATTTGCGCCTCTGCATAATCCGGCTGGTTTAATCGGTATTGAAGAAGCATTCAAAGCGTTCCCTGCCCTTAAAAATAAAAACGTGGCCGTTTTTGACACTGCCTTCCATCAAACAATGCCTGCAGAATCTTATCTGTATGCTCTACCGTATAGCCTGTACAAAGAGCACGGTATCCGTCGCTATGGCTTCCACGGTACCAGCCACTACTACGTTAGCCGTGAAGCAGCCAAAATGCTGAACAAGCCGGTAGAAGAATTGAACGTGATTACCTGTCACTTAGGTAACGGTGGTTCAGTTTCCGCTATCCGTAACGGTGAATGTGTTGATACTTCTATGGGTCTGACTCCGCTGGAAGGTTTGGTCATGGGTACTCGCAGCGGTGATATCGATCCAGCGATCATTTTCCATTTATACGATGTAATGGGAATGAGCATGGAACAGATCAACACCATGCTGAACAAAGAATCTGGTTTACAAGGCCTGACCGAAGTAACCAGCGACTGTCGTTATGTTGAAGATAACTATGCAGACAAAGAAGACGCTAAGCGTGCTATGGACGTATTCTGCCATCGTTTAGCTAAATATATCGGTGCTTACTGCGCATTGATGGATGGTCGTCTGGATGCCGTTATCTTTACCGGTGGTATTGGCGAAAATGCGGCAATGGTTCGCGAATTAGCCTTAGGTAAATTAGCCCTGTTAGGCTTTGATATTGACCATGACCGTAACTTGGCTGCCCGTTTTGGCAAATCAGGTAACATTGCTAAAGACGGTACCCGTGCTGCATTAATCATTCCAACTAACGAAGAATTAGTTATCGCTCAAGACGCCTCCCGTCTTACAGCGTAAAAACAATAACACCGTCAGCTCATGCTGGCGGTGTTGTTTTGACGAAAGCATAACCTAAAAGAGGTTTAGTCGTGTCTCGTACCATTATGTTAATCCCTACCGGCACCAGCGTCGGGCTGACCAGTGTTAGCCTAGGTGTCGTTCGCGCTATGGAGCGCAAAGGTGTCCGTTTAGGCGTCTTTAAGCCAGTAGCCCAATCCCGTTCTGGTTCTGATGTGCCAGACCAAACCACTACAATTCTTCGTGCCAATTCGAATGCGGTTACCGCACAGCCGTTAAGCATGAGTCAGGTGGAAAGCCTGCTGGGTAGCAATAAACAAGACGTCCTGATGGAAACGATTGTTGAACGTTACCAGGAATGTGCCAAAAATTCTGAAGTGATACTTATTGAAGGTTTAGTGCCCACTCACCAGCACCAGTTTGCTAATGCACTAAACTATGAAATTGCTAAAACGCTGGGCGCAGAAATTGTGTTCGTTATGGCATTAGGTAATGATTCTCCGGCGCAGTTAAAAGAACGCATTGAATTAGCCCGTTCCAACTTCGGCGGCAATAAAAACGAAAACATTACCGGCGTTATTATCAATAAACTGAATGCTCCGGTTGATGAACAAGGCCGTACTCGCCCTGACCTGTCAGAAATGTTTGACGATTCATCGGCTAAACAGCCGATCACCGTTGTAGATACGGCACAATTATTTACTAATTCTACGCTGCCAATTTTAGGCTGCATCCCGTGGAATCTGGATCTGATTGCTACCCGTGCTATTGATATGGCTCATCACCTTAAAGCTCGTATCATTAACGAAGGTCAAATTCGTACTCGTCGTATCAAGAGCGTCACTTTCTGTGCTCGTAGCATTCCAAATATGCTGATGCACTTCCGTCCAGGTTCACTGTTAGTAACCTCTGCCGATCGCCCTGACGTTCTGGTTTCAGCTTGCTTAGCTGCAATGAACGGCGTAGAGATCGGTGCGATTCTGTTAACCGGCGACTATGAAATTGACGAACGCATACACAAACTATGTGAACAAGCGTTTGAAACTGGCCTACCGGTATTTATGGTGAACACCAATACTTGGCAGACCTCTCTGTCACTGCAAAGCTTCAGTCTGGAAGCACCAGCAGATGACCATGAGCGTATTGAATTATCACAGGATTATATTGCCAGCCACATCAATAGCGAGTGGATTGATACGCTGACGGCTAACTCTGAAGGTTCCCGCCGCATGTCTCCTCCTGCCTTCCGTTATCAGCTCACAGAGCTGGCACGTAAAGCCGGTAAACGCGTCGTTTTACCTGAAGGTGATGAGCCGCGTACCATCAAAGCTGCAGCTATCTGTGCAGAGCGTGGTATTGCGCAATGTATCCTATTGGGTAATCCGGAAGAAGTTAAGCGCGTTGCTGAAGCGCAAGGCGTTGAGCTGGGTAAAGGCGTAGAAATCGTTGATCCGGCAGAAGTCCGCGAGCGTTATGTTCCTCGTTTAGTGGAACTGCGTAAGAGTAAAGGGATGACCGAGGTAGTTGCCCGTGAGCAACTGCAAGATAACGTGGTTCTGGGCACTCTAATGCTGGAACAGAGCGAAGTTGACGGTCTGGTTTCCGGTGCTGTTCATACCACCGCTAACACCATCCGCCCACCGCTACAGTTAATTAAAACAGCACCGGGAAGCTCACTAGTTTCTTCTATCTTCTTCATGCTGCTACCTGAACAGGTTCTGGTTTACGGTGACTGTGCGATTAATCCAGATCCAACCGCAGAGCAACTGGCTGAAATTGCTATTCAGTCCGCTGACTCCGCCGCTGCTTTTGGTGTTGATCCTCGCGTCGCCATGATCTCCTACTCTACCGGCAACTCCGGTACCGGTAGTGATGTTGATAAAGTCCGTGAAGCAACCCGTCTGGCTCAGGAAAAACGTCCTGACCTGGTGATTGATGGTCCGTTACAGTATGACGCCGCCATTATGGAAGATGTTGCCCGCTCTAAGGCACCTAATTCTCCAGTTGCCGGTAAAGCGACCGTATTTATCTTCCCTGACCTGAACACCGGTAACACCACTTATAAAGCCGTTCAGCGTTCTGCTGATTTGGTTTCTATCGGTCCGATGTTACAAGGTATGCGCAAGCCAGTGAACGACTTATCTCGCGGTGCACTGGTTGACGATATCGTGTATACCATCGCACTGACGGCTATTCAGGCTGCACAGAACCAGAACTAATCTGCTATTGCAGGCATAAAAATGCCGGGCTCTGATAAAGAGCCCGGCATTTTTTATGACCGAATAGAACGTTAGCCTGATTAATTTACTGTGATTCGACCTGTTCCTGCTCCATCTGTTGTACAGGATTTCGGGTCAACCAGAGATTCAGCGCTTTTAGCGAATCCGGCGTAAATTCATCAGCTCGGCTCTGAATATCTTCCAGCGTCAACCAGTGTACGCTTTCAATCTCTTCTTCCTGTAAGGCAAACGGGCCGTGTGACACACAGCTAAATAACGATCCCCAAACCATACAGCTATCTGATTCGTAATAAAAAGTGCCATGGTCGGCAAAAGGAACATCCGCAATCCCCAGCTCTTCTTCTGCTTCACGACGAGCCGATGCCAGCATATCTTCACCCTGCTGTACCACTCCGCCTGCAGTCGCATCCAGCCATCCCGGATAGAAGTCTTTTATATCAGTACGACGCTGAACCAAAATTCTTCCCATACCATTATGAACCACAATATAGGTGGCTCTGTGGCGCAAGTTTTTCTCTCTCATTTGCATACGGGTAACTTGAGCCATCACGTTATTGTTTTCATCAACAACATCGACCCACTCAACCTGTTCGGTCTGGTTTTGTTCTTCCATCTATGAAAGCCTTTTTATAACGATGCCTGAACAATGGGTTCCGCGTGCTGCAAACTCAACACTTGCAGTTCCCCATCCCTCAACATACCAAAACTTGCTGGGTATCCACCTTTCGGTAAACTGGCAGACCCCGGATTAAATAGATAAACATCCTGCCGCTTTTCGGCCTGCGGGATATGTGTATGCCCATAAACAAAAACATCCCCGGCACGTAGCGGAGGAAGTTTATCAGGGTAATAGTGATGGCCATGGGTCAAAAACAAGCGCCGCTCGTTGAGCAATACCTGTTGCCATGTTGCCTCTATAGGGAAGTTTAATAGCATTTGGTCAACTTCACTATCACAATTCCCACGAACCGCAACAATTCTATCAGCAAACCGATTAAGTTGCAGTGCCACTTCTGCCGGATTATAGCTATCCGGCAATGGGTTACGTGGCCCGTGATAAAGCAAATCCCCCAATAAAATTAACCAGCCGGCACCTGAATGCTCAAACCGCTCTAATACCTGATGAGTAGCAGATAAAGAACCATGTAAATCAGAAGCAAACATCAGTTTCATTGGTCATGACCCCAAGTATGAAGTGAATTTGGGTTAATATTTTATGATTAATCGCTTGATAAAAAGGACCTAAGTCAGCGCATTCTACTGCATAAAAATCATCTTATCTCGTCATAATATACATAATGGCATTAAGGAGAAACTAAGCGAATCGGTTTGTCTCAGACGTTTATGGCATGAACAGCGCCAAAATGAGGTCCCCCCCCTCAATTCGCGGCCAAAAGCACCATTACCTTAATCAGCAGCGATCGATCATCATTGCACAAAAATACAGATTAACGAGCAATGATCAGGTTAAAAAATAAAGTTGTGAGCAAAAGGAGTATTTTACGCTAACTATCCGCTATTATTATCAATACAGACAAGACGGTTTCATTGCTTATGACTGCTTTAGGAGTTCCCTCATGCATATACTGATCACAGGTGCCACAGGACTCATTGGTCGCCATCTGACGAAAAACCTGCTATTGCAGTCTCATCGCATTACTGTCCTCAGCCGTAATCCGCTGCATGCTCACACCCTTTTTGATGATAGCGTTAATTATCTGGATTCGCTGGATACTCTAAATTCACTGGATGGATTTGATGCCGTCATTAACCTTGCTGGTGAGCCTATTGCCGATAAACGCTGGACCAGTGCACAAAAAACACGCCTGTGTAACAGTCGTTGGCAGTTGACCGCTCAACTCAGCAAATTAATTACCCAAAGTGAAAATCCACCATCGGTGTTTATTTCTGGCTCTGCGGTAGGCTATTACGGTAATCAGGGGCAAAGCGTAGTAACCGAAGATGACAGCCCCCACCCTGAGTTTACCCATACCCTATGCCAACGTTGGGAAGAGGAAGCCTTGCTGGCCAAAAGCCCGCGCACCCGGGTCTGTCTGATACGTACCGGTATTGTGCTCTCTACTGAAGGGGGAGCATTAGCCAAAATGCTACCCATTTTTAAAATTGGCTTAGGTGGCCCTCTGGGTTCAGGTTTGCAGTATATGCCGTGGATTCATATTAACGACATGGTGGGTGCCATCATATTTTTGCTCACCACTCCCGGTCTTGAAGGCCCATTTAATATGGTTTCACCTTATCCGGTACATAATGAGCTATTCACCGATCTACTCACATCGGCTATCGACCGACCCCACTTCTTCCGTACCCCTGCATTTGTAATTCGTCTTCTGATGGGGGAATCGGCTGTTTTGGTGCTTACTGGTCAGCGAGCGCTGCCGAAACGTCTGGAGAATGCGGGCTATCGTTTTGAATTTACGGAGCTGGATAAGGCGTTTGAGAATCTTTTCCAGAATAAGTAAAGCAAGGTCGGTGTTCATTTCGTCATCCCGGTGAAAGCTGGGATTTGCTCTTAGGCTATCCGTTGCTATTAAGCTAAAACCCAGATTCCGGCTTTCGCCGGAATGACAGGGGTGATGGGAGTAATGAGAGTAGCGAAAGTGGCGGGCGATAATGACTCAGCTTATCCATTCAAGTCTCCCCACAGTACTCATATTGTCATCCCAGCGAAAGCTCTGATGAATCCCCAGAAATTTTTTCTTTGGGGATTCAAAGGATTAAAGTGGGTATTTTGTGAGCGATTTATTCCACTTATTAGTGACTCATTCAGAATATGCTCGCATTCCCCCCTTCGTCGTTCCGGTGAAAACCGGAACGCGTAGCCGCAGGCGTAGCAAACATTCGCATAGCGAATGGCCCGAAGGGGAGCGCAGCGAATCATCTAATGTTTTAGCTTAACGACAACGCTTGGCTTAAGAACGAGGTCCCCGCTTTCGCAGGGATGACGGTATAAATGCGGGAATGACAATATAAATCATAGTTAAGAATTCATGTTTATTTTTCTGGGAATTCCTCAGAGCGAAAGCTGGGATCTGTCCTTAGACTACCCGCTGCTATTAGGCTAAAACCCAGATTCCGGCTTTCGCCGGAATGACTGGAAGCTATGGGAATAATGAGAGTGGCGGAAGTGGCGGAAGTGGCGGAAGTGGCGGGCATAATGGCTCAGCTTATCCATTCAGGTCTACCTATAGCACTGATATCGTTATCCCAGTGAAAGCTGGGATCTGCCCTTTTTAATCACGCAACACATTTAATTTCTTGATTAACCATCAAGACTTACCCTGCCAGCGTTTAAACAGGTCCTGCTCCAACTGAATATCAAACTGATCTAACACCCGGTTAATCGTCTGATCAACAATATCCATGATGCTTTCAGGGCGATGATAGAAAGCCGGTACCGGAGGCATAATCACCGCCCCCAGCTCGGCGGCCTGAGTCATTAAGCGCAGGTGTCCAAGGTGTAGCGGGGTTTCTCTCACGCACAATACCAGCGGTTTTCTCTCTTTCAACGCTACGTCAGCCGCTCGGCTTAATAGGTCATCGGTATAACTGTTAACAATGGCCGACAGGGTTTTCATTGAACACGGTAAAATAACCATTCCATGACAGCGGAACGAGCCAGATGAAACGGATGCAGCAATATCACGAACATCATGCACCACCGAAGCCAACGATGTGACATCCTTCAGGCTGAAATCCGTTTCCAACGCCAGCGTTTGGCGCGCGGCATTACTCACGATCAAATGAGTTTCAACCTCCGGGCAATTTTGCAGTATCTGCAATAAACGAATGCCATAAATCGCACCGCTGGCACCAGAAATGCCGATAATTAAACGTTTCATGATAAAGACTCTTTTGCATTCGCTGATAATGGAAGACTGTGCCGCAATCATTAAGGTTAATCAATCATAATCAAACAGCAATAAAAATGCCGGACTGAATCATTCACCCCGGCACAGTTTAGCAGAGAACGATTTACCCTTCGTTATACAACTCCAGATTTTCAGCATTGTGCTGTTCGGTATCCACTTTAGTATCGTCGCTACGCAATGTATCAAGATAATCGAGATAATTCTGATCGATATCTTTTGTCACATAGATACCGTCAAATACTGAACACTCAAACTGCTCAATATCGTGGTTATCATCGCGAACTGCCTCGATCAAATCATCAAGATCTTGGAAAATCAACGCATCAGCACCGATAATCGCATTAATCTCCGCCACTTCCCGACCATGTGCAATCAGTTCATTAGCGCTTGGCATATCAATACCGTAAACGTTAGGAAAACGCACTTCTGGCGCAGCCGAAGCCAGATAAACCTTCTTCGCCCCCGCTTCTCTTGCCATTTCAACAATCTGTTCAGATGTGGTACCGCGCACAATGGAATCATCCACCAGCAGGACATTCTTATCACGGAACTCTGCACGATTGGCATTCAATTTACGGCGAACTGACTGTTTACGCGCCTGTTGGCCGGGCATAATAAAAGTACGACCAACATAGCGATTCTTCACAAAGCCCTGACGATAAGGTTTATCAAGAATACGCGCAATCTCCAGCGCAATATCACACGATGTTTCTGGGATAGGAATCACCACATCGATATCTAAATCGTCCCATTCACGGGCAATTTTCTCTCCCAGCGTTTTCCCCATACGCACACGAGCGCTGTATACCGAAATTTTATCGATAAATGAATCCGGTCGAGCAAAATAAACGTACTCAAACAGACAAGGGTGGCTTTCAGGATTGTCGGCACATTGTTGAGTAAACAATTGCCCTTGCTCAGTGACGTAGATAGCCTCTCCCGGCTCGACATCGCGAAGGAACTCAAAGCCCAATGTATCTAACGCGACGCTTTCTGATGCCACCATATACTCAACACGGTTATCCTCTAGCTTACGTTTACCAATAACTAGCGGACGAATGCCATTAGGATCGCGAAATGCCAGCATACCGTGACCAATAATCATCGCCACACAAGCATACGCGCCACGAATCATCTTATGAGTATTACGCACTGAGGTAAAAATATCTTCCGCCGTTAAGGGGTAATGGCGAAAGTTATCCAGTTCACTGGCCAGAATATTCAGCAATACTTCAGAATCAGAAGTGGTATTGATATGGCGACGAGCCACTTCAAACATCTTCTGTTTCAATTCATGGGTATTGGTCAGATTACCATTATGGGCCAGAGAGATACCGTAAGGGGAGTTAACGTAGAATGGCTGCGCTTCAGAAGCGCTGGAGCCTCCAGCAGTAGGATAGCGAACGTGGCCGATGCCCATATTGCCTTGCAAACGCTGCATATGCCGCATTTCGAACACATCTTTTACCAGTCCGTTGGCCTTTCTTAAACGAAAACTATTATTTGCATCTATCGTTACAATCCCTGCTGCATCTTGCCCACGGTGCTGAAGCACTGTAAGCGCATCATAGATGGATTGGTTAACGGGCGTAAAACCAACAATACCGACAATACCGCACATGTTGTCTTTTCCTCATCAGTATCACCGCACGCCCATCTAACAATCATGCTATTACATAGTGTGCGGCAAGAAACTCGACGAACTCTGCAAGTAGTCAAAGAACCACTTGATAATATGGCTAAACTGCGGGATTAGCTGGGATTGAGCCCAGTCTGAACTATGTGAGAACGATGTAAACGAGTCTAGGAAAAACAGTAGTGCTGCCACAATCAGGGCGCCACGCAATGCACCAAAACAGATGCCTAAAACGCGGTCAGTACCTGAAAGGCCAGTATGTTTTACCAGCGATCCGATCACATAGTTAACAATAGCGCCCACAATCAGCGTCGCAATAAATAGCGCGGCAATAGCGATTCCATTACGTACCAGTTCATCCTGAAACTGGGTAAAGTAAACCGTTAGATATGGGTAAAACTGACTGGCAACAAAGAACGCTGCTACCCAAGTCACTAACGACAAAGCCTCGCGAACAAATCCGCGAATCAGGCTGACCAGTACTGAAAAGCCAATAACACCAATAATGACATAGTCAACCCAATTCAACATACGTACATCCATGCATTTATATTGTGAAACTTCATAAAATCAGCCTATATAAAAACTACGCCATCTGATTTTCAGCGCATTCTAACAGAAAAAGAAAACGTTTGCGTATCGATTTTATCATTACGCAAACGTTATCGTACGGCACTATATGCTTTAACCTGTCCACTCAAACCCGTCAAGCGTTTAAGTTCAGGCAATGCAGCCTCAAGCTTTTGCTTTGATGGATCCGGACCTACTACCAACCGGGTAATTTTCCCCTGCACCGGCGTTGCTGGGATCGTATAAACCCGATGGCCTGACAAACGAAGCGTTGCGACCAACTCATTAACTTTGTCCGCATTCTTTAGGGCACCAAGCTGAACAATATAGGCCTGACCTACCGGAGGTTTCTCTTTCGGTTTTTCCGACTCTACCGGTTTATTATTGGCAACGGGCTTTTGCTCAGTTGGCTTCGGTACAACAGGTTTGGGTTCAGGTTTACTCTCTGGGGGCTTAGTTTGAGTGACCTGGGGTAGCGTTTCCGGCTGAGCATTTACCGCTGTATTACCAGCGGTAGTCGAAGCCAGCGGCGGTGGGGCTATCCCGGTGTTCGCATTATCAACGACTTGACCGTTGCCCACTGTCGCCGTTGCACCAGGATTAACCGGCGGCAAATTATGGTTTACCGAAGGTAAAATTTCGGTATTCCGATCGTCACCTTCTTTTGGTACCAACGGTATTGCCGCAAACTCTTCTTCATAGTGTTTCTTCTTACCATCAAACAAACTGGGAAGTACGATGACACCAATAGCAACAATAATGACGGCCCCTACCAATCGGTTTTGAAATTGACTAGCCATCCTGTTCTCCTGTACTTGACGCCAGTATTTCCATCACATGTGCAACGGTATGGAAAGAACCACAGACGATAATCATGTCCTGACTACCGGCATCCTGTAGCGCCTGTTGCCAGGCCTGTTTAACATCAGTAAACACGCTTGATTGCGGTAAATATTGAGCCAGTTGCTCTGCGTTAGCGCCACGAGGTCCTTCTAGAGGCGCGCAGTACCAGATATCTACCTGTGGCTTAAGCAACGCCAGCGTGCCTTCTATATCTTTATCTGACAACATTCCCACTACAGCATAGACTTTTCCATCACGATGCGGCAGTGCCGCAAGACGCTGGGCTAAATAGCCAGCGGCATGAGGATTATGGGCAACGTCTAATATCCTCAACGGTGATTGTCCAATAACCTGAAAACGTCCCGGTAAGGCAGCCTGCATCAACCCTTGACGGATGGCCTCATGACTCACTTTCAAAGATGAATAATGCAATGCTGATAGCGCTGTCGCCGCATTAGGCAGAGGAACGTTTGGTATCGGTAAGCCTGCAAGTTTTTCCTCAGCAGCCTGCCAGCACCAGCTCTCGCCCGACGCTTCCAGTTCAAAGCACCAGTCATATCCACGACGATACAGCGGAGAACCAAGTTCAGCAGCAACATCAGCAATGCTTTGCGGCATATCAGGTTCACCCACTACCGCAGGTTTATCTGCACGGAAAACGCCAGCCTTCTCACGGCCAATACTCTCACGGTCGAAGCCTAACCAGTCGGTATGATCCAGCGCAATACTGGTCACTACAGCCACATCTGAATCCACAATGTTGGTGGCATCCAGACGCCCACCTAAGCCAACCTCTAAAATCACCACATCCAAATTGGATTGTTTAAACAGTTGAAGGGCAGACAGAGTACTAAATTCAAAATAGGTTAAAGACGTCTCCCCTCTTCCCTGCTCAATCAAAGCAAAGGCTTGGGTATGCGCACTCTCAGGTAGTTCTTGCCCCTGTATTCTTGCTCTTTCAGTATAGCGAATCAGGTGCGGGGAACTGTAAACACCCACGCGAAACCCTGCTGCCATAAGAATCGTTTCCAGAGTGCGGCAAGTGGTACCCTTGCCATTAGTACCGGCAACGGTGAAGACATAAGGCGCGGGTTTAAGCAGGTCGAGGCGCTCTGCAACAGAACGAACACGTTCCAGGCCTAGTTCGATAGCCTGATTATGCAGATGCTCAAGATAATAAAGCCACGAGGCAAGAGGCGACGTGGCTTGAGGTATATCTAGATCTTTCATGATTCCCGTTCACTTAGCTACGGTTTCACTCTTGTGCAACCCGACCAGATAATCATGGCCGGGTTGTTCGTTTATAATTAATGAAGTAACCAATACGGCTTACTTTTCAGTATCTGATACAGATACTGAAGCCTCGGCTTCATTAACACCTTCATCAGGCAGAGGCTGATTAGTCATTTTGGCTAACAGACTCGCCAAACGTAGGCGCATTTCAGGACGACGTACAATCATATCAATCGCCCCTTTCTCAATCAGGAATTCACTACGTTGGAAGCCCGGCGGTAACTTTTCACGCACGGTCTGCTCAATAACCCGTGGACCAGCAAAACCAATTAATGCTTTAGGTTCAGCCACATTAACATCACCTAACATCGCTAAACTGGCTGACACGCCGCCCATCGTTGGGTCGGTCAACACGGAGATGTAAGGCAGTCCGCGTTCTTGCATTTTAGCCAGTGCAGCACTGGTTTTCGCCATTTGCATCAAAGAAAACAGCGCTTCTTGCATACGGGCACCGCCGCTGGCAGAAAAACAAACCAGTGGACAATTATCTTCTAATGCCTGCTCAACGCCGCGAACAAATCGAGCGCCAACCACGGATGCCATTGAACCGCCCATAAATGAGAACTCAAACGATGCCACAACCACTGGCATACCGTACAGCGTTCCCTTCATGACGACTAAGGCGTCTTTTTCATTGGTTTCTTTTTGTGCAGCCGATAAACGGTCTTTGTATTTTTTAGAATCTCTGAACTTTAGCAGATCTTTCGGTTCAAGCTCACTACCCAGCTCGACTTCACTCCCCTTGTCCAGGAAACTGTGCAGGCGCACGCGGGCACCCATACGCATGTGATGATCGCATTTAGGGCAAACGTCTAAATTACGATCCAACTCAGCGCGATAAAGCACTTGTCCGCAGCTGTCGCATTTGGTCCAAACCCCTTCAGGGATATTAGCTTTACGCGTTGGAGCGCTACTTTTACTTAAAATTCGTTCAATCCAGCTCATTGATGACCTTTCTGTTTAAACCAAGCATAGCGTTGGTCAGCTATTCAGACGGATATCTTCCCGTGATAATGACTGTCAATGTCAGACACAAAATACGCCGCCCATTAAACCATATCACCCTGACAGATTGGACTAAAACTTGTCAGGGCCCCTTTATTCTCTCTGGCAAAAAATATAATCGATTGAATTATTGTATTTTTTTATTTTTTGCTGCAGCTCGCCGATGGCGTAAAACTTCAATTACCCCAGGCATAACGGAAATAATAATGATGGCAACAATCAATAATTTTAAATTTTGCTGCACAATTTGCAAATCCCCGAAAATATATCCTGCATAGGTGAATAGCACAACCCAAACCACCCCACCGATAATATTATATGCGGCGAAACGACGATAGCTCATCTCACCCATACCCGCAACAAAAGGGGCAAAAGTGCGGATAATCGGTACAAATCGCGCCAGAATGATGGTTTTTCCACCGTGGCGCTCATAAAATTCGTGGGTTTTAACCAAATAGCTGCGGCGAAATATTTTGGAGTCCGGATTTTTAAACAGTTGGGCGCCAAATAATTTACCGATGGTGTAGTTTACCGCATCACCTAAAATAGCTGCAGCAATCATCAATCCTACCATTAAATGCACATTAATATCATTGCCCGGTAAAGCGGATAATGCACCTGCGACAAACAGCAATGAATCTCCGGGTAAAAATGGCGTAACCACTAAACCGGTTTCACAAAATAAAATCAAAAACAGAATGCCATAAACCCATGGGCCGTAATTTTCAAATATCTGAGCCAGATGCACATCAATATGAAGAATAAAATCAATCAAGTAAGTAATATATTCCATAAAGGGTGTTAATCATCCACAAAAATTATCGTTTAAAAAAAGCGGCCCTAAAGGCGATTTAGGTAATTGAAAGGTATCCGGATAATCTACCGCAACCAAATACAATCCTTCCGCTTTCGCCGTTGCTGCAGCTAAAGTGCGATCTTTTTCGGCCAAAAGCTCAGCCATCCATTCTTCACTTTGGTTGCCACAACCTATTTCCAGCAAACTACCAACAATATTTCTAACCATATGATGAACAAAGGCATTAGCCTTAATATCTACCACGACATAGGCACCCTGTCGTGTCACCTTTAAATGTTTTACATTACGCCATGGCGTACGCGACTGACATTGAACAGCCCGAAACGAAGTAAAATCATTTTCACCCAATAAACATTGCCCGGCACGGTGCATACGCGACTCATCCAGCGGTAAATGAAAATGCGTTACCCCGTGACTCAGTATAGCTGGGCGTAAACGATGGTTATAAATAATATAGCGGTAACGGCGTGCCGTTGCACTGAAGCGTGCATGAAAATCCTCATTAACGCTTTTCATCCATCGTACCGCAATATTAGAGGGTAAGTTAGCATTTACCCCCATCGTCCAAGCGACATCTTTTCTGATGACATCGGTTTCAAAATGCACCACTTGCCCGGTCGCATGCACACCTGCATCCGTCCTGCCGGCACAAAAGACGCTAACGGGCTGATTAGCCACCGTCGTTAAGGCTTTTTCCAAATGCCCCTGAACACTGGCGACTTCTTGCTGACGCTGCCAGCCGTAATAACCACTGCCATCATATTCAATGCCGAGCGCAATCTTCGTTTTGCCTACGGCAGACATTAGTACATGTACTCCTGAATCAGGCTTTCTGCTGTTTTAACCGCCATTAGAGCACCACCAAAACGCACATTATCCGCCACAGACCAGAACTGTAATTGTTCAGGAATGCCATAGTCATTGCGTAAGCAGCCAATACTCAAGTGTGGATTACCGGTCGCATCCCCTACTTGGGTAGGATAATCATCCGCTTCACTGATTTGCAAATCATCGGCATTCAGCAGTTCACCCATCGCCTCTTCGGCGGACAATGGACGCAGACCTTCCATATGTACCACCTGCGCATTACCGTAGAACACCGGAGACTGGATGCAGGACACAGAGATAGCCAGACCGTCATCCTGTAATACTTTACGAGTTTCATCCACGATGCGGCGCTCTTCTCGCACACTGCCTTCTGAATCTGGCAACAGCGGTAATAGGTTAAACGCCAATTGTTTACGGAAAAATCCCTCTTCTACCGGTAAACCGTTCAGTAAACGCGCACTTTGTCCCGCCAGATCGTCAACCGCCGCTTTACCATGAGCCGAAGCAGACAACATGGCGATAACTTGAATACGTGACAAACCAGCCGCTTCGGACAATGGTTTAATCGCGGTTAACAGTTGGCTGGTTAAGCTATCCGCTACTGCAATAATATTGCGATTACGATACTCTGCCAGTGCATGATTGTTCACGCCCGGCACCACTAATGGCACATCATGCTCCAGAGCAAATAATCCACTGTTATCAATCACTAAACAACCGCTATTAGCCGCTTCTTCAGCATAGCGAGCTGCAGCTTCTGCGCCGCCCACAAAAAATGCCAGTTGAGCCTGTGACCAATCGAATTCAGCCGCATTCTGTACAATAATACTTTTGCCATTAAAACGAACTGTTTCACCAGCAGTACGCTCACTGGCTAACAGATAAAGCTCTCCTACCGGGAAATTACGCTCTTGTAATAGCTCAATCAGAGCCTCTCCCACAGCGCCAGTAGCACCGAGCACGGCAATTTGCCAACCATCAGTCATGCTGAATTCTCCGAAATAATTGCATTATGCGTTTCCCAACAAACTCTCTCTGTTATTCAGAGAAAAAATGTTTAAACGCTATTTGATCGTCTGAGTCTGGTATTAGGCCAGCCTGGCGCTGAAACCCAGTTGCTGTAGCAGTGCAGCGCTGTCTGCATTATCACACGCTACGGTTAGCGAGGACCACTCTCTGCGCTCAACATACTCTTTACGTAAACGGTCAAATTCACCACGTTGACCGGCAACCCGTCTTAACGGGGCGTCATCACGACGCACATCATACACCAGATGGATTAATCGTTTTAGCCTGTGTTCATCCAATTCACCATTAAAGGTTATATGATTGAACTCGGCCTGAGGTAATAAGCCGGTTAGGTCGACGCTTTTGGGTTGGCCGAGAAACTCACTGAACGCCTGATAAATCTGAGTAGTGCCACGCGCTTTGCCTTCCAGGGTATAACCAGCAATATGTGGCGTCCCAATATCCACCATCTTCAGCAGGGGCAGTAATAAATCGGGTTCGGGTTCCCATACATCGAGTATGGTGCTGAGGCGCTTGCCTTTTTCTAAGGCTCTCATCAAAGCAATATTATCAACAACCGCACCACGACAGGCATTGATCAAAATACGCCCCGGTGGCAGTGCCGCCAAGACCGCCTCATCAACCATATGGAAGGTTTTATCAATCCCATCTTTATACAGCGGCGTATGAAAGGTTAATATATCCGCTTCTTTGACCAGCTTTTCCAGCGGCCAAAATGTTTCGCTGTTATCGGTTCTGGCGCGAGGGGGATCGCACAATAGCGTTTTAATACCCAGCGCCTTCAGGCGATGATTCAATCGAGAACCAACATTGCCAACCCCGATAATCCCGATAGTTTTATCTGCAAGCCGGAAGCTATCCCGTTCCGCCAGCATTAGCAGGGAAGAAAATACGTATTCCACCACCGCAATGGCATTACAGCCCGGCGCGGCAGAAAATCCGATGCCGTTCTGCTTTAACCAAACCTCATCAACATGATCGGTGCCTGCCGTAGCTGAGCCAACAAAACGCACCTGAGAGCCACTAAGCAGCGCCTGATTGACTTTAGTGACTGAACGCACCATCAAGGCATCAGCATCCACCAGTGATTCACTATTTAGCTGACGACCAGCCACCAAACGTACATCGCCCAATTGCCCAAACAGCGCCGGGGCATAAGGCATATTTTCATCAGCCAAAATTTTCACGTGATTGTTCTCTTTTTAATTCTGCATCGGCTTAAATAATCCATTGCGTTGGAACCATTGATAATAAAACATGGCATCAATGACCGCCAGTCACTATGATAAACGGGTTTATCGGTACTAAAGTTTGCCTATTACCCTATTAACAGCCGCTAACTCACACAATGTAATCAAGAAACCATCGGTTGTACACGCATTCCCTGATTTATCATGGTGAGAAGTAAGTGGTTATGAATGTCTTAGCCGAACGATTAAGTATTACTGCTATTTTGGTTGCAAGGATATGGAGTTTATATGAAACGTGCAGTTGTGGTTTTCAGTGGCGGTCAGGACTCAACAACCTGTCTGATTCAAGCGTTAACACAATATGATGAAGTGCATTGTGTCACGTTTGATTACGGTCAACGTCATCTGGCTGAGATAGAGGTCGCCAGAAATTTAACCAAACAGCTTAACGTTGCCGCCCATAAAGTGATGGATGTGGGTTTATTAAATGAATTAGCCATTAGCAGCCTGACGCGGGATAATATTCCCGTTCCGAAAAGCTCAGATGATGGCATTCCAAATACCTTTGTTCCTGGTAGAAATATTCTGTTCCTAACGCTGGCAGCCATCTATGCCTATCAAATTAAAGCAGAAGCAGTGATCACTGGCGTGTGTGAGACCGATTTCTCCGGCTATCCTGATTGCCGAGACGAGTTCGTTAAAGCGCTTAACCACGCTGTTGCTTTAGGTATGGATTACCCGGTCCGTTTTGATACGCCGCTGATGTGGCTGGACAAGGCCGAAACCTGGGCGTTAGCTGACTACTATGGCAAGCTGGATTTGATCCGCAATCAAACCTTGACCTGCTATAACGGTATTCAAGGTGATGGCTGTGGTGAATGCCCTTCCTGCCATTTAAGAGCCAATGGTCTGAAAACTTATCTGGCAAATAAACAGCAAACCCTGCAACAGTTAAAAATTAAGCTGAAACTCAACTAATATCCAATGATGCAACAGCGAGCCCCGTTACTTAACGGGGCGGTAAATAGATACGTTTATCTCCCTTGATTATAGATGGCTAAACCTGACGCTTTCATTATCAGTGTTATGCTATCTCAAAGCTTAAGGCGGGATAAATTACGCTCTACGGTCGCTATACCAATCCCCGGCACCTCTTGTAACTGCTCCAGACTGGCAAACGGGCCATTCTGCTCACGGTAGTTAACAATATTTTGAGCTTTCTTAATCCCAATACCGAGCATCACCTCAGCAAGCTGTTCAGCGGTGGCCTGATTAAGGCTAACCTGAGGTTCTAACACCTCTTTCGCTGTACTGGAGGATTGAATACTGGCAACAGGTGCCGTTTCCTGAACCGAACCTTGCTCCGGTGCAGCATTGCTTACTGCTGGCAATAATAATGCGCTGATAAACAACATATGGTGTAATTTCATAACTGATTTTTTCATACGGATATCCTTATATAAATTCACTGCGTCATCTGGCAGTCGCATTACATTGTCAATATCGGTAAAAACAGACAATCGGTAGATTACAGATATGCAAAAGGCCGCTAAAGCGGCCTTTGACTATAAGGAACGGTTACATATAAATGCGGTAGTTACCGCATTTATTCCTATTACTGTGCCAGTTCGCCAATCTTGATTTTCGCTTGCTCACGCAAATTACCGACCAGCGCATCCAGAATCACACCGCTATCCTGTTGTACCAGTGAGGCATTGAAAGCCTTGGTCTGGTCTGCATCCAATTTACCCGGATGTACCGCATCCAGAGCAACCAAAACCACAGCATCGTTCTTATCGGTAGAAACGCCATAAACCGGCTGCCCTTCTTTTGGCAACGCTAAAGCAAATACGCTGTCGGCCAATTGGGTATCTTCCGATAAACGGGTGATCACTTGCTTATCACCGAACTTAACGTTTGCTGCCTTCAGGGCTTCATCCCCTTTACCAGCTTTCAGTTCAACCAAAAGTTGGTCTGCTTGTGCTTGCGCCATCTTCATCACGTTCTGACGCTTCAACAATGCAGTGATATCCCCAGAAACCTGTTCAAACGATTTGATCGCTTCCGGACGATGATCGGCAATACGCAGAACAAATGCACGATCGCCTTCCACGGTAATCAGCTCAGAGTTAGAGCCTGGTGCCCCTTTAACTCCAAACAGTTCACCACCAAAAACGGCCTGAGCAACTTCCGGATAAGAAAGCGCTTTTGGCATATTGTCGCGAGTGAACCAATCACTTTCTAATGCTTTCAAACCAGATTGCTTTTCAGCATCTGCCAGTGACAGATTATTACTACCCGCACCATCAATAAGCTTAGTCTGCAGGTCTTCGTATTTTTGATAGGATTTATCCTGTAATAGATTCTGCGCGATTTCATTTTTCACTTCATCCAGCAGTTTTTCTTTTGCCGCCTGAGTATCGTTCAAACGCACAATCAAATAACCCATATCTGAATGAATAACGCCAGAAAGCTGACCTTTTTCCGTCAACTTGGCATTAGCAATTTCATCAGGAACCGCAGTGGCCTCTAACCAACCGATATCACCACCTTTAGCAGCGGAGTCTTTCTCGATGGATTTTTCTTTGGCTAGCGTCACAAAATCAGTACCATTCTTCAGCTGTTCCAGTGCGTCTTTTGCTTCGCTTTCTTTTGCCAGCACAATAATGCTGTAGCTAGTCCGCGCTTTCTGAACATACATCGGTTTATTTTTTTGGTAGAAATCCGCTATTTCCTGATCGCTCACTTTCAAACCATCAGCCAGCGATGCAGCATCAACCTCAATATAGCTAACCTTCACGCTTTCAGGGGCAGTAAAACGATTTTTATTCTGCTCGTAAAACTCTTTCACCTGCTGCTCTGAAGGCATCGCCTCTTTTTTATCTGCCAGCGCTTTCATATCAATGTTGGCTAAACGCACATCACGCTGTTGATGAATCAGGGCAATAACCGATTGAGCCTCTGTAGGCAGCGCAAAGTTGCTTCCGGCAAATGCCGCCAGCAGTTGTTGTGTTAACAGCTGTTTACGCACCATCTCAGCATACTGCTCAGGCGCTATCCGAAAACGATTTAATAAATCGCGGTATTTGCCGTTATCAAATTTACCATTGGTGGCAAACTCTTCTGAATTTTGAATATTTAACTTAACTTGATCGTCACCAATCGCTAAACCGATCTTAGCCGCATACTGGTCGAGCAGCGTGTCATTGATCATACGGTTAAGAACCTGTTGACGCATTTGCTTTACGTAGCTTTCATTGCCGGCCAGCTGAGAAAATTGCTCGCCAAGCTGCTGTTGTAAACGGTTTCGCTCATCGATAACAGCATTCTCAAACTTAGCGCGGTCGATTTCTTGCCCGTTCACTTCAGCAACAGATGAATTAGAGCCGCTGCCCAGGTAGCTACCTACACCGGTTAAAACAAACGACAATATAATCAAAGCAAGGATAACTTTAAGCACGACACTATTCGAGGCCGCGCGTAGATTGTCCATCATAGGGTGACAACTCTCCGCTGTAATAGGCTAAATCATGAAACGAGCAGATTAGCCGTTCATTAACGACTGACCAACCGGTTTACGTCCACCTTTAAAAGGCATAAAAAAAGCGCACCATCATGATGCGCCTCTATTCTATCAGTTCATTGCCCGAAGGTAATACCTAACTGAGCAAAAACCGCTAAAATCTTAGTTAACAGCGTCTTTCAGTGCTTTACCAGCGCGGAATGCTGGAACTTTCGCTGCTGCAATTTTGATTTCTTTGCCAGTTTGTGGGTTACGGCCAGTACGGGCAGCACGCTCACGAACAACAAATGAACCAAAACCAACCAGAGAAACCTGATCGCCTTCTTTCAAAGCGTCAGTTACTGCATCAATGATGGCATCTAATGAACGGCCAGCTGCAGCCTTGGAAATATCTGCTCCCGCAGCAATTCGGTCGATCAATTGTGATTTATTCACTATAAAATCCCCTTAACGATAAATTGTCGTCCCTGATCATCGATAGGGATACGACACCACTGCTTTTATATCAAGCCAGACAAGCGATAGCAAGTAAGCTCAATGCATTAATTTAACGATACTCAAAAAAACTGGCAAGAGAGAAATCCCTTGCCAGCCCTGATTTTATCAACAAAATTTGCTCTGCATCACTTTTTTGACTTTTTTGGTGCCACAGGTTGGGCTCCAAAAGCAGGATTTTGTAGCGCAAGCGCCAGAACCTGCTCAATGCTTTCCACTGGATGGATATCCAAATCAGCAATAACGTTATCCGGAATATCTTCCAAATCACGTTTATTTTCCGCCGGGATCAGCACCGTTTTAATTCCACCGCGATGAGCAGCCAACAATTTCTCTTTCAGGCCACCAATAGGTAATACCTGACCACGCAGCGTAATTTCTCCTGTCATGGCAACATCGGCACGAACCGGATTGCCAGTCAAACAAGAAACCAGTGCAGTACACATGGCAGTACCCGCGCTTGGGCCATCTTTCGGCGTAGCACCTTCAGGTACGTGAACGTGGATATCACGTTTCTCGTAGAAATCGCCGTTAATTCCCAGCTTCTCAGCACGCGCACGAACCACAGTTAAAGCGGCCTGAATAGATTCCTGCATCACTTCGCCTAACGAACCGGTATAGGTCAATTTACCTTTACCCGGCACACAGGCCGTTTCAATAGTCAGCAAATCACCACCAACTTCAGTCCATGCCAGACCCGTTACTTGACCTACGCGGTTTTCATTATCGGCCCGACCATAGTCAAAGCGTTGAACACCCAGAAACTCTTTCAGATTATCGGCATTAACCGTAATGTGTTTGGTGTCCTTGTTCATCAACAGGGTTTTTACTGCCTTACGACAAACTTTGGAAATTTCACGCTCTAAACTACGTACCCCAGCTTCACGCGTATAATAGCGAATCATGGAAACAATGGCGGAATCGTCCATGGTTAACTCGCCTTTTTTCAACGCATTACGCTCAATTTGTTTTGGCAACAAATGTTGTTTGGCAATATTGAGCTTTTCATCTTCGGTATAGCCCGACAGACGAATCACTTCCATACGGTCTAACAACGGCGCAGGGATATTCATCGAGTTAGATGTAGCCACAAACATCACATCAGACAGATCGTAATCTACTTCCAGATAGTGATCGTTAAAAGCGACGTTCTGCTCAGGATCCAGCACCTCCAGTAAAGCGGAAGCCGGATCGCCACGCATATCGGAAGACATTTTATCAATCTCATCCAATAGGAATAACGGGTTTTTTACCCCGACCTTGGCCATTTTCTGAATCAGTTTACCCGGCATAGAGCCAATATAGGTACGACGATGCCCACGAATTTCCGCTTCATCACGCACTCCGCCTAATGCCATACGGACATACTTACGTCCGGTCGCATTAGCAATAGATTGCCCTAATGACGTTTTACCTACGCCTGGAGGCCCTACCAAACACAAGATAGGCCCTTTGATTTTGCTGACTCGGCTCTGAACCGCAAGGTACTCAAGAATGCGATCTTTAACCCGATCCAAACCATAATGGTCAGTATCCAAAATCTCCTGAGCTTTATTCAGGTCTTTTTTCACTTTGCTGCGGGCATTCCACGGCACCTGAATCATCCAGTCAATGTAGCCGCGCACCACAGTGGCTTCGGCAGACATTGGTGACATCATTTTCAGCTTTTGCAGTTCCGCTTCGGTTTTTTCCCGAGCGTCTTTCGGCATTTTGGCCGCTTCAATTTTACGCTTCAGCGTTTCAATTTCATCCGGCGCATCATCCATTTCACCCAGCTCTTTCTGAATGGCCTTCATCTGCTCATTCAGATAGTACTCACGCTGGCTTTTCTCCATCTGCTTTTTAACGCGGTTACGAATGCGCTTTTCAACCTGTAACAGGTCGATTTCAGATTCCATCATCGCCATCAGAAATTCCAGACGCTCTCCCACGTCGATCATTTCTAATACGGTTTGTTTGTCACTGAGTTTCAGCGACATATGAGCAGCGATGGTATCCGCCAGACGAGCCGGATCTTCAATACCGTTAAGAGAGGTCAGAACTTCCGGTGGTATCTTTTTATTTAATTTAATGTAGCCATCGAACTGATTCACCGCCGTTCTGATCAGCACTTCCTGCTCTTGCTCATCAATGCTGGTACTCGGCATATATTCAGCCTGAGCAGCAAAATGTTCGCCGTTATCAGTCAATGTGGTAATACGCGCGCGCTGCAAGCCTTCTACCAATACTTTTACCGTACCATCAGGTAGCTTCAGCATTTGCAAAATAGAGGCAACGGTTCCCACAGAGAACAAATCGTTAACGCCAGGATCGTCCATCGTGGCATCTTTCTGCGCAACCATCAGGACCTTTTTATCCTGCTCCATTGCCGATTCAAGACAGCGAATAGACTTTTCCCTGCCGACAAATAGTGGAATTACCATGTGCGGATAAACCACAACATCTCTCAGTGGCAGTACGGGGATTTCAATGCGTTCGGAACGCTCAGTATTCATAGAGCTCTCTCTTTGTTCGTTTTCCGCCAACCCAAAAATGTTAACGAAAATGGGGATACGCTATCAACGTAATACATGCAAGAGTATATGGGGACAATTAATTTACATTCAACGGTCAGTAAAGATAAAAAAGCAGGAGAATAACATTCTCCTGCTTTTTACGCTTAACGCAGAGATAAGTAACAAAATTGTTGCACCAATTTGTTATTGCCCCTGACGCTCATTTACTCACCAGAAGCCTGAGCCTCTTGTTTGCTATAGATAAGCAAAGGTTCTGAATTATTATCAATCACCGATGCATCTATGACCACTTTCTCGACGTTTTCCATCGAAGGAATGTCGTACATGGTGTTCAACAATGCCGCTTCAACAATAGAGCGCAGACCACGAGCACCGGTTTTACGTGACATTGCTTTCTTCGCAATCGCGTTCAGCGCTTCATCACGGAATTCCAGCTCCACATTTTCAATGTGGAATAGTGCTTGATACTGTTTGGTTAAGGCATTTTTCGGCTCTTTTAAAATCTGAATCAGTGCCGCTTCATCCAGTTCACCTAGCGTAGCAACCACGGGTAAACGGCCGATAAACTCAGGAATCAGACCAAACTTAATCAAGTCTTCAGGTTCAACCTGTCTGAATAGCTCACCGGTTGAAGCTTTATCTGATTCTTTCTTCACCTTAGCACCAAAACCGATGCCAGAACCTGTATCAACCCGTTGACCAATCACTTTATCTAAACCGGCAAATGCACCACCACAGATAAACAGAATCTTGGAAGTATCTACCTGCAAAAACTCTTGCTGTGGATGTTTACGACCACCTTGAGGTGGAACAGCAGCAACGGTGCCCTCGATCAGTTTCAGCAGAGCCTGTTGTACACCTTCGCCGGAAACATCGCGAGTAATTGACGGATTATCAGACTTACGGGAGATCTTATCAATTTCATCGATATAGACGATACCGCGCTGTGCTTTCTCAACGTCATAATCGCATTTTTGCAACAGTTTCTGGATGATATTCTCTACGTCTTCACCCACATAACCAGCTTCAGTTAACGTTGTCGCATCAGCCATGGTGAAAGGCACATCCAGTAAACGCGCCAGCGTCTCTGCCAACAAGGTTTTACCGCTACCGGTCGGTCCGATCAGCAGAATATTACTTTTGCCCAGTTCGATATCGCTGTTACCGTCGCCGTTACGCAAACGCTTGTAGTGATTATAAACTGCGACCGCAAGAACCTTTTTAGCCTGATCCTGACCGATTACATAATCATCCAGATGCTGGCGAATTTCGTGTGGCGTCGGTAACGCATTGCGTTCTCTGTGCGGTATCAGCTCTTTGATCTCTTCACGAATAATATCGTTACATAAATCAACACATTCATCGCAGATATACACTGACGGGCCAGCGATTAACTTGCGAACTTCATGCTGGCTTTTACCACAGAAGGTACAGTACAGCAGCTTTCCTGAACCGTCTTTGCCCTTATCTGTCATCAGTCAACCTCATAAATTTAATCTTTTCTTGGTGCATCCTGCGTCATTCCCCTGAATCAACAAGAGGTATACGACCTATTATCACTATAGTATACCCAACTTTTCATATAGCCTGATAAATCTATATATGGTGTTCAGGGGTGATGATTACAACCGAGTAGTGACAATTTCATCGACCAAGCCGTATTCCAGAGCTTCCTGTGCTGACAGGAATCTGTCTCGATCGGTGTCTTGCTCAATCTTATCAAGCGGTTGTCCAGTATGATGAGCCATTAGCGTATTCATACGGTTTTTAACTTTTAACATTTCTTCCGCATGAATTTGAATATCTGAAGCCTGTCCCTGATAACCACCGAGCGGTTGGTGAATCATAACGCGCGCATTCGGTAAACACAGACGCTTACCTTTGGCACCCGCAGTCAACAGGAAAGAACCCATTGAGCATGCCTGCCCCAAACACATGGTACTCACATCCGGTTTAATAAACTGCATGGTGTCATATATCGCCATACCTGAAGTGATAACTCCACCCGGTGAGTTGATATATAAGAAAATATCCTTTTCCGGATTTTCTGATTCTAAAAACAGTAACTGCGCCACAATCAAGTTAGCCATATTATCTTCAACCTGACCGTTCAGGAAAATAATACGCTCTTTTAGCAGGCGGGAGAAAATGTCATAGGAACGCTCTCCGCGAGAAGTTTGTTCAACGACCATTGGCACCAAAGCCATACTCTGCTCCATACTTGATGAAATATTATTTAGATTGCCACTGTAGGACATTAGAATCTCCTGATAGAAAAATGGCCCGGAAACAGAGCCCCCGAGCCATATTTGCAGAAGAATAGTGACGAAGTCAACTATCTACCTGCTCTCAAAGCAATATTATGCCGCTGGAGTTTGATTCATTAACTCGCTGAATGACATTGCTTTTTCAGTTACTTTAGCGTTAGCCAGCAGAGTCTCTACTGCTTCTTCTTCCAGAGCAACGTTACGCATATTGTTCATCAGTTCGCTGTTCTTATTATAGAACTCGATCACTTCTTGTGGATCTTCGTAAGCAGAAGCCATTTCTTCAATCAGAGCGTTAACGCGAGTTTGATCGGCTTTCAGCTCATGCTTGCGAATCACTTCACCTAATAATAGACCAACGATAACGCGACGTTTAGCTTGCTCTTCGAATAATTCACGCGGCAATTGCATAGCTTGTTCTTGGTTTCCACCAAAACGCTGTGCAGCCTGCTGACGCAGTACATCGATTTCGCCATCAACCAGTGAAGCAGGAACATCAACTTCATTAGTTTTGATTAGACCGTCAATAACCTGAGTCTTAACGCGGTTACGGATTGCGCCTTTCAGCTCACGCGCCATATTTTTACGCACTTCAGCTTTTAAGCCATCCAGCGTACCGTCACTCACGCCAAAGCGAGAAATGAATTCTGGAGTAAATTCAGGCAGTTCACGTTCTTCAACTTTCTTCAGAACGATAGCAAACTTAGCCGCTTTACCTTTCAGGTTTTCAGCATGGTAATCTTCAGGGAAAGTCACTTCGATAACGAACTCTTCACCTGCTTTGTGACCAACAACGCCTTCTTCAAAGCCTGGAATCATACGGCCTTGACCCATTGCCAGTGCAAAATCAGTCGCTTCACCACCTTCGAACACTTCACCGTCAATTGAACCGGTGAAATCCATGGTGACGCGATCTTCAGCAGTCGCTGCGGCTTCGGTTTCTTTCCAAGTTGCCTGCTGCTTACGTAAAGTATCCAGCATAGTCTCAACGTCGGCTTCACCTAATTCAACTGTTGGTTTTTCGACTTCAATACTGTCTAAATCTTTCAGCTCAACTTCTGGATACACTTCAAATTCAACGGCATAGCTGAAGTCTTCACCCAGTTTGTATTCGCCCGGTACATATTTTGGTGCACCAGCCGGATTAATTTTTTCTTTGATGATGGCATCAATGAAATTGCGCTGCATCAGCTCACCCAGCACATCCTGACGTGCAGAAGCGCCATAACGCTGAGCGATGATGTTCATTGGTACTTTTCCTTTACGGAAACCATCAATGCGCACTTTTTTAGCGATATCAACCAGCTCTTTTTTTACTGCTTCTTCAATCATGTCTGCTGCGACAACGATTGACAGACGGCGCCCTAGGCCTTGAGTTGTTTCAACTGAAACTTGCATCTTGTTACCTCAAAAAATCACAGTGCTCGGTCAACTCCAGAAGCTATTTTCAATATATGCACTGAGCTATTTTGAAAACGCCTCTTAAGACCGGGACGGCCGCGCTTTACGGTACCCTATCCCTTTTGTCAGAAGCATCCCGAATAAAGTCCGGAAAATTAGACGCAGCATTATAGCCGCGCATTGTTAATGAGTCGAGAAAAGAGAAGGGATAGATGCCAGATAAATCACAATTATGCCCCAAATCCTGACCCAACGTGGCCTGACAAGGTGGAAAAAAAACCATCACCACCTATTTTTAACGCCAATTTTCACATAAATTCATGTTGTTATGCGTTCTTACTGCCGCCTCGACATTCTGGAGAAGCAGGAATGGCATGTTGCTGAGTTTGCCACTCTTCTGGCGTATGAGTATGCAGCGCCAGTGCATGAACCTGTTGCTGTAGCTCTTGCGCCAAAATCTGATACACCATTTGATGACGTAGTACCGGACGTTTACCCTCAAACGCAGCGGACACAATCACCACTTTAAAATG
The DNA here is from genome assembly GCF_900112475.1 of Pragia fontium DSM 5563 = ATCC 49100. GTDB lineage: Bacteria > Pseudomonadota > Gammaproteobacteria > Enterobacterales > Enterobacteriaceae > Pragia > Pragia fontium. The sequence continues at coordinate 96,284 of NZ_FOLW01000005.1, read as the reverse complement.
GCTCTCGGAACCTGCGGGAACATTATGTCGATCGCTTTCGTTGATGATCTTTAAATAAACCGGCGATAGCGCTGCTAATTTTTGCTCAATTGTTTGTTGCATCATGATTCATTCAATCCCATACGCTTTTCAGTCGGCGTCAATAGTAGCCTTTTTTCAGCAGAGTTAATATTAAGACGATAATTTTCCCCCTTAAATCCAATCAAACCGGTTCAGGCATGAAAAAAATCGCTTAACTTGACTGAATTCACCCTGTTCCCTCTTCCCCACCACCGGAGCAATGATATGATATAGCCCGTTTTGCTCTTTGCGCATTTTTCCATGCCATAATGAATGAAACGTGCTGTTGAACTAATAAGCCATTGTTGGCTCTTATTGTTCAGGTATCAGCTGCTGATGCAACCATCAAAGCGGTACAAATGGAATAACAATTGAATCTAAAAGGTTTACCGTGAAAAAAATGACTATGTTCCAACGCATCCTTTTCCCATTACTGGCCCTATTTATTTTAGCCGGTTGTTCAAACCGTCCGAATACCACATTAAATATTAATCCGACCATGAATGTACCCCAGCAAGATCCAAGCCTGATGGGGGCAACAATCAGCATTACCAGTGCCGATCTACGTCAGGATAGCGCGCTAGCTAAAGTAAATCGTGAAGGTCAGATGCTGTCTTTAACACCGTCGCGCGATATGCGGTTCCTGTTACAGGAAGCGCTGGAAAAGCAAATTCGTGCCCGTGGTTATATGGTTGGCCCTGAAGGCAGCGTGAATGTTCAAGTGGTGATTAATAACCTGTTTGCCGATGTTCAAGAAGGCGACTTGCGCTATAACATTACCACTAAAGCCGATATTTCCATTATCTGCCAGGCCAAAAATGGTTCCCAGCAGACCAAAAATTTCCGCTCTACTCATAATACTAAAGGGGCCTTTCGCGCCACCAATAAGAATATCGAGAACGTAATCAATGATGCGTTAACCGACCTCATCAATGAAATGTCTCAGGATACCAGTATCAGTGACTTCATTCGTCAAAACGCCCGTGGGTAATCTGACACAATCCCCTACTTTCAACGGTAGGGGTTAACAAACCTTATGACTCATCACTATTTTAAAGTTTTTACTCAGCGCAATACCGCGGTTCTCTTGTTGCTTGGTTTCGCTTCAGGTTTACCACTGGCGTTAACATCCGGCACCTTACAGGCATGGATGACCGTGGCTGGGTTGGATTTGACCACCATTGGTTTTTTCTCATTGGTTGGTCAGGCCTACGTTTTCAAGTTCCTCTGGTCTCCGTTGATGGACCGCTATAGCCTGCCATTTCTTGGTCGTCGCCGTGGCTGGATGCTGTTAACTCAGGTATCGCTGATCATTCTGATTTTTGCTATCGGATGTTTGAATCCACAGCATGACCTTTGGCTGATGGCGGCATTAGCGGTCATGATTGCCTTCTTTTCGGCCTCACAAGATATTGTTTTTGATGCCTATAAAACCGATGTCCTCAGCGCCGAACAACGGGGAAACGGAGCGGCGATTTCAGTGCTCGGCTATCGCTTGGCGATGCTGGTTTCCGGCGGTTTAGCTCTGTGGATCGCTCACTATTATATCGGCTGGCGTTCAACCTATTGGTTGATGTCATTGCTGATGTTTATTGGTGTTTTCGCTACGTTATGGGCAAAAGAACCTGAATCCGAGATCGCTACACCACGCACCATTGAACAGGCCATCGTTGAGCCACTGAAGGACTTTTTTGGCCGCAATAACGCATGGCTAATTCTGCTGCTGATCGTGTTATATAAGATGGGTGATGCCTTTGCTGGCAGCCTGAGCACGACATTTCTGATTCGCGGCGTTGGTTTTAATGCCGGTGAAGTGGGCTTGGTGAATAAAACCCTTGGCCTGTTTGCCACCATCATTGGCGTACTGATTGGCGGCATCCTGATGCAACGTTTAACCTTATTCCGTGCCCTGATGCTATTTGGCATCCTGCAAGCCGTATCCAACTTCGGTTACTGGATACTGGCGGTGACGGATAAAAACATCATGACCATGGGCAGCGCTATTTTCTTCGAAAATCTGTGTGGCGGGATGGGAACCGCGGCTTTTGTGGCCTTGTTGATGACCCTGTGTAACCGGTCATTCTCTGCTACGCAATTCGCCCTGCTATCCGCGCTGTCTGCCGTTGGTCGGGTTTATGTTGGCCCCGTTGCCGGCTGGTTCGTCGAACATTACGACTGGCCGCTGTTTTATCTGTTCACCATTGTTATGGCCCTTCCTGGCTTATTCCTGTTGGCTATTTGCCGACAAACCCTGGAGTACACCCAGAAAAACGATAGCTTCCTGCCTCGCCTGCACTTTTCACAGCAATATCACTCCGCCATTCGTCTGGTTATTGCTGGCGCAGTTTTACTAGGCACTTGGTTGATTCTCCTGTTTTGGTCCGCGGCAGACTTCAGTGCTTTTTACTATCTCAAAGAGGTGCTGCTGAGCCTTGGCGGTTTGCTGTGCTTGATTGGCATTATTATGGGATGTCTACTGGATTATTTGGCGATTCGACAAAAAACTGCCAACTAAAAAGGCCATCTGCGGTTCTTTTTAGATCGGGTAAAACAAAAAGGCCTCAACAGAAATGAAACCTGCTGAGGCCAATTCAATCGGGATAACGGCTTAGTCGCGGAAATTATTAAACTGGAACGGCTGCCCCAATTCACCATTCTTCACTAGCGCCATCACACCCTGTAAATCATCACGAGACTTACCAGTAATACGCACCTGGTCGCCCTGAATTTGTGCCTGAACTTTCAGCTTGCTGTCTTTGACCAGCTTAATAATTTTTTTAGCGATATCTGATTCAATACCCTGCTTTAACTTCACTTCAACACTGTAGGTTTTGCCGCTGTGATCCATACTATCCGGGATCTCCATAGAAGCCCCTTCAATGCCTCGCTTAGATAGCTTGTCACGCAGAATATCCAACAGTTGCTGTACCTGAAACTCAGATTCACTGGAAACTTTAATCGTTTCGTTCTTTTCATTCAGATCAAAACTGGCTGGCACATTGCGGAAATCCCAGCGGTTGGTCAATTCACGGCTCGCATTCTCAACGGCGTTACGAACTTCTGGCATCTCAATTTCGGAAACAATATCGAAAGATGGCATAATTTATTCCTTTTTAATTCTGGCTATTTTAATGACAGATCATACTACCCATAAAAAATGGCCAATGAAAATCATCAAATATTATTATAATTAATAAATTAGAATAAAATCAAAGCGCCTGCATGCCGATTGTTTATACCCTAAAGAATTCATACTGTTGTTTTATCTGCCGCCCTCAACACAGCTGTGGGCGGCAAGATGTCAAAAAACTACTTATTGCCGCTAGCTTTGATCTCTTCAGCGGCCTTGATTATCTCATCAGCGCTCTTACCACCTAGCGCTTTAAGCAGTGCTTTTTCCCCTTCATCTTCTGACTTGGCTGACATCATCTCTTTTAATGAAATCAACACCAGAGAACCAGCAAACTCTTTCTGTTTTTCCTCAGGTAATGCTTTCATAATTTTCTCAACAGAGGCTTCCATTGCCGCCCGATTTGAGCCATCAATTTTATCACCACCACACCCTGCCAACATAAAAACAGCCGCACAAACTAAAATAAACTTTTTCATATCTTATTACCTATTATTAATGTAAGTGGGGATAATAGCAGGTGTAAAATTTGTTTAAATCGAAATAGTAATAAAACTTGCGCTTTGTCGCTGAAACGCGGTTAAAATCAACATGATGTTTACATCAATTTTAAATCTTCTACTTTTAATTATATAATCTACAAGTATTTTTCTAACCCCCACGCGATGACATCGGCAACATTTTTGACCGATAGTCTTATTGATTAAGGAACATCACATGGCACCAAGAGCATTAGTCTGTCTGGCCCACGGTAGCGAAGAAACTGAAGCCGTCACCACTATCGATCTATTGGTGCGCGGTGGCATCGAAGTGGTTACCGCCAGTGTAGAAGGTGACGGCTGTCTGCAAATTGTCTGTTCCCGCGGCGTTAAACTGCTCGCTGATTACCCACTGGTCGAAGTCGTCGATCAACATTTCGATGCCGTGGTTTTACCCGGTGGAGTGAAAGGGGCAGAATGTTTTCGCGATAGCCCGCTCTTGGTAGAAAGAGTACGCCAAACGCATATGAGTGGAAATATTGTGGCGGCCATTTGTGCCGCACCCGCACTAGTCTTGGAACACCATAATCTGTTTCCGCTTGGTAATATGGCGGTCAATCCGAGCTTTAAACATCTTATCCCGGCCGATAAATGGGTTGATCGACGGGTCAATTTTGACGCTCGCGTCAATTTAGTCACCAGCCAAGGGCTGGGCACCTCTATCGATTTTGGGCTAAAGCTAATTGAATTACTGGTTAATCGGGAAAAAGCAGCGGAAGTCGCAGAACAGCTGGTGGTTGCCCCCGGTATCTATGCCTATCTCTAAATGATTAAGCGGAGCATATTGCTCCGCTTAAAAACACCGATGATTGATAACCAGAATGCTGGTAAAAACGCCCAACATCCTGCTATATCAATAAAATCAGGCGCGATACACTTTCACATTATTGTATCCTTGCTCTTGTAGATAAAGTGCCTGTAACCGGCTCATTACCCCACGATCGCAATACAATAGGTAAGTTCTGGATTTATCCAGTTCACTGAATGCGCTCCCAAGCTTATAGAATGGGATATGTTGTACCGTAACGCCTTCCAGTTGTAACGGCTGGCTTTCATGCTCTTCAGACGAACGAATATCAATAATCACATCTTTAGCACCAAAAGCAGCGACGGTCTCAACCTCAGTAATCTGCTGCTGAGCCTGCTCGGCAATCTGACGGATATCAATATTCACCGCTTCTGCCACCACACGCTCTAAAATAGTGAAATCAAATTTGGCCTCTTCAGCCTCAATTTTCTCTTTCACTGCTTTCACCGTTGGGCTTTTGGAAATCACACCACAAAACTCAGGCATGGTTTTAGCAAAATCTTCTGTGCCAATCTGACGAGCCATATTAATAATATGCTCTTTATCATGGGAAATGAGCGGACGCAGAATTAACGTATCGGATGCATTATCAATCAGACGCAAATTGGTTAATGTCTGACTGGAAACCTGACCTAACGCTTCACCGGTCACAATCGCTTGCACGCCATAACGCTCGGCAATTGCAGATGAGGCTCTGACCATCATGCGTTTTAGCACCACGCCCATTTGGCCATCGTCCACTTTCTCCAGAATTTCGCCAACCACTGGAGCAAAATCCACGGAAATAAAGCGTACTTTGTGCGAACTGCCAAAACGGTTCCAAATATAGTGAGCCACCTGTTTCACCCCAATTTCATGGGTTGCCCCACCTAAATTGAAGAAACAGTAGTGCACACGACAGCCGCGACGCATCAACATATAGCTGGAGACGCCAGAATCGAAACCGCCGGAAATCAGAGAAAGTACATCTTCCTGAGTACCAATCGGGAAGCCACCTAAACCTTCATAACGCGCCTGAACCAGAATCAAACGATCGTCTTCAATTTCTAAACGCACCGTGACCTGAGGCTTGGTCAAATTAACTTTGGCCGATTCAATATGTTGATTCAAGCCACCGCCAACGTAACGCTCTACGTCCTGCGAGTTAAAAGGTTGCTTACCGCGACGCTTTACACGTACACAGAAAGTCTTGCCTTCCAATTGCTCGCGATAGTTCGCTAACGTCTGCTCGAAGATATCATGCATATCCGTATACGGACGTTCATCCACTTCCAGAATATGGTGAATACCCGGAATTCGCGTCAATGCCTCACGAATAATCGGCGCATTTGACTCATCTTTGGTTCTGACTTCCAGATAATCCCAGTGGCGCACCACGGCACACTCTTCAATCTGCTGCCTTAATACGTTACGGACGCTTCCGGTGAGTATTTTAATAAAGCGCATACGAACAGACTGGCTTTTGATGGTAATTTCTGGGAACAGCTTAATGATAAACTTCATGATAGTTGCGAATACTTACGTAGTTAGAACAAAAAAAGGATGGGTGTATTTTCTGGGCGAGGAGTATACACCCTGAAGGGGAACCGGCGCACTAAACAATCAACGCCGGCGGCGATATTTTACCAATTTCACCAAAAAATCAGCTGGAACAGGAAATTTCCAGCGTTTTTCCCCATTCCGGCGGCAGCGCGGTAAGGTCATCAAATTCAGTAGCGTCCTGATAAGGCACCTGCAATCCCTGATGAAGGTGAGCCAGTATGCTAATGTCATCTTGCTCTGCGGCTTCGATAGCTTGCTGGGCAAGATAGTTGCGCAGAATACGCTGAGGATTAGCTGACTTCATGGTCTGCTGGCGCTGTTCATCACTCACCTGTTCCTGCTGCAAACGCCCTCGATATGCCTGATACCATGTATCAAACGCTTGGCGATCGATAAATTCATCACGTAGGGCAACCTGACTATCAGACTGTTCTACCTGACTGAGTAAACTAAATGTCCGGGTATAATCTCGTTTTTCTTTGGCCATTAAATCCAGCAGTTGATTTAATAAATCATTATCCTGCGTATCTGTAGTAAACATACCCAGTTTGGCGCGCATCAGTTGACCATAAGCGCTCATTAACGCAGGCTCATACGCGGCCAATCCGGCCTGCAACTGTTCCATGGTCATCAATCCAGATAACGCATTCGCCAGTTTATGTAGATTCCAATAGGCCACCGATGGCTGATTATTAAAAGCGTATCGCCCATTATAATCACTGTGATTACAGATATACTGCGGGTTGTAATCATCCAGAAAACCGTAAGGGCCAAAATCGATGGTAAGCCCCAAAATCGACATATTGTCGGTATTCATCACCCCATGGGCAAAACCGACGGACTGCCACTGGGCAATCAATCTGGCGGTACGTTCAACGATATCTTTAAACCATAGAAAATAGCTATCGCTCTGACCAACCAACTGCGGCCAGTGATGAGCAATCGCGTAGTCAGCCAATTGTTGAACCTGCTCCTGCTGATTGCGATGATAAAAATGTTCAAAATGACCGAAGCGAATATGGCTTTCCGCAATGCGCATTAACATGGCACCACGTTCCGGCTGTTCACGAAATACTGGTTGTTGGCTGGTGACAATCGTCAATGCTCGGGTGGTTGGAATGCCAAGATAATGCAAAGCCTCAGAAGCCAGAAATTCTCGAACTACCGAGCGCAACACCGCTCTGCCATCCCCCATTCGTGAATAAGGTGTGAGCCCTGCCCCTTTCAGGTGCCAGTCCACTTTAGGCCCATGTTCAGGTAATTGCTCACCCAATAAGATACCGCGCCCATCGCCTAATTGACCGGCCCAGACACCAAACTGATGACCGCTGTAAACTTGTGCCAGCGGTTTCATACCCGGCAGCAGTCGTTCCCCTGACCATATTTTCTGGTTATCGCCAACAAACAGTGCGTTATCCAATCCCAGTTCTTGCGCTAACGGCTGACTATGATACAGCAGCCTAGACTGTGTTAAAGGCGTTGGATTAAGCTCGGTATAGAAACCCGGCAGTTCATCGTAATAATCGTGGCTAAATGTTGGCATCATCAGAAAATGCATCCGTTTATCTTTAACAGGTAAATCAGTGTAGAGCCGTTGAACACAAATTAACACGGACTAATCATGGGGAAATTAAGATTTATCGCCTTTGGCGGTATGGACGCTAGGTTACTTATTCAACTTATTCATGGGTAACATGTTAATATTATGTACAAGAGCACAATTTCATGGTCAAAACACATTCTTATAAGCCATTTAATGGTAAACTCCGTTACATTGATAAGGTATGGTTTAACCATCGCCAATAGAATAATCAGCGTAAGGCCACATTAGTGGTGTTATGATTAGCGACAACACAAAGATATCAAATCACCCGTGATTGCTTACAACATTTAATCGAAACCACTACTAAATATGCCCAAAATGCCAAAAAAAGCGCCTCAGCCAGCCAGTTTTGAAACTGCGCTCAGTGAACTGGAACATATTGTTAATCGCCTTGAAAGCGGTGATTTACCGCTGGAAGACGCGTTAAATGAGTTTGAACGCGGTATCCAACTGGCACGTCAAGGTCAGCAACAGCTACAGCAAGCAGAACAACGGGTACAAATCCTGTTGAACGGCGATGCACAGGCTCAACTTTCACCTTTTGAGCCGGATGAAGCCTGATGAGTTCGTTTATTGAGCTTCAAACCCAACATCGCCATCGTGTTGATCGCGCCATTGAAGGATATATTTCCTCTCTGCCGTTTAATCAATCAGCAATGGTAGAAGCCATGCGTCACGGAGCCCTGCTTGGGGGAAAGCGGCTAAGACCATTTTTGGTCTATGCCACCGGAGAAATGCTTGGGCTGTCACCAGATAATCTTGATGCGCCGGCAGCAGCGATTGAATGTATTCACGCCTACTCCCTGATTCACGATGATCTACCGGCGATGGATGACGATGACTTACGCCGCGGCCAACCAACCTGTCATATCAAATTCGGCGAAGCCCATGCCATTTTAGCCGGTGATGCGTTGCAAACGCTGGCATTTTCGATTTTGTGCGATGCGCCAATGCCCGACGTTCAGATCGCTGACCGCTTGGCCATGATCGGTGAACTGGCTCATGCCAGTGGCGCTGCCGGTATGTGTGCCGGACAAGCGCTGGATCTGGAGGCAGAAAAACGTAAGGTTAATCTGCAAGAGCTTGAACGCATCCACCGCCATAAAACGGGTGCCCTGATTCGTGCCGCTATCCGCTTGGCCGCTTTAGCCGCAGGCGAACCGGGCAAAGCGGCGTTGCCATTGTTGGATCGCTATGCTAATGCTATCGGTCTCGCCTTTCAGGTGCAGGATGATATTTTAGACGTAGTTGGCGCAACGGAAAAAACCGGTAAGCGTCAAGGTTCCGATCTGCAACACGAAAAAAGCACCTATCCAGCGTTACTGGGTATCGCCGGCGCACAGACTAAGGCTTTAGATCTGTACCGGGAAGCAATGGATTCGCTATCCGAATTAGCTGCGCAGTCTTATAATACCGCGGCACTGGAAGCACTGGCCGGTTTTATTATTGAACGTGATAATTAAACTGTACTTTTAAGCACACTATTTTAGACGAGTTTTGGATGAGTCTTGATATAACCCAATACCCAACGTTGGCGTTAATAAATAACCCCGACGATTTACGACTGATATCAAAAGATAAGCTGCAGTTGCTTTGCGAAGAGCTGCGTCAATATCTGCTGAACAGCGTTAGTCGCTCCAGTGGTCATCTGGCCTCTGGGCTGGGGACGGTAGAACTGACGGTAGCATTACACTATGTTTATAACACACCGTTCGACCATATCGTCTGGGACGTAGGTCATCAGGCCTATCCGCACAAGATTCTGACTGAGCGGCGCGATCGCATGCCGACCATTCGCCAAAAGGATGGCCTCCATCCTTTCCCATGGCGTGAAGAAAGTGAATACGATGTGTTATCGGTGGGTCATTCCTCGACTTCTATCAGTGCAGGTCTGGGTTTGGCCGTTGCTGCCCAGCGGGAAGGCAAAGGCCGTCGCACCGCCTGCGTTATCGGTGATGGCGCGATTACCGCCGGTATGGCATTTGAAGCGATGAACCATGCTGGTGATATCAAACCCGATATGCTGGTTATTCTGAATGATAATGAAATGTCGATTTCAGAAAACGTCGGGGCTTTGAATAATCATCTGGCGCAAATTCTATCCGGTAAGCTCTACTCAACTCTACGCGAAAGCGGCAAGATGATGTTATCCGGCTTACCGCCAATTAAAGAGCTGGTAAAGCGCACCGAAGAACATCTGAAAGGCATGGTCGTTCCCGGCACGCTATTTGAAGAGTTTGGCTTTAACTATATCGGTCCGGTTGACGGCCATGATGTACAAGCCCTGGTACAAACGCTGAAAAACATGCGTAGCCTGAAAGGTCCTCAGTTCCTGCACATCATGACCAAGAAAGGCAAAGGTTATGCGCCAGCAGAGAAAGATCCTATCGGCTGGCATGGCGTGCCTAAGTTTGATCCTGAAACTGGCACCCAACAAAAAGGCGGTAGTTCATACCCAAGCTATTCCAATATCTTCGGTGACTGGCTCTGTGAAACCGCCGCCACCGATGACAAACTGATGGCGGTAACGCCAGCCATGCGTGAAGGTTCAGGCATGGTGCGTTTCTCTCGTGAATATCCTGAACAATATTTTGACGTCGCCATTGCAGAACAGCATGCGGTAACCTTTGCTGCCGGTCTGGCTATTGGTGGTTATAAGCCTATTGTGGCTATTTATTCTACTTTCCTACAGCGCGCCTACGATCAGGTTATCCATGATGTAGCCATTCAAAAACTACCGGTCATGTTTGCTATCGATCGCGGCGGGATTGTCGGCGCTGACGGCCCAACCCATCAAGGCGCCTTTGACCTCAGCTATCTGCGTTGTATACCGGATATGGTGGTGATGACGCCAAGCGATGAAAACGAATGTCGCCAAATGCTGTTTACCGGCCACCATTATCAGCAAGGTCCGGTGGCCGTACGCTATCCACGCGGCAACGGAACCGGTGCAGAATTAACGCCGCTGGCCATGTTACCCATCGGGAAAGCCAAAGTACGTCGTGAAGGGGAGAAAATCGCTATTCTTAACTTCGGTACGTTATTGCCTGAAGCCCTGCTGGCCGCAGAACAGCTCAACGCCACCGTCGTGGATATGCGCTTTGTTAAACCGTTGGATCAGTCGCTCATCCTTTCATTAGCAGAAAGTCATGACGCGCTAATTACGCTGGAAGAAAATACCATTGTGGGTGGTGCCGGCAGTGGCGTAAACGAAGTGCTAATGGCTCATCGCAAGATGATTCCGGTGCTGAATATTGGTTTACCTGATGTCTTTGTTCCGCAAGGGAGTCAGGACGAAATACGGGCTGATATAGGCTTAGATGCCAACGGTATTATTCGGCAGATAGCCGACTGGCAGAATCAATAATACTCACAAGCGATGGCAATGATGTTTATCTTTGCCATCGCTTAGTGAAACTCAATAGCGACCAGACATCCATTCATCCCTAGTACCCCAGAGGCCTGATACCAATTCACTACTCACCTAATCCGCAGTCTTGCCCCATCAACTAAAGTGGTCAAAACCATGGCCTGCAAACTTTACCGGTTGATTACCATCGAACAGCTGTAATCCATTATTTGCCGTAATCTGACCGATACAGGTATAGGGAATCCCCAATCCAGAAAGCGCCGTATCCAATGCACCACGATTATCTTCCGGTACGGTAAAGCACAGTTCATAATCTTCACCACCGCTCAACGCCCAACGAATGGCTTGCTCTCGATGGCAATTGTCTGATAAAGCCTTAGAAAAAACCAAACGGTCGAGATAAACCTTGGCACCGCATCCACTGGCTTTCAGGATATGTCCTAAATCAGAGATCAGGCCATCGGATAAATCGATAGCTGACGTTGCCAACTGGCGCATCCCCTGCCCCATCAAAATTCGCGGCGTCGGACGTAGATGGCGCTTAACCAGATAGTCACGGGCCTCCTTATCTTCAACCTGCAACTGGTCTTGAAGAATCGCCAGACCAGCGGCGCTGTCGCCCAGCCAGCCCGTCACATAGATCCAGTTACCCACTTTGGCACCACCACGGGTCAATTCTTTATTCATCGGCACCCAACCGTTAATGGTTAAGGTCAGGCTAAGAGGACCTTTGGTGGTATCACCGCCAATCAACTGCATACCGTAATAATTCAACTGCCGGAAAAAGCTGTCACTGAAAGCGTCTAACCAAGGCTCATTAATTTCAGGTAACGTCAGCGCCAGAGAAACCCATGCAGGGTCGGCTCCCATCGCAGCAAGATCGCTTAAGTTCACCGCCAATGCTTTATAGCCTAAATCGGCAGGATCAATATCGGGGAGAAAGTGAATACCAGAAACCAAAGTATCAGTACTGATGGCCAAATATTGCTTCTGGGAAGGGACTAACAGCGCACAATCGTCACCAATACCTAGTCGGACGTCTTTGCGAGTATTACCCTGACGATTGAAATAGCGGGCAATAATATCAAACTCACCACTGGACATAACGGCGATACTCCAGAATTACTTAGCAGTAAGGCCGGCAATGCCGGCCTTACTTGGCTTCTAAATTGTAGTTTAAACTGCACAAACTATTTTGCATTGCGTACGCGCAAACGGGGAACGACTTTATCCAGAACACCGTTAACAAACTTATGGCTGTCATCTGCACCAAAAGTTTTAGCCAACTCAATAGCTTCGTTGATAACCACTTTATAAGGGATATCTTCGCGTTTACTCAGTTCATAGACTGCAACACGCAAAATTGCCCTTTCTATTTGCCCGAGCTCATCTAACGTACGGGACAAATAAGGTGCCATCAGCTTATCCAGTTCACCAGCATGGGTTGCCGCACCAGAAAACAGCTCACGGAAATAGGTTAAATCAACGTCTTTGACGTCCTGTTCCGTCAGAAATTCTAACTCAACATCGGCAATATCATTTTTAGATAGCTGCCAAGAGTAAAGCGCCTGAACGGCACATTCACGGGCGCGGCGGCGAGCTGCAGGTTTCACGGAATTCCCCTTAAATCTTAGTCAGACAATCAATCCTTCAGAGTGAACATTCACTCTTAGGCTTTAATCGCCTTAATTACATTAATCATTTCCAGCGCGGTCAACGCCGCTTCAGCACCTTTGTTACCGGCTTTAGTTCCGGCACGCTCGATAGCTTGCTCAATATTTTCAGTGGTTAATACACCAAAAGAGACTGGAATTTGGCTGTTCATCGCAACGCTGGACAAGCCTGAGCTGCTTTCACCGGCAACAAATTCAAAGTGCGCTGTACCGCCACGAATTACGGTACCTAAAGCAACAACCGCATCATAACGACCGGTATCAGCCAATGTACGGGCAGTTAATGGCAACTCATAAGCGCCAGGAACCCATACTACGGTAATATTCGAATCAGAAACCTGACCAATACGTTTTAGTGCATCGATAGCACCTTGCAACAGGCTATCATTAATAAAGCTGTTAAAGCGTGCAATAGTAATAGCAACACGGGCTTCTGGTGCTGCCACAATACCTTCAATAACGTTCATAAAAGTATACCCTTGGTTTCTTGATTCATTAACCCGATTAAGGGGGCGGATTCTATCATACTCTTTCGTGCGCCGCGCTGCGGATTTACGCTCTACGGGTAATTATTGGTGTCAACTGTGGGTAAACAGGCGTAAACGCAGGTCATCACCGGTTTGCTGAACATCATGTAGTTTAAATTGCAGCGCCTGAGACAACCGCTCAAGACCGGGTAATTTACACAACCCCATCGCCCCATCGCCCAACAGTTTCGGCGCCAGATACAAAACCAATTCGTCCACTAAGCCAGCCTGTAGCAATGCGCCAGCAATAGTAGGCCCAGCTTCCGTCCAAATAGTATTAATCTGCCTACGACCCAATTGCATCATTAATACCACCAGATCGAGACCACCATTATGTTCAGGCACAATCAGTTGTTCAACATGCGGCGGCCAATTTTCATGGCCTTTTTGGCTACGCACCAGCCAAATATCACCCGGCAGGGAAAATAGCTTTAGATCTGGCGTTAAGCGATTATGCCTATCCAGAATAACTCGCACCGGCTGACGAAGCGCATCCTGAGGGTAATATTGCTGAATCTCATCGTTCAATTCAGACCAGCGCACGTTTAAGGATGGATTGTCTGCCAGCACTGTCGCACTGGTGCTTAAAATGGCTGAACTTTGCGCTCTGAATTGCTGAACATCACGACGAGAATCCACCGAAGTGATCCACTGGCTTTCACCTGATGCCATGGCCGTTTTACCATCCAGAGAAGCCGCCAGCTTTAGTTGAAGATAAGGGAAACCGGTGCGCATCCGTTTAAAAAAGCCACGGTTAACCGCTTCGGCTTCCGCCATCATCAGTCCGTGTTCAACCGCAATGCCGGCCTGCTGTAAACGGTACAACCCCCGGCCTGCAACTTCAGGATTGGGATCCTGCATTGCAGCGATAACCCTTACCACCCCCGCATTAACCAATGCGTCAGCACAGGGAGGCGTTCGCCCATGGTGGCTACAGGGCTCTAAAGTCACATAAGCCGTGGCGCCTTTCGCCTGTTCACCCGCCATGCGTAGAGCATGTACTTCGGCATGGGGTTCCCCGGCCTTATGGTGATACCCTTCTCCGACAATGACGCCATCGCGCACCAGTACACAGCCGACGTTTGGATTAGGCGTTGTGGTAAAACGCCCCATCCGCGCCAGTTCCAGCGCTCGCGCCATAAATTGGGCATCATTTTGCATGTGTATTAATCCTGCAGTTTAGCGATCTCTTCACCAAATTCACGAATATCCTCAAAACTGCGATAGACGGAAGCAAAACGGATATAGGCAACCTTATCCAGTTTTCTTAAGGCTTCCATCACCAAATTGCCAACCATAGATGCCTGAACCTCTCGCTCTCCGGTAGCACGCAGTTGGGATTTAATATGGCTAATGGCCATTTCGATATCGTCCGAATTCACCGGACGCTTTTCCAATGCCTTCAACATACCCCGACGCAGCTTTTCCTCATCGAACGGTTCGCGAATTTCATTGCTCTTAATAATTCTCGGCATAACCAGTTCGGCAACTTCAAAAGTTGTAAAGCGCTCATTACAAACCAGACATTGGCGACGACGGCGAACCTGTGAACCATCGCCGACCAAACGTGAATCAATCACTTTGGTATCAACAGCGGCACAAAATGGGCAATGCATAACGTCTCCTGAAAATAGTCCCAAGGAACAAGCGAATAGTTACTTCTTGATATTATTCTAAACGGCTGCGATCAATAGTGATATAGCCATAATACTCAGAAATTGGATATTTATTAAGTAATCAATAAGGTTACGTCTCTAATCGTCTATTATCTCAGCAATATATATAGCTTATTTTATTAAACGACCAACGCCTTACTCCATCGACAGATATTTTGCTATCAGGTGAAAACCAACACTTATATCGCTATTCGCATTATAAAAACATACTCTCTATTGCCATCAACATCATTCTCATTTGAGCTAATGGCAAAAATAAATAGTCTATTCGCCGAAAACCACATCGGGCCTTGATACCGCCTCGCTAATGGCCGTGGTTAATCGAATAAGTTGCTCAGAACTGATAATGAAAGGCGGCATCAAATAGATCAATTTACCAAACGGTCGAATCCATACTCCCTGTTTAACAAAAAATTGTTGCAGGCTGGCGACATTCACCGGTCGGGTCATTTCAACAACACCTATCGCCCCTAACACCCTAACATCTTGCACTTGCGGGTGCTCCAACAAAGGCATTAACCCTTTGTTCAGTCCTTCTGCAATCGCGGCCACCTGCCCCTGCCAATGATTTTGCGCCAATAAATCGAGACTGGCGCAGGCTACAGAACAGGCCAAAGGATTTGCCATAAAAGTTGGGCCATGCATAAAACAGCCAGCCTCACCCTGACTAATCGTTTGAGCGATATTTCTCGTGGTTATCACAGCGGAGAGCGTCATATAACCACCGGTTAACGCTTTCCCCATACACTGAATATCCGGCACAATTTGCCCATGCTGACAGGCAAACAGCTTACCGGTTCGGCCAAAGCCGGTGGCAATTTCATCGCTGATTAACAAAATCTGGTATTCATCACACAGTTGGCGAATCCGTGTCAGATAGTTAGGATGGTAAAAACGCATACCGCCGGCCCCTTGAACAATGGGTTCCAGAATAACGGCGGCAATCTGTGAATGATGCTGATTCAGCAACGATGAGAAATGTTCAAGACCGTTATCGTTCCATTGACCATCGAAAGGAATATCAACCCCATCGGCAAACAGATTGTCAGGTAAGAATCCCTGATAAAGCTGATGCATCGAGTTTTGCGGATCGCACACCGACATGGCACCAAAAGTGTCACCGTGATAGCCATTGCTCAACGTAAGAAATTTTTGCCGGGGTTGCCCCTTTGCCTGCCAGTATTGCAAAGCCATTTTCATGGCCACTTCCACCGCCACCGAGCCTGAATCAGCCAGAAATACACAGTCCAATCCATCACCGGTGATATCCACCAAGCGACGACACAGCTCAACCGCTGGCTGATGAGTAATGCCGCCAAACATCACATGAGACATCTTATCTAACTGCTCACTCACCGCTTGATTGAGGAACGGATGATTATAGCCATGAATCGATGCCCACCAGGAAGACATGCCATCAATTAAGCGCCTGCCGTCTTCCAGTTGAAGTTCAACGCCTTGCGCTGAATGCACCGGATAGCAAGGCAACGGCTCCGTCATGGAGGTGTAAGGATGCCAGATATGGCGACGATCGAATTCTAAATCAGTAAGCATAAAAACCAGTAGTAAACCAAATTGACATAAATTTAGTTTACATATAAAGTTTTTTGAAACCAATAAAAGATTGAATAGAGCAATATAATGAGCCAAATGCCACGTTGGACGCCAGAACAAACTCAGGCGTTATTCGATACGCCACTGTTAGAACTCATCTTCACCGCCCAAACGATACATCGGCAGAATTTTGATCCTCTTAAGATTCAGGTCAGTACTCTGCTATCCATCAAAACCGGTAATTGCCCGGAAGACTGTAAGTATTGCCCGCAAAGTGCCCGTTATAGAACCGGTCTGGACACCGAACAGCTCATGGCAGTGGAACAGGTTCTGACGTCGGCTCGGCAAGCTAAGGCCGCAGGCTCCAGTCGTTTTTGTATGGGCGCTGCCTGGAAAAATCCTCACGATCGCGATATGCCTTATCTGGAACAGATGGTCAAAGGGGTCAAAGAGATGGGAATGGAAACCTGCATGACGCTGGGCACGTTATCCGATCAACAGGCTAGTCGTTTAGCACAGGCGGGGCTGGATTATTACAACCATAATCTCGATACCTCCCCCGAGTTTTACGGCAATATCATCACTACCCGAAGCTATCAGGAGCGTCTGGATACGCTGGAAAAAGTGCGTGAAGCCGGCATTAAAGTGTGCTCCGGCGGTATTGTCGGGCTAGGAGAAACGGTACGCGACCGTATCGGTTTACTGGTGCAATTAGCTAACCTACCCAAAGTCCCGGAAAGCGTTCCCATCAATATGCTGGTGAAAGTTAAAGGCACACCTTTGGCAGATAATGACGATATCGACGCATTTGATTTTATCCGTACCATTGCAGTAGCGCGCATCATGATGCCAACCTCTTATGTTCGCCTTTCTGCTGGCCGTGAACAGATGAATGAACAGACGCAGGCAATGTGTTTTATGGCCGGTGCCAATTCAATTTTCTACGGCTGTAAGCTCCTGACCACGCCAAATCCGGGTGAAGACAAAGACGTGCAGCTGTTCCGTAAACTTGGCCTAAATTCACAGTTAACCGAAACCGTACACGGTGATAATCAACAGCAGCAACTCCTGACCGAGCAGCTATTGCACGCCGATACCGAACAGTATTACAACGCAGCCCTATAATCTGATGAGCTTTCAACACCGAATTGAGCAAGGTTTAGCTGAGCGCCGTGCTGCTGACGCTTATCGCCGGCGCGCTGTGAGTCAAAGCGGTAGCGGCAGAGAAATTAGCCTCAATGGGCAGCGTTATCTTAACTTTTCGTCTAACGATTATTTAGGATTAAGCCGGGATCCCACCGTGATCCGCGCATGGCAATCAGGCGCCGAACGCTATGGCGTAGGAAGCGCCGGTTCAGGCCATGTCACGGGATTTACCACCGCTCATGCCGAGCTGGAACAGCAATTGGCTGACTGGCTGGGCTATCCGCGCGCATTACTGTTTATTTCTGGCTATGCGGCAAATCAAGCGGTGATTGCGGCGTTAATGCAGAATAACGATCGCATTTTGGCCGATAAATTCAGCCATGCCTCGCTTATTGAAGCATCGATGCACTCTCCCGCTACACTGCGCCGCTTCCAGCATAATCAACCGACATCTCTTGATAAGCTATTGCAGGCTGAACACTCCGGACAAACGCTGGCAATCACTGAAGGCGTGTTCAGTATGGATGGCGATAGTGCACCGTTGGCTGCGCTGCATCATGCCTGTCAACAGGCAGGTGCTTGGTTGATGGTCGACGATGCCCATGGAATTGGCGTAAACGGTAGCCAAGGGCGTGGAACCTGCGCGGCACAAAAGGTAAAGCCGGAGCTGTTGGTGATCACCTTTGGTAAAGCCTTTGGCCTCAGCGGTGCGGCGGTGCTCTGCTCCGAATCGGTGGCCGAGTACTTTATTCAGTTTGCCCGCCATTTAATTTATAGCACCAGTATGCCGCCAGCACAGGCCTGTGCACTCAGCGCCGCACTGCAACGGGTTATCGCCGGTGACGATTTACGTCAGCAATTGCAGCAAAACATTACTCAGTTTCGCAACGGGCTAGCCGGTTCTGGTCTGCAATTAATGAATTCACAATCGGCGATTCAACCGGTGCTGGTTGGTGAAAACCAAGCTGCCATAGATTTAGCCCGACATCTGAGTGAACAGGGAATTTGGACCAGTGCCATTCGCCCGCCAACGGTTCCTCCTGATACCGCACGTTTACGCATCACCCTCAGTGCTGTGCACCATGAACAAGACATCAACCATTTGTTGGAGGTACTCAATGCTGTTACAGCCACTCAAGGTGAATAAGCCGGCAATCGCGACAGCCTTTAGCCGGGCGGCCAACAGCTATGATCAAGCCGCAAACTTTCAGCGCTTATGTGGTGAAAAACTCTTGGCGAAAATCGGTGATTATACGGGCTTAACCATGCTGGATGCAGGCTGTGGCACCGGCTATTTTAGCCGTCGTTTTCGTGACGCAGGTTGTCATGTGCTTGCACTGGACTTGGCCGCAGGCATGCTGGAACAATCTCGCGCAACAGACAGCGCCGATCAATATCTATTAGCCGATATCGAACATATTCCTCTACCTGACGGTAGCGTAGACCTGTGCTTCAGTAATCTGGCCATTCAATGGTGTAGCAGCTTAACCGGCGCATTAAGGGAAATGCACCGCGTCGTCCGCCCCGGAGGACGGGTAGTATTCTCATCATTAGCTCAGGGCTCGCTAACAGAATTAGCGCAAGCGTGGCAGCACGTGGATGGACAATCACATATCAATCAGTTTCTTTCCTTTGAGGCAATAGCACACGCATGCCAGCCGTTTCCTCATCAGTTGAGCCTGCAACAGGAAACTGAATTTTATCCTGATGTTATCGCACTAATGAAAACCTTAAAGGGCATTGGGGCAACCCATTTACATCAGGGCCGCGAGGCAGGACTCACTGGTCGCCGTCGTCTGACACAATTGGCAGAAGCCTACCCACACCAAGAACAGGGACTTCCCCTTAGCTATCAGTTAGTAACCGGAGTTTTATATCGTGAATGATACACCCGCCAATCAGCCCGCATTAGCCAAGGTATGGTTTGTGACCGGTACCGATACCGACGTGGGGAAAACTGTTGCCAGTTGCGCCCTGCTACAGGCGTTTTCATCAGCATCATATCGCGTGGCCGGTTATAAACCGATTGCCTCCGGTAGTCAGATGACCTCCTCTGGCTTACGCAATAGTGATGCGCTGGCATTACAACGCTATTCCTCGGTGAGTCTGACTTATCCGGAGGTTAATCCGCTTACCTTACTGGAACCGACCTCTCCCCATATCGCCAGCCGTCTGGAACAACGCCCTATTGTTGTTGAACAACTATCTGCCGGATTAACCCATTTGAAACAGAAAGCGGATATCGTGGTAGTCGAAGGTGCCGGTGGCTGGTTTACCCCATTAAGCGATCGACAAAACCTCTCTGACTGGGTGACCCAGCAACAAATTAGCGTGATTTTGGTGGTGGGAATGAAACTGGGTTGCATTAACCACGCCCTGCTCACTCAACAAGCTTTACTGAGTGCAGGCGTTTACTTTAGCGGCTGGATAGCCAACAACATTCAAGCCCCAAATAAACATTATTCTGCCTATCTGGAAACATTAAAACAGCGGCTTACTGCGCCGATGATTGGTGAAATACCCTATTTAACGGAACCAGAAGAACATTCTGCGCTACAGCAGTATGTAGATATATCGACGTTAGCATAATTGGCGGGTTTTAAAGCCGGAGGCTATATAGCTTCCGAATATTCCCTCTAAAGCTTGAATAGGATAGTTAACCAAGCATAAACGGAAGGAGAGGATTCTGTTGGGGTCGTAGCAGCTTTAGCTGCCGGAGCGCCCCTAAGAATCGTAGGCCTGACGCCCACTTAACTCAAAAACATTCCCTTTCGTCCGTAAGGAAAAGTGAATATTTCGACGTTCTTTTTACGGACGAAACATTCGCTGAAATCAAATTAAATGACTTTATCTCCCCTCTCAAGAAGCCCCCTGATACAATCCGGGGGGCTCTATTTATTAACCTTATTGCCCTACTTTCTATGATGTAACCACTAACTACTGACTTCACCGTTTACGACCGGCTTTTCCTCTTCAGAATTATTGGCACATAACACTTTGGCTAAAATCATACAGCTAACTACGCAAATAATAATCGATGCATAACCGCCACCGAAAGGTAATATCGCGAAAACGCCGATCACGCTTAATACCTTAGCGATGAAGATAACCGGAATAGCACTGAGTGATAGCTTCATCGGACTATTGAGTAAACGATCCATAAATAACGCACCAAACAACGCCGGTAGCAAAAACTGTAAAGCATCCAACATAGTTTGCGGCAACATTTGAATAATCATGTTACCGGCGATTGCTAAGAAGGTCATTAAACTCAAGCTAATGAAAATGGAGACCGAGATACCGATGGCCGAAATAACGGTACCTTCTCGAGTTCCCAACTGATAACCCGCCGCATTCAGCGCCTGAGTTGAAGCGGGTACGCGCACCTCTTTCGAGTTTCCTGCCATATAGGTTAAATACATCCCAGGAACACCCAGCACCGACTGTAAAGAGATTGGATCCACAATATACCAGGGTAATAAAATCGATAGCATCGACACCATTCCGGTGAAAATACTATCCGCCGTTGGGTTGGCGTCAAAATAGAACAGTAAAACCAGAACCGGTATATAAGCAACTAACAGTACGATCCGAGTACAAAATTTACCTCGGCTAACTATATATGGCATATAGTCATTTTCAAATATTTCTTGATTGGTTTTAGACATGACATACGCTCCAGCTTATTTTGCGATGACCGCAGCAGACATTCCTATGATCATACAGATGGTCAATCCCCATTCTTTTAGCCACTGCAAGTTTGCTTTTCGGTTATAAATCACGATAGTCGCCATCGTGGCTGCCGAGACAATAATTGCCACAGTATTTGCACCGAGGGGATAAGCAAAATTCATGGTCAGCGCACCAAAACTGCCGATCATGGCGCCACCACCAATAATCGGAATCAGTTTGACGTTACCACCGGACATTACCTTGTTAACTTTGTCCATTTTGTTAGCGAAAAAAGAGACAAATAACAAAAACGGTAAACCACAGGTGGTCATCACAATGGTGGCCGCACAGAGAAAATTAACGTCCAATTCACTCTGCCCAAGGGTGATGCCCATTCCTTGAGCGGTAAATGCCGCTTCCATCAAGGCATCCGCTACCGAACCGATAAAATCGACCCGCAGCCAGGCAATAGGAGAACCAACGTATAACATCAACGTCAATATGCCGGACAGCATCATAAAACAAGGGCCGATTGAAGATATCGATGCGCCACGAATCGCACTTTTCACCTGTGAATCGGAAATACCGAGCGCCTTCGCAGTCTTCACACTTTTACGAAAAAATAAGCAAGCCTGTAAGAAAACGAAGAAGAGGGATGGCGCTGCCGCCACCCATAAAACCCAACTGTTCGCTATTTCATTATATTCGGGCGTCATTACTCTGTTCCTTTTTCCATTTTGAAACAGAACGTACATTCACCGTGGGTAAAGAAATGCTTTTCATGAATACACTTCAGATTAGGGTTGTATCCATAAGCAATAGAAGGATCGATCATTTCACAATACAGAATGCCATACTCTTCCATGCCGTCTTTTTGGAACTGCTTGGCAAAAGCGCATTTAGAAAAGATCTGCTCGACCTGATCGTCACCATAGGTATCCACGGAATCGAACTCATCGCTGCGATCCATATCATAACTAACCAGATAGTTAGCCGCGTCGTTTGGCTTACCTCGAGCTTTAGCACGGCGGGCGATATCTTTACCGCGCTCAACGCCAAAATTCCATACGCCGCGCTTAACCGCTTCACGCCCGGCATCACCAAATTCATCCGACACTTCTTTCGCCACCAAAGCAAACATTTTGGCAAACATTTGATACATAGAAACCGGCTCTAAGTCATCAGCGATTTTATTACTTTCTACTTTTTTTTCAGTGCTCATGATGTTTTCCTTAAATTAACTTTATTTTTGACGTTATTGTTTAAAATTGAGAATCCAGACGCAAAATGGTTTCCAGAAGCAGTTCTGTTCCTTTACGCATATCTTCCCATTCCACTTTTTCCAATGGGTGGTGAGTAATCCCCCTGTCGCAAGGGATAAAGATCATTGCCGTTTTACACAGATTCGCCATGATCATGGCATCGTGCCCTGCACCGCTATTAATATTGCGGTAGCTTAAGCCCAATTTGTCACAACTTTCGGCAATCAGTTGCTGCAATCCTTGGTCCATAACGACTTCGTCTTTATAAGAATCAATGTTGACGTCAATCGTTACGTTATATTCCTGTTCTACCAGCTTCTTCATGTCCTGCAAATAGTCGAGCACATTATCGACGATGGCCTGAGTCCCGGAACGCAAATCAATCGTGAAACTACAGTTATTGGGAATGCAGTTGGATGAATTTGGCAGCAGGGAAAATTTACCCACGGTAAACGTTGCTTCGTTAGTGTATTTCCGCAGAACATAGCTGGTCATGCGGCTTACCAGCGAACAGCCAGCGAGGCCTGCATCCTGACGCAGATTCATCGGTACGGTGCCGGCATGACCAGCAAAGCCGGTAATCGAGATACTCAGCTGTGAAAGCGCAACAATGCTTTGAACAATACCAATATCGGTATTGGTTTCCTGCAATACCGGCCCTTGTTCATCATGCACTTCCAGAAAAGCCAGAATATTGTCGTTCTTACGACAAGCTGGCACGGTTTCAATGCCCTGCATATAGTTGGATAACACTTCGCGTAGTGGCTGCTTATCTTTGCTGATAAAGCGGTCTTTATCCGCATCCGTTAAATCGCCGGAGATAAAGCGACTACCAAGCAGCACCTGACCAAAATTAGTGCCTTCTTCCTCAATGAAACCGAGCACTTCATAGGTATGCTTAAGCTTAATGCCCCGTTCTTTAATTACTCTTGCCGCTTCCAGCGCACAAACGACCCCGGCAATCCCATCAAACGCACCGGCATTTCTGACGGTATCAAGATGAGAACCACTGATAATTTTCGCGGCGCTGCTGTCCTGCCCTTCCATCACGCCATAAAGATTACCAATCTCGTCTTCATAGGTGGTTAAACCACATTCCTGCATTCTTTGCTTAACGTACTCCACACCCTGACGATAGCGCTCAGTGAAACCAATACGGGTCACGCCACCATTGCAGGGGTCGCTAATCGCGCGTAAGGCTTCAATATCAGCTTGTAGACGTTCTGTCTTAATCATTTTTACACTCCGCTGTTATCAAGCATGATGCTCAAAATTTCACTATCGGTTTTTCTCATACCTTGGCTGGCAAGGCGCCCAACCATTTTCACGGTTGAATCCAAATTACTCTTTATAATCCCTTCTCCATCATTCAGCACCCGATTACGCATCGCCATCTCATGACAACTAATGGCAGTATCGATACAGGTCGCAATTTTGGAGGCGCAAGAAGGTTTTGCTCCGTCACAAATCATCCCGGAGAGCGTACCCAATGTGTTAATTACCGCATATTGAATCTGTTCATCCGTTCCCTCTTTTAACATAGTAATACCCGCGGCACTACCGCTGGCGGCACACACTACGCCACAATAAGCCGAAAGCTTACCGATATAACTTTTCTCATAGATCGCTACCAGATTACTCAGTATTAACGCCCGGTGTAACTGCTCCTGACTGGCGTTCAACTCTTTGGCATATTCAATCACCGGTAACGAGACCGTTAACCCCTGATTACCACTACCGGAGTTAATCACTACTGGCATATCACAACCGCTCATCCGCGCATCTGAGCCGGAGGCCGCCAGCGCTCTGGCTCGATTTCTAACATTATTATCATTGGTCATCAGGATGGTTTGCCCAACGCTGATACCATAATCATTTTCCAACCCTTCCTGAGCAATACTGGAGTTACAACGAATCTCTAAATCCAGAATATCAATCAGCGGAGAATAGTCACCGTAGCGAGAAAAATGGATAATGTCCTCTATTGAAAACTTATCATCCTGCTCTTCATCAACCTCATCACCTATCGCGGCCGTATTCTGCGAAAAGATAACCTGGCCATTTTTGATAATATTCACCACATTGGTGTGACTGTCTTTAATCTCGACGCTCACCACATCAGACTGATAATGGCCGGTGAGAATAATATGTAATACCGTCGGGCTGTCTAACAAAGTCACTTCACAAATAGATTTGTCTAATAAGTCCTTACAAACGTCTACCTGTTCTGCGGTAACGTCCGATAATACTTCCAGACGTTTATCCGAATTACCGGCATAAGCGCCCACTATCGCTGCGGCATCAATGCCTTTCATTCCCCCTGAATTCGGCACAATCACACTTTTCACATTTTTAACAATGTTTGCGCTGCACTCCGCCTGCAAACGCTCAGGCATATGACCTAAAGTCTTAGAAACAATCGATGCTGCATACGCAATAGCAATCGGCTCGGTACACCCTAATGCAGGTACCATCTCGTCTCGAAGAATGTTTATCAACCTTAAATTCAGCATTACTCGTTATCTCACTTTTATTAGCACTATTCTTATATGCTATGCAACGGGCATGCCAAAATAACCAAAACAGGTTATAAATAAACATAACATATTGATTTAATTTAATTTCACTGTTTTAAAAGATCTGGTTATGAGATAGCAATCACATTTTATAGACTTAGCGAAAGGGAATAATCAGAAGTCAGATTTCTTATAAATGGGAATAAAAAAGAAAAGGATTGGAATTAAAAAGGAGAGCTTGATCAACAAAATCGATTTTCAACTTAGCGATGATGACCGATAAAAATAAAAATAGCTTTAAAAACAATAAGTAAAGAGTGTACTTTCTTTATGCAATTAATTTCCAAAATTTGAGAATGAATTTCCAAAATTTAAGAATAATTTATTGCAAATCATATTGCCCCATTTTCCGATAAAGGGAAGAGAGAGAAATGCCGAGTCTTTCAGCCAGATCTTTTTTATCCGGCAGCGTCGGGGCGGAAACCAACAAATTTTTCAAAATCTGCTTTTCCTGCGCTAACAGCAGTGATTTGAGCGAAGCGTTTTCACTCTCCTGAAGTAAGCGACTGGAAATAAAATGGGAGGGTAAGTCTTCCAGCTCAATATCGCCACCGTCTTTAATATTGACCAGATACTCAATAATGTTCTTTAATTCCCGAACGTTACCCGGCCATGAATAACCGGTAAAAATATCAATCACCTCCTGTTTAGCCAGCGTGATATTTTTCCGCAACTTATCATTAAAATCATTCAGGAATACCTGACTTAACACGGTGATATCCTGCAGCCTCTCGCGCAGTGGTGGGATTTCAAACGGCAGCACATTAATACGATAGTAGAGATCCATTCTGAACTTATTTTCTGCCACCAATGTTAATAAGTTCTGATTTGTGGCGCAGATAACCCTAACATTAACCGGAATGCCAATATCACTCCCGATGCGAAAAACCACTTTCTCCTGAAGAACCCTGAGTAGCTTGGTTTGAGCAGACAGCGACATTTCGCCAATTTCATCCAGAAACAGCGTGCTGTTATTCGCTAACTCAAATTTACCAATCTGGCCTTTCTTATTGGCACCGGTAAACGCACCGGCAACATAGCCAAATAGTTCGCTCTCAATCAGGCTTTCTGGAATCGCTCCGCAGTTAATGGATATCATCATTTTATCTGCTCGGGTACTCATACCGTGGATCACTTTGGCCAGCACATCTTTACCGGTACCGCTTTCACCAGTGATCAAAATGGTAGAGTCTGAATTGCACACCCGCCCAGCCAAATTGAGCATATTGATGATTTTGCTATCCTGCCCAACAAAATGGCTATTGTTGATCTCCTGCCGGGCAATTGACATCACGCCATCCAGCTTTTCTTCCAGCTCATGATTTTGTCGTAAAGTCAGTAACTTACTTTCCAGTAACATACTCATATGCATGAGAAAATTCTTATAGTTACTGTCATTTTCAATCAGTTTATGTTTGGCTTGTTCGGAAAAGGCAATAATCCCAATAACGCCCACCACCTCATCTTCATAACGAATAGGATAAGCAATATCGGCTAATTCTGGACATTCATCATAGAAATTACATTGGCTACACAGCTGATCGTCCAGCGATTTGCACATAATGCCGGGGTTGCCAGTAGAAATGATTTTCTTATAAAACGAGGCGTGGTTGATGGTTTGACCTATTTGGTCAGAATAAGGGGAAGTGCCACCAATACGAACCAGATCTTTATCGACAACCGTTACCCCAACATTAAGGATAACGGCAATCGCGTTAACATAAGACTGAATGAAATCTTGAATCTGAATTAAATGTACTGACATAGTTATCCCTAAAAATAGCCATTCACAATACTTCCATTACAAGATTTAACGCTCAGTATAGATAACAATAATGAGCGTTTTCTCATTCAGTCTTGATGTTTATTTACGGCAGAATTGAAGGCTGATCGGCACCCTCTTTTTCTATTTTCTGCGGAATCATATGCTCACGCTTCACGCCCATCTTCAGAGCCATATAAGCAGCAACCCAAATCGAAGAGACCGTTCCTAACAGGATACCGATCGCCAACGACTCCGAGAAGCCCTTCAGCATTTCGCCACCGAAGAATAACAAACACAGTACCGCTAACAAGGTGGTACCAGAAGTCATCAAAGTACGGCTTAAGGTCTGAGTCAATGAAACGTTCATAATATCGTAAGGCGTACCGCGGCGAATCTTACGGAAGTTCTCACGCATCCGGTCAAACACTACGATGGTATCGTTGAGCGAGTAACCGATGATCGACAGCATAGCGGCCACAATGGTCAGATCCACTTCACGTTGGAAAAATGAAATGATACCCAGCGTTATCACCACGTCATGCGCCAGCGCAAATACTGCACCGGCGGCCAGACGCCATTCAAAACGGAAGCCGACATAGATCAGAATACAGATCAAACAGACGATAATCGCCATCAGACCCGACTGAGCCAGTTCAGCCCCGACGCTTGGCCCCACGAACTCAATACGCTTAACTACCGCGCCGTCATCTGAGTTACTATGGAGAATATCCAGCACCTTGTTGCTCAGAACTTCACTGTTCATCCCTTCAATAGGCGCCATGCGAATCATCACATCACGGCTACTACCGAAGTTCTGCACAATAGGATCTTTAAATCCTTCCTGATTTAACTGGTTACGTACTTTCTCCAGATCGATCGGATGGCTTAGTTTTACTTCAATAACGGTACCGCCAGTGAAGTCCAAACCCCAGTTAAAGCCCTTCATTCCCATAATAACGAATGAGGCAACCACCAGGACCATGGAGATGATAAAAGCCGCATTACCCACGCGCAGAAAGTCATAGACTCTGCGTCCGTGGTTAAGCTGCTCTACTTTATATTCCTCTGCCACAACAGACTCCTTAAATAGACAGCTTAGTAACGCGCTTGCCACCGTACACCAGATTTACAATGGCGCGGGTACCTACAATCGCAGTGAACATGGAAGTCAAGACGCCGATAGACAGCGTGATGGCAAAGCCTTTAATCGAACCGGTACCAACAGCGTACAGAATCGCGGCGGTAATCAGTGTAGTCAGGTTAGCATCGAGAATACTGCTGAATGCGCCTTTATACCCTTCATGAATCGCCTGTTGAACGCTACGACCGTTCTTCAGCTCTTCTTTTATTCGCTCGTTTATCAGTACGTTGGCATCAACCGCCATCCCCACCGTCAGTACAATACCGGCAATACCCGGCATGCTCAGCGTTGCCCCCGGCAACAGCGACATGGTACCCACGATAAGAATAACGTTAACCACCAGTGCAGCACTGGCCATCAGACCGAAGAAGCGATAAACCAGCAGCATAAAGATCACGGACACCATCAGTCCCCAGAAGCAGGCTTCCAGACCCTGGGTGATGTTCTGCTGTCCCATTGATGGGCCAATAGTACGCTCTTCCACAATCTGAATTGGCGCAATCAAAGCACCAGCACGCAGTAACAAGGAGAGTTGACGGGCTTCTGCCGGGCTATCAATACCGGTAATGCGGAAACTGTTACCCAGACGAGACTGAATAGTTGCCACGTTAATCACTTCTTCTTGTTTTTCAAGAATCGATCTACCGTTAGCATCTTTCTTACCGCTGTCCTTATACTCCACAAACAGCGTCGCCATATTTTTACCGATGCTGTCTTTGGTGAAGTTGGACATAATATTACCGCCGGCGCTATCCAGAGAGATATTAACCTGCGGGCGGCCATATTCATCCGCGCTGGACGTGGAGTCGGTAATGTGATCGCCTGTCAGCACCACTTTCTTATACAGTGCGACTGGTGAACCATCACGACGATATTTCACTTCAGTTTTGCTGCGGTCACGACCGCGCAATACTGAAGCCGCATCGATGCTGGTATTCACTAAACGGAATTCCAACGTCGCGGTAGCGCCCAAAATCTCTTTCGCGCGAGCCGTGTCCTGAATACCCGGTAGCTCAACCACAATACGGTCAGCACCCTGACGCTGAACCACTGGTTCGGCAACACCCAACTGGTTCACCCGGTTACGCAGAATATTCACGTTCTGCTGAACCGCATATTCACGGGCTTCGCTTAAACGTTCTGCTGTCATCGAAGTGGTAAAGCTGTTGTTATCGCCCATGGTTAACACCAGGTCGCGATGACGAGGGGTAAGATAATCAACGGCTTTTGAGCGGGCATTTGAGTCAGGGAAACGCGCCTCAACACCAAAGTTGCTGCTTTTAACCACTTCAGTATAAGGAATGCCCTGAGCATGCAATTCACTTTCAATGGAATCTTGAGTCTGTTCTTGCAGCTTCGACATGGCGGTTTCCATATCCACTTCCATTAAGAAGTGCACACCACCACGCAAGTCCAGTCCCAGCTTCATTGGCTCAGCACCAATAGCCTGTAACCAGACCGGGGTCGCTGGGGCAAGGTTCAACGCAATAACAAACTTGTCTCCCAAAGACTCGGCCAGAACTTCTCTGGCGCGAAGCTGAACGTCAGTACTATCAAATCGAACCATCAAAGAGCCATTCTCTTCTAATGCGGCCGACTTAATTTCAATATTCTGTTGTTTTAGAGCATCTTCAACCTGACCCAGCGTAGCATTACTGGCGGCGCCACCGCGCACGCCAGTAATCTGAATTGCCGGATCCTCACCATATAGGTTGGGAAGTGCGTAAAGCAAACCAATGCCGATCACAAAGACCAGCATCAGGTACTTCCATAAAGGATAACGGTTTAACACAATAGTTTCCCTTCGGGAAAAGCAAAAAACATAGCGCTTAATTAAAGCGCTTTCATTGTGCCCTTAGGCAGAACTGCAGCAACAAAGTCACGCTTGATAGTTACTTCATTATTCTCGTTCAGAGCGATAACGATATAACCTGTTTCAGATACTTTAGTTACACGACCAACTAAGCCACCACTGGTTAATACTTCATCACCCTTAGCAATTGAGCTCATCAGATTTTTATGATCTTTTGCACGCTTTTGCTGTGGGCGCAGAATCATAAAATAGAAAATCAGACCAAATACTACCAGCATGATAACTAAAGAGTATGGGCTACCTTGAGCCGGTGCGCCTGCTGCTGCCACTGCGTCAGAAATAAAAAGACTCATTAACGAGATTCCTCATTGGTTGGTTATGTAAATTAATTAGCTAAAGGTGGAATAGTTTTACCTATCCGACCATAAAAATCAGAAACAAACTGCTCTAATGTACCCTGCTCAATGGCTTCTCGTAAACCGGCCATTAAACGCTGATAATATCTTAGGTTATGGATAGTATTTAATCGCGCACCTAATATTTCATTACAGCGATCCAGATGATGCAAGTAGGCTCGACTATAGTTGCGACAAGTATAACAGTCACAGTGTTCATCCAGCGCTGCTGTATCATCCTTATATTTAGCATTACGGATTTTAACCACTCCATCCGTAACAAACAAATGTCCATTACGCGCATTACGCGTTGGCATCACACAATCGAACATATCGATACCACGACGCACGCCTTCCACCAAATCTTCCGGTTTACCTACCCCCATTAAGTAACGAGGTTTATCTTCCGGAATCTGAGGGCATACATGCTCTAAAATGCGATGCATATCCTCTTTTGGTTCACCTACGGCCAAACCGCCCACAGCGTAACCGTCAAATCCAATCTCTACCAGCCCTTTTACTGAAATATCACGTAAATCTGGGTATACACTGCCTTGAATAATACCGAACAACGCATTGTTATTATTCAATTCATCAAAACGATCGCGGCTACGCTTCGCCCAACGTAATGACATTTCCATTGAACGCTTAGCATAGTCCCAATCTGCCGGATATGGCGTACATTCATCAAAGATCATCACGATATCAGAACCGAGATCGTATTGAATTTCCATTGATTTTTCAGGACTGAGGAAAATGGCATCACCATTAATTGGGTTACGGAAGTTCACCCCTTCTTCGGTGATTTTACGAATATCCCCCAGACTAAATACCTGGAAGCCACCGGAGTCCGTCAGAATCGGACCGTGCCAGTTCATAAAGTCATGCAGATCGCCATGCTGGCGCATGATTTCTTGCCCCGGACGCAGCCACAGGTGAAAAGTGTTGCCTAAAATGATTTGTGCACCAGTGTCTTTAACTTCTTCCGGCGTCATTCCTTTCACCGTACCGTAGGTTCCCACAGGCATAAATGCCGGTGTTTCTACCACGCCACGCTCAAAAATCAATCGACCGCGTCTTGCGCGTCCATCTTTGGTTTGTAATTCAAACTTCACGTAAACCTCCGCCACCAGATAAACAGTCTGGAGCTCGTTTTTAATTAATAATTAGTTCCCACCTGGGATTTCATTAACCGCTTGCGGGTTCCGCGTGATGTACATCGCGTCGCCATAGCTAAAGAAGCGGTATTGTTTCTCGACCGCCTGCTGATACGCTTTCATGGTATTGGTGTAGCCGGCAAACGCCGACACCAGCATGATCAGCGTAGATTCAGGCAGGTGAAAATTGGTAATCAATGTATCAATAATTTGGAACCGATAACCGGGATAAATAAAGATATTGGTATCGCCAAAAAATGGCGCTATCAGACCATTTTTAGTCGCCTGCGCTGCACTCTCCAACGATCTGACTGAGGTTGTTCCTACAGCAACCACTTTACCACCGCGGGATTTACAGGCCAGTACAGCATCAACCACATCCTGAGGCACTTCGGCATATTCAGAGTGCATTACGTGCTGCTGGATATCATCCACCCGCACCGGTTGGAATGTTCCCGCCCCAACGTGCAGAGTCACAAAGGCCATTTCTATGCCTTTCGCGCGCAGTGCTTCTAATAACGGTTGGTCAAAGTGTAGCCCCGCCGTTGGCGCCGCGACAGCCCCCGGACGCTCGCTATACACGGTCTGATAAAGTTCCCGATCGGACGCTTCATCAGGTCGATCAATATAAGGAGGCAGTGGCATATGGCCTGCGGTATTGAGAATCGACAACACATCACGCCCATCGTCAAAACGCAGTTCAAACAGTGCATCATGACGCGCCACCATGGTCACCGGTATAGATTCATCATCACCCAACAGCAGTTCTGCCCCCGGCTTCGGTGCCTTGGAAGCACGAACGTGTGCCAGAACCCGCTTATCATCCAACACCCGCTCCACCAGCACTTCAATCTTGCCACCGCTGGCTTTCTTACCAAATAAGCGAGCTGGGATAACCCGGGTATTGTTAAACACCAGTAAATCACCCGCTTCCAGCTTATTCAGCACATCAGTAAAGACATCGTCAGCTAATGAACCACTGGGGCCATCCAGTGAAAGCAAACGACAGGCACTACGCTCGGCCTGAGGATAGCGGGCAATCAACGATTCCGGGAGTTCAAATGAAAAATCAGTAACGCGCATGGGTTTTCAAATCTCAAAAAATAAGCGGTCTAGTCTAGAGCCACTCTGATTATGCTGCAACCAATAAGGTAATAAAAGTAGAAGAAAGAAGGTTATCGGCCCACCAAACAACCATAATGCTCCAACAACCTGAATATAATATGTCTTACGTTATGCTTTAAAAAAGAATTTTAACAACCAACCAGATACACAGTAGATAAGAAATAAGAATTATTAAGATATCTTTCAAGTACTTTTCATATTTTCATATACCATTAGTCCCCTGATTATCTTCTGGATAAGCCGCGTGGGAAACCAAAATAAAATAGCAGTACTTATTGATGTTGAAAATGTTAGCTGTGCTGTTATGCCAGACGTCATAAAGTCCCTCGAAAAAAATAAAAAACCTCATTTGATAAGGGCTTATGCCGATTGGGCAAAACATAATCTAAATAAATGGCAAGAAACCATTGTGCATTATGGAATTCATCCTGTTTACCAGCCCTCCTATGTTTCCGGCAAAAACTCTTCTGATATTGCGTTAGTGATAGACGCTATGGATTTGATGTATTCAGGGCAATTTAATACATTCGTACTCGTCACAAACGATAGTGATTTCGTAAGATTAGTCATTCGATTAAAAGAAATGGGCGCTTATGTTATTGGTATCAGTGAAAACAAAGTTACCCCAGCCTTTAAACATGCTTGCAATCAATTTGTTATGAGTAAAAAGCTTTCCACCGAAGAAATGCGTATTTTGGGCATATGGCCTAGCGAAATAAAAGATTGGATTTCTATAAGTCAATTAGCAAAGTACTGGATAGCTGCCGGATATCCATCCCAAAAAGGCAAGTATGTTAAATTATTTGAAAAATACCCTGATACCTTTTTAGTACAGCGCGATCCTAAAGGGGCAATGATGATTAAGCGTCGAGTTGATACTCTCTAACAGACAATAAAAAATCATCTCAGAAATCCCCCTCATTGATTAATTCAATACAAAATTAATTAACATTATCAGGAATATCAATCAGCGTTACCTCTATAATTAAAAACTGACTACATCTAACAAACTACACTATACTCATGCCATGAATTTTCTTGCTCACCTTCATTTAGCGTCTCTGGCCGAGAGTTCTCTGCTGGGAAACGTCATGGCAGATTTTGTCAGAGGCAACCCTGATGCTGATTACCCGGCGGACATTGCCAGCGGCATTAGGCTACATCGTCGAGTTGATAAGCTTACCGATAGTTTGGAAGCCGTCAGGCAAGCACGTCGCCTGTTTAGTCAGGCGCATTACCGAGTCGCTCCGATTGCCCTTGATGTACTTTGGGATCACTTTTTATCCCTGCATTGGGAACAGGTTGAATCTCAAATACCACTGACCGATTTTATTCATCAGGCTCGCGACAACATTTTACCGCAATTGCCTTCAACGCCACCCAGCTTTCAGCATATCAATCAATATATATGGAAAGATCGCTGGTTAGAACGCTACGCTGAACTGCCATTCATCGCTAATACCTTGCATAACATGGCGATCCGACGCCCCAAACTGGCCGCGTTATCCTATTGCATTCAGGATATTGAGCTGAATTATGCTCAATTGGAAGAGACATTTATGCAGTTTTACCCCTTGATGATGCAGCAAGCAAAATCGAAAAATTTATAATTAAATCAGCAAACTAAATAATCAACCTAAAGTAAATAATCGTATAACCGCTTTACAGGCGTATAGTAATATAGTTATGTTACTGGCTGTAACACGTAACAGATTCATTCATAGGCAGAAGCTATCTCAACAATTGGCCTTATATCCTTTAAGAACGGTACCTGACTGCCTATACTAACGTACAAATTCTACGTTCATTTCTTTATTAACCTAATTGACAGGAGAGTTATTATGGTTCTGGTTACTCGCCAAGCCCCTGATTTTACCGCTGCGGCTGTTCTTGGTAACGGCGAAATCGTTAACGATTTCAACCTGAAAAATCACCTGAACGGCAAACCAGCTGTTCTGTTCTTCTGGCCAATGGACTTCACTTTCGTATGTCCTTCTGAACTGATCGCTTTTGACCACCGTTATGAAGAATTCAAAAAACGCGGTGTTGAAGTTGTAGGCGTTTCTTTTGACTCAGAATTCGTACACAACGCATGGCGTAAGACTCCGATCGACAACGGTGGCATCGGTGAAGTGAAATACGCAATGGTTGCTGACGTTAAGCGTGAAATCCAACAAGCATACGGTATCGAACATCCGGAAGCTGGCGTAGCATTACGTGGTTCATTCCTGATCGACAAAAACGGCGTTGTTCGTCATCAAGTGGTTAACGACCTGCCATTAGGCCGTAACATCGACGAAATGCTGCGTATGGTTGACGCACTGCAATTCCACGAAGAGCACGGTGAAGTATGCCCAGCTCAGTGGGAAAAAGGTAAAGAAGGTATGAAAGATTCACCAGAAGGTGTTGCTAAGTACCTGTCTCAGAACGCTGCTAAACTGTAATTAGTTAACTGTTCTGATTAAGAGCCGCTATGCGGCTCTTTTTTTTGGCATTAGAAATACACTAATCGTTCTTGACCTTAAGTTGGTTCTATTTAGGATAAGTGTACATTTCGTCCGTAATAGTCCAGCGACTACCTCAACTAAGGTGCAACGGCCGAGCAGAGGAGATTAGCGAATCCCCTCTGCACTCCCACGCTTCCGCACGGGAATTCCGGTCGCTTAGGCGACTTCCTTCCTCTTTCGCTCAGCCTTAACGCACCGGCACAGAGCCGCTCCCGGCGCCGCTGTGCCTCGCCCCACATCCATGTGGGGCGTGCTGGCTTCTCTCTCTCGTCAGCTGAATTCAAGTGCTCGTAGTTAACTAACACCAATAAAAAAGCAGCCCCGATATTACTCGAGGCTGCCTTAAATCAATTCCAACTATCGGCGATTAATTGGTGTTCTTCGTCGATCCCATTCCTTTCAAATAGTAGACACCAACTAACAGCGCTATCCAGGCAAAACCAACGTACAGAGATACTCGAGTAGTTGGGAAATAGCCGATCAGGCCAATAATTCCCACCAGGAAAATCAGCGCAATCACCGAAGTTATTGAACCACCGCGCAGCGGGAAATCCAGTTTACTGGCTTGTTCTGCGGTAATCTTACGGCGGAAACCAATCTGTGAAAGCAGAATCATGATCCACACCCACACCGTCGCAAAAGTCGCCAGTGAAGCAATAATCACAAAGACGTCTTCAGGAATAATGTAGTTCAGATAGGCGGCAAACAGCAGTCCCACCATCATAAACAACACCGTGACCCAAGGCACTCCACGCTTAGAAACCGTGGTAAACATTTTAGGCGCTTGCCCCTGCTCTGCCAGACCAAACAGCATGCGGCCCACGCCGAACACGTCGCTATTAATTGCAGACAGTGACGCCGTGATTACTACAAAGTTCAGAATGCCTGCTGCCGCCTTAATGCCAAGATTCTCAAACGTCAAAACAAACGGGCTACCGTGAGTACCAACCTGATTCCATGGATAAATGGACATAATGACAAACAGCGTTCCCACATAGAAAATCAAAATGCGGAAAGGTACTGAGTTGATGGCTTTTGGAATCGATTTCTTCGGATCCTCAGCTTCTCCTGCGGTGATACCAATAATTTCAATACCACCGTAGGCAAACATCACCATTTGCAGCGACAAGACCATACCGATAAAACCGTTAGCGAAGAAGCCACCATTGGCCCACAGATTGTGAATCCCGGTGGGTTCCCCTTGATTGCCGAATCCCCAGACGATAATACCGATACCTGCCAGAATCATAATGATAATGGTGGCGACTTTGATAAATGATAGCCAGAATTCGAACTCACCGAATACCTTCACATGAACCAGGTTAATGGCGCCGATAATTAATACCACGCTCAATGCCCAGACCCACAGTGGGACATTCGGGAACCAGAAACTCATATACAGCCCAAATGCAGTAACGTCCGCAATGGCCACTATCAGTATCTCAAAACAGTAAGTCCAGCCGGTAATATAGCCCGCCATTGGCCCTAAGTAATCCTGAGCGTAGCGAGAAAAAGAGCCCGCCTGTGGGTTATGAACCGACATTTCCCCCAACGCGCGCATGATAATAAAGGCGAAAATACCACCAATCAGGTAGGCCAGTAACACACTCGGACCCGCCATCTTGATTGCACTAGCAGAACCATAAAATAACCCAGTTCCGATCGCCGAGCCCAGCGCCATAAAACGAATATGCCGGGCGGTTAAACCTCGTTTAAGCTTATTGGTTTGTTGTTGTTCCATGCCAAAGTTACTCATATTTTATCGTTATAACGCCGCAGTTATCATCCGCGGCGCATTGGTCAAAATGAAATGAAAATCAGTTTTACGACATTTTAGTGGCTTCACGATGCAACGGCATAAACCGATCAACAATCGCGGCAAGCGCCAATACAACCAAGGCTGGAGGTAACCATGCCAATCCTTGGTTTGCACCGGGTAGATGCCCTACCCAAGCAGGTAGGAAATCCGATAACACAGAGGCTTTTATACCATCCAGAATGCCAACGAGTGATGTTACCAGCATTACTGGGATCATAATACGACTTTCAGAGCGCCACAGGCGACTAGTAAAACTGAGTACCACTAAGGCGATACACGGAGGATAAATTGCCGTTAACACCGGAACAGAAAACTGAATCAAATGGCTCAATCCAAGATTTGATATCACCATGGCAAAACCGGACAGAATGAATACCAGCGTTCGGTAGGATAACGGTATTAGCTTTGAAAAAAACTCGGCACAAGCGCAGGTCAGGCCGATAGCCGTCACCATGCAGGCAATAAAAATCATCACCGCCAGGAATAGACTGCCAAAATCACCGAAAGTCTGTTGAATATAAGCATGTAAAATCACCGCACCATTTGCTGCATCCGGTACCAAAGAGCCACTGCTGGAGCCCAGATTAAACAGGCTAAGGTAAACCAACGTCAGTCCAATACCAGCAATCAAACCAGCAATGATAGTATAACGAGTTAGTAACCTTGGGCTGGAAACGCCCCGTGAACGCGCAGCGTTAACAATAATGATGCCAAATACTAAAGCGCCCAAGGTATCCATGGTCAAATAGCCTTCAACGAAGCCTTTGGAAAATGGAATATTCTGGTAAATATTGAGCGCAGGTAAGTGATGACCAGCAGGCCATAGCAAGGCAGCAAGCCCCAGAATCGCCAGAGAAACAATTTTTAACGGGGCCAAAACCCGCCCAATGGAATCCAACAGTTTTCCCGGATAAAGCGAAACCAGCGTCACGAATGAAAAATAGACCACGCTATAAATAAATAGTGGCCAAGGGCTCTCTTTATCGGTGAGTAGCGGGGCAATCCCAAGTTCAAAAGAAACCGTGGTGGTACGCGGTGTCGCAAACAGTGGCCCGACCGATAAATAACAGATCATCGCCAAAATCAGCCCAGCCGTTTTGCCAATCGGTGAACTTAGCGCTTCAATGCCCCCCCCCACTCGCGCCAAGGCAATAACGGTAATCACCGGTAATCCCACGGCGGTTAGCAAAAAGCCCAGAGCAGCAATCCAGACGTTTTCGCCGGACTGTAAACCAACTATTGGGGGGAAAATAATATTACCGGCACCCACGAACAGCGCAAAGGTCATGAAGCCCAATGCGATAATGTCTTTAGAAGTCAATTGTTTCATATTGAATGGTTACTGTATCTGTAAAATAATTATTTTTGCCTGTTCGCCACATCCCGATTACATTGTATATAAGCTATACAACAGCACAGCTCACTGCCTGAACAATAATCAAGCAAAATAAAGAAGATGGATTTGTCCGTTATAAGGATACTTTTATGACGAAGCTATCAACAACACTGACAAGTAAACACAATAACAGTGATAAAAAACAAGCCCTATTGCCAATCATAGAGTAATCATCTAAATAAAAATCAAATACCAGTTAAAACAGCAGGGGAATTAGCATAAACATCTAATAAACCGCACCACATCAGATTATATTTTAACCAGCATATAAGTTTGGCATTTCTCGTACCATTACATAGATATTAAGCGGAGACTTATCCGCGCGATTTCACTAAAAAATATCTAACGGTGTCATTGAGAGGTGCAATATTTATCATGCCGTCACACTATATCAGCACGAAAAAACGGATATGATTCTAACGACTGACCACGGTGTTACAGGCAAATGATAATGGCCATGACAAAAGGCAATACCATGAAATTTAAGTCACTACCCTGGAGCGATGATTTCATGTATCAGGCTATCCTGAATCATGAGCAAAAATATAACGGTAAATTTCTAACCTGTGTGAAGTCCACCGGTATCTATTGCCTGCCCTCCTGTCCGGCCAGAAAGCCATTGTTAAAGAACATTCGTTTTTTAGCCACCGAACAAGAGGCGATTGCCGAGGGATTCCGCATTTGCAAGCGCTGCCGCCCTGACTTGTTCTATCGTGGTGAAAATCAGGATGAAAACCTGTTTAATGAAATGTTAGTACGAATTCGCGCCCATCCGGCCGCTTTCCAAAACATTGGCACTCTGGCTAAAAGCTGTGGTGTCAGCAGTACCAAACTTAATGAGTTAGTGCGTGTTCACGCGCATATTTCCCCGGCAGAGTTATTAAATCGGGAACGTATTGCAGCGGCCTGTCTCGCGCTGGTGACGACCTCCCAAAAAATATTAGATATCGGCCTTGCCGTTGGTTTCGAAAGCGAGGCCAGTTTTCATCGCCAGTTCTTATCCCAAACAGCGATGACGCCAAGTGCCTATCGTTCATTACGCGATACCAGCGAATTTACCTTAAAGCTACCGGCAGACTTCACGCCAGACTATGCCTGGCGTTACCATTTACGGGATAAAAGTAGCCTATCTGAATACCTTGATGAACATGGTTTTACCAAGGCGTTATGGATTAATCACGTTCCTGTGATTATTCGTCTTAAAATAGATAACGCCACTGCATACTGCTACTGGCAGCAACCTTCTACATCTGACGTTAATTCTCAGCCCGTAGGCATACTTATACACCAGCAGGTGATACGCCTACTGGGATTAAATACCAACGTCAGTGCTTTTCAATCCAGCGCTAAACAAAATAGCCAAATGGCACGACTGCTCGCTCAATCATCGCCCCTTTATATCCCGATGACTGCTACGCCTTTCGAATCACTGGTGTGGGCCATTATTGGGCAACAGATTAATTTAACCTTTGCCGCCGCGTTACGTCAGGCCCTTATCAAGCTAGCTGGCCCTGTCGTCAGCGATAGCTCGTTGCATATACATCCATCGGCAATCAATATCGCCGCCTTAGAGCCCCAACAGTTAACCGACATTCGTTTTTCACGAGCTAAAGCACAATATTTGATTACCGCCGCCAAAGCGATTGTTGATGGCGAGCTTGATCTTGACCAATTGGCAACCGGTTCAGCGATTACAGCGGAGAAAAAGCTCTGCGCTATTAAAGGTATCGGCCCCTGGACCGCCCGCTACACCATGATGCGTGGTTTGGGCTTTGCTGACTGTACTCCAGTAGGCGACAGCGGATTACACACGGCGCTACAACAGTTTTATCAGTTAGATAAACGCCCAACTGCCACCGAGGTTGAACAGTTAATGAAGCCTTTCAGTCCTTTTCGCACACAGGCCACCACGTATCTATGGGAAAGCCTAAGGAAAAAATCATGAAGCAAACCTATAAAACCTTACGCCAAGCGGTCATTATCGGCATATTTGACAGCCAATTTGGCGAGCTGGCCGCCTGGCTAGATAGTGATAATCGGTTAATTCGTCTCTCATTTCATATTGAAGACGATCTACAACATGCGGTGGAAAACGGGGTATTGCGAGACGATAATCGAGTCCAATTTATTGCCAGCCAGATTGAAGAATACCAACAGGGTAAGCGGACGGAATTTAATATTGCCATCGGCCTAAACGGTACACCTTTTCAAATGAAAGTCTGGGATGAGCTGAATAAGATTCCGTTTGGTGAAACCATCAGTTACCAAACGCTGGCAACGCGAGTCGGTAATCCCAAAGCCTCACGTGCGGTAGGCAGAGCAAATGGAACGAATCCAATTAGCGTCATTATCCCCTGCCATCGCGTGATCGGTGCTAATGGCTCGCTTACCGGCTATGAAGGTGGTGTATTGATTAAAGAAAAGCTGTTGGCTTTCGAGAAAGGGGCCAAATAATCCTTATGGCCTGTGATAACATCAGCAATAACTTACCGGTCATTACTGAGCAGATTGATGTTTAAGATCCTATTTCTATTTATTGCCACCGCGCTGGCTGAGATTATTGGTTGTTTTCTCCCCTATTTGTGGTTGAGAAAATCAGCATCCGTCTGGATATTACTCCCGGCGGCAGGCAGTTTGGCACTATTTGTGTGGTTGTTAAGCCTGCATCCCGTCGCTAGCGGTCGGGTCTATGCGGCCTATGGTGGGATTTACGTTGCTACTGCGCTGGTCTGGCTCAGGTTAGTTGATGGAGTCAAATTATCGATGTATGACTGGCTGGGTGCTTCGGTGGTGCTGGCTGGAGCATTGATTATTATTTTGGGCTGGCGAACCTGATAGCCATAGAATCAGGAGGAAGCCCGTGTCTTCCTCCGACTTATTAATGTAGTTCTTTTAACATCAATATTTCACAGGCATGATGCCCACTGTCGCCAATTCGCTCGGTAACGTACTTAAAACCTAGCGATTCATACAGTTTTAATGACTCCTTCAACACCTCAGTACTTTCTAAATAGCAGTAGTCATATCCGGCTTCCGCCGCAAACGCCAGCGCGGCCAAAACCATACGACGAGCAATGCCCATCCCTCTGACGGAAGGCAGGAAAAACAGTTTCTGTAACTCACAATAACCCTGCTGTATTGGTGCAATACCTACACCGCCAGACACTACGCCATCCAGTTCAACAATCCAATAGCGACAACCCTGCTGCTGATAAACCTCAGACAATTGATGTAGAGCTGGATCGGAAAAGCTAAACCCTTCACGCCCCAGCAAGCCATATTCACCAAAGACGCTTAAAATAATCTCAGCCATGGCGGCATTATCTCTGACTTCTATGGGCCGAATAGTAACTGTGCGCTCAGCCTGTCGAGCAACGCTACGTATCGCCGACACATAAGTTTTCATGGCGGACATTAATGCACCATATTCCTGTGAACTCATTTGCCCCAGGATTTTAGCGTTGTAACGATTAGCTTTATTATTGAGATCGGCTAACTGCTCCCTGCCTTTCGGCGTAAGCTGATTTAAGCTACTGCGACCATCTTGTGGATTAGGCTGTACTTCAATCAATGCCAACTGTTTTAAACCCTGAAGAGTGCGGCTAATGCCAGACTTATCGACTTTAAGCAATGAAGCCAATACCAAACCAGACAGCGGTTTTTCCTCTAACTCAATCAGAATATGCGCTTGTAGAGGAGAAAGAGTCGTTCCACTTACCCATTGGTCCATTACGCCCAATTCCCTGACCAAAGAACGAGATAACCGCCTTAGTGATTCTGGTTCCATTGCTATAACACCCCAATAATTAGTTGCGATAATTAACTAAATATAGCTTACATTAACAACCATATTATGGAAATACCCTTCACTTGGTTAACAGCACGTATGGCGTTTGACATCAGCGGAGAATGAAATAGTCTGAATTAACCTATTTTGCGCGGTATACATTCCAACAACGAATCATTTACTCACAAAAACTCGTCTATATTTATTAAATACGGATTATTTAAAAATGGAGCAACCAATGGGAAAAATACTTGTTGTATCACTGCTATCGCTATTTGTTCTGGCGGGCTGTAACAGTACACCAACGGTAGGTAACTGGTCCAAGATCAACACATCAGCGGAAGAGGCTGATAATGATAAAGTTCAGTGCGAAACGGAAAGTAAATCATCCACTAATCCCGCTTTTCATCGCGATCCTGTCGGTGAAGTGGATTCCGATCAAGTCATTGATAGCGGGTTAATTAGAGAGCAGCAGCAGATTAACTTAGTTGGGGAGTGTATGCGGGCTAAGGGATATAGCAATGATTGATTCTGAATGATAAAAGCCAAAACCCGCATAAATATGCGGGCTTTTTGAGATACGACAAATCACATAATAACAGTTTTATTTATTACGGATGAAGAAAACGCTAGATCCGAGCTCTTCATAAAACCATGACGCATATCATCACTTAACGATATGCCAGGTGGCGTAGGCCACGGTAATAACGTTATTGGCCAGTCACAATGCGCCTTATAGTTATTATATTGCTCCAAACGATCTTTAATCATCGAATAGTCATTCGACCAAAAAGCGTGCCCCAACCGATAATTATTATAATAACTGTCAAAACTATCAAATAACTCATAAATCATATCAGCCGTTTTTAATATATTATCCCAGGCCAATCTTTCACTAATAATACCGGCACAGAAACAATTACGGCTTAGCTTAATCACTCGCCACAGATCAAACGCCCATACCAGTGCTGGTGGTCGCCCATCTTTACCTGATATAGCACAGCTTTGAATATAATCTTTTGGTAATTCAATCAGCGCAGCTAACGTTGTTACCATTGAGCCGTTATTCTCCTGATGCATATTGACAAAAAAATGTCTGGAGTGCATGCCAGCCCAAAGTTTTTCAACGATACTCTGATAACCATCAATATCAACGATTCCCCAATCATCATACAGCCCTTCTCTATGAGCTTGAGGTGATGATGGTTCTAATAATGGGAATGTTTCAGCCGGTTGTTTTAATCGAGCAGTTAATGGGTAATGCTCCAGAGTTTCAATCCAAAAGCCATATCCATAGGTAGCGACAATATCAAGACGCAAAGCCAA
This sequence comes from Pragia fontium DSM 5563 = ATCC 49100, assembly GCF_900112475.1. Lineage (GTDB taxonomy): Bacteria > Pseudomonadota > Gammaproteobacteria > Enterobacterales > Enterobacteriaceae > Pragia > Pragia fontium. The sequence continues at coordinate 52,915 of NZ_FOLW01000005.1, read as the reverse complement.
ACGCTTACGCTCATCTAACTGAGTTAAATTTCCCTGATGATAATAACGTTGTTGTTCACGCACCGGCGCTCTCAAAATCCATTGCGCCATCATGATGATAATTACAATGCCTACCGCAGTACTGGCCCAGAGAGAAAAAAAGATATTTAACCTGCCTGAAACATTATCCAGACTGTCGATGCCAACGAAAATTAGACATGAAATCCCAATACCAATCGCCGTCGCTATTACGACTATGATACCAATAATGGCCATTAGCGGGTGTAACAGTCTAATAACCCCCTGCAATTGATTATTTTGATATATCTGCCAAACAACCTTATACCCCTTAACCGGAAAATCCCGGAAAAGCGGATGATTCTGCATCAATTCCTTCATAAAGCCACGGTCTTCCTTCAATAAAATAAAAGCTGCTCAACAATCGATGGCAGCTTTCAATCATATATAGAAATAATAAATTAACGGCGGATCAAATCATCACCGTAGCCAATCCACTTATACGTGGTTAATGCTTCTAATCCCATTGGACCACGAGCATGCAGCTTCTGGGTACTAACGGCAACTTCTGCCCCCAGTCCAAACTGACCACCGTCGGTGAAACGCGTGCTGGCATTAACATATACCGCAGCGGAATCTACTTCAGAAACAAACCGATTGGCATTAATCAATGATCGGGTCAGGATGGCATCAGAGTGGGCACTACCATAAGTACGAATATGCTCAATGGCCTCATCCATGCCCTCAACCACTTTGACGTTTAAATCCAACGATAACCATTCCTCACCATATTCTGGATCGTTAACCGCCACCAATTTCACCTCACCACCGCTGAGGTACATCATTGCTTCAGGTGAGGCATGTAACGTCACACCACAACTGTGCATTCTCTCGCCCAATTTAGGCAGAAACTCTGCGGCAATCGACCTATGAACCAACAACGTTTCCAGCGTATTGCAGGTGCTTGGGCGCTGAGTTTTTGCATTCTCAATAATGGTTAACGCTTTATCAAAATCCGCACACGCGTCCACAAATGTATGACACACGCCAATACCACCGATAATCACCGGAATCGTTGAGTTTTCTTTGCAAAGTTTATGCAGCGCTGCCCCGCCACGAGGAATAATCATATCCACATAGCGGTCGAGCTTAAGTAGCTCATTAATTAAAGCGCGGTCGGGATTATCAATAGATTGCACCGCAGCGGCCGGTAGACCGCACTTCTCTAATGCTGACTGAACCACTGCCACCATCGCCTGATTGGTATTAACCGTTTCTTTACCACCGCGCAAAATCACCGCGTTACCGGTCTTCAGGCATAAGGAGGCCACATCAATCGTCACGTTAGGCCGTGATTCATAAATCACGCCAACCACCCCTAAAGGCACGCGACGGCGCTGTAAACTTAAGCCGTTATCCAGCTGTGAGCCATCAATAATATGTCCAACCGGGTCGGTTAAACGATAAACATGGCGCACATCGTTAGCAATCGCCGCTAAACGGGATGGCGTTAGCTGAAGACGATCGATCATCGCTTCACTTAGGCCCGCTTGTTTAGCTTGCTCGATATCTTTTTCATTAGCGGCCAGAATCACTTCACTATTGGCTTCCAGCGTATCGGCGATAACGGCTAAAGCCTGATTTTTCTTAGCGGAATTTAATACCGCCAGCTGATAAGAAGCCTGTTTAGCAGCTCGTCCCATTTGTTCTAACATTGGTTACACTCCTAATTGATGATCATATCGTCCCGATGAACGGCAACCGAACCATATTCATAACCTAATATGGTATCTATTTGTTGAGAATGGTGACCGGCGATCATCCGCATTGCATCACTATTATAACGCGCTACACCATGGGCCAAATCTTTGCCCGCCAGATCCCGAATACGGATCACCTCTCCGCGAGAGAAGTCCCCTTTCACCTCTTTAATCCCTTTTGGCAATAAAGAGCTACCTCGCTCCAGCATGGCTTTAACTGCACCATCATCAATACTAATTTCCCCCGCCGGCGGTGCGCCAAAAATCCAGCGCTTACGGTTTTCCAGCGGTGAGGTTTGGGCATGAAAACGTGTGCCAACAGACACATCATTAATCACATCACCAATCACACCTGGCTTACTACCAGCAGCAATAACCACTTCGATCCCGGCTCTGCCAGCTACATCTGCCGCCTGTAATTTAGTGGCCATTCCTCCGGTACCCAAACCGGAAATGCTATCACCCGCAATACCGCGCAAGGCATCATCAATACTCTGAACCTCACGAATTAATTCGGCATCTGGATTATGGCGCGGATCGGCGGTAAACAGGCCTGATTGGTCGGTTAGTAATAACAGCTTATCGGCCCCGCCCAGAATAGCAGCGAGGGCGGACAGATTATCGTTATCGCCCACCTTAATTTCAGCGGTAGCGACCGCATCATTTTCATTGATCACCGGAACAATCTGATTATCCAATAACGCCTGCATCATATCGCGAGCGTTTAAAAAGCGTTCACGGTCTTCCAGATCGGCTCGAGTGAGCAGCATTTGGCCGATATTGATTCCATAAATAGAGAACAACTGTTCCCAAAGTTGAATCAAACGGCTTTGCCCCACAGACGCCAATAATTGTTTGGAGGCGATCGTCGCAGGAAGTTCGGGATAACCCAGATGTTCCCTCCCGGCAGCAATCGCGCCGGAGGTCACAATAATAATACGGTGCCCAAGTGCATGCTGTTGAGCACATTGGCGAACCAGTTCAACAATATGAGCACGGTTTAAACGTAGTGAACCACCCGTCAATACACTGGTTCCTAACTTCACCACCAGCGTTTGGCTATTATTCATAATTATTCTGCCGTTAAATGCTAAAAAATGATGCAAGAGACTCTTTTTATCAGGTGTCGCGCGTTATGCCAACAGGCATAACGCGAAATAAACAGGAATTGGAGAAAAATATCGAATCAGGCGGGAGATTTATCCTTCGCGGCGGCGCTTACCATTGGCCGAAACGTTAACTTAATCGAGGTTAAATAACGTTCGAGTTTCTGTTGAAACTCCTTTAAGTTCTCATCGATTTCTTTCTGGACATCAGCATCTTTGATCGGTTTTACCTGCCAGTCCCCGGCTTTGTCATAAAGCCCGATTTGAGTACGGTAAGTAAATCCCTGCTCATCAGCTTCAATATCCATCCACCATCCCCAGAACTCCCTTTTTTCCGGAGAAGGCTTGCTGCTAACACACACCGTCAAACAATCAAAAAAATAGTGATTTCCTTTGCATTGAGACTCCCTAATGTAAGGCCCCAAACTCACAAACTCTTTCAGTAACCGACTTCTTGGGTGACCATTTGGTAACAGCATTATGTTTTACCCCTATGACTCTACTTTTTAACATTTATTTGGTTAAAAACCCGTCAGATACTAACATAGTTTCTGTTTAATCCATCCTGTCAATTGTTCCAGTCCGCTATTTAAGTTACTCAGCAATGGTGTCGAAGCGACGCTAATTAACTTTCCATCACAAGCCGACGAGACGATCAACTTTGATTCAGACAGCGGGCTAAACACATCTTTTTCAAAGGCCACTGAGCACATCGGCGCCGGACAACCTCGCCCCAACAACCCCTGATTTTTCAATGAATAACGACTGAGCTCAGCGTGTAATACATTATCGGTAGTTGAATCTAACTTTAAGCGGCTGGCAATGGTGTCTCTGTATACCATTGGGGTTAACCGTTGATTGTCTTTATTAACGAACAAATCATGCACAATGGGACCAACGCAGGCCACGCCGCGTAAACGTCGGGACTCAAGATAACCTAAACGAACCGCAACATTGGCGCCAAAGCGAATACCCAATGCCACAACGCGTTGGTGATCCACCCAAGGAACCTGATCCAATTGATTCAGCACCTGACGATGTAGCTGACTGGTATCTTCCGTGAGCGTCCATTTAGAAGAGAAACCGATAGAGGGTAAATCAACGCATAACATCGCAATGCCCTGCGGCGCTAGATATTGACGAAACAACTGATGATAATCACTTTGCAGATTATCTAAACCACCGCACATTAAAACCGTAGGATAAGGGCCGGTTCCGGTTTGTGGCAAATGAAGAAACCCGGTTAGCGTTCCACCTTCTACTTTGAACTCAAGAGATTTCAGTTCATAAGGCAGATAGCTGGCGGCCTCTCGATAAGCGCGATCGGCCAGTAACTCCGCCTGTTGAGCTAACACGTCACCGCGTAAGTGAGGATAGCTGGCGATGCTGTATAAATGGCAGGCTTTCAACCAATAACGCCCAGCCTTGGCCGGATCTTTACAGGCTAAATCCAACGCCTCTTTTTGCCAATGCATGCCTTGTTTAGCCCATTCATAAATCCAGTTGCCGCCCCGGTAACCGACTACCGTATCCAACATGAGATTATCAGTACGTTCATTGGTCGAAGCGGCAATTCGTGACAGAACCTCTTCAACCTCAATGGGATCAACACCGCGCCAGGCCCAAACAGTTTTATTAATCATGCGGTACCAGTTTGACTGAGTTTCCCCATCCAACGGTGAATTGATGCTGGCCGTTGTCTGCACGACACGTTTAACTAACGTGGAGGTTTCCGGATGTTTAAAAGAAGGTTTAAACAGCACTTCTGAAAGGTTGGCTTTTGGCATGATAGCGACGGCGGTCTCCTGTATGGCTTGGTAACAGCGATTTATAATAACAGGTTTAAAAGCATGACTTCTGTAGTGTACCCAATAAACGGTAGCAGATGAAGGTAACCTTCCCTGTCTTTACGCAATACCCGCCGTCATTTTGTTAGAACACCATTTTGAGCCAAGCCCAATTTATTTTCCTACTAAATTACAATGTTATTATCTAAACGTTCGATTAAAACGTTTAAAATATTCGATAGAAATAAATTTTTTATAATATATCTGGCAAAAGAGAATACTAACGATAAAAAAACATCATTATTAATATAAATAAAGATGAATATTTAACACCGCTTTAATTTTAAAACCATCGTCTCATGAATCGTTAGTTTTAATCAAACCAACGAACTGATATCAAAAACTTTTTCTGAAAAAGCAGTAGGAATCACAGTTTAAAAAAAATCAACGTTAAGCATTGGAACATTTTAAATTCCTGACTATATTCATTATTAACAACCTAAATTCATCATGCTTAATATTTATTTATAGTTGGCAAACGCTGTCTATTCTATTCACTCAGTAGATTGCAAAGCATTTAAGTTAAACAATGACAATGTCCGGAGTTGCTGTATGAAAAAAATATTCATTACACTGGCCTGCATTACATCTGTAATCAGTGCGACAAATGTTTTTGCTGCCGGTAGCGTCAGCGGAAGCTTGGGCGTTCAGTTAACCGTAACCAATGGGTGTGCGATTAATGGCGATGCGGCCTCAACGGGTTCCGCCAACATTGGTACCTTGAATTTTGGCAGTACTTCAAGTCTGGCAACGGCAATTACCGGTACCTCAGCAGGGGCGACCAGCGGTGCAATTAAAGTTCAGTGTACCAATACGCTGCCCTACTCTGTCGATCTGGATAATGGTGTCAACGCTGACGGGGCCTCACAACGTCGTCTAAAGCAGGGCACTGAATATGTGACCTACAACCTGTATAAAGACTCCAACCGTAGCACGCCTTGGGAAAGTGGAACGCCGCTAACCAAGACCTCAACCGGTGCCCCTGACGATCTGATCGTTTATGGTCAAGTGCCGCCGCAATCCACCCCATCAGCGGGCACCTATGCTGATACTGTGTTGGTCACTGTAAGCTGGTAAATCAAACCGATTAGAAGATAGCTATATCAGGGGCAGGAATGAGTGTATGCAACAAATGTAATCAATCCATTGTATTGATGCTGACATTTATGCCCCTGTCACCGGCTTTTAGCGTAACCACCAAGTCTGCCTCGGTCACCATTAGCGCTAACGTGGTTGCCGCCTGTAATGCGGGTTCTATATCAGGTGGCAACACCACCTTCGGCACGCTTAATTTTGGCACCTACAGCATCTTAAACCAGGAAATCAAACTAACGGGGCAAGCGAATGCCGGAGCGATTCTGGTGCAATGTGCACCCGGCGTGAATTATCAAATCGTCATGAATGGGGGTAACAGCGGTAATACAAATCAGCGCTATATGTCAGGTAATCAATTTGCTCAACATGTTAATTATAATTTATATAGCGATGCTAACTATTCCACCATCTGGGATGGCACTACCGGGATCACCAAAACGGCTACCGGGCAACAGGAGTGGGTAAATGTTTACGGACGTGTTCCAAGCCAGTCCTCTCCCGTAGCAGATACCTATACTGATACGGTTCAAGTCACTGTAAGCTGGTAGGAGACGCTATATGTTATCTTCTACTTCTATTCGATATCTTCGTGTCCCCAGCCAGTCTATTTTTCTAATTTCGCTGTTTGCTGCTTTTTCCATTTCAGCTGATATCCGCCAACAAAGTTTTTCCGTCAATGCCACAATTACCCCCGGCTGTATTTTAGGTACTGGTAGCACTGATACTAGCAATTTCGGCAATATCAATTTCGGCAACAGCATTGCCACCCTATTTAGTAATGTCGATATCACCTCAACCCAAAATGCAGGCTCCATCGTTTTAAAATGTACTCCAGGGCTCAACGCAACACTTAGCATCGATAGCGGCTTATATAGCGGCGGAAGCATCACGAATGGACGATTAATGAAGCTCACCAGCGGAACAAGTACGCTTAAGTATCAGCTTTATCAAAATGTTAATCACACGACTATTTGGGGGAATGGCAGCAATGGAGGGCCGACGCTGGGCGTCTCGGCTAATGGAACCGTTCAACAATTCGACATTTATGCCCGTTTATTTTCGACAACCGTGCTTCCTGCAGTAGGTCAGTACAGTGACACGGTACTTGTCACTGTTAGTTATTAATTTTTTTATTTACGGATGAGATAAACATGAAAATAACAAAACGACTCAATCTTTTTTTGATTCCCCTATTCATTGGGTTTTGCCTCTATAACCAACCTATTGCCAAAGCAGGCTCCATTTTAATCTGGCCTATCGATCCGGTGATTGAAGACGACCAAAATGCCACCGCTCTCTGGCTGGAAAATAAAGATAGCAAACCGGCTTATATGCAAATTCGAGTTCTGGAATGGCAGCAGCTCAACGGTGAAAACCAATATCAAAAACAAAACGATATTGCCGTTAGTCCTCCTTTCGTTTTAATTGAACCGGGCAAACGCCAGTTAGTCCGACTAATAAAAAATACTCAGGTACCGGCCAATCAGGAACGCGCTTATCGAATTCTGATTGATGAAGCCCCTCGGGCTAAAAAAGCAGATGAACCCGACGACAGCAAAAATGTCAGCATTGGCGTTAAATTCCAAATGCGTTATTCGGTTCCTTTATTCGTCAGTGGGTCAGGCGTCTGGACCAATCCGGATTACACCAAAAATCGAGATATCAAAACCGCGACCGCCCCAAAACTTAGCTATCGCCTGACCAATCAAAACGGCCAACCATCCATTGAAATACGCAATGAAGGAATCGTTCACGCTCGCCTGTCACAGCTGAGCACCCAATCAGGTACAACTTTAGTCAATGGATTACTGGGCTATGTTTTACCCGGAACAACCATAAATTTACCGTTACCTGGAAATATCAATTCAGGCAATAAACTACAGGCTTTGATTAATAATAATCCAGATCCCGTTCCGTTAATCAGACATTAATAGTTGCTGAGTTGAAAATGAATAGCGGCAATGGCCTGAGCTTTATCGGACTTTCACGTTTTATCCTCTCGTCTGGGATGGCTACTCGTCTGACTTTTTTACTCGTTCTCATCTCTTCTGCAACGCATGCATCGGATAATAAACACCTTCCACCTTCACCAGCAAAAACGACATCTGCAATGACAGAAAAAGTAGATTTACCGCCGCAGCCTGTTGCAGAAAACGATGCTCTACCGGAAATGTCCTTAATGCTGGAAATGGTGATCAATGGTCGCCCAACAAATCAGGTTGTTCCTGTTACCTACCGAAACGATCATTATTACTTGTCTGCTGAGTCCTTTAATCGGCTTGAACTACCAATAAAAATCGCCGATGTACCGGAAGTAGAAGTTGATACGCTGAAAGGACTTAATGTCAGCTATGAAAGTGCCACACAGCAGCTTTTAATCTCTATTCCGTCTGACCTTTTGCCCAAACAGCATATTTCTGATTATAGAACCACAGAATTTACCCCAGCAGAAAGCGCCCTTGGGTTACTGTTTAACTATGACATTTACGCTAACCACTCTACGGGCAAAACACAGACGGATTATACTTCTGCCTACACTGAGCAGCGACTGCTAGGTGCTTTCGGTATTCTGTCCAACACTGGCGTTTACAACCATAACATTCGCTCTGACAACAACGGCCCTACCGATAACCGCTATCTACGTTATGACACCAAGTGGTACTACACTGATGAACAGCGTATGCTCAAATACAGTGTGGGAGACATTATTACTGGTTCGCTGCCATGGTCCACATCGGTCAGACTGGGTGGGCTACAGGTTTCACGAAATTTCTCAGCACGCCCTGACCTGATTACTTATCCATTACCACAGTTCGCTGGGCAAGCGGCAGTCCCCAGTGCAGTGGACGTTTATATTGATAGTTATAAATATTCCAGTACTAATGTGAACCCTGGTCCATTTGCCATTGAAACCATGCCCTATATCAATGGCGCTGGCGATGCCACCGTCGTTGTTACCGACCCATTGGGACGTCAGGTCAATACCTCTGTCCCCTTTTATGTTTCCAGCGATTTACTCAAGCAAGGGCTCTTCGACTTCAGCGCATCCGTTGGCAAAATCCGTAATAACTATGGCGTTAAAAACTTTGATTACGATAATAGTGCCGGTAATGGAACGCTGCGTTATGGCCTGACCAACTGGATGACGCTTGAAGGCCGCGTAGAAGGGGCCAGCGCGCTAAAGGTTGAAGGTGCTGGTGCTAATATCATGCTGGGTTCCTTCGGTGTATTAAGTGCTTCATACAGCACCAGTCAAGCCAAGGCCGGGGCATTCAAGCCGGTCAATGACCCGGTATTTTCTGACGGTTCCCATCCCCAACCGGTCAGTAACTCAAAAAAAGAGAACGGCAATCAAAAGTCCATAGGCTATTCCTATAACCAGCGTTATTTTAATATCCATGCGCAGCGGGTCATGCGTGATGAAGAATATGGCGATCTCTCAAGCTACAAAAGCAGCTATCGATTAAACAAACAAACCGATCAGATTACCGGTAGCACTTCACTGGGGCAGATCGGAACGCTAGGCGTTGGCTATTTCGATATTCATAATTTTGATAACAGCCGCCTTCGACTACTCAACCTTTCTTATAACACCACCCTGTTTGGCAATAATAGTCTGTATGCTTCTATTAACCGTGAAATTGGTACTTCCGGCTATAGCGCCCAACTGATTATCAATATTCCGTTAGGAGACATGGGAAGTGCCTCAGTCACCTCCAGCCGAGACGAACATAATAATTGGTCACATCAGGCATCCTATAGCCGTTCCGCCCCCACCGATGGAGGACTCGGATGGAATGTTTCCTATGCCCAAAAACCATCTGGGCAAAGTGATTACAAACAGGCTGGTCTGGACTTTTCTGGCCGAAAAATGCGTATTCAGGGAGGGGTATACGGCAGTGATGATTATACCTATTGGGGTGAACTCAGCGGCTCGCTGGTGGCTATCAAACAGAATGTCTATGCCTCCAGAGCGATTAATGACGCCTTTGCTCTGGTCTCAACCACTGGCTACGCCGATATTCCGGTTAAATACGAAAACCAGTCTCTGGGTAAAACCGACAGTAATGGATATCTGCTCATTCCAACCGTCACCTCCTATACCAATGGAAAATATGAAATTGATCCGCTCAATTTACCTGCCAATATTAAAGTTTCCGAGGTCGAAAAATATCGATCCATTCAGCAAGGTGGTGGAGCGGTTATTGAATTTCCGGTCAGCAAAATTATTCCGGCAACCCTAACGCTGGTGGATACCAACGGTGTGCCGATTCCCAGGGGCAGCATTATCTATTTAAACGGGAAAAATAACGTTAGCTATGTCGGTTGGGATGGGGATTCCTATTTAGAGAACCTGAGTCAGGAAAACCAGTTAGTGGTACAGCGAGCTGATAATAATAAACAGTGTCAGGCACATTTCAGTTTACCTAAGCCGTTACCAAAAGGTGTTCTGGCCCTTAATACGATCGTCTGTTCAGGAGAGCAATAGAGCATAATGATAAAAAATAAAACCGCTATCCATATTACCATCAGGCTGGTTAAAACCAGTATTATACTGTTCCTGTTATTTCGAACGCTGGCGGTCGAAGCAGCCTGTTCCGTGGCGGCAACACCGAACCCAATCAATTTTGGTACAGTCAGCTCTTTTACCGTTTACAACACCAACCAGAAAACCTTAGGCCCTGGGGGACTCAGCTGCAACAGATTAGCGATTCAAGTATTACCCAGTGACTATCTGATTGCCACGCTGACTTCAGATAATCAGCTGTATTTAGTTAATGAACAAAATTCAAGTGCCAAAATTCCCTATACGGTGTATGCCGATAAAGACTATAAATATCCTTACCCACTCGGTACTCCGTTTAACTTCAGCACCTCCATACCCGGCGTTAACTTGCTTTCATTACTGGGCGTTAGCCTCGGGTTTTCTACAACTCTGTATGTGATGACCTCGGTGAATGCCAATGTCCCTGCTGGCGTTTATTCTGACTATATTCACGTTAACTGGAATTACGGTATCTGTACCTCCCTGATCTGTATACCGCCGCTAACGGGGATTGATAAAGGAAACGCCACATCCACTATCAAAGTCACACTCACGGTCACCAAGGATTGCATGATCAGCAGTACGCCAGATGTTAACTTCCAGGGTCAGGCATTAGTGGAACAGTTCACCTCGGTTAACAATAACATTATGCTGACCTGTACCTTACAAACCCCGTTTAAAGCCTATTTCAGTAATGGCAGTAACTATAGTGCGCCCTGGCGCCAGATGAAAAATACAACCACCACGGATATGCTGCAATATAATATTTACTATCCTAATACCACTACCGTTTGGGGAAATACCGCGCCAGCAACCAACAGCGGAACCGGCACTGGCGTGACGCAAAGTCTTTCTTATACTGCAACCATTAATCCAAACCAGCCGGAGAAACCGGCCGGAAGTTATACGGATACCATTATGTTTACGCTGGAATATTAACGTTTAAAAGAGACAGACAAGCCAAAAAAATAAGGCCCGATATTATCGGGCCTTATTCTATTAATCTAATAATCAGCAATCGCCAATAGGCTTAACGAAAGTAATGCCCATATCCCAAGGCTGCTCAATCCAAGTGTCCTGAGGAATATCAACCACGTAGTCATCTACCAGAGGTCTACCGGCCGGTTTGGCAAAAATCGTCACAAAGTGCGCTTTCGGGTACATATCACGAATAGCTTGTGCAGTGCTGCCAGTATCAACTAAATCGTCAATCACTATAAAGCCTTCACCATCACCTTCAGCACGCTTCAAAATTTTCATTTCACGTTGGTTGTCATGGTCATAGCTGGAAATACATACCGTATCAACGTAACGGATGCTCAACTCACGCGCTAATAAAGCGGCAGGAACTAAACCACCACGGCTTACCGCAATGATGCCTTTCCATTGTTCTCTTGGCAGTAAACGACGGGCAAGCTTGCGGGCTTCCATTTGCAACATATCCCAGGTGACGACGTATTTTTCGCTCATATCAATCGAATCCCAGCCAACTAAATGTGGCTTTCCTAATATTCAGGGGAAAAAAGTTGCAGGGGATTATAGAGATGCCGGCCAATAAAAACCAGCGGTTAAATCAGACAAAAATCCACCCGCTTATTACTAACCATGAAAAATCATAAGGTTAACCTAAGCGAGATAGGTTAAGCCCCTGAACAATTTTTTCCGTCAGTGCTTCTGGTTTGGTTACAGGCGCAAAACGTTCGATTTTCTGCCCCTGTTCAGTAATCAGAAATTTGGTGAAGTTCCACTTAATGGCCTGATTCCCCAATAACCCCGGTGCCCGTGATTTTAAATAGAGATACAGTGGATGCGTATTAGCGCCATTCACCTCAATCTTGGCAAAGAGCGGAAAGGTGACTCCGAAATTCAACTCACAAAATGCCGCAATCTCCTGATTATTGCCCTTTTCCTGATGACCGAACTGATTACAAGGAAAGCCTAAAACCATCAATCCGCTATCACGATAAGTCTGCCAAAGTTGCTCCAGCCCTTTATATTGTGGCGTAAAACCACACTCACTGGCGGTGTTGACCACTAAAATAGCCTTGGCTGGAAAATCGGCCAGCGTTTTAGCCTGCCCCGTGATGGTTGTTAATGGAATCGAAAACAGATCTTCTGACATGAAATACCCCGATAAATTTATGCTGCTATTAGTCATTATAGCGAATAAATCATCTGATATTAGCGATAAACTAAAAAGGGCTATCTATATATATAGCTCTACGGTTAATATTCAACTATACACAACGGTGGATAACAGTTAAAAAAGTCATCCATGATTAAACAACACAATTCATACATCCGTTGCTGCTATTTCAATGATATTCTGTGACGGAATATCACCCATGATTATCCCATATTATTCATAACGGCGCCCAAAACCGGCTGCTGACTAAAAGATTGTTACAGGAGACTTATCGTGTCTGACTTAGCTCACCTCTCGCCACAACATTTATGGCAACACTTCGCAAAAATCTGTTCTATTCCTCATCCATCTAAACATGAAGAAGCCCTGGCACAATATATTGTTAACTGGGCCAAAGAGAAAAAATTTCACGTTGAACGTGATGCCGTCGGTAATATCCTGATTCGCAAACCGGCTACGGCAGGCATGGAAAACCGTCAGTCTGTAGTTTTACAGGCGCATCTGGATATGGTTCCGCAAAAAAATAACGATACCGAACATGATTTCACCAAAGATCCGATCCAAACCTATGTTGACGGCCAGTGGTTAAAAGCCCGTGGCACTACCCTAGGCGCAGATAACGGCGTTGGCATGGCATCTGCGTTGGCGGTTTTATCCGATGACAGCCTGTCCCACGGCCCTATTGAAGTATTACTGACCATGACCGAAGAGACCGGCATGGATGGTGCATTTGGTTTACAGCCAAACTGGCTACAAAGCGAAATTCTGATCAATACCGATTCAGAAACCGAAGGCGAAATTTATATGGGTTGTGCCGGTGGTATCGATTGCATCACCGATCTGGCGCTAAACCGAGAAGCCGTACCCAACGGGTATCAAACCTTTAAGCTGTCTTTAAAAGGACTAAAAGGCGGACATTCCGGTTGCGACATCCATCTTGGTTTAGGTAATGCCAATAAGCTGATGGCCCGTTTCCTGTTTGCCCATGCCGCAGAGCTTCAGGCTCGCCTGCTTTCTTTCAACGGCGGTACCTTACGCAATGCCATTCCTCGTGAAGCCAGCGTAGTCCTGAGCCTGCCAGCAGCCCAAGCCGAACTGCTGAAAAAAACCTGCGCCGACTTCCTGAGCGAAATTAACCACGAACTGGAAGCCGTTGAGAAAAATATGGCATTGTTGGTTGAGCCATGTGAATGTGGATTTCAGGCTCTGACGGCTGATAGCCAATCTCGCCTAATCAGTTTAATCAATGCCAGCACTAACGGCGTGATCAGAATGAGCGACTCGGTTAAAGGTGTGGTCGAAACATCTCTTAACGTTGGTGTGGTGACAACTGAGCAAGACAGCGCTCAAATCCTCTATTTAATTCGTTCATTAACCGACAGCGGCAAGCAGTATGTGGTTGAAATGCTAACCTCGCTGGGCGAGTTGGCTGGAGCCAAAGTGAACGCGAAAGGCAGCTATCCTGGCTGGCAACCAAACCCTGAATCACCAGTGATGAATCTGGTCAGTGAAAGCTATAAAAAGCTGTTTGATACCACACCACATATCATGGTGATTCATGCTGGCCTGGAGTGCGGTTTGTTTAAACATCCATACCCTAAGATGGATATGGTTTCTATTGGGCCAACCATTACCGGCGCACATTCTCCGGATGAGCAGGTCCATATTGCCAGCGTTGGCCGTTACTGGCAGTTGCTGACACAGGTATTGAAATCGATTCCTGAACGTAACTAAACCATCAATATAAATTAGCGACAAACGGCGGATATTTATCCGCCGTTTTTATGTTCATTCTATCTGTCTCAATCCTGATGGGCCTTTATTCGACACCTAATTAGTTTTAATCCAGCAAGTTTGCTATTGAAAAAATTGATAATCCGAAAAGGGACAATTAGGTTATGAAAACAGCGGAAGCTGCCGTTCTATCTGGGGATCAACTAAGGTCACATGCAAACCAACTAACCTAACGCCCCTATTTTGACGTCGTTCTTGCCATATCTGCTCAGCAACCGCGAGTAAATCGTGACGATCGAGTCTCTGCCAAACGTGTTCCTGAGTGGTCAATTGAAAATCATTAAACTTCAATTTTACCCCCTGTCGTGCAATACGTAAGTCAGGGCGTATCTTGGTTAAACGCCGCTCCAGCTCAGGATAAAGCTGTTCAATCACTTTCAAACAACTTTGCCAATCGTGAATATCTTCGGACAGAGTGGTTTCCACCCCGATAGATTTGCGCTGCCTGTCGCGACATACCTCACGCTTATCAATCCCATTACAACGTTCATACAGAATACGACCAAACTTACCAAAGTGATTCAGTAACATAGCCAGATCATAATTCTGCACGTCTTTACAGGTATGTAAGCCCAGCTCCGCCAGCTTCTTACCCGTCACGGTTCCCACGCCAGAAATTTTGCCCAGCGGTAAATCAGACAAAAATTCCGCCACTTTATCTGGAGCAATAACAAATTGGCCGTTAGGTTTATTCAGATCGGAAGCAATTTTCGCCAAAAATTTAATCGATGCGATGCCTGCTGATGCCGTAAGATTGAGTTCTTGATAAATGGACGCGCGAATATCCTGAGCAATCAGCGTCGCCGAGCCATTGAATTTTGGGCAATCGGTGACGTCCAGATAGGCTTCATCTAAAGACAGCGGTTCAATGATTGCAGTATAGCGTTGGAAAATACCGTGGATTTGCCGGGAAATACTTTTATAAACGTCCATTCTACCCGGTAGCACTTTCAAACCAGGGCACAGTTTAAGCGCCTGAGCAACTGGCATCGCACTATGAACCCCATAACGACGGGCGATATAGTTAGCCGTACTGATAACACCGCGCTGTTCCCTGCGCCCGCCGACAGCCATAGGAATATTCGCCAGACTCGGGTCATCGCGCATTTCCACTGCCGCATAAAAACAGTCCATATCAATATGTATGATTTTGCGCACGCCATATCCCCACGCCTTTAGACTGTATAAATATACAGTCTAAAGGTTTTCTGCTCAAGGAAAATGACCTGTGTAAAATCAGTGTATTGCTACTTTAGCCTTAAATGCCGCAGAGTAGTGCTCAACAAAATCATTATCAGATTGAGTAATCACCATGACTGGAATACCCAGTTTATCAGCCAAGGCAATGCCTTCCTCCGGCCCCATAACCCCTAATGCCGTAGAAAATCCGTCGGCGGTCATACAGGATGGACTCATCACGGTGATAGAAACAATATTGTTGGTAACCGGCCTTCCAGTACGGGGATCAATTGTGTGGGAATACCGAACCCCATTCACTTCAAAAAAGTTACGGTAATTGCCGGAAGTCGCCATGGATATATTCCCCGGCTCAACCACTTCCTGTACGGTTTGTTCAATACCGGCAGATGGTTTTTCAATCGCTATACGCCACGGCTGTTTCCTGTCGTTAATACCTCTTGTTCGAACTTCACCGCCAATATCCACCAGATAGTTTTCAATACCCACAGACTCCAAATATTCCGCCACCGCATCCACACCATAACCTTTTGCGATGGAGGATAGATCAAGGTACAGCTCAGGAATCAGTTTCACCAAAGCGTTCCCTTCAACCTTCAACTTATCCATTCCAACCCAGGCTCTTCGCTTTTCCAACTCGGCTTCAGTCGGTACTTGGTCTGTATGAGCTTCAGGCCCAAATCCCCACAGGTTTACCAATGGCCCAACGCTAATATCCAAAGCACCTTGGCTCAGTTGATTAATGCGAATGGCTTCATTCACCACTTTTACCGTTGCCGCAGAAACAGGGAATGGTTGATTGATCTCCCTACTCTGATTAAAACGACTTAATTCCGAATCAGGGCGGTAGGTTGACATCTGGTTATTCACTTCTTCCAGTAACAAATCTATTTGGTTGTGTAATTGCGATTCGGAGGGTGAATCTGATGAAGCAATATATTTTATTGAGTAGTATGTTCCCATTGTCTGTCCATTAATGGCCGATTGTTGAGGATTACAACCGGAAATAAATAATGTACTGATAAAAAATAATAACGACATCAATGAATTAGATAAATTACTCAAAATGTTACCCTATACTATAATAGTTAAATACCAACAACCGAGAACCCGAATCAATATGGCTAACACAATATTATCCATTAAATCGACTTTATCCAAATAACCAAAGCGGTGGTATATACCGATGCTTATATTCTTAAATTAAATTGACTTGTTGGCCACCTCGCTCATAGCAGAGCTATTTTAACTGATTCACCGCTCATTATTTCGAACAAGAACAATATAAAAAAAGAGCGGAGAGAGAATAACCATTTACTGGAATACGATCTGATGGCCACAAAAAACCCGCTATCTTATCGGGCTTGCTACACTGTTATTATCGACTATTTCTAGCGGGCAGCCTGATGCGACTTTCTTCGCTAAAATAACGATAAATTCCTCATTCATTAATAAAAACCGATGGCTGCATCAATATAATAAGTTAGAAATTATTACATAAATAGAAATTATCATTAATTTACATGAGGTTAAATAAGAATATGGTATTTATAATTAATGAAATATCATTACTCTTTTTTTATTTTATGACATACACTACGCGGCAGGAAATTGACTATAAATACAACAACTCTAAATTGATTAGCTACCAAAACATGTATTTCACAACGAGAAAAGAAATGAGCAAATATCTCATCGTGCTCAGCGCATTATTACTATCACCGCTTTCGTTTTACGCCAGCGCACAGTCAGTCGATCCGTTTATGGTGGAACAACCAACGGTATCACCAGATAAACAACGCTTACTGGGTAAGCCTGTCTATATTCGCATTATCAAAGAAGAGAAAAAGCTGGAGCTATTTGTTCAAAATCAGGGGAACTACCAGTTAGTACAGGCTTACCCTATTTGTAACTACTCCGGTGGGCTGGGTCCTAAACGCTATCAGGGGGATTTTAAAAGCCCTGAAGGCTTTTATCAGGTTACCCGCCAAAGTCTGAATCCTAACAGCAAATTCTATCGCTCATTCAATATTGGTTATCCCAACCAGTTTGATCAACAACACGGTTTCACCGGTAAACACCTCATGGTGCACGGCGACTGTGTTTCTAGTGGTTGCTATGCCATGACTGATAAACAAATTGCTGAAATTTATCAGTTTATTGATTATGCCTTGATTAACGGTCAGCCTCAGGTCGATATTAATATCTTCCCTTTCCGTATGACCAACGAGAATTTACAACGCTATAGCCATTCGGTGCACTACGATTTTTGGCAGCAGTTAAAATCAGGCTATGACTTCTTTGAGAAAACCCATCAGCCACCGAATATGATTGTGGTTAACGGGCGTTATGACCTTGCTCCTCAGGGATTACTGGCGAATAACCAACAGAAAACTAATAATCCGTTTTCACAATAACCAGTAAAACTAGAGTACGCGTTCACCAAAATGAAACAGGGCAAAATCTCCCGCTTGGATTTTTTGCCACTGTTCATTTCCCGTTAAGGGCTGAGTAGCAATCAGCGTAACCACATCATTCGCTGTGGTCTCCTGCTGAAAATCAATCTCCACATCCTCATCCAATAAGGTTGCCTTACCAAAAGGTGCCCGACGCGTTAACCAGTGCAAATTAGTTGAACAGTAAGCCATGACATAATGGCCGTCAGAAAGCAGCATATTAAATACGCCCTTCTTCCTGAGTTGTTCGGCACAGCTAGCGATAAATTTGAATACTGCTGGCCAATTAGCCGGCTTGCGCGGGTAACGCTGCTTCAACTGTTCAAGTATCCAACAAAACGCATACTCGCTATCGGTTTCACCAATCGGCTGAAAAAACGGCGTTTTCAAACTACGGTAGCCCGTCAATTGTCCATTATGGGCAAACGTCCAGTTACGCCCCCAGAGTTCACGGGTAAAAGGATGGGTATTTTCCAGCGCCACCGCACCACGATTAGCCTGACGAATATGGGAGATAACCGCACAGGATTTTATGGGGTAGTCCTGCACCAGCTTGGCAATCGGTGAATTATAGCTGGGTTGAGGGTCACGAAATGTCCGGCACCCTTTCCCTTCATAAAAGGTAATTCCCCAGCCATCTTTATGCGGGCCGGTACGCCCACCACGCTGCATTAATCCAGTAAAGCTGAAGCAGATATCCGTCGGCACATTCGCGCTCATTCCAAGTAACTCACACATCCCGCTCTCCCTCTCCGCAACAACTTACGACAGCATAATCAAACACTGAGATGCTTATTTAACCATCTCTTTTTCAACTAACAACATCAGGATATGAATCACTTTAATGTGTATTTCCTGAATACGATCGGCATAGCCAAAATGAGGAACACGAATCTCTACATCGGCTAAGCCATCCATTTTGCCACCATCTTTACCGGTCAAAACAATCACTTTCATGCCTTTTGCTCGGGCAGCATCAATTGCTTTTAAAATATTAGCGGAATTTCCAGAAGTGGATAGGCCAAACAGGACATCCCCTTCACGGCCAACGGCTTCCAGATAACGGGAAAAAACATAGTCATAGCCAAAATCATTACTGACGCAGGAGATATGGCTAGGATCGGAAATAGCAATAGCCGGATAGCCAGGACGGTTTTCACGATAACGACCAGTTAACTCTTCCGCAAAATGCATGGCATCACAGTGAGAACCACCATTACCGCAGGACAATACCTTACCACCAGCTTTAAATGAATCAGCCAGCAATAACGCCGCGCGCTGTATCAATTCAATATTGGCGTCATCACTGAGGAATTTTTGTAATACTTGCGCAGCTTCATCTAATTCACTACGGATTAAATCCTGATACATGAAAAACCTCTTTTTTATTCATCAATATTGGTAAGTCATTAACCGTCTAGTTTAGCGGATAGCAGCCCTAGCGAGAAGCCCCATAATCCTATGCCGCCTTAACTGATGTTATTCTGTATTGCTGTTTTGGCTATCCTGAGGATATAGGCGATTCAACTGTTGCCGATTAGCGGCCCACACCAATGGCAACAGTAACACCGAAGAAAGTGCAGCAACAATAATCGCCAACACCCACAACGTGGCACAAACGCTACGAATATTATGAGACCAGTTTGCCCGATAACTGAAAACCATCAATCCGGTCGTCGCCAACGCAGCAATAACGCTAATGTTATAGATCATACTGATGGTGGCATCACGCTCTGACATTCCCAGTGTGCCAAAAACAATCACCAGATAGATCACCATACATGCTATGCCTAACATATAGCTGGGTTTCTCCCGACCAAGCTGAAACTGTTGAGTCACATCTATCAACGCTTGGCGATCGTCTCCTGCTATAAACGGATCAACCCATCCACTGCGCGGCCCCTGAGAAAATAGCACTTTTTTACCCTTCTTAATTACCGCAGAAGAGGCACTTTCTTGCGCCACCACACTACCGCCTTTTTTCCAGACCAGTTCTAAACCGGCAATACGCTCAGATAGAACCTGAAAAAAACCGGTAACAAATTCAGCATCAAATTTTTTCTTGAACAGTAATTTTAAGAACCACATAGCGACCTTTGGAAATCGGAACAATGACAGGATTAACTTACCGCAAGATTAAGACTAATTCGCGCGTTGGTGTAAAGAGAAATGTGTGGAATTCAAGAAATAGGTTTGTTGTTGCTATTTGAAACAGGACAACCGAAGAATCTTATCTATCAGCTTTATGGTTTTTCTGGCCAAACAATATCTGAAGGATTAGCGATGACCAACCGATTTAATAACACTCGATACTTCTTCCATTGTAATAATTTTTCTTGATCGTTGCTTTCTGCAAGATCCAGATTTATTGCATCCTTTAACAACTCAATTTGATAATTAGCCTCTTGTAATAACGTGTTCTTTCGCTCTGTTTGTTGTTCTATTACATAGCTAGACTTCTGTTCAATATCCTCAATCCAGCGTTCGCCATCCCAAAAGTCAAAAGGTTGTGGTTTCTGTAATGTATATCCCACGGGAACATCACCAACTTGATGAATAACAATACTTTCTTTCGTCTCCGTTGAGTAGGCTATTTTACCTCGTAAATCGATGATTAATTGCCACTGACCATTTGCCTCGCACGGCCAGTAGCCCGCTTTAAATTCAGGCACAATACGTAATGCATTATCCGGAGTAAGTGAGTCGCTATTTGCCTCTAATGAAAATGTATAGGGTCGATAACAGTGCCTATCATCAAAATAATAGTTAGTTGTTGTCATAGCTAAATGCCTAAATAAATTGCAGGCGTCATTCCCATATTTAAAGGGCGATTTTCTTCAGCTGTTGGAACAGTAAATGATGCATCAAATGTTAATTCAGAAACTTGCGTATAACCAGACGTACCATTCTGATGACCTTTTATCGCTTTTGTCGTTTTAAATGCACCAGAACTGATAACATTACTCCCTCCTCGGCCATCACTGACATTATTAATAACACCATTAATATTCCGAATAGCATCATCCTGAATATGACCAACCTGTCTTGAAATGCCATCAACCGATCTCAAAAATACACCTCGCCCATCTGAATGAAAGAGATTAGGTAAATTAATGGTATTATTTATTACTTTAATACCCCAGTCAGTCTTAAATGATATAGATAAAGAGTTAAGCGCCTTCCCTTGAACAGATGTTAACGAATACTTATCACCATTAGTAAAATACCAACCAACAGGTAATTCATTCTTTCTAAAAGGCAATAATTGAATAGAACCAACTGTTGTTTTCTCTATATGGCGGCTAATATTATCCGTTGTAATAATTTCCTTCCAAACTAGACGACTATCGGTATTCATTTTATAACCATACCAAAGTCTAGAACTCTGATAAGAATAGAACATACAACCAAATCCCTGCCCAATATCTCTATTACATATCTTTTCAATATAGCCATAAGATATCGGCAATTGATACCCACCCGATTGAACACACATAAACTTTGCCCCAATAGGCAAAGATAGAATATCATCATCTGATGAAATAGATTTCATTGGTGAGCCATTGGTTCTACCAATATTAGTTGAATTATCAAGCATTGAATTAGTATTAATACCATGATTAAACGTTACCTGACCACTTTGCCAATTTAGTCTAATCGGCCTTAAGGAATTCCAGGTGCCATGGGGATCGTTATTATTAGTAAACAATATATAATAATCATAACCATCAAACCTTGAAATTGCCGCTCGATTCTTAACCATAATTCGGTGAGCATCTAAGTTAGTTGTTTTAAGCTCGCCAGACATGGTATCACCAGATTTACTTACTGCTCCAACATCACTAGCGTTTAATACCAAACTCCCCGTTTTACCATTAACACTATTTACCGGAATAAGTTTTTTAATCTGTTCAATGGTTAACGCAGTTTCTTTCCACACGGTATTAGCTTTTGGTTCTATTCCTTTACTATTTCGTTCTGCTAGCCAAACATCTTTGTTATAAGAAACTAGCGCCCCAGCGGGATAGTCTTCCGTTTTTGACCATTCGGCAATACCTCGTTGTAACAGGTAACGAATGGCTTCATCGGTACGTTGGCCTAAGGCATTAAACCACTCCATCGGTGGAATACCGCCGGTTTTATCAAAAGCCACGCCCCAGCCGCGAGAAATATCGGGGAATGGTTTTACTTCATCTTGCTTTGATGATTCAGCAAGAATTTTTTCATCTGGCCGCTGATAGATAGTCATAATTTTTATCCATATATTTTTATTTAATAAGTACGCAAAAAATCCGACGAATAATCGGTATTAATATATCTGTAAGTTAATCTTATTAACTTCATTTATAGAAAGAAGGAGGTTAAGGAAAAACTGAAGCTATGTTTTTACTGAGTTTTAGGTGCCGCTACAACTGACGCACCGTCAAATGGGAATTTGTTCGCACTGAATTGGGATTGTACTTCAGCGTAAAATTGAAAATACATGCCTCCCGGCATAATCTGTTCTAAATAAACAGCATCTTCATTTTTTACTTTCTGAATAAGTTCATTGCTTTCGGTTTTAAAGTCATATGATTTCCAGGTTTCTGGATTTCGGTTATATTTATTTTCTTCAAGAGAAACGATATCACAAGTAAATCCGATTTTTGCATTGCCATTACTCTTCTCGTCTAAATCATAGGTTTTTCTTGCCTGTTCACCGCATCGTAATCTGACCAAATAATCAGGAAATTCCGTGCGAAAAAGTTTAACACCACTCCAATGAAGATAAGGTAGTGTATATTCAGAAGTGATATCACTAGAAGAACAGTAGCTATAATAACCAGAAGAACCATCTTTTCTTGCAATTAAATTCCCTCTTCCATCCGAAACTTTAATCGTCATTTTACAATTATTATAACCAACAATCCTGGATCCATAGTTTTCCTGAGCCCTCCTGATTGCCTGAATATCGCAATCCATTTGAGTATCAACCCCCTTATTAGGAATATCATCAGTTCCTGAACCACTGCAATATTGGGACCATAATGATATATTCTGTTTTCTTTCACTGAGATCAATATCCGTCCCATTGCCACATCCTGAAATCTCAAAATAAATAGGATATACCTCAGCGGAAGATAGATAAGGTATCATCTTACCCTCAACACATATTGATGGTTCTTCTTCATCCCAATATTCTGGTGAATCAAAGTAAGAGTTCTTATCCACCTGTAATATAAAAGGATAGTCATTACGCATTTTTGTACATGTCCATTCGGACTCATCAGTACCACTAACTTCACTCTGCCAGTAGAGATAAAGACAAAAACCCTTTTTAGCCTGCCAAATATGGCGGCCAGACGTTAATGTTTTTAACAATGGAATATCAAAGACAACGTGTAAGTCCTCGTCTTTATCTGATCGATGCTCAACAATATTCTCTGAATTACTTTGAGTTGCTTCCTCTTTTACCCATTGTCCGGCACATCTTACGTAACGTTCGCCATCTTTTGGCGCTTCGATAATAAAATTGGCTGAATCAATCGTTAAAGCGCTTTCCCTCCATACGGTATTCATTTTTGGTTCTATGCCTTTATTGTTTTTTTCCGCCAGCCATATCCTTTTATCATAAGAAACAACGGCGCCCACTGGGTAGTCTTCCGTTTTTGACCATTCAGCAATTCCACGCTGTAATAGGTAACGAATAGCCTCATCGGTACGTTTACCTAAAGCATTAAACCACTCCATCGGAGGAATACCGCCGGTTTTATCAAAAACGATTCCCCAACCGCGAGAAATATCGGGGAAGTCTTTTACTTCCCCCTGTTTTGATGACTCAGCGAGGATTTTTTCATCTGGACGTTGATAGATTGTCATTGAGTGTTACTCATAAAAAATAGCCAGCGAATAAATCAATAGCCGCTAACTACTGTAATTAATGAAATATAAAATTTATTTGGGAATAATTTATTGAGGCTGAATAGGTCTAAATGAAGGATCGGGATAATTTATATTTTGCTCAAAACGCCATTTCCTTAATGCCTTTCTATATTCTACCCAAGCTGGTCTTGTGGCTATTACGGAATCATCGTCATCATCATGTTTTAATAATTCATCAGCAATTACACGCATTTGCTCAGAAATAAAAGCGTCCTCAATGGCCGGATCGCCCTTATGCCATAAACCATCTAATTTGGCATGCCAATCGCCGTCTGCTGGGCGCTGAGATAACATCTTAATGTAACCGTCAAATGGCAGGGATTCGCTTGTGCTGCTATCAATCAGTTGCTCTGAAGTATTTACTTTTGCATATACTTTCATTATGTTACCTTCCAAACTTTTACTCTAAATGGAGCAGAGGTTAAATCAGCAATGGCGTGAGGAGATCCTGTATTGTATGGCTTATTTAAGACTTGAATATTACCACTTTGCACAATAATTTTATCATCATCATATTGATAAGCTGCTGTACCATGGCCACCTGATGAATAAATAAATCCAGGAGCTCCCCATTTATCTTTAAATTTGACTTCCACCATACATATAACACAATGACCAGGAAATGGATTATCAACAATGACTCGGGTATTTAAACCAATTATCATTGGATTATCTTTGGTACCCTGTGGATATAAAACAGCCATTTTTGGAAGGTAATTAGCAATATCGTAAGCTGTAATAAACTCATTCCATTCGGTCCAAACTCCATTTCTAGCAATACGTAATGACATATTATTACTATCTAATCTTATTCCAAGTTGAGCAGCAGCTACATCCGTATCCTTTATATGTATAAAATAGCTATAATTATAAGGCCTCTCTCCAACTGACCTTGGACTTGCTAAATAAAATCCAGTCCCTCTTGTAGTATCATCTATACTCCCTTCCCCAATATTTATTTTCGCACTACCAAGTCCAAAATCCCCTTGTTTTAATGCCCCAACATCCCCCGCATTTAACACCACATTCCCCGTTTTCCCATTCACACTATTAACAGGGATTAATTTACGGATCTGTTCAATAGTTAATGCAGTCTCCTTCCATAACGTATTGTTTTTAGGTTCTACACCTTTGCTGCTTTGTTCCGCCAGCCATACCCCTTGATTATGAGAAACTAAGGCTCCCGTTGGGTAATCTTCTGTTTTTGACCATTCCGCAATACCTCGTTGTAATAGGTAACGAACAGCCTCATCGGTACGTTTACCTAAGGCATTAAACCACTCCATTGGTGGAATACCGCCGGTTTTATCAAAAGCTACGCCCCAACCGCGAGAAATATCGGGGAAGTCTTTTAGTTCGCCCTGCTTAGATGACTCAGCGAGGATTTTTTCATCTGGACGTTGATAGATTGTCATTATTTTACCTGTAAAAAAACAGTGCCTTTATGCACTAACATAAAGGCACTGTTATCTAAATAATAAGATAGTCATTAGAAAATAAAATATAAATAATTAAATTAGAATTAATATATAAATTAATTTATCAATCAGGTAAATATGGCCAATGAATAGTATTTTGTGAACAATCCACTCTGCTTAATAAAATTCTATATTTCTTCCACTGTTCTAATTTATCCCTATCACCCAAAACGTCCATATTCAAATCAATAGCATCTTGTAGTATATTAATTCTCTCTGTTGCCTCAGCAGTTAAGGAGGTTCGTTTTCTATTGTTGACTGATGTTACTTGCTCTTTAGTCAAAATAATCTCCTGAGCCTTAAGGATATTATCAATAAACACAATCTCCTTACCTTTAGATTGTTCAATCAATAATATCTCGTATTCACTCTCAGATAATTTAATCACATCAGAGGGAATATCATCATTTATACTAGAGATGTAGAAACCTTTAGAACTTGGGCTATAGTAATACTCAATAATATGTTTATGATTATACTCATTTAAATTTTTATTTATCATTTTCATTACCATATATTATCAGTTAATAGCCAATCGCAATCCATCTGACCGTTTCATTATGGCCATCATTAAATAATGTAGCTCCCGTTCTTGTTAAATTACTGAAGTTCATACCGGCCTGATTAATACCACCACCAATTTTGTTTATAGAACCAGAACCTGAAAGATGAAAACATTGATTAATAAATGAAACGGGAAAAAGAAAATTCATTGCTTTATCCACCGGTGCATCTATTGAACCCCATTGTATAATCAACCCACTGGGTAATTTTTGATAACCATTTACACCAATTAATGCATTGAAACAATTACCAATATTAGCAGTTGTAATAATTTCAAATAACTTACTCCAGTTTCCTTGAACATTTTGTTGTAAATAGGCTGTTGGAATATTTGCTGCGTAACCATTTATATCAGGAGTGACCAATAATCGAGACACCCAGCTACCTTTAGGATTAGTCCCATTCGCTGAATAAGGCATCGTTATTCCCATGAATCCAGCATTAGGGCCACCAAATGAAGGAGGTAATGCATTTCTTGCTGCAACTTTAAATCCCCCCCATTGCTCACTTAGATCATCTGTAAATTTATTATTCGTTTTACTTATAAACGGATTAAGACTTCCTATTCCATAATCACCTTTCATAATTACCGGATCGTTTGATGATATTGTTTTGGATGGCTCAACATAAACAATCTTTTCAGGTTCAATATCTTGCCAAATAAGTTTATCGCAAACGCTGATATAAGATGGATGATATCCACTTAATCTGGTTAAGCCTAAAAAGCCACCGTAAGACGTGCTTTTCAACCAAAGTTCTACCGTATTATCCACGGCATTGAATACCCAGCCATAACGGTTTTGATGATCTGGATGCAATGATGGGGTAATAATTTGGTGAATAATAGTCGCTTTATTACTCTCTGTACGGCAGCTAAACGATACATACTCTAAATTATTATTTGGGCTACCAAAGTTATTAGCGCCAGAAACTAAAAATGAAACATTTCCTATATCAATCCTATTTATTCTACCCGTTGCTATTTTGGCATATCTAACTTGTTTACTGGTTGAATCAACAACTAATTGATTAGCAACTTGGTTAACCGTCGGAATATTGATACCATTTTTTGTTACGTTACAATTTTCGAAATTCCAAACACCTGAAATTTTACTTGCATCAGGAGTAAACCGAAATCTAGTTGTTGTCCCGCCGGCTCCATTATCTGTTGCTATACCAAATGTATGATTACAAAATAAATCGGCCTTAAATTTATTTTGATGATTCGTGACTAAACGTACCATTGCAAGAGCACTTTTTTGAACGTGTAGATCACCATCCAAAACTCCACCTAACTTATCTAACGCCCCAACATCCCCCGCATTTAACACCACATTCCCCGTTTTTCCATTCACACTATTAACAGGAATTAACTTACGGATCTGTTCAAGGGTTAATGCCGTTTCCTTCCATAACGTATTGGTTTTCGGCTCTACACCTTTGCTGCTTTGTTCCGCCAGCCATACCCTTTTGTTATGAGAAACTAGAGCTCCCGTTGGGTAATCTTCTGTTTTCGACCATTCAGCAATTCCCCGCTGTAATAGGTAACGAACAGCCTCATCGGTACGTTTACCTAAGGCATTAAACCACTCCATTGGTGGAATACCACCAGTTTTATCAAAAGCCACGCCCCAACCGCGAGAAATATCGGGGAAGTCTTTTACTTCGCCCTGCTTTGATGACTCAGCAAGGATTTTTTCATCTGGACGTTGATAGATTGTCATTATTTTAGCCACTATATTTAATATATAGAAATCAACCTGACTAGCCATCAGTTTCACTCTATATTTATTACCTATTTATAATTAAAGTTATTTAAATTAAAAAACTCTATAAATAATCTATTTATATATCGCCAATCTAAAAGGAAATTCTGCGATAGACGTGGATGGATAATAATTCACGGGTATCCCAGAGGCATCTCTATTCTTAGCTAACAAAGTCTGACCTGTCACAATATTTAATTCTGCATGCTCTATATCTCTAATAATATTAACACCATATGAATACCACTTTTGAGCACCGTTATTGAAATGAGATAGAAAAACAAGCTTTAACCACCTTGTTTTCCCATCAGAACCGATTACTCTACATTGAGGAACATAAGTTACACCTTTACCAGCATATTTATCTTTAAAAATATAATGGCTATTCATTGAAATAATTATCGGGTTTTCAGAGGTTCCAGTTAAATAATCATATTCAATATTTGATAACATATGATCATTAATATTAGCCGTAGTTATTGCCTCTACCGGTTTCCCCCAACCGTTTAAAGCATATTCTTGAAAAAATACCGCCGGTGTTTTACTTGCTACACCATAGGGATCTGCAGAAAATAATATTCTATAAGAATATGGTAGGCTGCTTGTCCTATAAGGAATGGTTAATCCTGCGCATCCCAACATACCTGATCCTTTCATTGATTCAGGTAATTCATTTGGTGGTGAAGCTTGAAATGTACCATTTTGCTTTGTTATATCATCAGTAAACTTGCTATCCACAACAAGATTTTTGGAGCCAAGGCCGTATTCACCATCAACTAATAAATTCTTTCCATTTTTGGTGACGTTACAGCTTTCAAAATTCCATGTATTCTTATCAGAAATCCATCTTAATCGGGTTTTATCACCATCCTGACCAGTAATATAGTGAATAAATGTATCATCACCACTAAAAGCATTTCTATATACACGATTTTTCTTTTTAAATGTTAACGTTGGTGCAATATCTTTATCTATAATTACCTCACCGGAAAAGGTCCCTCCCGATGATAAAATAATACTTTCCCAATTACTCCATATCCAAGAACCAGTACTTTTATTACCATGCTTTATATAGTGAGTACCCTCATGAAATAAAATTAAAGTACACGCACAATTAGCATCATACAGTCGACGTTTGACGGTTAAAGTAGCCCCCCACACTTTATTATCATCCGGAGTTCCAATATATTTTCCTGATAAAGTGAATTCATTATTTGACGATGTCACCAAATCGCTAGAAAAATTAGTACCGGCAGGCAATAAAGGTGATCTTGTACCTAAACCAAAGTCTCCTCGTTTTAACGCCCCAACATCCCCCGCATTTAACACCACATTCCCCATTTTTCCATTCACACTATTAACAGGAATTAACTTACGGATCTGTTCAATGGTTAATGCAGTTTCCTTCCATAACGAATTGGTTTTCGGTTCTACACCTTTGCTGCTTTGCTCCGCCAGCCATATCCCTTGATTATGAGAAACGAGCGCTCCTACCGGGTAATCTTCTGTTTTTGACCATTCCGCAATACCTCGTTGTAATAGGTAACGAACAGCCTCATCGGTACGTTTACCTAAGGCATTAAACCACTCCATTGGTGGAATACCGCCGGTTTTATCGAAAGCCACGCCCCAGCCGCGAGAAATATCGGGAAAGTCTTTTACTTCCCCCTGCTTTGATGACTCAGCGAGGATTTTTTCATCTGGACGTTGGTAGATTGTCATGAGTTATATCCATATTTACTTGATTTTTTTAAATAAAAAAGCCGCGATAATTTTTCTATGATTATCGCGGCTTTGATTAAGCAGACTATTCTGGTTGTTCTGGCCATTGAATATTTGGTGCCGTCTCAATATCAACGCGGTTGAGTAAAATACGATATTTACGCCAGGTCGTTAATCTGTCCCGATCGTCATCAAGTTCAATACCAAACTCAATGGCATCAGATAAACGCACGATTTCATCTTTGGCTTGCTCATCCCGCTGCTGTTTTTCTATTTTTGCAGTATCAACTTCAGCCTGATGCTCAGCGTTCTTATCTGTTACCCACCGATCATCATGCCATTTATCATAAATCGTCATCGGTTTTAATAGTGTCAGCTCTGCCGGAATAGGCCCTAACTCAGACATAATCTGCTCAGCACCGTTATGTTTTACATAAGCTGTTTCCCCCCGATGGTCTTCAATATATTGCCATTCACCATCTCTGCGACAAACAGCAAACCCAGCTCGACTCACAAAAGGCTCATCAAGATAACTGTATTGAGGCAATCCTATACCGGCAACTAAAAGCTCATCGGTTGAATTTAAATATTCGCCAGTTATTGAATCAACGTTATAAACGCGAATGATCCCTTCATTATTGGCTAATCCATACTTATCAAATTTAATATTATTCATTATGCCGCCCTGACTATATATAAAAATGCAATATTACGGGGACGGGTTTCTTCTGCTGTTCTCACCTCTCGGGATGAATCAAACATGACATTTGTCCCCCAACCATCACCAGAACCACTTTTAATGCTGGTACTCCAGCGGCTATGTAAATAAGCACTTCCGCCAATCCAGTCATAATTCCTGTCGATAGAACGAAAGTACCCTGTGATTTTTTGCATCGCATCATTCTGATCCGTCAATATCCCTCGCGCCTCATCAACACCACGCCCATCATCCCAGCCTCGAATAAACTCACCGCGTAAATCAGGCAAAGCACCAGCGGGGTAAGCTTTCGCTAAAAGAGGAAAACGATTTTTATCAAAGGATGCGCCATTACACTTTAACCAGCCGGAAGGTGGATTTATATTCGGCCAAGGCATGGGGACGCCCACCGGGGTTGTAATCGCAAAGCTATTCACATCGGTGATAACCAATTGCCAGTTAGACCAGCTATTGCCTCGCTTAATCCGAGAAAATTTTTCACCGCTATTGGCTACCGTTAGGTCCTGATAAACCGTATTTACCCCGACATGAACCAGAATATAGCTATCGTTTAGTTTGGGGATATCTTTCACCGTACTGGCGACAAAATAGAACCCTGTAGTAAGCAAGTTATTTGCCGTTGTGACATTGGTATACTGGGTCTGCTGATTGCCTAAACCAAATGCCCCAACTTGCATCAGTTGATTATTGGCGACACCAACATCACGCAGTGCTGCGGCTCCTAGTCTCAGGTTCTTACGCACAATCACCGGGTCAGCATCAGCCAGATTTTTGCTTCGTTCAAAACTGCCCACATCCTGAGCATTAAGAACCACATGATTTAGCTTACCATTCACACTTTTGACTGGCACATCCGGAATTAACCGTTTAATTTCTTCAATGGTTAATGCGGTTTGTATCCAGGCGCTGCTCATTAAGGGCTGTTCATTGATATTCGCTCTAACAGCAACCCACATTTTATTTTTGTGCTGAACATAAGCATTAAGGGGATAGTCTTCCGTTGCTGACCAGTCTGATATCCCTTTTTGTAGCAGGTAACGAATTGACTCATCCGTCCTTTTACCTAACCCATTAAACCATTCCATTGGTGGGATGCCATCTGATTGTTCAAAAGCAACTCCCCATCCTCGTTCAACATCAGGAAATGACTCAACCTCGCCTACTTTGGCTGATTGAGCAAAAACCTTCTCATCCGGTCTTGTATATTGACTCATAGTATTCTCGCAAATTGTCCTTCATTAAAAGCATACGCACCAACGCCTCCCAATAGGCCAAAGGGCTTATTCGAGATAGCTGTATAGAAATAGATATTGACGCCAGCGGGTCTGGGTAAAATATCCAGCTGGGTGATGGCATAACGCTTAAATGTTGAAATATCATCGGATTTAATCACAACAGAAAGCGACATATCATATTGGTCGTAGGCGATCGATTCAGAATTAAAAATAAAACTTAATAGTTCAGTAATATTTTCAATAGTGCCGGTCATATAATTTTTAGCGATCCGACAACGAATTAAAAAACGATAGTCTTCATCATCCAGTATTGCTGACTCGGCTAAAATACTGCCTTTTTTATACCACCTGCCGCCTGACTGCCTTTTTTGACTAAAGCCCTTACTATTTAAAGAAGCCCAAAAGCCAAATAGCTCTTTTGACATCGCATGATTTAATATGCGTGACTGTCCAACGTGTTTCCCAATCAAATCAAGATTTTTACCCTCTGCGCGATCAATATTGAGTGCTTCAACCAAGCTAATTAAACCCTGAGCCGTTTTTTGATATTGTTCGCTAACCAGCTCAATGGTTGCTTTAGCCTTTGGCTTATCTTTATATTGCCAAATCAGTAACTCACTATATTTCATCGCACAATCACCTCAATATCATCAATATGAATGTTGGCAATTTCACGAATATTAATATCAATATTCTGCGCTTTTAGAGGTTCGCCCTTACGGGCAATAAATAACTTATCAACCCAAAAGCCCTGAGTCTGATTAATCGGCGTATATAAGCGTGAAATATTCACTGACTGACCAATAGAGAATGTCATTTGACTAATCGCCACTTTAATTGCATCAATATCAATGCTGGTAAAATCTTGATTACGGCACAGTTCTAAATAAACTTGGCAGTTTGCCCACTTAGGCCGATCAAAGCAGATATCTCTGGCAATATTTTGTGTATCACGTACTACAACGGATGTTTGACCGA
This sequence comes from Pragia fontium DSM 5563 = ATCC 49100, assembly GCF_900112475.1. Lineage (GTDB taxonomy): Bacteria > Pseudomonadota > Gammaproteobacteria > Enterobacterales > Enterobacteriaceae > Pragia > Pragia fontium. The sequence continues at coordinate 20,588 of NZ_FOLW01000005.1, read as the reverse complement.
ATAATCCGGTTCCTGCAGTTTTTCTATTAAATACGGTTTCTGCAATCAAATAATCATCGCCACCGTCAATAATGACATTGATAGAATGCGCCGGAACCTGATTTTTATCCGGTTCACTGGTCGAGTTTTCCAGAATCATCACTTCTTTAACGTCAGGTAATTGATTTAAGCTGGCCACTAAACCATCAACGTTATTTTTCGCCTGTTTAGCCCGTGAACGAAAAAAGCGTTTTCTAAACACCGGATCGCTTTCTTCTTCCTGACCAATCTCCGCAGCATAACTGCTCAATGCATATCGCCAGCCTAGAACAACGATTTCAATTTTTAGTTCTGTTTTTTCGCTAACCGGGTAGCTGCCTAAATATTCACTGCGAAAATCGGCCACTGCCGACCCCTGAGCATTTAGCGTGACATCATTGACCAGCAACCAGCGATTTTTATTTGGATCGCTAACAACAGCGCCTGAATAAATTTTGGTAAACGGATCGCCAGTAAGTACCACATTACGTAAGTAGCTATAGCTTGCTTTTCGTCTAATTAACCCTGCGTAGGCAGCCCTTTGTTCTAGCCACACGCCTGTTGCATGATCCGGATCCAGAGCTTGATAAATCACTTCTGCCAGTTCTTCTAAATCAGCTTTAATCTGTCCAATTAAGCCAATCATTTGACCATCTGGAGAATCAGGATCCAGATTAATATCATTACCATAAATACGTTTGAAACCGGACTGCAGCTCTTCAATTATTGTGTTTAGCCTTTCAGGAACATAGCCTGTATGTGTAAGTTGTCCCATATTTCACCTATAAAAAAACCTGCTTCCGCAGGTTTAAGTTTTTACTATTAATTGTTGGTCATATTGGTCGGTTAAATAAACGGACACCGTCATTTGCCGACTATCGGGATCTAAGCGCATGGTGAACTCGTCTAATGATTTAACCCCTTCCGTTTCCAATATCTGTAATTTAATTTCTCGTTCGAGTCGGGATAAATCAAAGCTTCGTTCAAAGTGCGGCAACCAGGGAATACCATGTTCCAGATCGTGTACCCAATCACCTTTAAAGGACAGTAATCGGGTCTTGACTCGCTGTGCAATAGATTCGCTATCCTGCGCATAATTAAAACGTCCCAAACCAAATGACCAATCATGGTTTTTATCTAATCGTCTAACTCGCATTCGGTGCTCCTGTTGTTCCTCCTGAATCGCCAGGGTGACTGTGATTGGTTAAACTCACTCCATTGGCAATCACATCACCTGCAACTTTAACCGTGCCAGAAATACTGGCCGATGCGCCGCCACTCCCTCCTGAACCAGCCATTCCGCCCTGATATGTCAAAAGTTGCTCAACAAACAGAGGACATTTGATAATCATCTGCTGGCCATCGACCTCAATGCTGCCCGAGTCATCAATTTTGACATAAGCTGAATTATCCACTTTACGTATCGCAATACAGTCCATATCAAACGCCGGTATCGCTTTTGGTACTGAACTAATCCCGGGAATAAATGACGCATCAGATAAATCAAATAAACGATAATCTAAAGGTTTACTGTGATCCCCTGATTGAAACCAACCATCAATACAGCGTTCATTAATAATCACCTGCCCTTCATCACCAGGTTTAACTGGAAACGTTAAAGCAAATTCACCTGCTCGAGGAAACTGAACGGGAACATCTAGCAGTACCGGTAAAGAAATAACCGTATCATCAATGAGAACTTGATCGATCATCGGTTGAATTTGGGCTGTTTGTAACGCTGGGTTAAATGCAACAACTTTGCCAGGAAAAGCGGTGTGTATTTGTAATAACGTTGCCTTGATTGTGCTGGCAATCGCATTATCCTGTGAGGGCATACTGGTTGATAGCTCACTCATTCTTTTCTTCCCTTTTATTGATTAACCGTAATGTGGTTTTCCAGTCACCGCCAATGGCATCCCCCTGATGCAATACACTAATCACTTTATAATCACCGTTATGAATACTTTCGATGGATTCAATACGGACCTTGCTCCCCACCTGTATTTGCGGATTAAGTAAACAACAGACTTCAAGATCTTTATCTGACGTTGCCGGTGAGCCAATCATGCCGGTATCTTGTGATAACACCGTAATTTCTTTATTCAGAAAACGATCGTTAGGTAAGAAAACCAACTCTCCATCCTGAATCGACCAATCGGCATTATGCTTTATCGCAATATCACTCAGTAAATCACGTGAGGCTCCATGCAAAACCTTACCGCGCGGCAAGCTTAACTCGGATTGAATATCAATCGAGCCGGGTTGGGTATTTTTCATTGAGTCTGACAGCGCCTGAATAATATGCTGATCGGTACACCCTGATGCTAACGATCTTGAAATAAATGAATTTCTATAGTCAACATCGCCGTCAGCACATTCCAATTCAATAAGAATATCAAGCCCATCACGTACAACTTTCGTAGTCTTAATGTTGCCTGCATAAATCATGTTCAGCCGATCGTAGCCGACAAATAATTTGAGATATTTAAATTGTAATGAAATTAATTGCTCACGATGGCTTTGATTAAGATTCCAAATTTTAATCTGGGCCGGATTAGGTTTTTTATCAATGGTTTTACTGATAGAAAATTCTACGCGTAAGTTATTAATGGAGATCCCATCATTTTCATCACCAATATCAAGCCGAAACTGGCGATTAAATTGCCTCATCCAATACCTCTGATTTTAAACCAACGTGCAATACACAGCGAGAATCCAGATCGTCCATAAAAATAGGATCTAAACCCAATTGCTCCTCATCAGTTAAATAAAAATAGTATTCAGTCGGTGAGCGCCAAAGAATTGGGGTACCCACCACCAATGCAGCCCCTTGTACAATAACCTTTTGCTTTTTCACATCATAAACATCCATAAACCATTGGGTACCAATACTGTTATAGCGTAAAGTCACCCGTAATTTACAGTCTCTAATCGTGAAGTGAAATTCTTGATAAGGCATTGATTTTAATTTTATTTTATACATATCAGCCTCTAATTGAAAACTACTTAGGAGCAACAGAACCCACTGACGTCTTTGCACAGCCTTGACTGGCAGCCCGTCCTGATAATTGCTTTTCATTTTTTAGAATAATACCAACGCCATTTATTACTTTTGATTGCACAATAAATACCTCTCTGGCAGTAATTGAAAAATCAGCGAATCCTTCAGAACTCTGACTAACGGATAAAGATTCAATTAACATATTTTTATAGTGCTTAATGCCGGTTGTAATCTCTATTGTCTGACCTAGCTTTTGTAACGCCAGAAAGTCATCATAAATACGTTCAATACGATTACTTTTCACTGAGCGATCTTTCAGCCAAGCTTGAGAGTTATCCGGCGACCATGGCGTAATGGCATGTTTTGCTTCTTTGGCGCTATCGTTATTTAAACTGGCATTTTTCTTGATCCTTTTTTGACACAGTTTTTCTGCATAATCAGTTCTATTTTTTAATCCCGGAATAGAAACGTCATTCACAAAATCCTTATTACCGCGAATGGTTGGCGAAGCAGTATTAGAAAAAGCCTCCTGCTCACTGTCATAATCAACAACAAGGCCAGAGATACTAATTGATATTGGTGTCACCATAGAATGGTCAGTAACCGATGCACCAAATTCAACCGGATTTTCGGTAATTTTCAGCTGTGAACCATGTTGTTCTGACTTGGTCACATCTAACGTTAAATGCCCCACTCTACGGTTATACAAGCTCACCCGTTGCTCTTGATTAGAAATAGAAGCGCGGGATTTTCCTCGTTTATTTGATATTGGCATGGTTTATACCTTTAGTTGTGCCCGGTTATCTTCATAGGTTGACACATCCCTTTGTTTTAATTTTTTATCAATAATTTCAGCAACTAAGTGGGGATTATCCGATGTGATATTCATATGAACCGTCTGCTCACTATGATTATTAACCGCAATATCTCTATCTTTAGCACTTCTTATTTGATGGGAAGCCCTTGTTCGAGCGGAATCAACGGCTTTGGGAACTTCACTAACCGTCTTCAGCGTTTTATCGACAGTGGCACTAATATCATCATCGGAACCAAAGCCAAAGAAGCTACCGATAGCAGAAAAAATACTGGTTACTGCCGAAAACTTATCTTTTATCCAGCCGATGACCGCATCAATACCACTTAAGACCCAATCCCATGCGGTCTCAAAAGCATCGCTAATAATGTCAGGAATATCCGCACATGCGTCTTGAATAAATGCGATAAAATCTTTAAATGCCTGTAATGGATTGGAAACAATGCGCCAAATTAAACTGAAATAACCAACAATAAGGTTTTTAAAAAAATCAAACAGCCCCATTACAAACTGTTTAACCGCATTAAACCCCTTGACTAAGGGCTCCCAAAATCCTGCCAGACTTGACTCACCGCCATCAAGGTAATTGCAGAAGTCTTGAAATAAAGCGTATAAGCCAATTAACGCAGCAATAATCAATCCAATTGGGTTTGAAATAAACGCAAGCCTTAGATACTTAGCAAATAAAATCACTGTTGCAATGGCGGTAATCAGGATCTCATTGAATCCAGCGGTCCCATTAATAACGGAAGAAATCGCTTTCACAACCATTGTTAGTATATTTGCTAAGAAAGAAAATACTGAACCTAATGCAGCAATAAATTGATCAACAGATTCTTTATTCTCTTTCAAAAATTTAAGTAGTTGCTCACAAATATCAAGTAATATCGGCAAAAAAGCCGCTAATAATTCTTGAAATACTTTATCTGTGACTTCAGATATTTTCTTCTGCACTTTTTCATACTTTTCCGCTAATCCCTCCATGCCCGGAATTTTGGACATATCGCCCAATATATTAAAAGCATGAGAAAAAACCCCTTTGAGTTTGGAGAACGTAGAAAAAATGGTTAGCCCTCCTTTTTTTATCCCGGAAAAAGCTTTATCCATACCAGAACTTAACTTACTCATTCCCTGAGAAAGTCCGGCCGGAATTTTTGACAATAGAGGAAAAGATTGCTGACATTTTTCAGCCAACTGACTAAAAAATTGTTTACTTGATACTATTGCCTGACTAAACGCCCCATCGACCTTATCCGCCATATTCTGGCTAAAAACCGCCAGTAGACTAATAAAGCTGGTTCGAACCCCTTTAAAGCTGGTCATTAACTCATTTTTCTTCTCCGACACAAAGTCAATGAATTGGCCAAAATGGTTACGTAGCTCATCGAATTGCTGCTTTATCGCTGCAAATTTACTAATATACTGAACAAGCAGGTTCAACTTTTCTGACAGTAATACCGCTTGTTTTTCGATCCCTTCCAGACCTGATAACTTAGCGATTTCAGTAAGACGAGAAGAAAAACCGATCACCCCATTTTCTAATCGAGTAAAAATCGACGTGGTATGGCTTGATTGTGCGGTAATATTTTTAAAAACATTCGATTGAGACTTATCTACCCCACTGAATAATTGGTTAATTTTAGAAGCACTACTCTCAATATTATTAACAATATCTTTTGTCATTCTGGAGTGTGATTGATTAAATTTCTTAAGCACAGCTTGTTGCTGAACTTCCAATACTCCTGAAAGTTTGAGTAGCGCAGCATTGAGTTTATCCATTCCAGATGATAAATCTGATAATTGCCCTACTGCACTCATGTTATTGGCTTCTCATTATGCTGGCGTTGTATCTCATCCCATTCCGTTATGGCTTCATGAAATGAGCATAAATCACCAATTGAATAAATTGTTTTTAGCTCATTCAAAGTACAAAGGCCCCGCATAACGGGGCCAAAAATGAACCAATCAGTAGAGCCTGTTACTCTGTCTTCGGTAGAAGACCCGATAACAGACTCTCGCCGCCAGAGAAAAAATCAGAAAATTGATATTTCACCCCCTCAACAAGCACATTAATCATATGAGAACGGTATTTATTAAAGTGTTCATTAACTTTATTGCTTAGCTTAAAAGCATTTCCTTCAATGGAAACCGAAGTATGCTCAAACACCAATTTTTCAATGTCATTAACCACTGGATCGCCTAAATTAGACAACAGCGTACCGATTGAAACTGGTTGCTGACCATGACCAAACTCTAAACCACGCAATAACGAAGCGGCTTTTTTTAATGCACTCCAGGCTGCAACGGCATTGGCTGGCGTCATAACATAAGTCACATCATCAACTGAAAATTCTTGTTTCATTTCCATTAGTTTGCATATCCTTTTTCAAAGCGGAAATCCATTTTTTCAAATACGATGGTCCACGTTTGGGCATTATGACCAGCACCGCGAACGTAACCAGGTAATGTGGTTAAATAACCTTTCGTGGCCGTCACTTGGTCTTCATTAAGTAAATCGCGAATTTCTAATGTGAAAGGAACAAATGTTTTTAGATTTTCTTGCTGACGAGCCCATTCACTAAACTGTTTGTTATCTGCTGAATGCTGTTTAATTTTTAATGCTAACGTACCCGATTTATTTGGCTCCCGGATAAAAATACCTTTACCATCTGCACCAATTGTCATCGCCCCCATATCTGTTGCCCGAGTAGCGCTAATCACATCTGAGCCATCGGCCCAATCACTCATCACGACACCATTTAAAATTACTACTGTTTGTTGTGGGTCAAAAACTGCCATCTTATTTTCCTTATAAAAAAAGCCCTAAATGGGCCTAAAATTAATTAATAATAAATAGATTGAAATATTAACGATTGAAATTCACCATCACATCGACAGAATGAATGGCTCCTGCTAACTTAACTGCAACTTGGATTGGTGGTGATTTACGTTGTTCACGGTCGGATATTGATAAATTATCAACGGTATCAGCCCATACATAGAAACCATCGTCTAAGCGATCGCCTGAATTTAATGTACCAAAGCTATCTCCATTCCATACCCCAGGTGCAAAAGCACCGTTTTTAATACCTTCTAAACAGACTTTCTTCACCGCAGCAATTAATCGAGCGGTTCCAGCGTCAGTTAAAGGAACTTTGGTTGGTGACTGATAAAGCACAGCAAAGGTTTCTTTTTCAACTGCATCAATAAACCAGTCAAGAATATGTACTTCATCAAAGAAACGTTTGCCAAGCACAGTGCCTTCCGCCACCATGGCCGCCTGATCAAAATAGGTGTAATAGTTCAGACCTAATGCTTTACATTTATTTGCTTCGGTCAGTGTTAAATCATCCGCAGAAACGCCCGGTAATGACTTAAATTTCATGGTAATGGTTGAATTATTGGCAGAAAAATTAACGGCTAATGCTCGAGCTAACCAAGAGTTAATCGCATATTGATCGTTCTTATCATATAAAACCACTGTGCGATCGTTCTGTTTATCCACCAGCTTTTTGAAAATATTGCCATTACTATTTTCAATATGAGAGGATTTTAACGTTGTTAAACCTAACACCTTTTTATCAGAGGCTTGAATCCAGTCGGACGCGGCTTGAATTTCACTATCGGTTAATGCCGCAACAATACTTGCTGCATACCAATTTGGATTTTTATTTTGCAATGCGGTAAACGCTTCCGGCAATGATTGCACGGAGATTGTTGCCGCATCGCCACCTTTCAGTTTTTCAGCCTGCCCATTTTCCAACTGTAGCAGTTTGCCAATATAGGTGCCGGATAATGCTGAATCAACGACATAATCAACAGAATGTTGCTGCCCGGCATTTTTAGCTTTAATAATAAACCGCTGCCCAACTTCATCAAAGATGACGTTAATTGGGCTGGTTTTTGGCAACAATGAATTAATCATGGTAGCAATACTGGTGAAGCTTGATACGCCGCTTGATAAATCCAAGCCTGAAATATCAAACTTCTGACCATCAGCAACCAATGATAAATAGCCATCGGTAATATAGGCCATATCGGCTAATGTTGTGCTAACAGGATATCCTTCAACCGCCGCTTCAACCGCCGAAATCGTCTGAGTCGTGTTATTCCAACGCGCAATAATAAGCTGTTTTGGTTTTGGCGTTTGGGAAAAAAACAGACGTGATGCCGCCGCAGTTTCAGAACGTGAGCCAAATGCTTTTTCCACATCATTTTGTGTGGCACATTCAATAAATACGGTATTGGGATCGGTAAAAACATGACCATATTCTGGTGTGAATAGCGCTAACGTGCCAAAGTCGCGTCGAAATGGCGCTACTGGTGATGAGTTAAGCTGTACATTAACAATTTGGGATAAAGGTAGTGACATATTTCTCTCTTTCTTATTTTAAGTTATTGGTTTCTGTATGAACAACCAGACCGCAAGCGTCCATGCGTCGCTGTTCTACATCCACATTGATTTTATGAGTTAAGATCAATTCCATTGATACAGATTGTTCTGGTATTGACCCTTCATTTTGTTGCCTTATCGGCGACGTTTTAAGAAGGCTTAAATGTTTTCTTTTGAATTCACTTTTACCTTGGCTGGAATGAATTACACAATAAGCGCGCATCATTAATTCATAGGCTTGTTCCCCATAGGTTGTTAAACGAATAGTTGATGAACAATCAACAGTGACACGTTCAATTTCATCATGATGAAGAAATTCCAATTTTGCTCCTCCTAAAGGAGCTACCTCTAATAATGCCAATGCAGCAAGAGGACTGGTCAAATTGGGTTGAAATGAAGCTGTAATTTGTTCATCTGTTAAACGTAAAAGAGACTTGAGAATATCTTTTACACTGTAGATGGATAATGTTTCTGTTGGCATATTAATTACTCTTATCACCAATGAAATAGGCAATATCTGTCCTCTCACTATAAAAATAGCAAGAGGCATGTTTAAATCCCCTAAATGAATGATTAATATAATCCGCTGTCAGTTAAAAATAATAAAAAACAAATTACATATGCAATATTTCGTTCTAATAACCTTTAACTTACCCAACGTTATTATAATGAATAAAACTATAACACCAGCTTAATTATAATTAGCTGATATAATTTTTAAATGTATAAAATGACCTATCACGCATTTCTACATTCAGCCATATTTAGATAATAAAAAACCAGCCGAAGCTGGTTATGATAATTACCATTAACTCAAATAAAGTTATTAGATAGACATAAAAAATAAAGTCTGATATTTCATTTAAATACTTTAAGCAGCGACGTCCATTGCATCATCAATCTTAGCTAAAACATATTTTTCAGCATAATTTAATGTTTCAGAAATAGAATGAGGCCGTTTGCCCATCACCTTAGCCTGACGGTTACATGAAATCCTATTTAAATAATAAGAAGTTAATACCGCATAAGCGAACGGATCCGAACTCCTTAATCTTAATACAGATTTATCAACCAACTCGGCTTCATCTTCAGTTAAAAAAGGACGATAATCAAACTGTTGATTGACCGATATAAACCCCGAAGAATGAGAAGGAAACTCAGTACCTACTCGTTTAGTGCCTCTAACATTTGCCCAGCCCTTTAAGACTGTTTTAATATCTCTCATCACTATTTTCCCTGTAGTCATCCTAAGCTATACACAAAATGTTAAAGCACATGCGCAAACATGTCAACAAAATAAACAAAATGTTTATTGCAATTTTAAACCGTTTGTTTAAAAATAGTTTATATAAATTAAAGAAAAGGGAGATATCATGGGCTCATTATCAGAAAGACTAAAACAAATAATGACAGAAAAAAATTTGAATCAAACAGAATTAGCCAAACTTGCTGGTGCTTCACCACAATCCGTCACTAACTGGTTAAAACGAAATTCAATGAGTAAAAATGTTGCACGCATTATTTGTGAGAAGACCGGTTACTCTATTGATTGGCTATTATTCGGTCTTGGTCAAGATGCACATACTGATACTAATTTAAAACCATCACGCCTACAGCCCATTACCTGGGAAGAGATATCGACAACAAATACTGAGTTTGTTGAAGTTCCAGTTTTAGACATTCATCTCTCAGCCGGCGATGGGTACTACAATACAGAAGAAAATGAAATCTACACGCTACCTTTTAGGGCTCACACACTCAGGCGTGAAGGTATTCATGTTGAAAACTTAAAGGTCGTCAGAGTAACGGGTGACAGTATGGAGCCGAAACTTTCTGATAACGATACTGTTTCTATTGATACCGCAGATAAAATTGTGCGCGATGGAAAGATGTATGCTATCCGTATTGGCGACGTGCAAAAAATTAAAACATTGATACAGAACTCAGATGGCAGCATCACCATGCGCTCTTATAATGCAAACTATAAAGACGAGATTGTTGCTAAAGAACAAATAGAATGTGGGGAATTTACCGTTATAGGACGAGTATGGTGGATCTCATCAATCGTTTAATGCCATCTTCCCGACAATATTGATTGAATTGATAGCGGGCTAAAATAATAAATCAAACATTTAATCGATCAAATAATGAACAAAAATATCATGCGCATAAAAAAATACCAGACACTAAGGTCTGGTATCTTAAAGTAGTGGCGGAACGGACGGGACTCGAACCCGCGACCCCCTGCGTGACAGGCAGGTATTCTAACCAACTGAACTACCGCTCCACTCGACTTTCCTTGGAAAGCGGGATGATAGTAAGGTTCCGTGCAGCGGGAGTCAATGAAAATTTACTCAAACAGAATCATTTGCACACAAATTCAGCGAACCGAATAAAAACAGCTAATTAACGGTTTCTCCGTCAACGGGTGTGCGCCAGAGACAACTGCCCCCTTTCTTGGCAATAAGATCGAGACGTGATTCGTGGGCTTCCACCTCTTCATCAGAGGCATAAACAATTTTGAGAGCACTTTCGGCACGAACAAGACGCTGAATTTCGGCACCTCGGGCTTGAGTCTGCGTCTCACCATCAACAGAAAATGATAATGAGGTTTGGCCACCGGTCATCGTTAGATAAACTTCGGCCAAAATTTCGGCATCGAGTAAAGCGCCGTGCAGCGTTCGGCGGCTGTTATCAATATCTAAACGGGTACATAGCGCATCCAAACTATTACGCTTGCCCGGGAACATCTTACGCGCCATTAGCAATGAGTCAGTTATCGTACAGAATGACTCAACTTTCGGATAATCGCTACGTAACATGCGAAACTCATGATCCATAAAGCCCACGTCAAACGACGCGTTGTGAATCACTAATTCCGCACCATCAATAAACTGATAAAAGTCATCGGCGATTTCCGCAAACGTTGGTTTATCCGCCAAAAATTCGTCGCTAATCCCATGTACCGCATAAGCATCCGGATCAACCAAGCGGTCGGGCTTAATATACACATGAAAATGCCTGCCCGTCAGGCGACGGTTCACCACTTCAACAGCACCGATTTCAATAATTCGGTGTCCCTCATAGTGAACCCCAACCATATTCATACCGGTGGTTTCAGTATCGAGAACAATCTGTCGTGTAATTTCAGTGCTTATTGGTTCCATTTTGTGTCAGACTTACCGTTTTCAACTTTATGATGAGTCTACCAGATATGCTTAAACAGGTAGAAATATTCACCGATGGCTCCTGTCTGGGTAATCCTGGGCCCGGTGGCTATGGTGCTATTTTACGCTATAAACAGCATGAGAAAACCCTTAGTGCAGGATATTTTCTCACGACCAATAATCGGATGGAACTTCTGGCGGCCATTACCGCTCTGGAGTCGTTAACCGCTCCCTGTAGTGTCTCCCTGAGTACCGATAGTCAGTATGTACGACAAGGTATCATGAAATGGATCCATAACTGGAAAAAGCGGGGTTGGAAAACTGCCGATAAAAAGCCGGTTAAAAATGTCGATCTTTGGTTACGGCTCGATCAGGCGATTACTCACCATAATGTCGAATGGCATTGGGTAAAAGGCCATGCCGGTCACGAAGAAAATGAACGTTGCGATATTTTAGCCAAAACAGCGGCTGAAAACCCAACGCTAACCGATACCGGTTACACCCCTGAAGCCTAGAATAAACTAAAGTTTAATCGCCATTCGGCATATTTTTCGTTGCGCCAACGGCACCAGACCTCACACGAAAACGTTTTTTAAATGATAAAAGCGGATTCAACGTTAAAGGAATGGTCCGTTTGCGGGCAATAATTAAACTCTGACAACCAAAAGCCGGTATGTGAGTGCTCAAAAAACCGTTTTGTGCTCCCCAAGGCACGCTCTGAAACTGTGAATGATACAGCACTTCATAATTCAGCAGGCTTAGCCAGTCAATCATACGCATTTTACTGAACATACGGCTGGCATAGGGGTGTTTTTTTCTTACCATCGGCACCATCTTTCCGATGCCAACAAAGCTGAACGGATTGAATCCACTGATGATTAACCAGCCATCATCAATTAAAATGCGATCAACTTCGCGTAAAATACCGTGGGGATCTTCCGAATAGGCTAAGGTATTAGCCAATAAACAGGCATCCAGGGTTTTATCGATAAAGGGCAATTGCAGGTTATCCGCATAAATATCTATCTGTTCGCCCGATGCAGAAACATTAATATGGTGAGCAATCTGACATTTTTCTGTATTGATCGCCGCACTTAGATTACCCAGTTTCAATAAGTGAAAACCAAATAATTTCGGCCACCATGGTTCTAATTGTTGCTCTAACGCTATACGATAAGCTCCCCCATGAGATAACTCATCCCAAGATGCTGGCGGTGCGATAATTTTATCTGTGCGGGCAGCTCTCATGAATTATTATCTCTATTAGTAGCATTTAAAATCAGGGGACCATCATGCATCTTATCAGTATTCCCGCATTTCAGGACAATTACATTTGGCTATTAACCAAAGATAGTCAAACAACCATCATTGTCGACCCCGGCACGGCTCACCCCGTAATTCAGGCGTTGCAACAACATCAATTAACACCTGATGCCATTTTGTTAACCCATCATCACAACGATCATACTGGTGGTGTAGCTGAGTTAGTTAGACATTATCCAGCGCTAAAGGTTTATGGGCCTGAAGAAACTCGCAGTAAAGGGGCGCAAATCATCGTTAAAGAAGGCGATCATGTTGTCGCTGGAGGAATGACGTTCTCAGTACTTGATGTGCCGGGTCATACCATCGGCCATATCGCCTTCTATTGCTCACCTTATCTGTTCTGCGGTGACACACTGTTTTCAGCAGGATGCGGACGTATATTCGAAGGCACTGCTAAACAGATGTACCATTCAATTCAAAAGCTAGCTGCATTGCCCGATAACACAAAAGTATGCTGCGCTCACGAATATACGCTGTCTAATTTACGTTTCGCAAACTATGTTTTACCAGAAGATATCGACATTGAAACATATCAGCAACAAATTGAGCAATTAAGGGCAGAAAACCAAGCTTCAGTGCCAACTGAGCTACAGTTAGAACGAAAAATTAATCTTTTTCTAAGATGTCATCAAATTGATTTACAAAGAAAGTTAGGCATCAATGATCCAACTATCGAAATTTGGCAGGTTTTTAAACAGTTAAGAGCAATGAAGGACAATTACTGACGCTTTTTGTTGAGTTATAGCGCCACTCCAAGTATTATCGGTCGACTTTTAATCAACCAATAATATTTTAATGCATATGAAGGCCAAAGCGATTTTATTCGCTTCTGTATTACTTGTCGGATGTCAGAGTACTAATCATCAGGTTTCGACACCAACAACGAAGCAGAATCCGTCTTCAGCTAATGACTTTTTTGCACGTAATTCTCAAACAGATATCGACTGGCTTATGGATGAAGACGGCCAGACTGAGAAAAATTTATGGCAGGCTGTCAGTGAAGGGCTGGAAATGGAGATTCCGCAAAACGAGCGGATTCGTGAACAAAAAGAGTACTACCTCAAACACAAGAGCTATCTCCACGATGTAACGTTGCGGGCTGAACCGTATGTATACTGGATCGTCAGCCAGATCAAAGATCGTGATATGCCAATGGAACTGGTACTACTTCCCATAGTGGAGAGCGCTTTTAATCCCAATGCTACCTCCTCAGCCGCAGCTGCGGGAATATGGCAAATTGTACCGACAACTGGCCTCTACTACGGTCTTAAGCAAGATAAGTGGTATGACGGGCGCAGAGATGTCGCACAGTCAACAACCGCAGCGCTGGATATGTTGGAGCGCTTAAACGGTCTGTTCGATGGGGATTGGCTATTAACAATTGCTGCCTATAACTCTGGCGAAGGCCGAGTACTCAATGCGATCAAGGAAAATCAGGCGAAGGGTCGTCCTACAGACTACTGGTCTCTGAATTTACCGAAAGAAACAATGCGCTATATTCCCAAACTGCTGGCTCTCAGCGAAATGGTGAAGAACAGTGACCGTTACGGCCTCGATCTGCCAAATAGCAATCTGAATCGTGCTTTGACCCGTATTGAAGTGGGCCAACAAATCGAACTCACTCAAGCGGCGAAAATGGCTGACATGCCGCTGCAAAAGCTAAAAACCTATAATGCTGGCTACAAACATAATGTCACCGCCCCTAATGGCCCACACGCAATTATGCTGCCGGTTAAAAATGCCAAAAAGCTAGAGGCATCACTAACCCGTGGTGAAATGAATCTGGTTAACTGGGGTGAGCATCGTGTTGTTCAGGGTGAAACCATTGAAATTTTAGCTAAACGTTATGGCATCAGCATAGATTCAATCAAGCAAGCAAATAATTTAACTGCACAGGTTGCCCCTGGTCAGAAAATTACTTTGCCGCTATCTGGTGAATATATCGCTCAGCTAACGGTTCAACAAGCTCAGATAGCGCAAATCGCCAGTAGCCGAGCAACCTCAAAGGTTAAATACGCCGTTCGCGCAGGTGATACCCTTTCTTCCATTGCTAAACGTCATAAAGTTAAAACCAGCGATATCCAAAGTTGGAATAAACTGGCTAAAAACAGCAAACTGAAAGTGGGACAAACGCTCCAGATTACCCGCAACAGCAGTAATCGTGGTATCACTTATCGTGTACGTAAGGGCGATTCTCTCACTAGTATTGCCAGACGTCATAAAGTCGATATTAATGATGTGCTGAAGTGGAATTCAAGCCTGGAGGATGTACACAATCTTCAGCCGGGTGATACGTTAACGCTGTATAAACGCTAATCCTGTCTCTCCACGCTAATTCGTCATGGATTAGCGTGGAACCTCACCAGTAACGGATTGTGGTCTGATGCTTCCGTCACTAAAACCGATGCTTCTTCAACCTGTAATCCACGATAAAAAACAAAGTCCAAAGGACGGCCAAATGCTTTTTTTCGCCAATCGCGAGAAAAGCGGACTTCCTGTAATCCTGTCAGCGTTGAAAAACGATATAACGAATGTAATCGCTGCCTACTCCAGGCATTAAAGTCTCCGGCCAGTATTACCGGTCCTTTATGTTGAAGGATCTGCTCACCAATCGGCTTTAACTGCTGCTTATAAATATCGACACCAATGCTGAAATTAACCGCATGGATATTCACCACCATCAGCTGCCGCCCATCATCTAATGGATATACCGTTACCAAAGCCGATTTAGATAGACGTAACAGCGGTTCACGTTCCCTTAAAGGGCAACAATAAATAGGATTCGCGCAAGACAGCGTCATGACCCCAAGTGAATACTGAGGCATAACAATTGCTGGTACTTGATCTGTTGCCAGATAGTTAGAGGTCGCAAAATGGAGCAGCTCAGGTGTAGTCTGGGCTTCTTGTAGCAAAACCAGTTGGCTTTCTAAGCCGTACTTTTTAAGTACGTTTAACCAGTTTGTTCGCTGCTGTTTGAAGATATTCCACACCATGACGCTTAACGCGCCATTCGTCGGTAAAGACTGAAGCGGAGGCGTGATTAACTGCCCTGTATCAGCAAGAACACCAGGGAAAATACGTTCGGCAGGTAATCCCGCCGCATACCTCATGGAAAAATTTTTTTTCCGCACCATTAGAGCCTGTCATTAAGAAATTCTCTTCCTGAGATTATACACCCCATCCATGAGCAGAAGATAAAGATTACTTTATCCTGTTATAGGGGTTTCAAACCAGAAACTCAACGTTAAACCAATAATAAAAACGTCAAGAACGGTCATCACGATGCATTCATCAAGAATAGGTACCAGATAATAATGAGTAGGCCCTACGCTCTACTGCACTTAAAAGAATCGCTGACGAACTCTTTCCAGCGGACTTAACAACAACATGATTAGTGGTTTACGGTCAATGGTCAAATCGGCATTTAGCGTCATCCCACCCAATAATAAATGTTGGCTACCGTAAGCATCACGAAATGAAGGAGGGATCGTTAAACGTGCCAGATAGTAGTTTTGTTTTACATCCCCCTCAATCATCATTGACTTTAGATCAATGGCAACCGGGTGCATTTCTTCCAGTTTAGCGGTGACTGAACCATATTTATCTACCGGAAAAGCATCAAAACGTAGTCTGACTTCTTTATTCATTTCCAAATTACCCACACCGGTTGCCGGTATGTACAGATATGCCTGCATATACGCAGGCTCACTCAAGCGAAGCACCATTACGGTTTCTTCATTCGCTAAAAGCCCCCTGCCTTTCGGTAAGTTAATAGAGAGAATCGTACCATCTGAGGGAGCCAGTACCGCAATTCGGTTAGTGCCATCCGTCAGAATCTGGCGCTTAATATCGCTGATCTGAGTCCGTAGCGTAAACTGTTCATTCTCGATACTATTAATTTCAATTTGATGGGCGCTCACCGCGGCACTTTTACGATTTTCCAGATCCAAAATATTACCGTTTTCAATCTTCTCATTAAGCTCTTGCGTTAGCATATTGCTATTCACTTCATCCAGTTCGGTACGTGAAACCAGACTTTTTTCCGCTAGCTGCCTACTGGCTTGATATTTACGACGAGCGTTAGCACTGAGTGTTTTAAGCTGCACTTGCTTAGTGCGCATCGTCTGCAAACTGTCATCGTACAATTTTTGCTGCTGCTCAAATCGTTGAGTCTGCTGCTGCTTCAAATTATCCAGTAATGATAAGCGAGCCTTAGCGCGCTCTAACTCAAGGCTTAAGCGCTCATGGTTATATTTACTTAACGGCGTACTGCCAACGCCATGATCCTTGGATATCCAAAACAAAACACTATTGGCAGTCACTTTCTGCCCAGGAATAACGGCAAATTCAATCAACGTACCAGACTCTGGCGCTTTTACCTGTATATCCCCTTCGGGACTAATTAAAATACCGCGCGCAGCAACGCTGTCATTGAATTTGAAAAAAATAGAAAATAGAATAAAACACACCAGTGCGCTAATAAAAAGTAATATTACCGAACGCAAATTCACCAGACTGATTCGGTAAAATGAAGCGGTATTACGTGCTGATAAATCTGATTTATCTTCCATGGTGCTCTTTCCTTTTGCGATCATATTACTTAACTTTGCTGCTGCAGATAACGTTTAGGTTCATCAATTTCAATCAACTTACCTTGTTGTAAAATATACAGTGCTCCCTGCTGATAAACTTGTTCAGGCGTATGAGTAATAAAAATCAGCCCCAGATCCAACTCTCTCAGATTGTGTAAAATCTTATGCGCCGTTTTCTGATCCATATTGGCGGTTAATTCATCACACAACAAAAAATCAGGCTGATGGTACAACGCTCTGGCTAATACTAAACGCTGCTTTTCCCCAGCGGAGAGATAAGAGTCACCGGGCATAATTTCAGTTTCATAACCATGAGATAGCAACTCAACAACCTCTGCTATCTCAGCAATTCGACAAACCTCTTTCACCCGGGATAAGTCTGGCTGATAGCTAAAGCCAGAAATATTTTCCAGAATCGTCCCAGAAAACACATGTTCATCAGCATGGATAACTCGAACATGCTTACGTAATGATTCAGGAGTGATCTCTTTTTGATTGATGCCATCATAGAAAATATCGCCGCTGGTAGGGCTTAACATCGCATTCAGCATTCGTAGTAATGTTGTTTTACCCGAACCACTCGGGCCAACCAGCACGACTTCTTGCTTTCGATGCCAAACGGTAGAAATATCATCCAGAATCAAAGCGCGATTAGGGTAAGCAAAAAAGAGATTATTCAGCTCAATTTGTTGTAATGGATGAGGACAGCGTTTATTACCAAAGCTTTTAGCTTCTGATTCCGTCGCCATCATGTCAGAAATTCGTGACAATGGCGCTTCTAATGCGGCTTTATGCAGTAAACCTTCAGCAACATCAACAGTGCTATCGGCAAAATATTGCTTATAGGAAAGGTAGGCATAAAGCATACCAATTGAAATCTCACCTTGAATAACCATCCAGGCACCCAAGCACACGACTAGCAGTTGCTCGGCATTGACCACCATCATCGAACCAGCATTAAACTTGGCCGTAAGTTGATCTTTACGAATGCGGGCTTCAACAGACCGGCGCATGGCCTTATCCAGAACCGCTCCCCGGCCAGCTTCGATAGCACTGGATTTAATACAGGCAATTCCTTCATGAGTTTCAGCGAGTAACGATTCATATTGGGCTGATTCAGCAATCTCTTTATCCACCGCTCGTCTAAACGGCCGAATCAAAGCATAACGGATCAAGAAGAATATCGACATGAGCAGTAGTGTCCATGCCGCCATCTCAACGTTATACAAAAACATGCATATCAGGCTAATCAATGCCATGACGATGGAATAAATCAGCTTGGCATAACCATTACTGATAAATTCTGAACAGGCTTCCAATGACTTGTCTATCGCCAAAACGGTCCCTAAAGGACGACGCTGAAAATACGATAACCCCAAACTCAAATTATGCCGCCAGGCCGTTTGGCTCAATTGGTCATAACTCAGATTACGCGCCACAACCTCCAACAACGTTCTTAATAATTGGGTCATAGCCTGAAACAAAAAGACCATTGAAAAAATACAGGTCAATAGAATCGCCAGATCAAAATCACTTTTCTGTATCGCCTGATCGATAACCAACTGAACATAGGAAGGAACGGCCAACAGCAACAGCAATCCGAAGAACATCAGCATTAATAGAATAATTTGATTCTTACCGTGCTCATTGACCCAACTAATTAAAGTCCCCATCTTTAATGCATCAGAAGGCTGACGCTTTTTAAAGCTGGTTGTTGGTCTTAATTCTAATACGTATTGAGAAAACAGGGCGCGGGCTTCTTCTAATGTATATTGTTGCTCCCCCAAAATGGGGTCATGTACGCAAAGAGTGGAAGAAGTTGCTTCGGTAATAACGACAAAATGTGAATTGCGCCAAAATGCAATAACTGGAAAAGTTAGCTGTGGAACATCTTCAATTTCCCCTTGAAGAAGTCTTGGCGTCATTCCTTTCGTTATAGCAAATTCAGCTAAATCTGCGATAGAAGTTCCTCCCTCTAAAGAGATTGGATATTCTCGCCGTAATTCAGAAAGCGTTGTACGATGGCCATAAGCGCCCATCACCATAGCTAAACAAGCTAATCCACATTCTGTATATTCATGTTGAAGTATAAGTGGTACCTGATGAGGAGAAGTCAGGCTTCCTGGCCATGAAAAGTTCATTTTTTATTATTCAAATTATTAATATCGTATTCACCCTATTTAAGGAATTAAAAGGGTTTATATAGCGCTCTCAATATATGAGAGCGCTAATATTACTTACAGATAAGAATTAACGAGGGCCAGTACCGCCGCCGTTACCGCCACCACAAGGTGGTTTTGGTTTACAAGGTCTGCAAGGCTTCCAGCAGATCAGTTTCCAAATCAAACAACCGCCAACAGCTTTCTTACCATGATGAAGTTCAATCTCTTTCATAATAATTTCCTTATTTTGAAATAATGCGAATACGCCACTTAATTAATAATAACTCCATGACCATATAACACATTGGTTAATTAATAATTACTTAGCAAAAATAATAAAAAGTCTTAATCGCTAAGTCGAAATGATTATAGAAATAAGAAAATAGAATTCAATACCAGAAGAGTTGTTCAATAAATAGCAAAATTTAACCCATCACAGATGAATAAACTAAAAAAAAACCTCAATTGAGAGTAAGCAGAATTAAAATTTAAACAGATAGAATAATCAACTGATATTAGATGGGAAAATATAAGATACCAGTATCACAAAAGAGAGAGAATAAGATTTAATAAAAATCAATAATAATATATGAGATTAAAGTTCATGTGATATTCCTTGTATATCAATATATTCTCACTTTTATTATGATAACCAATAAAATTTCAGTTATAAAAACAGCTTCTCACATATGATACCAATAAAAACACACCATCATACTGACAGTAAAAACAAATCAAGATATCCTCGGCGAGGAATAATTTAAGAAATAACACCCAATACTTTGTAGCGATAAGTAAATTAGATAGATAAAAACCCATGTTTAAGCATAGCTTTAATATCTGCTCTTAGACTAATCATATCTATTCCATCTATATAGATAATCAAGCGCTAAATGCAGAGGACGATGGCTATAAAATAATATCCATATTGATATATGAGAGAAGAATAGATAGGTATGTTTAAAACTCACAATAAAAAAGGCCTGCTATCATAGCAGGCCTTCTAAAATAAGTGGCGGAACGGACGGGACTCGAACCCGCGACCCCCTGCGTGACAGGCAGGTATTCTAACCAACTGAACTACCGCTCCACCGATTCTGTATCGTTATTAAGTCAAT
>NZ_FOLW01000006.1 GCF_900112475.1 Pragia fontium DSM 5563 = ATCC 49100 | reverse complement strand
TTGAAAATAGGTTATTGAGGATTATCAGGCATCAATAACAGCCTTAATCACAACAGACTAGATCTGCGGTATTTACCGCAGATACTATTTATTTCTTATTTCAATCCCATCAACCATAAATCGTTCTGGCACCACCATCGCCGCTACCTGGTGTCGCAATCCTTCCCTTAAATTCCCGCCACAAGTCCACCAGTCGTATTAAATCTTCTCGTGAGATATCCAAATGCGTCACTAAACGGGTTACTGGCCCGGCGTTCATCAGAATACCGCGCTGTTTCATCCACGGGCCTAGCTGGCTGGCCTCATTGGCCGGTAGTCGCAGAAACAGCATATTGGTTTGAGCACCCGGCGCCATCACTTCAACACCCAATCCGCTTAGCTGTTCTGCCAGCCATTGCGCATTATCGTGATCTTCCCGCAGACGTTCGACGTTGTGATGTAGCGCATAGATCGCCCCCTGAGCCAAAATACCGGCCTGACGCATACCGCCACCGACCATTTTCCGCCAGCGGCGAGCTTGTTTGATAAATTCGCTGCTGCCGCACAACAGGGAGCCCACCGGCGCACCGAGACCTTTTGACAGACAGATGGTTAAGGTGTCGCAATACTGGGTTAGGGTAGATAATGGCACCTTCATGGCTACCGCAGCATTAAATATGCGTGCGCCATCCATGTGCAAGGCCAGTTTCTTTTTGCGGGTGAAAGCCCATGCCTGATGGAGATAATCCAGCGGTAGCACTTTACCATTATGGGTGTTTTCCAGACATAACAGACGGGTGCGGGCGAAATGAACATCATCTGGTTTAATTACGCTGGCGACGATATCCAACGGCAGCGTGCCATCTTCAGCGGCATCAATAGGCTGAGGTTGAATGCTGCCCAATACCGCAGCACCACCGGCTTCATACATATAGTTATGGGCTTTTTGCCCGACAATGTACTCTTCTCCACGCTGGCAGTGGGTTAATAAAGCCACCAGATTAGCCTGAGTGCCGGTTGGCAGAAACAGTGCGGCTTCTTTACCTGAAAGGGTTGCTGCTTCACGCTCTAATTGGTTGACGCTAGGGTCATCACCATAAACGTCGTCGCCGACGGCGGCATCGACCATTGCCTGACGCATGGCTTTACTCGGCTGGGTAACGGTATCACTTCGAAGATCGATCATATTGGGTACCTTATCATTCGGCGTTTATATTGTAGGAATAATAACCATTTTTGTATCACATCAGACTGTCGGGTAAAAAGATAAAAGTGTTGGAAAATAATGCTGATTGATAATGTGTTGTAACACGACACCTTTAATCTTGGTTATTTATCGAGGTGTTATTATTCGATGAGATAGGGGGAAAATAGTTCGCTCAGAGGGGCAAATTGGCAAAAGATGTTGCGTAATACCGCTAATTTATCGTGAAATCTTGTGTTTTGCGTAGTTTTAGGCTAATTATGAGCATGTTATGTGCATAAAGCGTGGAGAAAAGAGGCCGATGCATTTACGTTACTTATTGCTTCTGGTATTGCTGGTGTTAGCAGGCTGTTCCAGTAATACCCCACCGCCAAGTGGAAAACTGTCCGATCCTATATACGTTCTTGCCCAGCTAAAAGAACAGCATCGTCAATGGCACGGGGCACCTTACCGCTATGGCGGTTTATCCCGTAGTGGCATTGATTGTTCTGGTTTTGTGTATAAAACGTTTCAGGATAAATTCAATATCAACCTACCTCGTACCACCAAGCTTCAGGCAGAAGTGGGGGCTAAAATTTCTCGTGATGAGCTGAAGCCCGGCGATTTGGTTTTCTTTAAAACCGGTCGGGGAGAAAACGGCTTACACGTCGGTATTTATGATGCCGGTGGCGCCTTCCTGCATGCCTCTACCAGTAAAGGGGTGATGACTTCATCGCTGGATAACCCATACTGGAAAAATGCCTATTGGCAATCACGCCGACTGTAGTATTTGCTCAATGATGTTATGAGGTCATATTGTCCCGTTCAGAACGCCTGCTACAGCTTCTACAACTGCTTCGTGGTCACCGCTATCCGATTAGCGGTGCCGAGCTGGCCAATCAACTGAATATCAGCCTGCGCACCCTATATCGGGATATTCGCAGCCTACAAGCACAAGGTGCCATTATTGAAGGTGAGGCCGGTCTGGGTTATGTATTACGGGAAGGATTTGTTCTACCGCCGTTGATGTTTTCTGCGCAAGAGATTGAAGCCTTAGTGTTAGGCGCTCGTTGGGTGGCTGAACGCGCTGATGCACAGTTAGCGGAAGCGGCCACACAAGCGATGAGCAAAATATCCGCGGTGGTAACGCCTGAGCTACGCTATAGATTAGATGAGTCTCCGCTATTGGTTGGCCCCTCGGATAATCATAGTTTCTGTCAACCGCAAGTATTGGATATTCGTCGCGCCATTGAGGTCGAATGCAAGTTAGTTATTCAATATCAAGATCAACAGGGTCAGCAAACGGAACGGACTATCTGGCCTTTTGCGATTGGTTTTTTTGATAATGTCAGACTGGTGGTCGGTTGGTGCGAACTAAGAAATGATTCCCGTAACTTTAGAGTCGATCGCATTGCTTCACTAAAGGTGACCGATATTCGCTATCCCCGCCGTCGTCAGACCTTGTTAAATGACTGGTATCGGCAAAAAAATATCCCGCGTAAATAAGTTAACTACTGACAAAAACTGTCACTCGATTCTCCTAAGATACCGATATCAGCACTGAGCCCGTTCAGGCTCGATTGATATTTCATTTATCTTAAGGAATAGAGAATCATGTTAAACGCCAATATGTTTATTTTTTATGTGGATAACCCAACTGCCAGCAAAGATTTTTATCAGCATATTCTTGGTCAATCGCCGGTTGAGGCTTCAGACACCTTTGCCATGTTCCATTTTTCATCCGATGTTCTGTTAGGGTTATGGTCTAAACATACCGTTGAGCCTAAAGCGGGGACAATTACTGCCAGTGGCGAACTGGGGTTTGCCGTAGAGTCTGCCGAAGCGGTGGATAATTATTACCGTGAATGGCAGCAGAAAGGGGTGAGCATTATTCAGTCGCCGCAGCATATGGATTTTGGTTATACCTTTACCGCACAGGATCCAGATGGACACCGGCTGCGCGTTTTTGCGGTGGCGTAAATGACGCGTTATTGGGTAGCCGTGGCATCGCTGGATCATGTACGAATTGGCCGAAAAGAGGGATTTATGCAGGTTTGCCACGGTAAAGCGGCGCCATTAAAAAGACTACAGGGCGGTGATGTCGTAGTTTATTACTCTCCCGTAGTGCATTTTGGTGAGAAAACACCTTGTCAGTCTTTTACCGCAATAGGATGCGTCAAGGATAAAGCCCCTTATCAGGTACATATGTTTGATGAGTTTTATCCTTATCGGCGCGATGTTGAGTGGTTTGATAGTGAAATAGCCGCTATTAAGCCATTGCTGCCGATGTTGAGCTTTACCTCAGGCAATTCGAACTGGGGCTATAAGTTCCGCTTTGGATTATTTGAGATTGCTCAGGATGATATTAGAACCATTGCCAGAGCAATGTTGGTAGCGCCTCAATTCATATCGTAAATAGTGTTTACCTTTTTGATTAAGCGGTGGAAACGCCGCTTAATCAACGCCAGTTCGAGATTATCCATGTTAATATAGCGTTTCTTGTTTCGCTGGATGGATTTTCATCATGTCTCGTTTACGTCTGCTTATTTCTGATTCTTATGACCCTTGGTTTAATCTTGCCGTTGAAGAGTGCATTTTTCGCCAGATGCCCGCTACTCAACGGGTGCTGTTCCTGTGGCGTAATGCAGATACGGTGGTTATCGGACGGGCACAGAATCCATGGAAAGAGTGTAATACTTGCCGGATGGAAGAGGACAAAGTGAAACTGGCCAGACGTAGCAGCGGCGGTGGTGCAGTATTTCATGATTTGGGTAATACCTGTTTTACGTTTATGGCCGGAAAACCGGAATATGATAAAACCATTTCGACGGCGATTGTGGTTAATGCCCTTAATTCATTAGGAATTAGTGCCAGCGCTTCTGGGCGTAACGATCTGGTGGTGGCGACGCCGGAAGGGGAACGAAAGGTATCCGGATCGGCCTATCGGGAAACCATGGATCGCGGATTTCACCATGGAACCCTGTTATTGGATGCGGACTTAAGCCGATTAGCCAACTATTTAAATCCGGATGTCAAAAAGCTACAGGCCAAAGGAATTACCTCCGTGAGAGGGCGGGTAACAAACTTAAGTGAACTGTTACCGAATATCAGCCATCAACAAGTGTGTGATGCGGTGATAAGGTCGTTCTTTGAGCATTATGGCGAGCAGGTTGAAGCGGAACATATCTCTCCGGATGCGCTACCTGATTTACCCAACTTTGTTGATACCTTTGCCCGTCAAAGCAGTTGGGAATGGAATTTCGGTCAGGCGCCGGCATTTACCCATCTGTTGGATCAGCGTTTTGTGTGGGGCGGAGTTGAACTGCATTTTGATGTGGAAAAAGGCCAGCTTACCCGCAGCCAAATCTTTACCGATAGCTTAAATCCAGCACCGTTAGAAGCCTTGGCAGACAGTTTAGTCGGCTGCCTTTATCAGAGTGATGCTCTACAAAAACGCTGTGAGGAATTGATTGTCCGGTTTCCTGAACAGAAAAAAGAGTTAACCGAGTTAGGGCATTGGATTGCGGAGATTGTGCGCTAGGGATTGCTTGCTAAAGTACATCTTTTCGGCCTAAAGATTAGACCCCGGTGTGCACCGGGGACGCCAATCTAAACTATCATCGCCTAGAAGCGGCTATCTACCGCCGTTGCCAGATTAAATAGCATTCTTTCGGTATCGCTCCAGCTCAGACATGAATCAGTGATGGATTGACCGTAGGTCAAAGGCTGTCCGGGCTGTAGTTTTTGCGTGCCTTCTACCAGAAAACTTTCGGCCATAATGCCGGCAATCGCCATTGAACCGGCTTTAATTTGTTCACAAACGTTTTCACACACGTCTAACTGACGGCGATGCAGTTTTTGGCAGTTGCCGTGGCTAAAATCTACCACCAAGTGTTCAGGAAGATCGAACTGGCGCAGGTTATCGCAGGCAACGGCAATATCGGCAGCATGATAGTTAGGGGTCTTACCACCGCGTAAAATGATGTGGGCATAAGGATTACCGCTGGTGCGATAAATGCTCATTTGGCCACGTTTATCCGGCGACAAAAACATGTGGCTGGAACGTGCCGCGCGAATGGCATCAATGGCGATTTTTGTGCTGCCGTCAGTACCATTTTTAAATCCCACCGGGCAGGAGAGAGCCGAGGCCATTTCACGGTGAATCTGGCTTTCGGTAGTGCGGGCACCAATCGCGCCCCAGCTAATCAAGTCAGCAATATACTGACCGATCACCATATCCAGAAATTCAGTGGCAGTCGGTAAACCCAGCTTATTAATTTTCAATAGCAGGTCACGCGCCAATTCTAACCCCTGATTAACCTGATAAGAGCCATCGAGGCCAGGATCAGAAATCATACCTTTCCAACCGACAACGGTACGGGGTTTCTCAAAATAGGTACGCATAACGATTTCCAGCCGATCCTGATAGCGGTTACGTAAGGCGTTTAATTGTTCGGCATAATCCATGGCGGCATCCACATCATGGATGGAGCAAGGGCCGATAATCACCAATAAACGGCGGTCTTCACCGTGAATAATCTTTTCAATACGTTTACGGGATTGGGTGATATTGGCACTGATTTCGGCGGTAAGCGGAAATTGCTGTGCCAATCGCTCAGGCGTCACCAGGCTATCAATCAGCGCGGTGCGGAGCTCGTCAGTTTTATTCATTGATCGTTATTCTCTAAATCTTGTCTTCGCAGCGGCGAGATACCGGGAAGTGATGTATATCACAATAACGGAAACAACAATCGATGCAAATAGCGGATGAAATTAATTTGTCGCTATTTATTAAAATTTGCAGGTTAGGGTAATTGGTAACGAGATTTTGTGGCAGAAAAAATGCTGTTATTTAATGCGGCTCGGTTAAGGAAATGGGTTCGGTGAGTTTTATCTTTGGTCTTTTATATTGAGCGCTGGAATTCAGCCGACAACTGAGTGAGGGAGCACGCCCATCAGGGATGATGGGCGAGGCGCTGCTTCGTCGGGAGCAAATCAGCGCCGGTGCGTTAACCCGAACGAAGGCGGAGGGGAGCCGCCGTAGGTGGCCTGGATTCGGGGGCGAAGGCGTGGGCGAGCAGAGGGCGTTCGCCCTAACGCCCTTTGCTCGGACACGTGCGCCAACGTTAATTTATTCTCTGTACTGATAGTGGACGAAACTTTCGCTGTTTCAGCTTCAACCTTAATACATCCTTCGACTCATGCCCAAAATATCCAGTAGCTTGGTGGAGATTTCCTCGACGGAGTAGTTGGTACTGTTAATAAAGCGGATATTGTTTTTACGATACAGCGCTTCAACTTCGGCAATTTCCATTCGGCATTGGCGCAGTGAGGCGTAGCGGCTATTTTCCCGACGCTCCTGACGAATCGCCGACAGGCGTTCCGGATCGATGGTCAGGCCGAACAATTTATGATGAAACGGTTTTAGTGCCTGAGGGAGCTGAATATTATCCATATCGTCGGCGGTAAACGGATAGTTAGCGGCTCGAATACCAAACTGCATGGCCAGATAGAGGCTGGTCGGGGTTTTGCCACAGCGAGAGACGCCCAACAGAATAACCTGAGCGTCTTCTAGATTGCGTAGCGAAATACCATCATCGTGTGCCAGCGTGTAATCAATCGCGGCAATACGGGCATCATATTTGATAAGGTTACTTTCAGTTAAACCATGGGTTCGATGCGCGGAGGGAAGCGGTTCAATGTTTAACTCCTGCTGTAGCGGTGCCACTAAGGCCTGAACAATGTTCTGACAGTAACCTTTACTTTGCTCAATAATGGCGCGGATATCTGACGAGACAATAGAGTAAAACACCAAGGGTTTTAGCTGGGTTTGTTCAAACAGCTCGTCAATCTGCTGGCGAACTTCGTTGGCTTTTGCCACATCCTCCACAAAAGGAATGGTGTACTGGTTTAGGCTGATAGGAAACTGGGATAACACCGCATGCCCTAGGACTTCGGCGGTAATTGCCGTGCCGTCAGAAATAAAAAAAACCGTACGTTCCATTGCCTTCCCCTGTGAATGAAATAGTGCCATTAATTAAAAAGCATTATCCGATCTTATTCAGCAATATAAATAAAATAATTGCCAATTCATTGTTGAAAATGAACATAAAAAGCGCGTTTACGAACAAGGTGCGCTATTTATAAGTGTAAGAAAACTAAGTTTAAATGCGGAAACGATTAATCATTTCATAAGTTGTTTATTGCTGTGTAAGCTGCCATGTGTATCTGGAATATTTACCCGTCCAATACAATACTTATTTTGTGTGTTATTGACTCAATAATGGAACATCTCTAATGCCTGATATCAATAGTAATCAACGTAACGTTGTTTGGTATAACCAACTGGGAATGCATGATGTTGATCGTGTCGGAGGCAAAAATGCCTCTTTAGGGGAAATGATCACTAATCTGAGCGATCTGGGCGTGTCGGTTCCTAATGGTTTTGCTACGACGGCTCAGGCGTTTAATGACTTTCTTGAGCAAAGTGGGGTAAATCAGCGCATCTATCAATTGCTCGATCAGATTGATGTGGATGATGTCAATGCGCTGGCTGTGGCCGGGACGCAAATTCGCAGCTGGATTATTGATACTCCATTCCAGCCGGAACTGGAGCAGGCGATTGCTCAAGCCTATCAGACGCTGTCTGAAGGGAATGCCGGTGCTTCCTTTGCCGTTCGTTCTTCCGCCACCGCCGAAGATATGCCCGATGCTTCGTTTGCCGGTCAGCAAGAGACGTTTTTAAACGTGCAGGGTATTGATGCCGTCATGGTGGCGATTAAGCATGTGTTTGCTTCGTTGTTTAACGATCGGGCCATTTCTTACCGTGTACATCAGGGATACGATCATCGTGGCGTTGCGCTGTCTGCGGGCGTTCAACGTATGGTGCGTTCCGATCTGGCTTCGGCTGGGGTGATGTTTACCATTGATACTGAATCTGGTTTTGACCAGGTGGTATTTATTACTTCAGCCTATGGGCTGGGTGAGATGGTGGTTCAAGGGGCGGTTAACCCCGATGAGTTTTACGTTCATAAGCCAACATTATTAAATAATAAACCGGCTATTGTGCGTCGTACGATCGGTTCTAAAAAAATTCGCATGGTTTATGCTGACAGTCAGGAACATGGCAAACAGGTTTGTATTGAAGATGTACCGGAGCAGGATCGGGTACAGTACAGCTTAAGAGACGATGAAATTGAGCAGTTGGCTCATCAGGCGTTGTTAATTGAAAAGCACTATGGCCGGCCAATGGATATCGAATGGGCTAAAGATGGTCATAGCGGCAAGTTGTATATTGTACAGGCGCGTCCAGAAACCGTGCGCTCTAATGAACAGGTTATGGAGCGTTATCAGTTAAATAAACGTGGTGAGGTCTTGGTAGAAGGGCGTGCTATCGGAAATCGCATTGGCGCAGGCCCGGTGAAGGTGATTACCGATCTTAGTCAGATGGATCGCATTCAACCGGGTGATGTATTGGTAACCGATATGACTGACCCGGACTGGGAACCGATCATGAAACGCGCGGCGGCGATTGTCACTAACCGCGGTGGTCGCACCTGCCATGCGGCTATTATCGCTCGAGAGTTAGGGATTCCGGCGGTGGTAGGCTGTGGGAATGCCACTGAATTGTTGCATGAAGGTCAATATGTGACGGTGTCCTGTGCCGAGGGCGACACTGGGTTTATCTATCAGGATATTCTGGACTTTAAAGTGCAGAGCTCTCAACTGGATAAACTGCCGGAAATTCCGTTGAAGATTATGATGAACGTGGGTAACCCGGATCGCGCGTTTGACTTTGCCCGTTTACCGAATGAAGGCGTAGGGCTAGCTCGTCTGGAATTTATTATTAATCGTATGATAGGTGTGCATCCGAGAGCGCTGCTGGAGTTTGACCAGCAGGAAGAGTCGGTGAAGCAGGAAATTCGCGAACTGATGATCGGTTATGATGACCCGGTGGAGTTCTACGTTGGTCGTCTGTCGGAAGGTATTGCAACTCTGGCCGCCGCTTTCTGGCCGAAGCGGGTGATTGTGCGACTCTCCGACTTTAAGTCGAATGAATACGCTAACTTGGTTGGTGGTAGCCGCTATGAACCGCATGAGGAAAACCCAATGCTGGGGTTCCGTGGTGCCGGTCGCTATATTTCCGACGACTTTAAAGACTGTTTTGCGCTGGAGTGCGAAGCGGTAAAACGCGTGCGTAATAAGATGGGGCTAACCAACGTTGAAATCATGATTCCGTTTGTGCGAACCGTTGAGCAAGCGAAAGCGGTCGTTGACCGTTTAGCTGATGAAGGGTTGAAGCGCGGACAGAATGGCCTCAAAGTAATTATGATGTGTGAAATACCATCTAATGCGTTGTTGGCCGAGCAATTTCTTGCCCATTTCGATGGTTTCTCCATTGGTTCCAACGATATGACTCAGCTTACGCTGGGGCTGGATCGCGACTCAGGCGTGGTATCAACGCTGTTTGATGAGCGTAACGAGGCGGTGAAAGCGCTGTTGTCGATGGCCATTAAAGCGGCCAAAAAGCAGGGTAAATACGTTGGTATCTGCGGTCAAGGGCCTTCAGATCATGAAGATTTTGCCGCATGGCTGATGGAGCAGGGAATCGATAGTATTTCGCTAAATCCTGATACGGTGATTAAAACCTGGGTTGCCTTGGCGGAGCAAAGCACCGCGACGGTATAGGGTGAGTTTTGATGGTAAAAAAGCCACGCATATTGCGTGGCTTTTTTTATGGAAAGAGCGGGTTCTAAATAACGAAGCGTTATTCTTTGTTTATGCTTGGTGGTAAATCCGGCAGTTGCTCTGTAGGTTCAGGAACTTCGTCCATCCAGGCTGAAATGAGACGATAAGAAACCGCCAGTACCACCGGGCCGATAAACAGACCAATCATGCCGAAGGCCAGTAATCCACCAATAACGCCGGACAGAATCAGCAGCAGTGGCAAGTCGGCACCCATACGAATTAATGCTGGGCGCAGTACATTGTCCAAAGAGACGACGATACAGCTCCAGACCAGCAAGACGGTGGCCCAAGTGTTATCGCCAGTCCAATAGAGCCAGATAACCGAAGGGAACAGAATCAGAGAAGGGCCAATTTGTGCCAAACAGCAGATAAACATTAATACGGTTAACAGCGTGGCATAGGAAATTCCCGCTACCGCCAGACCAATGCCGCCCAGCAGCGCCTGTACTAAGGCAGTAACAACCACCCCAAGAGCAACGGCGCGGATGGCTTGTGCACCGAGGATCACCGCTGACTCACCGCGTGATGCCGCTAGCCGTAAAGCAAAATGGCGAATGCCTTTGGCGACCGCTTCGCCTTTGTAATATAGAATGGCGCTAAACACTACCATCAATGTACCGTGCAGCATAAAGCGCCCAACGTGGGCGACCTGAGAGACAAACCAGGTGGTGGTTGCTCCGGCATACGGCTGTACGCTGGCAACCAGTGCTTTGCCGTTGTCAGCAGTGAGGGATTGCCAGCCTTTATATAATCGTTCGCCAACCATTGGAATATCTTCCAGCCAAACCAGTTTAGGAATATGCCAATTGTCCGGCTTGGATACCCAATCAACCAACTGACCGCTGTTATCAACAATACTGTTGATCACCAGGCCAAACGGTAAGACAAACACCAGTATCAACAAGAGTGTCATAATGATAACGGCAGGCATCCGCTTACCCCAGGTCATTGTCTGTACTTTTAGCAACAGTGGCCAAGTGGCAATAACCACCATGCCAGCCCAGGTAAAGCCAAGAATAAACGGCTGAACAACCCAGAAACAGGCAAGAATCAGAATAACAATAAACAGTATTCCGAATATCAGACGGGCAAGATCGTAACGCTTATGGGGTTCGGTCATGGGCTGAGCTCATTATGAAATAAAAAGGCGAATAACTGAGTTATATTATCGGGTATGAATGGTTATTACGCCATTAGAATTAATAAACTGATAAATATCGTTTAATTGCTGGAATAAAGCGCCATTCGAGAGCTAAATACTGAGTTTTTTTATTCTGAAGAGGGCGATGGCCGGTAGGTTGTGATTAATTTTATCAATGGGCTACGCAAACGATAACTCTGTATGCTAGTTTAGTCCGTTGGACTGGCAGATAAGTAGCCGATCGTAAGATTGGTGAGTAATGTTTAAAATATAATAAAAAATAGCAAAAGAGATTAATCACTATGATTCCACAGCTAAAGCAGGCACCGGGCGTTGATGCATTGGTTCAAGCGTATTTAGACGCATTGAAACAATCAGGGTTTAGTGGTGATGTGGCAACGCACTATGCCGATCGTCTGACGATGGCGACGGATAACAGTATTTATCAGTTGTTACCGCAGGCTATTGTGTTTCCTCGTTCTACCGCCGATGTGGTGCTGATTACTCGTACCGCTAACGAAGCGCGCTTTTCCACCATTACCTTTGCGCCAAGAGGTGGCGGAACCGGTACCAACGGCCAGTCTCTGAATGACGGTATTGTGGTCGATATGTCGCGCTATATGAACCGTATTCTGGAGCTAAATCTGGAACAGGGATGGGTGCGGGTTGAAGCTGGGGTAGTGAAAGATCAGCTTAATCAGTATCTCAAGCCTCATGGCTATTTTTTCTCGCCGGAGTTATCAACCAGCAACCGGGCGACGTTAGGCGGCATGATTAATACCGATGCGTCCGGTCAGGGATCGTTAGTTTACGGTAAAACGTCCGATCACGTTTTGGGTTTGAGAAACGTACTGCTTAATGGCGAATTATTGGATACATATCCTATGCCGGTGGCGATGGCTGAACAGCTTGCCGCTCAGCAAACTCAGGCCGGAAAAATCTATCAAACCGTGTTAGAGCGCTGTCGTCAGCAGCGTCAATTAATTCTCGATAAGTTTCCTAAACTGAACCGCTTTTTAACCGGCTACGATTTGAAGCACGTTTTTAGCGATGACTTACAGACTTTCGATCTAACGCGCATTTTAACCGGTTCAGAAGGGTCATTGGCGCTGATTACTGAAGCTCGCTTAAATATTACGCCATTACCGGCGGTGCGCCGTTTAGTGAATATCAAATATGATAGTTTTGATTCTGCATTGAGAAATGCCCCGTTGATGGTTGAAGCGCAGGCGCTGTCGGTGGAAACCGTTGACTCCAAAGTGTTTAATCTGGCGCGGGAAGATATTGTTTGGGAATCGGTTAAAAATCTGATTACCGATATCCCCGGTAAAGATATGCAGGGATTGAACATTGTTGAATTTGCCGGCGATGATCTGGCATTAATCACTCAGCAGGTTGAGTCGCTTTGCGCCAGACTAGATCAGCTGATGGCGAATGATGAAGCCGGGATTATTGGCTATCAGCTATGCAACGATCTGGCAGATATTGAACGTATTTATGGCATGCGTAAAAAGGCCGTAGGGTTATTGGGTAATGCCAAAGGATTAGCCAAACCGATACCCTTTGCAGAAGATACCTGTGTGCCTCCTGAGCATCTGGCGGATTATATTGTCGAATTCCGTGCGCTGTTGGATAGCCACAATTTAGCTTACGGCATGTTCGGTCACGTTGATGCGGGTGTGCTGCACGTCAGACCGGCCTTAGATATGTGCGATCCACAGCAAGAGATGCTGATGAAGCAGCTTTCTGACCAGATTGTCGAACTCACGGCTAAATATGGTGGATTGCTGTGGGGAGAACACGGTAAAGGCTTTCGTGCTGAATACAGTCCGGCGTTTTTTGGCGCGGAGCTGTATGACGAATTACGTCGAATCAAAGGGGCCTTTGACCCGAATAATCGTTTGAATCCGGGTAAAATTTGTCCGCCAATGGGGCGTGACGATGCGGTATTTAAAGTTGATGCAGTAAAACGCGGCACTTACGATCGTCTGATTCCATTAGCGGTTCGTACCTCATTTAAAGGGGCGATGGAGTGTAATGGTAACGGTCTGTGTTTTAATTTTGACGCTAACAGCCCAATGTGCCCATCAATGAAGGTCAGCGCTAATCGAGTTCATTCACCGAAGGGGCGAGCGACGCTGGTGCGTGAATGGCTGCGCTT
Source organism: Pragia fontium DSM 5563 = ATCC 49100 (assembly GCF_900112475.1). Classification (GTDB taxonomy): domain Bacteria; phylum Pseudomonadota; class Gammaproteobacteria; order Enterobacterales; family Enterobacteriaceae; genus Pragia; species Pragia fontium. The sequence goes on along the minus strand of NZ_FOLW01000006.1, from coordinate 219,821 downwards.
ATTGACCGAACAAGGCATTGACCCATTAGAGATTGAAAAACAGCTAACGGAAAAACGCTTGAGTTGGCGTAGCCTGTTGGATAAAACGAAAAATGGCTGGCGTAAACGTCAGGGGGAATATGATTTCTCCCATGAGGTGAAGCAGTCAATGGCGGGCTGTCTGGCCTGTAAAGCCTGCTCGACGCAGTGCCCAATTAAAATTGATGTACCGGCTTTCCGCTCACGTTTTTTACAGCTTTACCATACTCGCTATTTTCGTCCCGTCAGAGACTATATGGTGGCCTCGGTGGAAAATTATGCACCATTGATGGCAAAAGCCCCCGGCGTGTTTAACTTCTTTATCCGTCAGCCGTGGGTACAAACGCTGGGGGAGAAAAGCATCGGTATGGTCAATCTACCGTTGCTGTCTACACCAACGTTGAAGCAGCAGCTACAGGGGCATACCGCCTGCCAAATGACGTTGGAACAGCTGGAAGGTTTGAATGCACAGGCTAAACAAGACTATGTTTTAGTGGTGCAGGATCCTTTTACCAGCTATTACGATGCCAAAGTGGTGGCCGACTTTATTCACTTGGTTGAAAAATTAGGGATGAAGCCAGTCCTGCTGCCGTTTAGCCCTAACGGTAAGGCTCAGCATATCAAAGGATTTTTGCATCAGTTTGCCAAAACCGCTAAACGCACCGCTGATATGCTTAATCGAGTGGCCAAACTGGACATTCCTATGGTTGGGGTCGATCCCGCTTTGGTACTGTGCTACCGCGATGAGTACAATCAAATACTGGGCGCGGAAAGAGGGGATTTTCAGGTTCAACTGGTCCATGAGTGGATGCTGACTCAGCTTACGCGTTTTCCGTCAAAGAGCGCAGCTCAGGAAACATGGTATCTGTTTAGCCATTGTACCGAGAGTACCGCATTGCCTGCCAGCGGTAAGCAGTGGCAAACCGTATTTAGCCATTTTGGTGCTCAGCTGGATAATGTGAGTCTCGGTTGCTGTGGTATGGCCGGAACTTATGGGCATGAAGCGGATAACCAGCAAAACTCTGCCGGTATTTACGCTTTATCCTGGCAAAAAGCGTTGAACAGTAAAAATGCCAGCCGCTGTTTGGCTACCGGATATTCGTGCCGCAGTCAGGTGAAGCGATTTGATAACGTAGTACTGAAGCATCCTCTTCAGGCGCTGCTTGAACTGGTATAACATTTTATCGATATAAAATAGGATGAATTAGGCTATGTGGAAACGTCAAAAATCACTAAGCGAACTGAACCAAATATCTCAAGGTACCATGATGGAGCATCTTGGTATTGTGTATACCAAATGTACCGAAAATACGTTGGAAGCAACGATGCCCGTGGATCATCGAACCATTCAAGCCTTTGGTTTGCTGCATGGTGGTGCTTCGGTTGTTCTGGCCGAAACCTTGGGTTCCGTTGCCGGTTGGTTATGCTGTGAAGGGGATGCGCAAGTGGTGGGGATTGATATTAATGCCAATCACGTTCGCGCCGCTAAACAGGGCTCGGTGCGCGGCGTGTGTACTGCCATCCATGTCGGTCGCAGCCATCAGGTTTGGGAAATTAAAATTTATGATGAAGCAGACAAGCTCTGCTGCATCTCCCGTTTGACCACTGCAGTTCTGGATAAAAGGCGCGCTTAGGTCTATATTTTATTAATAATGAAAGATTATCAGGTAGTTAAGAATAAAAGGTGATAAATGTGGATAAAGTTACCGGTAAGCAATTAGCGGTTACTCAGACAATACATGCCTATCAGCTAGACGGAAAAGGTGGGATTTTACCGATAACTGATAAGACGGAAGGGACGGCAGCACAACCTTGTTGGCTGCATCTGGATTATGAACAGCCAGAAAGTATGGCGTGGTTGAATAATACGGAATTGCTGCCCGATAGCTTTAAAGAGGCATTGTCTGGTGAAAGCTGTCGTCCGCGGGTGTCCCGCCAGGGAGATGGCACATTGATTATTTTACGCAGTATTAATCTTAACAGTGAATCCATTCCCGATCCTCTGGTTACTCTGCGTGTCTTTATTACTGATAATCTGATTGTGTCGACCCGTCATCGTCCCGTGCAGGCAATTGATGATGTGGTGGCTGAGTTAGGAAAGAATGCGGGGCCGACCCATAGCGGCGACTGGCTGGTGGATATTTTAGACTCATTAACCGATCAGGTCAGTGATTTTATCGATGATATTCACGGTCAGGTTATTGAACTGGAAGATGGTTTACTGGATAGAGCGGTACCTGGCAGAGGCGTCATTGCTTTAATCCGTAAACAATTAATTGTGTTACGCCGTCACTTAATGCCACAGCGGGATGTTTTCTCTCGCTTAGCCAGTGAGCGTTTACCGTGGATGAGTAATGACGATCGGCATCGAATGCAGGATATTGCTGAGCGTTTAGGGCGTGGCTTAGATGATTTAGATGCGACTATTGCCCGTACTGCGGTAATTGTGGATGAAATTAACGCATTGCTGGCGGATGCGATGAACCGCCGAACTTACACTATGTCGTTAATGGCGATGCTTTTCCTGCCGGCAACCTTCTTGACCGGATTGTTTGGCGTCAACCTTGGTGGTATTCCGGGTGGTGATAAACACGGCGCATTTACTATTTTTTGTATTTGTCTGGTGTCGGTAGTAGCGGGAATTCTGTGGTGGTTTAAACGCCGAAAGTGGCTCTAGGTATGATTATCGCTGGCCGAATTTTCAGCGAATTCGGCCAGCTTCACGATTATTTCACTTCAACGACGTCAATACCCAGCTCGTCATTATCCTCAGGGGTAAACCCGACCGGCTGCATTGGTAATTCTTCTCTATCGAAGGCTAAATCACCGCCGTGAACTACCGGCATACCTTGTTGTATGGCAGCAAAATCAAATAATTCGCGGTCGCACAGGTGGGATGGAACCACATTTTGCATGGCGCTAAACATGGTTTCTATTCTGCCGGGATAACGGCGATCCCAATCTCTGAGCATATCCTTAATTACTTGACGCTGTAAGTTTGGCTGAGAACCACACAGGTTACATGGAATGATAGGGAAGGCTTTTGCCTCGGCATAGCGTTCGATGTCTTTTTCCCGACAGTAGGCTAATGGGCGAATCACAATGTGCTTGCCGTCATCGCTCATCAATTTAGGTGGCATACCTTTCAGCTTGCCACCATAGAACATATTCAGGAATAAGGTTTGTAGGATATCGTCGCGGTGATGACCCAACGCGATTTTGGTCGCCCCAAGTTCACTGGCGGTGCGGTAGAGAATGCCACGGCGCAGACGCGAACACAGTGAACAGGTGGTTTTACCTTCAGGAATCTTTTCCTTTACGATACCGTAAGTATTCTCTTCAACAATTTTATATTCAATACCCAGAGATTTCAGATATTCAGGCAAAACATGTTCAGGAAACCCAGGTTGTTTTTGATCTAGGTTCACTGCGATCAGCTCAAAACTGATCGGCGCACTTCGCTGTAGATTTTGTAGGATATCCAGCATGGTGTAACTGTCTTTTCCACCAGACAGGCACACCATGATGCGATCGCCATCTTCGATCATTGAAAAATCAGCAATCGCTTCACCAACATTGCGACGTAATCGCTTATGAAGCTTATTGAGGTTGTATTGTTCTTTCTGGCTTGGCGATGCAGTTGTGCTCATTGCTGTGACTCTGTTTACCGGTTGATTTTACATTGGCGGGCTTGCTTGCCCGCTGAAAAAATTCAGGAGGAGTATGGTACGGATTATTGTTGATGTTGTCAGTAGAATAATACGCATCGGATCGCTGACAGAACGGCCATTTGGTCTAGGTACCTGAGCAGAACTAAATAAAGAAGGGGGTAAAACAGGATAATAATATTGTTTAACCGGTGTTATTAATGCGTAATAACATGAGGTTAAATGAAAACTGATAAATTGCCCTCCGTTATTATTGATGTGTTTTATGCAGAACTGTCAATTATACCAGTGATACTGGGAATAAATATATATTAGAATCGGGTAAATGACATGAGCAGTTGGATTTTGTTGTTTAAGTAATTTCATGGTTTATTGAATAATGTTGAAACTATTATCTTATTTTAGAGGTATGGCCCATATACTTCTAAAATAAAGAGTTACTTATATAGCGTCTCAATAATATTCCGAAGTATTCAGACCTTGATTACTTTTTCTTATGTTTGTCCAAAAGGAGATGGAAGATGGTCACTATTGAAGTTGCATGTCGTCACTGTAATGAAACAAAACCGGTAAGAAAACATGGCAAGGGACGTGGTGGATACCCTCGTTATTACTGTAATGATTGTAAGCGTACATTCCAGCTATCTTATTTATATCGAGCCCATCAGCCAGGGATGAAAGAGAAAATTATCGAGATGGCCTCTCAGGGAGCCGGTATTCGACATACGAGTAGAACGTTAAAAGTGGGTCTTAATACCGTAATGAGATATTTAAAGACGGCTGAAGGTATTAATTAATTTAATAGTTTATATTTATAATAAAGAATATAAATATAATACACCGCCTAAATTAAATTAATTTTACCTTTAAATAGAGAAGGTCTTAATTCTCCTTAATATTATAAAATAAAGCACCAGATAGATTCTGGTGCTTTGTGTGAAATTCCTAATGATTATTAAGATGTCTCTCTTCAATATTAAAAATTATCACTCCTCATTATTTCTTTTCTCAACAGGCTTACCGGCTAATAAACTCAGTAAATTATAGCGTTCAAGAATATCTTGTTCAGCTTGAGCGTAAAGGGAGGCTGCAACTTCAGGCTCTTGGACATCCAAGCGGCGGAAACGCTGCTCTTTTAAGAGCGTAGTGGCTAATCCTTCTGCTGGTGGGCGAGAGTCCAGCGTTAAGCCCGGTTTATTCTCGGATAAACGACGAGGATCGAAGCGGTACAGCGGCCAGAATCCAGACGTTGTTAACTGTCGCATTTGGTCATGGCTGAAGGCTAAATCGTAACCATGCTCTTCACATGGGCTATAAGCAATGATCAGTGATGGTCCCGGATAGGCTTCCGCTTCCTGAATGGCTTTTACGGTTTGGTTCAACTGTGCACCTAACGAAATTTGAGCAACATAAACATGGCCATACATCATAATGCTGACGCCCAAATCTTTACGGCCCTTACGCTTACCCCGTTCAGCAAATTTGGTGACTGCGCCCATCGGCGTTGCTTTAGACTGCTGGCCGCCGGTATTCGAATAGCATTGAGTATCCAGCACTAAGACATTAACGTTCTCAGTGAGGCTCATGACATGATCCAGACCACCAAAGCCAATATCATAAGCCCAGCCATCACCACCAATTAACCATATTGATTTCTCAACCAGATAGTCGGCACTTTCAGCTAATTCTCTGGCTGTTGAAGAGTCGATATCGGTTAATAAAGTGCGTAATTGAGATATTAACTCACGACAGCTTTCTACTGAGATATCGCAGTCTTTCAATGACTGAACCAGCTCGGCTGGTAGTTTAGGCGTTAGCTCGTCCAGTAAGCGTAGTACCCGAGCTCGGTGCTGATCGACCGTTAGGCGGAAACCTAAGCCAAATTCGGCGTTATCCTCAAACAAAGAGTTAGCCCAGGCAGGGCCTCGGCCTTCTGAATTGGTGGTATAAGGTGTGCTTGGCAGATTGCCACCATAGATGGAGGAACAGCCGGTCGCATTAGCAATGAGCAGGCGGTCACCATATAGCTGCGTGAGTAGCTTTATATAAGGCGTCTCGCCACAGCCTGAACAGGCACCGGAATACTCAAACAGCGGAGTAATCAGCTGAGAGGTTCGAATATCAATGCGTTCTAGCTTACTCTTATCAATCTCAGGCAGTTGCAGGAAGAATTGATAATGTCGTTTTTCAACCTCAAGATTGTCCAAACGTGAACGCATATTGATCGCTTTAATCTCAGGATTTTGGCGATCTTTAGCCGGGCAAATCTCCACACATAAATTACAGCCGGTACAGTCTTCCGGCGCAACCTGAAGTACGTATTTTTGTCCACGCATATCTTTAGATTTTACATCCAGAGACTGGAGGTCGTCAGGCGCATCCATTAAGTCTTCAGGAGCAACGACTTTTGCTCTGATGGCAGAATGAGGGCAGGCGGCGACACAATGATTACACTGGGTACAGAGAGGCGCTTGCCAAATAGGAATGTCTTCGGCGATATTACGTTTTTCCCAGCGAGTGGTGCCTACCGGCCAAGTGCCATCAGGAGGAAATGCCGATACCGGTAAACTGTCGCCGAGGCCCGCCAGCATCGTCGCTGTCACGGTTTTAACGAAATCCGGTGCGCTATCAGAAACCACCGGAGGACGCATTGGACTGGATGGATTAATCGGAGACAAAATAATCTCTTCCAATGCATCGATAGTTGCCTCCAACGCTTGCCAGTTATTGTGAACGATATCCTGACCTTTACTGCTGTAGCTTTTAGCGATGGCATCCTTCAATTGTTGTAACGCGGTATCGCCAGGGATAATCTGCGTCAGGTGGAAGAATGCCATTTGCATGACGGTATTAATACGCGCGCCCAGATGACATTCTCGGGCAATTTTCGCCGCATTAATAATAAAGAAACGCGCTTTATGCTGATGCAATAACGCCTGAATATCCTGCGGTAAACGTTGCCAGATCTCTTCTTTCCCATATGGGGTATTTAGCAGGAAGGTGCCACCGGTTTTCAGTTTTTCGATCATCTGATACTTATCGATAAACTGATTTTGATGGCAGCCAATAAAATCAGCTTGAGTAATCAAGTAGGCTGAACTGATAGGGTATTGGCTGACGCGCAAATGAGAGACGGTTAATCCACCGGCTTTCTTGGAGTCATAAACAAAATACCCTTGAGCATGAAGAGGCGTGCCATTACCGATAATTTTTATATTGTTTTTAGTGGCAGAAACTGTGCCATCGCTACCGAGGCCAAAGAATAAGGCTTCCAGCGAGGCTTTTTGAGGAATGGTTTCATCGCTCAATGTCAGGGATAGACCGCTGATATCATCAAAAATACCCACGGTAAAACGAGGCCGAGGTTTGTCTTGAGTGAGCTCTTTGAAAATGGCCAATACGCAGTCTGGACCAAACTCTTTGGAAGAAAGGCCATATCGACCGCCAATAACCATCGGTAAGGTTTGTCGTTTACCGTGGGAACAGGCTTCCGCTAAGGCGGTCATCACATCAAGGTAAAGGGGCTCAGCGAGCGCACCGGGTTCTTTGGTGCGATCGAGTACGGCGATTTTAGTGGCGCTGGTTGGCAATTGTGCTAACAAATGTTCGGCGGAGAATGGACGGTAAAGCCGAACCTTGATCATACCGACTTTTTCGCCACGACTGAGTAACGTATCGATGGTTTCTTCCGTCGTTCCACAGGCCGAGCCCATCAGAATAATGACACGCTCAGCTTGTGGATGACCGTAATACTCAAAAGGCTGATAGCGACGCCCGGTTTGCTCAGCAAAGGCGTCCATAGCTTCAACAACATGACGATAGGTCTGGTCATACCAAGGGTTGGTTGCTTCGCGGCACTGGAAATAAGTATCCGGATTAGCAGATGTACCACAAATCACTGGATGATCCGGCGTTAAAGCGCGGCTGCGGTGAGCCTGAATCGCCTCATCAGGCAGGAGTTGGCGGATAGTATCATCGCTGATAGGGGCAATTTTATTGATTTCGTGAGAGGTTCGGAAACCATCGAAAAAATGAATAAACGGAATTCGGCTGTTCAGCGTTGCAATCTGTGAAATTAACGCGAAATCTTGCGCTTCTTGCACCGAGCTGGCGCACAACATCGCACAGCCAGTTTGGCGAACGGCCATCACATCTGAATGATCGCCAAAAATGGATAAAGCATGGGTAGCGACCGTTCTGGCTGCAACGTGCAGAACAAATGGCGTTAATTCCCCTGCGACTTTATATAGCGTTGGGATCATCAGTAATAATCCCTGAGAAGAGGTAAATGAAGTCGCCAAGGCACCGGTTTGCAGTGCGCCGTGCACCGTGGCGATAGCCCCGGCTTCCGACTGCATTTCCATTACCCGGGGAACATCACCCCAAATATTCTTATTCCCATATTCAGACCAGTCATTGGCTTGTTCAGCCATGGTAGAACTGGGGGTAATGGGGTAGATAGCGATAACTTCATTAGAGCGATATGCAACGGAGGCAACCGCACTGTTACCATCGGTAGTTATCATAGATTTAGTACCTTTGTTGACATTTGCTTGCTGACCAAAATAAAAGCGCAATAAATACAGCGGACAGATTATTCGAGTTCTGTTTAAAGCTGCCAGATTGCAGATGATCATACCAGATAGCGAAATACGGCCAGCGAGCGTTTCGTGTGTTGTTACAATCTGTGACAGAAAATAGTGATGATATTTATTATGACTATCTTAATAGTAACCAACACATTGGAAAAGGGATCTGTAAGAGGCGTCATTGGCAGAGAAACCGTTTGCTGCTGGACTAATCAATATTAATAGGCTAAATATAGCTTATCGCCAACGAGATGCGGTCGGCATTGCTGTGTGTTAAATATAGTGAAGAACCAGTTTAGACTATTGAACACAGGCGGTTTTTATATCGACAGCGAACAAGAATAATCATCAGAGGTTAATTATGAAGGGAAAGATTTGTTTAGCCGTTTTATTTGGCACATTTTTGTTAGCGGGATGCAGTAGTGAACCGGACCAATTGCGATTATTACCTAATCAGGCAATGATGATGGAAGAGACGGCATCAGCGATACCGATGGATGATGTAGCACTGGCAAACTGTAATAATATGGGCGGAATGCCGACCACCTTGCATAATCTGGATGGCAGCGCAGTCAGTAAATGTCAGCTTTCCAATGGTAAACGGTTTTAGTTAATGGATTAAATTCGGGGGGGGATACCATAACGTCAGTGGTGATATTCCACCGGATAGTAAATGATGATTAATGATTCCATTTTGGCATCGTATGTCAGAACCAACGTAAAGGTCGGTTTGGCATAAAAAAGCGGAGCAGGCCACCAAACCGTTTCCGCTTTTTTATTGGGAGAAAGGGGATCAATTAACCCTATCGCGCAGTGTATAGGTCAGAACATGTTCCGGTGTGGTCAAGGTCAGTGTACCGTTATCCAGATTAACGTTAGCGCCTTTGGCTAACATATCCGCAATCACCTGATCCAGTTTACTAATTTGCTCATCAAAGCAGGCCATACGGGTTGATGCTAACTGCTTAGCCGTGAGTACACCGTTTTCCAGCGTGCCTTTACCCATGAAGTTATTACACATGGCACCGCTAATATGCATATTTTCACCGAACTCAATATTCAATGGGCGTCGTTGTTTACCGCTGTCAGCAATCGTTGAGCCGTCAACGCTGGTTAGAATAAAGTTGTGGTGTAACAGATCGCTTTCTTTCACTGCATGATTATCAGTGCTGGTACAGCCAGTAATCAGGGCAGCGGAAATAATAAAAGGTAAGGCAAATCTCATTATCTACTCCAGAGCATGTTTATTTAAAACGAATGCAGAATATTTATCACGACAGCAAGCGTTATCTCTTGCTCAATAATCGGCGTTGTACCATATAAAAGTAGCTAATAAATTCTTATTTACAATGATTTACCGGTAGTTAATACAATGATTACACTACCGGTTAAAAAACGTTCAATACCTTAAAGCAGATTAGGGCACGGTTCGCCACGTTCTAATTGTAGAACGTTTTGCAGGGTAGTTTCTGAAATACTCAGCAGAGCTTCTTCCGTTAAAAATGCTTGATGGCCAGTAAACAACACGTTGTGACAGGAGGAGAGACGGCGGAAAACATCATCCTGAATGACGTCATTAGACTTATCTTCAAAGAAAAGATCTCTTTCATTTTCATAAACGTCCATACCCAGAGAGCCTATTTTTTGTTGCTTTAAGGCATCAATCGCCGCCGGGGAATCAATTAACCCGCCGCGGCTGGTGTTGATAATCATCACGCCATTTTTCATTTGGTTGAAAGCTTCGGCATTAAGTAAATGATGATTTTCCGGCGTTAGTGGGCAATGTAGAGAGATAACGTCAGATTCAGCGTAGAGGGTCGGCAGATCGACATACTCGGCACCTAGCTCAAGCGCTTGAGCGGACGGATAGGGGTCAAAAGCCAACAGACGCATGCCAAAACCTTTTAAAATACGCATGGTAGCAACGCCAATTTTACCGGTACCGATAATGCCGGCAGTACGGTTATGCATATTAAAACCAATCAGGCCTTCGAGAGAGAAATTGGCATCGCGGGTTCTTTGGTAGGCACGATGAATACGGCGATTCAGGCTCATCATCAGGCCAATAGCATGTTCAGCAACCGCTTCCGGTGAATAAGCAGGTACCCGAACGACCTGTAGGCCCAGCTCATGGGCGGCATCTAAATCGACATTATTAAAACCGGCGCAGCGTAACGCTAAGATTTTGACACCCAACTTTGCTAGTTCCTCAAGAACCGGGCGGCTACCATCATCATTAACAAAAATACAGACAGCTTCACAGCCCTCGGCGGTTTTGGCCGTTTGTGGGCTGAGTTTAAAATCAAAAAACTCAAGGTTGAGACCAAATCGTTTATTGGCAATATCAATGTACTTACGGTCATACTGTTTTGTGCTGTAAATCGCTAATTTCATTACGTCTCTCCACCAGAGTTTATGATATTAATTTATCAGATATCAGGAGTGGGAACAATTTCACGATATAGTGCATAAGCCGATAGAGATTCAGTTTAGCCACTATCATTAATATGCTATATTTCGAACTTCATTCGCACGCTGGGGTAAGTAAGTCGTGGTTAAAGGTAAGTGTGTCAAAACCGCTTTGCTTGTTGTTGCCATCATCATGTTGTTACTGATGGTATTGTGGTCAACGATTGCAACGTGGTTACCGAAGCTGGTGGGTTTATGGCTGCCGGAAGGAACACAATTAGTCTTAACCCAGCGACCGGAGTTGATTAAGCGCGGCATTTCTCTTCAAGGTATTCAGTTTTTAGCCGAAGACTGTTTTTTAGCCGATGCCGGGCCGATGACGCTAACCTATCAGAACCGTCAGTGGAACTTACTGGCTGAGTCTTTGGATATTGATACTCACTGTCTGGAAAAACTTAGGACACAGCAAACCGAGGAACAAACGACCTCACCGTTTTCTATTGGCGATATTCAGCAACAGTTACCTTTATTTAATATCACTCTCAATCGCCTCAGCGTGACGCCATGGGAAGCCTATAGCGGTAAAGTGGAGCTGACGAATAGTGCTCAGGGGCAGAAAATAACGTTTAACGGCAATTTACTCTCCGGTGTAGCGAGCTTAAACAATCAACAGCAGCTTACCCTTGAGTCATTTTCTTTGCATATTCCAGACAGCGATGATGTTATTCAGCTTAACGGTGAAATTCAGGTTCCGGTTAGTCTGGATGCGATACCGGAGCAGGGAAATATCTATGGGGAGTTTGTCACTTCATACATTGATAAACCGCTGATGCTTGAACTGGGGTGGCAACAACGCGATGGGCATCTGTTTGTGACTCCGCAGGGCGAGAAAGAAAAACTGCTGGATTTACCCTGGGTCTTATCCGAGAAACGCTTAACGGTGCAGCAGGGAAAATGGCAGTGGCCTTATGGTTCCCAGCCATTTTCCGGCGGCGTTGATATGACGCTATCAGACTGGAACAGCGACTACAGTGAAGCGAATATCGAAGCCCGTTTAAATATGGTGACGCAGGGCAGCGCCGGTAAAGGTAACGCGGTGCTGACCTTTGCTCCCGGCAAAGTGAGTTTGACCAACAGCGATTTAAATTTTCAGCTTACCGGTAAGGTCAATGAACAACAGATGTCTCTGTATATCTCAACGCCAGGGATATTAACCGGACCCATCGTTAATCCGACACTACGTATGCTTTCCGGTTCATTGCTACGGGCTGTTGGGCCAGTTACACCGGATATTTATTTACAGGAAGCCCGATTACCGCTGGCAGGAATTAAAATAACTGATAAAGGCGTTAGCGGACGGCTACAAACCATTATCAGCGCCAGTCATCGTTATTGGGGAAAGTACAAACTGCATCTGGATGGGCGGGCGCAAGAATTCTGGCTGGATCAGGGGCATTGGGAATGGAATTTCTGGGGCAACGGCGATATGCCTCCGCTGAAAGCAAAATGGGATATGTCAGGGCGTGGTGAATGGAATGAAAGCCTGATTAATCTACAAAGTCTGTCAACCGGGTTTAATCATTTGGTTTATGGGCAAGTGACGGTGGATAAACCAAGATTAACTTTGTCATCGCCGCTAAATTGGCAGCGTTCACAAGGGATGTATGAGGCAGGTTGGCAGCTACATGCGGACAAAGTGTCTTTTGATAACGGGGCTTATTTACCCCCATCAACGCTGAACATTAACTTTTTAGGCCGCGATCCGGCTAATTTTCAGTGGAAGGGCGATCTCAGCACCGATAAGATTGGGCCGATTAACCTGAGCGGACGCTGGGATGGTGAACGCATTCGTGGTGAAGCATGGTGGCCGGAACAGTCTCTGCAGGTATTCCAGACGCTATTGCCGCCGGATCTCGGTTTCAAAATTCGCGGCGGTAAACTTTATGCGCAGGCGGCTTTCTCTATCTCTGAGGCGCAGGGCGTTGAGGCTGGAGGTCACTGGGTAGTCAAAGATGGCGGCATGTGGCTAAAAGATGGTGAACTCAGCGGCTTAGACTTTGTTATGTCGTATCGTTTGAAGGATCATATTTGGCAGTTGGGGCCTAAAAGCCCGGTTAAGCTGAGAGTGAAAAAGCTGAATAACCTGTTTGATATGAGCAATATTACGGCGGACTTGCAGGGATATTACCCGCACAGCGATCGTTATCCTTTACGTTTGACTAACGTCGGTGTGGATATGCTGAAAGGCCATGTTGGCATGCAGGAGCTTCGTATACCGCAAAAAAATCCGGCAATGTTAACTCTGAAAGCTATCGATCTCAGTGAACTATTTACCATTCTGAAACCTAAACAATTTACCATGTCAGGTCGAGTAGATGGAGAGTTACCTTTGTTCCTTAATCATCCTGAATGGTTGATACGTAACGGTTGGATAGAAAACAGTAACTCTCTTACGCTGCGTCTGGATAAAGATATGGTACAAGCAATAAGTGATGACAATATGGCGACAGGCGATATTATGGACTGGCTGCGCTATATGGAGATTAGTCGTTCACGAGCAGATGTTAACTTGAGTAACTTGGGTTTATTAACCATGGATGCTCAGATAAAAGGTTTTAACCCAACCAAGAACGCAGAACGGCTGGTGGAGCTGAACTATCATCATGAAGAGGATATCTTCCAGTTATGGCGTAGCTTACGGTTTGGTGACAATTTGCAGGATAATTTGCAGCAACTCTTTTCATTACCGGTGGAGAATAATCAGTGAATAAATTTAGATGGTTGTTGGTGATGGCTGTTTTCTCTCTGGGTGGTTGCGTTCCGCGTATCGAAGTCGCACCCTCGAAAGAGCCAATCGTGATTAATATGAACGTCAAAATTGAACATGAAATTCATATAAAAGTGGATAAAGATGTCGAAAAAATGATGAAATCCCAGTCAGATATCTTTTAAGGACGCACAATGAAAAGAATGAATGTTGGATTAATCGTCGCGGCACTGTTGTTCAGTTCAGTAGCAGGGGCGCTAACGTTGAAAGAGGCTAAACAACAAGGATTGGTGGGTGAAACCCTCAATGGCTATATCGCAGCAGTACAGCCAACCACCGAGGCTCAGGATCTGGTTAAACGAATTAATCAGGCACGTCTGGAACAATATAAATCAGTTGCGGCGCAAAATAGCGTTAGCGTCGGTGATGTGGCGAGTATGACTGGTCAGAAGCTGATTAACCGTGCTGAATCCGGTGAATATGTCAAAGGCATTAATGGTCAGTGGTTGAGAAAGTAGGATAGGTTGAGGATTATTATCTGCGATAACCACCATTTCTATGATCGCGGTTATTCTAATTATTTTCTGTGATTCTCTGCATTTTTAACCATCTGCATCATTCCCACCATCTCTGTAATTCTCACCATCCCCGTCATTCCGGCGAAAGCCGGAATCTAGAGGCCTATATAGCAACGCCAGGCTTCAGGGCGAGATCCCCGCTTTTGCGGGGATGACGCTCTAGATACAGTCATTCCGGCGAAAGCCGGAATCTAGAGGCCGGTATAGCAACGCTAGGCTTCAGGGCGAGATCCCCGCTTTTGCGGGGATGACGATCTAGATACAGTCATTCCGGCGAAAGCCGGAATCTAGAGGCCGATATAGTAACGCTAGGCTTCAGGGCGAGATCCCCGCTTTTGCGGGGATGACACTCTAGATACACTAAAAGGCAAAATCCCAGCAAAAGCTGGGATAATAACCGGAATAAAACAAATATCAGGCGCTAACGTGCTGCTGAATGAATGATTTAGCATCTTCCAGTGCTTTGGTCGCAACTTCCGGGCCGTATGCCACACCTTCCTGATACACAAACTCAACGTCAGTGATACCGATAAAGCCCAGGAAGAGTTTCAGGTAAGGGGCAACCAGATCGGTTGGTGAATCTTTATGGATACCACCACGGCTGGTCAGAATATACACTTTCTTACCGGTCACTAAGCCTACAGGACCATTTTCGGTATAGCGGAAGGTCACGCCAGCACGAGCGATAAGATCAAAGTAGTTCTTTAATTGGGTGGAGATATTGAAGTTATACATTGGCACACCCATAACGATAATGTCGTTACTCTGTAGCTCTTCAATTAAGGTGTCGGACAGGGCTAAAGCTTCCTGTTGACGTGCAGTCAGCGTCTGATCTGATGGACGTAGTGCACCGACTAATTCACCATCTAAAACCGGTATTGGATTAGCGGCTAAGTCACGAACGGTAATAACGTCTGACGGATGTTCTTGTCTCCATTGCTCAACGAAAAAATCGGCTAAAATATTAGATTGAGAAAAGTTAGACAGGATGCTTGATTTGATGACTAAAACGTTACTCATGATAATTCCTTATTTATGCTAATCGATAGACGGATTAACCGGCGATGGATAGCATATTATTTTTATCTGTCGGATATTGATAGCGTAATAATTAGATAAAGTCGTTCTATTTTTTTGAATAAGAGAATGATTTGACCATTCAACCTTGAAATCGGCTTTGTGATAACATAGCCGCCAATGGTAGTAAATGAGTCTATTCAGCACAGGATTGTAGAACGTGAAATCCCCATTTGCCGCACTTTCCGGTCAACTTAATGCGTTAATGCTACGTGACCAGAAGCGGTTACGCCGTCGATTGGACGGTGCTCGTAAAATCACCAACGGTGAAAAATTAGCTGCGATTACAGCAGAGATAGAATCCGATATCCAGAGCGGGTTACAGCGCATTGCGAATCGTAAAGCGGCGTGTCCGGCTATCTCTTATCCAGAAAATTTGCCGGTTAGTCAGAAAAAAGATGAATTATTAGCGGCTATTCGCGATAACCAAGTGGTGATTATTGCCGGTGAAACCGGATCGGGAAAAACCACTCAGATTCCTAAACTTTGTCTGGAGTTAGGGCGTGGTATCCAAGGCACAATTGGTCATACACAGCCCAGACGTTTAGCGGCGCGCACGGTAGCCGGGCGAATTGCCGAAGAGCTAAATGTTACCTTGGGTGGCGCCATTGGTTATAAGGTGCGCTTCAACGATCGTATTGGTGACAATACCTTAGTCAAACTGATGACGGACGGTATTCTGCTGGCGGAGATACAGCAAGATCGTTTACTGACTCAGTACGATACCATTATTATCGATGAGGCTCATGAACGCAGCCTGAATATCGATTTTATTCTGGGTTATCTACGCCAATTACTGCCAAGACGTCCCGATCTGAAAGTGATTATTACCTCGGCTACCATTGATCCACAGCGTTTTTCACGTCATTTCAATCATGCGCCCATTATTGAAGTCTCAGGGCGAACCTATCCGGTTGAAGTGCGTTATCGGCCAATAGTCGATGATGGCAACGATAGCGATCGCGATCAGCAGCAGGCGATTCTTGATGCGGTTGATGAACTGATGCATGAAGCATCGGGCGATATTCTGGTATTTATGAGCGGAGAGCGGGAAATTCGTGATACCGCGGATATGCTGAATAAACAAAATTTGCCTCATACCGAAGTGTTACCGCTCTATGCTCGACTATCCAACAGCGAACAGAACAAAGTTTTCCAGTCCCATATTGGTCGTCGGATTGTGCTGGCTACTAACGTGGCGGAAACTTCATTAACCGTACCGGGGATTAAATACGTTATCGATCCCGGTACCGCGCGTATCAGTCGCTACAGCGCCAGAACTAAAGTTCAGCGTTTACCGATAGAGCCGATCTCTCAGGCCTCGGCTAATCAGCGTAAAGGGCGCTGTGGACGGGTATCCGACGGTATTTGTATTCGACTCTATGCCGAGCAGGATTTTCTGTCGCGTCCGGAATTTACCGACCCGGAAATTTTACGTACCAATCTGGCATCGGTGATTTTGCAGATGACGGCGATCGGGCTGGGAGATATCGCCGCTTTCCCGTTTGTTGAGGCTCCGGATAAGCGCAATATTCAAGATGGTATGCGCCTGCTGGAAGAACTGGGGGCCATTAATCAACTAGGCGAGAGCCAGAGTCAGCTTACGCCGATAGGCCGTCAACTGGCGCAGTTGCCGATTGACCCTCGCTTAGCCAGAATGGTGATCGAAGGACAGAAAAGTGGCTGTGTGCGTGAAGTGATGATTATTACTGCCGCACTGTCTATTCAGGATCCTCGTGAACGCCCGTTGGAGAAACAACAAGCGTCGGATGAAAAGCACCGTCGCTTTAGCGATAAAGAGTCGGACTTTATTGCTTTTGTAAATCTGTGGAATTATCTGGCAGAACAGCAAACTGAACTGTCTACCGCTCAGTTTCGTAAGTTGTGCAAGAGTGATTATCTCAACTATCTTCGGGTACGTGAGTGGCAGGATGTCTATACCCAACTCCGGCAGGTCGTTAAAGAACTCGGTTTTCCGGTGAACAGTATTCCTGCGGATTACCGTTCAATTCATACGGCACTGCTTTCTGGCTTGTTATCCCATATCGGTCAAAAAGATGTTGAGAAACATGAGTTCTCTGGTGCGCGTAATGCCAGGTTCTCAATTTTCCCCGGCTCCGGACTGTTTAAAAAACCGCCTAAATGGGTGATGGTGGCCGAACTGGTGGAAACGACCCGTTTATGGGGGCGAATTGCTGCCCGTTTAGATCCTGAATGGATTGAGCCGTTAGCACAGCATCTGATTAAGCGTTCTTATAGCGAGCCACATTGGTCGAAATCGCAAGGTGCGGTGATGGCCAGCGAAAAAGTCACGCTGTTTGGTTTACCGATTGTCACCGAGCGCAAAGTAAATTACGGTGCTATCGATCCGCTGGTCAGCCGGGAACTGTTTATTCGCCATGCTTTGGTGGAAGGGGATTGGCAAACGCGTCACCCATTCTTTAAAGCCAACCTGCGTTTATTGTCAGAAGTGGAAGAGCTGGAGAATAAGTCCCGTAGGCGAGATATTCTGGTTGATGATGAAACCTTGTTCGAATTTTATGAACGACGTATTGGGCAGGATGTAGTCTCCAGTCGGCACTTTGATGCATGGTGGAAGAAAGCAGGACGGGAACAACCCGATTTGCTCAATTTTGAAAAATCCATGCTCATCAAAGAAGGCGCGGGGGAAATTAGTGCACTGGACTATCCAAACAGTTGGCATCAGGGAAATCTGAAGCTGCGGGTAACCTACCAGTTTGAACCCGGCGCTAACGCAGATGGCGTCACCGTTTATATTCCTTTACCGATTCTTAATCAGATACAAGAAGAGGGCTTTGACTGGCAGATTCCAGGATTACGTAGAGAACTGGTGATTGCGCTAATTAAATCGTTGCCTAAACCGGTGCGTCGTAATTTTGTTCCGGCACCTAATTACGCTGACGCTTTTTTGCAACGAGCTAAACCATTTACCATGAGTTTGTTGGATGCATTAGAGCGCGAACTACGCTTAATGACCGGCGTTACCGTCGAGCGTGACAGTTGGCAATTAGATCAGGTGCCCGATCATCTTAAAGTTACCTTCAGGGTGGTTAACGACCAGAATAAGATGCTGGCAGAAGGGAAAGACCTGTCTTTATTGAAACAGAAGCTAAAAGGCGAAGTTCAACAAACGCTGTCTGCCGTCGCAGATGATGGCATTGAACAGAGCGGGCTTCACGTGTGGTCTTTTGGTGAGTTGCCAACCCGTTTTGAACAGAAACGGGGCAGCTATTCGGTGAAGGCTTATCCGGCGTTGACCGATGAGAAAGATAGCGTTGGTATTAAACTGTTTGAAACTGAGCAGGAACAGCAACAGGTGATGTGGCAAGGCATCCGACGATTACTGCTGCTGAATATCCCTTCACCGGTGAAGTACCTGCATGAAAAGCTGCCGAATAAAGCCAAACTGGGACTCTATTTTAATCCGTTTGGTAAAATATTAGAGCTGATCGATGACTGCATTGCCTGCGGTGTCGATAAACTGATCGCCGAACATGGTGGGCCGGTATGGCATGAGGAAGCCTTTAACGTTCTGAAAGAGCATATTCGCGCAGAGTTAAATGAGAGTGTGGTTGAGGTTGCTCAACAGGTGGAGCAAATTTTGACCACGGCACACAATATTAATAAGCGTCTGAAAGGGCGTGTCGATATGGCGCAAGCCCTGTCTCTGGCTGATATTAAATCTCAGGTTAACGGGCTCATTTATCGGGGCTTTGTTTGCCAAAGCGGTTGGAAAAGATTGCCGGATATTCTGCGCTATTTGCAGGCAATTGAACGACGTATGGATAAATTGCCGTTAGACCCGCATCGCGATCGAGCTCAGATGTTGAAAGTAGAGCAGGTACAAAACAACTACAAACAGCTGTTAAACAAGCTGCCAGCGCATAAACCAGTAAGTGACGAAATCACCGATATTCGTTGGATGATAGAGGAACTGCGGGTTAGCTACTTTGCTCAACAGTTGGGAACGCCATTCCCCATCTCTGATAAGCGTATTTTACAGGCAATAGATCAAGTTACACTGTAACTTAAATCCCGTTTTGTTGGTGGTGATGCTGATAAAACGGGATTTTTACTAAAGGTAAGCTATTTATGAAACATCGGGAATTTTACGACCAACATTTTTCTCGCGATGATTTTCCTGATGACACCATTGAACACTGTCATTTTTATCGCTGTGGTTTTGATCGCGCCGATCTCAGCGAATTGCGCTTTTTACACTGTAAATTCTATGATGAACAACATGATGCCGGTTGCTCTTTTTATCGAGCCACGCTGAAAGACACACTGTTTAGCCATTGCGATTTGAGCATGTCGGATTTCCGACATACTGATGCAATAGGGCTGGAAATCAGCGACTGTAAAGCACAAGGTACTGATTTTCGCGGTGCCAGCTTCAGAAATATGATTGGTCAGAATAGCTATTTCTGTACCGCCACATTGCTGCGTAATAATTTCTGTTATGCCAGTTTTGAAGATGTGATTTTGGAACAGTGTGACTTAAGGGAAAACCGTTGGTCTGAGGCCAACCTGTTGGCCGCAAAATTTAGCGGCTCCGATCTCTCCGGCGGCGAATTTCATCATATTGATTGGCAGTCGGCCGATTTTACCTGTTGCGATTTAACTGGCTGTGACTTAAGCCAATTGGATGTGCGCCGCGTCGATTTAACCGGGGTAAAGATAACGCAGGAGCAACAGAGTCAGTTATTAGAACCTTTGGGGATTATCGTTATTTGACGGCCGCTAAGGACCGTCAGAGAACGCTTTACTTTAAGGTCATCCACAGCGCAGGTGCCAACAGAATAAAGAGCATAATGATAATGGTGCGCTCGGTGGTATTCAGCGGCTTTTTCTTATGTGTGGCAACTCGGCGGGCATAAAAGAATACCAGTATTCCCGGCACATATAAGACAATCGACATAAACAGGTTTTCTAGTCCGGAAGCATAAATCAACCACAGCCCATAAAGACTCGCTCCCGCAGCGACTAAGCCCAATTTAATATTTTTACGTCGAATCGCTTCTTTAAGCAGAAATGCCCCCACCAGAAAATAGGGGATAAGAATCATCTCAGAGGCGATGATCAGTAAGGTGCTGTAGTTACTACCTGTTAGCCAGATTAACAGCAGGCTAAGCTGTATAGTGCCATTGGTAAACCATAACGAAGATGATGGTGCGCCTTTATGGTTCTGGTAAATAAAAGCATGTGGGAAAGCGCCGTGTTGTGCCGCCAAAAAAGGCACTTCAGCGGCCATGATTGTCCAACTCAAATAGGCTGCGCAGACCGAGATAATCAGACCGGCAGCAATGATGATTTCTCCCAATGGCCCCATCATTAGTACCATGATGCCGGACATAGAGGGATTACGCATTTCAGCTAGTTCAGCGCGTGGCACTACACCTAACGACAGCAGCGTAACCAGCAGGTATACGCTAAGCGCCATAAGAACGGCTAGCACTGTGGCTCTTCCTACATCGGCCTTACGTTTTGCTCGACCGGAAACGACCACTGCGCCCTCAATACCGATAAATACCCATAAGGTAATCAGCATGGTACTTTTTACCTGTTCCCAGACAGGCTTACCCAGATTAATCCCGGTAAAATCGATTTTAAAGGTATCAAGATTAAACAGCGTTATCGCCAGAATAATAAACAGTGCCAGAGGGATCAGTTTGGCTAGCGTCGCGATTAGATTAATCAGAGCGGCGGTTTGTACACCACGCAGTATCAGACCATGAACAATCCACAGCAGGGCTGATGCACCGAGTATTGCCTGCCAGGTATTACCTTCACCAAAAATGATGCGGTCTGGTGTGTCAGTAAAAAAGCTTAAGGCAGCGAAGACAATCACCAGATAGGATAAGTTGGCAACAACCGCACAAACCCAGTATCCCCAGGCAGAGCAGAAGCCCATTAGCTCACCAAACCCTTCTTTGGCATAAGTGAATATACCACCGTCCAAATCAGGGCGAATACGCGTAAGAATCAGTAGGGCAAAAGCCAGAAACAGAATACCAGTACCGGTAATTCCCCAGCCAATAAGCAGTGCCGCGGGACTTGCTACTTCAGCCATATTTTGCGGGAGACTGAAGATACCAGCCCCTAACATAGAGCTTAATACCAACGCAGTCAGCGTGGTGAGGCCGAGTTTTTTTTCCAACGTAAAATTCCTGCTACGGGTAGTTAAAGGGAAATAGATTGCACCGGTAGAGGCCGGTAAAAAATTGTTGCTGATTCTACGGAGCCCCCGGCGGGGTTGCAATGGATAATTGTGTTATAAAAACACTTTCGGCATCAGGAGAGTGGATATGGCCTAATCCGTGCTCTTTTTCGTCATTCCGGTGAAAATCGGGACTGGGGCTTTAATCTAATGACCACTCTTGGCTTAAGGGAGAGATCCCCGCGAAAGCGGGGATAACGAGAGTAAAGCTAGGATGATAAGAGTAAATCTGGAATCAAGATAGTCGATATGCTTGTCAGAAATTACTTAAAGATATCTGCCGTTACCGTAATATTCCCACCGTTCTTCTCCCATTGACGGGTAATGTGGTAATACTTGCCGCCTTTAGCTGCGGTACGTTTGGCAATTTGCTCAGACATATCGGTAGAGTTGCTAAAGTTGTCGGTAAAGGTAATTGAATCAAACGGCGTCATTTTCATTGCCGTCGCGTTGTTCAGTTCTTCAATTTTGGTACCGTCTTTTAATGTGACGGTATAGCGAGAACCTTCACTGCTGGTTTGGGTTTCAAAGAAACGGCCAACGTCAGCGCTGATAGAGGTGGAAGAGGCAACGTTTGGAATTTCAACTTCAGCGGCGGCAGCGCCACCGGCAGCCAGAGCCTCTTTACCGGCTTCAGAGTCAGCAGGGATCGGGTTGTCCTGAGCTTGAACTTTACGCTTTGGTGCATCTTTTTTGTAGATATAGGCCGTGATGAACTGGTTTGCTCCACGGTTTGCGTCAATCTGTCTTACGATGAAGAAGGCATCGGCACCTTTCGCTTTAGCCTGTTCAGCTACCGCATTATTAACATCATTCTGAACCGGATAGAAACCGCGGATAGATACCGTATCAAAGGGTTCTAATTGACTGGCTTCAGTTCTTGGTAATTCACGAACTCCGTTGAAAACACGGTACTGGGTTTCTGTCGAGGCCGCTTTGGCATCAGCATGGTAAAGATCCGCGATAACGCGTGAATTACCACCATTGCCACTTTGCTCGCTGATGTCGCGGACAAAAAACGCCGCTGCACCTTGTTTATCCGCTCGCTTTGATGCTGCTCGGTTAGCATCATAAATACTGTCATAACGACCAGAAAAGGTAATTCTATCGAAAGGCACGAGTTCATCGGCCTTTTCAGGCGTCAATTCTTGAGCGGCAAATATTGAAAAACTCATTGCGGAGAGCAGGGCTGTGGTGATTAGCGTTGTCTTCAGCTTCATAAAGGATCCTTTACGCCTTAATTATTAACATTTGTTAACGTATGCATAAATCAGTACCGATAAGGTTAGGTGATTATGTCATGGATTTACAGGGGATGCTTTAGCATTTTTTAGCTTTTCAAGTTATAACTAGGGACGTGATAGCACCACATTATAACGAGCGGATAAAAAAATTTGTGATAAAAGCAGAGAACGGTGGATCACCGGTTACATTTTCAGTAGGTTATAGGGCAGCTGAATTAACCAAAGGTAACTGTTCGTTCACAGTTATTTTTATCCAGTGTTCTCGGCTCGAAGAAGTAATAATAAATCAGGTTAACAATACACTTATCATCCACGACAGATGAAAGGGAATAATATGCATATTGGTGTACCAAGAGAGCGGTTGGCCAATGAAGCCCGAGTTGCTGCAACGCCGAAAACGGTAGAGCAGTTAATCAAGTTGGGTTTCACTGTTGCCATAGAACAAGGAGCCGGCAAGCTTGCCAGCTTTGAGGACTCAGCTTATGAAGCTGCCGCCGCAACGATTGTCTCAAAGGATGATGTTTGGCAGTCAGACATTATTCTTAAAGTTAATGCGCCAGAAGAGAGTGAAATTGAATTACTGCGTGAAGGTACAACGCTGATCAGTTTTATTTGGCCTGCTCAGAATCCTGAACTGATGCAAAAGCTGGCAGACAAAAACGTGACCGTGATGGCGATGGATTCAGTTCCACGTATATCACGAGCACAGTCAATGGACGCATTGAGCTCAATGGCTAACATTGCCGGTTATCGTGCAATTGTTGAAGCTGCCCATGAGTTCGGTCGTTTCTTCACCGGTCAAATTACTGCGGCAGGTAAAGTACCGCCGGCGAAAGTGATGGTGATTGGTGCAGGCGTGGCCGGTTTAGCCGCCATCGGTGCCGCAGGCAGCTTGGGTGCGATTGTCCGTGCGTTTGATACCCGTCCTGAAGTGAAAGAACAGGTTCAGAGTATGGGTGCTGAATTCCTTGAGTTAGACTTTGAGGAAGAAGCAGGTAGCGGCGACGGATATGCAAAAGTGATGTCAGAAGCCTTTATTAAGGCGGAAATGGAACTGTTTGCTGCTCAGGCAAAAGATGTCGATATCATCGTGACAACGGCGTTGATTCCAGGAAAACCGGCACCTAAGCTTATTCTTGCCGAAATGGTTGAGTCAATGAAGCCGGGTAGCGTGATTGTTGACCTAGCGGCGCAGAACGGGGGTAACTGCGACCTGACCGTAGCCGATAAAATTGTTGAGACACCAAACGGCGTGAAGATTATTGGCTATACTGACCTGCCAAGCCGTTTACCGACGCAATCTTCTCAATTGTATGGCACCAACCTGCTAAACCTATTAAAACTGCTGTGCAAAGAGAAAAATGGTGAGCTGGATATCAACTTCGAAGATGATGTTATCCGTGGCGTCACCGTGGTGAAGACGGGTGAAATCACCTGGCCTGCGCCTCCAATCAAAGTTTCCGCTCAACCGCAGAAACCGAAAGTAGCCGACGTGATGGCAGCGAAAGCTGCTGAAGCACCGACTTCTCCGGTTAAGAAATATGCGCTGTTGGCGTTGTTTATTATTCTGTTCGGTTGGTTAGCCAGCGTTGCGCCGGCGTCATTCCTCTCTCACTTTACCGTATTCGCACTGTCTTGTGTGGTGGGGTATTACGTGGTCTGGAACGTGAGTCATGCGTTGCATACACCGCTGATGTCGGTAACAAACGCCATTTCAGGCATTATCGTTGTTGGGGCATTACTGCAAATTGGTCATGGTGGATGGGTTACATTCTTCTCATTTATCGCCGTACTGATTGCCAGTATTAATATCTTCGGTGGATTCACCGTCACCCAGCGCATGCTGAAAATGTTCCGGAAGAATTAAGGAGTTACTATGTCTGGAGGATTAGTGACAGCCGCATATATTGTTGCCGCTGTTCTATTTATTTTCAGCCTTGCTGGTTTATCCAAGCATGAAACGTCAAAACAGGGTAACACCTTCGGCGTGCTGGGAATGGCAATCGCTCTGATTGCAACAATTTTCGGGCCATATTCCAGCAACGTTGGCTGGATTATTATGGCAATGATTATCGGTGGCGCTATCGGTATTTATCTGGCCAGAAAAGTCGAGATGACTGAAATGCCGGAACTGGTGGCAGTCTTACACAGCTTCGTTGGTCTGGCCGCAGTATTGGTTGGTTTCAATAGCTATATTGTTGGCCCACACGTGGAAGGTGTGCCGGTTGAAGAACTACAGGTTGTGCTGAATATTCACAACGTTGAAGTCTTCCTCGGTATCTTTATCGGTGCGGTGACCTTTACCGGTTCAATCGTGGCGTTTGGTAAACTACGCGGCATTATTTCGTCTAAGCCACTGATGTTGCCACAGCGTCATAAGCTGAATCTGGCGGCAATCGTCGTTTCCTTCCTGTTAATGATTATGTTTGTTAGCAGCGATAGCGTTGGCGTGCACGTGTTTGCTTTACTGATTATGACCATCATTGCTTTGGCTTTTGGCTGGCATCTGGTGGCCTCTATCGGTGGTGCAGATATGCCGGTAGTGGTTTCTATGCTGAACTCCTATTCAGGTTGGGCAGCAGCGGCTGCGGGCTTTATGCTCAGCAATGACCTGTTGATCGTGACCGGTGCGCTGGTCGGTTCTTCTGGTGCGATTCTGTCCTATATCATGTGTAAAGCGATGAACCGCTCATTTATCAGCGTTATTGCCGGCGGTTTTGGTACCGATGGTTCTTCAACCGGTGAAGATGAAGAAGTGGGTGAGTATCGTGAAACAACGGCAGAGGAAGTGGCTGAACTACTGAAGAACTCCACTTCAGTGGTTATCACTCCAGGGTATGGTATGGCCGTTGCCCAGGCTCAGTATCCTGTGGCAGATATTACCGCTAAACTGCGTGAGAAGGGCATTAAGGTACGTTTTGGTATTCACCCGGTTGCGGGTCGTTTGCCTGGTCATATGAACGTATTACTGGCTGAAGCCAAGGTACCTTACGATATCGTACTCGAAATGGATGAGATCAACGACGATTTCACCGATACCGATACGGTACTGGTTATCGGCGCTAACGATACGGTGAACCCGGCGGCGTTGGAAGATCCACGCAGCCCAATTGCAGGCATGCCTGTTCTTGAAGTCTGGAAAGCGCAGAACGTGATTGTCTTTAAACGTTCAATGAATACCGGTTATGCTGGTGTACAGAACCCGCTATTCTTTAAAGAGAATACCCAGATGTTGTTTGGTGATGCGAAAGAGAGCGTAGATAAGATCCTGCGTGCGCTGTAAGTAAAGCAAACACTAAGTAAACGAAAGGGCCGCACATTATTGTGCGGCCCTTTTCATTCAGGATAACCAATATTAACCGTTAGTCTTCGTCATCATGATCGTCGTCTTCTGAGGTATCATCTGGCTTAATGACTAACAGATCGCATTTTATATGACCGATCACCCGTTCCGCGGTATTACCAATAAAGGCAGCTGAAAGCCCGGTACGTCCTACGGTGCCGAGAACGACAATACCCGTTTCAATCTCTTCGGCAACGGCTGGAATAACGTCTTCCGGCATTCCTTTCTCAACGTGGGTTAATTCTTCAGGAATACTAAATTGCTGTCTTAGAGATTTCATTGCGATAAGAAACTGGCCGCGGATAGCATTATTGTAAACCGTAGGATCAAATTCCGGCAGTTCTATGGCAATGTTAATCGAGGTTGAAGGATAGGCACTGACCAAATGAACTTCAGTACTGTCGGTAAACGCCGCCAGCTCAAGAGATTCTTTAACCAGCTTTTTATTTAGCTCATCATGAAAGTCTTCATCGCTGGACAGATTAACGGAAACCAACGCTTTGCCGTGTTCAGGCCAAGGTTGATCCTTAACCATCCAAACCGGGCATGGACATTTTCTTAGTAAATGCCAGTCTATGGGGGTAAAAATAACTGCTTCCAAACGATCTTGCTGATGAGCCGCTTTCAACAATAAGTCATGGTTAAAAGATGCGACCTCTTCAATCACAGCTTCATGATAACGCTTATGCCATATCACTTTAATTTCGATATTAACGCCTGATTCAAGGTAATGATGGCTTAGGTGGCGTATCCACGCCACGCGTTGATCGATAGCACTCTGACGCATCGCCATGCGCTCATCTTGTGACAGCAGGCTGGTGACTTCATAAGAAAAGTCAAAAATAGGTAGGAATGCTTTAATTTTTCCGCCGTTGCGACGAACAAGATAAACGGCGCGGCGCAGTGCTGCTTGATCTTCTTTCTCGGGTTCAAGAGCAACAATGATATTTTGATAGTGAGCCATATAGCACTCCCGACAGTAGTTAACGAAACATACCTAAAGAGTAAACTATATATCAGCAACAGAACAGGAAAGGAAAGGGACTCGGATCAAGATTTTGTTAAAATATTGATCCGAAAGTGATTATTCGCTTTGATTTTGACCAGCCAGTGTAGCCAATGTGTCGTTGTCTTGAATGGTAATATACTTGCCTTTAACGCTGAGGATTTCACTTTTTTGAAAGCGGCCCAGCAGACGGCTGATGGTTTCGACGGTTAAACCCAGGTAATTACCAATATCACCTCGCGTCATAGTCAGACGGAACTCTCTCGGTGAGAAACCGCGTTGAGCAAAACGGCGGGATAAGTTATAGATGAAGGCCGCCAAGCGTTCTTCAGCATTTTTCTTCGACAATAACAGGATCATATCCTGATCGCCTTTAATTTCACCGCTCATCAGGCGCATAATTTGCTGACGCAGGCTAGGCATTTTACCGGATAAGTCATCCAGTACTTCATAAGGAATTTCGCACACCATGGACGTTTCTAAAGCTTGAGCGAAACTTGGATGCATATGCGTGCCTATTGCATCAAAACCGACTAAATCTCCAGCCAGATGGAAACCGGTAATCTGTTCATCGCCTTGCTCAGTGATGGTATAGCTTTTGATGGTGCCAGAACGGATTGCATAGAGAGATTTCAGGTCGTCGCCGGCTTTAAACAGAGCCTGACCTTTTTGAATGGGCTTTTTACGCTCAATAATATTATCAAGCTGATTCAGTTCATGCTCATTCAGCGTAAAAGGGATGCATAGCGGGCTGATGCAGCAATCCTGACAATGAATTGCACATCCGCCTGATTGTATACGCCGAATTGTTCGCTTTTCCGGAATCATAAATATAAGCCTAATTTATTTGATATGAGTCAATTTTAACAGTTTTTGCCGCAATAGGTAAGGTCTGTACTCAAGTCTCTATTGCCGTCGTTAAAGTGTATGGAAAAAATATTAATCCATTGTTTTATAATGACTTTATCCTTTTCTTAAGATGTTGGTAATGAGGCAATAATATCCTGCGGTTTATTTTTTGAGCGAAAAGCTAAAGTAATCGTTAAAAAAATAGAATATAAAGATGTTTGCGCTAAAAGATGGTCATATTTAGTACTAGATACCAAATGCGACGATTATTTTGATTAAATTTTATCTTTTATTTAACAACCTGTTCATTTACCTGTGTAAAAATGATGAATTATCACAAAATGGGGTAAAACTAGTAGATATGACAGGTATTGAAGCGATGCTAAATCCACTCAAAGGACATTATGGATGCGCCTTGAATTTTACGCTAATCGGTAATAATTTTACAAATAGGAAGATGGGGATGGACGATTTATTCTGATCTTGGCGACGTCATTTATTCTGCTAAGCTAAGATCAGGGACAGACGATATTTCAAGCGATTTATTTTATGCCTGACTCAGGATTAAATGAATCCACTTACGGGAGAGGAAAAATGAAACGACTAATCCTTTTAGCGATAGCGGTGTTGAGCCTTAACGGCTGTGCTAGCTGGAATTTGACGTCAGAGTCAGTTAAAGCCCTCAGTAATGATGAGCTTTGCTCTCGGTTAGGTTCTGATGTGCAAATCGGTAATGTCTCTGCAGTCGCGCTATTATTGGATGAATATAAACTGAGGGCTGACAATATCGACTTTGAACGTTGCGTTATTCTGGAACGAACCGGTAAACAAAGCGTTATGCCGATACCTTATTATTATGGTTACTCAGGTTATTATCGTTACTAGTCACTCTATTCCGGGTCGATGCTTACCGTGGCCCGGATCAACCATCCTGTCTGATATGTTCCGTTTTTGCATCAACGAGATTTAATATACCGATGAAAATCACTGGATAATCCGGCGATGTAACATTTTCATTCGGTCTTTCCCGCGATTAAGAGATCGATTCTTCCATTTTTAATAATTTGATAAAGATCAGGTTAATTGTTGCCTTAAATCTCCTATAATGAGAATCACTATCAATCAGATAATGGTTATCAAAACCATGTATATCATTAAACGACTTCTCGCATTATGCATTGGGTGTCTTCTGATTAACGCGGTAGCAACCGCGGCGACGGACTATCAACAACTGACCAATGATATCCAACAACGTTTAGATAAAACCGCTCAACTCTATCAGCAACAGCAGATCGCTGAGGCTCGAACAGAAGTGCAGATGGCCTATTTTGAAGTATTTGAAAATTTGGAAGGGCCGATACGCATCAATATCTCTGCGCAAAAAAGCTATCAGATGGAAGCCGCTTTTGGTGAAATTCGTAAAATGATTGGTGATAGTAAGCCCCCGGCTGAAGTCGTTGAGAAAATTAACTGGCTGAAAAGTGAATTGAATGGCGTATTGCCGGTGCTGGTTGATGGTCATCAACTGACGGCGGAGCAGCAGCACGCTACCTATGATAACGATCAGATCGCACCTTATTGGCAGCAGAGCTTTAAGGTGATTGATGATTCGCTGGCGGAAGCCATTACGCTATACCAAAAGCACGACTATGCTGAAGCTCGCCGACGTGTCCAACAGGCTCAATATGACGGATATAAGAATTCCGAAATGGAAATGTCGGTTCGTCAAAATCGCTCATCCCAACAGGCGGGAAATATCAATCAGCAATTTTCTCAACTGATTGCTATTAGCGGTGAGCCAGACCAGATCAACGAAGTTAGCTACCGTATCACCACACTATTACAGGATTTGGAAGAGCTATTGCCAGGTCTGCCGACAACCCGTGAAGATCAACAGGTGGTATCGGTACTGGAATATAACGATGACACCACCCCAGATACTGACTGGCAAAAAGTGGTAAAAGATATTGATACTGCAGTGAATGCTTCGCTTGAACAATATCGTTCAGGTCAGATCAAAGAGGCAATGATGGCAATTCAGAATGCCTATTTTGACCTGTTTGAAGCCAGCGGTATGGAAAATAAAATAGGTTCCCGCGATTCGGCATTTAAAACCAAAATTGAAGGTTACTTCACTCGGATGGTTAGCCAGATAAAAGCGCAGCAACCAATAGAGTCTATTCAGGCTCAAGCTCAAGCTCTACAGCAGGATTTGAATACCGCCGTTGAAATGCTTGGCAGCGGTGAGCAAACCAGTTGGAGCCTGCTGTTATATAGTCTGTTGATTATTGTTCGCGAAGGGCTGGAAGCATTATTAATTGTGGCGGCAATCGTGGCTTATCTGGTGAAAAATAATCATCAGGATAAACTACCGCTGATTCGTCAGTCGATTTATGTCGCACTGGCCGCCAGTGCAGTGACCGCCGTTATCTTCCAATCATTGTTCTCTAATTCTGGAGCCAGCCGTGAACTGCTGGAAGGTATTACTATGCTGATCGCAGTAGTGATGCTGTTCTCCATGAGCTATTGGCTGTTGTCGAAAGTGGAAGCTCAGCACTGGAAAGCCTATTTGGAAGGTAAACTTTCTCATTCTCTCAGTACCGGTTCGGTTGTTGGCTTATGGTTAACCAGCTTTTTGGCGGTTTACCGTGAAGGGGCTGAAACCGTACTGTTCTATTTTGCCCTAATGGGGGACTCCTCTTCGATTAGCGGCCATCTCTCTATTCTGGCTGGTTTCTTAATTGGTTGTGTGATTTTACTCATTGCTTATCTGGTGATGCGATTAAGCGTCGTCAAACTGCCATTGAAACCGTTCTTTATGTTTACCGGCTGTTTTATGTACCTAATGGCATTCGTTTTCGCTGGCAAAGGTGTCCTGGAATTAATAGAAGGGAAATTATTTGAGCCAACGCTATTGTCTGAAGTGCCTGAGATAGCTTGGTTGGGTATTTATCCTTATGTCGAAACGTTAATACCGCAAATGGCGTTGGTTATTGCTGCGCTGATTGCACTATGGGTAATGAAAAAAAGTTCGGCTGTACGAAACAGCCAACGCATAACAGGAAGCGAAAGCAGTGTTTAGAGTTAGGCTCGCCGGTAGCGGTGATTATTTGGCTAATCAACATTAAATAGGATCGAAAAGATGGCAATGAATAAAATGTTTGTAACGGGTGCTTTTATCGCCGGAATGATAACAGCGCCAGCAGCGTTTGCATTCAAAGAATATCCTGCCGGTGAACCGGTAAAAATGAATGAGTTGGAAATCGCGGCTGTTTATCTACAGCCAATTGATATGGAACCGCGAGGAATGGGGCTACCTGCCGCTAAAGCGGATATTCATCTGGAAGCAGATATCCATGCGGTTGAAGGGAATAAAAATGGTTTCGGTGCCGGAGAGTGGATGCCATACCTGACGATTTCCTACACCCTGACCAACACCGATACCGGTGAGAAGCAAGAGGGAACCTTTATGCCGATGGTAGCCGGTGACGGACCACACTACGGTGCCAATATTAAAATGATGGGTGTGGGTAACTATAAAGTGGTTTATCACATTGAGCCCCCATCAAAGGCTGGTTTACATCGCCATACCGATAGCGAAACTGGTGTTGGCCGTTGGTGGAAAGCGTTTGATGTGAGTTTTGATTTTAAATATGTCGGTCTGAACTGATAACGATGAATAACATCGGACGAATACATCAAAATGCTCGTCCGATGACTGTTTTGTCCATATTCCTACCGGGGTTGTTCGTTTATTGTGACACCGTAACGAATAGCAGCAAGTAAAAACATTGCCGCTTTAATGATGCTTATTTGGCTAATTGAAAAGCGGGGTACACATTAATGATGAGTTATTTTCTGGTTTCGGTTCTGCAATCATTTTTACCGATTTCTCTGCTGTTGGGATTGAATTGGGTGGGGCGAAAAACACCGGAAGTCCGCCCGGTCGTGCTATTAAGCTTGTTAGGTTTTTTCGTCGGCGCTGTAGCAGGGATGAATCTACCTCATTCTCAGCAATGGACATTGTTGATCACCATCCTGCAAATCGTTTTTGTCGTGTTATTCCTGTTTAGTCAGGCAACTTCCTCTTTACGTATAGGCTATTTTTGGCAGCTACTGCTAATTTTTGTGGCCGCCTTACGCTGGGGACAAACCCCAAATATGAGCGCTATTACTGCAACCAGCGTGATTAATACCGAACTGCTATTAAACGTGACTGCCGTGGTCATTGGCTTGATGCTCGTTGCTTTTTCCGCTGCATTAATGGCAATTTGTGTGCGTCAGCTGCGTTATTTACGCTGGCCGCTGCTGATTATTCTTTCATTGGTATTACTGGCACCGCTATCGGGAGAATTGATGCTGGTACTGATGAAGCTGCAGGTGGTTGAGCTGACCAAGTCATTACTCAGCTATGTAGCAAAAGTCACTAATGCCAACAGCCTGATTAATTATATCGGCGCGACCTTATTGCTGTTGGTGGCGCTGGTTTATCTGTTTAGCGTGGTGCTGCCCCGTAGCGCAGCCAGAGTAGAATCGCGTCCGACAGAACATCGTAAAGCCATTGCTTATTATCGCAATGCACGTAGAACGCTACTTGTCATCATCGTACTCGCAGTATTTATCGGTCTAGCTCAGTTTTACTGGGACAAAGTCGCCTCTCAACCGCCGCGCTTGTCAGAAGCCTTACCTGTCACTCTGGCTGCTGATGGTTTGGTACATATTCCTCTGGAGCAGGTGAAGGATGGCAAACTGCATCGTTTTGTCTGGATTGCTGATGACGGTAAAGCCGTACGTTTCTTTGTGATTAACCGCTATCCGGACAAATTGCGTTTAGGCGTGGTATTTGATGCGTGTCTGTTATGTGGCGATCAGGGCTATGTAATGGAAGGTAATCAGGTTATCTGCGTGGCCTGCGATGTGCGAATCTTTATTCCGTCAATTGGTAAGCCCGGCGGTTGTAATCCGGTTCCTATTGATGAATGGAATATGACCGAAACGGAGTTGACGATCGGTAAAAAGTCACTGGAAACCGGGCTTAATTATTTCAGTACTATTGTTGAACTGCAGGTAAGCGATCCGGTTGATGGCAGTAAGGTCACCAATACCAAAGCTGAACATCGCTATAATTTTGCCGGCAAAACCTATTTCTTCGCTAATGCGGCTAATTATGAAGCTTTCCGGGACAATCCTGAAAAGTATGTGAAGGAGGCGCAGTAATCATGTTATGGATCATGTTACGGCAGTCTTGGGCACGCAATATCCGCAAGAAATCGTTGGCAGTGATCACCATTTTTCTGGCGGCTGGATTGGTCTCTGCGCTGTTGGCGGTATCCATTGATATCGGCGATAAAATGGCGCGGGAGATGAAGTCCTACGGCGCGAATATCCTGATAGAACCCGCCGGGCAAGCTACGCTTCCATCACTGTTTGGTGAGAAAAATAACCCATTGGCCGGGCAAGATTTTCTTGATGAAGCGGAGCTCCCGAATATCAAGGATATCTTTTGGCGTAATAATATTATGGGCTTTGCACCGTTGCTCAGCGGTGAAGTCAACGTTAAGGGACGCGTTATTCCAGTGTTAGGCACTTTTTTTGAGCAAAAAGTAAACGTGCCTGATGAAGAAAATTATCACACCGGTCAGAAAATCATCAGTACCTATTGGCAGGTGACGGGAGAGTGGCCGGATGAAACTGGCAAATATCATCAAGCCTTGTTAGGTCAACAACTGGCACAGCAAACCGGCTGGAAAATTGGCGATACCATTCATTTGAAAGGGGCAAAAGCCAGTTTGGACGTCACGATTAGCGGTATTTTAGCCAGCGGTGGTGATGAAGAACAGCAGTTGGTTATGCCGCTGGTACAGGTACAAACGCTGCTTGGTTTACCGGCAAAAGTACAGGCTATTCGGGTATCCGCGCTAACCGTACCTGAAAATGAACTATCGCGTAAGGCCAGAGCCGATCTGGAATCTCTCGATGCGGAAGAATATGACCTGTGGTATTGCACGGCGTATGTGTCTTCCATCGCGCACCAATTAGAAGAAGCCATCTCTGGCTCCGGCGTTCGACCTATCTGGCAGGTTGCAGCATCCGAAGGTATTGTGATTGAGAAAATTCAATTATTGCTGGCGGTAGTGACATTGGCTGCGTTGCTAGCCTCTGCGATGGGGATAGCCTCACTGATGACCAGCAATATCATGGAGCGTAGTAAAGAGATTGGTCTGATGAAAGCCCTTGGCGCAAGACAGTGGCAAATCATGCTGTTGTTTTATCTGGAAGCGGCAATTAGCGGCATTATTGGCGGTTTACTCGGTTGTCTGGCTGGTTGGGGCTTAGCCAAGGGTATTGGTTTTATGCTCTTTGGCGCACCGCTAAGTTTTGCCTGGATTGTTGTGCCTTGTGTATTGGTGCTCTCAGTATTGATTGCGTTGATCGGCACTTGGTTCCCGGCGCGACGCATTGCCTATCTGTATCCGGTAGAGGTGCTATATGGCCGCTAATCCCACCTTTAGTATGTTTTGGCGTTTGGTGTTCCGCGCATTACGTTTACGGATGCAGCGAGTGGTCGTGGTTTTTGCCGCACTGGCGGTTGGGGCGGCAATCGTTACCGCGATGTCAGCGGTTTATTTTGATATCAACGCCAAAATGAGTCAGGAATTACGCACTTTTGGCGCTAACTTTTATATTGGTCCTGGCCATGGAAATACCATACCGTTGGCTGACTATCAGCAAATTATTGATGATGCGCCCAAGGGGGTGATTAATGCTGGCAGCCCCTATTTGTATGGCATGGCTCGTACCGAGTTGGAAAAAGTTGTGGTGATGGGCGTTTGGTTTGAATCGCTGAAACAAATTGTTCCTTATTGGCAAGTAACCGGCAACTGGATTGGTGTCAGTTTCGACGACCGTAATGCCATGATGGGCTATAAGCTGGCAAACCGTCTGGAGTTAAAAGTGGGGGATTCAGTGGTTCTGGTTAATGGTGACCAGAAAAAATCCCTACAGATTAAAGGCATTGTTGAGGCTGGGGATGCCACAGATAACTTATTGATTGTCAACCTACCGTTAGCGCAGAGTTGGTTAAATCAATCGGACGTTATTAGTCATGCATTATTCAGCGTTAATAATGAGAACGGGCAAGTCGATCGCTTTGCTCAACAATTACAGAAAATTTATCCGGACTTAGAGATTCGCCCAATACGTAAAGTATCGGCGTCAGAAGGTCAGGTATTAGACAAGATTAAAGGGTTGATGGGGCTGGTTTCTTTGGTGATTTTGGTACTTTCAACCTTATGCGTTAATACCACTCTGATGGCTATTGTTAGCGAACGTTCGCGCGAGTTTGCCCTACAAAAAGCGTTGGGAGCTAAGGGCAGCGATATCGTGCGCCAAATCATAGCGGAAACCCTGATTATCTCCCTGTTTGCGACGGTGGTTGGCATTATTGCGGGTTACATACTGGCGCAGATTTTAGGACACACGGTTTTCTCTGCATCGATTGGTTTGCGTATACAAGTCATACCGTTGACGTTGGTTTTATCATTGTTGGTGGCGCTGATTGCAGCCGTTCTGCCAACCTATCGGGCGGTGAAGATTGAACCCGCTAAAGTTCTGAAAGGAGAATAAAAGGTGATGCAGCAACAGACAGAGCAAGAGCAACCATCACCTTGGGTGATTGAAACTCGTCATTTATACAAGCGCTTCGATCAGGTCATCGCACTGGATGATATTAACTTGCAGATAAAGCGCGGTGAATTTATTGCCATCATGGGGGCATCAGGTTCGGGTAAAACTACCTTAATGAATATCTTGACCTGTCTGGATACCGCCAGTGAAGGACAGGTCATTCTTGATGGAACGGATGCCGCCGTATTAGATGAGGAAGGGCGTCGGGCTTTCCGCGCCGACAAGATTGGTCTGGTGTTTCAACAGTTTCACCTGATACCGTTCCTGACGGCGTTGGAAAACGTGATGCTGGCTCAGCATTATCATAGTGTGGTGGATGAAGCGGCGGCACGTAAGGTACTTGAGCAAGTTGGGCTAGCGCATCGTGTTGATCACTTACCTAGCCAGCTTTCCGGCGGTGAACAGCAGAGGGTTTGTATTGCCCGAGCGTTGGTTAATGAACCCCCGGTGATTTTTGCCGATGAGCCAACGGGTAATTTAGATGAACAAAATGAACAGTTGGTTCTGGGGTTGTTGGAAGACTTGCATAAGCAGGGACGAACCATTGTTATGGTGACGCATAATCCTGAATTGGGAAAGTTTGCCGATCGAATTGTACGTTTGCAACATGGGAAATATTTGAGTGAAGAAATTAATCATCATGAGGTAGAACATGTTAATTGATGGCAGAAAATTAAGCACAGTTCTCCTGCTGGCCGCGACGCTGTTGCTTAGCGCCTGTAAAGAAGAAAAAGCCAGCGTGGGAGCACCGGCTCCGACATTAGCGGCTTATGATTTGCAGGGAAATCAAGTGTCATTAACCCAGTGGAAAGGGAAGTATGTCTACCTTAATTTTTGGGCATCTAACTGTGGTGGCTGTCTGGTCGAGATGCCAACGCTAGAAAAGTTGAGCCAGTCTCACCGTGATAACATCGTCGTTGTCGGGATAAATACCGACCGGGAAGAGGCTAATATTCAGACACTGCTGCAAGATAGACAAGTCACTTTCCCAAATGTTCGCGATCAGATGGCGATTACGCAGGAACGCTATCAGGTTATCGGTACGCCAACATCATTCTTGATTGACCCTGAAGGAAAGTTACTGGCTCAGTATGTCGGCATGATGAATGAACCGCAGCTTAAAGCTATTTTTGATAAATCAAAAGGGTAAGCCGGTGACCGATTTGATGAGAACCCTAAGGGTTAGTTTGCTGCTAAGTGGATTGTTATATAGTGTTTCGCTTAGCGCTCAAACGACAGCGGGATTTTACTCTCAGAGCTGTGCTTCCTGTCACGGCAGAAACGGTGAAAAGACCGCATTGAATAAAGCCAGAGCATTATCCACTCTCGATGAGGCACAAGTTATTGAGGCCTTAACCGTAAGGCGAGATGGAAAAATTAAAGGTGCAGGCAATAAGGTGAAGATGCGTCTTAGTGATGATGAGATTAAACATTTGGCCGAATATATCCAGACCCTTAAAGTAGCAAAATGAAAACAGTAGAATTTTTATTTCTTATTGGTAGGGGCTGAATCAGCCCCTGTTCTATGCGGGAATACTCAGCGAACACCACGGGAGTGATTTTTCTTACTCCAGTCGAATGTTTCATCACTTGGTTTATATTTCTGCTTTTTCTTTTCGGCGCGAGCTTTTTTATCTTCTTTTTCCTGTTCCTTCATGATTAAAGCAATAATCTCATCTTTAATCTTACCTTTCTCACCGTTGGTCAGATCCCTACCTAGTTCGCGTTTAGCTTGTGCATGCTGCATGTGGATTCGCTGTAGCTGGCTTTCAGTTAAATCTTTTAAGGTCAGTTTCTTCATTGTTACTCCGTCAGTGAAGGTTATCGG
Organism: Pragia fontium DSM 5563 = ATCC 49100; assembly: GCF_900112475.1. Classification (GTDB taxonomy): domain Bacteria; phylum Pseudomonadota; class Gammaproteobacteria; order Enterobacterales; family Enterobacteriaceae; genus Pragia; species Pragia fontium. The sequence goes on along the minus strand of NZ_FOLW01000006.1, from coordinate 182,518 downwards.
AAATAGTGTAGTCTAAATTCTAGTAAAGTGGTGGGGCTGATATCAGAACTGCAATGACAACGTAGCTTATGTGTTTAATACCTCATTTAGCCAGGGAACCAACTGTTTTTTCCTGCTTAACATGTTATCGAACGTTACAGGCGTCTGACTGATAGGATTGTCAGCAGAAAAGTAAATCTGGCTCTGCGACGTGGATAACGAGGTCACCATCAGAACGTAGAAGTCTAAGCCTTCATGTTTAGCGCGTTTTTCCATTTCTTCTGCGATCGCCGAAATTTTATCTTCAATAGCGGCAAAACTACTGATTTCAATTTGCGCCAGAATCAGCTTTTTGTCGTTAATGACGTAATTTTTCTCGTCCTTTTGCAGTAGTCGAGGAATACTGAGCCCGCTAATATCAGTTTTAGCATTGAGTAAGCGCAAGGTGAATTCATGCAGATCGACATGGGATAGCTCTGCTAATTTTTGGGCGGCTAACCGGTCTTGAGCTGTTGTCGTGGGTGATTGGAAACCAAGGGTATCACTCAGAATAGCCCCTAATAGCAACAACGAGTGAGCTGGGGTTAATTGGTATCCATCGGTCTGTGACACAATGTCATAGACTAACGTTGCACAGCATCCCACTTTTCTTATCCAAGCATCCAATGGTTCAGCGGTGATTAATGAACCTAAGCGATGGTGGTCGATAAGGCCAATAACGTTGCTTTTACTTAATCCAGTTGGGCCTTGTTCCAGGTCACTAAAGTCAACCAGCCAGACGTCTTCTTCGGCCACATTTTTTTCCAGTAAATCGGGTGCAATGCATTGGGCTTCGGCAAGTAAAAAATTCGTTTCAGGGTTAAGTTCACCCAGTCGGTAGGCTGTTGCCGCTCTGCCTGTTGCGTTTAACCAATCACTCACAACGATGCTACAACAGATAGAATCACTATCTGGATTAAGGTGGCCAAAAACAGAAATCATAGGGGATATCCTGAAAAGCGGTGATTTGAGATAGACGGGGAGAGACCGCCGCTTAAATTGCGTAAAGATAGTCAGTCAAAATGATGGCTATAGCCTACCATAAACAAAGGGGAATACGTTATCGCTACTGAGCGTATCCGTTGATGTAGATATGCTTTAAATATCATTTATTTTAAAGCGTAGTAGTGTCAGTTTGTCAGGAGAGAACGCTGCATATTTGCTGCATTTTTTATTATTAAGCCTGCTATTTATTATCTTCATGGCATTAAATTGTGCGATTGAAAGGTATTATCAATCGCACTAATAGGTGAAAATGTTGTTTAATGTTTAAAGGCAATCACTTTAGGTTTTATACCTATTAAGTTTCGATTATTGTTTTTATTTTGAAGTTAAATGCTGATTATTGTTTATTTACATTGTAATTTAACATTATAACTTAACATTTCCATCACAACTCAGTGGTAAAATACCGGATGATAGCTAAGCTATTTAATATGATTTATCACGTTTTAAATGAATATTTTTAATGTGATACCTGCTATATGATGTTTTTCAAGCGGTGAGGTACTTACAATGAAAGTCTTACTGTTCGTAACCGGTTTTGTGCTATTGGTATTTTATTCAACATTGTTCATTATCAGTATGCCGTAATTAAATTTTTCATAGGTTATCAGAAGATTGGCAATATAGTGGAGTTAAATGCTGACAATACGATTATACTTTTTTAATATAATAATCGTCACTATATTACATTAAAGATATATTAAATTGCGTTGTGCTGAACGGTTGATGGAATACCTTGATTTTCATATTATATGAAAAGGATGGGAATATTATTGGCAACATATTAATAAACATGGTTGATAATCTATTTTCGCCCAAAGATGAGTTATTCAAACAATCCATTGAAGCTTTCAGGGGAATGTGGACGTATTCCCCTGAAGGTGTGTTAAACCGAAAAATGACCTAGCTTAAACAGATCAAGAGAGTTCTTGATTTCTAGTTTAAACATAATGTTATAGCGATGAACGCTAACTGTCTTGCTACTGATATTTAATTTTTCAGCAATATCTTTGTTAGACAGACCTTGAGTGATGAATTGCAAAATTTCGCGTTCACGGTTTGTCAATGTTGCGGTTTTGCTGACTTTATCGTTACAAAGCTTATTTTTAGGAATGCATTGGAAACCATTCATAACCAGCTTTGATACTAGCGTAAGTGATTCAATATCATGTGTTTTATCAATGATACCATCGATGGATACATCCAGAGAGTTGATGATATTAGAATTAGAATTTTCTGATGTCAGCCCGATAATTTTAGTCGATGCATTTTCACCATGAATTTCTTTGACCAGTTTATCTTTATTGATTAAGTCAATATTGATAAGGACAAGCTGTATATCCTGATTTTTTATCATATCCACTACACCAGATGTTGAGTGAATGGCGCCTACGATATCTAGAAAATCAGTGTTTTTTAATATTTCACTGATAGCGAAACATACGAATTGATTATTATCGACGATCAACGTCTTTATTTTGCCTTTGTCCATTTTAAGTGCCTATCGTTTGTTTAATACCGCATTCATGATTCTTATGTTGAATGCAATGAAATCTCATAACCATGATAAATCCATCATAAAAAATGATGATTGAGTGATTTATATATAGCTAATTGAGACTGCGCTATTGCTAAAATAGTATGCTGAAGCATTTTAATGACTTATATTTCCTAATCTCATTTAATTAACAAACATAAAAGCTATCAATTAGATAATTTTTCATTATCCACTCCCCAATTATTGGAACAGTAAGTCATTAGAGTTTTTCAGGTGTTTTCTTTGGCATATTTCTATGCTTTTGGGTGCTTTTTCATCGTTATAGTCATGTTGCCAAAATCAGACCATTTCACGGTTCTGACTTAATAAATTAAACAAGTACACATTTAAAAACTTACGATGAAAAAAAACCATTAAAACGCTCAATAAATCCGCTCTGTCAGTAATGACGTATTAATCTTAATCGTTATACATTCTCGAGTGTCCTTATCAGAAAATTCAGTGTACGAAAGCGTTTTCTGTAATACAACGCATCATCTATAAAATTCAATGTCCACAGGATATTCGCCACCTTAGCGACTAACAGGGGACAGCTTTCTCGTTTAGGCGGTAACTTTTAATCCAAAGCTTTAAGTTCAGTCCTAAACGACAGTAAACACAATCGACTCCGTTATAATTAAAGTGCTCTCCCTGACAACGAAGTCGAAAGTGTCTGATTTCCAAAATCCTGCCTGTGGCGCTTTAGTTAGAACAGACTGTTTAGCGGCCATCGCACGATCATCATTCATATTGATATTTAATGAAATGTATTTAATATCATTAAAATCAATATCATTTGCTTCTAACTCCAATCAGGAGCAATGGATCCTCTATTTCTTTAACCGGTTGTTGATTATCAAGGTCGTTGATCTTATTTTCATGAATAATGTTTTTAGTTTCGTATTTTAAACTCGCGTCATTCGATGGGGTGCTTACTGCACTTTTATCTATGATCGAGGTGCCTAGAATGGTTCTTTTTTCGATATTTTTTTCCTGAACCAGTGGCGCCTTAGCACTTAACGTTTCAATTAATTCAATTTTTCTTTGATTTTCAGGGTGTTGTACCTGCGCCTGATTTTCAGTGATGTTTATAGGTTTTTCGGTTTGGCTATTATTAAATCCAAGCATGTCAGTGACAAAATTTCCATCATTTTGTTTATCAAAATTGACCTTGATATTGAATGCATTATTTATTTCACCGAGCTCAGAGAATACCCGAATTAAAAGAATTCTAAAGTTAAATTCAGCATTTACTTTATTACTCATGGTTTGAAAAAATTCTTGCTCTGAGTTGAGTACGTCTAAGACCGAACGGCGATTTACCTTGTATTGCTCGTGATACAGTTCTTTTACTTCCTGAGAGTGAATAATACGTTGAGCATAGATATTCGCCTGATTTTCCTGGCTGAGTGCATCCTGATACATTTGTGAAACTTTGGTCGATAGGTCTTCAATTGATTTCTCAATGTTCCAGCGGGCACTTTCTACCCGTTGTGCAGCCCCGCGGCTACGATAAATCGCACCACCACCGTCAAAAACGTTACTGTTAATATTTAGCATCACTAAGGTGTCATTCTCACCATAAGTTGTCGTTTTTCCCTGTGATAGTGACACGCTTAATGCCGGCATCCAACTTTTACTGGTGTAAGCATACTCAGAAGCTGCGGCTTCTTTGTTGGCTTTTATTGCTTTTACGCGTGGAGAATTAGCGATTCGCTGTTTCATTCGACCGCTAAGCTTATTTTTCAGCTGTTTTACATCAGGCACGCTTAGACCAGAAGGGCGCTTGCCAACAAGAATTAAATAGTCTTCTTGAGCGGCTTTCAGTTGAGCTTCGTAGTTGGATAACTCAGCATCAAGACCTTTTATGCGGACTTCTACTTGTTCTACGTCTCCACGACTATCCACACCACCGCTGGCTCTGGCTTCCGCCAGCGTTAAGATATTTCGGTGTTCAATACTATTTTTCTTGTTTATATCAATAAGATCTTGGTATTTAAGGATGTTTAAATATATTTCGGCTACCTTAGACGAAAGCACTTCCGCCTCATCGAAGGCGGTGTAAACTTCTGACGTCCGGTTATGCTCAGCGTAATCAACGCGATCGCCGGTACGACCAAAGTCGAAAATATTTTGTTCAACTTTTAGTGAGTAGGTATTACCGTCGTCATTGTTATTATTATCTTTATTGGTTTTGGTTAGTTCATTACCTGCGTTGAGTGAAACATTGGGTAACCAGCCGCTTCTGGCCTCACCAATAGAACTTTCCGCTGAAGCAATTCTCCCGGTATGATATTTAATGGTCGGAGAGCGGTTAATGGCCATCTGTAATGTTTCCTTGATGGTTTCAGCACTTAGCTCCGTGGTTGTCATTGTGCAATACGTTAACGCAATTGTGAGCATTATTTTATTGTAATTAGTCACTTATCTTTCCCTCAGTGCTTCTTTGGCTTTATTTAGCGGCTTGATTAAGTAATCGAAGACCGTCTTTTTCCCTGTTTTAATATCTACCGTGGCCAACATCCCTGGAACAATTTCGTGGAGCTTTCCGTCTGGTGTTTCAAGCGCTGAACGCTCTGTTCGTACGAAAACTTTGTAGTAATATTGTTCACGGCGTACCTGATCCTGAATGGTATCTGGAGAGATACGCTCTACTGTGGCATCCATGGTGCCGTAGATAGATGATTCATAAGCACTAACCTTCACGATAGCTTTTTGGTTCGGATGGATAAAAGCGATATCGCGTGGATTGATTTTTACTTCGATTAATAGCTGATCTTCTGAAGGAACGACTTCCATCAATTTACCGCCAGGCTCAAGTACGCCACCAACGGTCGTTACCTGAACGTCTTTTACAATTCCTTTTACCGGAGAGACAATAATGGTACTAGCAAGCTGATCTTTTCGTTGCAGCAGTTGGAAATAGATAGAGTCCAGTTCATTTTTCTTTTTCACCAATTCTTCTTTGGCTTGTTCAAAATAGTGATTTCGTGCTTCCGTGACCTTATTTTTCAGTTCGTTTTCTTCACGTCTTAAACGTAGCTCTTCCACTTGGCTTACTGCACCTTTGGTAACCAGTGGTCGGATAAGGTTTAATTCGTTTTGCGTGAGCTTAAGGCTACGCTGTAAACCCGAGACATTTTCATCCAGACTTCTGCGGCGAGAAAGCAGCAGGGACATTTCATGATCGATAAGCACTTTATTCTCATCCATCAGTTCTTTATCACTGAGGTTTTTATCTTCAATGCCGCTGTTATATTCACGTAACAGTAAGACAAAATCGGGTCTACCTTTTTCATCTTTAATTTCAGCGGTTAAGCGAGCTATGCTGACCGCTAAGGCTTTTACTTTAGCTCCAATTTCGTTATAACCCGCCTGAAAGCGTGTGGCATCCAGGATCGCCAGTTGTTGACCAGCAGTAACGATATCGCCTTCACGCACCATCAATTCACGGATCACACCGCCATCGCGGGTCTGAATAACCTGCGAGCGGTTCCAGGTAACAACGGTTCCCTGACCGTTGGTCACTTCATCTAATTCGGCAAAGTTAGCCCAAACAATCAGGACAAAACAGGTGATTAATATCAACCAAATAATGGTGGTGTTTTTACCCATCTCTTGTTCACCAATATTGGCGATTCTTTTCTTTTTATTAAAAAAACTCATTTTGTCATCCCTGTTAATTTGATGATTTCAGTCTTTGTAAGACTTGATCTCGTGGCCCATCAAGAACAATGCTTCCCTGGCTCATCACGATGATCCTATCGACCAGTTTGAGCGGTGCCTGACGGTGAGTGACAATAATGAAAGTTTTATCTTTTATATGACTGCCTAAAGCATTCACTACGTGGTTTTCCAATTTTTCATCCATATTGGCAGTCGGTTCATCGAGAAATAGAATGGGGGAGTTGCGTAATAGCGTTCTGGCCAACAGGAGCGTTTGCTTTTGCCCACCGGATAATCCTCGACCACCTTCCGCAATCGATAAATCCAACCCTTTACCGGTTTTTAATAAACTGGCGGCGCCAGCAATATTGAGTACTTCAACAATCTGCTCTATTGAGGTCTGAGGTTTACCCAAGATCAGATTTTCGCGAATGGTGCCGTGGAACAACTGTGCGCCTTGAGGAAGGTAAGCAACATCTCGGCGGATATCGTTATTGGATATATCCTTCATCACCAGCCCATCCAGCAGCAATTCACCTTCAGTTGCTTCGGCAATACCGGATACCAGACGGAGTAAAGTTGATTTACCTGCACCAATAGAGCCTAAAATGGCGATTTTTTCTCCCGGGGTAATCTTGAGGCTGTTAATGTTTAACACCATAGGAGACTCTTGATTAAAGCGGTATTTCACATCTCTTAAGCTGAAGTTACCTTTGATCGAATCCGTATGAAGTGTTTCATCAAAAGGTTTTTGATCTAATGGTTTTTTCAGGAATTCATCTAGTCCAGTTTTTGCCATTTTGGCATGCTGCCAGCGGGTTAATACCTGCGCTAATTGGCCTAATGGCGCTACGGTTCTACTGGAGAGAATGGAACAGGCAATTAACGTACCGGTAGTGATATCGTTATTAATGACCAGATAAACCCCAATCGCGATAACGCTGATATAAACCAGCTGTTGAACAAACTGACACCAGTTAGTAATCAGGCTTGCCCAATGACGCTGTTCAAGAGAAATCTGGGCGGTGGTGGTATTACATTCATTCCAGGTGCGAAGAAAACGGTCTTCTGCCTGCATAATTTTTATATCTTCGAGACCTTCTACGGTTTCAACCAGCATAGAGTTGCGAATGGCGCTTTCACGAATACCTTGTTGAGAAAGGCGTGATAGAGGCCATTGGGCAATCAATCCCGGAATAACAATCAGTGGAATAGCCAGTAGTGGGGCAAAAGCTAACTCGCCACCGATAAAGGCGATAACTCCAATGAAGAGAATAATAAAAGGCATATCAACCATAGCAATAACGGTTGTTGAGGTTAATAGTTCACGAATATGCTCGATTTCTCTTAACTGAGCCACGAAAGCGCCAGTGGAGTTGGGTCTGGCATCATTTTTAATTCTTAATGCGCGAGAGAAAAACATGCCCGACATAAACATATCGGTTTTTTTACCGATGGCATCGGCTAAGTGGCTACGGGCCAGGCGTAATCCCATATCCATCAGAAGAGCAACGGTTACACCGATAAACAGTACCCATAATGTTGAGTATGACTGAGCTGGAATAACCCGGTCATAAACCTGCATAGAAAAGAGGGCGCTGGACAGGGCAAGAATATTACCAAACAAAGCGCCAAGAGCGATTTGACCATAAAATCTGGCATCTTTGGAGATCAACTGTAATAGCCAGTTCTCTTTATACGGCTTAAGAAAATCATCAATTCGTTTATCTTTAGCTCGCTCTTTGTTATAGACGAGCCAAAGTTCACCGTCTCTTAAAGATTCTAGTTTTTCTAAATCTATCTGGGTTTTAATATCCGGAGAGATATTAAATGAAACGGTTGCAGTTTTATTTTCATTAATACTGAAAACCACAACAGCCTGATTATCTTTCAACGGTACAAATACCGGAAAGAGTAGTGATGGTATACGCTCCAGTTTTTCGTCTAACTTCTTACATTTCAAGCCAATATGGTCAACCAGGCGAGTCATTAATTCATCATGACTACCGCCATTTTGAATAATGTGCTGTAAGTTATTTACCGTAACATTGACGCCCAACTCACGAGCGATAATTGTTACGCATTCATTCCATGGAGAGAATTCCATAACCAATCCTTTGCCTTCATATTTATATAAAACAACTAATTATTAATTAATAACTATCAAGTAATAATGATTAATTAATAAAGGGGCGAGAATCCGCCCCTTTGGGGGGTAATTACATTACAGAAATACCGTTTTGAACCCAGATCTGTGCATCTTCGTCTTTATCGTAGACATACAGATTGTATTCAACGCCATTTTTGTTAGCGACAGCAACGTTAGTCCAACTGGTTAAATCCAGATCAACTTTGTCTTCAGAATCACCATTAACAAACAGTTTCTTCTCATCGTTTAGCTTAACCAGATCGTCATACTTAACATCCAGCGTCAGGGCGGAAGTGGTATTTAAATCGATTTGCTCGATGTTGCTCAGTTTGTTTAAGGTTGTTGAATCGATGGTTTTCGCTTCGGTATCACCAAAGAACACGGTATCAAAGCCTTTGCCGCCATCAATTGAAGTGAACTTGTCAGACATAACCATAATGTGATCGTTACCGTCTCCGGCATTCACTTTAGTTACACCTTTCAGTCCGTCAATAACATCGTGACCTTCGGTACCGACAGCCGATTCATAGTTACCTTCAACATATTCGCCAGGCTTAGTGACATCACCATGCTCACCCGTTCCACGGATAGAACCATCGTTGTTGTAAGTACGGCTATACAGGTTGCCACCGGTATCTGATACTTCAGACCAGGTAACCGCAAAGCCACCGTCAGCCAAAGCAACAACTGAAGGCAGTGAACACGTACCTGGATCGTCAACACCTTTATCAACAATGATTTCTGGCGTGATTGCTTGACCATAAATATCAAAAACACGAGAAACAACGTGAGACTCGCCTTCGGTAGTCATAGAGGCCCAAGTGACAACATAGTTTCCGTTTTCCAGAACAGTGATGTCGTGTGCGCCAACCAAAGTGTTCATCAGAACGCCTTGAGCACCATCGGTTGTAGTATTGACTACGGTAGGCTCTGCATCAATCGGTACTAACTTATTATTTACGATTTGGAAGCGTTGTAACAGTAAGTCACCTTTGTCGCCGCCAGAAATGCGTGCCCATGAAACAGCGAAAGTACCGTCATCCAGAGCAACAATCTTAGGTGCAACGTCAGCGGAACCTTTAGGTGCATTGGTATTTAGGGTAACGCCATCCAGAACGATCTTGCCAGTTTTGAAGTCAACAACAGACAGTTTCAGATCGATTGGATTCTTCAGGAATTGATCCAGAGACCAGTCTTTACATCCCTGCTGCCATACGACCGCGTATTGACCGCCACCGATATCTGAACCGGCTAAGCCTTGGCTGTCACTACCTGGGTTAGTTCCAAACAGGAAGTTACAAACTTTGTCGAATACGCCATTGTTGGTGGTGATATAGCCATTTTCAGACAGGAAGCCACCTAACAAGATGTCATGTGGGGTTTCCAGATTGTCACTTACCTTGACCAGATTACCGTTAGCATCTTCAGCATAGCGCATGCTATACAGGTTGGTACCCGCTTCTAACAGGTTGAAATCGAAGAAGCTCAGTACTTTATCAACGATAGACTCGATCGGTTCAACAGCCAGCTTCAGAATACCTTCAACGATGGTATCGATCAGAGAACCGACGATTGGAATGCCTTTTAAACCTAAAGCACTACAGAATTCTCTCACCAGGCCAGAAACATCTAGGTTATCGACGATATTTTCTAAATCAAGAGGTTCACGGTTGTTGCTGCCGGTAAAGACAACGCTACCATCTTCCATTTGAATAATAGAGGTGCTATGTGCACCTTGACCGATAAGTGCGGTAGCAATGTGGTTGGTCAGGGTATTCACGAAGCCATCAACCATTGCTTTGAAGTCTGTATCCGGAAGGATATGCAGGAAATCAATGGTTTTCAGAGCGCTGGTCAGGAAGTCAGCAATTGGGTTAACGATGCCTGATAAAGTATTGGTAATGAAGTCAGCAACGTTGTCCGGCAGCCATTCTTTCAGGAAGCCATTCATTCCGCCGATATCATTATGTGCTTTAACCATCTGTGGGCCGTTGGTAATTGGCGTACCTTCAGCGGTGAAACGCTCAAATACCACATCATGACCGGTATAGCTGGTTGCGTCACCATTCTTGGCGTAAAGCACGGTAATTGCGCCATCAACAGGTGATACAGCAACATCAAAGTTACTCAGGAATTGTTGGGCAGTTGCTCTGCTGTAACCATCGGCAACATTTTTGTCACCCAGAGTCATTTCATTAACCAGCGCACCCTGAGCATCAAAGATTTTAACTTTAATATCATAGAACTTAGAACCCGGTGCTTCGGTTTCTGGATAAGCTACCAGATAGCCGCCGTTAGGCAGGGCACGGGTGATAGAAATTGGTGCGTCAACCTCGTTATCAGTTTCGACTCCACGAATGTCAGCCGTAATGACAGACATATTGTAAGGTTTTTGTTCGAAAGTGATATCAGCGGTTTTGGTTGAATCAGTAACTGGTGCCGTAATCACAGTACTAACGTCAAAATCATGCTTACCAACAGGTAAATTTTCAACTTTAACTGACCAATTACCATCTTTGCCTACGGTGGTGGTGCCAACAACTTTATCACCATCCATCACGTTTACCACAGAACCTGGGGTTCCCAGACCATGGATAGTTGGTGAGGTAATCTCAGTGGTAGCAGAGATATCGATGGCGTTTTCACCGTCACTCATACCAATAATGGTGGCTTTGGTTGTGACAGGAACAGTGATTTTTGCTGTGTTACCTAAGTCATCCGCCATGCTGATGACGCTGGTGCCAGGAATTAATGCGGTGCCATCGGCCAGAGTGATTTTGTAGTTGCCTTTATCATCGGCTTTCACTTCATAATCAGTTTTACCGTCACCATCTACGTCTAACTTGATTACTGCACCAGGCTCGGTTTTACCAGTAATAACGTTGAGATCCTGAGAAACGACCATGGATTCAGAATCAGGTGCAGTTGCGTCAATAATGGTTTTAACCAGTACTTTTTCGCCTGATTTGTTTAGAACCCAAACAGTAACCGTTGCCCCATCAGGAATAGTGATTGGTGCAGGGAAAGTCCAGTTGCCATTTGCATCTGTTGTCGCGGTAAAGTCATGCTGACCATCGCTGTTTACATCAATATAAACCGTGGTATTTTTCGCATCACTTGCGCCAGACAGGCTCGAACCATTTGAACGATTAATCGTCAGAGTCGTTGCATCACCCGCGTCGCTTGGATTTGGACCGCGAGAGCCAGAGGATGAATCTTTGTTGTGGTCAACGGCTAAAGCGATAAGACCTGCGACGCCTGCAGCACCTAAACCTAATGCAACAAATAAACCGGTATTATCATCACCATCTTCAGCGACTGCGCCTTCTTCGCCACGTAGTTCATAGTAATCCCAACCGGAGATAACGTCTTTTAATTGCTCTGGGGTATAGGCAATAACTTCGCTACCATCAGCATAAAGACGCTCATCACCCAGAACAATTTGTTTTTCCGGTAAGCCTGATTGAGGATCGTTATCGATAGTGATAGAACTCATTGCCTGATCGGCTGGGCCGAAAAAGTTATCAACATTAATGACTTTGCCGTCTGTGGTATGAATCACTAATTGTGATCCAGAACGAGACATGTTGGCGATGTTGCCATTATTGCCTTCAACAAATAAACGAGTGCCTGGGTTTGCGCTAATGCTTGTTGATAGATCCAACGGCATTTCTTGTACAGCTTGCCCTGCTTTTTGTACGTATAGTTTCATATCCATAACCTATATTTGAGGTGTAAAATTAGCTTTAAAGATAAATATTTAATTTAAGGGGATTACCAGCTAATAGTTTCCATTAACAGTGTAACTTTCTATATTTTGTTTAAATGCATTAATGTCAAATTTTTCAATCTAACAAATCCACTCCCTCCTCATTCGGCTTCATATGCTTATTTATGTGCGAGTCAAATTTAACAAAAAAAATATATAATGCAAATTTAAAGAAAAGATATGTTGCTGTTTTTATATGAAAATAAGTACTGATTTATAATAATTTAGATTTCATTTATAAAAACAAAGTTATACTTATGTGGTGGTGTGGTGTTGTTAATTTTTTTTTAGAACTCCTTTGATACCTGTGTCTTCTTGGTTTTTTGTTTTTTATTTTAAAGTAAAATCAATGAGTTAATTTTAAACATTGTTTTTATCGATTAAAAATGAATGCGTTTTAATTAATTTCATGGCGCGACTATTATGTAAGTGAAAATAACTTATATAGGGTTGATGGTAACTTTTGAAGGATTGAGATTGACATATTTCTCTAAGTTATTAAGAGTCACTTTATAATAAGATTGCTTGTCAGGTAAAATGTTTTTAAGTTAGTAATTGTCATTGCATTTATTTACACTGTTGTTATACACTCAAAAAAATATAGCGTCTATTTTAATAAAGGGTGATGTTTTGGTATCCACTTCAAATAAGTAATTAGGTTTTTATTAATTTCTTATGAGTAACTTCTTATATGAAGTAAGTTATATTTTTCGTTGTACATAAAACGCTATTAATTCTGTCTATGCAAAATTCAGTGTTATGTAATAGATAATGATTTAGATGTTAGTGAGATTACACCGTCAAATACCGGGGGGTAATTAATAACCGGATGATAGCGTGTGATTTTTTTATTTTAAATTTGAGAAAAACTGAGGGTAGTTGAGTTAGTAAAGACAGGCTAATCCCTGTTGGTTTACTGGAACAATCATCTCACTCAGTAGCATATGCAATACCATAAATATTAAGGATAAGAGGGATTATGGGGCTATTTCGCCAGGAGGCTCTTCAGGCTGAAAAGCAAAAGTGGCTTGGCAGCGTGATGCTAAGTACACCTTTAACGCTGAAGTTTTTTACTTTTTTTGTTTGTACCACTACCGTTTTTATCGTGGTGTTCTGCGTACTATTTTCCTATACCCGAAAACAAACCGTTACGGGACAATTGGTGCCAGATAAAGGCGTTATTAAGGTTTACAGCCAGCAGTATGGTGTTGTTACGGATAAAAAGATCAAAGAAGGCGAGTTGGTTAATAAAGGTGACGTTCTTTATATTATTTCCAGCGAAAGGGAAGCGTCGAACAATCGTGGAACACAGCAGGCCATCAGTACACAAATACAGTCTCGCTTGGCTTCTCTAAATGAAGATCTGGATAAAAACCGCGAACAGTTTACTGCGGAGAAATCACTGCTCGAGAACTATATTCACCAGCTCAATAATCAAGTGAATACATTAGACAAACAAATTGTTAATCAGAGAAAAATATTACAGTTAGTGCAGCGACGTCAGCAGCAGTATCAGGATATTTATAAAAAAGAGTATATTTCTCTGGAACAATTTGAGCGGGTTAAAGAAGAGGTACTCCAACAACAGAGTGCGCTGAGTAGCTATGAGCGAGAAAAGATTAATGCTCAAAAAGAGCTGGCTGGGCGACAGTCAGAGTTAGACGGTTTATTACTGAAGTTTGATAAACAACAGTCTCAGATAGAACGAAATATCTCTTCAACAAAACAAGAACTGGCTGAAAGTGAAGCTAAGCGTGAAATCATTATTCAGGCTCCTCAGTCGGGAACGATCACAGCGGCTGTGGCTCAAACGGGGCAGTTTGTCGACAACAGCAAACCTATGGTCAGTATTATTCCAGAAGGATCCAGACTACTGGTTCATCTTTATGCGCCAAGTAATGCGGTTGGGTTTATTCAGGAAGGTGCGGAAGTTTGGTTACGCTATCAACCTTATCCCTATCAAAAATTTGGCCAGTATCGCGGTAAAGTTATCTCTATCTCTAAAACGGCATTGTTACAGCATGAGCTGAAAAGTACAGCCAGTATCAGCAATGAAGCTTCTCTTTATCAAATCACCGTTCAGCCGGAACAACAATTTGTCAAGGTATATGGAAAAGATAAGCCATTGCAACCAGGGATGGAGCTCGAGGCGGATATTACGCTGGATAAGAGAAGGCTTTATGAATGGGTATTGGAACCCTTGTTAAGCATTACAAAAAGAACAGCTGACTGACAGCCAGAGGAATAGGGAATAAAGGATGAGTTTTGTTAAGAAAATTAACTTTGGATTAACCAGTCAGCGCTTACCAGTTCTGATACAGACAGAGTCTGCTGAATGTGGACTGGCCTGTTTAGCCATGATAGCTGGCTATTATAATTACAATATCGATTTGGCGACCTTACGGGGAAAATACAGTATTTCCCAAAAAGGTGCCAACCTTAGCCAATTATTGAATATTTCAAAGCAGCTAAATTTGAACAGTCGTTCGTTGAGACTGGAGCTTGACGAACTTCCTAAGCTTAAGCTGCCATGCATACTGCATTGGGAATTTTCTCACTTCGTTGTCTTGAAAGCGATTAAAGGTAATAAATGCATTATTCACGATCCGGCATTTGGCGTTCGCCAACTGACATTTTCTGAAGTATCAAAGTCGTTTACTGGTGTAGCGGTAGAATTATGGCCAGATGAGGGATTTAAAGCCAAAGAGGAGCGTCGTCACGTTCGATTCAGGGATCTTATCGGCAAAATCACCGGTCTGAAAGGCAGTTTTATTCAGGTATTGATACTGGCGTTAGGGATTGAGCTATTTAGTATTGTCTCCCCGCTATTTACTCAATGGACTATTGACTATGTCATTGTCTCGAATGATAAAAATCTGTTGCTAACCTTGATCGTCGGTTTTGGTTTTATGATGCTGGTTCAGCAGTTGACTTCCGCCGTACGTGCGTGGGTGATGATGTATATTTCAACATCAATCAGTGTGCAATGGCGTGATAGCGTATTTCGGCATTTGATGCGTCTTCCCATTAGTTATTTTGAAAAGCGTCACTTGGGCGATATTGTCTCCCGTTTTGGTTCGGTTGATGCGATTCAATCTACGCTATCGTCATCGTTCTTTGTGGCTATTCTCGATGGTCTGATGACGATTGTGACGTTGGTCATGATGTATATCTATAGCCCAATGTTGGCAACCATCTGTCTGATCACCATGCTGTTTTATGTTATTGGCCGGATCCTTTGGTATCGGCCATTACGTATGGCAACCGAGGAGCAAATTATCCATGGCGCCAAACAGCAAAGTCACTTTTTAGAGACGGTACGCGGCGTCAGAACCATCAAATTATTCCAACGTCAGGCGGAACGTACTGCAGATTGGATGGCTTTGTTGGTCCGGCAGGTTAACTCCGGCGTTCGAGTACAAAAACTACAGATTTATTATCAGCAATTGAACGGATTACTGTTCGGGATTGAAAACTTAGTGGTCTTAGGATTGGGGGCGGTGATGGTCATGGACCAAACATTTACCGTTGGGGTTTTGATGGCTTTTACGTCGTATAAAGGGCAGTTCAGTAGCCGTATTAGTAGCCTGATCGATAAATATTTTGAATTGAAGATGTTGAGTATTCAAACCGAACGTTTGGCTGATATTGTACTCACTGAACCTGAAGATGCCATTGAACAAAAGCAGGTTGCCCCACAAACCAAACCGCCGAGAATTGAGTTTAAAAACGTCAGTTTCCGCTATTCAGAACATGAACCATTGGTGATTAATGATGTGTCATTCACCATTGAACCTGGGGAATGTGTAGCACTAGCCGGCGCTTCCGGCTGCGGTAAGACAACGTTAAGCCAACTGCTAATCGGTAGTCTGGAGCCAAACTCCGGCGAAATACTGATTGACGGCGTTAGCATTAGAAACCTGACGGTTGCGAACCTCAGACGTTTTAGTGCCACCGTATTGCAGGATGACGTGTTGTTCGCTGGATCGATTCTGGACAATATCACCTTCTTTGATCACAACATTAATCATGAATTGGCGGTTAAATGTGCTTGTATGGCGGCGATTCATCATGATATCGAACAAATGCCTATGCAATACAACACGTTAGTTGGTGATATGGGGATTGCCTTATCCGGTGGTCAGAAACAGCGAATCTTATTAGCCCGAGCGTTGTATAAGCAACCTCAGCTCATCATTCTTGATGAGGCGACCAGTCATCTCGACGTTCAACTTGAACAGTTGGTTAACCAGTCCGTTAGTCAATTAGCCATTACCCGTTTAGTTATTGCTCATCGTCCACAAACCTTGGCTATGGTCGATCGAATTATTGTGATTGAAAATGGAACCGTAGGACAGGAGCTGACACCGGCTGAGCTTTTCCAAACCGCCGAGCCGGTAGCAGAGGAGGGTAATTAATTGAAAAAGATACTTCTTGCCAGCCTGATTTATTCAGTCCTGTTTCCGGTTGGAACTGCCAGTAGCGCAGTAAACAATGTACACAATTTCATTGATGATATTGCAACATCAAGACCGGTATCAACCGGGGAGAGTCGAGCTGTATCCATACCGCAAAGCGAAACCTCCCTTAAGGAATTGCCGGATGCAACACAATATCTGAGAGAAGTTAAAGCCAATCCGAATAGGGTTGCTCAGCAATCCGAGGGGAAAACATGGACCAAGGTTTCATCGACCTATCAAGGTTCAAATGAGATCTCAACGGAGTCACCATTATCGCAACCCGAGCAGTCATTATCTCAGTCAACCTCATTGACGCCGCCGCCGGCTCAAAATCAGGTGGTAGTACAAGATTTCTCCGTGAAGAAGGGAATGGAACCGGATATTTGCCTGACGAACGCGGCGAGTAAGAACAAGCTGAGCTTTTATGAGGTCGTTGTGTTAGCGATGTGTAACGACCCTAAAGCTAAGGCGACCTGGCTGAATTTACGCCATTATCAAATTGCCAAAGACGGTAGTTATGCCGGTTATATGCCGACGGTAGATCTGACTTCATCTTTTAATCATACCGACAACACGACTAAGGTTGAAGGGCAAGATATTGATATTAAAAAGGAGTCCTGGGCACACACCTTGGAGCTGAGTTGGCTTTTATTCGATTTTGGCCAGCGAGAAGCTAGCGTAGACCGCGCGAAAAGTGAATTAATAGCCGTAGAGTTTTTATCGCTATCTGATTTACAGGATGTGGTTCTGGATTCTGCTCAGAAATACTTTTCCGTTATCGCTGCTGAAGCTTATTTGGACGCTGCCCGAGATATCGAACTGATCGCTTATAAGAGCCTACAGGTTACCAAGGCTAAGCGTGAAGCGGGAATTGGTGTATTAGCGGATGAATTACAGGCTAAAAACGCCGCCTTATCAGCCACAAACTATCGTATTAAAGCGGAAGGTGATGTGCGCAATGCGATGGGTGCTCTGGCCTCAGTGTTGGGGAAAAATATTACTAAAGACATTAGTTTCCAACGTGGTTTAACGGTGCCTTCTCAGCGCTCTCTTAATGATATTAATCAACTGATTGAGAAGGCGTTGAATCAACATCCACAGTTGTTGTCGGCGAAAGAACAGATAAGGGTTTCAGAGAAAGAGCTTGATGTGGCAAAGAGGGGCTTTCTACCCTCGGTCTATTTTACCTCCCGTTGGGGCAACGATCGCCTTAAATACGGTCCTGGCTATGATACCGAAGAGCTGTATATGGGGGTTAACGTCAAAGTTCCTCTATTTAGCGGTTTTAGCCAGTATAACGCAGTAAGGACAGCGCAAAATAAAGTTGAGCTGACAAAGAATCAGTTAGCTCAAACTCGGCAAGATATTGCGCTACAGGTATGGCAAACCTATCAACGATTAACAACCGCGCAAAATAATCTAACAAATATGAGTGAATTAGTCGCGTCATCACGTAAAGCGTATGACATTGCTCGTGGTCGTTATCAATCTGGCGTCGGTAGCATCTTAGAATTACTCAATACGCAAAACGACCTGTCAGAAGCGCAAATGAATAATGTAAATACCATGGTGGACTGGCACTTGGCCCGGCTTGCGTTAGCTTCAAGTTTAGGTCAGCTGAACGTGTCTACCATCAAAAACAGTCCACTTAATCAATAAAAAGTGAAGTTTTGAAAAATAATGAAGTTTTGTTTTGTGACAGGAAAAGGAATTGATTTATCAACAGATTTATCCTGTCTGAAACAAATTGGCACAATCGGTTAATCGTTGTGTTCCAAAATGCCACTTAAGGCAGAAAATGCGTACAGCCGTTGCTATCGCTTTTCAGGGCGTGAGATATATGGAGGTATTGAAATGAAAAGTCGTCTGATTATATGTCATCATTGTAGCGAGAGAAACTGTGTTCGTAGACACGGAAAAGCTCGTTCTGGGTTACAAAGGTATTTTTGTTCAAACTGTAAACGAACATTTCAGATTAACTATATTTATCAGGGGCACGAAGGGAAGATTCTACGTCAGGTCGAGTCCATGTACGATGAGGGAAAAACCAGGGCAGAAATTTGTCGAAATCTGGGAGTTAATCCAGTGGTCGTTGATCGCTATCTTTATCTGATTTCAATGGAAAGTGACGCATATTAAGCATTATCATTTTGCCTGAATATCATTTATCAGGAACGTTTATTTGTATATTTATGCGATGTCGTATTTTGGGGAGGAGCTGAAGAGGATAGCTGGATAGGTGTTTTTCTTCAGCTATTTCTCTTGAGCATGATTTGGTGTATCAGTGTGGTTATTTTAATCAATTAAACATATGGCGTTTTCCCTCTCTGGGCAGTATCCCCTTCAATAGGAAATGATTCCTGACAAAATATTCCGCTATCAATCTGACAATGCGAGAATAATCAAATCTAAGGTACAATACGCAATCGTGAATCATGGTCTATTCACCAGTTAAAAATTGGTTGAATATTAATGGTTTAGTTTTAGCCATGTTTAGACCGGTATCCATTGCAAACGTGTAGCAATTCCGATTAACAATAATATAAATCAGTGAATATGAGACTTTTAGACAATCAAATTGAATTACTT
The DNA here is from genome assembly GCF_900112475.1 of Pragia fontium DSM 5563 = ATCC 49100. Taxonomy (GTDB): domain Bacteria; phylum Pseudomonadota; class Gammaproteobacteria; order Enterobacterales; family Enterobacteriaceae; genus Pragia; species Pragia fontium. Next base: position 163,325 of record NZ_FOLW01000006.1, on the reverse strand, counting down.
AGCCCGGCTCGTGATGTAGAAATTGCTCGTGAGGCTATTTTGCACGGTGCGGACGCTGTTTATATTGGTGGCCCCAGTTTTGGCGCCAGGCATAACGCGGGGAACAGTCTCAGAGATATTGCTGATTTAGTCACGTTTGCCCATCATTACTACGTTAAAGTATTTGTTACTCTGAATACCATTTTGCATGATGATGAACTTGAACCAGCGAGGAAGTTGATCAGCCAGCTCTATGAGGCCGGTGTTGATGCGCTGATTGTACAAGATATGGGCATTCTACAGCTGGATATTCCGCCCATCGATCTCCATGCCAGTACTCAGACAGACATCCGGACGGTAGAGAAAGCTAAATTCCTGTCGGAGGTTGGTTTTTCCCAGTTGGTTTTAGCCAGAGAACTGAGTCTGGAGCAGATAGGACAAATCAAACAAAATGTGGATGCATCTATTGAATTCTTTATTCATGGGGCTTTGTGTGTCGCATTTTCTGGTCAATGCTATATTTCTCATGCGCAAACTGGTCGAAGTGCTAACCGTGGTGACTGTTCCCAAGCTTGCCGTCTGCCTTATACCTTAAAGGATGATAAAGGGGGCGTGGTTGCCTATGACAAGCATTTGTTATCGATGAAAGATAACGATCAGTCGGCTAATTTGTCTGCCTTAATTGATGTTGGCGTACGTTCATTTAAAATTGAAGGGCGTTACAAAGATATGGGCTATGTGAAAAACATTACCGCCTATTATCGCCAGCAGCTCGATCTTATTTTAGAGCAGCGCCCGGATTTATCTCGCGCTGCCAGCGGTAAAACAACACACTATTTTACTCCCGATCCGCAAAAAACGTTCCATCGCGGCAGTACCGACTATTTTGTTAATCAACGAAAAATAGATATTGGTGCTTTTGATTCTCCAAAATTTGTCGGATTACCGATAGGAGAAGTGCTGAAAGTGGCGGATAAATATCTCGATGTTCAGGTTACTGAATCGCTAAGTAACGGTGATGGGTTGAACGTTTTGATTAAGCGTGAAATTGTTGGCTTTCGCGCCAGTAAAGTGGAGAAGGTTGATAGCCTGCGTTATCGCGTTTACCCGAATGAAATGTTAAGTGAGTTTAGTAAATTAAGGCCGAACCATCCGCTAAGCCGCAATTTAGATCATGTTTGGCAACAAGCATTATTGAAGTCATCCAGCGAACGCCGTATTGATGTTGAATTATATTTAACCGAAGGGGCCTCAGGCCTGGAGCTTCAGGCAACATGCGAAGAAGGTGTCATGGTTACAGTGTCACTTAATGAGCGGTTTGAAGTGGCTAATCAGGTCGAAAAGGCGCGGAAAAGTCTGCAGGACGGGCTTGCTAAGCTTGGGCAGACAGTCTACCGCGCTAGTAAGGTGACTATCGATTTACCGACGGTTTATTTTATTCCCAGCGCTCAGTTAAATCAGTTAAGACGTAATGCCATTGATGCATTAACCATTGCTCGTTTAGAAAATTATCAGCGTGCCGAGCGTCGACCTGTTTCCGTTCCGGCGCCGGTTTATCCTGAGACGCATCTAACGTTTTTGGCTAACGTTTATAATCATAAAGCTCGTGAATTTTATCAGCAGTTTGGCGTAGAGTTGATTGATGCCGCTTATGAAGCTCATCAGGAAAAATCCGATGTTCCGGTGATGATTACCAAACACTGCTTACGCTTTGCTTTTAATTTGTGCCCGAAACAGGCAAAAGGCGTTCAAGGGGTTAAAGGTCGAGCGACGCCGATGCAATTGGTGCATAACGATGAAGTATTAACGTTAAAGTTTGACTGTAAGCCTTGTGAGATGCAGGTGTGGGGTAAGATAAAACCTCATGTCCTGAAAACGCCGCTAGCCGGTAGTATTGTGGCGTCAATTAGCGTTGATGATTTGAAGAAGACCATTAAATCATAAAGAAAATAACTTAGCGATGGAATGTGATTAGGCTTTGAGGTTGTACTTATTATGCGCAAATTTTCACGGACCTTACTACTTTGTTTTTCCATGTTGCTTATTGGTTGGTCATCCGCAAGCATGGCGGTCAATAAATCTAATACTGTTGGGAAGAACAGTGACACCACAACGGCCGTTGAAGAGAACAAAACGGTTAAGACGGCCGATTTGGAAGACCTACAGCAGCAGTTGAATGAGATAAAGCAGCAGGTTTCTGCTGCTTCTAAAGATAGTCAGCTTAGCGCATTAAATAATCAGGCAGCGGAGTTAGCTAATAAGGCGGATGAATATACCACCATTTTATTACCTAATTTGGCGCAGATAAAAACTCAGTTAGAGGTAGTTGGCCCAGCGCCCGAACCGGGAGCGCTGGACGAATCTGCTGAAGTGAGCAAAAAACGTAACAGCCTTAATAATGAGAAAGCGAAGATTGAGAAGAATCTGGACTATGCTCAAACGCTAAAGAGTAATGCGGCTAACCTTTCCAAACAGATCATTGAGTTACGCCGGAATGCCTTGAAGACTCAACTGGCATTGGATGCGGGTAGCATATTAAGTTCTCGCTTTTGGTCGCCTATTTTTAGTCCTCTGCCGGAGGATCAGCTTAAATTTGACGATTTTTGGCAACAACTGAAAGATACCTGGTCTGCCGCTTGGGAATCGGATGTTTTTTGGGGTTCCTTAAGTCTGGCGCTACTTTCTATTGCTATCTGGCTCTGTAGTCGACGGTTAATGGAAAATGTATTGGTGTGGATCAGTGCCCGGGTATTTCCCGATGGCAGGCTACGCCGCAGTTTTCTGGCTTGTGCCATGGTAGTGGGAACGGTGGTGACCATCTATGGTGGCGCTAACCTGATGTATTTGGTGTTTGCCCGTAACTATCAGCTTACGCCGTTGATGCAAGGGTTTGTTGATGCGCTACTGGGATTGACCATTTTCTCAGCCTTGATTGTGGGTTTGGGCAGGGCGCTATTATCAATTCAACGACCATCATGGCGCCTGATGCACCTGCCGGATCCTTTAGCTCATGCACTTCGTCGCTATCCAGCGGCAATGGCTATTTTATTGATGCTTTTTGGTACCATTGAGCAGATGAATTCCGTAGTCGGTAGCAGCGTCTCTACGGCGATTTTCGGCAACGGTATTGCCTCGTTGTTAATTGGACTATTGCTTGGCTCAGCCACATTACGGGTTAATAAAGCACGTAAAAAACTGAGGGCTCAGGACGAGACCGTGGAATCTCGTTCTACCATTGTGGGTTTGATTTATCTCTCTGCTACAGTGGTTTCGGTGGTGATATTACTGGCATTAATGATCGGTTATATTCCATTAGCCCGCTTTCTTACCTATGAAGTGGTGTGGTTCAGCATTGTATTATCCTGCCTGTATTTAACGACTAAGCTAACCGGCGATCTGTGTGAGAGCTTGTTTTCTGAACACCACGCCAGCGGTAAATGGATTAAACAAGCGTTTAATCTGGATGGTCGCTATTTAGAACAGGCCAGTATCCTGTTTTCTGCTATTGGCAGAACCATCCTGGTACTGTTGGCAATTATTGCCTTGTTTAACGGTACCTATGGCTCAACGACGCCGATGACGATTGTCGATAAAGTTATCGAAATTATGGGCAGCGATAGTCTCGGCAAGATTAATATCGTACCGGCTAATTTGATGAATGCCGTTATTTGTTTAGTGGTTGGCCTATACATTCTGCGTACGGCACGACGCTGGTTGAATACCAAGTTCCTGCCGAAAACTGCCATGGACTCCGGCATGCGAATGTCGTTGGTAACGCTATTCAGTAATATCGGTTATGTGTTAGTTATTCTGGTTACCTTGTCCGTATTGGGCATAGAGTGGAATAAATTGGCCTGGATTGTCAGTGCATTATCCGTCGGTATTGGTTTTGGCCTACAAGAAATCGTGAAGAACTTTATTTCTGGCCTGATCTTATTAACAGAACGACCGGTAAAAGTTGGTGATTTAGTCAGTATAAGTGGCGTTGAAGGGGATATTCGCCGTATTAACGTCAGGGCGACTGAAATTCAGCTCAGCGATAAATCAACGGTGATTGTACCTAACTCTCAACTGATTTCTCAGAATGTGCGTAACGTTACGATGGGCAATGCCCAAGGGGTTGCAACCATTCCGTTGATCTTTCCGTTGGATATCGATCCTGAGCAGGTCAGGGATATTCTCCTGGAGGCGTATACCCAGCATGAATCCATTCAAGATATGCCCGCACCGTCAGTTTCGTTTAGTCAGCTCACGCCTGATGGTATCACGCTAAGCGTAACGGGATACGTCAGCAGTCCGCGTATTGTTAGCCGTACCAAAAGTGATTTGTTGTTTGATATTCTTAAGCGTTTGCGGGTTGCCGGGGTGCAACTCTCCAGTCCACAGAATCTGGTGGTGCAAAATCTTCCTGCGGAGATTGCGGCGAATTATACGGATAACGCGAAGAAAGATGATGCCTAGATAAGCGTGATTCTGAAGTGGTGAACGTTATCTAGGTGTCAATAATGCAGGGGTTATTTGTTTTCTTTTCTTTCACCAAATAGTTAGCGCGTTGAGATTGATGCTAACTATTTGGTGGTCATGTTCAAAGCGGCTGAATTTAATGGCTCACTTTTATTGTTTATAAGCTTCGTGTTAATCCTCTCGTAAAACTCAAATCGTCTAATAAGAACGTTTCATCTCAACTTGTTACTTCAGCTTGAAATTTTCCGTTTTTAACGACCATCACCTCCGATTGGAGGCATTCATTCCATATCGGCATTTTATATATCAATAGGCGGGATTTTTATCACACGCTGAAACTCAATTTGATTAGGTAATTTTACGACTAGAAACGGCATGATTTCTGACTGATATTAGCGAAGCGTTGTTAATGAAAAGAAAATTAATTGTTAATTATTTCCTTGTTACATCTCGGCCGTTAAATGCTCACTGGGTGCCACTTTCATCATTTGATAAGTACTGCGGCCTGCTAATTCATTAAATTTATAAAAGGATTACGGTATGCGATTTCCCGATAAAACGGTCTTTGTAACTGGCGGCGGATCCGGTATCGGTGGGGCAGTTAGTCAAGCATTTGCGATTGAAGGGGCACGTGTTGCTATCGCCGATCTTAATTTTACCCATGCTAAAAAGGTCGCGGATGAAATTACGAGCAAAGGTGGTAAAGCCATCGCTATTTCACTTGATGTATCGAGTGCTGAGTCGGTAGATGCTGCATTTTCACAGGCTGAAGCTTGGTACGGTGAAACAACGAACGTCTTGGTAAACAGTGCTGGCATCATTGGTATCAATGCTTTTCTTGATTATACATTGGCACAATTTCAGCAAGTGATGGCGGTGAATGTCACAGGGGCATTTATATGCGCTCAGCGGGCGGCAAGAAGTATGGTTAAGGCAAACGCTGGACACATTGTGAATGTAGCTTCCGTTAGTGCGGAGCGGGCTGGGGTTGGCCGGATTGCTTATGGGACATCCAAGGCGGCGATGGTGGGTTTAACCAGACAACTGGCCATGGAATTAGGTCCATATGGCGTGACGGCCAATTCGATAGCTCCAGGCCCGGTATTAACCCCGATGACCGCAGCAAGTTATACCACAGAAACCATCGATGCTTACACTTCGATGATTCCAGCCAGACGGTTAGGTACGTTGGATGAAATGACCAATGCCATTCTTTTTCTGGCATCCGATCATGCTCGTTATATCAATGGCATCTTTATGCCGGTTGATGGCGGTTATCTTGCTGGGGGCGTCAATAAAACCGGAAAAATAAGCTAGACGTGCTGAGTAGGATATCGATTTCTTGCCCAAAACCGGGAGGAGAAAAAATGTCTGTTATAGAGATGATAATAAAATGCCTATATTCATAGTGTTGTCAGCATTAGCATTTCTCATGGTTATGGCCTATCGAGGGTATAGCGTGATACTTTTCGCGCCCATTGCGGCACTCGGGGCTGTGTTATTAACGGATGCATCCGCTGTCGTGCCGGTCTTCTCTGGCGTTTTTATGGAGAAGATGATGACTTTTATGAAGTTATATCTTCCGGTATTCGTTTTGGGGGCGCTGTTTGGCAAGGTTATTGAAATATCGGGTTTTTCGTCGGCGATTGTCGCTGCGGTTATTCGATCTTTTGGACTATCAAGAGCCAATATCATTATCGTCGCTGCGTGTGCGCTGATGACTTACGGTGGTGTTTCGGTCTTTGTTGTCGTTTTTACGGTCTATCCATTTGCCGCAGAACTTTATCGGCAAAGTAATATCCCAAAGCGACTCATGCCGGGCGCACTCGCTCTGGGGTCGTTCTCTTTTACCATGGATGCATTGCCTGGTACGCCACAAATCCAAAATATCATTCCCACCACCTTTTTTAATACGACATCGTTAGCCGCGCCAGTACTGGGCATAGCGGGCTCTCTTTTCGTTTTAACCACAGGATTGGTTTATCTTGAAATACGACGACGCACGGCAATAAAAACCGGCGAAGGTTATGGCAAGAATAACGACAATGAACCAGAGAAAGTTGAGGTTTCTAAATTACCCCATCCGTTGTTAGCAATAGCACCGCTGTTATTAGTTGGTGTGGTGAATTATTTATTAACGGTTTTCATACCGCAATGGTATGGCAACTCTTATAACGTTACCAATGAGGTTTTACGGGGTATTCATACGCCAATAACGGGGTCAATCGCCAGCGTCTCAGCCATCTGGGCCGTCGAGGGGGCGCTGCTGTGCGGGATTCTGTTTGTCATTCTGACGGCTTATAAACCAGTGAGTAAACGTTTTACTGCCGGTTCTAAAACAGCGATTTCAGGCGCATCGATGGCGGCATTGAATACTGCATCTGAATATGGTTTCGGCAGTGTGATTGCCGTGTTGCCAGGATTTCTGATGGTGGGCAGTGCATTACAATACATTCCCGATCCGTTGGTGAATGCGGCAGTATCGGTGACTACGCTGGCGGCGGTGACCGGTTCCGCTTCCGGGGGACTCAGCATTGCATTAGCGGCAATGGGCGACCAATTTATTCTTGCTACGCAAGCAGCGCAGATACCACTAGACGTTTTGCACCGGGTTGTTGCTATGGCAAGTGGTGGAATGGATACGCTTCCTCACAATGGTGGCGTTATTACCATGCTGGCTGTCACAGGACTTACTCACCGACAGTCATATAAAGAGATCTTTGGTATCACGATAATTAAAACGATTGCGGTGTTTGTTGTCATCGCGGTTTATTACATAACTGGATGGGTATGAGGTTATAGCCATGCCATTTAATCAAGAACGCTTTATAAATCATAAAAGCGAGTTGTACCGAGGTGTTGATCATCGTCCGATGATGGGGGGATTTACACGCCATCAACCAGATAGTCATATTTATGTAAACCGGAGGAATACAATGAAAAGTAGTCTAGATTCTTCGAATTCATCACTGCAACCGAAGTCCCCAGCGGAACTACTCAAAAAACTGACTTATGCTACACCTGAGACAGCACCTTTCGTACCTGGGCGCCGGGCATTTTTTAAGTATCGAGAGCTTGGTCTGACAGATGCTACGGAGGGGCAGGTAAGAGCTCAAGTGACAATGGCAACAGGCGTCATGCAGCAAACGGGATGGCATTACCACATCTGCGATGTTCATTTTATCTATACCCTGCGAGGCTGGATTGATCTTCAGTTCGAAGACGGAAGGACTATTCGAGTGGGTGCTGGCGAGTCGCTCTTTATTCCACCCGGTCTAAAACATAACGAAACGGCCATCTCTGAGGATCTGGAGTTATTTGAAATGTCGGTACCCGCGAAAATGGAAACCGTTCCCTGTAATCCGCCGGAGGGTATCGGCAAATTTGCATAATCCTGTCGGATGTACGCCTTCTGTAATCAATAGCTGATGAGGCAGAAGGCTTTCTTCATTTAATAATGCGATCGGTATTTGAAGGTTGACTACATATTTTTGCATCATATCTATGCATAGGGAGAGTTATGATTAAACGAGGATATCTTTTTGCTGAGTTGAGGGTGCTTGATTCTGAGGTTTTTTATAAAGATTACATGAGCCGAGTTGAGCCAATTTTGAAAAAGTATGAGGCACGATTTTTAGTTTCCACTAATGTGCCAGAGGTTCTTGAGGGCGGAAGAAATGTGCCGCGCGTTATTATACTGGAGTTTAGCTCTGTTAACGTCGCTAAAGATTTTTATTACTCACAAGAATATCAAGAAATCATAACGTATAGATTTCGTTCTGCGTATACACATCTCTATATTCTGGATGGTTTACCGGTACAAAATGACTTGGAATAGGCGTATTCCAGCTCTGATTGTGATATGTGGGGGATATCACGGCGTTAAAGATATCGACCAATAAGCTTGGCGACAAGTTCGCCCGTAGATTTCGCGGACAGCTTCTGCATTAACCTTTCTTTATGCGCTTCTACCGTGCGTTGACTGATACCAAGTTGCCTGCCAATTTCTTTGCTGGATTGACCCAGCACGAGAAATTGAGCAACTTCACGTTCACGTACAGTCAATTCTCTGGACACTGGCCGACGTAATGATATGTCTTGAAAAACCCAAGTGGCAGATTGGAGTGGATCGGCTTTGTCGATTGCCTGCCCTGAGGCATAACACCAAAATAAACGTCCTGTTTTATGGCGCATGATGCGCTCATCACTGTACAAACCTGTTTCACGCATAACTGCTGCGGCTCGATTGCCGGTATGCTCGAATTCCGTAAGAGAAGGGTATAAGCAATCTAATGATCGATCGATAAGTTCATCAGACTCATAGCCAAACATATCAGCGAAGGCTTTATTGTAAAAACTGATTGTTCTTATTTTAGCAACGACGAGTAAGCCGACAGGAGAAAAATGAAAAGCAACATTTAGCAATTGTTCATTATTGCTAGTATTGTTGATATGAATATTATTTTCTAATGGTGGCTGAAAATTTTTATTGAGCATTTAAACATCCCTGATTCATTTAATTTGCTGATTACGTAAAGGTTTAAAATATTTATCAGTCGACTATTCGTATTAAAAATCAATCATATTAAATCGCTGGTAGTTAGAGGTCAGTCATTCTCCTGGGGCTAGAAGCCACGCTGACTTAGCGACAGCAAACCATTGCCCCTGACCCGATGGTAAAAGGGGCTAAGGTATGGCAATGAGGAGAAAAGTTTTCCTTGTTTTTACTTTGATGAGTCTCTTTTATTTATAAATAAACAAATAAAAATATACGAGGAATTAATATCACTTTTTTGAACAGCATCAAAAAAACGAAAATAATTTTTTAACAAAAAAATGTTTTTATATTATTAAGCTGAATGATGTCTCATTCATTTAATTGCCTAACATTTTATAGTTATGTGAAGTGGAAGATTTAATGATAAATAATCTAAGAAGTAACGTTTAAGATACATTGGTATTACATATTTATGCTTGATTAGTAAAATAATACTAATAGTCTTGCTACGGCCCTTATGCCACTATCGGTTAGACTGAAGTTTACCATTGATCAAGTTAATCCGATAAGGAGTATAGAGTATGCCAAGAATTGTCTACGATTCGCCAGAAATTGTTGCCTCGGGGCCTTATTCCAATGCTGTTGACGCTGGAGAGTTGGTCTATTTTGCCGGGCAAACGGCCATGAATTCTGAAGCAGGCGTTGCTTATGCAGATGACATTCAAAAGCAAACGGCTCAATGTTTTAAAAATTTATTGGCGTTGCTTAAAGCGGCTGGCTTGAGTGAGAGCGATGTTGTAAAGGTTAACGTTTATCTGACGGATATGGAAAATTTCTCAGAAATGAATGAAGAATATAAAAAATATTTTTCTGCGCCTTATCCAGCTCGAACCTGCATCGCAGTACTGGGCTTGCCTTTGGGGGCCGAAGTAGAAATTGAAATGATAGCCAGAAAAGCCAAATCAAATTGATTGTTGAATAATTTTTAATATCGCCAACGATAAAAAATACTGTTTCCCACGCGTTATATTCTGCCTGCTGATATTTATCGGCAGGTTTCTGTGCGTGTTATTTATAGGTATGGGGGGTATTTGTCGGACGAGGTTGGTGGATTCTGATTTGTTATTGTTCTGTTTTATCCCGATTTCCGGTAACAGTAAAAATATTTACTGTTACCGGGGACCAGACTGCCGTTACTTTTACCAGGAAGCGGTTATTTAGCGCTTCGGCGGCTCTTCATTTTCCGGCAGGGTAACGTTAAGTTCTAACACGGAGATATCATCTCCTTTTTGCTCCAACTGAACGCTGACCATTTCAGGATCGATTTGTACATATTTGCAGATAACTTCAAGAATATCTCTTTTCAGTTGTGGCAAATAGTGAGGTTCGCTGTCTCCGCGACGGCGTTCGGCAACGATAATTTGCAGCCGCTCCTTGGCAATATTGGCTGTTGCCTTTTTGCGGGACAGAAAGAAATCTAACAGTGCCATGATGCGTTATCCCCCGAACAGTCGCTTTAATAAACCTTTCTTTTCTTCCGTTAGGAAGCGGAATGGTTTCTCTTCGCCAAGAAGGCGATCGATGGTATCGGAATAGGCTACGCCTGCATCGGATTCGGTATCAAGAATGACCGGTTCACCTTGGTTAGATGCCCGTAAAACCGATGGACTTTCAGGAATCACACCAACCAATGGAATACGTAGAATCTCGACCACGTCTTCTACGCTTAACATATCACCACGAGTTACGCGGCCAGGGTTATAACGCGTTACCAACAGATGTTCTCTGATCGGATCTTCGCCATTTTCTGCGCGTCTGGACTTGGAAGCCAGAATGCCAAGAATACGGTCAGAGTCGCGAACCGATGAAACTTCAGGGTTAGTGGTAATAATGGCTTCATCAGCAAAGTAAAGCGCCATCAGGGCGCCACTCTCAATACCAGCAGGAGAGTCACAGACAACAAAGTCGTATCCCATCTCGTTTAAATCTTCGAGTACTTTGGCGACGCCTTCTTTGGTTAGCGCATCTTTGTCACGGGTTTGAGACGCAGGCAGAATATAGAGGTTATCTGTACGTTTATCTTTGATCAGTGCTTGATTTAGCGTGGCATCACCTTGAATAACGTTTACAAAATCATAAACGACACGGCGCTCACAGCCCATGATCAGATCAAGATTACGTAAACCGATATCGAAATCGATAACAACGGTCTTTTTACCTCTTTGTGCTAAACCAGTAGCAATGGCAGCGCTGGAGGTAGTCTTACCAACGCCTCCCTTACCGGAAGTAACAACAATAATACGTGCCATAGCGTGTTCCTTGTAAAAAAGGCTTAATTTAATGATTCAATGGTTAAAATATTATCTTTCAAAAACAGACGGGCGCTGTGCTCATAAAATGTAGCTGGTATCCGGTCACTTAACCAATATTGACCGGCAATTGATACCAATTCAGCTGCAAGCTGGGTACAAAATACCTGACAACTAGCGTCACCGCTGGCTCCAGCAAGGGCACGACCGCGCATCATGCCATAGACATGAATATTACCGTCGGCAATCAGCTCGGCACCGGCACTAACATGGCTGGTGACGATGAGGTCGCAATCGCGGGCATAAATCTGCTGACCGGTACGGATAGGCGTACTGATAATTCGTGTTTTCACGACTGGCGGCGGTGCCACAATAGGCGCAGATTTTGGTGATTTCGGCGCTTTTCCTTCCGTCAATAACGGTAAGCCAGCCAATTGAATGGAAAGCTTTTGCTCGTCATTCTGAAAACCACTTACGCCAACCACACGTAAACCTGCATCCGATACGGCGCGTTGGATTTGTAACCAATCAGCATCGGAAGGTAGAGTAGCAACGTTCAGAACCACTGGGGCGTTTTGTAAAAACGCCGGTGCCTGCTTTACTTTTTCGGTTAAAGCTTCACGAATAACTTCAGGTTCTGAATGATTTAAATGAACAACTGACAGAGTAAAACTACTGCCTTTTAATTCAATTGGCGATTGTGACATCTATCCTGACTCAATTTTGGCTCTAACTAACGTCAAAGCACTGCTTTAAAGTTCAATATTGTAAAATACACGAACGGATACTGCATGTTATAGTTAGCGGCATATCTAGGCAAGTCAATGAATAAATTAATTAGAGCGTAATGACATATGTTGTGTGCAATTTATCGAAGTAATAAGCGCGATCAGACCTATATTTATATAGAAAAGCAGGATGATTTCTCCAAAGTACCAGAAGAGTTAATGGCTAATTTTGGTAAACCGATTTTTGTGATGACGCTGTCGCTCGATAGCCGAGAGCGTCTGGCATCAGCGGATATCGTACGGGTGAAGCAGGATTTAACCGAGAAGGGCTTTTATTTACAGGTGCCACCGCCGATAGAGAGTTTGCTGCAACAACCTGAAGAATATGGTTGGTCAACAGAAGATTAATGCGTGGGGTAAATATAGATATTGCCGTTTAACTTTTTAAAGTAAATATGCTTCAGGATGGACGTAGTGAAATTATCAATAATGGCTTGGTTAATGGGCGCAGCGGTGTTGGTTGGGGGTTCTGGTAACGTTATCGGAGCTGAAACTGTTTTGACCGAATTGCCGGTAGCGCCAGTTCCGGTGATAGACGTTGTGCCTAATGACGAATCCCAGTTTCCTGCTTATATCGAAAAATTAAAAGCTAAAGCTCTGGCGCAAGGTATTGACCAGCAAACAATTGATCAGGCGTTTGCCAATGTTTATTTTCTCAATCGGGTGATCCAGTCCGATCAGAATCAGTTAGAGAAAAAGATAACGTTGGACGATTACCTACGACGGGTTCTCCCTCATAAAAAGGTGCAAAGAGCTCGTCAGATGTACCATGCTAACCAGGATAAGCTAAGTCGAGCCAGTGAACGATCCGGGGTTCCGGCTAACTATATTGTTGCTCTATGGGGAATGGAAAGTAACTTCGGCAAGATGCAGGGGAAAGAGGATATTATTTCAGCCATGTCAACGTTGGCTTTTGAGGGACGTAGAGAAGCGTTCTTCACAAAACAACTGATGGCTGCCCTACAAATTTTGCAGCAGAAGCATATCACCGCCGATCAACTTAAAGGCTCGTGGGCTGGCGCTATGGGGCAATGCCAGTTTATGCCAACATCCTTTATTACCTATGGCATGGACGGTGATGGCGATGGTCGGATTGATATCTGGAATAATTTGGATGATGTGTTTGCTTCAACGGCCAACTATTTAGCCACTGAAGGGTGGAATAATAAAGAGAGTTGGGGTCAGGAAGTTCGCATTTCGAAAAAGTTTAATCGTGAGTGGATTGGGTTGGAAGATGAAAAATCCAAGACGGTTGGGGAATGGAAGACGTTAGGGATTAAACTATCGAAGAAAGTTCCTACCGGTCAGCGAGCATGGATTATTCAGCCTGATGACGCTGAGGGCAGAACCTTTTTGGTGTTTAATAACTTCCGCACCATCATGCATTGGAATCGTTCTACCTATTTTGCCATTAGTATTGGCACATTAGCGGATAAAGTTATACAAAACTAAGCGGTGAATCTAAGTTTTCATTATTGGTACAGTGATATGATGTTGAGATCATAGTTGGACGATAATATCAGGTTAGCGTTGCATCGCTGCCGGGTAAATAATAAGTCCGTAAACCGACTGAACCAGATCATGGTTATGTGAAGGAGTAGTAAACATATGTATCAACATCGGGACTGGCAGGGTGACTTATTAGAGTTACCGGTAAGTAAAGTTGTCTGCGTAGGTAAGAATTATTCTGATCATATTAAAGAGATGGGGGATAATGCGCCAAAACAGCCGTTATTATTCATCAAACCTGAAACTTCGCTTTGTGATATTACTCAGCCAATCGCCATTCCTGACGGGTTTGGCTCAGTTCACTATGAGGTTGAACTGGCGGTTTTGATCGGTCTGCCGTTAAAGAATGCGGATGAAGGCCGAGTGGCAAACGCCATTGTAGGCTACGGTATTGCCATCGATTTAACGCTGCGTGATTTACAAGCCGAATGCAAAAAAGCGGGCGAACCATGGGAAAAAGCCAAGGCATTTGATGGCGCTTGCCCGATATCGGGTTTTATTCCGGTAGGGCAGTTTGGGGATGCTCAACAGGCCACTTTATCGCTAACCATTAACGATGAAATCCGTCAAAGCGGCAATACGAAAGAGATGATCACGCCAATTTTACCGTTGATCGCCTATATGAGTCGGTTCTTTACGTTGCGGCCGGGAGATATCATTTTAACTGGTACACCATCCGGCGTAGGGCCGATAGAACATGGCGATCGTTTCACCGTTTCCCTTAATGGTAAAGAAATTAGCAGTCGCGTGTTATAATCAATTTATATCATCTATTATCGTTGACGCCTGTAACCTCACTGTTACAGGCGTTTGATTTTAGATAGGCCTTGTTTTTTATAGTAATGAGTGGAATAGCGTAATGAGTCAGACCCCTTTTTGGCAGCAAAAAACTTTATCTGAAATGACCGATGATGAATGGGAGTCGCTGTGTGATGGGTGTGGTCAGTGTTGTCTGAATAAGCTGATGGATGAAGATACCGATGAAATCTATTTCACTAACGTTGCCTGCGATCAGCTGAATATTAAAAGCTGTCAGTGCCGTAATTACGATCGCCGCTTCGAACTGGAAGAGGATTGTATAAAGCTGACCAGAGATAATTTACCGACCTTTAGCTGGCTACCACCAACCTGTGCTTATCGTTTGATAGCAGAAGGTCAGTCATTACCTGAATGGCATCCGTTGCTGGTGGGTTCTAAATCAGCGATGCATGCTGCCAGAATCACGGTTCGCCATATAGCGGTACCGGAAAGCGAAGTGGTTGACTGGCAGGACCATATATTGAATAAGCCCGGTTGGGCTAGATAATTAATTGAGTTTATAAACCTATTAATTATCCATTTATTGTCGGGGTATCGGGGGCATTCCCTCATCTATTTTTCATAAATGCGGTAGATTGTTTGGATTGATGTATGCTCTATTCGTGTCAGTGAAAATTAGTACTATTTTGCTAAATCTCATTCTACGTTTCATATACTGCTCTATAGATATGTGTAAAAGAAATCATGGATAAATATGTTGAGAAAATAAACGGATACTTACATCTACTTGAGTTAATCAATCATGACTGCGATCGAGTTTCCGATTATTACATAGTCAAGCTAGAAGATGGTAAGTCGCTACTTGATTCAATTAATAAATATCACAAATCATTAACGGAATCATTCCCGCCTGAGTATTGGCATCCAAATCTTGAAATAGTGAACTTTGATGACGTAGAAGTAACTGCGGGACGTTGGTTTTTTGAGCATGAGGATCTTGACAGTCTACATAAGAATACCCGAATGTCCATAATGAACGGCTTTTATGACATGCTCTTTGAGATAATGGATAATTTTAAAGTTTATAGGCTCATTACGGCTCCACCAATCTGGTACGGTTCTTTATATGATGAGTATATTTTTGAATCTAGCTATGGGAATTATCTTCTACATTTTAGCTGTACTGATTGATTTAAGTGGGTTGATAGCAAGAGTATCCGAGTATGAATACTATAAAAGGATAATGTTCTAACATATCTAGAGAGTAGTATGAAACTTGCGTTCAATTAACCATGATATAGGTATGTATTTCCTTTCCATTACTTTTTCAGGCACAAAAAAGCCCCACAGAGGCAGGGCAAAAGAACTAACACATAATAGAACGCAACAATTTATAGCGAGTTAATATTAACGAAATAGCTAAAGCGTTGTAACTGTCATATTTACTAGTTAGCCTAACTATTGTATCTCATGAGTTAAATTATTGAGTGATAGCTGCACACAGTGAATAAAAAATCAAATAAATGTAACTCGAGTCTCTATCTTGTTCACTTCATATTAGTCACAGGCCGCTAATTTAGTTCGATGGTTAACAGCACCATGAGCAATTAATAGCTGCTGCATCTCTTTTAAATCACGCTTACAAGCATAAGTTAATGGGCTTTGGTCATAAGAATTTAAGCTTTTATCTTGTGTGGTGGTTGAGATATTCACGTTAGCGCCGATACCGATCAGGTATTTTACCGTTTCAATGCGGTTATTGCTGGCAGCAACCATAACCAGCGTTTCACCATCGTCTTCTAACGTTTGATCGTTAATATTAACTTGGTCTTTTAGCAGGGTATAAATCTTTTCTACCACTTTGGTATTTTTCCCCAATACAGCAGATTTTAACGTGTTATAGACGTCACCTTTATCGGTGGCCCATAGGTTGGCTTTCTGAGCAATCAGATAGTCCACCATATCGTCATAACCGATAAAGGCGGCCCAGCCCAACGCAGTTTGATCGAGGCTGCCGGTATCTTTTGCTTCGATATCTTGTCCGGCCGCCAGCATCGCTTTAACTGTGTCTAAATCCCCTTGTTTCACCGCATCAAACCATAGGTGATCTTTACCGGTAGAGGGTTTATCGTAAAAAACACGCCATGCTAGTTTATTGGGATTAGCAATATCGGTCATTTCAGCGTAGTCCATTTTGAATGCTTTAAATCCTTCAGGATTATTGTTATTCACAATTTTGGCGTGTGAAGCAAAAGAGAGAGAAAGCAGGGCGCATATAGCAATGATATGTTTCAAGAAAAACTCCTTTTCAATGGTACTCATCAATAGAGACCTCAATGTAATTGTTCTGATAACGAAAGGTAAGTCATATAATTTGATAAACAATATCAAAATTATTGTTTGAGCAAGTTTAGCGTTGGCAGGGGAAAGTCATCAGAACTAAAGTGGTTATGTAGCACTAATAAGATGAGGGAGTGAATAACAGGATAAAAAATACCCCCGACTGGCGGGGGATAACATCTTGGTATAACGAGTTTTTATTATATTAATGGATGCAGAGAAGTTATGGACGCTGCACAAGCCACAATTACATATGATTGGTGTATCAACAAATTAATAATAATAATGAAATTTTTTTTTTGTTAAGTCGCGCTTAACCCCATACCCCACCAGTAAAGACGATGAGCTACCAATCCCTGATATAAGGGGAAGACACCAATAACCATGGATTCTTTATTTACCGCACTGAACAGTAAAAAGCGTGTGAATAAAATAGTGGTGGGTAAATTCGGCAAATAAAAACGGCATCTTAAAGATGCCGTTTTTATTTAGGTAATCATCTCTTATTAAGAGAAGAAGCGTCTTTTAGGTTTTACAAACTGAGCAATAATAACCAGTAAAACCAGCACCAGATTGATGGCGAAAATAATCAGCAACCACTGCGGCATTTCTAATGATAAAAACGCCCACTGTTTTTCTGAGCAGTCACCATTGGCCATAAACACCGCCGGCATCCACTTATCAAGGGGTAGCCAGGTTGGAAAGTTTACGAAAATATCGCAAATATTCGCTGGAGAAGGGTAAAGCTGGATCATGGTATGTTTCCACGTCAGCATCAGACCTTCAATGGTGCTGTATAACCAGAGCCCTAAAGCGGCATAACGAAGCAGCGTTGAAGATGGAGAGATAAGGCCAATTAATGCAGCGCCAAGAATACCAAACAACGCACAGCGTTCATAAATGCAGAGTACGCAGGGTTTTAGTAGCATGACGTGCTGGAAATAAAGGGCAATAGATTCTAATACAATGACGCTCAGAGCGAGTAGCAGCCAAGCACTTCTTCCTTTTGAACAGCTATTTAAAAAACGTAACATGATTCATTCACTTTAATATGTATCAGCGATCGCCAGTGTTGATTAGTTTAAACTAGTTTTATCGCTATGCCATCTTTGAAATGCATTTTCTGAGCCAGATTTGACCTATTTGCGCTAAAATTCTTGTTCTACTGTTTATTAATTTGATTAAGAAAAACTTTTAACGCTAGAAATTCGTTATTTTTGCAACATAAACCACAGTTTCCTCTAATCAATATGGCTTGATGCTATAACCAACCAGACGCATCTGATATGATGCGCGCAATGAATAATTATTTATGTACCCTAATGGAATAACACTTTTATGGTGATCAAGGCGCAGAGTCCGGCAGGATTTGCGGAAGAGTATTTGATAGAGAGTATTTGGAATAATCGTTTTCCTCCTGGCTCTATCCTTCCTGCAGAACGGGAACTATCTGAATTAATTGGGGTAACCCGTACAACTTTACGCGAAGTATTACAACGTTTAGCTCGTGATGGCTGGTTAACCATTCAGCACGGCAAGCCTACTAAAGTGAATAACTTTTGGGAAACTTCCAGCCTAAGCCTGCTAGAAACGTTGGCTCGATTGGATCACGATAGCGTGCCGCAGCTTATTGATAACCTGTTGGCCGTTAGAACGAATATCGCTTCGATCTTTATTCGTGCGGCAGTTCGTCAAAATCCAGAAAAAGCGCAGGAAGTGTTAGCTCAGGCTGAAAAGTTTGATGAGGGTTCAGAAACCTTTACTGAGCTCGACTATAATATTTTTCGCGGTTTGGCGTTTGCTTCCGGAAACCCGATTTATGGTTTGATTCTCAATGGGATTAGAGGGTTGTACATGCGCGTTGGACGCTATTATTTCTCTAATCCAGAAGCCCGTCAGTTGGCGATTAATTTCTATCGCAAGCTTTCTGATATTTGTCAGGATAAGCTGCACGATCAGGTGATGGATTGTGTTCGCCACTATGGTAAAGCCAGCGGCGCAATTTGGCAGAATATGCAGGGTGGAATGCCGAAGGATTTGGCTGACGCGAAATAATCAGCTTTATTGAATCAGATAAAACGGGCGCTAATTTAGCGCCCGTTTTTTTATCGTTAGTGTTTTACCAACGTGGTGAAGTAATAAGCTAATGGAACCGCCAAAATATACAGGCTGAATGGAATTTCCCGCCATTTACCAGCAACCAACTTAATCACGATATAGAACAGTAGGCCGCCGGCAATACCTGTACCAAAACTGTTGGCAATCAGCGTGATCATCACCATCATCAACACCGGTAACCCTTCGGTGAAATTATCCAGATCGACTTTACGTAAGCCGCTGAACATACTCAGGCCGATAAGAATCAATGCCGGAGCGGTGGCTTCTTTAGGAATCATCAGTGCAATAGGGGTAAACAGTAACATCAGTAAAAACATGACCGCGGCAGCCAGTGCGGTAAGACCAGTTTTACCACCGGCTTCGGCACTGGCGGATGACTCAATTAACGCAGTCGCCGCGGGAATACCAACCACGGGACCCAGTGCTGCAGCAATGGAGTCAACGATAAACGGACGGTTTATATGTTTCATATTGCCGTGTTCATCTAATAATCCAGCTTTACCGCCTACTGCCAGCGTGGTTCCCATGGTGGAGAAAAACTCAGAAGCGAAAAACACAAACAGATAGGGCAGGAAAGCAATATTTAACGCACCGATTAAATCAACGTGGCCTAATACCGGCTCCAGAGAATGTGGCATCGCAAAGATGTTTTCGGGTACTTTGGTGACGCCAAATGGAATACCCACAAGGGTCGCAATCAGAATCGCCCATAATATAGCGCCGGGAAAACGACGAGCCTGTAGACCAATAGCAATCATCAAGCCGAGTAGGGCAATCAAAGCACCAGGAGAGGTAAAATCACCCAGCATGAAGGAATTGTTCTTGGCATTAGCCAGAACCAAACCCGCATTACGGAAGCCAAGCACGGCGACAAACAGGCCGATTGAAGCGGTTAGTCCCAGCTTGATTGACTGTGGAACCGAGCGGGTTACCACCTCCCGCAAGCCAAAAACCGTGAGCACAAAGAATAATACACCTGACCAGCAGGCTATTCCCAGACCAATTTGCCAGCCAATCCCGTCATTACTGGCTAAGGTAATGCCGACTAATACCGAACCACCGATACCAGGTCCGACGATAAACGGTAGGTTACCGTAAAAAGCCATTAATAATGAACTGAAAACAAAAACCAAGATGGTACCAGTGGTGACCGCACCTTTATCCATACCACCGGCAGCCAGTAAGCCAGGAATAACCACTAATAAATAAGCGGCGGCCAGAAATCCGGTGATCCCTGCCAGCGTTTCAGTTTTAACATTGGTATTGCGCTCGTTGAGTTTAAAAACGCGCTGCAATATTCCATCCTTTGTTGTGTGTGACATGCTTTACCTATGATTCAAAGAGTTTGTTATGTCAGCATTAATTCATGCTGTTATCGTTATTTCAGTACAGGATTAATCAGTTTCCGTTGACCATGCCTCAATCAGTGGTTCAACAATTTCGCGAGTTGAACCATCGGTTAAGCCAAGATCGGTCAAATGAGGTCCGGCGTTGCAGGCCAAACAGGTACCTTCAATCGCTTTAAATACCCGATAAGGTGGTTGCCATTCAGCTACCTGAGCACTGAGATCGCGCAGGGCTTTAAAGTCTCTGGCTAAGATGGCCGGTTCGGCATCCGAGAGCATACCGGCGATAGGCATGGCAACATGGGACAGAATGCTGCCGTTTTGCGTCAGCACCATACCACCGCCGCTGGCAATTAAGGTATTGGCCGCTAACATCATATCGTCTGGGGTACGACCGATAACCACTAAATTGTGGGAGTCGTGAGAATAGGTAGTCGCAATCGCGCCTTTCATTTCTCCCCAATCTTCCAGAATGGCAAGTTGTCCCGCTAACTGGTGTTTACCATGACGATGCTGAACATAGATCATGCTATAGCCTGCGGGCAGAACGGCGATACCGTTTCTGACATCAACGGTGATTTCGCTCCATTGAGTAAAACGGGCACCTTTAATGATTCTTAAGCGGGCTTTACCATGAGTTACATTAGGAATGCTTAACTCAAAGTCCTGCTGGCAACGAGGCGTTAAACGGATAGTATCTCGCGGTGCTGATACGCTCGCATTGGCCTTTACCGGTACCAACATGCGTCGTTCTGCTGCAACGTGTTTACCTTGCACATAGACGGCCTTGGGTTCCAGCGTCTCTAAACTGTCAAAAACCACTAAATCAGCGGTTCTTCCGGCAGCAATTAAGCCTAAATCAGGACGCTGTAGTCGAATTGCACCGTTGAGCGTCGCCATCCTTAATGTATCGGTAACCGGCAAGCCATGGCTGACCAGTAGGCGAACTAACTGAAGGATGCCACCATTTTCTAATAGCATGTCTGGTGAAACATCATCGGTACACAGAACTATTTGTGAAGATAAATGAGGCAGGCTTTTTAGGGCTTCAACAATTTCTGGTAGCAGGTAAGGGTGGGAACCCCGAATTTCTAACGTTAAACCGGCTCTGAGTTTTTCCAGTGCGTCAGCGGCGGAAGTTAACTCATGATCGGAGGTGACCCCGGCGGCCAGATAGGCCTGTAATCGTTCACCGCTGAGTCCGCGGGCATGGCCTTCAATAATTTTACCGCTGGCTAAACCGGCTTCCAGAATCTCGATCATTCGATCGCTGCCGTGCAGAACGCCGTGCATATCCATTACTTCGGCCACACCAGCGACTTCAGGCCAGCTCAGCATGGTGTTCATTTCGTCACCGCGAAAATCAGCCCCAGACATTTCCAGTCCTGGCGTAGACGGAACGCTGGATGGTGCTGCACAGATGACACGTAACGGCAGATCTCGGCTGGACTCAATAGCATAACGCACACCGTCGAGGCCGAGTACATTGGCTAATTCATGGGGATCCCAAAATACGGTGGTGGTACCTTGAGCAACTACGATTTCAGCGTAGCGATCGGCTGGAAGGTGAGAGCTTTCCAGATGAACATGGGTATCAATCAGTCCGGGGCTGAGAAATTGATTGTTCAGATCGTGAATCTGCTCAGCCTGAGAAAACTGTCCGCGCGGATGAACGCTGGCAATCAGATGGTCGACGATTCCCACATCGACCTGACGGATTTCTCCGGTTACCATATCGACAATTTGACCGTTAATCAGTAGTAGATCAAAAGGAGCCTGTCCCAGTGCTGCATTGACCGCTCGGCGGCGAACTGGTGTTTGTTTAGGGGTGTTTGAAGTACACATAAAGCATCCTGTAATCGCAGTATTCTGGTAATGTAGGGGGGTTGGCAGCGTTTGCACAGGTGAATAAATTTATAGGGCTATAACTAAAAATTATAGTAAAGCAAACGTTTTCCTTTTTCTAAACCATGATTATCTTTTATCGGCTTATTATCCGAGGTTGTTACTATGGCTGAACCCTGGCGTCGTTTGCCGGCTTTATCACTAAAACAAATTCAATATTTCGTTACGCTGGCTTCGCTGCGCCATTTTACCGATACGGCTAATCAGTTGGCGATTAGCCAACCGGCGTTAAGCAGCGCCATTCGTCATATTGAAACTGTGCTGGGTGGGAAGGTGGTTCACCGTACGGCTCAGGCGCTTACATTAACGGAATTAGGGGTGGCGATACTTCCCCATGCAGAGCGACTGCTGAATATTGCCCATAGCGCATTTGATGATATTCAGCGTATTGTGGTCGAGGGTGGTGATGGAACGGTCAAGATAGGGTTGGTACCTTCAGTGAGTTCATTAATTTTCCCCTCGATTCCGGAGCTGATTGCCGAGCAGTTTCCAACGTTGCGGGTTGAGTTCCACGATCGGACCAATGATGGGTTGTTAACCGGGCTGGAATCTGGGGCATTGGATTTTGGTATCGGGGCCTTGGATAGTAGCGTTCCCGGCACGCTTGAAATTTATCCGTTATTGGAAGATGAATTTGTGGCGATTACTCGTAAGGACGATCCGTTAGCTGAGTCACAGCATATTCCCTGGCGTATGCTGGTAGCGCGTCATATTGCCTTATTTTCCAAAGGAAACATCAGCAGAATGGTTGCCTCTATGGCGGAAACCCATCGCTTGCCGCTAAAGGCTTACTACCACGTGGATTTTTTGGAGACGCTATACGGGTTAGTGCGTTCTAAGCTGGCGGTGGCGATTTTACCCCGACTGTATACCACCACGCTGTGCGATCCTGAATTGGTGGTTTTAACGTTGCAACAGCCTCAGATGAATCGGTCAATTGCTCTAATGCGGGCCACACAAAGCTCATCAACGCCTTTGGTTGATGAGTGCTTTAAGTTAGTGTTGGCTCGATTACGTGACGATGTCACCAAATAATCTTATTGTGTCAATAACGGGCAGTTTTCAGGTAGATGGCAGAGAATCGCTGAGGGAAGGATTTTAATGGCAAAGCTGTTGCCCTTTAGTGGTTCGCCATCCAGATTGAGTATCATCTCCTGTGAAGATGAAATATTCAGATGAGAGAGTGATTTTTCAATAATGTGGTTACTGTTCTTACCGTCAATCAGGCTGGATAGCAGGGCTGGTAAAGATTCATCATTCATTAAGATGGTTAGCTGTAATCGACCATCGTTAATTTTTGCTTCGGGGCAGATAGCGTGACCGCCTCCAGCCTGGCGGCCATTGCCAATACCAATTACCAGCGCTTCGCCGCTCCAGTTGAAATCATCTGACGTGATTGTACAACTCTCCGGTTTTAATGTGTTTGCTTGAGCAATACCGTGTAGCAGATAGGAAAAACCACCCAGAGCCGCTTTTAGCTTTGCTGGCGTCTCCGTGGTGATTTTAGTGCCAAATCCACCGGTGGCCATATTAATAAAGAAATGTCGTTCATTCACCACCGCGATATCAATGGGGATTGCGGTCGTCGTTAGTGCCAGTTCTAATGCGGATATTGGCTTCAGCGGAATATGACAGGAGGTGGCGAAGTCATTTGCAGTTCCCAAGGGTAAAATAGCCAGACGGGGTTTTATCGCTTGTTTTAGGCTAGCGATCGCGCTGGCAACCTCATTCACTGTGCCATCGCCGCCTCCGGCAATAATCAGCGATGAGCCACAATTGCAAGCTTCATTAACGTAGCGGGCAACATCACCATATTCCCAGGTCACTCTGACTTCCAGCGGGTATCCCTTTTTTCTATAGTGTTTGATAGCCATACGAACATCGGGGTGATTAGCCCCTTTACCATTTAGAATGACAAAGGCAGAGGATAAATTGGCCATAAACTTTCCTTAACGTCGTGAGATAAGAAAAAATAAGAAGCAGTATAGCGCTTAATATTGCCGGATCGGATTTTTAGCTTTAGTCTGATACTGAATTATTTTTCCTTTTTCTGACATGAGAAACTCGGTTAGCTGAGTTTTCTACTGCTATAGTGGCGGCTTTAAAAGAGGGGCGTCGTACGGTTTAGTACCAAGAATAGCGGGAACGTTAGGCGATATATTCACATCAATTCAATGATTACATGGAATCATTATGCAGAAGATCGTCATCTGGCTAGTTTTATCAATTATCTCAGGCTGCGGATGGGGTATCTATGCTTTGCAACAACAGTATGAAGAACAAAGCGCGGAATTCCGCATTCTTTATCGTGATATCGCGGTAAAACTCTCTCAGCATGATGCTATTCTTTCTCTGATGTCAGCCTCCAGCAGTTTTGAACGGATCCAGCAGCAGTTTCCACAGATTTTACGCTGGCAGCAACATTCAGACATTCGGCCGGAGAAGACGCTGGCACCTGCTGGTCATGGCACTTATTGGCTGAACGCACCGCGTTTTTCGTTACTCATTGATATTAATACGCTCATCGCCGACTTGCCACAAACTCAGTATTTTCAGCAGGTCAGTTTAAGCTGGGATGGCGTTCCCCTGATCGAAAAGGGCGCTGACAAATCAAATGCTTATTGGCAATGGAATAAAACGTTAGTCAGTCAATCACAACCGTTTAATTTATCCGTCGGGAATAACCCTAATTGGGGGGACTTACCTTGGCTAATGATCTTGATATCCTCATTGTTTTGGGCGGTTATGGTTTATTTTATTAATAAATATCGAGCCAATAAACATCAGCATGATATTGCCAACTTACGTGCTCATTTTTCTGAATTAACCCGTTTAAATGCCATGGGAGAAATTACAGCCGGGATTATCCATGAGCTTAATCAACCGTTAACGGCAGCGTTAAGCTATAACGAGGCTGCCGTACGCTTAATTCAGCAACAGCAGACTCAGGGCGTACCGCCATTACTTGATGCCAGCGTGGTACAGATCAAACGGATTAACGCCTTATTGCAACAGCTGCGGCAAAAATTGACCCATGATGAGGCGGCGTTACAGCCGGTTCAGCTTAATCAGATTTGGTTACGGGTAGTTATGCTGTTGGAGAAAGAGCTGCGGAGTGGAAAAATCACGATTGTGAATCGGATGTCCGAAACGTTACCTGAGTTACTGGCTGACCCTATCGGGGTTGAGCAAATTCTGCATAATATCTTAACCAATGCTATTCAGGCTCAACTATCAATGGCTTCCGGCTGGGTAGAGGTCAATGCCTGGCAATCAGGTACAGGCATTACGCTAACGATAACGGATGGAGGCTCGGGACTCTCCGAACAGGCACTACAGGAAGTATTTATGCCTTTTTATACCACCCGAGTGGATGGGTTAGGCTTGGGAATGACGCTAACGGAGACCTTGGTACAGCGTCTCAATGGTCATATCAAAGTAGAGAATATTGAGGGGCAGGGAGCGCGCTTTACCGTATGGCTTCCTCTTAATCCGCATGAGGTTTGATTAATGGAACAGCGTATTTATCTAATTGACGACGATGAGGCCATTCGTTGCTCGCTTAGCGCATTATTAGGTACCGTTGGTTGGCAAACTGAAACGTATAGCAGCGTACTGGATTTCCAACAGCAAATGGGGGAATTAAGCACTTTAGCGGGCTGCCTGTTACTGGATATCCGAATGCCAGGAAAAACCGGGATGACCTTGTTGGAAGAGTGCCAACAGTATGGGCTGGAAATACCGGTGATTATTATGACCGGGCACGGCAACATCGACTTGTGTCGCCGGGCTTTTAAAAATGGGGCATTTGAATTTCTCACCAAACCCATCGATGCGGATTTGTTGATTGAGACGGTGGGGGCAGCCATGGAACAGCAGCGTATTTTAGGGGAGCATCGGGAAAAAAATGCTGATTTAACCGCCAAGATCAATACGCTTTCAACCCGTGAAAATGACGTTCTTCGCTTGATTATGGGAGGACAGTCGAACAAAGAAATCGCTAAATATTTGGATCTTTCTCCCCGAACGGTTGAAGCTCACCGCGCCAATATATTCACTAAGTTAGAGATTAATTCATTGGCAAAATTGATAAAAGCCTATGGTACGCTGCCGCTTTCTTTGATGACTAAGTAAAAATACCTAGGCTAATAGGTAATTAAGCGAATTGCTTAATGTCAGTACTCTGCCTATTTTATAGATATGAACTAATCCATTGTATTGTCTATGAGAAGGTACAAATCTATGAAGAAACGTTTGCTATTCGCTGCGGTATTGATGAGCAGTAGTATTGCTTCCCCCAGCTTTGCCAGTGGTGTATTGAATGAGAAAAACCTCTCTCTTGAATTGGCCGATCAACTGGCGCAACACGCCATTCAATCTTGTAGCGCCAATAATTACAATATTACCGTGACTGTCGTGGATCGGGCTGGGGTGGTGAAAATCACAAAACGTATGGACAATGCCGGCCCACATACGGTTGAAGCCAGCCGGATGAAAGCGTTTACCGCACTCTCGACTAAGACCGCGACGGATGATGTGACTAAAAATTCACAGGCTAATGCCGGTGCTCAAAACTTACGTGATATTCCGGGCTTCTTGTTAGTCGCTGGCGGCGTGCCGATAAAAGTGGGTACACAAACGATTGGCGCTATTGGTATTGGTGGTGCACCAGGCGGTCATCTTGACCAACAGTGCGCGCTTGATGCCATCAGCAAAGTTCAAGATCAGCTTAAAGATAGCTAAATTTCATCATTTTTAATTCTCCCTCATTTTTGAATTATCTATTCCTTTATTTTGGGATGACTTTAGGGTCATCCCATTTTTAGTGCTTATCCTGTAATGACCCTTCTTCGCTTTTCATTTAAGATGATTTTCATTCAATGACTCAAGTTTAGTGTATTACCGCATTTTATGGCGTTAACAATAAAGGGCATTATTTATGATCGCAGTTATCTTTGAAGTACAGGTTAAAGAGGGGCAGAAATCGACATACCTCGATCTTGCTGCTGGATTAAAACCGTTACTGAGTGAGGTTGACGGGTTTATTTCAATTGAGCGATTCGAAAGTCTTTCTGAACCGGGCAAGCTGCTTTCTCTTTCATTTTGGCGTGATGAAGAGGCAGTAGCACAATGGCGCGATCTGGAGTTGCACCGACAGGCTCAGATAGCCGGTAGAAAATCAATTTTTAACGATTATCGATTAAGGATCGCTGGCGTGGTACGCGACTATGGCATGCTTGAACGGGAGCAGGCGCCGCAGGATAGCCGTGAAACTCACGGTTAAGCTAAGTCTGATAATTATTTCTGAAACCGGCTATCAAATAAAAAGAAAAGGATTGTTGTAAATATTGAGCGGGAAGTAGGTTTACGAGGGCTAAAAAAAAGAAACCAGCCCAAGGGAGATTGGACTGGTAAGGAGGTGGTTTCTATTAAATGAATAATAGGAACACAACTAGTTATTAATCTTTAGGACTGAGATAGTAGTCCATTTTTTTGCTAATAGATGTGATCTGTTTCTAATAATTGACAATTAAAGCCGATTTTTTATCAACTTTGATGGTAAAAATTAGATCTTATGCACTATGCGGGTTACGCGTATTACTATTAGCGCCCAGATTGCGCATTAACAGAGCATATTCCAGATTCATATCATCTGGCACCGGTAGATAAACAACATGTCCATTTCCTGGTGCAACGTCGGTTGGCTGACCTTTCACGGTTTCCATAGTTTCAATCGTGAAGTGGACATTGCCCTGAGGCGTCATCATCTCTACGCTGTCACCAACGGAAAATTTATTTTTTACATCAACCGCAGCTAAACCATTCCGGCGTTCACCGGTAAATTCCCCAACGAACTGTTGGCTATCGGAAATAGAGTAACCGTAATCATAATTCTGGTGTTCATCATGCACATGGCGGCGTAGGAAGCCTTCGGTATAGCCACGGTGGGCTAAGGATTCCAGTGTGCTCATCAGTGATTCATCAAAGGGTTTACCGGCAACCGCATCGTCAATAGCTCGGCGATAGACTTGCGCGGTACGGGCACAGTAATAGAAGGATTTAGTTCGGCCTTCAATTTTTAATGAATGTACGCCTAATTGAGTCAGGCGCTCTACGTGCTGGACTGCGCGTAGATCTTTGGAGTTCATAATGTAGGTGCCGTGCTCATCTTCAAAGGCGCTCATATACTCGCCCGGACGCATGGCTTCTTCAATCATAAACACTTTATCCGTTGGCGCGCCAGCACCTAGCGTAGGTTCAACGTTTTTGACTTGAATCGGTTCGTGAATATGCACGATATTACCGGTGTCATCTTCTTTACCTTCTTCAACCTTATACTCCCAACGACAGGCGTTGGTGCAGGTTCCCTGATTAGGGTCGCGTTTATTGATATAGCCGGAAAGCAGGCAACGGCCGGAATAGGCCATACACAGAGCACCATGAACGAAGGTTTCCAGTTCCATCTCTGGTACATGCTGGCGAATTTCTTCAATCTCTTCTAAAGAGAGCTCGCGAGACAGGATCACCCGAGTCAGCCCCATCTGTTTCCAGAATTTCACCGTGGCCCAGTTGACGGCATTCGCCTGAACAGAAAGGTGAATATCCATATCAGGGAAGGCTTCACGCACCATCATAATCAGTCCAGGATCGGACATAATCAGGGCATCAGGCCCCATTTCCACTACCGGTGTCAGGTCGCGAATAAAGGTTTTTAGCTTGGAGTTATGCGGGGCAATATTTACCACCACATAGAATTTTTTACCCAACGCATGGGCCTCGTTAATACCGAGTTCCAGATTCTGATGGTTAAATTCGTTATTGCGTACCCGCAGGCTGTAGCGAGGCTGACCGGCATAAACTGCATCTGCGCCATAAGCAAAGGCGTAACGCATGTTTTTCAGCGTACCGGCCGGAGAAAGTAATTCCGGTTTGAACATATTGATTTCTCTTTGTCTGATCACAAGTCAGTGTCGTCCCCAAGGGGGACAACGTTGGGGTAATTCCCAGGGCGGGAATTGTAGACTTGGTCAGGGCGAATGGCAATGGCGGAAACGTTATTCATCCCAAGAGCAATAGCGTATTGGCGTCGTTATCCTTTAATCTGACCAATAGCTATAGGTTGAACGCAGTGTCGTTTGGCGGTCAATAGCATAGGTGGGGAACAACTCTATTTCACGGGAAACTGAACGGGTACAGTCATTCTGGCTATTCCACTCAGTACAGTCGGTCAGCTTATTGCCAAGATAGTAGGGAGACACCGTTGTTTCTATCATTCTATTATTGCGATTTTGGGCATCATACAAGTAAGAGATGTTAACGGAAGGGGTCGTCAGAAAAGAAGGCATATTATTGGCGTTATAGAAGAATCGGTATTCACCGTTGACGGTTTCATCACTGCCGGTAAGTTGACTGTAGGCCATGCGATTAAGATCATCAATTGTATAGCTGCCATTGGTAACGCCTTGCTCCACTTTCCCTTCACCGCCGGAAATAAAGCTATCGGTAGAGTGGGTAATCAACCCCTGTTGATTGACGCCATAAAGGATATTGCCTTCCCGGGCATACAACAGTTTATTTAGACCAATTAACGTGACGTTGTAACTATTTTTCCAGCCATCGGCGGTTTTGCGGACATCATAGAATGAATCAATTCTAAAGCGTTGCTCATTTTTGGAAATTTGAGCATACATAGATTGCAACTGTCCGCAGCGATCATAGTTAAACTTAAAATAGTAAAATGACCCGGTATTATCCCGTTCAGTAACGGTTTCAATTTCACGAGCATGATTGAAGGAAGGGATGCTGAGCAGAGCCAGATGATTATTGTTATTGGTTTCTTTGGTGATGGGGCAGCTTTCTGAAGCATTCGCAGCAGGAAAATATAAGGCACCAATAGCCAAAGTCAGTAAGGATATTCGGATTGCTGAACTCATTAAACCAATAACTCCTGTTATATTGCTCCATTAAATGACCCCAGATAATATCTATTTACCCCTCCCAGCGATAGCCTAAACCATAAACTGAGCGAATAAATGTTTTTTCTGGGGCAAATACTTCCAGTTTACGGCGCAGGTTTTTGATATGACTGTCGACGGTTCGGTCGGTGACGACGCGATAGTCATTATAGAGATTATCCAGCAATGACTCCCGGGTTAATACCTGCCCAGCATGGGATAATAGCGTTTTCAATAAGCGAAACTCGGCTGAGGTGAGATCCAAGGTCATATTGTTATAACGCACCTGAAACTGTGACTCATCCAGCTGTATCTCTTGAGGCGTTTTGGGAATCAGCCGTGGAGCCTGATAGCAGCGCTTAATAATCGTTTTCACTCGGGCAACCACTTCCCGAGGACTATAAGGTTTACAGATATAGTCATCTGCTCCGATTTCCAGACCTGAAAGCCGGTCTATCTCTTCCGTTTTAGCGGTAACCATCACAATGGGAACATCAGAAAAGGTACGAATTTCCCGGCATAGGCTAATACCGTCAATGCCGGGCAACATCAAGTCCAGTAAAATCAGCGATGGTGGAAATTGGCGAACATAGTCAACCACTTCAAGCCCATTGGCGATTAAGTAGGTTTGATATCCGGCGGCCTGAAGATAATCAACCAACAATAAGCCGAGTTTGGGTTCATCTTCGACAATTAATATCGGCGGTAGATCTGTGCCGGATAATGATAAATTTTCAACCATAGTCATAGCGTGCTGGTATCTGAGGCTAAAGGTAAGAATAGTTTAATTTCCAGTCCCCCTAAAGGCGAATGTGTTGCGCTGATCTGGCCATCGTGAGCATCGACTATATTCCAACAAATAGATAACCCTAAGCCAGAGCCGCCGCTGGCCCGATTACGTGAGGTTTCGGTGCGATAAAAGCGCTCAAAAATTTGCTCCAATTGCTCATCGGTTACGCCGGGAGCAGAGTCTTGCCAGAGTAATAAGAGCTGGTCTTTCGTCTGGCTAGCGGAGATTTTGAGTTTTCCACTGGTGTGGTTATTCATCGCATCGGTATAACGCAGGCTATTTTCCAGTAGATTATTAAATAGCTGAGATAAGCGATCCGGATCGCCAAATAGCATCGCGCTCGGCGGTAGCTCTACCTCAATTGACAGGCCTTTATTTTCAAAGCGCCCACGATAGGCCGCAATAGCCAGATTGAGTAGTGCAATAACGTCAAGATTGCTCTTTCTATAGGTCAGGGCACCGAGATCGGAAAGGGAGAGCTGGTGCAGATCGTTAACCAACTTAGTCAGGGAGCGCACCTCAGCCTGTAGCGAATGCAGAGATGTTGGGGTGAGCTGCCTGACACCATCTTCCAGTGCCTCCAACTCACCCTGTAATACTGCCAGCGGAGTTCTGAGTTCATGGGAGACGTCGGCAATAAACGCTCGGCGCATTCGCTCATTTTTTTCCAGCGTTTTGGCGAGTTGGTTAAAATCATTAGCCAAAGTGCCCAATTCATCTCGACTGGTTACCGGAACGCGGGCTGAGAAATCCCCGGCGGCCAAATGGTGAGTGGCGGCCATCAAATGTTTCACTCGCGAGAGTAAACTGCGGGAAACCAACAGGGTAACAATAGCCGCCAATAGCGTGGAGAGGCCAATCAGAATCCAACTGGTACGGTTTTGCTGTTTGGCGAAATTAATATCGGTACTGCGGGTTAATTTTTCGCTGGGCATTCCAACTATCCAGCCAATAGCTTCACCATCCAGCATAATGGCTTTACGGTTAGCCTGTTGCGGAACGGGATGAGATGAGCCGGCCAACATGCGTCCCTGGGTATCAAATATCCAGAACGGGGCACGCCATCCCTGAGGGGGAAGCGGTGCTTCATCACGTTGGTCGTCATTTTGCTCAAATGAACGTAATAACTGATAGATCACCTTTTCATTGCGCTGTATAAAGCGCCAGTTTCCTTCATGGCGATAACGCTCTGCTAAGGCATGGCTCAATAGGTTCAGACGCTGTTCATTACTGGAACGAATATAATCGGTAAATCCTCGTTCAAAGCTGATACGTGTACCCCAGTTCATGGTGATGAGTATCAGCATGCAGGTTGCCAGAATGGCAAAAAACAGTTTACCGGTGATCCCTATTTTCATCAGGTGCGGTTTCCGTGGTGGTTAGGCATTTTTATCCTTTTTTCGTCGAGACCCCAGCGTCAGGTTTTTGGCTTCATCTTTCGGAACCCGAGCAAACACCAAGGTAGGTATCAGCATAAGCAGGCCAATACATAAGTAGGTATACAGGAACGCCATTTGGATATCTGTGCTACCGACATTAATCTGGTGCACGGAGAAAACGCCCAGCAAAATACCAGCAATGCTGACACCAAGGCTCATAGATAATTGCATGACCATAGATAACAGACTGTTACCACCGCTGGCTAACTCATCGGGTAAGTCTTTCAGGGTTAGCGTATTCATGGTGGAAAAACGTACTGCATTGGTCACGCCTAAAAAGAATAAAATAAACGGCAGCAGCCAGTACCAGCCCAATATACCGGCGATAGGAATCAACAAGGTAATCACCGGTAAGACCAGCGTAGCAATACTGAGAACGGCGCGATAGCCAAAACGATTCACAATTTGCACCACCAGCCGTTTAATACACATACTGCCAATAATCATCGGAATCATCATGAGTCCGGCGTTCAATGGGGTAAATCCCAGACCGACCTGCAGAAACAACGGGGTCATAAATGGCATCATTCCGCTACCAATTCTAGCCAGTAAACTTCCGCTTAAACCCAAAGAGAAGGTGGGGATCTTGAACATCGCTAGGTTAAACAGCGGCGCTTTTGCTCGCCGGGCATATAACCAATAAATTCCCAGCGCACTAATGCCACAGGCGCATAGCAGCAGAATAGTTGCAGGAGCTAGACCCAAGCCGGCGTGTCCATCCAGAGATAGGGTGATGGTTGCCATACCAATGGCCAGTAAGCCGAATCCGATAAGATCAAACGGGCGCGGCGGCATTTTGTAATTAGGCATAAAATAGAGCGTTGCCAGCACCCCGATAATACCGACGGGAATATTAATCAGAAAAATCCAGTGCCAACTGGCGTATTCCACCAGAAAACCACCCAGAGCGGGGCCCATTAATGGACCCACCTGACCGGGCAGGGTGACAAAGGTCATGGCGGCCATATACTGCTCACGAGGAACAATTTTCATTACCGTCAGCCTACCGACGGGAACCATCATCGCTCCACCAATTCCCTGAATTACGCGGGAACGAACCAGTTCGGCCAGCGTTTCCGACTGGGCGCAGAGCAACGAGCCTAGCGTGAACAGTACGATGGCCGACAGAAATACCCATTTTACCCCAATACGATCGGCCAGCCAGCCACTGGCCGGTAAACCCACCGCGACGGTTAAAATATAGGCAACAATAACTGACTGCATTTGCAATGGACTTTCATTCAAACTCTGGGCCATTGACGGTAGTGCGGTGTTAAGAATCGTAGTATCTAAAGATTGCATAAAGAATCCCAGTGCCACAATCCACAGTTGCCAGCGCACACCCGTTGTTGAATTCTTCATTTTATTCTGCCCCTGCTGATATTCTCACCATTCTAATCGGAATCATTATTATTATCAGTTGGAAAATGTGCGGTGAACCAAGCTCTTTGATACACGGCGACGTTTAAACCATTGGCTCAAACGGTCAAAATAGAGATAAATCACCGGTGTGGTATACAAGGTTATTAATTGGCTCATCACCAGACCACCAACAATGGTGATCCCCAACGGTTGACGGAGTTCAGCACCGTCGCCGCTGCCTAATACCAAAGGTATCGCGCCAAAAATAGCCGCCAAAGTTGTCATCATAATAGGGCGAAAACGTAACAGACAGGCCTGAAAAATCGCCTCACGCGGTGTTAAATGACCTTGCCGTTCAGCCGACAGAGCGAAATCGACCATCATGATGGCATTTTTCTTTACCAATCCGATTAACAGCATAATGCCGATTAAGGCGATCAGACTAAATGGCGTCTTGAACAACTCCAGCGCAAGTATTGCTCCGATGCCCGCCGACGGGAGTGTAGAGAGAATGGTTAATGGATGGATATAGCTTTCATATAGAATACCCAACACAATATACACGGTGGCAATAGCGGCAATAATCAGGAAAATTTGAGCGCTGAGCATCTCCTGAAACACCTGCGCGGTACCGGCAAACGATCCTCTGATGGTGTTCGGTACGCCTAATGCCGTCATGGTACGTTCAATGGCGTTGGTTGCTTCTGAAAGTGAGTAACCGTCAGCCAGATTAAACGAAACGGTGGAGGCGGCAGAAAGTCCCTGATGGTTAACCGAAAGCGGGGCATTGGACGGCATCCATTGGGCAAAATAGGACAGGGGAATGGATTTACCTTCCTTGTTAATCACAAACATTTTCTCTAATGCACTCTGATCCTGAGCATATTGCGGCGCCACCTCCATCACCACTTTATATTGGTTTAGCGGTTGATAGATGGTTGAAATTTGTCGTTGTCCAAAGGCATTATTCAGCAGCGCATTGGCATCCGATACATCAATACCTAATCGCGCCATGCTTTCTCTATTGTAGATAATGGCAATTTCAGCGCCCTTATCTTGTTGATCAGAGTTAACATCGGCCAATTCCGGTAGGGCTGCGAAAGCGGTGCGTATCTTCGGTTCCCACTGGCGTAAGGTGTTCAAATCATCAGACAGTAGCGTATATTGATAACCGGCATTGGACTGCCGACCTCCGGCTCGTACATCTTGTACCGCCATTAGAAATAGGCTGGCGCCAGGCTCTTGGGATAATTTGCCGCGCAGTCGGTTAATCACTTGCTGAGCCGTATCTTTTCGCTCAGTGAGTGGTTTGAGAGAGATAAACATCGAGCCGCTGTTAGTGCGTGAACCTCCGGTGAATCCGGTGACATTATCAACATCCGGATCGCTGCTGACGATTTTCATCAGGGTTTCCATCTTTTTCTTCATCGACTGGAAGGAAATACTTTGATCAGCCTGAACAAACCCCATTAATCGACCGGTATCCTGCTCAGGAAAAAAGGTTTTTGGGACGTTCATATACAGCCAGATATTGAGTATCACGGTGCTGATAAATACCACAAGCACTAAACGCGCATGATTCAGTATCCAATTGAGGGAACGAGCATAGCTTTGCTGTAGGGCCAGAATAACCCGGCCGAAACCCACCGATGGCCGTGGATGCTGCGGATTGCGTGCTTTTAGTAATCGGGCACACATCATTGGCGTTAAGGTCAGGGAAATCACCAGAGAGATAGCGATAGCTACCGTAAGGGAAATTGCGAACTCACTAAACAGTCGTCCTGGCAGGCCGCTCATAAAGAGCAACGGAATAAATACCGCCACTAATGACAGGCTCATGGAGAGTACGGTAAAACCAACCTCGCTCACGCCTTTTAGTGCGGCATCAAAGGGTTTCATCCCAGCCTCAATATGGCGGGAAATATTCTCCAGTACCACAATGGCATCATCAACCACAAAACCTGTCGCGATGGTTAAAGCCATTAATGACAGATTATTCAGACTGAATCCCAGCATATACATGGCGGCACAGGTACCGATCAATGAAACCGGCACTGCAACGGCGGGAATCAGGGTAGCGCGACCAGAACGTAAGAACAGGAACACCACCAAAATTACCAGCGCGACAGCAATGGCTAACGCGCGTTCTACTTCAGATAACGAAGCGCGGATGGTTGGCGAGCGGTCTTGAGCAATCGCCAGATTAATCGATGCAGGAATATAGGATTGCAGCTCGGGCATCTCGGCTCGAATGCGGTCAACGGTATCAATAATATTCGCATCGGCAGAGCGCCGAATCATAATCAGAATGGCCGGAATACCGTTGGCCATACCGGCATTGCGTACGTCCTGTACCGAGTCGGTTACGGTCGCTACATCGCTTAATCTAACCGGGGTATTATTATTGTAATGGACAATAATAGGGCGATAGTCATCAGCCGCTTTAATTTCATCATTGGTCTGAACTTGCCAGTTTTGGCTATCCAGTTTGAGATAACCTTGGGGTTTACGTACGTTGGCTTGGCTAATGGCGTTTCGTACCGCATCCAGTGATACGCCCTGATTAAATAGGGCTTGAGGATTGAGTTGAACGCGAACTGCCGGTAAGGAGCTACCGCCGACGGATACATCGCCAACGCCTTCCAACTGAGAAATCTTTTGTGCTAACTGGGTCGATGCATAGTCGTACAATTCTCCCTGACTATAGACGTCTGAGGTTAATGTCAGAATCATAATCGGCGCATCGGAAGGATTGGCCTTGCGATAAGTCGGCCTTGACGGCATTCCGCTGGGTAACAAGTTTTGCGCGGCGTTAATAGCGGCTTGTACATCACGAGCGGCACCGTTGATGTCACGATCCATATC
This sequence comes from Pragia fontium DSM 5563 = ATCC 49100, assembly GCF_900112475.1. GTDB lineage: Bacteria > Pseudomonadota > Gammaproteobacteria > Enterobacterales > Enterobacteriaceae > Pragia > Pragia fontium. Next base: position 126,899 of record NZ_FOLW01000006.1, on the reverse strand, counting down.
AAACTGCAAAATGATGCGAGTACTGCCCAGCGAGCTGCTGGAGGTCATTTCGTTAACGCCAGCAATGGTGCCAAGGGAACGCTCTAAAGGCGTAGCAATGGAGGAAGCCATGGTTTCCGGTGATGCACCGGGTAGCGATGCGCTAACGGAGATAACCGGGAAATCAATTTGAGGCAACGGTGAAACCGGCAGCAGTTTAAAACCAATAAGACCACTGAGAATAATGCCTAACGTCAGTAGGATTGTGGCTACCGGGCGGTTGATAAACAGGGCATAAAATTTCATGTTATACGCCTGCCTCGGTGGTTTCAGCGCGTGGCGCTACCGGCTTATTATTGCGGCTAAAGCGATCGAACATCAGATAGATCACTGGGGTGGTAAACAGGGTTAATACCTGACTTACCAGTAAACCGCCAACCATACAAATTCCCAGCGGCTGACGTAATTCAGCGCCCATTCCGGTACTTAACATTAAGGGCAATGCACCAAGCAGTGCGGCCATGGTGGTCATCAGAATAGGGCGGAAGCGCAGCAGACAGGCTTGATAAATCGCATCGTAAGGGCTTTTGCCTTGTTCCCGTTCGGCAGCAAGAGCAAAGTCGATCATCATGATGGCGTTCTTTTTCACAATACCGATCAGCAAGATGATGCCAATAATCGCGATGATATCCAGTTCCTGTCCTGACAGGATCAGTGCCAGTAAAGCACCGACACCGGCACTTGGCAGAGTAGATAAAATGGTGACCGGATGGATAAAGCTTTCATACAGTACTCCCAACACAATATACATGGTGACAATGGCGGCAAGAATCAGCCAAAGGGTGCTGCTGAGAGAGGCCTGAAATGCCAGTGTGGCTCCCTGAAACTGTGTCGTGATATCCGTTGGGAAGTTCAGATCTTTTTCTGCCTGAGTAATGGCTTTGGTTGCCTCACCCAGAGACGCGCCCTTTGGCAGGTTAAAAGAGATAGTCGCGGATGGGAACTGGGATATCCGGTTAACCGAAAGTGGGCCCAAACGCTCTTCAATCTTGGCAATACTGGTTAAACGGATGGATTGCCCAGCACTATTCTTCAGATAAATGTTATCAAAAGCGTCATATAATCGTTCTTTATCAATAGTTTGTTCCAGAACAACGCGATATTGGTTGGCCTGAGTATAAATTGTTGAGATCAGTCGCTGACCAAAAGCATTATATAAGGCGTTATCAATGCTGGTCATATTGATGCCTAAGCGGCTGGCATCATCTCGATTGACATTCACATAGGCAACTAAACCCTGATCTTGCCAATCGCTGGTGACATCGGTTAACTCCGGCAGTTGCTTGAGTCGTTCCAGTAATTTAGGCACCCAGAGGCTTAATTGCTCAAGCGACATGGTTTGTAGTGTGAACTGATACTGAGTACGACTGATGCGGTCTTCAATGGTTAAATCCTGCACTGGTTGCAGATAGAGGGTGATACCGGGAACGGCCTGCACATTATGCTGTAAACGCTCGATAATTTCAGGTGCTCGAGCACTACGCTGGCTCAATGGTTTCAGGTTGATTTGCAAACGGCCGTTATTCAAGGTGGCATTGCTACCGTCTACGCCGATAAAGGAAGAGAGGCTTTCAACATCCGGGTCTTGCAGAATAATGGCGGAGACTTCCTGCTGGCGTTTAGCCATGGCTGAAAATGAAATCGATTGAGGCGCTTCAAGGGAGCCCTGAATCAAGCCATTATCCTGTAAAGGAAAGAAGCCTTTAGGGATAAACAGATACAGTAAAATGGTTAAGGCCAGTGTTCCGCCAGCCACGGAAAGGGTGAGCCATTGATGTCTCAATACTACGGTCAGATAACGACCATAGCCGTTAATAATACGTTCAAAAAAACGTTCGCAGGCTAATGAGAAACGATTTTGTTGACGTAGAGATTCATGACTTAACAGACGTGCACACATCATTGGCGTTAAGGTGAGGGACACAATACCTGAAATCAGAATGGCCACCGTCAAGGTTAGGGCAAATTCATGGAATAAACGACCGACGACATCCCCCATAAACAGCAGTGGAATCAGAACTGCTACCAGCGAAACGGTGAGGGAGATAATCGTAAAGCCAATTTCGCCAGCGCCTTTCAGCGCGGCATTCAGCGGCTTTTCTCCCTGCTCGATATAGCGGGAAATATTCTCAATCACTACAATCGCGTCATCAACCACAAAACCGGCGGCGATAATCATCGCCATAAGCGTCAGGTTATTAATCGAGAAGCCGAGAAAGTACATCACGGCAAAAGTACCTATTAATGACAACGGCACTGAGACGCTGGGAATTATCGTGGCGGGTAGATTACGCAAGAACAGATAAATTACCATCACGACTAAAATCACCGCCAGTAAGAGTTCGAACTGTACATCGCTAATCGAGGTACGAATGGTGACGGTACGATCGGTTAATACTTGAACGTTGACAGAGTGGGGCAAGCTATCGGTGAGCTGAGGTAAAATATTGCGGATGCCATCTGCGGCGGTAATCACGTTTGCACCGGGTTGGCGCTGAATATTCAGGATAATCGCCTGTTTTTGGTTAGCCCAAGCAGCCAGTTGAGTGTTTTCCGCACCTTCCTCAACGCTGGCAATGTCTTTCAGGCGAATAGGTGCGCCGTTCTGATAAAAAATAATCAGTTGTCGATAGTCTTCCGGCGATTTCATTTGGTCGTTAGCCGAGAGCGTAGCCGAGCGAGTTGGTCCATCAAAACTCCCTTTGGCGGTATTCACGTTAGCGCTGGTAATGGCAGCGCGGACGGTTTCGCTATCCAGCCCATAAGCGGCCATAGCCTGAGGATTCAGGCTGACTCTGACGGCGGGGCGTTCCCCCCCTGATAGACTGACCAGACCGACCCCGGAAACCTGAGATATTTTCTGGGCAATGCGGGTTTCGACCATATCCCGCACCTGACTCATTGGTAGGGCATCCGATGTAACGGCAAGGGTTAATATTGGTGCATCGGCAGGGTTAACCTTGCTGTAGATCGGCGGATAGGGTAAATCGTTGGGCAGCAGGTTGGTGGCCGCATTAATGGCCGCCTGAACTTCTTGCTCAGCAACATCTAAAGGTAGTTCAAGCTGGAATTGCAGGGTTATCACGGAAGCGCCACCAGAGCTCTGTGATGACATCTGTTTCAATCCTGACATCTGCCCCAATTGTTGCTCTAATGGCGCAGTAATGGCCGATGTGGTGACATCCGGGCTGGCGCCTGGATAAAGGGTCACGACCTGAATTGTTGGATAGTCAACTTCAGGTAAGGCTGAGACTGGCAGCGTTTTATACCCAAGAATCCCAGCCAGCAAGATGGCAATCATGAGTAGCGTGGTCGCAACAGGCCTTAAGATAAAGAGTCGGGAAGGACCTCCGCCTGAAGGAGGAATATCTTGAGTACTCATTTGGTTGCGGCCTGTTGCTGGCGTAGATTGGCAGGTTTGGATGTTTTCAGGGACTCAGGCGTAACCACTTCAACCTGCACGCCTTGTTTCAAACGGTCTACCCCGTCAGTGATCACCCGTTGTCCAGTCTCAATGCCTTTATCGATAACGGTCAATTCACCAGAACGGAAACCGACGATAACCGGTTGTTTACTGACTTTATTCTGCTGATCGACCAACCAGACAAAGTTTTCATTATTACCAGTCTGAATCGCAGCGGTGGGTACCACCACGGCATTTTTTATCGTATCAACTTTTATCTGAGTATTAACAAACTGATTAGGGAACAGCATGTTATCGTCGTTACTAAAACGAGCCTTTAATTTTATCGTCCCAGTGGTGGGATCGATCTGATTATCCATACTGAGCAGGTTACCGCGGGTAATCAGCCGTTTATTTTCCCTATCCCAGGCTTCAACCGTTAATGGAGTACCGCTGTGATAAGCGGGTAAGATATTACTAATGGTGGTTTCCGGCAGATTAAAAACCACATCGATGGGATGAGTTTGAGTGATGACCACTAAACCGGTACTGTCACCGCTCGTTACATAGTTGCCAACATCAGCTAACTTTAGACCCACTCGTCCGGAAATTGGGGCCGTAACTTTACTGTATGTTAGCTGTAAATTAGCACTATCAACGGCACCCTGAGCAGCCTTTAGGCTTCCTTCCGTTTGTTTGACCAGGGCAATTTGGGTATCTAACTGTTGTTGTGACACCATATTGGTACGAATCAGTTTTTGATAGCGGCTGAGATCGCGTTTGGCATTACTCAAGGTTGCCTGCATATTCGCGAGTTGCCCTTCGGCCTGCGTCAGTTGAACCTGAAAAGGGCGGGGATCGATTTCAACCAGTAAATCGCCAGCTTTAACTTCTTGCCCTTCATTAAAATGAATCGCCATAATTTGCCCATCAACCCGATTGCGGACGGTCACTGTATTGGCCGCGGTAACGGTGCCCAGACCACTGAGATAGCGGGGAATCTCCTGTTGAAGTGCAGTGGCAACCTGAACTGGCGGTTGGGGCATATTACGACGTCCGTTATTGACGGACGTTTGAGGTTTGCCGTTATCGGTAGATGAATAATGATAATAAAGTATCGCTCCACCAACAGCGATAACCGCTATCGTAATCAGCGGTAACGGGCGTAATAATCGCTTGAGTTCGAATACCATTTTTATGCTCACTTGAAGCAGCCTATATAGTTGAGCTATAACGCTGAATTAATTGAAAATGCTGAGATATAGACAAGTATAACCGGTTATAACAGAAAGAAAATGAAGGAAATATGAAGGTTAGGTAATGAAAAGTCAGCGTTGCGTTAGCTTTTAGTTTAGCGTCAGGGCATTTATCCGGCCATGGAATGGCCAGATAACTTATTCACAGATGAAATACGGCAGGGTGCCGCTGCTGAATAATTTTTTTCCGCTATTCATATTAATAATGGTTAGGTGAGTCGAGCCGTGCTTCTCTGCGCTAAAACGATAAAGATAACGCTCAGCTAAATCTTTAGGTAAATTATCCGTTTTTTCCATAATAACGTCGGTATTGATCAGCGAATAACTGTGATTTTTGTTGGTGGTATAGTCAAACATGACTTTACGATTAATCACGTATTCTCGCCCGCTAAATTGTAAGTATCCGGTTATCAGATTAATGCCTTTACCGTTGTTAAAACGAAATCGCATATGGGAAACCATCAGCGCTTCACTTTCTTGCTTATTGGTTTCGAATAAAAACGTGGCATTAGTTGAGCAACTAAAGTTGTTTTGATGGCTAAAGTAAAACAGATAAATACCACTAAAAAACAGGGCAGTAACAATAAGTGTAGTAATGACGGTTAACTTTATATTTCTCATTTAACTTTCACCACATAATAGCTTACACAAGGGGCTTGCTCTTGATCTGGATTACCACCACAAACTTGATACGATTCTCGTCTATCGTCAGCCGGTATACTCACGTAGATATTATGGGGAGTATCACAGGCAACGTTAAACTCTTCCAGACGGAGTTTCAGATGCACCAGATCGGTGGGCTTTTGATTATGAATAAATACGCTGCATTACTGATATTTGCCTTGATAGTGATAATCGGCAAAATAATCAGGTTTGGAGGAAAATAAATTCAGCGCAAAATAAAGTAAAAAAATAGACAGCGAGATGACCAAAACAATACGAGTGTAATACCAAATAAAGCGGTTGTTTTTTGATTTAACTGGAATCGTTGGCCCATCGAGAGTAACGGTAGAATCAATTACTGATTCTTTGGCAATATAGGGTTTTTCTCGTTCATTTTCATTAAAGGAGCGGTAACTGGAGATAACCTTAAGTTCGACGTCAGTAGAGAGCTGAACACCGTATGAATAGACAATCATCATTGGCTCATATTCGCCAATTTGTTGAAAAGATTTAACGATGTTATCTAATTCAGCCGTAATTTGGGCGTTAACATTGGGTAAGTCTGACCGTTCTTTAACGTCAACAGACAGCTGTTCAAAAGGGATTATTTGGTAACCACTATCAATCAGGCGCAGAAATAACTGTTTAGCATGACTACTTAGCGTACTTAATTGCTTGGGATCATCAAGACGACTCAGGACTCCAGTATAAGTGTTAAATAACACTCGGTCATTAATGATATAGTTATGCAAACGTTCCCTCCGGTAATCCATTCGTACGTGGTGTTTTTAACTGTAAGTTAGCTTATTTTACACGTTACTGCACCAAGTTGCAGGTTAAAATTAGGGTTACGTAATGTAATTATTGTTGTGTTAATAGTAACAATGGGGATAGTCTAGCATCTCCATCAGTACTATTAACACGTATTAGGTATAAGTTATTCTTTATGTTCTCCGCCCAATGCCTCGATTAACTGTTTAATTAATAAGGAAACCTCACCGGTCATTAACGCAAAGTCGGCATCGAAACGGGCCGCGTAATCCTCTTTATCAATATCCTGATTCTGGTCACGTAACGTTTCTGTAAATTTAAGGCGCTTCAAGCTACCGTCATCGGATAGGACAAATTGAATTCGCTCACTCCATTCCAGAGCCAGTTTAGTCACTAATTTTCCAGCTTCGATATGAACAGCAATTTCATCACTCACCAATTCCTGAGCTTTACAGCGAATAACGCCACCACCTTCCAGAATAGCTTTTAATTCAGCCTCATCCTGCAAAATAAAGCCGGCAGGGACATTACCTGAACGGACCCATTCAGTCAGCGTTAATTCGATAGGGCTTTCCAACGTTAGTGGGACTACGGGTAATGAGCCCAGGCTTTTACGCAATAGTGCTAAGGTGTCTTCAGCGCGTTTGGCGCTGGCGGCATCAACAATAATCAGGCCATTTACCGTATCAATCCACAGGCTGGTTTGGTTGAAACGACTGAAGGCGCGAGGAAGCAGGGAATGAAGCACTTCATCTTTTAGTGCATCTTTCTCAGTCTTTTTTAGCTTACGGTGTTGTTCGGCTTCCAACTTTTCGATTTTGGCCTGTAGTGCCTGTTTAATTACCGGTGCCGGTAATATTTTCTCTTCTTTACGCGCGGTAATCAGAATCTGATTGCCGGAGGCATGAGTTAAGGCGTCGCTGTGAGATCCCAGCGGAGAAACCCAGCCGGTTTTAGCCATATCCTGACTGCCACAAGGGCTAAAGGTTAACGGTTTTAGCTGTTTTTCCATTTCATCAGCAGAAAGATGAATATCACGGCTAAGGCGGTAAACCATTAAATTTTTAAACCACAACATAATTATTTCCATTAAGAAGAGCGATGCTCTGTATAAACATAGTCACCATCATAACCAATCATCATGCTTCTTGCGCTAATTTTGGTCAATGATGCTGACTAAACAAATAGATAAAGTGATTAATGTCTGAACTGCTCATCTAACCTGCTGATGCCCAAGCCATTCACCTTTTTAACCCTGATTTGCACCGGAATGCGTTCTTTCATGGCATCAATATGGCTGATGACCCCGATAATTTTACCACTGGCGTTCAGGTTATCCAGTGCATCAAGTGCCACATCCAGCGTTTCTGCGTCCAGCGTACCAAATCCTTCATCCAGGAACAGTGAGTCAATACTGGTTTTATGGCTCACTAAATCTGATAGCGCCAGCGCCAAAGCCAGACTCACCAGAAAACTTTCGCCACCGGAAAGGGTGCGGGTATCGCGTATATTATCAGCTTGCCAGGTATCAACCACCTGTAACTCCAGCGCGCTATTCTCTTTACGCTGTAACAAATAGCGGCCATGCAGCCGGTTAAGCTGTTGGTTAGCCAGATAGACTAGATGATCAAGAGTGAGACCTTGGGCAAACTTACGAAATTTTGCCCCATCACTGGAACCGATGAGATTATTCAAATAAGACCAATCATCAAGCTGCTGCTGATATTGCTCAATTTGTGTAACCAAAGATTGTTGATTTTGCTGATTTTTCTGGTCATTGTCTAACTGTTGGCGAATTTCACCCTGGCGTATGCTGTTGGCTTTGCTTTCCTGCGACAGATTGGCTAACTGCTGCTCGAGCTCATTAATGGGGATGTTAATATCCAGATGTGAAGGTTGAGTTGCCACATGCGACTGTAGCCGTTTCTCTGCTTCATTCAATAAGGTATGCGCCTGATTTAAACCCGTCAGCAATCGTTCTTTTTCGCTGGTAAGCTGTTGGCGTTCATCTTCAGACAGTAAAGCCGTCAGGAAGGCGGTTTCATGGCTAAATTCACTGTCTTGTAATGCCAGCGTAAATTGGTTTTCTACATCAGTCACCGACGCTATTTTCAACTGTTGCTGTTGATGGAGAGTTGATAGCTGCCCATTCAGAGCAACCCAGCGATTATGAGACTGTTGCCAGCAATCTCTGGTTTGATTCAGCGTTTGTTCAAGGGTCTGCTGCTCCAACTGAAGCTGCTGGTTAATATGTTCAGTCTGTTGATCACCAAAGAGTTCGAACCGCTGCTGTTTTAGCCGCTGGAGTTCATTGTTATGAGCATTTAACTGAGCACTACTTTGTTCAATCTGTAGAGTAAGATTTTCCAGCCGGGTTTTTCCCGCAGTGATATCGGTATTAAGTACGGACAGCTGTTGGTCAATCTCTTTCTGATGAATGACATAGGTTTGCCACTGCTGCCATTCGGATTTCCGGTCAGTTAACCACTGTTGATACTGTTCGGCTTCAGGCATGGGGAGTTGGTATGCAGCAAGATTGGTTTGCAGCAGGGCTAGCAGCTCATGATAGTTATTCTGCAAGTTTTGCAGCGTTTGCTCTAATTGCTGACTGTTCTGACTTTGATAAGCAATATCTTGTGTCAGTAAGGTCACGCGCTGTAGGGCTTCTTTAACCACTATTTGCTGCTTATTAAGTCGTTCTTTTTGCTGTAACCAATGCTGTTCAGCCTGTTCCAGCAGATTAATTTGCTGATAAAGCTGCTGTTCCTGAACACGAAAACCTTCCAGATAAGCTTCAAACTGTATATTGTCGCTAATGGCAAAACTTAGGGATAGCCGTTGACAGGATTGAGACCATTGCTCTGCTATTCGCTGTTGATTTTGTTGTAATACATCCGATTCTGGTTGAAGTCGATTGTGCTGCTCTGTTTGCAGGGTGATCCGGCTTTTTATCTCAATACCTGCATCATGCAGTACCTGTAGTTCAGTGTTTAACTGATTTAACCGCTGTTCAGTATCCGTTGGTTGATTGGATTGATGTTGGTTAAGCAAAGGGTGTTGCACTGAACCACATAGCGGGCAAGGGGAGCCGGGTTTTAACTGGGCTCTTTCTTGTTCAAAACGGATAATTAATTTTTCCTGTTCTGATAATTTTTCCAGATCCGCCAGATGGATTTTCTTATCGGCATATTGCTGGCGTTTAATCAGTAAATCTGCATTAAGCTGCTGTATATTAAGTGTGATTTCAGCCAGCTGCTGCTGTGCGTTTTGATACTGTTTATGGGTTTCCTGATAACGTTGATTCAATTGAATTAGCGTTTGTTGAATATCTCGAGTTTGGCTGAAACTATCGCGCTGTTGCTTCAGAGTGGTTAAATCTTGCTGTGATAGCATGCGCAGGTACTCAGCGTCGGTCTTGTCAAAAGTTTGCTGTAAGTGATGTAGATCGGTTTGGCTCTGGGCTTGTGACAATGTCACTTCTTTCAGCTGCTGATTAAGCTGTGCAATCTCAGCATGTTTATGCGCTATTTGCTGTTTTACAACGTTTAACTCGGGATATTGTCGGCTAAGCTGACCAAGTTGTTGCTGCCATAGGGATAAATTTTCTCCCCAATACTGATGAGGGGAGTGAAGCGAAAAATATTGGCTAATCGTGTCTTGTTGGGTAAGTAATACTCGCTGCTGCTCAATACCGTTATTGACCGCCGTTTGCTGGATCGTTTGCTGTTGTTTTAAACTTTCCCACTGTGTATTGAGCTGAATCTGTTCACGAGTTTTGCTCTCGATCTGTACATCGAGGGGGGTAATTTGATTATTTATCAGATCGCGGGTTTGTTGATGCTGTTTTAACTGCGTAGCACGTTGTTGTTCTATTTGTTCCAGATTGGCTTGAGCCAGACTGGTTTCTTGCTTGAGAGATGACGCTAACTGGGCGGTTTTATCCAGTTCACTGGTCATCTGCTTTAATTCTTGCTGTAACCGTTGTCGCTCGTTGTAAAGTGGGCGAAGTTTCTCTGCTGGTTCATTTTGTTGCAACTTATCCAGTAACGGTTGTTGCTGTTGTAATTGTTGTTGAGCGTGGGTTAATTGAGCCCGGCATTCAGTTTCAATACGCTGGTAGTCTTGTTGCTTCTCCAGCCATTGTTTGTGACTCAGTTGCTGTTGAGATTGTTGATTGAGCTGTTTTTCCTGGATCAATAGCTGCGTAACCTGTTGCTCCAACGTTTGACGGTCGTTTTCTGATAAGATTTGAACTCCGCCCAGCAATGCTTGCAGAGTATCTAACTGGTTTCTGGCCTCTTTATGGCGCAGGAAGACCTGTTCTGAAATCTGACCGTAAATTTCTGTGCCGGTGAGCTCTTCCAGTAATTCAGCTCGCTCATTAGGATCGGCATTGAGAAAAGCTGCAAATTCGCCCTGCGATAGCAACATGGATTTTGTGAACCGGCTAAAGTCCAGACCGGTAATCTGAGAGGTTAGCTCAAGCTTATCGCGAATTTTATCGGTAATAATCTTACCATCGCTTAAATAGGCCAGTTCCACCTTCGGCGTTTGTAAGTTACCTTCGGCGCTGCCTTTGGCTCGACGTTGACTCCAAAACGCACGATAGCCAATCCCTTGGACTTCAAATTCTACTTCCGCCAGTGATTCGGCAGTATGGTGGGTCATTAATTCATTTTGGGTCGGGCTGGGGCTAAGGCGCGGCGTTTTATGATACAGCGCCAGACAAATGGCATCCAACAGGGTGGTTTTCCCTGCACCGGTGGCGCCGGTAATAGCAAACAGGGCATTGTCGCAGAACGGCGCTTGGGTAAAGTCGATTTTCCATTCATCTTTCAGCGAGTTAATGTTTTTCAGGCGCAGGCTGAGAATTCTCATAATGTATCATCCTTTGCCGTTGATTGATTTTCCTCGGCCATCTCATTTACCACCGTGCGGAAGAGCTGCTGTATTCGGCATTCTCGCTGTTGGTCGCTATCATTTTCGTCTTTATCCAAAGCCAAACGGCGTTCAAAAACGTCGTTTACCGTTAATTCTGACAGGGTTTCTTTTTCTTGACGTTGAATAGCCTGTTGAGTCAGCGCTTTACTGCGGCGTAGCAATACCACATCAACGGGTAAAGTTTCGGCTAACTGCTGAATTTGTCGCTGTAAATCGTTCAGATAGAGGCGAGAGTTTACTTCAATGTCCAACCAAACCGTTTTTTCTCCCTGATAATCATGAAAAGCGTTCAGGGCACTTTTGATTTCATCAATATCGCCTTTAATTAAGCGCATAGGTTGAAATTCCGGAATGGGCAGCAGGGTTATCTGCGGTTGAAGCCCCTGATTAAAATCTACCAGTACCACACTTTTTTCCTGATTGGCTTCATCAAAGCTCAGGGGGATGGGGGAGCCGGAATAACGGATATAGTCTGATTTAGCGACGATTTGCGGCCGATGAATGTGACCAAGGGCAATGTAGTCAGCCGGCGGAAATAGCTGAGCCGGAAAGGCATCCAACGTTCCAATATAGATCTCACGTACCGAGTCAGTGGTTGAGGCGCCAACGGTGGTGAGATGTCCGGTAACAATAATTGGCAAAGGTGTAGGATATTGGTGTTGTTTATCCTGTGCCAATTGATAAATTTGTCGGTAATGTTCAGCAATGGCCTCTAACAGCGACTGCTGTTTCTCCTGAGCGGACTGGCCAGCCTGACTGATAACAATATCCCGAGGGCGAACAAAAGGAATGGCACATACCAGTGCAGCGGGTTTTCCCTGAGCATCATGTAGCTCAATCACCTGTTGTTCAGGCTGCGGCGTAACGCCAGCGATAACTTGGGTATTGAGGTAGGTTAACAGCTGTCGGGATTCATTAAGCATGGCGACAGAGTCATGGTTTCCGCCCAGAACCACTAATTGACAGTGGGTTTGCTGCAACTCAACGATAAATTGATTGTACAGCTCACGGGCATAGCTGGGTGGCGAGGTGGTATCGAAGATATCCCCGGCAACGATAATGGCATCAACCTGATGTTGTTTAACCTGTTCTGTTAACCAGCGCAAAAATGCCGCGTGTTCTGGAGCCCGGCTTTTGGTAAAAAAATATTGGCCAAGATGCCAGTCAGACGTGTGAATAATGCGCATGAATCCTCTCTAGCAACGGTTATCAGCAAAGATTATACGCAGCGGGAAGCTTAAGAACCACTTAACATCGAGATTGATTAAGATTAAAAGATGGTTAACGTCATAAAAATGTCATATATCTGTAGCATAATGCAAATGCACTATAATTATTCAACTTGCATTGTGTTGATAAAACAACAAAGAGCAGAGCCCGCATGATAAAACGCATACTGGTGGTTGAGGATGAAGCACCAATTCGGGAAATGATTTCTCTGGTTCTTGAACAGCATGGCTACCAATCTATTGAGGCAGCCGATATTTCTATTGCCCAAACGTTATTGACTGAACCATTTCCCGATCTGGTGTTATTGGATTGGATGTTGCCCGGTGGTTCAGGTATTCAACTGATTAAGTCTATGAAGCGGGAGGCCTTGACCCGCGATATCCCCATTGTGATGCTGACTGCCCGCGGCGAAGAAGAAGACCGAGTGCTGGGGCTGGAGTCGGGCGCCGATGACTATGTTACCAAACCGTTTTCGCCAAAAGAATTATTGGCGCGTATTAAAGCGGTTATGCGCCGTAGTTCTCCGATGCCGGAACATGAATCTATTTCCTTTAACGGATTAATCCTTGATCCCTCATCGCACCGAGTGATGGCAAACGATGTGCCGCTGGAGATGGGGCCTACCGAGTATAAGCTATTACACTTCTTTATGAGCCATCCTGAGCGGGTATATAGCCGTGAGCAGTTGTTAAACCAAGTATGGGGAACCAACGTTTATGTTGAGGATCGTACGGTTGATGTATTTATGCGTCGTTTACGTAAAACGTTAGAGTCCAGCGGCTATGATAAAATGCTGCAAACCGTACGCGGTTCGGGCTACCGTTTTTCAACGCGCTTTTAACCTATCAAATTAGGGACGCCTTTGTGCTAGAACGTTTGTCGTGGAAGAAAATTGTTGTTGAATTATTACTGTTTTGTCTTCCGGCGCTATTACTTAGCCTGTTTATCGGTCATTTGACGCTGCTGTTATTGATCTCGGTATCTTGTGCGCTGCTGTGGCATTTTTATAACCTGCTCAAACTCTCTCGTTGGCTATGGCTGGATCGCAGCATTATGCCACCGCCGGGTAGAGGTAGCTGGGAACCGTTATTTTATGGCTTATATCAAATGCAGCATCGCAATCGACAGCGGCGTCGTGAATTGACCTCGTTGATTAAGCGTTTTCGCAGTGGAGCCGAATCTTTACCGGATGCGGTCGTGCTGAGCACTGAGAGCGGGCATATCTTTTGGTGTAATCGGCTGGCACAGCAAATGTTGGGATTTCGCTGGCCGGAAGATAATGGTCAACATATTCTTAATTTAATTCGCTATCCGCAGTTTGCTGATTTTATTAATCATAAAGTTTTTGATGAGCCATTAACGCTGGGGTTTAACAATGGTAGCTATATTGAATTTCGAGTCATGTCCTATGATGAAGGCAACTTACTGATTTCTGCACGTGATGTGTCGCAAATACGCCAATTGGAAGAGGTGCGGCGTAAGTTTTTCACCAACGTTAGCCATGAACTGAAAACGCCATTAACCGTACTTCAGGGTTATCTGGAGATGCTTGATGATGAAACTCGAGCGGATATACGCCAGAAAGCTTTAGCCAGTATGAAAGGGCAGACTGAACGAATGAGCAGTTTGGTCAACCAGCTATTGACTCTATCACGTATTGAAGCCGCTCCTCGCTATCAGTTCAATGAAACAATCAACGTTCCGGTATTGTTGGATACCTTATTCCGTGAAGCTGAGATATTAAGCAATCAACGCCAGCAAATTCATTTTGATATTGAGCCACAGCTACAGGTTGCCGGTAATCAAGAACAGCTTTATAGCGCGATGTCTAATCTGGTGTATAACGCCATTAATCATACTCCCGAGGGAACAGAAATCCGCGTGAGTTGGTCATTAACGCCTCGCGGTGCAAAATTTAGCGTTAGAGATAATGGTTCCGGTATTAGTCGGGAGCATATTGCTCATCTGACGGAGCGTTTCTATCGGGTCGATCCATCACGTTCCAGCCAAACCGGCGGTAGCGGTTTGGGATTGGCGATTGTTAAACACGCTTTAAATCATCATGACTCACAGCTAAATATTGAAAGCCAGCCGGGTCAGGGCAGTGAGTTTAGTTTTGTTCTGCCATTGGGGCGAGTGATAGAAAAGTAAGAAGGTATACGTGTCTTAAGGTGTAAACCTTTTGGTCAAGGCTGACTACTGACAGAAACTGACAGTCATGTTGATTATTCTATGTATTGCCGCAGGAATGAGAATTCCGCAAACCAATACCATCAAGGACACACAATGAAACGCGTTATTACTATTCTTACTGAGAATTTTTCTGATTGGGAAATTGCCTTAACCAATTCCGTCGGCCGTGGTTATTACGGTTTTGAGACGCGTTTTGCTACGCCTGGCGGTGTGCCGGTTACCTCTTCCAGCGGGATGCTGGTTACTCCACATTTAGCGATTGAAGACATTGCCCTCGATAGTTTTGATTTGCTAATTGTCTGTGGCGGGACTATTTGGCAAACCAATAAGGCGCCAGATATCAGCGAACTGCTTCTTGCCGCCCATAAGAAAAATATTGTGGTTGCCGGCATTTGCGATGGTACCCGAGTATTGGCACAAGCAGGATTGCTTGATCATCTTCGTCATACCTCCAATTCAGCAGAAAACTTATCTCAACTCAATTATGCCGGGGCGGCCTATTACCAAAATGTCCCTTATGCCGTTGCCGATCGTCATGTTGTCACGGCACCCGGTACCGCTCCAGTCAGCTTTATGGTGGAAGTTTTTGGCGCGTTGGGCATTGAGAGGGATGAAAATTTTAATTATTACCTGTCGATGTATGCTGCCGAACATAATAAAACAGCGTAGATAGCGTTAATGCCGATCAGTTAAACGTTTTTATTCCATCTACCTGGGTTGATGCTTCCGGCATTCACATTTGCAATGTAGAAAAAACACAGAAATAACATAGGTAATTTTTTAACATATTGCGTAAACCCCATGAAGAGTAACTGAGTGCAACACCTATTTATCAACGGACTAGAATAAAAAATCGGAGAATAGTTACCCATTCTCCGATCGTTTTATTGAAATGAGAAAGATTAATTACCGCGCGTGGCCGCTTTCATATTGTGCACAAATTCAGCCAGCGTTTCCAATAGTACTTTTGGCTGTTGCTGATGCTGCTCAATAATTTTTACGATTGCCGAGCCAGAAATAGCTCCAGCAGCACCGCTATCCAGCGCAGCTTTAACCTGTGCCGGTTCTGAAATGCCGAACCCTTGAATAGATGGCGCCGCATTATATTCCTTCAGTTTACTCACCAGATGTTCTAGTGGCTGATGGGCTTTATTCTCCGCACCGGTTACGCCTGCGCGCGAGAGTAGGTAGGTATATCCGCGGCCGTGAGAAGCGATCTGACGCAGTAAATCATCATCGGCATTCGGTGGGCAAATAAAGATAGGTAAAATGCTGTGACGTTGAGCGGATAGACGGAATGGTGTTGATTCCTCCATCGGCGCATCAGCTACCAGTACCGAATCAACTCCAACATCGGCACAGCGCTGATAGAAATCGTCAATTCCACGGGTAAATACCAGATTGGCATACATCAGTAAACCAATAGGAATCTCTGGATATTTCGCCCGAATTTTCGCCAGCAGGTCAAAGCAAAGTGACGGTGTCACTCCAGCGTCAAAGGCGCGTAGGGTCGCGCTTTGGATGGTTGGACCATCTGCCAGTGGGTCGGAGAAAGGGATACCCAGCTCCAGAGCATCGGCACCGGCGGCAACTAAGGTATCGATAATTTGTAGTGAAAGCTCAGGGTTAGGATCGCCTAAGGTAACAAAGGGAATGAATGCACCTTCATTTTTAGTCGCCAGACGATTAAAAAGCTGTTGATAACGATTCATTAGATTTCTCCCCGCGCTTGCAAAATATCATGGACGGTAAAAATGTCTTTATCTCCACGTCCTGATAGGTTAACCACCAAAATCTGTTCTTTTTCAGGTTCGGCAGCAATCATTTTTAAGGCATAGGCCAGGGCGTGAGAAGACTCCAGTGCAGGAATAATACCTTCGCGGCGAGAGAGCAGTTTAAAGGCTTCTAAGGCTTCGTCATCAGTAATGGAAACGTATTCCGCACGGCCAATACTGTCCAGATAAGCATGCTGTGGCCCAACGGATGGGAAGTCCAGACCAGCGGAGATAGAGTAAGACTCTTCAATCTGACCTTCATTGGTTTGCATCATTGGGGATTTCATACCGAAATAGATGCCCACACGACCGTGTTTCAACGTAGCACCGTGCTGACCAGTTTCGATACCGAGTCCTGCCGGTTCAACACCAATCAATCTCACGCTGCTTTCATCAATGAAATCAGCAAACATACCGATAGCGTTAGAGCCACCGCCAATACAGGCTAAAACCGCATCTGGCTGGCAATCTTCACGCTCTTTCATCTGTGCTTTGGTTTCTTCACCAATCATGCGTTGGAACTCGCGAACCATCGTAGGGTATGGATGTGGGCCAGCGGCGGTACCGAGTAGGTAGTGTGCTTTTTCATAGCTACCAGACCAGTCGCGTAATGCTTCATTACAGGCATCTTTCAGGGTTGCTGAACCACTGTGAACTGGAATCACTTCGGCACCCATCAGGCGCATTCTGAAGACGTTAGGTGACTGACGCTGTACGTCTTTAGCCCCCATATAGATACGACATTTCAAGTCCAGCAATGCACAAGCCAGTGCGGTGGCCACGCCGTGCTGACCGGCACCGGTCTCGGCAATAATTTCGGTTTTACCCATGCGTTTGGCCAGCAAAGCCTGACCTAATACCTGATTGGTCTTATGTGCGCCGCCATGCAATAAATCTTCACGCTTGAGGTAAAGTTTAGTTTTGGTGCCTGCGGTTAAATTACGACACAGGGTGAGGGGCGTTGGCCGACCGGCATAGTTGGTTAATAATTCTTGAAACTCACTGTGAAAGGCCGGATCGCGTTGTGCGCTGACAAAGGCTTCTTCCAATTGCTGTAAAGCCGGCATAAGAATTTGTGGTACATACATCCCACCAAATTCGCCGAAATAGGGGTTAAGTAATGTCATTTGATATCCCTTGTCTTCTACTTTTATCGTTATTAATACTGACGTAGTATGCTGAATACTGCGTTAATTTTCGCTATATCTTTATGGCCCGGCTGACTTTCCAAACCGGAGTTGAAATCCAAGCCACAACAACCCAGCTCAACTGCATCAGTGACGTTGGTCGGGTTTAAACCACCGGCCAAAACAATATTGTGCAGTTGCTGGTCTTTAAGCAGTTGCCAATCAAATGCCTGCCCCGTTCCACCTGCGCCGTTATCCAGCAGATAGTGGTCAATATCGGGATTGTTTAATTCTGGCAGTGTGTCGGTTACGCTTTGTGCTTTCCAGATCTGGCAGTGTTGCGGAAGGCGGGCACGTAAATCAGCAATATATTGAGCATCTTCATTACCATGCAACTGAATCACCGAAAGGTTCAGTCGTTCAGTCGCCAGAGTGATGGCTTCCAGTTGTGCATTGCTGAAAACGCCTACCCATTTTAGCGGTGCTGCCGCGACGACTTTTTCCGCTTGAACTAAGTCGATATAGCGTGGTGATTTACCGACAAAGATTAAACCGCCATAAACTGCACCCGCATTGTAAGCGGCGGTGGCATCTTCCTCACGGGTCAGACCACATACTTTATTCGCACCAAAAATAATACGACGAATAGCCAAGTCTAGTTCAGGTTCTGACATCAGCGCGCTACCGATCAGGAACCCATTGGCATATTGGCTCAGTTCGCGAATTTGCTGATAATTATGGATACCTGACTCACTGATCACAATTGTTGATGCCGATAGCCGTGGCGCCATGGTGCGCGTGCGGTTAAGGTCAATGGACAGGTCGCGTAAATCCCGATTATTAATACCGACAACTCGGGCTTGTAAATCAATGGCGCGCTGTAGTTCCTCTTCATTGCTGACCTCGGTCAGCACGCCCATATTGAGGGAGTGGGCAACGGCAGCCAGAGCGGTGTATTGTTCATCATCCAGTACTGAAAGCATCAATAGGATGGCATCAGCCTGATAGAAGCGTGCCAGATAGATCTGATAAGCATCAATAATAAAGTCTTTACATAAGACTGGCTGATGGACTTGATTGCTAACCATCGTCAGGTAATCAAAACTACCTTGAAAATATTTTTCATCGGTCAGTACTGAAATGACGGAAGCAAAGTTGCGGTAACTTTCAGCGATGGCTCGCGGATCAAAGTTCTGACGAATCAGTCCCTTTGATGGCGATGCCTTTTTGCATTCCAGGATAAATACCGCGTTATCGCTGGTTAAGGCCTGATAGAAGTTCCGTTCACTGGCAACAACCTTATGACGAAAACTCTCAAGAGGCTGTTGTTGACGTCGCTCAGCTAACCAAAGTTGTTTGTCACGTACAATGCGTGTTAAAACCGTTTCCTGCATCATTTATCCTCTCGCTGCCAGGGCTTGAACGCGTTCAAAAGCAGCGCCACTATTAATTATATCCATTGCCCGTTGTGTGTTAATACGCAGATCGTCCTGTCCGAAAAGTCTCATTAATACTGCCACATTGGCCGCAACCGCAGAAGCGTGAGCTAATTCGCCTTTACCTTGTAGTAAGCGGGACAAAATGTCACGGTTTTCTTCAGGTGTTCCACCTTCCAGGTCGGATAGGGTGAACTGATTAAGGCCAAAATCCCGATGGGTTAATTCATAGCATTCAATCTCGCCATTGCGTAATTCTGCGACTTGAGTGGGTGCATGAATTGCGACTTCATCCATACCCCCACCGTGTACCACTGCGGCCTGCTGATAGCCTAATACTTTTAACGTTTCGGCAATCGGGCGAACCAACTCAGGGCTGTAAACACCAATCAGTGCCTTTTGTGGACGAGCCGGATTGATTAGCGGCCCCAGAACATTAAATAACGTCCGGGTTTTTAACTGTTGACGTACCGGTATCGCGTGGCGAAAACCGGTGTGATATTGAGGTGCAAACAGAAAACAAACGCCTAAATCGTCCAGCGCCTGACGAGAAGCCTCAGCGGGTAAATCCAGTTTAATCCCCAAAGCAGCCAGTAAATCAGACGATCCTGAACGGCTGGAAACGCTGCGGTTACCGTGTTTGGCAATTTTGATACCGCATGCGGCGGCGACAAAGGCACTGGCGGTTGAAATATTAATGCTGTTGGTACCGTCTCCACCGGTGCCGACGATGTCGGCAAAATCATATTCCGGGCGAGGGAATGGTTGAGCATCGGCTAAGAAGGCTGTCGCGGCACCGGCAATTTCATCTGGTGTTTCACCACGAATTTTCATGCTGATTAAAGCCGCAGCCAACTGAGAAGACTCTAGCTCCCCACGCGCAATACCACGGAAAAGAGCCTGACTTTCCTGCTGAGTTAAAGATTCGGCTCGGAATAATTTGTTGAGGATAGGTTGCATATTGTTTTGTGTTTGCATGTTATTTCCGCCGATGTCATTCATTATTTTTCTTTTATGGAAAGTCGTATTCAATAAAAAAGCCCGCATATTGCGGGCTTCTGGCTAATTGCTTTATCTGATGACAAATTGCTGCAAGTAGGCCGCCCGCTAAAGGAGAGGTCGCCACCAACGATTTAAAACGATTTGAACTGTCATCATGATTTTGCCTGTATTAAATGATTTACTGAACTTGTGTACTAGTAAACTAGTTTGATGGGTTATTGTCAACTAATTTAGCCATAAAAAAATAAAAATATTGCTCATCGTGCTTAGCAAGACTTTTCGACTTACGACAGCGCCCACTCAAGAGTTTGATCCAGCAAGCGGGCTCCTTGAGTGGTTAAGATTGACTCTGGGTGAAATTGAAAACCACAAACTTTATCCTCGTCGTTTCGTACTGCCATTACCATCTGGTTAACATGCGCATTAACCGTTAACCCCGTAGGAATATGGCTGCCAACCAAAGAATGATAGCGGGCCACGGGCAATGGTGAAGGTAGGCCAGTAAACATTGCTAAACCATCATGGGTAATGAGAGAGGATTTGCCATGCAGTATTTCACCAGCTTGGCTGACGATACCACCATAAGCCTCAACAATGGCTTGGTGGCCAAGACAAATTCCGATGATGGGTAATTTTCCCCGCAGCTGCTGCAACAATTGCGGCATACATCCGGCTTCTGATGGTTTCCCCGGACCGGGAGACAGCATCAGGATCGGTTTATTCATCTGACCAAGACGCTCAATAATCAGTTCAGCGGGCACCACATTACGATAAATAGTGACCTTATGACCGCCGGATCGCAGTTGATCCACCAAGTTATAGGTAAAGGAATCAATATTATCGAGTAATAAAATATCAGCCATCAGAAAATCTCCTTAGCCTGATGAGCTGTGGCAATCGCTCTCAATACGGCTCGGGCTTTGCTGCGGGTTTCATCCGCCTCAGCCTGTGGGTTAGAGTCAAGCACAACGCCTGCGCCAGCCTGAATGGTTGCGATGCCATCTTCAACATAGGCAGAACGAATAACGATACAGGTATCAAGATCGCCATGGGCAGTAATATAGCCAACTGCGCCACCATAGCTGCCGCGGCGTACCCCTTCATATTGGGCAATAAGCTGCATGGCTCTAACTTTTGGTGCACCACTGAGCGTACCCATATTCATACAGGCTTGATAGGCGTGTAAGGCATCAAGATCGTTTCTGAGCGTGCCGACCACCCTTGAAACCAGATGCATGACAAAAGAGTAGCGATCAACTTTGGTCAAATCGGCTACATATCGACTACCGGCCTCACAAATTCTGGCTAAATCATTACGGGCTAAGTCAACGAGCATGATGTGTTCAGCCAGTTCTTTATGATCGGTACGCATATCTAGCTCGAAGCGGCTGTCTAAATCTTTATCCAGAGACCCATCGGCACGTCGGCCACGAGGACGCGTACCCGCAATCGGATAAATTTCTATCTGACGGTTCTCGGAAGAATACTTAAGGGCGCTCTCAGGAGATGCACCAAATAGTGAGAAGTCTTCATCCTGCATAAAGAACATATAAGGACTTGGATTACTCTCTTTTAATGTCTGATAAGCGGCCAGTGGAGAAGGGCAAGGTAGCATAAAGCGGCGAGAAGGGACGACCTGAAAAATATCACCGTGACGAATAGATTGTTGTAACTGACGAACGATATCGCCATATTCCTCATCGCTGCGGTCGCAAGTTAACGTCATATCAGCAATGGTTGGTGCGGCGATCGTTGAGGCTGGGTGACTTAGCTGTTCTTTTAATTGAGCTAAACGTATTTCCAGTCGTTTCTGTTCATTCGCATCCTGATTAAACAGGCTAGCTTGCAAACGGGATACACCGTTCTGATGATCGAGAATCAATAACGTTTCGGCTAAATAAAAGCAGAAGTCTGGACAGCGCCGATCGCTGTGTAATGCGGGTAAATTCTCAAATTCTGCAACCAAATCGTAAGCAAATAGCCCACCTAAGAGCATCGCTTCGCGCTGATCTTGCGGGACATTGACCAGCACCAACAGTTGACGTAATGCATCAAATACCGAAACCGATTTTAAACGTGCATCCTCATCCAGAAGGTCGTTATTGGTGGGATAAACTAGTTCTCGCCTGTGATGACTTATGTGATTTTCCACACCTGCTGGCAACTGGTTATCGAGTAATATCAGTAGGGCGTTACCATTGTCGGTTAAAGCACGTAATGTTACACGGTTGCCTTCCGCGGTAATGCGTAACGCGCTGTCAATCACTAACAGACTCTTTAAATTTTGTTTACTGTCGACTTCGGCTGACTCAAGTAGCAATGTTGCTGGGCGGTTATTGCATAACTGGGTAAAGATTGCCGTAGGATCGCTCCGATAAGGCGTTTCTGCGGTGAGTAATTGCAAGGTCGGTTTATGTGTTTGCATGGTTATACGCCGATTTAAATGTTTCTGTTGAGCATGTGCATATCATTTTTAGGCAATAAAAAAGCCCACATTTTGCGGGCTCTGGCTATGTTGCTTTATCTGATGACAAATTGACGCAAGCAGGCCACCCGCTAAGGGATGAATCGCCACCAATCAATCATTGTTACTGTGCATGTCATCATGATAATTACCTGATTATTGTGCTTGATAATTTGTACTAGTAAACTAGTTTTATGGATTGGTGTCAACTGTTTTTAGTCACCTTTGGTTATTTGTCATAATCAAACGAACGGCAGGAAAATAAGCGCAGAGGAATTGGCATCAATAGCAAGGAAAGTCTGTTAATATTTACCCTTCGTCTGGTATTTAATCCAGCCTATTTATTTTGTGTAAAAAGAGCTTATCGTGAGTACAACATTATCTTTTTCCGATCTATCACTGCCCGAAGAACAAGTTACTAATTTAAATGAATTAGGGTATGCGCAAATGACGCCCATTCAGGCGGCCTCGTTACCCGCTATTCTACAGGGGAAGGATGTTGTCGCTCAGGCGAAAACCGGCAGTGGTAAAACGGCCGCCTTTGGTATTGGCTTGCTTAACGCTATTCAGGTAGGGGAGTTTCGTACTCAAGCTCTGGTACTTTGTCCTACCCGAGAGTTGGCGGATCAGGTCAGTAAAGAGTTAAGGCGTTTGGCCAGATATCTTGCCAATATTAAAGTGCTGACTTTATGTGGTGGTCAACCGATGGGTCAGCAGATCGATTCATTAGCTCATCCGGCCCATATCATTGTAGGAACGCCAGGGCGGATTCAGGACCATTTGCGCAAGGGAAACTTAACGCTGAATGACTTGAAGGTGCTGGTCTTGGATGAAGCGGATAGAATGCTGGATATGGGTTTTTCTGATGAAGTGAATAATATCATCAGTCAGACGCCAACACAGCGTCAAACGTTGCTTTTCTCTGCCACGTATCCCGTGGATATCGAAAAGATGAGCGCCAATGTTCAGCGTTCTCCGCAACGTATTATTATCGAGTCGGCGGACGATCGCATTCACATTGAGCAGCAGTTTTTTGAGGTTAGTTCATCGCAGCGTATCAGCTTGCTACAAAAAATATTGTCACACTATCAGCCGCAATCTTGCGTCATCTTCTCTAATACGAAAAGAGACTGTCAGGAAATCGCTGACGCGTTAAGCACCTCTGGCAATAGCGTATTAGCGCTACATGGTGATTTGGAACAGCGGGACCGGGAAAGGGTTTTAGTGCAGTTCGCTAATTTAAGCTGCCGAGTACTGGTCGCAACGGATGTGGCGGCTCGTGGCCTGGATATCAAAGAATTACCGTTAGTAATAAATTTCGAGCTGCCTTACGATCCAGAAGTCTATGTTCATCGTATCGGTCGAACTGGCCGAGCGGGTGCAGAAGGAATGGCTTTTAGTTTCTGTACGGTAAATGAGTTACAACGGGCTCACGCGATTGAAGATTATTTATCTGAGTCGTTGGAGTGGAGAGATTCGGCAACACTAAACCATGCGGATATTCAGCCGGTGGTTGCGGATATGATGACCTTAAATATTGACGGTGGGCGTAAAGCGAAAATGCGTCCGGGGGATATTTTAGGGGCATTAACCGGCGATGCGGGATTAACAGCGGCAGAAGTCGGTAAGATTGCCATATTTGATACTCAAGCTTATGTTGCTATCCGACGTAAAAGTGCTAAAAATGCATTGGAACGTTTACGTAATGGAAAAATTAAAGGTAAAAACTACCGGGTATGGTTAATTAAGTAATTTGATTTTTAGGCATTCAATAAACATATGTTAAGGAATTTAAATGAGTGAAATAACCATTGTTGCTACATTGACGATTAAGAGTGATTTTCAGGCACCGTTAATGGAACAGTTAAAGAAACTGGTTGATAGCAGCCGTGCTGAAGAAGGGTGCCTTCAGTATGATTTACACCAGGATAAAGAGAATCCTTTAGTGTATGTATTTATTGAACGTTGGGCCTCACAACCTATTCTCGATGCACATAACCAGTCTGAGCACTTTACTTCATTTGCTCAGTTCACCAAGGGTAAAATTGAATCGCTGAATATTAACCTGATGAGCAAAGTCTACTAATTTCTCTTCGGTTTCTGGCAATAAAAAACCCGCATTATGCGGGTTTTTTGTTTTCATTGATTAATGAGATTAATCATCAATCGGGGCAGGTCTTGCCGCTGGCGCAGCCGCGTGATTAGTGGCTGCATGGCCGCCAGCAGAACCTTTACCCGCGAATGCTTCAGTAGGTAAAGTAGCAGGGGTTTCAACAACGGCTACCGTTTCAGATACCACAGTTACTGGTTGTTCTGCCAATACTTCAGCTTCAGGCATGACAGGTCTGGAGACTGGAGAACTGGCAACCTGAACGGGGTTAATGGTATTCACTTCAGCATCCGCGACCGGTGATTTAACGTCTTCAACGATTGGGGTTGGCTGTTGTACAACGGCTTCAACCACAGGCTCTGCGTGATATGAAGGTGATGCAGCCGGCGCCGAAGACGTACCTGCATGAATAGAAGGCGTAGCAACGACTGATGTTGTTGGTTCCGTGATCGTGTTGACAACCTGTGGTTCAGGGTTGCTGACGGTAACACTTTCTTCAACAACAGCGGATTCTTGTGGTGCTTCAACCACTGGAGAAACCACTTCATCAGATTGAGTTTCAACATGAGCGACTGCTGCCGGTGTTTCAACTATTGTTGAAGCTTCATTAACTACCACTTCAACTTTTTCTGCTGCATTGACGACAGAGGATTCCACTGTTTCAGCGACGACGCTGGTAACAACGATTTCCGGCTGTGTAATACGCTTCTCGGCGTTATTTGCTGCTTCCAAGGCTTCAATAGGTTCGAACGCTTTCGGTTGTTCAACGGCTAACGCTGCGTAATTGATAAACACTTTACCCGATGCCAGTTCAGGTGATGCCGCTGCTGTAGCTAATGGCATCGGTGAAACGGTTGGATAACGTTCGTCACGATAACGACGACGACGTTGGCCGCTAACGCGAAGGTGACGCGGCGAACGGCGAGAACGGCGCGGCATACCATTAGCATCATTGGTATTATTGCCGTTATTATAACCATTCTTATCGCTGTCAGACTCGGTAGTGAGTCCTGCTTCTTCAGGTTTGTTCACTGCAGCAGGTTGCGGTAGCAATTTAACCTCTTCAACCATTGCAATCATGGTTTCAGGTTTAACTGCGTCGCTATTGCTTTCTGTTTGCTCAGTTTGTGCCGCAACACGAACTTTCTGGTTTACTTGGCGGCGTTGACGACGTTGAGCTGGAACCGATGCAGGCTTCTCTTCTTCAACTACAACTACGTTCTCAACAATGCTGGCTTCTACCTGCTCATTTTGTTGAGTTTGCGTTTGCTGTTGACGTTTATCTTCGTTACGACGACGCTGGCGTTCTGCTCGAGTTTCACGACGGTTCTCATCGCGAGGGGCGGTGGCTGTCGCATTCTGAGCGGTATCGGTCGTTGCTTGTTGAGGCTGACGATTGTTACGACGTGAATCTTGGTTGTTATCACGATTCTGACGGTCGTTATTACGATCGCTATTACGGTCGTTGTTACGTTCACCGTTACGGTCATTGCGGTCGTTATTACGATCGCGACGATTATTGTTGCGACGGTTGTTGTTACGACGATCTTGCTGGTTATAGCTAGATTTT
Organism: Pragia fontium DSM 5563 = ATCC 49100; assembly: GCF_900112475.1. Lineage (GTDB taxonomy): Bacteria > Pseudomonadota > Gammaproteobacteria > Enterobacterales > Enterobacteriaceae > Pragia > Pragia fontium. Next base: position 100,919 of record NZ_FOLW01000006.1, on the reverse strand, counting down.
TCCGACGCAGCCTTTTCAGGTTGGGCTGGAGCTGTTTCGGCCGGTGCTAAGATACTTTTCAGACCGCTAACCAAACGAGAGAACAGGCCAGGCGCAGCAGGTGCGGTTACCGCAGGTGCTGTGGTGACCACTTTTTTCTCTTCAACCGGAGCTGACTCTGTCGGCAGTGAGAAACTGGCCAGTGCAGGTTGCTCTGGGATTTTGCGCTCGTGTACGGTTTCTTCTTCCGACTCGGTTTCCGCTTCATGCAATTGTGGCAACATGTAGCTTAATACATGGCTTTCTTCGCCTGGTTTCTTACGGATAACTTCGTAATGTGGTGTATCCATACGTTCATTAGGCACAACCACCACGCGAACTTTACCACCGGAACGACGTTCAATGGCATTCACTGATTCACGCTTTTCGTTCAACAGATAAGACGCAACTTGAACCGGAACGATAGCATCAACTTCTTTGGTGTTATCTTTTAACGCTTCTTCTTCGATTAAACGCAGAATCGAGAGCGCCAGAGATTCGTTATCGCGAACGGTACCGGTACCGCTACAGCGAGGGCACACATGATGGCTCGACTCTCCCAAAGATGGGCTTAGACGCTGGCGTGACATTTCCAGTAGGCCAAAACGTGAAATACGGCCGATTTGAATGCGCGCACGATCCTGACGAACCGCATCACGTAAACGGTTTTCAACTTCGCGCTGATGGCGAATTGGCGTCATATCGATAAAGTCGATGACGATTAAACCACCCAAGTCACGAAGACGTAATTGGCGAGCAATCTCATCTGCGGCTTCCAGGTTGGTATTAAAGGCAGTTTCTTCAATATCGCCACCGCGTGTAGAACGGGCGGAGTTAATATCAATGGCCGTTAAGGCTTCAGTGGTATCGATAACGATAGAGCCACCGGAAGGCAAACGAACTTCACGTTGGAAGGCAGATTCGATTTGCGATTCGATTTGATAGTGGCTAAACAGCGGGATTTCACCGGTGTAAGACTTGATTTTGCTGCTGAAGTCAGGACGACCAAGAGCGGCGATATGTTCTTTGGCCAGGTCGAGAACTTTAATATTATCGATCAGGATTTCGCCGATATCCGGGCGTAAATAGTCACGGAAGGCGCGAACGATAACGTTACTTTCTTGATGGATCAGGAATGGAGCAGGGCGACTCTCTGCGGCTTTCTTGATTGCTTCCCAGTGTTTTAAACGGAAAGAAAGATCCCACTGTAATGCTTCAGCGGATTTACCAACGCCAGCAGTACGGACGATAAGGCCCATACCGTTAGGAATTTCTAGTGAATCTAATGCTTCTTTCAGTTCCTGACGATCGTCACCTTCAATACGACGGGAAATACCACCGGCGCGAGGGTTGTTGGGCATCAGAACTAAATAACTGCCGGCCAGACTAATAAAGGTTGTTAGTGCTGCGCCTTTATTTCCACGCTCTTCTTTATCAACTTGAACAATAACTTCCTGACCGACGTGCAGAACATCTTTAATGTTCGGACGACCAGAGCTTGAATTGGAGGAGAAATATTCGCGGGAAATTTCTTTAAATGGGAGGAAACCGTGTCGTTCAGCGCCGTAATCAACAAATGCTGCTTCCAGACTTTGTTCAACACGGGTAATTTTACCTTTATAAATATTGGCTTTCTTTTGCTCGTGCCCTGGACTTTCAATATCTAAATCGTACAGACGTTGCCCGTCAACTAAGGCTACACGCAACTCTTCCTGCTGAGTTGCGTTAATCAACATTCTTTTCATCAAAAAATACTCATTCTTTTATATTGTCAATTGAGTCTACGCATAGGGGAACTAATGGACAGAGTTAACCGACGGCCCCGAGTCTTATCGCAAAATCGTCAACCTCACGGTTGTCGCCTGCACAGGGGCGCATATCTCGGTAAGCCTGCATTTCTTTGTGAAAGCAGCGCTTTTTATCCAGGAAAACCGTTTCTAAATTTAGCTGTAGAAATCGGACCCTTTTACCATCCAAGCCACTACCCGTAGCTCGCTAATTGCCTGATACTCATTGTGTCTTACGCCATTGCTGCACTATCTGAGCGATCTGCAAATCTTATTTTTTGCCTGTTACCTCACGTTAGGGGGGATGCAAGGCAGAAAATCAGCCACATTATCAACTGCCAACAGCATTATGGCAAGGTGACTTTTACTCTTCTGCATAATAATGTAAAAAGCGTGTTAAAATCATGTCGCACACAAGCCCATATACTGGAACTGTGGCGAAAATTTGCTACACGTATCTCACTTATTTTATTGCTCAAATAGTGTTATTTATAAGTGTAGTCATTAAAACAATTTAATAAGGACATATTTAGCAAAAATTGATCGTGCTAGAATGACCGCCATGAAAACAAGTCATCCAACCGTACAAATAGTGACCATCACTGCCGATACCGCCGGACAGCGTATTGATAACTTTTTGAGAAGCATGCTAAAAGGTGTGCCAAAAAGTATGATTTACCGGGTTCTGCGTAAAGGTGAAGTGCGCGTCAATAAAAAACGTATCAAGCCTGAATATAAACTGGAAGATGGCGATATTATTCGCATTCCGCCAGTTAGAGTTGCTGAACGTGAAGAATCGCCTGTTTCAGCCAAATTAGATAAAGTCGCTGTACTGGAAAGCTGCATCCTGTATGAAGACGATCATATTTTGGTGCTGAATAAACCATCCGGTACTGCGGTGCACGGCGGCAGCGGTTTAAGCTTTGGTGTGATTGAAGGATTACGAGCATTAAGACCAGATGCCAAATTTCTGGAGCTGGTTCATCGCTTGGATCGGGAAACCTCTGGGGTTTTACTGGTCGCGAAAAAACGTTCTGCGCTGAGATCGTTACATGAACAGCTACGTTTAAAAACCATGCAGAAAGATTATCTGGCACTGGTTCGTGGTCAGTGGCAGTCCCATTGTAAGGTCGTTCAGGCGCCGCTGTTGAAAAACGTTTTACAGAGCGGTGAACGTATCGTCAGAGTTAATGTGGAAGGTAAACCTTCTGAAACCCGTTTTAAAGTAGAAGAGCGTTTTGAACATGCCTCGCTGGTCAAAGCCAGCCCTGTTACTGGGCGCACCCATCAAATTCGGGTTCATACGCTGCATGCCGGGCATCCCATTGCCTTCGATGATCGCTATGGAGATAGGGAGTTTGACGGTCAGCTAGCGGATACTGGGCTGAACCGGCTATTTTTGCATGCCTCATCACTGCGATTTGAACATCCTGCTACGGGTGAAACTCAGCGAGTGGAAGCGCCGCTAGATAAAGTATTGAACCGTTGTCTGACGGTTTTACGTGCTAAAAAGCAATAATTGAAAAACTTAACCACCCTTAATTTCCTTGAAATCACTCTCGGGGATTAAGGGCTTTTTACTGCTGTACGTTTTATCCTACCGTTAATGGATTGATTCCATGCTGGATCAACATCTGATTTAAGGCAATTAACGGTAATCCTATTAAAGTATTGGGATCGCGGCCCTCTAAACGCTCGAAGAGTGTGATACCCAGACCTTCCGACTTAAAGCTTCCTGCACAGTACCAAGGCTGTTCTTTATCGACATAAGCGGCTATTTCAACGGATGTCAGCTGGCGAAAATGAACCTTGAACAGTTCGCAAATCGTATCTATTTGTCCGTTATTACCATTATATAAGCACAGGCCAGTATAGAAGGTAATACAGTGGCCGCTGGCTTCCGTTAGTTGGGCTATGGCATTTTCTCGGTTAAGCGGTTTTCCGGTAATTTTATGGTTAAGCACACACACTTGATCGGAACCAATCACCAGACTTTGTGGGTTTTTCGCTGCAACGGCTTTGGCTTTCTCGCTAGCCAGTCGCATGACCAGTTCCTGTGCTGATTCTTGTTGAAGTGGGGTTTCATCAATTTCAGGCGCCATACAACTAAACGGTAATCCCAGCTTTTCTAATAAAGCCTGACGATAAGGTGAGGTAGAGGCAAGGATTAAGGCTGGCATATAGGGCTCCTGAATATTGATAACTTAACCGATTATTTACCAAAGAACCGGGAAAAAAATCCCTTTTTCTTTGGTTCAGTCGCAGCCGCTTCTGCCGCTTCAAACTGACTAATATACTGATTAATTTGCTCCATGGCTGCTTCGGCATACAACACCAAGCCATCAGGATCACAGTTAAGTAAATTTGAATAACATGAGCTCTCATTTAAATCTGTCGGGTTCGGCGTAATAACTTCCGTTGCCTCTAGTAACCCTAGTTTATGCTGCTGACAGTAGTTGAGCGCTTTTAGAAAAACCTGAATTCTTTGCTCGGAAAAAAAGTTGTCGAGTATCTGTTTGTTGGTCGGGTCGTTGTAATCATTTAAGAGTTCGATGACCTGTTCATAGGGAATAAAGACCCCAGAACAATAGTTTTCAGTAATATTGTTAGAGAGGGGATTGGTGATTTCAAATGGAACGACTTTTTGCCATGGCTTAGTGTATTTAATAAACTCTGGGTGGTCTTCTATCAGGAAAGAGAAGGCGGAACCTCGGGTATAGAAGTAAGTCCTGAAAAAACCTTGAACAACGGCAACATACAGGCCGTGCGTTCTGTTAAAAGGATCTGTTGGGTCGGTTTTTGCGCCGACATTGAGTGTATCAAGGTATTTATTAATATAAAAATCTTCAATGTTATGCGCTTCAGCCAACGTTTTAGCGGTTGATGGGCAATCTTGACCCTGTTTTATTTCCTCTATCTGATCGAAGTACCATTCATTAATTTCTTGTTCACTAATAGGGTGGTAGCTAACATCAAATCCCATAATCTGATTCCTTTCTTAATATTATTAATAAATCGTAGTACGGTTAATCACTGAAGCTAACATAAGCGAATCTGGTTTTACATGCATTGGCTATTATTTGATTGAATTTTTATGAAAAACGTAGCGAAATAGCAAAGCCTATTTTAAACTATGGGCATTCTTAAAGGCTGAGATCGTCAAAAGCACGTAAATTACGCGCTTTTCCTTTGACTATCAGCGATGACAACGTTAATATGCGCGCCCTATGCAAAAGGTAAAATTACCCTTAACCATTGATCCGCTTCGTACGGCTCAGAAAAGTCTGGATTACTCAGGTATCTATTCAGGCGCTCAGGCCCTGCGTTTAGCCGAGTCAGTGGTGAGTGTGGATAGTGATATTGACGCTGAATTATCATTTAAAATTGATAATCAGCGGTTGGTGGTGATTACAGGGCAGGCTAAGGTTCCAGTAACCTTGATGTGTCAGCGTTGTAATAACAACTTTCCTTACACTATTCACGCAACGTATTGTTTCAGCCCGATCAAAAATGATGAGCAGGCAGAAGCATTACCGGCAGGCTATGAGCCGATTGAAGTCGATGAGTTTGGCGAAATCAATCTGTTGGCTCTGATTGAAGATGAACTTATTCTTTCATTGCCTATAGCGCCGGTTCATGAATATGAACACTGTGAAGTGTCCGAAGCGGACATGATTTTTGGTGAGTTACCGCCTGAGGCGGAAAAGCCAAATCCATTTGCCGTATTAGCCAGTTTAAAGCAAAAGTAACCGAGGAGTAAGGTCGATGGCCGTACAACAGAACAAAAGTACCCGTTCAAGACGTGGCATGCGTCGTTCACATGATGCATTGACTACCGCTGCAGTATCCGTGGATAAAGTCTCAGGTGAAACTCACCTGCGTCACCACATCACCGCTGACGGTTACTACCGTGGCCGCAAGGTAATCGCTAAGTAATTAGCGGTGATACCTTGGCTCGTCTAACCATTGCGTTAGATGCTATGGGCGGGGACTTCGGTCCCTGCGTCACAGTGCCTGCAGCTTTGCAGGCATTGGCTTCTAATCCTGCGCTTAATATTCAGTTGGTCGGCAACCCAGCCGCGATTCAGCCTCTTCTCAATTCAAATTCACCTGACATCCTCGAACGTATTAACATTGTTCCTGCGGAATTTATGGTCGCCAATGATGCCAAGCCATCACAAGCAATCAGAAATAGTCGCGGTACATCTATGCGTATTGCTCTTGATTTAGTGAAGAGTGGTGAGGCTCAGGCCTGTGTTAGCGCTGGTAATACCGGTGTATTGATGGGCTTGGCGAAACTGATGCTGAAACCGCTGGAGGGGATTGAACGTCCGGCCTTGGTGTCAGCATTACCCAATCAGAAAGGGGGGGAAACCCTGTTACTGGATTTGGGCGCCAATGTTGAATGCGACAGTGATATGTTGGTTCAGTTTGCCGTTATGGGGGCAGTGATGGCAGAAGAGATTCTGCAGATCCCTAATCCCCGTGTTGCGCTGCTGAATATTGGAGAAGAAGAGAGTAAAGGCCTCGATAATATTCAAGCTGCGGCGGCTATACTCCGCAATGTGCAACAGATAAACTATATTGGTTATCTTGAAGGTAATGATCTTCTTACTGGCGAAACGGATGTGTTAGTATGCGACGGTTTTGTCGGTAATGTTACGTTAAAAACACTGGAAGGTGTTGTAAGAGTATTTCTTTCATTATTATCATCAGGGAAGAAAAAGCGTTTGTGGTGGATGAAGATCATCAGCTACTGGCTGAAAAAGAGTCTGTCAAAACGTTTCGGGCATTTAAATCCCGATCGATATAATGGAGCCTGTCTGTTAGGATTACGTAGTTCCGTGATTAAAAGTCATGGGGCAGCAAACCAACAGGCTTTCACCGTAGCCATTGAGCAGGCCGTGCAGGCTGTGGAACGCGAAGTTCCTACACAAATAGCTGCTCGTCTTCAGGCCGTATTACCTAAGAGTGAATGATCGTCCATGTATACAAAAATTCTAGGTACGGGTAGTTATCTGCCCGTACAAGTGCGTACCAATGCCGATCTAGAGCAGATGGTAGAAACCACTGATGAGTGGATTGTGTCCCGTACCGGGATCCGCCAGCGTCATATCGCAGCAGCGGATGAAACTGTGGCTTCAATGGGATGCCATGCGGCCGACAGAGCCATTGAAATGGCTGGAATTGATAAAGATGAAATTGGGTTGATTATTGTTGCAACCACGTCATCAAGTAACGCGTTTCCTAGTGCTGCCTGTGAAGTCCAAAAATATTTAGGCATTAAAGATGCCGCCGCTTTTGATATTGCAGCGGCCTGTGCCGGATTTGCTTACGCCCTCAGCATAGCCGATCAATATGTCAAAACCGGTTTTGTAAAAAAAGCATTGATTATCGGTTCTGATGCATTAAGTCGTACCCTCGATCCACAAGATCGCGGTACCATTATTTTGTTTGGTGATGGTGCTGGCGCTGTGGTGGTTGGAGCTTCCGAAGAGCAAGGCATTATTTCAACCCATCTCCATGCAGATGGCCGTTATGGTGAACTCCTCACGTTACCTAATCATGATCGGGTGGATCCAAGTAAACCTGACTATCTAACGATGAAAGGTAATGATGTTTTTAAGGTTGCCGTCACCGAGTTAGCTCATATTGTTGATGAAACATTGGCTGCTAACAATATTGATAAATCAGAACTCGATTGGTTGGTTCCTCATCAGGCTAACTTACGTATTATTTCTGCCACGGCTAAAAAGCTGGGTATGGATCTGGATAAGGTGGTTATTACGCTCGATCGCCACGGTAATACCTCGGCTGCCTCTGTTCCTTCAGCCTTGGATGAAGCCGTCAGAGACGGGCGTATTCAGCGCGGCCAACTTATTTTGCTTGAAGCTTTTGGTGGTGGATTCACCTGGGGCTCGGCATTAATCCGCTTCTAATCGCATCTGGAAAAAATATTTATGAGTCAATTTGCAATCGTATTTCCGGGACAGGGTTCTCAAACTGTCGGTATGTTATCCGGATTAGCTGCAGAATTTCCTGTAGTACAAGAAACGTTCGCCGAAGCTTCTGAGGCGTTGGGTTATGACCTTTGGAATCTGGTTCAGCAAGGACCGGATACCGAATTAAATAAAACGTGGCAAACTCAACCGGCTTTATTAGCCGCCTCTGTCGCTATTTGGCGCGTATGGCAACAGCAGGATGGTAAGGTACCAGCAGTGTTAGCCGGACATAGTCTCGGTGAGTATTCGGCATTGGTTTGTGCTGGAGTACTGGATTTTAAAGACGCTATTCGTCTGGTAGAGCTTCGCGGTAAGCTGATGCAGGACGCGGTTCCGGAAGGTACTGGTGCAATGTATGCCATTATTGGTCTGGACAATGATTCTATTGCTAAGGCCTGTGAAGAAGCCGCTCAAGGGCAGGTTGTTTCTCCGGTTAATTTTAATTCGCCAGGCCAAGTTGTTATTGCGGGCAATAAAGAGGCCGTTGAGCGTGCTGGAGCAGCCTGTAAAGCGGCGGGCGCCAAGCGTGCATTACCGTTGCCTGTTAGCGTACCGTCCCACTGTGCGTTAATGAAGCCAGCGGCAGAAAAATTAGCGGAAGCGCTGAAATCGGTTACCTTTAATACACCACAGATTAGCGTGATTAATAACGTTGATGTCAAAGCTGAAACCGATGGCGATGCGATTCGCAACGCACTCGTTCGTCAGTTATACAGTCCGGTACGTTGGACTGAAACAGTTGAACATATTGCCGCGGCCAATGCCTCTTATTTGTTAGAGATAGGGCCGGGTAAAGTGTTAACTGGATTAACTAAACGCATTGTTGATTCTTTATCCGCTGCGGCGGTAAACGATCCTGCTAGCTTGCAAAGTGCACTTGAACTGTAAGTTAGAGCTGAATTTATCCTAAAGGGGAAATGCATGAAGTTAGAAGGAAAAATTGCTCTGGTCACTGGCGCAAGCCGGGGAATAGGCCGAGCGATCGCGGAAAAACTAGTTTCTGAAGGGGCTCGTGTTATTGGCACGGCAACAACAGAGAATGGGGCGAAAGCGATTAGCGAATATTTGGGTACGCATGGCAAAGGAATGGCACTAAATGTGACAGATTCCGCATCTATTGAAGCTGTGCTTGAGACTATTCGTGCAGAGTTTGGCGAAATTGATATTTTGATCAATAATGCAGGTATTACCCGTGATAATCTGCTTATGCGTATGAAGGATGATGAGTGGCAAGATATTCTTGACACCAATCTGACATCCGTTTTCAGGTTATCTAAGGCAGTTATGCGTGCCATGATGAAAAAACGTTGTGGTCGGATAATTACTATTGGCTCAGTTGTTGGTACAATGGGTAATGCAGGGCAGACTAACTACGCCGCAGCTAAGGCTGGCCTTATTGGCTTTAGTAAATCGTTGGCGCGTGAAGTTGCCTCAAGAGGTATTACTGTTAATGTGATTGCACCAGGTTTCATTGAAACTGATATGACGCGCGCATTGACAGATGAACAACGGTCAGGCATTTTGTCACAAGTCCCAGCTAACCGCTTGGGCGAAGCAAAAGAGATAGCCAGCGCTGCTGCATTTTTAGCCTCTGATGAAGCTGGATATATTACGGGTGAAACCTTACATGTGAATGGTGGCATGTATATGCTTTAAGAATCGCTGAAATTTTAAGCTATTTGCGTTAAATTTAGCAAAATAACTTAAAATTGTGGTTCGACCAGCCTATATTTGGTTGCATCTTTTTCAACATTGAATAAACTACGAAAACCATCGCGTTAGCGAGTTTTGATAGGAAATTTAAGAGTATGAGCACTATCGAAGAACGTGTTAAGAAAATCATTATTGAACAACTGGGTGTTAAAGAAGAAGAAGTCAAAAACGCAGCTTCTTTCGTAGAAGACCTGGGTGCTGATTCTCTTGACACTGTTGAGCTGGTTATGGCTCTGGAAGAAGAGTTTGATACTGAGATTCCAGACGAAGAAGCAGAGAAGATTACTACAGTTCAAGCAGCGATTGATTATATCACTGCTCACGCGTAATCAGACATATCTAGGCGGTCATTCGACCGCCTAAGTTTTCTCATTTCCATATACAAATCATTCCCCTCTGGAGGATTCAACGTGTCTAAGCGTCGAGTTGTAGTGACTGGAATGGGCATGTTATCCCCTGTCGGCAATAATGTAGAGACTACGTGGAAAGCTCTTCTTGCTGGGCAGAGTGGTATCAGCCTAATAGACCATTTCGATACTAGCGCCTACGCAACGCGTTTTGCTGGTTTAGTTAAAGGTTTTGACTGTGAAGAGTACATTTCTCGCAAAGATGCCAGAAAAATGGACTCATTTATTCAATACGGTATTGCTGCTGGTATACAGGCAATGAAAGATTCCGGTATTGAAGTCACAGCAGAAAATGCACCGCGTTTTGGTGCCGCTATCGGTTCAGGAATCGGTGGCTTGGGTTTAATTGAAGAGAACCACAGCGCCTTAATGGCCGGTGGCCCTCGTAAAGTAAGCCCATTCTTTGTACCTTCAACCATTGTTAATATGATCGCGGGCCACTTATCCATTATTTATGGATTAAGAGGGCCAAGCATTTCTATTGCAACGGCCTGTACTTCAGGCGTGCATAATATCGGTCATGCTGCGAGAATTATTGCTCACAATGACGCTGATATCATGTTAGCGGGTGGGGCAGAGAAAGCCAGTACGCCTTTGGGCGTTGGTGGCTTCGGTGCTGCACGTGCACTTTCAACCCGTAATGATAATCCTCAGGCAGCAAGTCGCCCGTGGGACAAAGACCGTGATGGTTTTGTTCTGGGAGATGGTGCCGGCATCATGGTGTTGGAAGAATACGAACACGCTAAAAAACGTGGCGCAAAAATTTATGCTGAAATCGTTGGTTTCGGTATGAGCAGCGATGCTTACCATATGACATCTCCTCCGGAAGATGGTGCTGGCGCTGCGCTGGCCATGGAAAATGCGTTACGTGATGCCAATGTGGATCCTTCACAGGTTAGCTACGTTAATGCCCACGGGACTTCAACTCACGCAGGTGATAAAGCTGAAACCCAGGCAGTGAAGAGTATCTTTAAAGAGGATGCTCAACGTGTGATGGTGAGCTCTACTAAATCAATGACAGGCCATTTACTTGGTGCTGCCGGCGCAGTAGAGTCAATTTTTTCAATCCTTGCGCTACGGGATCAGGCGATTCCACCAACCATCAATCTGGATAACCCAGATGAAGGCTGTGATTTGGACTTCGTTCCGCATGAAGCTCGTCAGGTTAAAGGAATGGAATACACATTATGTAACTCATTTGGTTTTGGCGGAACTAACGGTTCAGTCCTGTTCCGTAAAGTGTAAGTTCAAAACGAATACGTTCGATAATGCGTAAATAAACGGCCTGGTATATTCACCGGGCCGTTTTGCTTATAAAATCAGGATAAATTTAATACGCTTCTGATATGCGCTAACGAGAATGACCAAGGCAATGAAGAAAAAAATTATAGGGATCTTTGCAATTTTGATTCTGGCTGGAGCGGCTGGAGTATTTGCCGGATATCAATGGCTGGAGAAGTATGCAGAGACGCCACTCAATATTACTGAAGAGACATACTTTACTCTGCCTGCCGGCACTGGACGAGTGGGATTAGCGCAGTTGCTGGTTGATAAGAAACTGGTAACGGATATTAAGCCTTTTCCATGGTTGCTGCGGGTGAAGCCTGAATTAGGCGGTTTTAAAGCAGGGACCTACCAAATTAAGTCCGGTATGAGCGTCAAAGATTTGCTTTTGCTGCTGCGTTCAGGACGCGAGGCTCAGTTTTCTATTCGTTTTATTGAAGGTACACGAATGAAAGACTGGCTGCCGCTGCTGGAACAGGCTAATTACTTGGAACATAGTTTAAAAGGGCTTAACGAGCGGCAAATTGCCGAGCGTCTGGATATCAACGATCCGCAACACCCGGAAGGTTGGCTGTATCCGGATACCTATAATTATACTGCGGGTACCACCGATATTGCGTTGCTTAAACGGGCACACAATCGAATGAAGGTCGCTATAGATGAAATCTGGGCGGGGCGGGAAGAGAATCTGCCGTATAAAACACCTTACGAAATGATGATAATGGCCTCGATTATTGAAAAAGAAACAGCCCTTGATTCGGAGCGGGATAAGGTCGCCTCGGTGTTTATCAATCGTATGCGCATTGGGATGAAATTGCAGACCGATCCAACCGTGATTTATGGAATGGGCGAACTGTATAACGGAAATATCACCCGTAAAGATTTAACCACACCAACGGCATATAATACCTATGTCATTGACAGGTTACCCCCAACGCCGATCGCTATGCCGGGTATCGCATCATTGAAGGCCGCGGCGCATCCGGCGAAAACGCCATATTTATATTTTGTCGCAGATGGTAAAGGTGGGCATACGTTCACCACTAATTTACAGAGCCATAATCAGGCCGTTCGCACATATCTTCAGACTCTGAGGGCAGGAAAATAGACATGAGTAAAGGTAAATTTATTGTCATTGAAGGGCTTGAAGGCGCAGGCAAAACTACGGCGCGTGATACGATCGTAGCAGAATTAAACGCCAAAGGAATTACCGATATTGTCTTCACCCGAGAACCAGGGGGAACACCATTAGCGGAGAAATTACGTGAATTGGTAAAACAGGGAATCGGAGATGAAGTTCTGACCGATAAGGCTGAATTGTTGATGATGTACACATCGCGAGTTCAGTTGGTTGAGAATGTGATGAAACCTGCTTTAGCTCGCGGTGCCTGGGTTATCGGCGATCGTCATGACTTATCCTCTCAGGCTTATCAGGGCGGCGGCCGAGGAATCGATAATCAGTTAATGACCGCCTTGCGTGATACGGTACTGGGGGATTTTCACCCTGATTTAACGCTGTATCTTGATGTGTTACCAGAGAAAGGGTTAGAACGAGCCAGAGCCCGTGGTGAGCTTGATCGCATTGAAAAAGAGTCTTTGGCCTTTTTTGAGCGAACTCGTCAGCGTTATCTGGAATTAGCACAAAGCGATAATTCCATTATCACTATCGATGCCTCGCAATCCCTGGCAAAGGTCACTGCTGATATTCAGACAACCATGCGTCAATGGCTGCTGGAGAATGTGAAGTGATTTGGTATCCATGGTTGACACCGATCTATCGGCAATTGGTTAGCCAATATGCTTCCGATCGCAAACACCATGCGTTGCTATTGCAATCAATCCCCGGAAGTGGCGATCGACAGCTGATCCAGGCGCTCGGGCGCTGGTTAATGTGCCGTAATCCACAGGGTGAAAAAACTTGTGGGATATGCCATAGCTGTAATTTGATGAAAGCAGGAACCCATCCCGACTGGCACGTTATCGAGCCTGAAAAAGGTAAAAGTGCTATTGGTGTTGATCGGGTTCGTGAATTAACTGAGACGCTATATAACCACGCGCAGCAAAGTGGTTATAAGGTTGCTTGGTTTCCTGAATCGGAGCTCCTCAGTGAGGCTGCCGCCAATGCACTATTGAAAACGTTGGAAGAACCGCCAGCCGATACTTATTTCTTGTTGGGCTGTCATGAACCGGCGAAATTACCCGCAACGGTGCGTAGCCGTTGCTTGTTTTGGGTTATGGATTGTCCTGAGGAAACGTTCAGCATTGAATGGCTAAGACGCCAGAACGCTGGCCAACCGGACAGTTTGAAAACGGCATTACGCCTGAGTCACGGGGCACCGGTGGCGGCGCAGCAATTGTTAACCTCGGAAACTTGGAAAAACCGGGAAGGGGTTTGTCAGTCATTATCGTCGGCATTTTTCCAGCGTGATTTACTTTCATTCCTACCGGCATTAAATCATGATAATGCCGATGAACGGATTCACTGGGCCGTTTCTCTATTGCTCGATGTGGTGAAAGACCAACAAGGAGCGTTTGATTTTGTAGTCAATCAAGACTGCCAATCTGTCATTCGTAACCTAGCTGGACTGGGTTCACCTCAGCTGTTTAACCGTATTGCGCAGGATTGGCTGAAGTGTCGCCATGAATTACTTAGCGTTGCGGGCGTTAACCGCGAGTTACTGTTGACCAATATGCTAAATCAGGCCGATATTTTATTGGCGTGATCACTTTTTCTGTTATGAGCTTATTTTTATGTATTTAGTCGATTCACATTGTCATCTTGATGCTTTGGATTATACCGAGCAGCATACTGATTTAAACAGCGTGCTCACTGCTGCGAAACAGCGGGATGTCAAATCTTGTCTGGCGGTTTCAACCACGCTACCTGGGTTTCAAGCTTTAAAAAAGATGGTAGCCGGACATCAAAACATTTTTCTTTCCTGCGGCGTTCATCCTCTTAATCTGGATGAGGTTTACCAGCCGGAGACGCTATTGGCGTTGGCTGCTGATAGCCAAGTCGTTGCGTTAGGCGAAACCGGGCTGGATTATTATTATCAACAGGACAATATTCCCTTACAGCAGGAATGTTTTCGACAGCATATTCAGGTTGGCCGCCAATTAAATAAACCGGTCATTGTTCATACGCGTGATGCGCGAGCCGATACCTTGAGTATTCTGAAAGAAGAGAGAGCCGAAGAGTGCCGAGGTGTGCTGCATTGCTTTACTGAAGATATCGATACTGCTCAGCAACTGTTGGATATTGGCTTTTATATTTCATTTTCCGGTATCGTGACGTTTCGTAATGCCGAAGCGCTACGTGAAGTGGCTCGTTACGTTCCGTTAGATAGAATGTTAATTGAGACTGATTCACCTTATTTAGCGCCAGTTCCTCACCGCGGCAAAGAGAATCAGCCCGCCTATGTACGTGATGTGGCCGAGTATTTGGCGGTATTGAAGGGCGTTGAACTGGAAACATTGGCAGAAGTAACCACCAATAATTTCAGTCAGTTATTTAAAGTTACCCTGTAACTTATCTTCAATTAAGTGAGTCAAAGTAGGTTTGATTCACTTAATTTTGCCGCACATTTTATTAGCAATTCTATTTTTATGTTGTTAGTATGCGCGCGCCTTCGAAATATCACCGCGTTAAATTCCCTCCGTTTACGCTATTACATCTGCTCATTTGGGTAAGATGAATTTGCACTATTGTTTCAAAGAATAAGTTTCAGAGAATGGATTGTTTTTGCGCCTTACTGCGCCGGGATTGAAACGTTTAATAACTTGGTCATGAAATAATGTGCATCAGTAGAGTGAAGCAGCATTATGAACATGCAATCGAGAAAATATGGCAGAACCTATCATTACCCGTTTTCTCCGGGTACCACCAGTGACGATCGTATCAATCATCATTGGTGGCGCGATATATCAAATATTACACAGTTGGTTCATACCGAAAAGCTGGATGGTGAAAATAACTGTCTGAATAAATATGGCGTATTTGCCCGTTCCCATGGGGCTGTAACTCAGTCTGCCTGGACTCAGCAAATTCGCCAACGCTGGCAATTGATTAAGGATGATTTAGGCGATATCGAGATTTTTGGCGAAAATCTGTATGCCATTCACTCCATTGAATATCGCCGGTTGGAAGATTACTTTTTTGTATTTGCGATACGTCACCATGATATGTGGTTGAGTTGGGAAGAGGTCAGGTTTTATGCCGCCTTATTTGATTTTCCATTGATACCCGAAGTAAACATAGCTACGAAAGGGGTCGGGCAGTTCGAATTCAGCCAGCTGATTATTGCTCATGCTCAACGCGATAGTCATTTTGAGTCATGGGATTCACAACAACGTTGTTCAATGGAAGGTATTGTCAGTCGTAACCTTAATGCTTATCCCGTGGCAGACTTTTCACATAACGTGTTTAAGTATGTGCGTAAAAATCATGTTAAAACGGATATTCATTGGAAACGAAATTGGCAGCGAGCCCCGTTGGTTTACGAAAGAAATACGGCAGGAGGTCAAAATGAGCTGGATGTTTAGTGCTGATAAATCATGGTCATTTTTGGCAGAACGCTATTCTTGGGTGACTGATATGGCTGGGGTTTTGCAAGATCCTCTGCATCACGCTGAAGGGGATGTTGCAGTACATACTCAAAGTGTATTGGCTGCCTTAGTCTCTATGGCGGAATATGAGCAATTAACCCCGCAGGAACAAGAAATTCTGTGGATGGCGGCACTGTTGCATGATGTGGAAAAACGCAGCACGACTCGCGTCGATCATGATGGCCGGATAGTGTCTCCAGGCCATGCTCGTAAAGGCGAATTCACGGCAAGGCAGATTTTGTTTAAAGATTCTCCCGCGCCGTTTGCCGTTCGTGAACAAATAGCCGCATTAGTGCGTTACCATGGCTTACCGCTTTGGGTGATGGAGAAGCCTGACCCACAAAAAGCGCTGTTTTCTGCGTCGCTGCGGGTTGATACCCATTTGCTATCACTATTAGCTAAGGCTGATGTTTTGGGGCGACAATGCTCCGATGTGGATGAGCTGCTGGGGCGCATTGAATTGTTTAACCTATACTGCCATGAGCAACAGTGTTGGCGGCAGGCGCGGCAATTTTCATCTGATGAAGCGCGTTACCGCTATTTTGCCACAGACGGTGCGCCTGTTAACTATCAGCCTTATGATGATTATCAAAGTCAGGTCACATTATTATGCGGCCTACCGGGTATGGGCAAAGACCGATATATACAACAGGCCTGTGGTGGAGCAGCGATTATCAGTCTGGATGATATTCGTCGTCAGCATAGGATCAATCCTGATGATAGTGCAGCCAATGGTTGGGTAGTTCAGCAGGCAAAGCAACAGGCGCGGGAAAAGCTGCGTCGTGGTGATGATTTTGTCTGGAATGCCACCAATATTACTCATCAAATGCGCCAACAGCTGATCAATTTATTTGTCAGTTATAAAGCACGGGTTAGGGTCGTCTATATTGAAGTCCCTTATGCTAAATGGCGACAGCAGAATCGTGAACGCGAGTATATGGTGCCAGATAAAGTCATGGATCGCATGCTGGCAAAGTTAGAGTTACCATCGCCGGAAGAAGCACATCAGGTTATTTATCAGATAACTGATTGATATTAATCAGTAGACTTATATAAACACCGTATTAATATATACGGTGTTTTTGTTTTAAATTAATTCGCTAATTTTAAAAAAATTGCTTTTTACTATTTTAGGTTTCTTTTCTCAAAAGAGATTATTTATTTTGTTAAATGTTGAGCTTATTCACAGTATTGGCAATAAGTGAGGATATGACAAAAAATCGGACATGGAATCACAATTAGCGGGAAGCTGTACCCCTATCTTTAATGCTTTAATCATCCTACATCAGCAGAGATGTACGATTGCGCTGTTAAGCGTAACTCACATAATAATAAATCCATGACATAGATGGAGTGTATGCATAATGAGTAATATTAAATCATCGCTATTATTTACCGCTGTCCTTCTTGCTCCGTTAACTATTAGTTATCCCGCCTATGCAGCCCAAACGGAATCATCTGCAATTGCGATTAACCAGCAACTTATTAATCAAAATGGTAACGTAACGCGTGATGGCAATCAGCTCACTGTTCGTTGGGCGGATATGCCCACACAAGGCAAAGTCACCATTCATTGGGTTGATGTGGCTTCCGGTAAGTCAACGGCATTAGAGGTAATCGCCAAAGAGGGTGCGGTAACCTTTGACGATCCAAATCCGCAACATCGCACGCTATTCAAACTGCCTACCAATAAAAATACCGTCATTACCTTGGCGGAACGCAAAGTTCCGGCTAAGGGGCTGGATAATCTGCGCGATCTTGGTGGGTTTAAAACTGTCGATGGTCGTTATACCAAGTGGGGCATGATGTATCGTGCGGATACCCCTTATAAGCTAAAATCTGAAGGGTATAACTATGTCGCCTATAACATGAATATGGGTTACGTATTCGATCTGCGCAATGATAATGAGGTCGCTAAAAAACCAGACCCGGCTATGAATGGCATCACTTATTTCCATACCCAGATCCCCGATATTCCTCCGGCATATAAAGACGTTTCTTGGGATACCACAGAAACGATCTATAACTTTGTCAGTACGCCAAGAGCCGAAAGCTTTTATGTTGATACCAACGCTTATATGGTTGAAGCACCAAAAAGCCATGACTCTATGAAGCAAATACTGTCGACGGCGTTAACGGCGGAAGGAAAAGGTTTGGTATGGCACTGTGCCGGCGGTAAAGATCGTACCGGTTATGTGTCGGCGGTCTTCCTGGCTGCATTAGGCGTACCGGAAGAAACCATCGTTAATGAATATTTATTGACCAATGAGTATCGCAAAGAGTTTGATAAAAAAGAACTTGAGGACATGAGTAAAGAGTTTAATCAAGATCCTAAAGCGATTAAGGGTTTTCTGGCTATTCAGCAGTCCAGACCGGAGTATATTAAGGCGGCCTTGGATCTGATTAAACAAAAGTACGGTTCAGTGGATAATTATTTGCTTAAAGAGATGGGTATCACTAAGCAACAAATTGAAGCTTTAAAAGCGATGTATACCGAGTAATCCACTGCGTCATATCCAGAGCCGTGATGCCTATCCGGTTCTGGATGTTTTTCTATTATCAATTTGAATATATTGATTATTTTATCTTTGCTTATCCATGATCATGATTAAATTCATGGTGATATTTGTCTCGCTGATTAAATGATGGCAAACAAAGCGCTCAGTTGGAAATAACGAGTTCAAAGTAATAGAAATAAGCCGGTTATATCATTCACACAGATAATTTTAATAAAGGATCGTTGGGATGAAGGATGTACAGTCTGTTAACTCAACAAGCTATGTTGTACTCGGAATTAAAGAAAAAATAGGTTACGGATTTGGCGATTTAGCCTCGAACCTCTCTTTTGGTTTTGTTTCTCTGTTTTTGCTCTATTTTTATACCGATATTTACGGTATTTCTGCGGCACAGGCCAGCCTGATTTTTGTTATTGCCCGAGTTATTGATGCGGTATTTAACATTCTTATCGGTTATATCGTCGATAAAACCAATACTCGATACGGCAAGTTAAGGCCTTATTTATTATTTGGGTCGATTCCTTTAGGGTTTTTAACCGTATTGTGTTTTACCTCAATTGAGTCCGATCAGAAGTTCTATTACGCCTTAATCACCTATACCATCTATTGCATGGCCTATACCGCCGTTAACACCCCTTATTCAGCCATGACTAATATGATGACCCAACACGAAGGCTCTCGAGCATCGTTATCGGTTTATCGCTTTATATTGGCTATTGTGGGTTATTTGATCGTTTCGACTAACGCTGAGTATCTTATTGGGCTTTTTACCGAGCCACGAGAAGGCTATGTCTTTGCCGTAAGCTGTTTCTCTTTATTGGCGACATTCTTATTTCTTGCCTGTTTTGGTATGACGAAAGAACGGGTATTGATTGAGAAAGATATCGCACCGCCGACCTTAAAAGAGATGGCTAAGGCTATTTATTGTAATTCCCCGTTAATGCATTTATCGATGTTTACCGTAGCGATCTACATTGCGTACACGGTATGGATGGCCATTGCGATTTACTTTATTAAATACGTTTTACAGGACGAAGCCTTTACCGCCAAATTCTTTGCCATTCAGACTGCGGCCTATATTGTTGGCACCATTTTCTGTGAAAAATTGGTGTCTCTGTTAGGTAAGAAAGTGCTGACGCTGTTTGCCACCGCATTTGTCGCCGGTGCGCTGATTTTTCAATACTGGTTTGTGCAGGATAATCTTTATTTAACCATGGCCTGTATTTGTATCTATAGCATGGGCCTGGGGATGGCGTTTGTCACTATGTGGTCGATGATTGCCGACACCGTTGAGTTTGCTGAGTGGAAAACCGAGGTTCGTGCCGAAGGTGCTATCTATGGTTTCTTCAATTTTATCACCAAAATTGCCATGGCTATTGGCGGTGGTTTGGCCGGGTTGTTGTTAGATTACTCCGATTACTCTGCGGATAAGATCACTGATTCCGCCTTAAATGGCATCAATATTATGATGACGCTGGTACCTGCAGCGATGTTCATTCTTGGCTTCATTTTTATTTTGTTCTACAAACTCGATGAAAAGACCTATGTCAACATTGTGAAAAAAATCGAATTACGTAAACAAAATGCGCTTTAACCCTGAGATAACCGATTATGCAAAAAAGAATTCGCCACATTATTGAGCAAATGACTGCTGAAGAGAAAGTTGATTTGTTAAGCGGGAAAGGTTTATGGCGTACGACGGCGTTTCCGCAATATGGTATTAGCGATTTTATTATGACGGATGGTACTTATGGCGTTCGCTACAGTTCCAGTCAGATAGATCAGGGTGAAAACTGGAACATTAAAGATTTTATCTCCGTGGTGAATCTCAATGCGGATGACGCTAAAGATGAAGCCGCAACTGATAAGAAGGGCGGTTCGGAAGCGATGTTTAGCAAATCCAAACCGGCAACCTGTTTCCCTAATGGTGCAAGTATGGCCTGTTCCTGGGATTTGTCGCTGGCTTATCAGATGGGGCAGGCTTTAGCTAAAGAATGTCAGTCGATGGGGGTGAGCTTATTGTTGGGGCCAGGCATTAATATTCGCCGAACGCCGTTAGCCGGTCGGGGCTATGAGTATTATGCTGAAGATCCTATTGTCAGCGGTGAAACCGCTGGGGCATTGATCCGCGGATTACAGGATCAAGGCGTCGGTTCCAGCCTAAAACATTTTGCCTGTAACAACTCTGAATATCGCCGTACCGAAATGGATTCAGTGGTTGATGAAAGAGCCCTAAGGGAGATCTATCTGGCCGGTTTTAAGCGAGCCATTGATCGCTCGAATCCATGGACGGTGATGTCATCTTATAATTTATTGAATGGTGTACAAACCTCCCATAATTCTTGGCTACTTAATCAGGTCTTACGCGATGAATGGCATTATGATGGGTTAGTGATGTCCGATTGGTACGGCATCAAGGATCGCCCTGCGTCTCTGTTAGCCGGTAATGACCTGGCAATGCCCGAGTGTAAACGCGATAAAAGTGAACTTCTGGCAGCCATCAAACAAGGGCGGGTTTCCGATGAAGCATTGAACACTGCTTGTGAACGCATGTTAAATTTATTGGCGAAGTTCGAGCACCATAAGAAAACTGGTGTGAAGGTTGATTTCAAAGAACACCATCAGTTAGCCCAAAAAATTGCCGCTGAATCCATCGTATTATTAAAGAACGACGATGAAACATTGCCCATATTGCCGCAAAAGGTAAAAAGCATTGCTGTGCTGGGAAAACCGGCTCAAGAGCCGGTAATTCAAGGTTCCGGCTGTGCTACCACCGTTCCTTATGTTTTGGATCGGCCACTGGATGAAATTTTTGATGTGGCTGGGGAACAATTTGATATTCACTACGCGATCGGAACGCCGGACGATATCGAAGTTAATAGAGAAGCGATGCAGAAAGCTGTTCAAATCGCTGAGCAGGCCGATATTGCCATTTTGTTTGTCAGTACCGCGGTAGGGGAAGATGGTGAGAATGGTGACCGTAAAGATTTAGCTATTTTGCCTAGCCATGAGGTACTGATTAAAGAAGTTGCCCGGGTACAGAAAAAACTGGTGGTGGTATTAGCCAACAGCGATTCGGTGGTGATGCCATGGTTGGATAATGCCGCAGCAGTATTAGAAACGTTCTTTGCGGGTCAGGGAATGGGACGTGCGGTTGCCGATATTCTGTTTGGTAAGGTTAATCCCAGCGGTAAGCTAACGGTTACGGTGCCGAACAGTTTGCAGGAAACACCAGCCTATTTGGGCTATCCGGGGGATAACCTACAACATCATTATAGAGAAGGTATTTATGTTGGATACCGTTACTACGATAAACGTCAAATAACACCACGCTTTCCGTTTGGTTTTGGCTTGAGCTACACCCAATTTGATTATCGTAATATGCATCTTTCTTCCTCAAATTTAAGTGATGGTGGGCAATTAACCATCAATGTGGACATCAGCAATAGCGGAAAATATGCGGGGAAAGAAGTGGTTCAACTGTATGTTATACCGCCAATTTCTCGCTTAAGTCGAGAGGTGCAGGCACTAAAGGCTTTTGCAAAAATCGCCTTATTGCCGGGGGAAACAAAAACGGTAGAACTGATATTAAATTGGGATGATTTAGCCTATTACGATCCGGCTTACGCTGAATGGGTCGTTGAGAGCGGTGAATATCAATTGTGCATAGGAAAATCCTCAAGGCAGATTGAGCTGAGCAATGTTTTACAGGTTCAGGCTCCAGTGCGTTTACCACATATTAAGCCTGATTCATCGCTGGTACAGCTCATTCAGAATCCACCGGTATTTGAGCGCGTAGCACAGCTGATTGCGAGTAAAAGCCAATTGGATACCGAACTTGCCAAGCAAAGGTTAATAGAGATAGCACCAGAGATGTTTTGTGGGTTATTTATTACATTGACCGAGATGTTAGAGTTGGAGATTTCCCGTACAGAGTTGGCACAAGCATTAGAGATTGAGGTCGGGTAAATCTTTGATGTTGTTATGAGTATCATTGGCTGTTTTATGATACTCATAATACGCCAATCAATGTTAACTCAGGATAAGATTATGTTCCCGTTTTCTGTTACCAGAAAGTTGAATCAGCAGCAGGAAATTGTAGCGTCAGACAATGAGGTTTCTGGCTACGAGCTGGTAACGTTTGATAAGGAAAAAATCAATATTTTTGCCGCCCAGTTTCGCAATTGTGAGCCTCACTGGCACAACGCTTCCGAATTTATCTATGTACTGCAAGGGGGCTTTGCAATAACGGTTAATCGCAATGTTATGAAATTAACTGCCGGCGGAATGCTATACATTAACCATGATGAAATACATTCTTTGGAAGCCTCGGAACCAGGTAGTTTACTGCTGACTATTCAGTTTTCACCAAACTTATTTGACGATCTGAGTCATGGTCTGCTCATTAACTATTATGTTAACGGCACCGCTGATTACCGTGCAAAAGATAGTCAAGTTCGCGACGCTTTTATTGCGTTAGTACAGGACTGTTTACATGTTTCAGACTCGGTGTCATTTCATAAAATGTCATTGATTTATATGCTATTGGCTAATTTGGAGCAGGCCGGCGAGCATCTTGACGATCTTCAGGTATCTACGAGTAAAAAAGATGAGCAGCTAATCAAAACCTGCATTGAATACATCAATAATAATTATAGCCGTGAATTGAATCTAACCCAGTTAGCCGATAGGGCTGGTATCAGCTATCACTACTTTTCTCGGTTATTTAAAAAAATTAGTGGTTATAACTTTAAAGAGTATTTGTCTTTTGTACGTATTAACCGTGCCAAATTTTTATTAAAAAATACGCAGGTTCCTATTACCGATATTAGCCATAGCTGCGGTTTCAGTGAACATAAGCATTTGATTTCGGTGTTTAAAAAATACTACCTGATGACACCGACAGAATTCAGAAAAAATTATGTTTCAGAAACGCATGAGGAGCTTAGTGAAATGGTGACTGACGTTAGATATATTGAATTATCACCCGAGATTTTAAATAAGATTATTCATCCCTGCTGATTGTATTTTATCAGTCAGTTGGGGTTACCTATTGATGGCACAACAAAGTAAAGCTGACGGATAACAACGATAAATTCGATGGTCAGCCAAACATAATGCGGAGATTAAGATGTTTTATGGTTTTGATATGGGCGGTACAAAAATTGAATTGGCCGTATTTGATGAGCATCTAAAACAGCTGTGGCAAAAACGAGTACCAACCCCAAAAGATGATTATCAGGCACTATTACAGACGTTTACCGAGCTTACCCTTGAAGCGGATCAACGGTTTAATAGTAAAGGAAAGGTTGGCGTTGGTATTCCGGGAATTGTTAATGCTAAGCAGGGCACGGTTTTTACCACCAATGTTCCGGCAGCAAAACATAAACCGCTGGTTGCCGATTTAACCCATTGCTTACAACGTCCGGTCAGAATTGATAATGATGCCAATTGCTTTGCATTGTCGGAAGCTTGGGATACGGAGTTTCGCCAATATCCAACCGTTTTAGGCATGATCCTAGGGACTGGTGTGGGCGGTGGTTTTGTGGTCGATGGCAAAGTTATTTCCGGTAAAAACGGCATTGCTGGTGAAATAGGCCACCTAAATTTAACGACTGCGGCAGCTAATGTGCTGACCAATAAAGTGCCCGAAATCGTGTGTGGTTGCGGTAAGACTGGGTGTTTTGAAGGGTACCTTTCCGGTCCGGGATTTGAGAGAATTTATAGCTGCTTTTATCATGAAAAACTGAGCGCAGTAAAAATTATTGAAAACTATTATGCTGGCGATGACGCAGCAAAAGTTCATGTGGAACGCTATGTTACCGTATTGTCGATGTACCTAGGGAACATTCTGACGTTATTTGACCCGCACCTGTTAGTGATTGGCGGCGGTTTATCGCAGTTTGATGAAATTTATCGACTACTTCCTGAATATTTGCCGCAATACTTGTACGGTATTGCAACGTTACCCCAAATAGAAAAAGCTCGCTATGGTGATGCTGGAGGCGCGAGAGGGGCCGCCTGTTTAAATTTATTAGATTAGGAAGTTTAGCGAATAAAAAACGCCGCACATTAGTGCGGCGTTTTAGGATGACACCTTTGGGTAAAAAAATTAGCCCAAGTTTTTAGCAACAAACGCCCAGTTTACCAGTGCCCAGAAGTTTTCCAGATACTTAGGACGCGCGTTACGGTAATCGATGTAATAAGCATGTTCCCAAACGTCTACGGTCAACAGTGGTTTATCACCATTGGTCATTGGGTTTGCTGCGTTAGAGGTGTTAACGATAGCTAATTTACCGTCAGCTTTTTTCACCAGCCAAGTCCAGCCCGAACCAAAGTTTTTCACGGCAGAATCGGTTAATTGTTCTTTAAATGCAGCGAAAGAACCAAAGTTTTGGTTAATAGCATCAGCTAATGCGCCAGTAGGTTCGCCACCGGCTTTTGGTGCCAGACAGTTCCAGTAGAACGTATGGTTCCAAACTTGAGCAGCATTATTGAAAATGCCACCAGATGATTTTAAAACAACCTCTTCTAAAGATTTACCTTCAAACTCAGTGCCTTTTACTAAGTTGTTCAGGTTAACCACGTAGGTGTTGTGATGCTTACCATAATGGTACTCCAGCGTTTCAGCTGAGATATGTGGTTCCAGGGCATCTTTAGCATAAGGTAGGGCTGGTAATTCAAACGACATTATATTGCTCCTCAATAAAAACATGGCGCTCATTAATTTTATTAACCAAATAAATTTTGGTTAGATAAATCATGAGTCATTTGCAAAAAAACTGTTGTTACTTTGTTATAACAAATGATTTTATCAACTTTTTGTTATATTAAAAGAGGTAGATAGCAAAAGGCAGGAAGACTAAAGCCGATTTTTGTTCAGAAAGGCCGGGACAAGCGGCTTTCAGAGTGTTGTAAACCTGTAGCAGAAAAGCAGGGCAACCAGACAAAATTAATAGAGTATTTTGATTACAGGCTATGTCAGGTAAGATCCCATCCATCTGCTACAATAAGACCCTGTAGAACGTGGTGTTTTTTCCTGTTCATATAGCAGTTACAATAGTCATATAATAAGCGTAATGTCTGCTTGAGGAAGCAAAATAATGACGACACTAGAAAAAATTCAGCGTCAAATCGCTGAAAACCCAATCATACTGTATATGAAAGGTTCACCAAAGCTACCAAGTTGTGGCTTCAGTGCCCAGGCGGTACAGGCTCTATCTGCTTGTGGTGCACGTTTTGCTTATGTGGATATCCTGCAAAATCCAGACATTCGTGCGGAATTACCTAAGTATGCTAACTGGCCAACGTTCCCTCAGCTGTGGGTTAACGGCGAGCTCATTGGCGGCTGTGACATTATTCTGGAAATGTATCAGCGTGGTGAATTACAGCCTTTGCTGAAGGAAGCGGCTGACGATTCTCAAGACGCAGAATAGTTTACCGATTAGTGTTGATAAAAAAGCCCCTATGATATGGGGCTTTTTTACGATTAGTCTCTAACCTGCTGATCGGGCGTCAGTGGCCAGCCACCGAGTTTTTTCCAACGATTCACCAGTTCACAAAATAGTTCGGTTGTTCTTTCGGTATCGTACAACGCAGAATGAGCTTGAGAACTATCGAAAGGAATTCCTGCGGTAATACACGCTTTCGCCAGTACCGTTTGGCCAAGAACCAATCCACTTAATGCTGCGGTATCAAATGTAGCAAAAGGATGAAATGGATTGCGTTTCAAGCCTGCGCGCTCCGCTGCCGCCATCAAAAAGCTATGATCGAAGGTAGCATTATGGGCAACAACAATGGCTCGATTACAGTTTTGGTCTTTGAGACCTTTACGAACCATCTTAAAAATAGCGTGTAATGCTTCATACTCACTCACCGCACCACGCAGTGGGTTAGTGGGGTCTATACCATTAAACGCCAGCGCTTCAGGGGATAAAATGGCACCCTCAAATGGCTCGACATGAAAATGGAGTGATTGATCGCGAATCAACCAACCCTGGTCGGTCATTTTTAAGGTAAATGCGGCTATTTCTAATAAAGCATTTTTACGTGCGTCAAAACCTGCAGTTTCTACATCAATAACGACCGGATAGAAGCCACGAAAACGCTCGCTTAAACTGTTTTTGGAATGATTATCAGCCATGTCTACCTATTCTTTAATATTTACAAGCCGCCATTATGCCAAATTTTGTTGACTGATGCTCTGCATAATCATGGAACATAAAAACTGCGGTCCGAATGGGCTGATAATAACCTCATTGAACATACAGGGATATTCAATGAGGAAGTGAAATGGCTTAGTTTCCTAGGGCATGACTGGCTTGCTTATTTTCGATCAATTCAATTTTATAGCCATCGGGATCTTCAACGAAGGCAATAATCGTTGAACCACCTTTTACCGGGCCAGCTTCGCGGGTAACGTTACCACCGGCTTTACGAATTTGCTCACAGGTGGCAGCAACGTTATCAACGCCTAAAGCAATATGACCGAATGCGCTGCCCATATCATAGCTTTCAACGCCCCAATTATAGGTTAATTCAATAACTGCACCTTGGCTTTCATCACCGTAGCCGACAAAGGCCAGTGAGTATTTATATTCAGTATTTTCGCTGCTGCGCAGTAAACGCATATCGAGCACTTGAGTATAAAAGTCGATAGAACGCTGTAAATTACCGACTCGTAGCATGGTATGAAGTAAACGCATATTGTTATCCCCTTGAGCATGAAAGCTTAAATTGATTTTTTAGTTAAATAGTACAAAACCAGTATACCGGACTGACACTTTTATTGTTTGTTATCAGAGGAGTGACGGAACCAACCATTAATCCGTAGTACAACAAACTTCTTGCTTTTTATCATAGTTCAATCTATTACCTATTAATAACAATTATTTTGCTAAACAAAGACAGCTAATTGAGCCTCATTATGTTACAGCAACTGGAATTTTTTGAGATCCCTTCACCTTGCCGCGGCGTTTGTCAAAGCGATAGTAGAGGGTATTGTCTTGGGTGTTTCAGAAGCCGGGATGAACGCTTTAAATGGATGTCTATGGATGACGCACAAAAAAGAGAAGTGTTGCGCTTATGCTATCGGCGCAAAATGTTACGTAATAAAAAAGCGCAGGAAAACGAGGATACGCCTCCCGAACAACCTTCCTTATTCTAAAGTAATTCAACTCGTTACGGTTATCTTCTTTACCGTAGCAACCAGCTTTTGCCTATTCAACGTGATTCCGATCACTCCGTGCCATGATATGACTGCATTTTTTTTGTGGTATCAATCATACTATTAGCGCTTAGATAAATAAGCGATCATCATAAAAGGATAAACAATGAAACGTTATTTAACCGCTTTAGCTGCTCTGGTGGCATGTGCTGGCGTTCAGGCTGCTAGCGTTGAGGTTCCCGTTAATAGTGTTTCCGCTGAAGGAATCGGACAGTCAATTGGAACGGTAACTATCAGTGAAACTGATTATGGTTTACTTTTCACCCCCAATCTCAAATCACTACCTGCGGGCATCCATGGATTTCACGTACATGAAAAGGGAAGCTGTGAGCCAGGAACCAAAGATGGCAAAGCCGTGGCAGCATTAGCCGCTGGTGGGCATTTGGACCCGCAAAAAACGGGGCAACATTTAGGCCCATATGCAAACGGGCATTTGGGTGATTTACCAGCAATTTATGTTAATGCTGAGGGTATCGCAACCGATCCAGTGTTAGCACCACGCTTAAAGACTATCGATCAAATTAAAGGTCTTGCCTTAATGGTTCATGCTGGTGGCGATAATCATTCAGATAATCCACAGCCTTTAGGTGGTGGTGGGGCAAGAACGGCTTGTGGTGTAATCAAGTAACTTGTCATATATATTTTAAAATGCATTAACATTAATAACATTCGTTACTATATAACGCCAACATTTTCAGTTGGCGTTTATTTTCATGCGTTATTATTTAACATTAATATAATAATGAGCCTTATTTAAATCGATGATTTTTTATTTCTATTTATCATTTTGAAATTAAATGATTTTTTTATATATTCAAAATATTGCTGTCGATTTGAAACGCATTAATTGTCGACGAAATCATATTTGTGAAAATTAATTCTCATTTAATGCTTTATTTGTTAGGCATTTTGCATTGAAAAAAGTCATAATTAGCAATCATACAATATCATTCACTTTTACTGATTAACGGACTACATTATGAATTCTAAGATTGAATATACGTTGGGTGCAGATATTGCACGATTAGTACGTAGTTGGCGTAGTATTATTGATTTGCAACTCAAGCCAATAGGTTTAACTCAAACTCATTGGATTACGCTTTACTATTTAAATTGCTTACCATTGAATCAGTCACAAATACAATTAGCTAAAGCCATAGGGATTGAACAACCTTCTTTAGTGCGTACACTAGACCAATTAGAAAGTATGGGATATGTAAGAAGAGACCCATGTCCATGCGATCGTCGTGCAAAACAAATTAATTTAACAGAAGAAGCTAAGCCAATCATAAATCAGGTAAATGGTGTAGTTGACGGGGTTCGCAGTGGCATCTTGCGCGATGTGAAAGACGAAGAGTTAGCTATATTTGTTAATCTGATCAATAAATTTGAGAAGAATATTGCTGATCTATCAGGTAAGTAGTTTAGTTAACGGCATATTCAATTAAAATATCAATATGATATTTAACGGTAAAGCACCTCTTTGCGGAGGTGTGCATCAGATCCCCTGAAACTCTTTTCAATATTCTTCTTCTTTTTAGATGGCAATCGTCAATGTTTTTGTTCTAATGCTAGTCTGATTATTTAGGTTATTTCAGAAATAACGGAAACGTATTAATGATAAAAACAGGTAACTATATTGGGGTAATGTCAGGAACTAGTCTGGATGGTGTTGATGTTGCTCTGGTCAATATTAGTGAGAGTAGCGTTACGCAAAGAGTCAGTTATTTTCATCCCATGCCTGATGATATCAAAGCAGATGTTTTATCTGTTTGTCAGGGGCAGACAACAACGCTGTCTGAAGTCGGTCAGTTAGATCTTCGTTTAGGGCTCCTGTTTGCTGAAGCCGTACTCGGTTTATTAAGCAATAATCACATTGCCGCATCAGAGGTTATTGCCATTGGCTGCCATGGTCAAACTGTTTGGCATCAGCCGAAAAGTCCTTATCCATTTACTATGCAACTGGGTGACAATAATCGCATTGCCGCAATGACTGGTATTGTTACGGTAGGCGACTTTCGCCGTAAAGATATGGCATTTGGTGGGCAGGGGGCGCCATTAGTCCCTGCTTTTCATCAGGCATTATTGGCCGTTCCTTATGAGCGTAGAATTGTATTGAATATCGGTGGTATTGCTAATTTATCCGTATTGGCACCAGATGCAGCAGTGACCGGTTTTGATTCTGGCCCGGGAAATATGTTGATGGATGCATGGATCCAACAACAGAAAGGCAAGCCATACGATAAAGATGCCCAATGGGCTCGTCAGGGCCATATTCACAATGGCTTATTATCTTTAATGTTGTCTGACCCTTACTTTAATTTACCCGCGCCGAAAAGTACCGGTAGAGAACATTTTAATCTGCAGTGGTTGCATCAGCTATTGACAACATTTTCGGACGTATCACCACAGGATATACAGGCAACATTAGCTGAATTAACGGTACAGACCATTATTCGTCACGTTAAAGCGGTGGGGGGATGTGATAGGTTATTAGTTTGTGGTGGTGGCGCTCGAAATCCTCTATTAATAGCACGAATGGCGGAAGAGTTACCGAATACAAGAGTCGATATAACCGATAATTATGGTATTAGTGGTGATGATATGGAGGCTATTGCTTTCGCTTGGTTAGCTGCTCGTACCGTATCTGGTTTACCGGGTAATTTACCTGCGGTAACCGGAGCCAGTAAACCAACAGTGCTGGGTGCAATTTATACACCATAACCTGCATTTTTATGTTATAAAATATAAAGGTTACGTTGATTATCGATATTTAATATTGAGGGAGTTGGATGAAAAAGTTAATGCTTGGATTAGCGGCAGTGGTATTAATGGGTTGTCATAGTTCGACAACTGAGTCACAGGCAGTAGAAACAACCTTGACCTATCAATGTGAAAAACAACACTTGTTAACTGTTATCCTGGATAATGAAAAGCAACATCTTCAACTAACTATTGATGGTAAGTTACGCTTATTGAATCAGGTTATCTCCGCTTCCGGAGCCAAATACAGTGATAGTGAGTATACATTCTGGTCGAAAGGGAATAGTGCGATGGTGATGCATAATGATGACATCATCATTAATGACTGTAATCTGCTCCCTTAATTGATTGGTTTTTTATTGTTTTCTTTTTTTGAATGTTTGAAATCCTGTGGTTGTAAGTGCAAGATAAAGCAACGTAGAGTCCAACAGGTTTTCTGGTATGCCTAATCAATCCAATAATATTGCAGATTTGCGGCGGGAATACATTCAGGGTGGTTTACGCCGTAAAGATTTGCCTGAAAATCCGCTCACGCTTTTTGAGCTCTGGTTAAAACAAGCCTGTGAGGCGAAGCTGCCCGATCCCACGGCAATGTGTGTTGCAACTGTTGATGAACACGGGCGCCCCTCTCAGCGGATAGTTTTACTTAAACATTACGATGATCAAGGATTTGTCTTTTATACCAATTTGGGAAGTCGTAAAGCGCAGCAAATTGCACAAAATAATCAGGTTAGCCTCTTATTTCCATGGCATGCGTTTGATCGACAGGTCATCGTTTCTGGTCAGGCGGAGCGCCTGTCATCTCTGGAAGTATTAAAATATTTTCATTCCCGTCCAAAAGATAGCCAAATTGCAGCTTGGGTCTCCCAGCAGTCTTCTCGTATCTCGGCCCGGGGCGTACTGGAAAGTAAATTTATTGAACTGAAACAAAAATTTCTTCAGGGAGAAGTGCCACTGCCCAGCTTTTGGGGGGGATTTCGTATCAGTATTGATGAAATTGAGTTTTGGCAAGGTGGCGTTAACCGTCTGCACGATCGTTTCGTTTATCAACGAACAGAAAATCACTGGAATATTGACCGTTTAGCGCCTTAAGCACTGGTCAATATGTTAAGTGAGGTTTATGCTATCCAGTTCCTTTAAACTATTTTATTCAGCGATAAGTAAACAGATAAATTATCGCAATCTATAACAACGGAGTTATGTACCAATGGCGAACAATTTGATTAAACAATTGCAAGAGCGTGGGCTGGTAGCCCAGGTCACGGATGAAGAGGCGTTATCAGAACGATTGGCACAGGGGCCTATCGCTCTGTATTGTGGCTTCGATCCTACCGCTGATAGCTTGCATTTGGGTCATTTGGTTCCGTTGTTGTGTTTAAAACGTTTTCAATTAGCGGGCCATCAACCCGTAGCATTAGTAGGTGGCGCCACCGGGCTGATCGGCGACCCTAGCTTTAAAGCGGCAGAGCGTAAACTGAATACTGAAGATACCGTTGGGGATTGGGTGAACAAGATCCGTCAGCAAGTTTCTCCATTCCTGGATTTTGACTGCGGTACTAACAGCGCCAAAATGGCCAATAACTACGATTGGTTTGGTGGCATGAAAGTACTGACCTTTCTACGGGATATTGGTAAACATTTCTCTGTCAATGCCATGATTAATAAAGAAGCGGTTAAGCAGCGTCTGAATCGCGATGACAGCGGTATTTCTTTTACCGAGTTTTCTTATAACCTGTTACAAGCTTATGACTTTGCCAGTCTGAATAAAGAACATGGCGTTGAACTGCAAATTGGTGGTTCAGACCAGTGGGGTAACATCACCTCAGGGATTGATCTGACACGTCGCATGAATCAGCAACAGGTGTATGGTTTTACCGTTCCTTTAATCACTAAGTCTGACGGCACTAAATTTGGTAAAACTGAAGGGGGCGCAATTTGGCTCGACCCGAAGAAAACCAGTCCATATAAATTCTATCAATTCTGGATCAATACTGCGGATGCTGACGTTTATCGTTTCTTGAAGTTCTTCACTTTTATGAGCATTGAAGAGATCAATGCACTGGAAGAAGAGGATAAAAACAGCGGTAAAGCTCCTCGTGCACAGTATGTTTTAGCTGAACAAGTGACGCGTTTAGTTCATGGCGAACAAGGACTGGAAGCGGCCCAGCGTATTACTCAGAGCTTATTCTCAGGTAATTTGTCTGATATTACTGAGGATGACTTCGCGCAATTGGCGCAGGATGGTATGCCAGCGATTGAACTGGAGAATGATGCTGATTTACAACAGGCGTTGGTAACGGCTGAATTAGTCCCTTCACGTGGTCAGGCAAGAACCATGATTAGCTCAAATGCGGTAACGATTAATGGTGAAAAACAGTCGAGCCCAGAGTATACCTTTACCGACGGCGATCGCTTGTTTAATCGTTATACTTTATTACGTCGTGGTAAAAAACATTATTGTTTGATTCTGTGGAAATAGTCAGGAAATAATTTTATTTCATAATATCGGCCGCTAAGCGGCCGAATTTTTTGGATTATACATAGTGTAAACCGCCTGATATCTGACACAATAACCATAATATACCTTTCTTGTTTAGGGACATTTCCAAAATGAAAAATATCTTATCCATTCAATCCCATGTGGTTTATGGGCATGCCGGGAACAGTGCGGCAGAGTTTCCAATGCGTAGAATGGGTGTGAATGTATGGCCGCTCAATACGGTACAGTTTTCTAACCATACGCAATATCGGCAATGGGAAGGCTGTGTGATGCCAGCGAGCCATTTAACAGATATCGTGCGGGGAATTAGCGAGATTAATCAATTATCTCGCTGTGATGTTGTTCTGAGTGGATATATTGGCTCTCCAGAGCAAGGTAAAAGCATTCTTGAGGTTGTGGCTGAAGTGAAGGCGGCTAATCCGAAAGCCTTGTATTTCTGCGATCCTGTGATGGGGCATCCGGAAAAGGGATGTATTGTTGCGCCAGGTGTTTCGGAGTTCTTCTGTAATGAAGCGTTGCCGGTTAGCGATATGATGGCACCTAATTTGCTGGAATTGGAGATTCTGAGTGGAAAAACAATTACCACGGTAGATGAAGTTGTCAGTGCCGCACGTGAACTATGCAAAAAAGGGCCGAAGGTGATTTTGGTTAAGCATCTGAGTCGAGCTGGTTACCGGGCGGATTGCTTTGAGATGGCTTTAGTCACTCCTGATGAGGCTTGGCATATTAATCGTCCATTGGTCGATTTTGGCCCACGCCAACCGGTTGGTGTCGGGGATATCACCAGTGGACTTTTACTAGTTAATCTCCTGTTGGAAAAGTCTTTACCTGAAGCACTGGAACACGTGACGGCTGCGGTTTACGAAGTGATGCTGGAAACCCAGAGAAGAGGTGAGTATGAACTGCAATTGGTGGCTGCTCAGGAAAAAATGGTTAACCCAGAACATCATTTCCCGGCGATTAAACTTTAAGTTAGTTAACAGCTTTTCCATGTAAAACGGGCCATAAGGCCCGTTTTTTACTTTAGTCTTAATCAGACTAAATATTATTTCAAACCTTCCGCTTTTAAGGTGGCGTTGACGGCAGGTCTATCCGCAATGCGCTTCATATAAGCAGCTAACGCACTCAGATGGCTTAAATCAAGTTTAACCACGGCGGCCCAGTTAGTGACGGTAAACAGGTACGCATCTGCTACGCTGAAGGTAGAGCCCAAAATAAATTGGTGCTTCTGTAGTACGCTGTCGACATAGGTAAACTGTTTTAACAATCTCTCTTTCGCTATTTTTTTATACTCTTCTGGCGTTTGAGGAGTAAACAGCGGACTAAAACCTTTGTGTAGCTCAGTTGAGATATAGTTTAACCACTCAATGGCGTGATAATACTCAGGTGTACCTACCGCAGGGATTAAGTGCTTAGCCGGTACTTTATGGGCAAGATACTGAACAATAGCCACACCTTCGGTCAGAATGCTGCCATCATCTAATTGTAGCGTTGGCACTTGACCTTTAGGGTTAATTTGCAGAAAGTCGTCACCGTGTTCGGTCTTTTTGGTCGCCAAATCGACTTTTTCTACTGAATAGTTCAGTCCGGCTTCGTTGAGAATGATATGTGGAGATAACGAGCAAGCTCCAGGCTTATAAAATAATTTCATCAAGACTTCTCCGCTGTTGATTAAACAAGTTAATGAACGAACCTGAGCATTCTAGCGCGTCTATAGTATGTTTGATATATGTTATGAAACTGAAAACTAAATGCACTATTCTTCGGTTTTTTCCTTGAACTCAC
This sequence comes from Pragia fontium DSM 5563 = ATCC 49100, assembly GCF_900112475.1. Taxonomy (GTDB): domain Bacteria; phylum Pseudomonadota; class Gammaproteobacteria; order Enterobacterales; family Enterobacteriaceae; genus Pragia; species Pragia fontium. The sequence continues at coordinate 66,313 of NZ_FOLW01000006.1, read as the reverse complement.
ATAAATCTTCGATCAGGCAAGAGCCACAGCGGGGTTTACGGGCAATACAGGTATAGCGACCATGTAAAATCAGCCAATGGTGGCAATCCACTTTAAATTCTGCCGGAACGACTTTAATCAGCTTTTCCTCTACCTGTTCAACGGTTTTTCCTGGGGCAAATCGAGTACGATTACAAACGCGGAAAATATGAGTGTCGACAGCAATGGTTGGCCAGCCAAATGCGGTATTCAGCACCACGTTGGCCGTTTTACGTCCAACGCCAGGTAAGGCTTCCAGCGCGGCGCGATCTTCCGGAACCTGACTATGGTGTTGTTCAATAAGGATTCGGCAGGTCTTAATGACATTCTCTGCTTTACTATTAAACAGGCCAATCGTTTTAATGTAATCTTTTAATCGATCAACGCCTAATGCCAGAATGGTTTCTGGTGTATTGGCGACCGGATACAGTTTAGCCGTGGCTTTATTCACGCTAACATCAGTCGCCTGAGCAGAGAGTAGCACCGAAATAAGCAGTTCAAAAGGTGAGGAAAAAGCTAACTCTGTAGTCGGCGTTGGATTGTTATCACGTAATCGAGTTAAAATTTCAATGCGTTTTGCCTGATTCAAACTGAGATATCCCTATTCATAATTTCTTTTTTTTCGCTATTCAGCGGTTCATTTTTTAGTTCGGCGGTACGACGTTTATAGGCCTTTAACTTTTCATCGATAACATATTTAAACGCCAGCAAAAAACCGAGTCCTAAAAATGCGCCAGGGGGAAGCATCGCCAGTAAGAAGGCGTTATCCAAATGAATGACTTCAATACGTAATACCTTGGCCCATTCACCCAATAACGTATCGGCGCCATCAAATAATGTCCCATTCCCCAGAATTTCACGCATGGCCCCTAAAATAAACAGCACAAAGGTTGCACCCATTCCCATGGCAAAACCGTCGATTGCAGACAGGGATAGCGGATTCTGCGAAGCATAGGCCTCAGCTCGGCCGATCACAATGCAGTTGGTGGTAATTAATGGGATAAAGATCCCTAACGACTGATATAAACCGTAGGCGTAGGCATTAATTAATAATTGAACCACCGTAACGACCGAGGCAATAATCATCACGTAGATGGGAATCCGAATTTCTTGCGGAACCCAGCGACGTAAAGCAGAAACGGCAATATTGGTACAAATTAACACTAAGGTGGTTGCCAGCCCAAGTCCCAAAGCATTTGTTGCTGTAGATGAGACGGCCAACAGGGGGCATAGCCCTAAAAGTTGAACCAAGGCTGAGTTGTTTTTCCATAGGCCTTGATTGAGTAAATTCTTTATTTCGTTCATTTACTGCGCCTCACAGCGTGGGAGTGATTCAAATTGTTGATGGTATTGCTGAATATACAAAGTAGTTTGCTTAACCGCTTTTACCACGGCTCTTGGCGTAATGGTTGCACCGGTAAATTGATCAAACATACCACCATCTTTGCGTACCGCCCAGCGAGGATCGTTATCACTCTCTACTGTTTGATTAGCGAACTTAGTCATCCAATCAGAAATCCTTAGCTCTATTTTATCACCTAGACCCGGTGTTTCATGATGTTCCAGCGTTCGCACCCCAAGAACATGACCATTAAAATCGGCCGCTACCATCAGTTGAATTGCCCCAGAATAACCATCAGGTGCCGTGGTTTCCAATATGGCGGCCACCGGCATATAACCTTTACGGGCGATAAATAATCGATGTGGTTTAGTTGATCCTAATGCCAAATCCGTGACAACGTAACATTCATTCTGCAATTGATTATCGTACATTGATGGAGGAAGCACCTGATCAAACAGGGCTTTTTGTTGTAAGCTTGCCTGCTGCGCAATGGTCGGCTGAGTTAATAGATAAACCGCAGAAGTTATGCCTGTCGCTAGCGCTGCATACAACGCTAATGTTAATCCGTGTTTTTTCATCGTATTCAGCATAATGGCTCCTTAACGATGTCCGTAAACGCGAGGTTGAGTATAGTGATCGATTAACGGTACGGTAATATTCGCTAACAGGATAGCAAAGGCCACGCCGTCAGGATAACCGCCATAACTACGAATAAGCCAGACTAATACCGCGACCAATGCGCCAAAAATAATTCGTCCTTTTGCCGTGGTAGAAGCAGTAACCGGATCGGTAATAATAAAAAAGGCACAAAGCATGGTGGCCCCAGAAAACAGGTGGAACCAAGGGGCGGTATTATGTGTCGGGTCCAGCAGCCAACCGAGGGTAGAGATAATGGTCAGCGTTAACAAAAAGCTCAGCGAAAGGTGCCACTGGATAACCTTTTTCCATAGCAAATATAGCCCACCAAGCAGAAAGCCTGCATTGACCCATTGCCAACCGATCCCAGCCAAGCTGTCATAAATAGGTTGGCTGAGTATTTCCGCCATCGTATGCCCGCTACGTAATCCAGTTTTCAGCGTATCAAGTGGAGTGGCCTGACTGACACCGTCGATACCCAGCATCAATTTAAAGACATCATCACCACTTTGGCTGTGTCCAGTAAATATGATGCTCAGCGTATCAATAAAACCAATATGGGTTGCCTGAAGCGGCTCCGGTGGTAGCCAACTGCTCATTTGGATCGGAAAAGAGATCAAAAGAATAACGTAACCAACCATGGCTGGATTAAATGGGTTTTGACCCAGACCGCCATAGAGCTGTTTAGCGATAACAATGGCAGAGAAAGTGCCAATAACGATAATCCACCAAGGCGCCAGAGGAGGAATACTGATTCCTAATAGCAGGGCGGTTAATAGTGCTGAGTTGTCAGCTAGTCTTGGTATTACAGGAATATGGCGTAGCTTGAGGACCAGACCTTCTGACAGAAGCGCGACAATTATCGCTAACGCTATCTGAATCAAATTACCATAACCAAAAAAGTACCATTGAGCCGCGATCCCCGGCAGACAAGCCAGAACAACAAGCAACATTAGCCTTTGGGTAGATTGCTGGCTATGAGAAAAGGGCGAGCTGGTTATGCGAAATGACATTTATTCTTTACCTGATGTAGTTAACAGCGCTTTTTGCTGTGCTTTACGGGCTTTCACTCTGGCAATAGCTTCAGCAACGGCAGCTTTGCGTTCATCATCATCCGTCTGGTTTTGTGTTTCAACAGTGGTAACCGTTTTTTGTGGCTCTGGAGATTGTCGTTGTTGTTTACGTGCCTGAGCACGAGCAATCGCCTCTGCAACAGCGGCTTTACGACGATCATCGCTGGGTGCAGTCGACTGCGGTGTTGTATCCGGTGCCTGTTTTTGCTGCTCTTTACGCGCTTTAGCTCGGGCAATGGCGGCGGCAACGGCAGACTTACGATCGTCAATGATTTCGGCTGAGGCTTCCTGACTATCTGTGGATATTGCCGTATCAGTGTTGCTTTGACTTTCCCGCTTTTGCTGTTCTTTTTTAGCTTTGGCTCTGGCAATCGCGGCTGCCAGAGCGGCTTTGCGCGGATCGGATTCTGTAGACGATGGCGTTTCAGACGTTACCGATAGATTGCTTTGTTCTACTTGATTTTGGCGCTGAGCTTTTCTGGCTTGTCGGGCGGCAATTGCTGCACGGTTATCAGGTAAAACTTCCCCATTGATTGATTTAATCGTTGGTTGTAGAGCTTCTTCGGATTTATCCGCCGCTTTTTTACTTTTAACGCGCTCAAGCGCCGATTGAATCATTTGGTTATCGTCAGCGTCCAGCTTGGTTTCTGCTCGCTTATGGCGTTGCATGCGCGCCTGCTTTTCTCTTTCCATCCGCGCTTGTTTCGCGTCAAAACGTATTTTTGCGATACGGGCCAGTTCCGCCTGTTCGTCCTGCTCCCTAATTTCGGCTTTTTCTTGACGGTAATACTGCACCAGTGGAATATTGCTTGGGCAAACATAAGCGCAAGCGCCGCATTCAATACAGTCAAACAGATTGTAGTTACGCGCTTTTTCATGTTCTTTACCGCGGCTAAACCAGTAGAGTTGTTGAGGTAACAGTCCGGCAGGGCACGCATCAGCACACTGAGTACAGCGGATACATGACTGTTCTGGTTCCGGCGGCGCAATTTCTGTCTCTGAAGGCGCAATGAGGCAGTTACTCATCTTGATGACTGGAACATTGAGGTCCGGCAGGGCAAATCCCATTAACGGGCCGCCCATAATAACCATTGGTTGTGGTTGGGGCTGATAACCTGCCTGATAAAGTAATTCGGAAATCGGTGTGCCCAGTAAAGCCCAAACATTACCTTTATCTGCAATAGCATCGCCAGTTAATGTCACAATACGTTCAATTAGCGGTTCACCGTCAATCACCGCGCGTTTAATAGCTAAAACCGTGCCTACATTTTGCATTAAAACGCCAATGTCTGACGACCGACCACCGTGCGGGACTTCCCGGCCGGTTAAAATCTTAGTTAGCTGTTTGGCACCACCAGACGGGTATTTAGTTGGAATCACCCGGACTGAGATATTGTGGTTTTCGTTACGTTGTAACGCTTTATTTAAGCTAGCGATAGCTTCTGGTTTATTGTCTTCAATACCAATCAGGATTTCGCTGGGCTTCAGGATATGACGTAAAATTTCACATCCGGTAAGCAACTCGTCAGCGTACTCTTGCATCAGACGATCATCGGCAGTGATGTAGGGTTCGCATTCTGCGCCATTGATAATCAGGGTATGAATGCGACTAAGCGCGCCGTTAATTTTGCTGGCGGTAGGGAATACCGCACCACCTAATCCCGCTATGCCGGCCTGATGAATATGGGCAATTAACTGTTCTGGCGAATAATTCTGGTAGTCAGCTAATGGACAGCGATCAAACCACGTGTCCAGACCATCTGGCTTTAGGGAAATGCAACGTTCGGGTATGGCGGATGGATGAGTACTGGGATAAGCACCAATATCAGTAATCACGCCAGACGTAGAGGCATGTACCGGAAGTGTTCTGTTTTTACCAACGGTTAACGGCTGCCCTTTAAGGACATAGTCGCCTTTTTTTACTAATAGCTCGCCTGATGGTCCAAGATGTTGCTGCAGTGGAATAATCAGCTGGCTCGGTAAACCAAAGCGTTTAATGGGTATCAGACGTGTTTGATCCTTCATCTCTGGAGGATGAATGCCGCCATTGAAATCCCAAACTTTGGTTTTTCTAAATTTAGCAAACAGATCAAACATGTGAATTTGTCTCAATATTTTTTACTGGAATAGACTGTAAGTCCCATTTCCAGTTAGCCGTAGTAGGTTCAATGGGGCGCATTTCTATACAATCGGTTGGGCAGGGAGCAACGCAAAGATCGCATCCGGTACAGAGATCGATAATGACCGTATGCATGGCTCGGGTTGAACCGACAATCGCATCAACCGGGCACGCCTGAATACACTTGGTACAGCCAATACAGTTGCTTTCATCGATAAAGGCGATTTTGCGAGGTGGATTGGTTTCCATGGTGGTTACGTCAAGAGGCTGAGGCTCAATACCCAACGTATCCGCCAGCTTTAACATCACGTTTTCGCCACCGGGCGCACATTTATTGATCATTTCACCGTCATTCGCCACGGCTTCGGCATAAGGACGACAACCAGGATAGCCGCACTGCCCACATTGGCTTTGTGGCAATAGCGCTTCGACTTTATCCACGATCGGATCGGCATCTACCTGAAAACGGCGCGCGGCAAAACCCAAAATAGCGCCGCACACTAAGGCAAGTAGCGTCAGAACAATAATACTGGACCACAGAGAAAACATTAGAACCTTACCAATCCGGTGAAACCCATAAATGCCAGCGACATTAATCCTGCCGTAATCAGAGCTATAGATGAGCCCTTAAACGGTGCGGGCACGTCAGCGGAAGCTAAACGTTCACGGATAGCGGCAAATAAAACCATCACAAATGAAAAACCTACCGCAGCACTAAAACCATAAATAGTCGATTGCATAAAATTATGTGACTGGTTCACGTTCAACAAAGCGACACCCAATACCGCACAGTTGGTGGTAATTAGTGGTAAGAAAATACCCAGTAAACGATAGAGAACCGGGCTGGTTTTACGCACGACTAACTCTGTGAACTGAACCACAACAGCAATAACAAAAATAAACGCCAGCGTGCGCAGATAGCTCAGCCCTAGCGGTTGTAAAATATAATTTTCAACTAACCACGCGCAGATTGACGCGAGGGTCAGCACAAATGTTGTTGCTAATCCCATTCCGATAGCGGTTTCAAGTTTTTTAGATACCCCCATAAAAGGGCACAAACCTAAAAACTTAACCAAGACGAAATTATTAACAAAAACCGTGCCGACAAAAAGCAATAAATAATCGCTCATCGTTTTGCCTAAAAGAAAAGAAGCCGCCATATTATCAATAATTGGCGGCTTAATCACAACACTGTAAATGTAGGGTTATTGGTATTTACCTCAATAGAGTTAAATCACCTACCTAACTCAGACCGACAATATTGCCAGCATCATCAATATCAATATGACGATAAGCCGGTAAGGTTCCCAGTCCTGGCATGGTCATAATGTTACCTGCATAGGCTCGAATAAAACCAGCACCGGCAGAAACCTTGAATGATGAAATCGTGACGGTGAAATCTTTTGGTACATTTTTTAATGCCGGATCGGCACTAATCGAGAGCGGAGTTTTGGCAATACACAGGGGTAAATGGCCAAATCCGGCTTTTTCCAGAGCGGATAACTGCTCAGTTGCTTGTTTCGTCAAAATAGCTTGCTTGGCACCATAGGTATTGACTAGTGCCTCAACTTTTTCGATCAGGGATACTTCATCAGGATAGAGCAGGTTAACATCACTTGGTTTTTCACAAGCCGCCATAACAGCTTGCGCCAGTTTAGCGGTACCCGCTCCACCTGCGCTGAACGCGTCGCTGATCTCTACGCCTTCAGCTCCACAGGACAAGGCATACTGGCGTAAATAGTCCAACTCTTCAGTTGAATCAGTAGGGAAACGGTTAATGGCCACAATTACCGGTAAGCCATAACGTTTGGCATTGGCTATGTGCCAGCTTAAGTTCTGGCAGCCTAACGCCAGCAATTCAACGTTGCTCTCGGCAATTTCTGGCGGTAAAGGCTGACCTGGTTTGATATCAAATTTACCGCTATTGGTTTTCAAGCTGCGTAAGGTAGCGACTAAAACTACGCAGGAAGGTTTAATACCAGACTGGCGGTATTTGATATTGAAGAATTTCTCCATCCCCATATCAGAGCCAAAACCCGCTTCGGTAATCACATAATCAGCCTGTTGCAGAGCTATTCTGTCAGCAATAACGGAAGAGTTACCGTGTGCAATGTTAGCAAATGGACCAGCATGAATCAGAACAGGCGTGTTCTCACTGGTTTGCATTAGGGTAGGTTGAATAGCATCTTTCATCAATACTGTCATGGCCCCGGCAACTTCAAGCTGCTCTGCGGTAATAGGGGCGCCATGAATATCATGAGCTAAAATAATATGGCTGATGCGTTGACGCATATCTTTGAGATCGTCAGATAACGCCAGAATGGCCATCAGTTCTGATGCGGCAGTGATATCATAGCCATCAGCACGTTCGACACCGTTAACGCCACCACCAACACCCACAGTAATATGACGCAGAGCACGATCGTTATGGTCAACCACTCTTTTCCATAAAATATGGTTGATATCGATATTTAATCTTGGCAAACCCGTCTGTGGCGTGAATTGATCACCTAAACGTTGTTCATGGTATAAACGCGCATCTAAAGCCGCGGCGGCTAGATTATGTGCCGCGGTAATCGCATGAATATCACCGGTCAGATGCAGGTTGAGTTTTTCCATAGGTAAAACTTGAGCTTTACCGCCACCGGCTGCGCCGCCTTTTACACCGAATACCGGCCCTAAGCTCGGTTGACGGATACAGGCGATACAGGGTTTACCAATAAAGTTAAACCCCTGACTCAAACCAATAGTGGTTACCGTTTTACCTTCTCCCAACGGCGTTGGGGTAATACTGGAAACCAGTACCAATTTACCTTTGGCAGCATCAGGATTAATCAGTATCGGGTCGATTTTCGCTATACTGGAGCCATATGGAATAAGATATTGCTGCGCGATGCCGTACTGCTGGGCAATTTCATTAATTGGTTTTAATGCTATCGATGCCATTCTCTACAAAATCCTATGTATTATATAGTCAATATACGCTATGAGGATCGGGCGTAAGCAAGAGCTTGATTATGTCATAAAGCAAAGTAGAAAAGGGTGGCAACGATCATTTTATTTATATTTTGTTATGGCAAATCATTAGCTAACATTGTTCAAAAAATATGCTATTACTTAATTTGAGCTTAAATCGTCAGGGGTTCGTTGAAGGGATCTGGAATCAGGTAAATGGTTGTGCATTGTTAAGTATTATTATCTTTTATCATTATTGTTAACGATGGCACTAATGATTAATACTGCAGTGGCGCCTTTACTGGGTTTCAATATTCGAGATGAAATACCCCTTGTTTTTGGTGGTGCTAAAAAGAGTTTGGTAAGCGGTATTCCCATGGCTAACGTATTGTTTCCAGCTGCGTCAATAGGTATCATGGTGTTATCGTTAATGATATTTCATCAGATATAATTAATGGTGCGTACATTTTTAACACAACGCCATGCGCAAAAAATAGCCAACATTGTAAATGAAAATAATTCGCAGGATAAGTTTATTTTTTATCCAATCTATTTTTTGTATAAATAATTATACCTCTAAGAACTTGATCATTAACTTGTTGTCTTAATTAAGTCTGACATTGTCTCAACTATTTTTTTAATTTTCGGTTTTTTCTGTAAATTAATGTCTGTTTGAACAATGAGTTATCTTGTCCATTAATGCTGCTTTGCAGCTAGAGAAGCAATACCTGAATGTCAAAATTTAAACAGCCTGAGTTTCATTATTCTTTTTTGAAACCTAAATACTGGCTAACCTGGTTTGGGATAATATCTCTTTATCTTTTAGTTCAGCTACCTTACCCAGCAATTCACTTTATTGGCTCTCGAACAGGGCGATTGTCTATGCGTTTTTTAAAACGCCGGCAGCACATTGCTCGTCGTAATCTGGAACTCTGCTTTCCCAACTTAAGTAAAGAGGAGAGGGAGAAGCTGTTAGTTGAGAATTTTGAATCATTAGGCATGGGATTGCTGGAAACAGGCATGGCTTGGTTCTGGTCTGATAACCGAATTAAAAAATGGTGTAAGGTCGATAATCTTGAAATCATGTCGCGTATTCGAGCCAATGGTAAAGGCGTATTGTTGGTCGGCGTTCATTTTCTGACGTTAGAACTGGGGGGGCGCATTTATGGTATGTACAACCCTGGAGTGGGTGTTTATCGACCACACAACAATAAATTAATGGATTGGGTTCAGGTTCGGGGCCGTAGTCGTTCTAATAAATACTTTATCGACCGTAATGATATCAAAGGCATGATTAGGGAACTGCGTAAAGGCGAAATCCTTTGGTATGCCCCCGATCACGATTACGGTCCACGTAACAGCGTATTTGCGCCATTCTTTGCCGTACCACAAGCAGCAACGACGATTGGAACCAGTATTCTGATGCGTCAGGCCGATCCTGTTATTTTGCCATTTACGCCAAAACGACACGCGGATGGTAGCGGATATACCGTGTTAGTCACTGAACCACCAACCGGGTTTCCGATGGACGATTCAACGGCTGCTGCTACCTTTATGAATAAAGTCGTTGAGAAGGAAATCCTGAAAGCGCCGGAATTATATATGTGGCTACATCGTCGATTTAAGACGCGTCCGGCGGGTGAAATATCTCTTTATTAATCAAATTATAACCAGTTAAAAGAACCAGTTTGGTTCTTTTATCCAAAAGAGAGAGAAAAGGCTTGCGTTATCTGGTTCATTATGAGTAAATGTAAACCGGCCTGTGCTACAGACCTATTTATGTACGACATTAGAGTAAAGCAGTTCCTTCTTAAAAGCCGTTATCTTTTGATTTCGCTTACTAGACGAACATCTTCTTAGTGCCTCCATAAGTATTGATTCTGAAAATCTGGCCATAATGCCTATACCCTATGATGTATGGCAGGTTAACTAATTTAAAGGTAAGTAAAGATGTCCAAGAAAACTGGCAAAGTTAAATGGTTCAATGAGAGCAAAGGTTTTGGTTTTATTGAGCAAGATGATGGTGGTAAAGACGTATTCGTTCACTTCTCTGCTATCGCTAGTGAAGGTTTCAAAACTCTGGCTGAAGGTCAGAAAGTAGAATATACCATTCAAGACAGCCCACGCGGTCCAGCAGCTGCAAACGTTGTTGCTCTGTAATTAGCAGCAAACGTTTATAGAGATAAATAAGATAAGCCTTTGGCTTTCTTAACTCTAGTGACAGAAAACCCGCATCGCTGATGCGGGTTTTTTTGTGGACCACAGGCATTTTTACGCACACCTGATATTCCAGGTACAGATGTTCTAACCAACTAACTGTAAAGGAAAATGATATATAACTAAATTTAAGAGGTACAAATTATGACCCTAAGAATGGGAATGGTAAAATGGTTTGATAGAAACCATGGTGTTGGCTTAATCGCACCGCTGGATGGTAGTTCTGATGTCTTCGTTGACCGCACTTCCATCGCTAATTCAACTAAATTATTGACCGAAGGGCAAAACGTAGAATTTTCTACTTATAGAACCTCCAGAGGTCCATTTGCAACGGACGTTATTGCTTTTTAGTTTTTAAGCAACCACATGGAGGAAAGGATTAATTAAAGTTTCTGCATAAAATTATGTGTTAAATCACAATTAACACACCTCTCAAAAATTGCTGCTTTAATGTTATACTTTCCTTCATAAAATTTTCTTCGCTGGTTTCCCCGGTAGTCACTATTTTTCATCAGGATCCTCCCATGCTATATCAATGTCCTATTTGTCATCATTCATTGCAATTGGACGATCGGGTATGGTGTTGTAGTAATCATCATCAGTTCGACCGTGCGAAAGAGGGGTATGTGAACCTCATGCCGGTCCAACATAAGAAATCAAAAAATCCTGGCGATAATCAAATGATGATGCAGGCCAGACGCCAGTTTCTTGATGCTGGATATTATCAGCCCCTGCGCGATGCGATTTATTCACTATTGGATAAATCTCTGTCCGATCATCAGAATACTAAGAGGCTGTTGGATATTGGCTGTGGTGAAGGGTATTACACCGGATTTTTGGCTGAGAATTTGTCAAGTCATCACACCGTTCAGGTGCATGGCCTGGATATCGCCAAAGGTGCCATCCGAGCAGCCGCTAAACGCTATCCTGCCGCTTCTTTCTGTGTTGCATCCAGTCATCGTTTACCATTTGCTGATGACTCAATGGACGGCGTATTACGCATTTATGCCCCCTGTAAAGCACAAGAGCTCAGCCGTGTGATTAAATCTGGTGGATTTATTGTAGCAGTGACCCCGGCACCGAGACATTTGATCCAGTTAAAAGGGTTGATTTACCAAACGCCCCAGCCTCATGAAGACATTGAAGAGCAGATCGAGGGCTTTCACTGTATTCAACAACAACGTTTAAGTTACAACCTTACTCTCTCTGGGGAGCAGGCCGTCAATCTCCTACAGATGACCCCTTTTGCCTGGAAAGCATCAGAACAGTTGATCCAGCAACTGGCAGAAATGTCAGAATTTCACTGTGAGGCGGATTTTTATATTCGTCTCTATCAGAAGTAATATTTCCTGATGCAAAATAAAACGGGGCACTTTAGATGCCCCGTTTTTTCTCTTATTGTTAAGCTAATCGATCAACCATTGCTCGCATATCGCTACCGGTCGGAGTTTGATGCAGGCGCAATCCAAACTGTGGAATGATCGAGTAGATATGATCAAAAATATCTGATTGGATACCTTCATACTCAACCCAAGCTACAGTATTAGTAAAGGCATAAATTTCCAGTGGAATACCTTCTGAGCCGGCTTCTAATTGACGAACCATCAAAGTCATATTTTTATGGATACCTGAATGCGCTTTTAGGTATTCACCAATATATGCCCGTAATGTCCCTAGATTGGTTAATCTTCTCCCATTCATAGCAATAGATAAATCAACACGATGCTCATGATTAAATTGACTTATTTCATTTACTTTATGTTCAATATAGGATTCAAGTAAATGACTGCTTTGCAGGTTTTCTTGCTCTTCCAGAGAGAGGAAATGTACGCTAGTAGCGTCAATTTTAATGCTGCGCTTGATGCGGCGGCCACCTGATTCTGACATTGAACGCCAGTTTTTAAATGAATCAGAAATCAGTGAATAGGTCGGAATAGTTGTTACCGTATTATCCCAATTTCTGACTTTTACCGTGGTTAAACCAATATCTAATACTGCACCATCAGCACCGTATTTAGGCATTTCCAGCCAGTCGCCAATCTTTAGCATATTATTGGCGGATAACTGAATTCCAGCGACCAGTCCCAATATAGGATCTTTAAATACCAGCATTATTACGGCGGTCATGGCTCCTAAACCGCTTAATAGCAGCGTTGGCGACTTACCGATTAAGGTAGAGATAATCAGAATACCAATAAAAATAGCGGCAATCAGTTTGATACTCTGGAAAATTCCTCGTAGCGGTAACTGACTGGCGACTTTGGTCATATGGGACAGGCTGAGCAAGGTATCCAGTAAGGCGAACAGGGAAAGCAAGCCATACAATAAAATCCATATCTGTGCGCAAAGTAGAATGATGTCCAGTACTTCAGGCTCTTGCACGACCCAGTGTGATGAAATAACGTGGACAATAATACCCTGTAGAACAAATGAGAGGCGGTCAAATAAATTATGATCGATTAAAATTTGTCGCCAGAATTTATGGTTTCTGGCTTCGCTTTTCTTCATGCTGCCGAGAATGACATGGTGAAGAAACAGATGAATAATCACGGACAACAATATAATCAGGGTGAGGGTAATAATTAAAATGATCAGTGGCGTTGCTTCAACACCCACCTTATTCAATATAAGCAATAAATATTCCTGCATTAACTTCTTCTCCGTGTAAAAAACTAAATTCAGTCGGCAAAACTAACGACTCCGATTGAAATAAGACTATTAACCTAATGATTTATCAGGCACTGTCAATGGATAAAGGGGATTTAATCGGTAAAACAGAGGATGATATGGATAAGTGGATAACAAAACCGGTAAATGAAGCAGAATATAAACTCCCTCCCCGTGATAGAGAGGGAGTAATTTAGGCATTAATCGCAGTGAACAACCTTGATAGCCAAGCCTCCACGAGAAGTTTCTCGATATTTTGAGTTCATATCTTTACCCGTTTCGTACATGGTCTCGATGACTTTATCCAATGAAACCCGTGGCTCACTGGTACGACGTAAAGCCATACGAGAGGAGTTAATAGCCTTAACGGAAGCAATCGCATTACGTTCAATACAAGGAACTTGTACCTGACCAGCAACCGGATCGCAGGTTAAGCCTAGGTTATGCTCCATACCAATCTCTGCTGCATCACAAACCTGTTGTGGACTACCGCCCAATAACTCAGTTAAGCCAGCAGCAGCCATAGAGCAAGCAACGCCAACCTCACCTTGACAACCCACTTCAGCACCAGAGATAGAGGCGTTCATCTTATAAAGCGTTCCGATAGCGCCTGAAGCCAGGAAATAGCGGATATATGCTTCCGGACTAACCGGTTGAATAAACTGATCATAGTAGGCCAGCACCGCAGGGATAATACCGCAGGCACCGTTAGTTGGTGCTGTAACTACACGGCCTCCGGCGGCATTTTCTTCATTGACGGCCAGAGCAAACATATTCACCCAATCAATAATGTGCATCGGATCGTTAGATAGCTTATCTGAAGATACCAACATACGGCGTAGCGGGGCGGCACGGCGTGGAACCTGCAATGGGCCGGGTAATACACCTTCAGTATTCATACCGCGATCGATACAGTCACGCATGGTTTGCCAAACGGCAGAGAAGTAATTTTCGATCTCTTTTTGGCTGTGCATGGCTAACTCGTTTTGCATCACCAAACCGGATATTGATAAACCATGGTGCTTACACAGCTCTAACAACGCTGTTGCTGATTTGAATGGATAGGGGACAGCAACCTCATTTGTCGATGCTTTGCCAAAATTTTCTTCATCAACGATAAAACCACCGCCAATCGAGTAATAGGTTTTGCTATAAATTACTTTATCGGCAGAAAGAGCGGTAATTTTCATACCATTTTCATGCAGTGACAGATTGTCACTGTGGAAAACCATGCCACCATTGCGTGGGAAATCAACTTCGTGTTTTCCATTAACCAACGGCAAACGCTGAGTTTCTTCTACACTACGAATGAATGCAGGAATTGTATCGATATCGACAGTGGCGGGTAAGTTACCGGCTAATCCCATAATAATAGCGATATCTGTATGGTGGCCTTTGCCCGTTAAAGACAGTGAACCATAAACATCTACAGCAATACGATCAACGGAAGAGAGTAACTCGTTATGACAGAGATCATCGACAAACTCTTTGCCCGCTTTCATCGGACCGACGGTATGTGAACTGGATGGACCAATACCAATTTTGAACATGTCGAAAACGCTAATCACATGAAACTCCTCAATAGAATTAAATTTGCATCATTTCTGGCTTAAAAGATGAAGGCTCAGTGTGTTCGATAGCCTGACATTTTTTAGTCAATTGGCCTGCTTGATTTTACTTGAGCAAGATATCATCTTGGCCGATGGGGCAATTATAGTCTTTTTGTGCAGTGATAAGCTATGAATATGGTGTATTAGAATGTGTGATCTTTGATGAAGATCGTGAATTTTAAAGAGGCAAAAAAATTATTAAGATAAAACAGCCAGTTAATTTATATCGCTATATTTTAAAAGGTTATAGAAATCCGTGAACCTGAGTAGCCAGACGTTGAAGAATTGAGGCGGTGAGTCCCCAGATAAAGTTATCTGCATAATAGATAAAATAGATGCGTAATGGTTTATTACGGCGAATAATCTCTATTGAATGATAGTTATCTTTGTTGAGGACGTAACCAAGAGGAACTTCAAACAGTGTTTCAACTTCATTTTTATTCTGTTTAAACTGCAATCCATCAGGTAGCAAACCCACGATAGGCGTCACCTGAAATCCACTAATGCTATCCAATGGCGGAAGTTGGCCAATAATATCAACACGGTCTGGATTTAGACCAACTTCTTCATAGGCTTCTCTTAAAGCCGTTATATTGAGAGAACTATCGGTTTCATCCGCGGCTCCACCTGGAAAAGCAACTTGACCTGGATGCTTACGCAACTGAGATGAGCGACGCGTCAACAATAGCGACGGCTCATTACCGCAGATGACAGGAATCAAAACAGCCGCTTGTCTTTGATGTTGAGTCGCTGATGCCAATGGTGGCAATTGCATTTGAAATCGTTGGACAAATCGGTTAATAACATCGTTCATTGTTAGGTCAGTCAATAAGAGTTAGATTATCTGGCTAGTATAAGTATGCTACAGGTGAGATAATACAACGGTATTATTTTTGCGCTATGATTATTTAATCAATATGGGTGTGATTCAGCATTGTTTATTGACTCATGTCTGGTATGTTCCATTACCTTAAAAAAGTGAAATTTATATGACAATCGGATCGCCGGCACTTCGACACGAAGAGCAGCAAGATGCTGTAGAACGTATTCAACAATTGATGGCGGAAGGGATGAGCAGCGGAGAGGCTATCGCGTTAGTCGCTAAAGAAATTCGAGCTAACCATCAAGGTGAGCGTTCTGTTGTCTCATTTGATGATGAAGAAGAAGAATAACTTATCGACTAATTAGTATATAGCTGACCAAATTTATCCAGATAAGTCAGGTACAGGCGAGTATCAAACTCTAACTGATGGTAGTCAGGTTCCATATGACAACATAGGTTATAGAAATTCTTATTATGTTCCCTCTCTTTTAAATGTGCGAGTTCATGCACTACAATCATTTTTAATAGCGCTTCAGGGGATGATTTGAAAATGTTAGATATTCGAATTTCCGCTTTTGCCTTTAATTTATTCCCCTGAAGGCGAGATATTGCGGTATTCATTCCAAGAGCATGGTTAATGACATGAATTTTATTGTCATAGCAAACTTTGTTTACCAATTGAGCATTCTTCATATACTCGTTTTTTATTATTATCACATACTGATATAACATTTTATCCGTGACATAACCGTGAGGGGCTGGATAACGGGAGAGTAGAACATTCCCTAATGTCTTCTGCTCTATCAGCTTCATCACTTGTTGTTGAAGGTTTTCAGGGTATCCGGAAAGGTAAGGTAGTGTATTCACGTCGTTTTACTTAGAAAAATGAGTTTATATTATAAACAGATTATTCATTCTATCATCTAATAACATTTATTGCATAATGGACTGGCTAGATAAGCTTAGCTAATGGAATTAATGTCTCATTATGGTGGGTAATAAAATAGAATGTGATTATTTTATTTGCTTAACCGTTTCGATAAAGCGGCTGAACATTAAATAATGTGCACTTGATCTAACTTTTTATTGTGTTGCTGAAAACACCTTGCCTAAATTTATTGAATATGCGGTAATGACTTTGGTCGGTGAAATAGAGTTACTTCAGGTATGTCATTTTGAATATTCGTTTTGAATTTAGAGTTCCCCCAGTGAGTTATTATCCTCGGATTAACTTATTTTCGGTTCTTCTCTTAGTGTCTACCATGCTAGTAACCACAGATGCTGATCTTCCGTGCCTTTTGGCAGGTTAAACATCAATAGGAATTTTTGTAATGTCTAAGAAAACTGGTCACGTTAAGTGGTTCAACGAAAGTAAAGGTTTTGGCTTCATCACTCCAACTGATGGCAGTAAGGACGTTTTCGTTCACTTCTCTGCAATCGTTAATGATGGATTCAAAACTCTGGCAGAAGGCCAGCACGTTGAATTTTCTATTCAAGACAGCCCACGTGGCCCGTCTGCGGCGGACGTTGTTGCTCTGTAATCAGCAATAATCGATGTTGCTAAAAACCCGCATATTGCGGGTTTTTTTTATTATATTGCAACTTAATCAGCCTGACGTTTATTGAATTTTGCAGTAATTATCTATTTGTGAGGACTATTTCATTTCTTTAGATACCGGCTTATCAACTCAATGCACTATTCAAGAACAATTCCTATCGAAATAAGTGATGGTTATATTCTGCTCAAAAAGTGCATTGATAAATAGCAATGACGTTTATACGCCATAACCCGATACCAAGATAATATTCTTCTTAGTATTAAAGATTTTTTTTCTTCAGCTCTTTAACGGCCTTTTTTAATACTTTTTTGATTTTTGTTACTTCAGTAATGGGGAGCTCAATATTACCGGATAGAGGAGAAACTTTAGCTACGGGTGTAGCCTGGGCAAAGCTTTCTTCCAGCCGTTTAATAATTTCCGCATTCATTGAATGATTGTTGTGTTCAGCTTGAACTTTGAGTTTTGCTTTTAAGGCGGCGGGAATACGTACGCTCAGTGAAGTAATCGACATAATAATGTTCCTGTGGTCGTATGAAGTATTAGGGCTGAGTAATGTTATAACCTCTTTAATGGAATGGATAAAGAATAATCAGTCATGCGTTCTGAAATGATAGCAACAGAACGCATGATAAGACGGACTAATTGTCAGGCCAAGGACGGGGCAGGCCGAGCAATAATGCTGCGTGTTTCAATACGAACTTCGGCAAGAACCACTTCCAGCGTATCGCCCTGACGATAAATAACCTCACCTTTAAGCTGAATAGTACCTGTTTCAGCACTGCATACCAACTCATCACGTACCGCATGAATAAATGGTGCAGGGATAAAAGCCACGGCGCCATTCTCTAACAGCTTAATACGCATACCACCGCGTGAGATATCCAAAATTTCAGCCAAATAACGTTTATCAGTACCGGCTTTATCCTGTAAGAATCGTGCATACAGCCAATCACTCACATCACGTTCAGCCATACGGTTAAAACGCCGGCGCTCGGTTAAAGGTTGCATCACGCCTTCATCCGGCATCGTTGATGGGGCACCATGGATAAGCGCTTTAAGTAAACGATGATTGATAATATCGCCGTATTTGCGGATTGGTGAAGTCCAGGTCGCATAAGCATCAAGACCCAAACCAAAATGAGGTCCTGGCGTTGTGCTGATTTCTGCATAGGTCTGATATTTTCGTACCCGACTATCCAGATAAGAGGTTGGCTGAGTGTCTAGGAAACGACGCAACTTACAGAAACCATCAAGGGTCAGAATCTCTTCTTTGTTGAACTCAGCGCCATTAAGTTGCAATACGTTAATGGCTTGTTCTACTAGTGTAGGATCAAAACCAGCATGGACGTTAAAAATGCCATAGCCTAAACGTTCTTTTAGCACCCGAGCAGCGCAAATATTGGCAACGATCATCGCTTCTTCAACGATACGATTAGCAATACGGCGGTGTTCGGTAATAATATCCAGCACTTCACCTTTTTCACCCAGAACAAAGCGATAATCCGGGCGTTCTTTAAACATCAAGGCATGCTCAGTACGCCATGCGATACGGTGTAATGCCATTTGATGTAATAGTTGAATCTGCTGTTTGGTTTGTTCGTTTTCCGGCTGCCATGTTCCGCTTTCCTCTAGCCAGTCAGATAACTTGTCATAATCCAATTTACCTTTCGACATAACCCATGCGCTGAAGAACTCTATTTCACCACAGATAGCACCGTCAGCGGCTAAAACAACTTCACAGACTAAGGCCGGACGACGCTCATTAGGCAGTAGGGAACAGAGATTATCTGATAACTCCCTTGGCAGCATGGGTACGTTAAAGCCGGGTAGGTAATTGGTAAATGCACGTTTTAATGCAATAACATCAAGCTCGCTACCAGGAGTAATATAAGCCGTTGGATCGGCTATCGCGATGAACAGTTTTAATTTATCGTTATCTAATTGTTCAGCGAATAGCGCATCATCCATATCTTCTGTTGATTCGCTATCAATAGTAATAAAGTTGAAAGCAGTTAAATCACGTCGTGTAATGCCCTCATCCTGTATTTCACTTGGTTGCCATTCGGGCGCTTTACGATCTAACTGATGACGTGACAATGTCACCCACCAAGGAGCCAGATGGTCATCACTAAAAGTAATATACTCAGTAACTAAAGCATTAAAACCACGATCGCCGGTTAGAGGATGGCTGCTCATTTCGGCGACTACCCAATCTCCTTGGTTAAGAGGCTGAGTGAGATGTTTGGCCGGTTTACAGGGAATAACATCTTTTATCAAAGGATGATCGGGAACGATAAATAAACGTCCGTTCTTTTGTTGAACCCGGCCAATAAAGCGAGTGAGAAAAGGCTCAATCAACTCTTCAGGTTCCACTAATTCACGATCCTTTTCAGTATGAATGCTAGCGGAGATACGGTCACCATGCATGACCTTCTTCATTTGTGGCGGTGGGATGAAGTAGCTTTTCTGGCTATCAACCTCAAGAAAGCCAAACCCTTTCTCTGTACCTTTGACTGTGCCCTCAACCCGGGGAGTATTCGCGTGAAGTTGCTGTTTAAGCTGCGCTAGCAGCGGGTTATTTTGAAACATATATCTCGGAATGCTATGAGTGAATAAGTCATTTTATAATGGGTTGTTTTACACAAAAGGTTAGTGAGGAGCAAGGCTTATCCTGTTGTTTACCACAATTAATTGGTATGTCATGATGGTCATGAAGGTGTAAATAACAAATGATTATCAGCTTTAGCTCACAAACTTGGGTTTTCCTTGTGACAATAATACACTGATATTTCTAATATAAAGGTTCTATTTTATCACTCATATCAGGTGCCAAATTATGCTTAATGTAAATGAATACTTTGCAGGTAAAGTGAAATCTATTGGCTTCGAAAATGGAAGTATCGGTCTTTCCAGCATTGGGGTTATGGAGGCGGGAGAGTACAATTTTAGTACGGCGCAACCTGAAGAGATGACCGTGATTACCGGGTCTTTAAACGTATTATTACCGGGCTCAACAGAATGGACCATTTTTACGGCAGGTGAATCATTCCATGTTCCGGCCAAAAGTGAGTTTAACGTGCAGGTTTGTGAATGTACGGCGTATCTGTGCCGTTATTTGTAGTTTAGGAGGGTCTTGAGAAAAGCCCAGGCTTACGTGAATACCGATCGTAAGCCTGAGTTCAACAAACTTATTTCAGTTCAAGCTCGTTCATTGCGGCAATACTGAAACCACCATCAACGTGCAGAACTTCACCGCTAACGCCGGCAGCCAGATTTGAACACAGGAAGGCAGCAGAGTTACCGACATCTTCGATAGTCACGGTACGACGGATTGGCGTAACGGCTTCACAATGTGACAACATCTTTTTGAAGTCTTTGATGCCGGAAGCAGCTAATGTGCGGATAGGGCCGGCAGAAATGGCGTTAACACGAACACCTTCTGGTCCCATTGCATTTGCCATATAGCGTACGTTAGCTTCCAGAGAAGCTTTGGCTAATCCCATAACGTTATAGTTAGGAATAGCGCGCTCGGCACCTAAATAAGACAATGTCAGTAATGCTGAGTCAGGATTCAACATGCTACGACACGCTTTGGCCAAAGCAACAAAGCTGTAAGAGCTGATATCGTGAGCAATTTTAAAACCGTCACGGGTTACCGCATTAACGTAGTCACCGTCTAATTGATCGCCTGGCGCAAAACCAATTGAGTGAACCAGACCATCAAACTTAGGCCACACTTTGGCTAATTCAACGAATAGCTCAGTGATGCTTTCATCTTCAGCAACATCACAAGGTAATACGATATTGCTGCCTAATTCCGCGGCAAACTCTTCCACGCGGGATTTCAGTCTGTCGTTCTGATAAGTTAAAGCCAGCTCAGCCCCTTCGCGTTTCATTGCTTGCGCGATACCAAAGGCAATAGAACGGTTACTAGCAACGCCAGTAACCAGAATACGCTTACCGGTCAGAAAACCCATAGCTATAATCCTTGTAGTCAATTTGTGGTCGTCGGAACCAATCCGGAACGGCCATTGTTAAAAAAACGGAGCAATTCTAACATGCAATAAGCAAAGTTAGTGCACCTTTGTCATACTGCTCCGATCAGTGTTATTAAATAGGCAAATAATAAAATGATTTGCCGGTATTTTATTGGTTATATTTCATACCGCTAAATTTCAGAAATATCTTTCCGCCAATGATCCGCCGTTAGCGTTTCCGTAAAGTGGCTGTTAATCATTCGTCGAGTAATCTCATGTAGGGGAGAGGCAATAACTTCAGCGGTATTGCCTCGCTCAACCACTTCGCCATTTTGCATGACTAATAGCTGATCGCTAATGTGTTTCACCATGCCTAAATGCTGGCTCACATAAATATAGGATATGCCGTGTTTTTCCTGTAACTCCATCATCAAATTGATTAATTGAGAACGTAGCGACATATCCAATGAAGCCAAGGCCTCATCAGCGATAATAATTTTAGGTTGAAGTATCAACGCCCTGGCTAACGCTACACGTTGCTTTTGTCCAGAGGCCAGCATTTGTGGATAGTAATAAGCATGATCGGGTAGTAAACCAACCTGACGTAACGTCAAATTAATCTGTTTTTCTCGTTCGGAAGCTTCAAGGTCAGTATTAAGCCTCAGAGGAATATCCAGCAATTGGCCAATGCGCTGTCGGGGATTAAATGAAGTATTAGGATCTTGGAAAATCATCCGGATATGTTGGCTACGATAACCATAATCACCAAACTCCAGCTTATGGTCATCAATAATCATCTCTCCGGACGTTGGTTTAATCATACCGGAAATCATTTTGGCCAGCGTTGATTTACCTGAACCATTTTCACCGATGATGGCTAGCGTCTGCTTTTCCCTTAGTATGAAGCTAACGGGTTTTACGGCTTCCAGCTCATGAGGACGGAACAGCCCCGTCCTAAAATGAAAGGTTTTTGATAAATTACGTACTTCAAGTAAGGTGTTCATCAGGATGGCTCCTCCAGATTAAGAGGAAAATGGCAGGCAAACTTATGGCCTTTAATATCCCTGAGACGAGGCGTTTCTATGCATTTTTTCTGAGCATAGGGACATCGTGGACCTAAACGACAGCCAATTGGTAAATGTTCAAGGGACGGGATAACGCCTGACAGAGTATTTAATCGACTTTTATGGGGTAGTGCTCGACCAAAGTCGGGCATTGCACGAATTAAGGCCTGCGTATAAGGATGATGAGGGGCCGTCAGTAATTCATCACATAACGCACTTTCTACCGTTTGACCACAGTACATCACATTAATGCGGGTAGCCCATTTACTCATCATCTGTAAATCGTGGCTAATCAGCAAAATAGTCGTATTGTTATTTTGGTTCATCCGCGCCAGCAGGCGAAATATTTGCGCCTGAGTCGTTGCCTCCATGGCATTAGTTGGTTCATCGGCGATCAATAACCTAGGCTGATTAGCAAGGGCAATGGCAATCATTACCTTTTGACATTCACCTTCAGTTATTTCATAAGGGTAGCTACGCATAATATCTTTATGGTCTTTAATTCCCACGCGATGTAGTAGCTCAATAACCCGATGTTTACGCCAGTTAAAACGCTGCCACCAACGTCCTTTATAAGTCCAACCGGGAATGACCTGTATCAGTTGACGACCAATTTTTTCAGAAGGATCCAAACAAGATTGAGGCTCCTGAAAAATCATCGAAACATTATGACCGACGAGCTTTCTACGTTCGCGGGGTGTGAGTTTCAGTAAATCAATGTCGTCAAAACGGAAACGATCGGCAGTGATGCGCCAGTTGTCTTTACTGATGCCACAAATCGCTTTGGCGATTAAACTTTTTCCAGAACCTGATTCACCCACTAAACCACGAATTTCGCCTTCAGTCAGGGTTAAACTAACGCGATCAACCGCTTTAACCGGGCCTTCAGGGGTCATAAACTCAATGGTAAGGTTACGAATATC
Source organism: Pragia fontium DSM 5563 = ATCC 49100 (assembly GCF_900112475.1). Taxonomy (GTDB): domain Bacteria; phylum Pseudomonadota; class Gammaproteobacteria; order Enterobacterales; family Enterobacteriaceae; genus Pragia; species Pragia fontium. Next base: position 43,330 of record NZ_FOLW01000006.1, on the reverse strand, counting down.
TAATAAAGGCATTATTCATCACCCGTAGAAATAGCGCGGTAAAGCCCGTCACCCAGGATATTAACCAGCAGAACGCAAATCATAATTGATGCGCCGGGTAGCATTACGCTCCACGGTGCGACGTAGATCAGCTCAAGGGAATCACCTAACATCGCTCCCCATTCAGGAGAGGGAAGTTGAGCCCCCAGATTAAGAAATCCCAGAGCAGCAATATCCATAATGGCCATAGAGAGTGAACGAGTGAATTCGGTGACTAACACCGGTGCGATATTCGGCAACAGGCCATTCCATAAGATATATGCTGTTGATGCACCATCCAGACGGGCTGCAATGACATATTCCTTTTCAAGCTCATCATGAACGGTTCGATATATGGTATGAACTATACGTGGTAACAGTGCCAGCCATATGGCAAACATCGCATGTTCTAAACGCGGGCCAATAAATGCCACCACAATAATTGCCAATAATAGGGATGGAATTGCCAGCAAAGCATCCAGAATATGGTTAAGTATTGCAGAGCGTAAGCCACGAGATACGCCCGCCAGAACGCCCAAAATAGTACCGCATATCGCCGCTGCCAACGTGACGAGTAAGGCGGAGCCAAACGTAGGAGCCGCACCATTTAATAAACGGCTGAGGATGTCACGTCCGAGATCGTCAGTGCCTAAAAAGAAGGAGACATCCCCATGACGAGACCAAGATGGGGGCAGTAACTGATAACCAAGGAATTGTTGGTCGAGTTGGTAGGGCGCAATCAAATGACCAAATAAACACAGGACAATGAGTAGCAATACGCCATACAGCCCAACCATGGCTAAAATATCCCGATGAATATTCTGCCAGATATGGCTCAAAGCACTGGGCATTTTCTTTTCGCGGTATACGTTATCTGAAAGCATACCACTCCTTATTTTTAAATGGATTAGTCATGGCACTGAAAATATCGGCAATCAGGTTTACAACAATTGTCAGGCTACCCATTACCATAATCCCCGCAGAGATAACGGCAAAATCCTGCTGACGAATAGCAATAATCAGCCAACGACCAAGGCCCGGCCAGTTAAACACGGATTCAGTAATCATTGCCAATGCCAACATGGTGGAGAACTGTAAAGTCAGTTGGGGAATGACGATGGGGAGGATGTTGTGCAATACGTGACGACGAATAATGATAAGTCGTGATAAACCACGGGTCGCGGCCGCTTTAATAAAATTTTGGCCAATAATCTGAATCACGCTTTGACGTGTCAGGCGAATCACTTCTGTCGTTGGTGCAACGGCCAGCGTAATGACCGGTAAAATTAAGTGCTGCACCACGCTTATCATGATTTGTTCACGATAAGGGGAATCAGATAACCATGCATCAATAAGTGCTACGCCAGTGACTGGTTGAATCTGATAGAGAAGATCGTAGCGTCCTGATACTGGTAATAACTCAAGGTTTAGAGAGAAAAATAACATCAATAACAGCGCTAGCCAGAAAATCGGAATAGAAAAACCTAATAGGGAAACCGAAGTTATAATACGATCCGGCCATTTACTTTTGGTCATGGCGGCGGCAATACCGAGAGGCGTCCCCAACCCTAACGCGATAATAAATGCAAAAAAACAGAGTTCGAGCGTAGCTGGAAAAACAATTTTTAGTTGCTCACCGATATCCTGCCCGTTAATAACCGATGTGCCAAATTCACCGTGAAGTAAATCTGATATATAAAAGCTATAAGCTTCAAATAAACCCGCACCGCTCAATGGCGCATTTGAGGGGTAATAGGAAATGCTAAAACTCACAACGGTTAAGATCAACAGAGTAACGAGCGATAGCAGTAATCGTCTGAGAAGATAGATAATCATTTGCGATTGCTCTCTGGTTTCTCGCGGTAAACATCCGCAAAGGAAATATTACCTAACGGACTTAATACTAATCCCTTAATATCATAGCGGTAAGCCTGTATACGAAGGGAAGAGGCCAACGGTAAAACAGGAATTTCCTGCGCCAGAATTTTTTGTGCCTGCTGGTAAGTTTCTATCCTTACGGCCAGATCTTGTGAAGTAACGCCTTCAGTTAAGAGACGATCGAATTCTGGATTACACCACCGGGCATAGTTAGTTTGTGAATCAATACCGGCGCAGCTGAGCAGCGGTCGGAAAAAACTATCCGGATCGTTACTGTCCGTTGCCCATCCGGTTAACGTCAGATCATGTTCATCATCGCTCAGGTGCATTTCCTGAAATCGCCCCTCAACGGGTACAATCGTGACTTTAATATTGATACGCGCTAAGTCGGCTTGGATCAATTCGGCCATTTTCATCGGACTCGGATTATAAGCTTGAGATGCCGTTGGTACCCATAGATGTAACCGAAGGTCAGTAACATTGGCTTCTTGTAAGAGCTGTTTCGCTTTTTCGATATCATATTCAGTAATCGTCGATTCATTGTCATAAGCCCACGATGTTCTGGGGAGAATAGATGACGCAGTTTCTGCGGTACCGTAATAGATCGATTGCATGAGTCGGGGATTATTGATGGCCAACGCAATGGCATGACGAACACGAACATCATTCAACGGTGGTTTACTGGTGTTAAATGCTAAATAGGCCACATTCATACCGCTGCGTAACGAGATACGCAAACGTGGATCGTCACGTAAAATAGAAAGCTGGCTCGCGGCCGGATAGGCTAAAACATCACATTCACCGGTCAACAGTTTGGATAAACGACCTGTTCCCCCAGCGCCCAGATCAATCACCACCTGCTGCATCTTAGGTGACCCACGCCAGTAGCTTTCATTACGGTATAAACGGATAAACTGTCCCGGATGATATTCATTTAACAAAAAAGGGCCAGAGCCGACTGGTTGGCGATCGATGTTCTCTTGGATACCATTCCGGGTTAAATTTTGAGCGTATTCAGCTGACAGTACTGGGGCATAATGTGTGGCTAAGTGCCATAAAAAAGAAGCATCTGGCTTATAAAGTTGGATCTCTACGGTGTAATCGTTAATTTTACGAATACTTTTTACCGCATCTGAAAATTGCATACTATCAAAATAGGGGTAACGGCCACCGTTAACGGCATGATAGGGCGCTTCTTGATTAAAAATACGACTGAAGCTGAAAACCACATCATCAGCATTCAGGTTTCGCGTTGGCGTAAACCAGGCGGTGGTTTGAAAAGGCACATCTTTACGTAAATAGAAACGATAGGTTGCTCCATCATTCAGTGTTTCCCAGCGCTCCGCCAATTCGGGAATTAAACGATAGGTATAAGGATCAACATCTAATAGCCGGTCATACAGCTGAGCGGAAATGGTATCTACCAGTACGCCACCGTTAGCAATTTGTGGGTTAAAGCTATCAACAACACCGTTAACGCAGTACACAAAGCCACTTTGATTGATATTCGTCAGTGGTGTTGCCGTTATCGGAACAGCGGATGTCGTCTCGACAGGAGACGCCGGAGCCGTTTGCGTTTTAGCCGATGGCGCACATACTGGCATCATTAAACCAGCACATATCAACGCCCATATTTTTAAACCACGCATACGCATATATAAAGAGTTCTTTTTTATTCTATTCAAGTTGGCGATTATACAGGAGTATAGCCATCATCCCAATCCTTAGCATGGCTTAAGCGAAGCAGAGAATATAAATTGTGCGAAAGATGTCGAAATACTGTTCAGCTATGTCAGTTTATTCATCTCTGATTTGCGTAACATCCCTCTTAGTTGGTGATAACTTAACCCAAGTAGTTTAGCCGCCTGACGTTGGTTATATTGTGATTGCTCCAGTGCTTTGACGATCATTAACTGCTCTTGCTCTGATAACCATTGCTTTAAATCCATCGGAAAAGCCGGTAAATCAACGTGATGTTTTGCTTCTGGTATTGGCGATGGGTCATATTGACTATGAGTAGATGAAGGGCGGACAAAAGGATCGATAATAATATTATCCAGCGGAGCCTCGTTTTCCCCATGCCGATAGACTGAACGTTCAACCACGTTTTTCAGCTCACGAATATTACCTGGCCAGTCATAGTTCATCAGCACTTCAATGGCCTGAACGGTAAATCCAGGGAAGAATGGCAACTCTAATTCACTGCACATTTGAATGGCAAAATTGTTTGCCAGTAACATAATATCCTGTCGCCGTTCACGCAACGGCGGTAAATTAATAACATCAAATGCCAGTCGATCCAGCAGGTCTGCGCGGAACTTTCCCGCTTTGGCCATCGCCGGTAAGTTTTCATTGGTCGCGCACACCAGACGCACATTCACCTTTAACGGTTGAGTACCACCAACTCGTTCTAATTGACCGTATTCAATAACCCGCAGTAATTTTTCCTGAACCAACATGGGGGCATTAGCTAATTCATCGAGAAACAATGTACCGCCGTCTGCGCGTTCAAAACGTCCTAAATGTCTTTTTTGCGCCCCGGTAAACGCTCCAGCTTCATGACCAAAGAGTTCTGAATCTAGCAAGGTATCACTCAGCGCAGCACAATTAAGGGAAATAAACGGCCCTTGCCATCGTTTGGATAAATAGTGAAGGCGATGAGCAATCAGCTCTTTACCGGTGCCTCGTTCGCCAATAATCAGTACCGGCTTGGTTAAAGGTGCAACTTGAGAAGCCTGCTCCAGCACTTCAATAAAGCTATTAGCTTCACCTAAGATGTTATCAATGCCATCATTCATGGTTAATTTCGCCATTAATTGGTTTTTTTCATCAAACCATTTTTTACACTCAAATAGCAAGTAAATTTAATTTACTTTAAAATCATGCGGTTAATAAAATGAAAAAGTTGGCACGCTTCTTGATATATCTATAGTAATTCATCTGACTGGCAATCAACGCCAATAAATTGATTCACAACTGTAGAGGACATCACCATGGGTATTTTTTCTCGTTTCGCCGATATCGTAAACGCTAACATCAGTAGCTTATTAGAGAAGGCAGAAGATCCACAAAAAATGGTTCGCCTGATGATTCAGGAAATGGAAGATACATTAGTTGAAATTCGCTCCACCTCAGCTCGCGCTTTGGCAGAGAAAAAGCAGTTAGCTCGTCGTATAGAGCAGGGCGAAACTCAACAAACTGAATGGCAAGATAAAGCTGAACTGGCTTTACGTAAAGATAAAGAAGATCTGGCCCGCGCTGCTTTAATCGAAAAGCAAAAGATGGCCGATTTGGTCGCTATACTTCAGTCAGAGCTGGTTGTAGTTAATGAAACCCTAGACCGTATGCGCAATGAAGTGAGTGAGCTGGAAGCAAAATTAAGCGAAACTCGCGCTCGCCAACAAGCATTAACATTACGTCATCAGGCCGCCAGTTCTTCCCGTGACGTTCGTCGTCAACTGGACAGCGGTAAACTTGATGCAGCGATGGCGCGTTTTGAGCAATTTGAACGTCGTATCGACCATATGGAAGCCGAAGGTCAGAGCGTGGCTTTTGGTAAAGAGAAGAGCTTAGAGCAGCAATTAACTGAACTGAAAGTTAACGAACAAATTGACAATGAACTGGCTGCATTAAAAGCTAAAATGAACTTGAACAAAGATGCCTGATAGATAGCGACAGGCTGATAACGTCGCTTACTCAGTAACAGTATGCACGAGTGAGCGACAGACTAACCCTTACAATATAAGGAATATCAATGAGTTGGCTATTAGGTTTTCTTGCCATACCGCTGACGTTATTTATCTTGTTCATTGTCCCAATTTGGCTCTGGATGCATTATCGCAATAAACAGAACAATAGTGGTCAGTTAAATCAACAAGATATACAACGGTTAGCAAAACTGAGTGATGATGCTCAGAAAATGAGAGAACGTATTCAGACTCTGGAAGCCATTTTAGATGAAGATCATCCAAACTGGAGGCAACGCCGATGAACAATAAACTGTATCGTATTCCTGATGAAGGCATGATTAGTGGAGTATGTGCGGGGATCGCACGTTATCTGGGGATCCCGGTATTAATGGTGCGTATTCTGGCGATATTAGCGCTATTTTTCGGCTTTTTCTTCATTACCGTGGTGGTCTATTTCACGATGGTATTTTTTCTGGAGAGTGCGCCAGCAGAAGAAGCTTCATTACACAGTCGTATACCTGCCCGTCAGCGTATAAAGCAAGTGGAACAAGATCTATTGGCGAGTGAACAGCGTTTACGTGATTTAGAACGTTATCTGACCTCAGAAACCTTTCAGGTAGAAAGCCGATTTCGCCGTTTATAATTAGGCTTTCCGACAGCGCACTTCATGTTATGTGGAGTTCCTTCTAAAGGAAGGAGCTCACATCAACGTGAGATCGTCGCTTCAGGCAACCGATATCCCTCCTTTAGAAACCCTCACAATATTCAGAACTCGGGAGCAATAATGCAAAAGCCAGGCAAAATCCGCTTACTTATTCAGCCTCTTATCGCGCTATTATTATTTCTGGGGAGATCGTATGCGCCGGTGTTAGTGCTATCATTCTTGTTGAAAAGCAAGTTATGGCGGCCGGTACGTTTTCTGCTGGTCTTATTTGGTGAGCCATTGTTACGAAAACTATTTGGTTCCGTTGCTTACCGCTTTGTTAAGGTTCCGAATGAAACGACTGCAAAATGAAATTAATTCACTGGTTAACCGCGGGCTGGATCGTCATTTAAGATTGGCGGTGACCGGCTTAAGCCGCAGTGGAAAAACGGCATTTATCACCGCTTTTGTTAACCAACTGCTTAATGTCAATAATGGCGCAAGACTGCCGTTATTCTCAGCCGTACGGGAAGATCGTCTGTTGGGGGTAAAGCGTATTCCCCAAAAAGATTTCGCGATTCCACGTTTCACTTATGATGAAGGATTAGCTTCGTTATATGGTACGCCGCCGAGTTGGCCAACGCCGACCCGAGGCGTCAGTGAAATTCAGTTAGCGCTACGCTTTCGTTCCAATGACTCTCTGTTACGTCACTTTACCACCCACTCATCTTTGTATCTGGAAATCGTTGATTATCCGGGGGAGTGGTTGCTGGACCTACCGATGCTGGAACAAAGCTATCTGGAATGGTCACATCAAATGAACGGCATACGGCAGGGAGAAAGAGCTGAATGGGCTAAGCCTTGGCTAGCGCTGTGTGCTAAATGCGATCCTCTGGGTCCAGTTGATGAAAATTTGCTGGCGGATATCGCTCAGGAATACGCTAACTATCTATTGCGTTGTAAGCAAGAAGGTCTGCACTTTATTCAACCGGGGCGGTTTGTTTTACCCGGGGAGTTAGCCGGTGCGCCAGTTCTGCAATTTTTCCCATGGCCGGATATCAGTGTGCAAAATGAGTCTCGATTGGCTCAGGCGAATAAGCGTACCAACTGGGGAATGCTGAAAGCTCGCTACGAATATTATTGTCAACATGTGGTCAAGGGATTCTATAAAGATCACTTTATGAAATTCGATCGTCAGATCGTGCTGGTGGATTGTCTACAGCCGTTGAACAACGGACCACAAGCATTTAACGATATGCGGTTGGCACTGACTCAATTAATGCAAAGCTTTCACTATGGTCAACGCTCAATTTTAAGACGGCTATTTTCTCCCTGCATTGATAAATTGATGTTTGCTGCCAGTAAAGCCGACCATATTACTCCCGATCAGCATGCAAATTTGGTTTCTCTGCTGCAACAGCTGGTACAGGAGGCGTGGCAAAATGCTGCATTTGAAGGAATCAGTATGGATTGCGTTGGCCTGGCCTCGGTGCAGGCTACTGATAGTGGCATGATAGAACATCAGGGCACTCGTTTACCGGCGTTGAAAGGGTATCGTTTGGATGATGGGCAGCCGTTAACCGTTTATCCGGGTGAAGTCCCTGCACGTTTACCTGAGCCTGCTTTCTGGCAACAGCAGGGATTCCATTTCGATCAGTTCCGGCCAAAACCCATGAGCGTCGATACGCCGCTGCCCCATATTCGTCTGGATGCCGTGATGGAGTTTTTGTTAGGAGATAAACTTCGATGAATCAACCATTAAAAGGGCGAGTTACGTTTGAAGAACCGTTAATACAGGAACAAGAACCGGTATTACGTAGCAATTTGCAATTCAATCAAGAAGAGTCTGAACACTTTTATCCTTCGGCGCCCGAGCTTGAAGAAGAACAGGAAGAAGGTCAGGCAGAAGGCATTATTATTAGCGCTCTGAAACCAAAAAGAAGCCTGTGGCGCAAGATGGTGACATTTGGTCTAGGGTTGTTTGGCGTAAGCGTTGTGGCTCAAGGCGTTTATCGAATCGCTGAGGCGATTCAACAACAAGAATGGATTACGCTCGGCGCTTACAGTGCCGGTGCGATTATTGTGGTTGCCGGAATTGGCTCGGTGGCGACGGAGTGGCGCAGATTGTATCACCTGCGAGAGCGGGCCGAGGAAAGGGATATTGCCCGCGAGTTATTACACAGCCATGCTTTGGGGAAAGGGCGTGAATTCTGTGAAAAGCTGGCGGAACAGGCGGGTATTGATAAAAGTCACCCGGCTCTGCAGCGCTGGCAGGCTTCGCTACATGAAACCCAAAACGATCGAGAGGTTGTTTCCCTGTACGCCAAACTGGTGCAACCGGTGTTAGACCAACAGGCTCGTCGTGAAATCAGCGGTTCAGCGGCTGAATCAGCACTGATGATAGCGGTTAGTCCATTGGCTATTGTGGATATGGCGTTTATTGCCTGGCGAAATCTGCGCCTGATTAACCGAATTGCCAATATATATGGCATCCAGCTAGGCTATTTTAGCAGGATACGGCTGTTTAAACTGGTAATGCTAAATATTGCGTTTGCCGGGGCTTCAGAATTAATTCGTGAAGTAGGCATGGACTGGATTTCTCAGGATATCACCGCTCGTTTATCCACTCGTGCGGCTCAGGGGATTGGTGCCGGTTTACTTACCGCCAGACTGGGTATTAAAGCGATGGAATTATGTCGACCGTTACCATGGATGGAGAATGATAAACCACGTTTAGGTGACTTCCGTACCCAGCTCATTAGTCAGTTAAAGAATAAACTGCCGAAAGGGGGACGTACCGAATAGGTAACCCCCAAATAACAAAGCGGCCAGATAAACGCTTGGCCGCTTTGTTCAGTTATGGGCTCTCGATTAATCAGCCAATGCCTGTTCCAAGTCGGCCAGAATATCCTCAATCGCTTCAATACCAATAGATAAGCGAATCATTTCTGGTTTAACACCGGCTTTTGCCTGCTCTTCTTCAGACATTTGACGATGGGTGGTTGATGCCGGATGGCAAGCGAGTGATTTAGCATCACCGATATTCACCAATCGTTTAAATATCTGTAAGGCATCATAAAATTGAACGCCAGCCTGATAACCACCTTTTAATCCAAAAGAGAGAATCGCCGAAGGCGTACCCTGCATATATTTTTGCGCCAGCGCATAATGAGGATGTTCTGGCAGACCTGCATAGCTAACCCAAGCGACCTTATCGTGTTGCTTCAGATAATTAGCTACCTTACGCGCATTTTCAACGTGACGTTCCATACGCAGAGATAGGGTTTCTAATCCCTGTATCAGCAGGAAAGCATTCATTGGAGAAAGGGCCGCGCCACAGTTACGTAAGGGAACGGTACGTGCACGGGCAACAAAAGCAGCAGCGCCGAAAGATTCGGTATATATCACACCATGGTAGGCAGGCTCAGGTGAGCTGAACATGGGGAAGCGTTCTTTGTGCTCAGTCCACGGAAACTTACCTGAATCAACGATAACACCGCCCAATGAGTTACCATGCCCACCGACATATTTGGTAATCGAATGGACAACAATGTCCGCGCCAAACTGAATAGGCTTACACAGAACTGGAGAAGCGACGGTGTTATCAACAATAAGGGGAACACCACGGGCATGAGCAACCTCAGCAAGCCCTTCAATATCGACAATGTTTCCCGCTGGATTACCAATACTTTCACAATAAACCGCTTTAGTATTTTCATCGATAAGTTCCGCAATGGCTTGAGGAGAATCATCACGAGCAAACTTCACATTGATACCAAAGCCGGGAAGCATATGGGCAAATAGCGTATAGGTGCCGCCATACAATTGGGGAGTACTAACAATGTTATCACCGACTTGAGCCAGCGTCTGAATAGCATAACTAATGGCTGCACTGCCCGCTGAAACCACCAGTCCCGCAACACCACCTTCAAGGGCGGCCATGCGTTTTTCCAAAATATCGTTAGTTGGGTTCATTATTCGAGTATAGATATTGCCCGGAACCGCCAGATTAAACAGATCGGCACCATGTTGTGCATTATCAAACTCGTAAGCAACGGTTTGATAGATGGGAACAGCGACAGATTTCGTGGTTGGATCGCACTGGAATCCATGGTGTAGGGCAAGAGTTGCGTCTTTCATTCCATTTCTCTGTTATTTTGTTTTTAAAGGAAGATTACTTAATCACTGTTTATGATGAAAGGGAACCATAAAAACCAATTTTTGCCGTAAACAATCGTTTACCATCAAACTTAGCCCGCGTTATGCTTTGCTCCTCATCATGCCATTGTCAAAGGCGTCAATTCTCAGGCGTCGCCCACGAGTTTCTGTTAAATCTGTCAACTTTTTGTGACACTCCACTTCATATGCAACCGCTCTGCGGGTATGATAATGGTAATAGTTGTCTACAGCGCTCGTTAAACAAGGCTATCTACAATGCGTCTTGAAGTTCTTTGTGAAGACCGGTTGGGGCTAACCCGCGAATTACTTGATTTACTGGTTGCTCGCAATCTCGATCTCCGCGGCATTGAAATTGATGTCAGCGGAAAAATATACCTTAACTTTTCATCCATTGATTTTGATGTGTTTAGCGCATTGATGGTGAATATCCGACGCATTACCGGCGTGACCGATGTTCGTACCGTTTCTTATATGCCATCAGAGCAACGTCTACGCGCATTACGAGCCTTGCTTGAATCTTTACCTGAACCAGTACTTTCTATCGACTTAAAAGGCAAGGTCGATTTGGCAAACCATGCGGCACTCATGCTGTTTGGGCTCTCTGAAGAAAAGATTCTGACTCAAACTGCCTCCAGCCTGCTCAGCGGCTATAATTTCTTGCGTCATCTTGAAGGGGATAACATCACAGCTCATTCTGAACGTGCCATTGTACGCGGTCAGGACTATTTGATGGATATGATGCCAATTTATCAAAGTGATGAAGATAAGCAGCCAAAAGAGATCACTGGTGCCGTTATTGTGCTTAAGTCAGCGGCCAGAATGGGACATCAACTGCAGAATAAGAATATTGCTGATAACAACGCTTTTAGCCATATTGTTGCCATAAGTAGCAAAATGAAGCAGCTCATCGAACAAGCGAATAAGCTGGCGATGTTAGATGTACCATTATTGATTCAGGGTGATACCGGCACCGGTAAAGATGTACTGGCTCATGCTTGTCACATGCGTAGCGCTCGCCGGGAACAGCCTTTTTTGGCCATAAACTGTGCTTCAATGCCGGACGATGTGGTTGAAAGTGAATTATATGGCTACGGTGGCAGCACTTATCCTGCGGTAGTGGAAAGTAAAAAAGGATTTTTTGAACAGGCTAATGGCGGTTCGGTGCTGCTGGATAATATCAGTGAAATGTCACCAACAATGCAAACCAAGCTGCTGCGCTTCCTTAATGATGGTACTTTCCGTCGAGTAGGGGAAGATAAAGAAGTCTACGTTGATGTTCGCGTCATTTGCGCTACACAAAAGAATCTGTTCAATTTAGTTAATCAGGGACTATTCCGGGAAGATCTTTATTATCGTCTTAATGTACTCACGTTAACCATTCCTCCATTGCGTGAAAGAGTATCGGATATTATGCCGTTGACCGAACAGTTTATTACCCTGTTTGCCGATCAACAGGGCGTTCCGCGACCAAAACTTTCTGGCGATATTATTCCACTATTAACGCAGTATGGTTGGCCTGGAAATGTGCGTCAGTTGAAGAATGTACTTTATCGTAGCTTCACACAACTGGAAGGAAATGAGCTACAGGCGAAAGATATTGTCTTGCCTGAAGTAGCAACGGAGATGATGCTAAATAATGACCTGATGGACGGTACCTTAGATGAAATCTGCAAACGATTTGAGTGTTCGATATTAACTCAATTATATGGCAGTTATCCGAGTACTCGAAAGCTGGCGAAAAGACTTGGCGTCTCTCATACGGCAATTGCCAATAAACTAAGAGAGTATGGTTTAAGTCATCCACCTAAATCTGCTGAGAATATTGAAACCGTCGAAAACGACTAGGTTAGACATTGTTGAAGAAAAAAGGGGCTTAATAAAAAGCCCCTTGTTTATAAGTGAAATCTACTTAAGTACAGCCAGGGCCGCATCATAGTTAGGTTCAGTGGTAATTTCCTCAACCAGCTCGCTATGAATAACTTTATCATTGGCGTCTAACACGACCACTGCACGAGCAGTTAAGCCTTTCAGTGGGCCATCAAGAATCTCAACGCCATAGTTCTGTTTAAACTCAGGATTACGGAAAGCTGAAAGTGTCACAACATGATCCAACCCCTCTGCACCACAGAAACGTGCCTGAGCAAAAGGTAAGTCAGCAGAAATACACAGAACAACAGTATTTTCCAAGTCACCAACCAGTTTATTAAATGTTCTAACTGATGTAGCACATACACCGGTATCAACGCTTGGGAAAATATTCAATACTTTTCGCTTGCCGGCATAAGTACTCAATGTGGCATCAGTAAGATCTTTAGCAACCAGCGTGAAGGCTTTGGCGTTATCACCCGATTTGGGTAATTGTCCAGCGACTGAAACAGGATTACCTTTCATTTTAACAGTTTGTGTCATGGTCTTCTCCAGGGAGTTACTTTTATTTAACAATTGATTTATCTTAGCCCAACCAAATCGTTTTGGGTATCTCAAATTATTTTAGTCGAAGCATTGAAACGCCACATCAAGCCTTAACGTAGTTTTTTATCTACATATCAATTAATTAATTTATTCATTGTAGCAACAGAAATGAGGCAACGTGAGAATGAATAAAAAAATTGATTATTTTTTACCTGACAACAGGTAGCATCCCTATGTGAATAGTTTGTTTTGATACATAATGTTTGTTTATAGCTGTAAACCTCGGGAGATCCTGTCGATGAGATACCCCGGAAAATTAACTTATATAAAGTTGAAGTTTAGGAATTAAGAATGAACCGTGTTTTTGCAGTTTGTAAGGCTGTACTAGCGATATTATTCATTGGTCAAGCTACCATTGCTCAGGCAATGGAATATCCATTACCGTCATCGGGCAGCCGTTTAATTGGTGAGAATAGGGTGCTGATCGTCCCTGATGACGGTCGTTCTCTGGAAAGAATTGCGGCTGATTATCAGATCGGCTTGATTGGTATGCTTGAAGCTAACCCTGATGTTGACCCTCTGTTGCCTAAAGCTGGCTCAGAGTTGATTTTACCGCTAAAAATGATTCTGCCAGATACCCCACGTGAAGGTATTGTAATCAACCTTTCTGAACTTCGTCTTTACTATTATCCGAAGGGTAAAAATAGCGTTATTGTCTATCCTATCGGTATTGGTCAATTAGGCCGTGATACACCGGTAATGGTGACTCAAATTACCGAGCGGAAAGCAAATCCGACCTGGACACCAACGGCTAACATTCGTAAGAATTATGCGGCTGAAGGAATTACCTTACCTGCCGTCATTCCTGCCGGGCCAGATAACCCAATGGGGCTGTTTGCATTACGTTTAGCCGCTGCTGGTGGTACTTATCTGATTCATGGAACAAATGCTGATTTTGGTATTGGTCTACGGGTGAGTTCCGGTTGTATTCGTTTACGTCCTAATGATATTGAAGAACTTTTCAATACGGTTCCGGTTGGTACTCGCGTTCAAGTGATTAATGAACCGATAAAAACAACGATAGAACCGGACGGTCAACGTTATGTTGAGGTTCATCAACCGTTATCTAAATCTGAAAATGACGATCCTCAAACTAAACCTATTGAGATCAGTGCTAACGTTGCTACGTTTATCAATAATTCAGCAACCGATGCAGCAAAAGTGAATACTGAAATTTCCCGCCGTTCTGGTTTACCTCTTCAGGTAAACAAATAATCGCATTTTAATAAAGCGCGACAGGAAATGTTTCCTGTCGCCTTAAGCACTTTTTCCTCTCTATACTTTTGAATCCTTCCCGTCAAATTCCGACTTACTTCCTATGTTCTATTATCTCTTTTTTTGTCTGGTTTAAATTGATGACCACACCTTTAACCAAATACGTAAAATAAACGCATAGCAGAACAATAGGGACTGTTTTTAAATTTATAATGAGAACAACGCCTCTATCGATTACGCGTGCTCATAATGCATGCCATTGCGTTTTATGCATTTGATAATATTTCTCGATTAGGAAAAATAAATACAATAAACGGTAATTAAAACCAGTAATAGGTATATCAATGTGGGGGAGTAGGAATAAAGAGAGGCAAAAAAAAATGGCGCACAAAGTGCGCCATTTTTACTTACTAGAAATATTATTTCTTGTAAGAACGAGTCATGTTGTCTAAACGCTGGTTAGCACGAGCTGCTTCATCTTTAGCAACTTGTACATCAGAACGTAAAGCAGCAACATCGCTGATCAGTTGAGTCAGCTTGCTGTTAGTAGCAGTATCAGTGCTTTTCGCACAACCAGCTAACAGAGTAGCACCTAAAATTACAGCACCCAGTACCACTTTAGTACGGTTCATATTTACACCCTCAATTTGAGTTAACTTTTTTGCATGTAGCCACATAAGTATTACACAAAGTTTTTTGGAATGAGAATAATTTTTTAACTTCTTTCAAACTATTTTGCTTGACTGGTTAAATAATGGTCAAAACATTTATTTATTTGCAAAAAAAAGGATCTTATTCTACTAAAAAAGTGGGATATACCCATGTTTAATAGAATACCTAAAGTAATAGGTTGAAATTAACCTGTATTTTTATCCATATTAAATTATTTTGTTAACAAATAAACCGCACTTTTTGTTCATACAATAAAGTTAATGGGCTTATTTCTTACAAGCAAAAAAAAACGCCGTATTAAACGGCGTTTTTTGTTATGGCAAATGTTAAAGAATATGCACAGATGCGGTGTTAGTGGTACCACTAGCAACTAATGCACCAGACACCATCACAATAACGTCATTCTTATGTGCCAAACCGCTCGCCAGAGCCGCTTCTTTACCAATGCGATAGAAATCATCCGTTGAAGCAATTTCACTGACGATTTGAGCAGAAATGCCTTTGCTCAGAACTAACTGACGAGCAGTTGTTTCGTTAGTGGTTAGAGCAAGAATTGGCGCAGTAGGGAAGTATTTACGGATAGCTTTAGCTGATTTACCGCCCTGGGTTGCAACTACGATTAGTGCCGCTTCCAGTTTCTCTGCTGTTTCAACGGCTCCGCGGCAAACTGCTTCAGTAATGCGTAACTTACCTGATGATGCCAGTGAATCAACGCGACAAGGCATAACGCGATCGGTACGCTCACAAATGGTTGCCATAATCGTTACGGCTTCCAATGGATATTTACCTTTAGCACTCTCACCAGACAACATAACTGCGTCAGTACCATCAAGAATGGCGTTAGCAACGTCACCAGCTTCTGCACGGGTAGGGCGAGGGTTTTTGATCATGGAGTCCAGCATTTGAGTTGCGGTAATAACAACCTTACGTGCCCGATTACATTTTTCAATCATCATCTTCTGAGCGAAAATTACCTCTTCGACCGGAATTTCAACACCCAGGTCACCACGAGCAACCATGATGCCATCAGAGGCTTCAAGGATTTCATCGAAGTTATTCAGGCCTTCTTGGTTTTCGATTTTGGAGATAATCTGAATATGCTCACCGCCGTGTGCTTTTAAGTGCTCACGGATATCCAGTACGTCAGAACGCTTACGGATAAATGATGCTGCAACGAAGTCAACGTTCTGTTCACAGCCAAATACTAAGTCTTTCTTATCTTTTTCAGACAGGGCAGGCAACTGAATAGAAACGTTTGGCAGGTTGATGCCTTTATTCTCACCTAAGTCACCGCTGTTCAGAACTTTACATACCACTTCATTGGCTTTAACTTCGATCACTTCCATACCAATTAAGCCGTCATCAACTAAAACGGTATTACCTACTTTCAGGTCTTGAGCAAATCCACTATAGGTGACCGCTACACAATTACTGTTACCAATAACGTTATGATCGGTAGTGAAGGTAAACGTTTGACCAGCAACCAGAGGGGCATCATTACCACCTTCTAGTTTCATGGTGCGGATTTCTGGGCCTTTAGTATCTAACAGAATAGCGGCTTTTTGACCAGTTTTAGCCAGAATAGCGCGCAGGTTAGTAATACGCTGACCATGTTCATCATAGTCACCATGAGAAAAGTTCAAACGCATTACATTCATACCTGCATTTAGCAGTTTGCCCAGAACCTCTTCAGATTCCGTTTTTGGACCGATGGTACATACAATTTTAGTTTTTTTCATGATGATAATTTCTACCGATATTATTGTGTAAAAAGAAAACAAGAGCCTGCATTCTAGGCTTCAGATAAGAGTTCATACGTTATCAGGCTTCTTTCAGTATTGCGAAACATAGACAATCCCGCCAGTTTATAAAACAAACGCGTTAGTCGTTTCTACGAACAATCCATTTTCTCACTAGCTGAAACCTTTCAACAAACTATCGGCCTATTATAGAGGGGAAACGCTCAAGATGAAAATGGAAAAATGTGGAAATAACGATTGAATTTATTATTTAAATTAGTGAAAACGTACAAAAAAGCCAAAAATAGGGGGGAATAGAAGAAATGGTGCGCCCTAGTGAACTCGAATCACCGACCTCCACCATGTCAAGGTGGCGCTCTAACCAACTGAGCTAAGGGCGCATAAAGATAGCTGATGCTTAATTAATTTGGTGCGTCCGAGTGGACTCGAACCACCGACCCCCACCATGTCAAGGTGGTGCTCTAACCAACTGAGCTACGGACGCACATATCATACTGTTATTAAAAGCAGTAGTGATGGGCACGAATATTAACGATGAAGCGACCTACTGGCAAGGAGAAAAAACGTTTTTCTTGCACTAACCTGACTAACTGGCGAGTTACTGTGCAGGCCGCCTCTTTTTTATTCAATCACCGTTATGCATTTCTAATCAAATGACTAATGTTGTACCCGGCTTAAAATTACCTCAACAGGCTGTTTTTGTAACCAACGCATACGCCATGTCATCATAATAGCGGATATGGTTAGACCTATAATAAATCCAGTCCAGAAGCCAGCAGGCCCCATCGCCGGTACAATAAGATCGGTCAGACCCAATATATAGCCAACTGGCAGGCCAATTATCCAATAAGAAGTAAAGGTAATAAAGAAAATCGAACGTGTATCTTTATAGCCACGTAACACGCCACTACCGATAACTTGAATAGAGTCAGAACACTGATAAATTGCTGCCAGCAACATCAAGTGAGAAGCCATCACCACCACTTCAGGTGTATCGTTATACAATAAAGCGATTTGATGGCGGAAGACCACGGTGAACAATGCAGTCATACTGGCCATGGATAAACCCAATATTAGACTGGTATAAGATGCTATTTTGGCGTCGTCTACCTTTTTTTGCCCCAGCTTAAAACCAATGCGTATTGATGTTGCAACACCTAACGCCAGCGGTATAACAAAGACCAGACTACTGAAGTTCAGCGCAATTTGATGACCGGCAACGGAGACCACGCCTAAAGGCGAAACCAACAAAGCCACCACAGCAAACAGCGTCACTTCAAAAAACAGCGCTAAAGCAACGGGTAATCCTAAATTAAACAACCGTTTTAGGGTTGGCCAGTAAGGCATCTCAAATTTACTGTGGGCCAGGATATCTTTCTGAGAACCGGCAGAGCGGACGTAGAATTTAATGCAAACAAACATAACCCAATAGACGGTAGCCGTCGCGACACCACAGCCAACGCCGCCTAAAGCAGGAAAACCGAGCTTACCGTGAATCATTACGTAGTTAACCGGAATGTTAACCAGCAAAGCGACAAAACCAATCACCATACTCGGTTTGGTTTTTGACAAACCATCACACTGACTGCGATAAACCTGAAATAGCAGATAGGCTGGAGCTCCCCACATAATAGCGCGTAAATAGCCTATTGTGATCTCCGCTAACTTTTGGTCAATATTTTGCATATGTTCAATGATGTAGTGGCTGTTATACAGCACAACCATCACCAACAATGAAATAAACAACGCTAACCAGATTGATTGAGTCACCTGATGAGCGATTTTATTGCGGCGTCCGGCACCATTAAGCTGTGCCACGACTGGCGTTAACGCCATTAATAGTCCCTGACCAAACAAAATTGCCGGTAACCAGATTGACGTCCCCACGGCTACGGCTGCCATATCGGTGGCACTAACATCACCCGCCATGATGGTATCGACAACCCCCATGGCAGTTTGAGAGAACTGGGCTGCAATCACTGGAATGGCTAAAGCCAACAGACTACGCGCTTCACTTATATACTTCTGCACGTATATACCTTTTTATTGAAACTAAAAATAAGAAAGTCACCGTAAGACATACCTACAGTGAGAGACGAAATTATGCGAGGCGTGATTTTACCTGTTAACCATCAGTAATCAAATAATCTAGGCCGATTTAAGGTCATTCTTTTTGCATGTCATGTAAATGAAGAAAAACGTATTTGGTTTTTAGGATAAATTACGTCAAACTTCTCAACAGTGAATTTGTTTATCATTCTAGTTATCGAGGCTAATCGAATGTTTACCGGAATTGTTCAGGGTACGGCGCCCGTAGTCGCCATTGATGAGAAGTCCAATTTTCGTGTTCACAAAGTAAAACTTCCGTCAGCATTGTTGCCGGGAATCGAGACCGGCGCTTCTATTGCCCATAATGGGTGTTGTTTGACCGTAACAAAAATAGAAGGTGACGTAGTCAGTTTCGATTTAATGAAAGAAACGCTACGCATCACTAATCTTGGGGCTATCAACGTTGGTGATCGAGTCAATATCGAGCGGGCATCAAAATTTGGTGATGAAATCGGTGGGCATTTAATGTCTGGACACATTATTTGCCAGGCAGAAATCGTCAAAATTCTGACCTCTGAGAATAACCGCCAAATATGGTTCAAAATGCCGCAAGAGTTGATGAAATATGTGCTACATAAGGGTTTTATTGGCATTGATGGTATCAGTCTGACGATTGGCGAAGTGTCAAAAGAGCGCTTCTGTGTACACCTGATTCCAGAAACGCTGGAGCGTACCACTCTGGGTTGTAAGCGGTTAGCAGATAAAGTGAATATCGAAATCGATCCGCAAACTCAAGCCGTAGTTGATACCGTAGAACGCGTGTTAGCTAATCGATAATGGCTGATTGATCATCTGAAGGCCCCCACGCTTTTAGATGCAGGGGGCCTGAATTTATCTAATATTGTTATTAAGACGCTTTATTTAACAAATTAGATGTCCGATCGTCATCGGTTAAATATTCAACAATACTTTTTGCTGCTTTACGACCATCAGCGATAGCAGTAACCACTAAATCAGCCCCTCGAACAACATCACCACCGGCAAAAATTTTGGGATTACTGGTTTGACAAGCATAGTGATTGAGATGAGGAGCCACAATCACACCATAACTATCCAGTTCAACGCCAACGTCAGCCAACCAAGGCATGGCATGAGGGCGGAAACCAAAGGCTTTAATGACAGCCTCAGCCGGTTGAATAAATTCTGAACCTTGAATCACTTTAGGTCGGCGACGTCCTGCCGCGTCAGGCTCTCCCATCTCGGTTCTCACCAGTTTAACGCCACAAACGTGTCCTGAATCGTCTAATTCCAGCGAAACGGGCTGCACATTAAACATAAACTCTACGCCTTCTTCACGCGCGTTTTTCACTTCCTTTTTCGAGCCGGGCATATTGGCTTCATCACGACGATACGCACAAGTTACTTCCGTTGCCCCATGACGAATAGCGGTGCGTAAACAGTCCATTGCTGTATCACCACCACCCAGCACAACAACGCGTTTTTCTACCATATTGATATAAGGTTCTTCTGCCAATTCGGGTAAATGCATCACTTTTTTAGTATTGGCGATAAGGAAGGGTAATGCATCATAAACACCTGGCGCATCTTCATTATCCAGACCTGCTCTCATGGATTGGTAGGTGCCAACACCAACAAAAACAGCATCATAGTCATTAACCAGCGATTCGAATGGAATATCTTTACCAATCTCAGTATTCAGATGAAATGTAATGCCCATACCGCTAAATATCTCGCGGCGGTGTACCATCACGTTCTTATCCAGTTTGAACGATGGAATACCAAACGTTAACATACCGCCAATTTCCGGGTGTCGATCAAATACCACGGCATCAACACCATTTCGAGCCAGAATATCCGCACAGGCTAATCCCGCTGGACCTGCGCCAACAATGGCGACTTTTTTACCTAATGACTTAACATGAGAAAGATCCGGCTTCCAACCCATTTCAAAGGCGGTATCAGTAATATAGCGCTCAATATTTCCCACGGTCACGCCGCCTTGCGAGTTTAGAGTACAGCTCCCTTCACAAAGCCGATCCTGAGGGCAGACGCGGCCACAGATTTCGGGCAAGCTGCTGGTTTGATGAGAGAGTTCAGCGGCTTCAATAATACGGCCTTGTTTTGCCAGCGAGATCCAGTGTGGAATCCGGTTATGTAGCGGGCAGGTCCATTCGCAGAAAGCATGTTCACCACAGGTGATACAGCGATTGCCCTGAGTTTCAACCTGTTCTGGTGTGAAGCGCTGATATATTTCACCGAAACCGGTTTTTCGCAGAGTAATGTCTTCTTTGATAGCCTCTCCCCGCGGAACGGTAATTTTGTCGGTGAGTTTGTTCATGGCGCTATTCTTAGCGAATTCCGGTACTGAAGAGGAAACACTTTCGAGGTTTTCTCTTAATGCTGCCGAATAGAGTTTTTCTTGCTGTTGTTCTAACAAATACGCCTGACTAAATACTTTCAATGCTTTGGTAGGGCAAGCGCTGACGCAGGCGGGACTTTCGGCATCATTGGCACATAAGTCGCATTTATGCGCGGTAATACGCGACAATTCGTTATCTAAAACGGTGGCGTTTTCTTCTACCATGCTAATAGCGCCAAATGGGCAGGCGAGCACGCAGGTCTTACAGCCAATACATTTCTCTTTCGACAACTGAATGCCATCAATTTCGTGTGTTAACGCATCACTCGCGCAAACTTGCACACAGGGAGCATCTTCACAGTGACGACAGGTTACCGCCGTTTTTATTTTAGCCGTTTTAACAACCTTGATTCGAGGGAGGTAAAGTTCCGGTACTTCTGGATGCTTGCCATGGTTATGTGTCATAACGCAAGCAACTTCACAGACACGACATCCAATGCATGCTTTGGCATCAGCTATTACAAAGCGGTTCATAAATCCTTCCTGTAGATATCCAGTGTGTTAGGACTGCTTATTAATTAGGGATTAATCATTACTTTTATTATGGGTATTGTATTTATCACAGGCGAATGGGCATAACAATAGTCAAAATATTCAAACAATTAGGGTAAATGCACAATAAAAGGAGGTTAAATCGAAAGGGAATTAAGATTAATTATTTGATAAAGATAGGGATAATTAATTAAAAACTTTAAAAATATCACGTTGCTGATACGTTTCCGCTTGAGACGAATTATTTCAGGCGGAAACGTATATTTATCATCGTTAGCTTAATTTATAAGCTACTCAATGCCCGGCATCATAAACATATTGATAAACTGCTCCGCAGGCATTTTTTGCCCATTCAAATCGAGCATACCATCAGCATAGTTAAAATAGCTGGTGACGGTATTATCATCTTTCTTGCTCAGCATCTTCTGGGCGATACCCATATCGATAGTTTGCTGTACTGACGCCGTAGCTTGGGTCTGAGAATCTTCCGCAGACAATCCACCAGAAAGCTCATACTGAAGCTTGGTCATTTCAGTCAGCATAGGCACTGACAATTTAGTACTACTGTTGAATTGTTTGACCGAG
Organism: Pragia fontium DSM 5563 = ATCC 49100; assembly: GCF_900112475.1. GTDB lineage: Bacteria > Pseudomonadota > Gammaproteobacteria > Enterobacterales > Enterobacteriaceae > Pragia > Pragia fontium. Next base: position 21,238 of record NZ_FOLW01000006.1, on the reverse strand, counting down.
TTAAGTAACAGCTGGGTCATATCCGAAAACTCAAGGGAAGCAGGGCGCATTAGCGTTAATGCCATATCTATCTGGCTTTCACCTTTGTCATTTTTCCAGGTTAACGGTGTAATACTGATGGTCGGATTGGCATCCAAAAACGTCATCAGATTATTCATCATCAAATTACTCTCACCCTGTGGCGAGGTAGCGCCAGCCATATATAAATAGGCTAGTTGATCAGAGTTCTTATTCAAGTATTGTAATGCACCGCCATCAAATCGATCGAGCTTCACCTTCATTGAACCAGATCCCAGGTTTTTACCATCAAGGTTAAGCTGGCCAATGGTGGTATCGATAACCTGATTAATGAATTTCTCATCTTCCTGTACATTACTAACGGCAGTTAAACTATCCATCACCATTTTAGGTTTATCGTTTATGGTGTAGGTTACGTTTTGCAATGCAATATTGATTAGGCCCAGATTCATGTCAAACTTACCGGCCTTACCTTGACTCTTCACGGTCAAATTGTTGAGTATGATTTGTTCTTTTTCACCTTCATCACCCAATTTAGCAATGGTGAGTTTTCCTAAGCTACCATCAACCGTATATTCTTTACTTTTATTCTGAGTACCAGCCACCTTTGCCATATCGTAAGATACTTGACTACCGTGCTCGGTCATATCAAATGGTGAACTGGTCATCGTAAAGTTTGTTTCACCATCTTTAACCTGACCGGCAACATTTAGAGTGAGCCCGCTGAATTTAAATGTTCCGTCAGATTTATCCGTCAGTGCTTCTATGACGACTTTACCTTCTGAGCTACCATCATAAGAGGCAAGTACTTCAACGTTAAGTGGGGATTTTCCACCGGCCATGTCAAAAAAGCTATCCAACGATGGTTGCTTAATCAGCTCGGTTTTAGAAAAGGCCAGTTTAGGCGACAGGCTAAAATGATCTAATGGGAAAGGGCCGTGGCTAATTTTTTGAGCGATGGAAACAGAATCACTACCGTTACCGTTGGCAACGTCAAAAGCGTAGGACACTTGTGAGGAAAACACGCCTCGCTGGTAGTCAGTGATATTCATCTTGATCTTGTATTCAGGTGCATATTGCTCAATATATTTTTGAGCATTAACCAGCGACTTTTCAATTTCGCTTTGAATTACTTTACCGGTATACCATGAACCGCCAACCCAAGCTCCTCCAAGTACGACCAATACACCTACTGCAACTATCGACTTTTTCATCGTTTGTTTATCCTGTCATTCACGGCTATGTTACCAATAGCAAACCAGACTAATGGCAGTTCAAAATCAGATTGTTGATTGTCCACTTAAATAAACCCGTTAAGCAAGCTGGTTAGCAATATTTATCCATAATTTAATCATATTGATGAGCCTCCTCAGCATTAACTAATGGGTCTATCACACATTATTAAGCACAATTGTGTAACAATAATCTGACAATATTTTATCATGAAGCAAATCCCATACCTTTATTGACTAATATCAGGAGAAAGTGATGGTGGCTATGCGTACAGAAAAAGACTCAATGGGTCCAATTGATGTTCCTGAAAACAGCCTGTGGGGAGCCCAAACACAACGCTCTCTGGAGCATTTCCGTATTTCACAAGAGAAAATGCCCAATTCGCTGATTCATGCTCTGGCTCAGGTAAAGCGAGCGGCGGCCAGTGTGAATATGCAGCTAGGCCTGCTTGATAATAAGAAAGGCAAGGCGATTATTCAGGCTGCCGATGAGGTTTTAGCGGATAAACATCCGCATGAATTTCCGTTGTCGATTTGGCAAACGGGTTCCGGTACCCAAACCAACATGAATATGAATGAGGTTTTGGCCAACCGAGCCAGTGAGATATTGGGCGGAAAACGCGGTAATGAACGTTTAGTTCACCCTAACGATGATGTGAATAAAAGCCAAAGCTCTAATGACGTATTCCCAACGGGTATGCATGTCGCCGCCGTTGTTTCCATTCATGAGCATTTATTACCCGAACTCAAAGCGCTACAGCAGGTTTTTGCTGATAAGGCACAGGCTTATCAGGACATTGTTAAAATCGGCCGTACGCATTTGCAAGATGCCACACCACTAACTCTCGGGCAGGAGATTTCAGGCTGGGCAGCAATGCTAAGCTATAATATCAAGCATATTGAAAATGCGCTTCCTCACCTTAGCGAACTCGCACTAGGTGGTACCGCTGTGGGGACCGGCTTAAATACTCATCCTGAATATGCAGTTCGGGTTGCCAAAGAATTAGCCTCTTTGACCAAGCTGCCGTTTATCACTTCTCCCAATAAATTTGAAGCCTTGGCAACCTGCGACGCGCTGGTTCATGCCCATGGCGCGCTTAAAGGTTTAGCCGCATCGTTGATGAAAATAGCCAACGATGTGCGCTGGCTGGCTTCAGGTCCGCGCTGTGGCATTGGTGAGCTTTCTATTCCGGAGAATGAGCCAGGTAGTTCCATCATGCCAGGCAAAGTGAACCCGACCCAATGTGAAGCGGTAACCATGTTGTGTGCTCAGGTCATGGGAAATGATGTGGCTATCAATATTGGTGGAGCATCTGGTAACTTTGAACTTAACGTATACCGTCCAATGATCATTGATAACTTCCTCCAGTCAGTTCGTTTATTGGCTGATGGTATGAATAGTTTTAATAAGCATTGCGCGGTGGGTATTGAGCCAAATAGAAAGCGTATTTCTCAACTGCTTAACGAATCATTAATGCTGGTCACGGCGCTGAACACCCATATTGGTTACGATAAATCAGCAGAAATTGCGAAAAAAGCACATAAAGAAGGGTTAACGTTAAAAGCGTCAGCCTTGAAGTTAGGTTATCTCACCGAAGAACAATTTGATGAGTGGGTTAGGCCTGAGGATATGGTCGGTAGTATGAAGTAATGGTGACGCTGTCACTTTTTCTGGTGATCTAAAAGGAGCCATTAGGCTCCTTTTATCTTTTTTATAGGTTAGAGGCTATAGATGCTTCGGGTAAACGAGAAAGAGAACGTCCAATAAGCAGTGCACAAATCAACATAACGCTCAAAAAAGCCACCAGACCGGACCAACCGTAATTATGCCAGAAAAAACCACCTGACGTACCTGCAACGCTGGAGCCAACATAATAGAAAAACAGATACAAAGCAGAGGCTTGACCTTTCGCGCGTCTTGCCCGGCGACCAATCCAACTACTGGCAACAGAATGGGCGGCAAAAAAGCCAGAGGTAAAGATCAGCATGCCGATAAAGATGATCCAAATGGAGGAAAACAGGCTGATACACAAACCGAGTAACATCAACCCAATAGAGAACATAAATACCGGCCCGCGACCAAAGCGTAAAGTGAGAGAGCCCGCTTTGGGAGAACTATAAGTCCCCATCAAATAAACCAAAGAAAGCAATCCAATTAACGCCTGACTGATGTAATAAGGGGCTGCCATCAATCGATAACCAATATAGTTAAACAGGGTGACAAAAGCTCCCATGAGCAAAAAGCCTTCGGCAAATAATAAGGGTAAACCACGGTCGTGCCAGTGCAGACGAAAGTTTATCAGTAGCGTTTTCGGCCGTAGTGAAGAAGGTCTGAAGTGGCGAGAAGGGGGTAAAATTCGCCAGAAAACCAAGGCCGCGATCAGGGCAATTAACCCAATGCTTCCCAACGTAAAGCGCCAGGAAAAAAGATCGGTCAAAACACCACTGAGCAGTCGACCGCTCATACCGCCAATCGAATTACCACTGATATACAATCCCATGGCAAAGGCGACGTACATTGGGTCGATCTCTTCACTTAAATAGGTCATTGCAACGGCGGCGACACCACTTAGAGCCAACCCTACTAAGGCCCGCATAATCAGAATACCGTGCCAGCTAGTGGTTAATGAACTGGCAATCGTCAAAATAGCCGCCAACATTAAGGCGATAACCATCACCGGTTTCCGGCCAACGGCATCAGAGATCGGGCCAGTGAATAATAAACCTACGGCTAACATGGCTGTTGAAACAGAAAGAGAAAGACTACTACTGGCCGGTGATACATTAAAATCGTGCGATAAAATAGGCAGAATAGGCTGAACACAGTAGAGTAAAGCAAATGTCGCTAAACCCGCGGAAAACAGCGCTGCGGTAACGCGCATAAAATTAGGCGTTCCACGGGTAATAAAAGGGGAACGCGTACGCGTTGATTTTTCGGTTACAGGATCCGGTACCGGTTCGATTTCATCAGTATTAGACTCGGTGTTTACTCGATTTTCAGACTGGTTCGGTGCCACGAGATGTCCTCAGAATCTGGAAAATAAGACTATACATTGGTGACAAAAGCTATTGGGTAAACGATAATCCAGAATCGATGTTTGTATTAGCCTGAAAATGCCAATTTGCTTTTTGATACACAGTATTAACAACAAAATTTTCTTATGAAACGTTCTTAGACATAGCAATAAATATCAATCTTGTTTATCGTCATTTCTATCAACTAATTCATCGCATTTTTATTATACATGACATCATGTGAACATTATGGGTTATTAGATCCAACTATATTGAGCGGTATTCAGGGGCAGCAGTGTGAATAGAGAAGGACAGCCAGGACATATTGACCATATAAAACAAATAAATACCGGTGCGGTATATCGGTTAATCGATCAATATGGCCCCATTTCACGGATAGATCTGTCAAAAGTTTCCCAATTGGCTCCCGCCAGTATTACCAAAATTGTGCGTGAATTGTTTGATGCGCATTTAGTTAAAGAAACCGAGTTTAATGAAGTAGGTAGCCGAGGGCGTCCTGCGGTTGGCGTCGAACTGGATACCCAAGCATGGCACTATTTAACTGGACGTATTCACTACGGTTATTTGACATTAGCTTTAAGAGATCTCAGTAATCAGGTCATTATTGAAGAACAAATCGATTTTCCTATTGATCATAGTGCGTCATGGTTAGAGCGTTTTATCGCTCAAATTGAATCTTTTTTTAATCGTCATCAGAAACAGCTTGAACGATTAACGGCTATCGCCATAACACTGCCGGGCATTGTTGATGCAACATCCGGCATCGTGCATAAAATGCCGTTTTATAACCAAGAGAATGTTCCTCTTGGGCCAATGTTGAGTCAAAGAACTGGGCTACCCGTTTATGTTCAGCATGATGTATCTGCCTGGGCAATCAGTGAGGCGCTATATGGCGCAGCGGTAGGTTGCCAAAATGTGATTCAATTGGTTATTGATGATATTGTCGGCGCTTCCGTGATCACCGATGGACGCGTTTTACATGCTGATTCAGGCAGCCATATAGAAATAGGGCATACGCAAGTTGATCCTAACGGTAAGGCTTGTTACTGCGGCAATCATGGCTGTCTGGAAACCATCGCCAGTATGGGCAGTATTCTGGAGCAAACCCAACAACGGTTGAACACACATCCAGAATCGGCACTACATCATGCTCCGCTAACTATTGAGAATCTATGTAATGCTGCCAATGAAGGTGACCAGTTAGCTACCGAGATTATTCAACATGTGGGACACAGCGTCGGACAGATTGCCGCGGTCATGGTGAATATCTTTAATCCAGAGAAAATTATTATTGGATCTCCCCTTAATCGTTCTTCCGCTATTCTCTATCCCGCGATTGAAAACAGCGTCAGGCAGCAATCTTTACCGCAATACAGCACCAATATTCGTCTTGCTCCAACTCACTTTATTAACCAAGGAACAATGCCAGGTGCGGCATTGGTAAAAATGGCGCTATATAACGGCGCTCTGCTAGTTAAACTTTTGCAAGGATAACTGCTTTCAATGCGTTAACTTCAGCAATTACCCCTTAATTGGTATAACGCTTTGTTTTATAAAATTATCCTATCTGATGCAGTAAATATTGAGCTAACGCAATCTATTCAATTTAACCATAGCCTAGACTTTTGCTATTGGGATGAATATCACAGAGTGTTGGTTCATTTTTATTTCACGATTTCTAGATTGAGTAACCGGCTAACTGATACGTCTTAACCGTTTTAGTTGAAGGTTTCGGAGTGATTACCTTTATGCCGAATCGATTTTTTGTAACGGGTACCTGTACTGAAGTGGGTAAAACTGTTGTTTCTCGTGCGCTGTTACAATCATTTATAAAACAAGGGAAAAGAGCCGTAGGATATAAACCTATCGCTATTGCTTCTCACAGCACTGAAGAGGGTGCAAGAAATCACGATGCGCTGATTCTGCAATCATCGTCATCTGTTGCCGTGCCTTACGAAGATATTAACCCGATCATTATTGAAAACCACGCAGCGCTGACTTATCACGACGAACCCATGAACTACGCCAGACTTTCCGCTGGGTTAAATAAACTCGGGTCTTTAGCAGATTGTGTTATTGTTGAAGGTACTGGCGGCTGGCGTTTTTTACTTAATGGAATGCGCCCCGTATCTGACTGGGTAATTGAAGAAAAATTACCGGTTATTCTGGTGGTCGGTATTCAGTTGGGCTGTATTAATCACGCAATTCTCACTGCAGAAGCCATTACTCGTGATGGGTTGAAAATTGCTGGCTGGGTAGCAAATCGTATTAACCCCGGTCTGGCATATTACGCCGAGACCATCGCTGCTTTACAACAGAATATCCCAGCTCCACTGATTGGTGAATTACCTTATCTCGGTCGGCCAGAAGAGCGCGATTTAACGGGTTTTATTGATTTGACTCAGATGGCATCGGTTTTATCACCGTCTTACTAATCAAATACCTGACTGATATAAATATAGGTGACTATTCAGATCGTTATTCGTATGCTGATGGCTGCTTATCCGTCACTGAATAGGCTCACTAATAACAGACAAGGGGAAATATTATGGTTGTTTTTGTTACCGGTGCATCGGCCGGTTTTGGTCAGGCTATTGTTAAAAAATTTGTTACTGAAGGACATTATGTTATCGGTGTAGCCCGTCGTCTGGAACGTCTTCAACAGCTTAAAACAGAGTTAGGGGATAAGTTTTTGCCCGTTGAACTGGATGTTTGCGATCGTGAGAAACTATTAGATGTTTTACAAAACTTACCCGCACCGTTTAAGCAAATTGATTTATTGGTGAATAATGCTGGTTTGGCACTTGGGCTGGAGATGGCCAATAAGGCGGACTTTAATGACTGGGTAACCATGATCAATACCAATGTGACCGCGCTGGCTTCCGTCACTCACGCTATTTTGCCGCAAATGGTTGAACAAAACCGTGGACATGTGATTAACATCGGTTCGATTGCAGGTACCTATCCGTACCCTGGCGGTAATGTTTATGGGGCGACAAAAGCATTTGTTAAGCAGTTTAGTCTGAATTTGCGTGCAGATTTAGCCGGTACCGCAATTCGAGTAACGGATGTTGAACCGGGCCTGTGTGGAACTACTGAGTTTTCTAACGTGCGCTTTAAAGGTGATGATACTAAAGCGGCGAGCCTATATGAAAATGTACAGCCATTAACGTCAGCGGATATTGCTGAAACGGTATTCTGGATCGCCACTCAACCCGCTCACGTTAACGTCAATCGCATTGAATTAATGCCGGTAGCACAAAGCTTCTCACCGCTAAAAATAGTGAAAGGCTAGTTCTAAACCCGACAAAAAGCGCCCCAATTAAAGAGGGCGCTTTTATTTTAGCATTTATCAATTAGTGACAATGTCACCAATATCAATCTAGGCTGATAACTTACGGCGAGTACGACCGGAACTGAGATAGCTGGCGATGTAATCCTGAGATATCTCACCGCTATAGCGGCCTTCTTCATCAACTATCGGCATCCATACCATGTTGTGCTCATACAGCTTGGACAATACTACTCGTAAATTCTCTTCCGCCCGGGCAGTTATGGTGATCGGGTGAGTAAAATCACCGCAAACCCCGTCAGTGCCGCGCGCTTCACGACGCTTAATAAATCCAAGTGGTTTCTCATCATCATTAACCACAATAATAGAACGCATATCGTTGTCATCCATAATACTGAAGGCTTCACTCATCGGCGTTGATCGTTGGACGGTTAACGTTTCCTGCATATCGGTGACATCGCCGGCCTGCACCAATAGCAGGCGTTTAAGGGTTCTGTCCTGACCAACAAAGGAACCAACAAACTCATCCGCCGGTTTAGCCAAGAGTTCATCTGGTGTGGCACATTGGACAATTCTTCCTTGGCGAAATACCGCAATTCGGTCACCTAGTTTCAGGGCTTCATCAATATCATGGCTCACTAAGATGACGGTTTTTTTCAGCTTACGCTGCATCTCCTGAAACTCATTTTGAATAGATTCACGATTGATTGGGTCAACAGCACCAAAAGGTTCATCCATCAAGAGTACCGGAGGATCCGCAGCCAAAGCGCGAATAACGCCAATACGCTGCTGTTGACCACCGGACATTTCTCTCGGATAGCGCTTTAAAAAGCGCTTGGGATCTAACGCAACCATATCCATTAGCTCACAAGCACGTTCTTGACAGGCTTTTTTATTCCAGCCCAGCATCCTTGGTACGATGGTAATATTTTCTTCAATGGTCATATTGGGAAATAGACCAATTTGCTGGATAACGTAGCCAATTTTTCGGCGTAGCGTTACCGTATCCAAACCTGAAGTATCTTCACCATTTATCAAAATTCTCCCGCTGGTAGGCGTTATCAGGCGATTAATCATTTTCAGTGTGGTGGTTTTACCACAACCGGAAGGGCCTAATAATACGCACATTTCACCTGACGGTACGTGGAGATTCACATGATCAACGGCATTAAGCGCTTTACCACTTTTTTGTTTAAACTGTTTGGTGAGATTTTCTAATTTTATCATTATCGAATTCCTTTGGGCGTTAGGGCGAGTTGTAAACGGTGGAGTAACCAATCCATCGCAATAGCCAGCAAGCTAACCATGATGGCGCCGGCAATCAGCAATCTAGGATCGCTCCGGCTGATACCATGCAGCAGCAATAGGCCCAATCCACCGGCCCCAATCACCGCCGCGATCGCCATAACACCAATATTCATAACTACTGCGGTACGTACACCGCCAAAAATAACCGGAAGCGCCATCGGGATTTCAACCCAACGTAAACGCTGCCAAAAAGTCATACCAATTCCACGACCGGCTTCACGTAACCCATTAGGCAGGTTGCTTAAGGCGATATGGGTATTACGCACAATGGGCAGTAGGGAGTATAAGAACACCGCCGTAACGGCTGGCACCACGCCAATTCCCTGACCAATAATAGAGAATACCGGAATCATTAAGCCAAATAGCGCAATGGAAGGAATGGTTAATACGACTGTGGCCAAACTGAGTATGGGTGTCGCCAACCATTTATAACGTACGATAGTAATACCAAGAGGCACACCGATAACAATCGCTAATCCAACGGCAACACTGACCAACATCATATGCTGACCGGTCAGGCCGGCAATATAGCCCGCGTCTTGCCACATATATGCAAGCGTTTCCATTATTTGCCTCCTAGAGTAGTCCGTTGTCTTTTAAGAATTGAGCTGCAACCAGTTCTGCGGATTGATGTTCAATATCCACTTTGGCATTCAATTCAGAAATAACGTCGTTATTTAACAAACGAGATAGGGTATTTAGCGCTTCAGCTAAGCCTGGTGTCGATTTTAGTACGTCGGCTCGAACGGTTGGCGTGACAGCGTAACTTGGGAAGAATCCTTTATCATCCTTTAGTACCAGCAAATCAAAACCTTTAACCCGTCCGTCTGTGGCGTAAATAAGCCCGACATCAACAAACCCATCGCGAATCGCGTTATAGACTAAACCGGGATCCATCTGGCGAATTTGCGGACGTTCCAGATTCATCGAATAGGCTTTTTGCATGGGTTTCAAACCATCTGAACGATTAACGAACTCAGGATCAAAGCCAATCATCCAGTTATGTTTGGCATCAGTTTTTTGTATCAGTGAAATGCGTTCAACCAGTTGTGAAAGGGTATGAATATTCTCTTGTTCCGCACGCTTGCGTTGCATGGCAAACGCATAGGTATTATTCATCTTGGCCGGCTCCAGCCAGATAATTCCCTGTTTACCATCCAGTTCTTTAACCATGTTATAAGTGTCTTCAGCCGACATGGGCTGATTAATATGGTTATAAACAATGAGTGACGTCCCGGTATATTCCCAGGCTAAATCAACCTGTTTATTGAGCATAGCGGTACGAATGATTGTCGATGCCAAATCAGTCTTAGGTGTAATCGCAATGCCTTTAGTTCGCAAATACTGGACGGTCATGGCTGACAAAATATGCTGTTCGGTGAAGTTTTTACTGGCCAGAACCAGTGATTCTGAGTTTGCAAAGCCGCTGAACATGAATAAAGCAGAGAGCATTCCATATCCAATAGTTCGTTGCCATTGTGAACATAATTTTTTGAATTTATTCATAATATTCCATATCGATTGTGGTTTATGCCTTACTTATCGTGCCAGTTGAGGGCTCAGTAAATAACTCAGGCCGGCAAGGAGCGTATCAAGGGCTAAAGCAATGAACGCTGTCGCGGCAGCTCCCAAAATTAGCAATGGAAAATCATTCAGATATATTCCGGGGAAAATCAGCTCACCATAGCTGCTGGCACCAATCAGAAAGGTTAACGGTACTGTTCCAACGTTAATGGCTGCCGACACTCTGACACCTGACATAATGACTGGTAAGGCATTGGGTAATTCCACTTTCATTAAGCGCTGCATAGGGGTCATGCCAATACTGTTGGCGGCTTCAATTAATGAAGGTGGAATCGATCTGAGTCCTGAATAGGTATTACGTACAATGGGTAATAGGGAAGCCAGGAACAGAGCAAAGATAGCGGGTTTATCACCAATACCAACCACCAACATGGCTAAAGCCAGAACGGCTAATGGTGGTAATGTGTTGCCTACGTTAAATATCTGCATGGCTGATTCTGCCCAACGGTGGGCAAATGAACGGCTCAGTAGAACCCCACTGGGTAAACCAATAATTAAGGCTAACAGCATCGAACAACCAACCAAAAACATATGCTGCTTACCAAGATAACGAAGATCGTCGGAATGTTGTTTTAATAAGTCGATACCAATGCCATAAATTAGCAGGGCAAGGACGGCAAAAAGCAACAAACCTCCAATAAACATTCGTTTTAATAACGCCGATTTATGCATGTCTCCTCCAGATAAGATCAACTATTTTGATGGTGAAAACCATCAGGGAAAGAGAGTTCGTCACTAATAGGAATTAGCCAAACGAAGTGAGGTAAAATATTGTAAATCGCGGATTTTTTTAGCAAAAAATATCGATAAAAAACGGGATGTCAGCATTTCCCCAAACTGCTGACCTTTAAAGGTATAACATCATGATTAAGGTAATGCCAAACTATCAGGTAAATTAGTGGTGTTTAAAATTACAGCACCTGGCTGCTCAAGTACGGTAACATCAGGGTTGGAGGGAGATTGAACTTTTTTTAACACATTTAGTGACAATGTCACCAATGGGTGAAGGGTAATAATGGAATACCGTCAGAAAGAATATAAAAATTCAGATTAATCGTGAATTCAGTCAACAAGCAGCCAACTCAATACCAAGGTGACTGCTTGTTAAACCCGTTCTTATGGTTGGGTTTGAGGTTGAGGGGCTTCTTGTTTCGGTTCCTCTACGACAGGAGCGGGCTCTGAAGTGGTGGCTGGCTGCTGTATCTGAGAGACATCACCACGAATATAGATAATTTTCTGTTGGCCTCGATCGCAGTTACCAACAACTTTTCCTTCAGTGGGTTCAGTCTGTTCTGCTGGAATTAAATTCAGCTGAAAGCCGGATTCAGGCACACCATTACTAATAATTTTCTGGGATATCTCCGCCTTGATCTCATCACAGGTTGCTGCAGAGGTGGTAAGAGGTACACCAATAAAAAACGCTGATGCCGTTAGTGCCAGTAATAATTTTTTCATTTTTTCCCTCAGAGAAGACGTAGTTTGCTTTAGATAGCCAAGAGTAAACGTACTGATTTTATCAGATCGTATCTTTTTTAATTTCAAGCTTCTTCAGGTTTTGTAGAAGTGTGAAACAAGAATGCAGCCCGTAGGCTGCATTTTTAAGTCGTTTATTGATTAGTTATGATTAACGATGAGCGAGCTCATCATCCTCAGATTCAAACACTGACTTATCGGTTTCTTTCAGGATCTGGCTGGTAATGGTTCCTGCCGTCATCGAACCGTTAACGTTCAGGGCGGTACGACCCATATCGATTAATGGTTCAACAGAAATCAGCAGGGCAACTAACGTTACTGGTAATCCCATGGTTGGCAAAACAATTAATGCTGCAAATGTAGCGCCACCACCCACGCCAGCAACGCCAACGGAACTAATGGTTACAATGGCAACCAGCGTTGCAATCCACATTGGGTCAAAAGGGTTAATTCCCACGGTAGGTGCAACCATAACGGCTAACATGGCAGGATAAATACCCGCACAACCGTTCTGGCCAATCGTTGCACCGAATGAAGCAGAGAAGCTCGCAATGGTTTCAGGAACGCCAAGACGACGAGTCTGAGCTTCAACATTGAGTGGAATACTTGCCGCACTAGAACGGCTGGTAAAGGCAAATGTGAGTACCGGTAATACTTTTTTGAAGAATTTAATCGGATTAATGCCGCTAAACGTTAATAAAATACCGTGTACGACAAACATTAATGCCAATGCAATATATGAAGCAATGATAAAGCCGCCAAGTTTAAGCAGGTCATGAATATTGGAACCGGCCACGACTTTGGTCATCAGAGCCAAAACACCATAAGGGGTTAATTTAATGACTAAACGAACCAGCTTCATAACCCAAGATTGTAGCGTATCAATCGCGGTTAAAACCCGCCGTCCCTTAACTTCATCATCTTTCAGCAGTTGTAATGATGCTATGCCCAGGAAAGCCGCGAAGATAACAACACTAATAATAGATGTTGGATTTGCGCCAGTTAAATCAGCAAATGGATTCTTTGGAATAAAGGAAAGAATCAGCTGTGGTGTCGTCAGATCGGCAACTTTACCAATATAATTGGTCTCAATCGCGCCTAAACGAGCCGTTTCCTGAGCGCCTTGAACCAAGCCTTCCGCCGTCAAACCGAATAATAGGGTAATGGCAATACCGATAATGGCGGCAATCATAGTCGTAAAAAGCAAAATGCCGATGGTCAGAAAGCTGATTTTACCCAACGAGGAAGCGTTATGTAGTTTAGCAACCGCACTCAGAATCGAAACGAAAACTAATGGCATAACAATCATTTGTAGCAACTGAACGTAGCCATTACCAACAATATTAAACCAAGAGATAGATTCTTTTAGTATTGCGCTGTCTGCACCGTAAACTAACTGCAAACCTAAACCAAAAAAAACACCGACAATCAGACCAACCAGAACCTTTTTCGCTAGGCTCCATTGGGTGCGTCGTGTTTGTGCCAGTAGAAATAGCACTGCAATAAAGACCAGCACGTTAATAATTAATGGTATGTTCATTCCCAACCTCAGTGATCATTCTTATTTTGTACGTATATTAAGCAATTAAGTATTGCATGGTCGTATTGTAACAGTTATGTAATATGACTACTTATAGCAAAAAAGTATTGTTTATACCGTTTAATTGTAGATGAAATAGGAAAACACCAGGATCTAATGAGAAAGTCCATTTTAATGAAAATCAAATAATGCATTGATAATAAATAGTTTTTAATAAAAACAAAAATAATGACAAACTATACTCAACGCGTGTTTGTTGATTTAATAGTCAATAGTGATAACAAAAAGAGTTCTTATCTATCACCAATTATTTTTACTTAACTCTGGAATAAGCAATAATCCAGAATAAAGATTGATGAACGCTAAACTCACCAATAATTTCTGCACCTAATCCTTTAATATGCGCATCCAAAGAGTGTTGGTTATTTTTATCAATGAAAGCCAAACCTACGTTATAGGCTGACGCCGGCAAAAATTGCCACATAGCACGGTATAAGTTCTTAAACACCCCAAGCCCTTTAGCCTCAGCAGCAACACAGATTGGTCCAAAAACAAACGGGCTCAGTTGTTCAATGCGCTGACCGTGATAAGAAAGGGTATTTAACACCTTGAGCATCGCATTGACGACGGGTGATGGCGATTGGGTAGTGAAGGGCGACAGTCCCAAAAATCCAATAACTTGACCGCCGTCTTTTTGAGCAATCAATAATCCCAGACTTTCATTCATTGAAGCCAGCATTGGCTCAGTAAAACGTTTATTGAGAAAACCGGTAGAGGCATTAGCACTGGGTGAGTCAGGATAAAAAGGTTCCGCCATGGTTAAAATAGCAGAGTAATCGACCTGAGTTGCTTGCTGATAAGTGATTTGATTTTCAACTAAAAGTAGAGGTGAGGGCATTATGACACCGATATTATGTTAACGTTGACCATGATATTCGTAACCAGAATATTTCCCCTGAATACCGAGAAATACGAGTGTTGTAGTCCATATTACTGACTGTTTGTGCCCGAGCCAAGCTTCTCGCCCAAAGATGCCCACGTAGCTAATCATAATACCAATAATTTTATTCACCATTACTTTGCGCTTAAAAACGTTATTCCGCCATTATCAGGTGATTAATGAAAAAGTACGTTACACTTTTGTTGTCAGTTAAGACAAAAACAATGGGAGGTTTTATGAAAGTATTAGTTAAACCGGTTGTGGCACTTTCCGCGCTTTTCTGCTCTACGATAATGGCCGCACCGCTCAGCCTGCAGACTTACAACCCACAGGATAAGGGTATTTTTGCAGTATCCTCAACGTTGATAACTGGACCTACTGAAGCCATGCTCGTTGACTCACAATTCAGCGTCAAGGATGGTGAGAAGCTGGTTAACATAATTAATAAGAGTGGAAAAAAGCTAAAATCAATCCTCATCACCTCCGGTGATCCAGACTTTTATTTCGGCCTTGAACCGATTATCAAGGCATTTCCAGATGTGAAAGTGATTGCAACACCGGAAGTGGTTAAACATATAAATGAAACCAAAGATGCAAAACTGGCTTACTGGGGACCGCAACTAAAAGATGGAGCCC
This sequence comes from Pragia fontium DSM 5563 = ATCC 49100, assembly GCF_900112475.1. Taxonomy (GTDB): domain Bacteria; phylum Pseudomonadota; class Gammaproteobacteria; order Enterobacterales; family Enterobacteriaceae; genus Pragia; species Pragia fontium. The sequence goes on along the minus strand of NZ_FOLW01000006.1, from coordinate 6,179 downwards.
CCAAAAAACTGACTGTTCCTGAGCAAACTAATGATACCCGTTTTTACATTGATGGCGAGGAAGTGGAATTGCGCAACCCGGATTCCTATGCGGCTTATGTATGGGTTCCTTCAGCTAAAGCTATCCTTGGTGGAACCGGCGTGTCTTGGGGCATCCATGTCTGGACAGCGGATACTCAGACAGAAGCCAGCCGGGCCAATTGGCTTAAAGTACTTAACGAAATGTCTGCACTCCATCCTGAACAGGTTATTCCCGGGCATTATCTTGGACAGCTTCCAGAAAAAGGTCAGGCAATCACTTTCACTTCGGATTATCTGAAAAAAATGGAACAGTCCCTGAAGGCCCATAAGGACTCTAAAGGGGTAATCAGCTCAATGGAAAAAGCCTACCCAGAATTACGTGAAAAAAGCTCACTTGAACTGAGTGCAAAAGTGAATACCGGCGAAATGAAATGGTAATAGGGTGTTTTACCAGCTAAAAATAAATCAGGGTGCGAAGTTTAGCATCCTGATTTATGCGGGCCAATTAAGGATTATTATTTTTTATTATCTGGATATGGATCGTTTACTGCATCACCTTGACCTGATTGAATGAACCAACCCTTTATAGGGTGGCTTTCCTTTGAGAAATGTGGGCAAGGAGGTAGGGTTTTTTACTCTGTTACCGGAATGGTGAAGGTTCGTCTTTACACATAGAGTGCATTATGCGAATCATTAGTTAAAAAATCCTGACTCCCTGCAATATCAAAAATATAATAACAAATGCAGCATAACCAGCAGTTGCTGTAGTATCTTTTATTTTAAAATTTAAAGCGCCTGATAGTAATCGAGCACCAATCCCACCTAAAAGAGAAACCACAACACTTAATATGATATATTTACTCCTTGATGAGTCGTCGATCTCTAGGAAAAACAGAAGTATTACCATGACGGTAATACTTATAATTCCAAGTATGGCAGAATAGATACGCTCATGTGTTTTTGTCATTCTGAATCTTCTTTTTTTATCAAACCCTTTTACAGGTAAGCCATTGGCTATACATTTTTCTTTTAATGCTCTAATTTCTTTTTTATTCTTTACTTGAACTATTAGTTGTTGCAACCCAGCAAAAGCATGTTTGCTTGGCTTACAATCATCACCATAATACACACACATTATTGAATAATGGTTCGGGATCGTCTCTTCAAGTGCGTCACAGAAAAGTCCAGCTAATTCATTTAGTTGGGTCTTTTTTTCACTGGTTAAACTTTCCTCCGCAGCATCTAATGCCGCATAGCATCCATCCATGAAATTGAATAGTTTTAACCCAGCATCATGCAGCTTATTAATGCGTTGTCACCGTGTGTAGCATAGGGTACATCGGTATCTGGTGAGATATTTTAATTAGGAGGGCCTAAGCCGAATCGACATTCGTTTACATATAATGTCATTATGCGAACCAAGGATGGATGTATATTTTTTTCTCAAAAACAAACACCAAAAATAATTCGTTAACTTCCTTATTTTTAATCATAGCGCCGGTCAGTGACAAAACTTGTTTTGTTGCTGACGGGGTTGGCCAAGCTACAACAGTTTTTATTTTTTCTTTAGCGTTGATTAGGCGCGGCAGTTTATGCAATCAGGAAAGATGTGCAATGGTAGCTCACTGAATGAGCCTCAGGCGGTTTAGCTATCAGATCACAATCAGACAAGCCTTAAAACATCCAACAGCATAAGATTAGCCACAGAACCTCAGATTCCTTCAAATAACATCTTGGTGCGCATAATGTATATTATGTTAAATAAGATAATTGAGTAAATAAGCTCATTCTATTCTTCAATGCGGTTGATCCCGCAATGTCCCTATTCACTCAAACATCATCGACGCTGAAAGTATTAATGATTATTGATGACGATATCGGGTTAGCCCCATCACTAAATACACAATGGGGCTCGTGGAGATTACTCCCCACCACAGGCGTAAGGAAGACGCGACCAGGCATTTTTAGTCCATAGGCCATTTTCAGCCCAAAACACCCAGTTATTATTATCTGAAACGGGTTTTGAAAGGTCATAGGCCGTAGAAGTCCGATAAAATTCACGCATCCAGCCATCATAGACATAGAAATTCCCCCACTGGTTGAACAAATTATTGATAGCACCTTTTGATGAAACGTTTGTTCCTAATGCTTCACAGTTTTTTTGAGCACCGCCGTATGAATCGCTGGTTATCCCTGATTGCATAAACCAACGTCTGACATTCATTGTAAATGCCACTGTTTGCCCTGCGGTATCCTTACCTATGACCAGTACCGTGTATGGATGGTTATTGATGGTGATGATGTCACCCGCGAAGCTTAATGCGTTTGAATCGCTGGTCCACGTTACATTGCCTACGGCATTTGTCACATTAACTTTGAATTTAGCGCCTTTCCAGGCTACCGTAGGTCCGGTCGATTTACTGAAAGAAATGTTATTCTCATTTCCACCGTTTTTATCTACTGCCTCTATTGATTCAATGGCCAATGGTTTCATCACCACAATTTCAGAGGTGCTAGCCTTAACAATATTCGCCTCATCGTCTGGTGCGGTAATATCTACGGAAACAACCGCTACCCCTGATTCTGTAGCGGTGTAATTCGCGTTTAGCTCCCCATTATTATCAGTATAAACAGACTGACTATTTACCATCCCTACTCCTTTAACCTGCCAATGAGTCACTTTCGCATGACTCACCGGATGTCCCTGTGCATCGTTTACTTGTACTGTAAGCTGTATTTTTTCATTAGGGGTAAGTTGGTTTCGCTCAGGCGTAATACTGGATTTAATAACCATTTTAAACTCAGTAAAGGTGACGGTATTATTGGTTACGGACTGTTCGTTTACCTTCGCCACAACAATGGCTTGCCCTGCCTCACGACTAGTTAATGTCGCGGTCGCCATACCTTTATCGTCCGTTGTACCATCAGCCTGGATCTCGCCAAGATTATGGTTCCAGGTAATATCCGCATTCGCTACGGCCTTACCCTGACTATCAGTAACTGAAAGTGTATACACAACTCGCTCTTGTCCATCGGCATTAACCTGATTACGATTGGCAATCAGAGCCAACTTATTTTGCGTAGCAAGAGTCGTAATAAGTACATTAGCTAGGTTCGATTTGTTGCCATGGCGGTCAACGGCAACCCCCGATAACTGGACAGGAATCTCCGTGTGTGGCGGAAGTTGTAGTGTGATAGCACCCTGTTGATTGCTCACGACTTTCCCTCCCATACGCACCAACGCAGTATCATTGAGTTCGATACGCTCTACGCCGTACTTCGATTTCACTCTTGGGATAAATGTATATTGTGTATTTTCATCACCTCTAATATGAGTCGGAAATGCGAGAGTTATCAACTCTTGTTTCCGGTAATCCATCACAATATTATTATTACGATTAACCAAATCTAAACGACTTCCCATCAAGCTGCGTTGTATCGAAACTGCTTGCAAGTCGAGTTGTTTGGTCAGCGTCTCACCAAGTCGGTAGTTAAGTTCGAGATTGAATTGTGTATTGTTTACCCCATTTTTCCCATTCTTAATATCAACGCCCGCCGTAATTAAGGGAACGGGAGTATAGTTCACACCAACGGTAAAAGTGTGGGGATTTTTTTGCTTATCGTCGTGGCTAAAAAGAGCGACGCTATCGCCATAATACTGTTCATAAGCGAATTTAGCGCCCAGTTGAGGGTAAGCGGATAAGTAGGTTTCAGATCGAATATCCCATCCATCCGCTGGACGTTCATCATAATCTTGATGTTGTCGGGATTGATGCCAACCTGACATACCACGATAAAAGTTAGCTGAAAGTTTGAGGTAATCTCGCCATGCTTCAATCCCAACCCCGTAACGTTGATTAGTATTGTTCCAACTGGCGTCATAGAACGCATTATACCCTACCATCCACGACGCGGTGAAATAACGGTGACCTAAACCGATATTTGACGTAAAGCGCCCATCATTATCCCTAACGCCCAACTGTGCAAATAAGACGTTCTCAGTGGAGTTATAGAGGGGGAACAATACATCAGCAGATGAGTTTTTTAAGGAAAAATCGCTGTCCGTCTGTAACGATATCTGCGCAGTACCAAATTGATGTAACCATGATTCAACATTTTCAGAAGCCACGCCGGAAGCCTGATTTAACAAAACGGACTTAGCCGCTTCGTTCGCATTACCCGCGCTCATCGCGGAGCCAAACTGAGAACTGATTTGAGCAATAGTTTGCTCATTATTATTGTGGTTATTATCAGATCCAGCATAAGCAGGAAAAACCGGCAAAGCTAACTGTGTAACAACCAATAAATAACTTATATGCTTCTTGTTTCCCTTCATTGTCAATACTTCCATGTATGTCGTTAATTACGCACTTACCTGCTGACTGTTATGAAGCCTATACTTCACCCCAAAAACAGCTGCAGTATCACGGTAGCCTTTGTCACCTAACTGCTGCCCTACATTCCCCCACAGATTGAGCCCAGGGCTCAACTGCCCTTGCCAGCCTGTGTCACCGCAATACCATTCATTGTCGCCCCAAAATCACGGGTACTGCGAATCCAAAGGGTTTCAATAAAAAGTTGGAACTGGCTTTCTGAAAAATAGTCTTGATTAAATTAACGGTGATAATTTCATACCTTTATTTATAAAGTATGTTTTATTAACCTTTAATATAAAATAGCCAGTCTGATTTTTTTCATAAGAATGTATTAATTTAAATAATGTTCACATCAGCATGCTCATATTATTAAAAAGTAAAAATTAATTTCTCTCTAACTTATAAGAGATAGGTTAAAAACATCAAACAAAAATTAAAGGATAACCATATGAGTTAAAAACTTCATCTATACAGCCTCTTTATTTATTTCTTAATAAACAATAAATATCAGTCTATAAAGTTTAGATGATACAGTTGAACGATCAAATCATTAAATCGTTATTATCAATTGAACAAGTTAAACCAATAGCTTCAAGCTATTGGTTTGGCGGTAAAACAAATGGCAATAATAGTGTATTTTATATTTATACAATTAAACAACAGCATCATAAAACATTAATCTAATTGTGACAAATATAAGCATTATGAATATAAAAATTAAATTTAATAATTGACATTAAAATAACAACATTGTCATGATCTATTTAAATTTATTAATTTTTTTCTAATTTAACAGAAAAGATAGAAAATCTTTCAAAGCCTTGTGCCACTGACAAGCCGAGTTTAAGATTTAGAGACGCCAGACGCTTACCGAAGGATTGATAAGAAAAGATCATACTAGCTGCACGAAATAAACATGAGTAATTTCAAAGCAAAATGCAATATCTCCGCATAATCTTAAATTTATTCCCCAACCTTAATAGGCTCAATATTCTCTTCATAATGACTTAGTTTTTTATTAATAGCGTGGTTATTTTTATACTTATTTTTTAGATCTGATAGTTCCTGGTCACTTCTTTTACAATAATAATCAAGCTGATTGTTTAAATCTCTCATCTCATCTATATCTTTGTCACCAGACATCTCTTCTCTAAAGTGATCACACTCCTCTCTTTTCATTATAAAATCTACAACATCTTGAGGGTATGTATCGCCAACTTTAGGATATACAAATGCAAATAATAAAAATAATACCAATACTGATTTCTTTATGTGAAATTTTTTCATAAAATTATTACCATTAGTCCTTTTCCTTTCATAACCGGTAATTATCCTCTGTAAAACTAAAAAAAACAGCAGTTTTATTGTCAAACATACAAAATCATCATTCGCTAATTAAACGGTAAGCCGGAGATTAAATTACAGGTACCAACCGCCAGTCCTGTTGAGAAGTAAAAATCCGCCTTCATAGAAGGCGGCATTGCTTTGGCGCCCCTGAGGGGCGTACTAAGCTCGAACCCATAGGGCCCTCGCTTCACATCCCTTTTAAGCTTAATTGATTATCTTCAAGTTCATGTTTCTCTTGATACTTAACATACTTACGAATCATTTCTGCATTTACACCTACGGTATCTACACAATAGCCCTTCGCCCAAAAATGGTTGCCCCACAGCTTTTTCTTTCTTAAATAGGGAAATTTATTAAACAGCCTTATCGCTGTTCTTCCTTTCAAGTGCCCCATTACCTCTGACACTGAGAGCTTTGGTGGGATCTTGACTAATAA
>NZ_FOLW01000020.1 GCF_900112475.1 Pragia fontium DSM 5563 = ATCC 49100 | reverse complement strand
TCCCCATGCGAGAGTAGGGAACTGCCAGGCTCCAATTAAGTGATAACCCTCAGCGAAAGCTGGGGGTTTTTGCGTTTTGGGCGGTTAAACTTCTCGGCCTGTTCTCCATGTTTTTATATTATCCCGGTATTGAGAGTCACCAATCCCCACAGGCACTTCTTTTGGATGCCAATCTGAGGGAGAGACGGGCGTGGGGGTCGACTTGGCGTAAGCCAACGAAGTGCCCGTAGCGCGGCTAGGCCCGAAGCTCGCCAGGCTTAATACCCGCGTATTTTCGGTTAGGCCCGAAGCTCGCCCAGACTCAATACCAACTCCCCCTTTGGCTAGGCCCGAAGCCCACTAGGCTTAATACCAACGTCCTCCCGGCTAAAGTTACTAATATTATTTTTGAGAATGATTAATTAAACCAATAAAAAGGGCTGATTTATCAGCCCTTTTTAGGTATTGGATAAATATACTTAAACTTCAGCAGCCTTACGTAAACGACTCTTCAGGGATGTGTACTCTCTCTGGACATAGCTTTCAGCCCAATTTTGGTCAGGGATTGCTTCCAGTTTAACGGCACAGTGCTTGAGCTCCGGCGTTCTGGATATAGGATCCAGCGCATCGAGAGTTAGCTGGTTACAAGCGCCAATCCACCACTGATAAGTCATATAGACTGCACCTTTGTTGGTTCTATCACTGACGGCTGCACGACTGATCACTTTTCCGCGGCGAGAAGCTACCCACACCAATTGCTGATCTTTGATACCTAAACTTGCTGCATCTTGGGTATTGATCTGCACATATCCTGGTTCATCCGCCAAGGTTTGCAGTGCTGCGCAGTTACCGGTCATTGAACGGCAAGAGTAGTGCCCAACTTCACGCACGGTAGCTAATGCCAACGGATACTCTTCGTCGGTTAGCTCCATTGGTGGACGCCAATCACTGGCGTATAGTTGACCTTTGCCATTCGGGCGGTTGAACTTACTGCCAGCAAACAGGTACTGAGTACCGGGATGATCCAATGTCGGACATGGCCATTGAATATAGCCAAGACCTTCCATTTTTTCGTAGGTTGCGCCGTAATAGCTCGGACATAGTTCGCGTACTTCATCCCAAATTTCTTTGGTGTTGTTGTACTTCATCGGATAGCCAAGCGCCGTCGACATCAGGCAAATAATTTCCCAGTCGGTTTTTACATCGCCTTTGGCTTCAACCGCCTTATAAAAACGCTGGAATCCGCGGTCGGCGCTGGTATAAACCCCTTCATGCTCACCCCATGAGGTTGCAGGGAAGATAACGTCCGCCATCGCAGCGGTCTGGGTCATAAAGATATCTTGTACGATAACCAGATCCAGTGCCTCAAAGCCCTGACGAACCACGGACAGATCGGCCTCCGTTTGCATCGGGTCTTCACCCATCACATAAAACGCCTTTACCTTACCTGAAATAGCATTATGCGGCAGTTCACTGATCGGGTAGCCTTTCTTCTCAGGGATGGATTCAACCCCCCAAGCTTTGGCGAATTTGGCACGAGCAGCGGGATCGTTGACATACTGATAACCCGGTAGGGTATCGATAAGTGCGCCCATATCACAGGCACCCTGAACGTTATTTTGACCACGAACCGGTGCGACGCCGACGTTTGGTCTACCCAAATTACCCGTCAGTAGAGCCAGACTGGTTAAACATCTGACGGTATCTACTCCTTGCCCCCACTGAGTTACCCCCATCCCCCACAGGATGGTTGCGGATGGTGCAGCGGCATACATACGAATAGTTTCACGAATTTGTTTTGCTGACAGGCCAGTTATTTTTTCGACGTATTCAGGCGTGTATTTTTCCACGCTCTTACAATACTCTTCGAACCCTTCAGTATGGTTTTCAACAAACTCTTTGTTATAGAGATTTTCACTGATTAATACATTGGCAAACGCGTTCAGCAATGCCACATTACTGCCGTTTTTCAACGGTAACCAGATATCAGCAATGCGCGCGGTTTCTATATAGCGTGGATCGCAAACTATGACTTTGGCACCCTTTGCTTTGGCTTTGAGAATACGACGAGCCACAATAGGGTGAGAATCTGCGGCATTGTAGCCGAAAATAAGCAAACACCGAGTGTCCTCCATTTCACAGATGGAGTTACTCATTGCGCCATTACCCACTGAGCGGTGCAGACCTGCAACCGAAGGGCCGTGTCAAACGCGAGCGCAACAATCCACGTTGTTGGTACCAATAGCGGCACGAGCAAACTTTTGCATAATATAGTTCACTTCGTTGCCGGGCCCGCGGGATGAACCTGAAGTCATCACAGCATCAGGGCCGTGTTCTTCAATAATCTTTTTCATACGGGAACTGGCAAACTCGATAGCTTCATCCCAGGAAGCAGGTTCCAGTTCTCCACCGCGTTGGCGACGAATCATCGGTTTAGTCAGGCGTGGGGTTAGAATTTTAGTATCGTTCAGGAAGTCCCAACCATAGTAGCCTTTTAAACAAAGTTCTCCCTGATTGGTGACACCGTTGGCGCCTTCGGCTCCTACGACTTTCCCGCCATCAACTAGTAGGTTGATTTTGCAGCCCGATGCACAGTATGGGCAGACGGTAATGACTTTTTTCATGCTCGGTTAACTCCTCGAGTCTGTCGGTCGACTTGATGATTAGAAATAGATTTCTGAGGCTTCTTCCAGTGCTGCTCTTTCTTGTTTTTGGCGTAACATGGCATCCATTGACTCATGGGTAACCAGCTGTAATGCATTGGTCGGACAAACCTTAATACAGGTCGGCGATTCGGCAATGTCTTCACATAAATCGCACTTTAGCGCTTCCGTTTTTTGATGGATGGTATTAATAGCGCCATTGCCGGGTAGGGGGATATTGCTGGTTACAATGCTCATTGCGCCATATGGACAAGCTATCGCACAGGTTTTACAGCCAATGCACTTTTCCTGAATAACTTGAATACTGTTATTGCGATGTACAATTGCTCCGCTAGGGCAGACTGCTGCACAAGGCGCATCTTCACAGTGACGGCACAAGATTGCGGTACTGACGCTTTGCCCTCTTACTACCCGGATTCGAGGGGTGAAAGTTTTAGCGGACAGATTGGCAACATCGTTATCAGTACTGTGGACCACGGCACAGGCAACTTCACAGGTGCGGCATCCTATGCAGTTCTTGGGATCTGCGATAACGAACCGGTTCATAAATACATCTCCATTATTCGCTTCCTGACGATAGCTAGATAGAACAGAATCATGTTTATAACGCTGGTATATTCCCTGTTTTCAAGATGCTCATCACAATGCTGTGATTGTCATTAAGTCGGATTTAAGCCAGTTTTATTTTTACCATTGTATTGAGCACATGACTTACTGTGGATTAGTGATACACCATATAAGTCAAACAGATGTTGATATGTCGCAATGTTCAAGGTGATTCAGTCAAGTTTCCAAATGAATGTTTATTAATTTGGTTATCTGCCTGATAAGAAAGCCGTTATAGAACGTTCAAACCGTCCGCTGTCATTGGAATAGATGAAGAGTGGAATGGCAATAAAAGAGGTCTATGTCGTCGTTTTTTTAGCTGAACGATAAGGTGGTTAAGTGGAGAGTTCTGGGCGTTATAATAAAGCCTCTTGGTGGAGTATCCTCTTTGGATTTGTCGACAATCTTGGCCTTAACAATAGGTTAAGGCCATTTTATCTCGCACAATAGTTAGTTAAACTTCTGTCGCTATCGCTTTATTCGAATGTGCATTATTGACGGTTAAGGTCACTACCGCCGAAGCGATCAGCGCAACAATCATAAAGATAAATGCGCTGTTATAGCTACCGCCACTGGTGTGAATCAACCAACCCATGATTGGCGCTGAAACAACTCCCGCCATTTGACCGCCGAAGTTTACAATACCCGAGGCGCGCCCCATGATTTTGCTGGGAATGGTATCCATCAGGATGCCCCAGAACATTGCCATAGCGAAGAACATAAACAGGGCTGAGATGCACTGATAAACCACCGCCATATCGGCGCTGACAACGGTAAATGTCATATACAAGAAGCCAGCGGCAATAACGGCGGTCAGTACGTACAGGAACTTACGCTGGGGTTTGAATTTATCTGAGAAGTAACCGCCCAGCAGTGTACCGCCAGCCCCAAACAGAAATGGAATCGCGGCCATGACTCCGGTTTTTGCCAGAGAGAATTCGCGGACGGTGATCAGATAGCTGGGTAACCAGGTTGAGAAGCCCCAGAAAGTGATATCAAACAAGAACCAGATAGCGGCCATTTGCCACAGAACTGGCATTTTTAGCACTTCTTTAAACGGGATTGGTGCCGTATTTTGGCTTATAACGTCAGAGCCTTCTGCCGCTAATTCATCCAGATCTTGCTGGGTAATGCTGGGGTGATCTTTCGGATTATCACGGGTAAAGAAGTAAATACCGGCGGCAATAAACAGGCCGGGAAGACCCAGCACAATAAACACCATATGCCAGCCGAACGCACCGATAATACTGGCAGCGACGACAACGGCTAGCGCCGGGCCTAAGGTGTTAACCGTAGACTGAATTGCCGTTGCTCGGCCTCGCTCTTTGGATGGGAAATAGGTGGAGATCATTTTCCATGATGCGGATGGGAAACAGCCTTCGCCAATACCAAACAGAAAACGCACCGCTAACATTAAGGGTAAAGTGAGAACTGCTCCGGTCAGGCTGGTAAATACTGACCACCAGGCGATACCAATTGCCATAATTTTGCGGGCACCAAATCTATCCGCCAGAAAGCCGCCGGGAATTTGAAATGCGGCATAACCGATAAAGAAGGCGCTAATAATCAGGCCTTGCTGAGTGGTATCGAGATTAAGGTCGCGGCCGATAAAGGGCAAAGAAACGCTCATAACCATGCGGTCAAGAAACGACAGTAGCCAGGCGAGCCAGATAAGAGACAGTATGGTATATCGGGCTTTCCAGGTCTTGGGTTTACCCGAGGTTAAATGGGGTTGTAAGCTCATAGTGATGTCCTTAGGGTAGAGCTCTCCATCACAGGCAATAAATGTCTGCGATGGATAAGCTGATGTTTATCGTTTTTTATTAGTATTTTTTTCTGATGACACTACCGCTACAGGCATAGCTCTCTATGCCGTTAATCAAGGCGAGGCGCCCGTTAACCATGACAATATCAATGCCTTTTGGATATTGATTAGGTTCTATAAACGTCCCTTTGTCGATAATTGTGTCCGGATTGAACACCACAATATCTGCGGCATATCCCGCTTTTAATAAGCCGCGATCTTTCAGTCCTAATACTTGCGCAGGCTTACCGGTCATTTTACGAATGGCAGCCTCCCAGCTCAGGCAGTTTTCTTCACGGACATATTTACCTAATACACGAGGGAATGCGCCGAACACGCGCGGATGTGGTTTACCGGCACCCATTAATCCATCGGTACAAACGTTTTGCTCAGGGCGGCACAAGAATTTAATTACGTGCTCTTCAGTGCCGTAGAAATCAACCATACCGACGGCGTTTTCTTCTTCATATAGCAAATCGAAGGTGGCGTTATAAGGGTCTTTACCGCGTAGTTCACCCAACTGGATGAGATTGAGGCCAACAGCGTCCTGATTGTTGGCGGTTTTAGCGCTGGTAACAAAGATTTGGTCCAGACCAGCGAAGTCGATGAAGTTATCCCAGCCGGGAATGCCGTTCTTGATATCTTCGATCATTTTTTTGCGTAATTCCGGTGACTCCAGACGTTCCAGTAACTTATCAGTACCACCGGCGTGTACCCATGGTGGTAAAATGACCCCCAGCATGGTGCTACCCGCCACATAAGGATATTGGTCGAAGGAGATACGTATTCCTTCTGCCTGTGCTTGTTCCAGCATTCCGAGCATTTGCTCAATCAGGCCCCAGTTCTTTTTACCGCAGACTTTCATATGGGAAATATGCAGCCAGACCCCGGAGGCTTTAGCGATATCGATCAGCTCTTGGGTAGAAGCAATGATGTCATCAGCTTCACTGCGTTGATGAACCACGAACAGGCCATCATATTTAGCGGTCACCTTACACAGCTCAATCATTTCAGCGGTATCACCAAAGGCGCAAGGCATATAAATCAGCCCGGTGGATAGGCCGAACGCACCGGCTTTTAACTCGCGTTCCAGCACTTCACACATTTTCGCCACGTCTTCACGGGTGGATGGCTTGCCATCAAGACCCATAGCTTCCATGCGAATATTACCGTGCGGTACCAGATAGGCGAGGTTAGTGGCGGGATGATGGGCTTCCAGCAGGTTTAAATACCCTTCGGTATTTTTGTATTTCCAATCAATTTTATCGGTATCGCCGTCCAACCCGGCGATGTTCTTACGCCAGGCGGCAATATATTGTTCCGGCAGTGGAGCCAGTGCGACACCGTCCTGACCCAATAACTCGGTGGTAATTCCCTGACGGATTTTGGCCGACAGTGCAGGATTTACAATGGCGGATAAATCGGAATGGGTGTGGGTATCAATAAAGCCTGGGCAAACAATTTTGCCAGTGGCATCAATCACCTGATCGTTAACGCCGATATCGGCATGACCAATGGTAACAATACGTCCTTCGTTCACAACTACGTCAGCAATGAATCCATCATTGCCAGTACCGTCTATCACTTTTCCGTTTTTGAATATGGTCTTCATCTCAATTCTCCGGAATGATGTGTTGTAGGGCGAGGCATCATTCTTAATTTTTATTTAATGTTCTATTTTTCAGTTTTTATTTTTATTGGATTACTTACCGTAAATGCTCTGAATAATGCCGTAGTAGCCAGAGGCTGAGCCGGTCAGCTGTGATATTTCAATAAACTCGTCGATGGTGTGGGCCAGATTTTCACGAGATGGTCCGAAACCGACGGTATGGATACCCGCTTCACCGGCATAGTGGCTACCGTTGGTACAGAATGAGTATTGAGTAATGGTCGGTTCAATATCCGCAGAACGTACGCCGGACAGTACTGCTTGAACAAACTCATCAGCTTCATCAAATACCCAACCTGGGAAGAAGCGTTCACCTTCGATAGTTGCGCCGGTATAACAGGATTCTTTGCCAAAGGCGTAAGAGACTTTGCCTTTAAACTGCGGGTCCTGAGCCTGTAATTCTTGCAGTGCTTTTTCCAGCGGAGCAATAACGCTTTCTTTGGTTTCTCCTACCAGCAGGCGGCGATCGTAGGTCGCACGGCAGTAGTCAGGTACCACGGAAGCACCGGGATAAGGCGAAGATTTAATATCGGTCAACTCAAGAATACCCAGACCCAGAACAGGGTGGGTTGGGGGTGCCACTGTGCGAATTTTATCGATGAGCTGGGACATTTTGTATACCGCATTGATACCTGCTTGCGGGTTAGCGGAATGTGCGGGTTTACCGAAGGTCTCGACGACGATTTCAGCCCGACCACGTTGACCGATTTTCAGGTTCAGCTCAGACGCTTCGCCGATAATCACGTAGTCGGGCTTATAGCGCTCGGTAACCAAGCGGGCAGCAATACCCTCAAAGCACTCTTCATGTACGATACAGGACACATAAATTTTGCCGGCAAAGTTACGCTGATGATCCTGTCCGTAGAAACCCACGGCAGAGATCATGCCTGCTACGGCACCTTTCATATCGGTAGTGCCGCGTCCGTAGATTTTTCCGTCTTCAATGTCGCCGCCGTAAGGATTATGACTCCATTTTTCCTCGTCGACGGGGACGGTATCGATATGACCATCAAACATCAGGGTTTTACCTGGTTGATTACCAACGATACCGCCGATGATGTTGCCATATTTATCGATATGGATATCGTCAAACTGGTAATGCTTCATGATTTTTTCGATAGCTTTAACGACGTTCCCTTCCTGCCCTGAGTAGCTTTTTTCGCGAATCAGGGTTTGACAGTTCTTAACCACTTCATCAAAACGACTTGCTGATAACATTGTTTCTTCTCCATCATTACTTTGAAAATAGGTGATTAATATTTCTTGAAGCTTGGGATCTCGCCATCCCAGACGATATCCAAATAGCGCTGAGGATCGGTATCGCCCTCGGTGCTGATAACCAATACGCGGGAGTCCTGATTTAAGCCCAACTGTTGACGGGTTTCTGCCATGGCAGGGGAAGTCATTAGAATTGAGAGTAACCCGGTCGTGACTGCGCCTGACTCACCGGAAACAATGTGCGGGTCTCCCGGTAGTGGGTTACCCAGAATGCGCATACCGTGGGTGGCAACGAAGTCAGGGCAGGAGGCAAAACCGGTTGCGTAGTCGCGTAACAGATCCCAGCCTATGTTGTTGGCTTCTCCGCAGGCCAGTCCGGCCATAACGGTTTGCAGATCGCCGCCTACTGCAATAGCCTGACCCTGTTTCGATATGGCAGAGCGGTACAGACAGTCGGCAATTAATGCTTCCGCTACAATGACTTTGGGGCGATTTTCGCCATAAGCCGCTGTTAGCATGCCTTGTGCCATACCAGCAAAAGACCCCACGCCAGCCTGAACGAATACGTGGGTTGGTGGAACCTGATGCAGCTGCTCCATGGATTCAAGCATTAATGAGCCGTAGCCTTGCATAATCCATAAAGGAATTTTTTCATATCCCTGCCAGGCGGTGTCCTGAACCACTATCCAGCCATATTTTTCTGCTTGTTCCGCCGTCATGCGTACTGCATCGTCGTAGTTCATATCGACGATTTCTGCGGTTGCGCCTTCATTACGAATCGCGGTCAGACGCTCCTGCGATGAACCTTTGGGCATGTAGACTACGGCTTTTTGTTTTAGCTGGCGTGCCATCCAGGCTACGCCGCGTCCATGATTGCCATCAGTGGTGGTGGCAAAGGTGACTTCTTTCAGGATTTTTCTCACCTCATCGCTGGTCATCACATCAAAAGGCAGTTCACTGATATCTTTCCCCAGGATTTCTGCAATATGGCAGGCCATGGCATAGGCACCGCCCAGTACTTTAAAAGCTTTTAGTCCAAAGCGTTGTGATTCATCTTTGAGACACAGGCTTTTTACTCCCAGCTTTTGAGATAAAGCCGGTAGGCTGTATAGCGGTGTTGGTGCATAGCCGGGAATAGAGCGGTGAAAGTTAAGTGCTTTTATCAGCGACTGATAGCTAAACGGCGCTAACGGCGCTGTAGGTCGTTCAGTGAACAAAGTCTGGTTGATAAAAAACTGTAATTTGTCCTGCATGGAAAAAGCCTCATTGGTCTGGGTTTTAATTAATTTGCAACGTATTAGCTGCAGAAAAATATCGGTATCGATGTATTGACCAGAGCAAGGGACGTGCCAGATTGCTCGCTACTTGAGTTAATTCGGTGAAATTGTTTTTTTATCTTTCATTTTCAATTGGTTATTTTTTGTGGAAGGTAAAGGAAAGGCTGGTGCTGGAGGTGAGGATTATCATTTAGATGATAATTTATCAAATTTGATAAATTATGTGATCTATACGGATAAATAAGAATAGATATTTAAATACAATAAGATAGATTAATTATTTGAGTGAAATAGATATTCTTAACAGAATATTTATCAATTATTGATAAATTGGCGGTTATATAAGGATTGCCTATTATGATCTCGGTATTGAGTAATATTCAGGATGATATTTGTAACTACGCTGATGCTATTTCGGGCATCACCGGTACCGATGTTGAGATTATTGATGAATCCCTGATGCGTATTGCCGGCACGGGTAAATACCGGCATATGCTTAACCAGAATGTGGCTAAAAACGGTTATATCTATCGCCACGTTTTGCGTGTGCAGGAAACGGTACTGATCAAAAATCCGGGCGAAAATACCTTATGTCAGCACTGTGAGAAGCACCTTTACTGTTCAGAGATGTTGGACCTGAATGCGCCTATTTTCCTCAATAATCGAGTAATCGGCGTTATTGGTATTATTTGTTCCACCGAGGAGCAGAGACAGACTCTCCTTAATCAGATTGATAAATTCATTACTTTTATTGAACAAGTTGCCGTCATGATTTCCAGCAAAGTATTCGAGTGTCTGGAACGTCTGCGGGCGCAGGAAACCTTGGGCGCTTTCCGTCGGCTGATCGATGCCATGGATCGCGGAGTAGTCGCCATCGATGGTAATAACCTCATCTGGCACGCTAATTTGTCCGCCGCTCGTCTGTTTAACCGTGAAGTCATTGGATTACCGCTTACTATCGAGACTACCGGTGATATTTTATATGGTGATGAAGAGGCATGGTTGACGCTGGAAGATCAGAAACGTCACGTATTGTGTAAACAGATTTCCCTCTCGTCATTGGAAAATGACAGCCTGACGATGGTGATTTTCCACGATGCTCGGGACTATATGAGCAAAATCACTATGCCGTCTTATGAGTCCGACAGTCGGGCGCGATTGATCGGTCATTCCCAACCAATGGAACAGCTGAGAAGCACCATCGGTAAAATAGCCAACAGCTACGCCAGTGTATTGATTACTGGTGAAAGCGGCTCCGGTAAGGAAGTGGTGGCGTTTGCTATTCACCAAAATAGTCCGCGCAAAGCATCCCCGTTTGTCACCATTAACTGCGCCGCTATTCCAGAACAGTTACTGGAAAGTGAGCTGTTTGGCTATGTCCGCGGGGCATTTAGCGGTGCTGACCCAAAAGGGCGGGTAGGGAAATTTGAGTTAGCTAATGGCGGTAGCCTGTTTCTGGATGAAATTGGCGATATGCCCCTGCATCTTCAGGCTAAGCTGCTAAGGGTATTGCAGGAGAAGGCCATCACTCGAGTGGGGTCAAATAATGTGATTAATACGGATGTGCGAATTATTGCCGCCACGAATAAAAATATTTATGACATGGTAGAAAGTGGCCTGTTTCGTGAGGATCTTTACTATCGTCTTAATGTGGTACCGCTGGTGTTACCTTCTCTACGCGAGCGACGCGAGGACATTGCCGGGTTAGCCCAATATTTTGCTGACGAATTTTCAGAGAGCTATGGTCGACCCAGACAAAAGGTGCCGGACGATATGATTAACCTGCTTTATGCTTATCACTGGCCGGGTAATATTCGGGAACTGCGTAATGTTATTGAGTATATCTATGTGATGCAGGGGGATGCTGTCGGTATGAATGCCAGTCATTTACCACCGCATTTATTGAGTGCGGCGGAAAAACAAAAGAACAGCCATCACAAGGGACTACATTCTTTGGATAAGCAGGGACGAAAAGCGGAAAAGGAAGTGATTGAAAATGTCCTGCTGCGTTTTGGCAATAGCGTGGAGGGTAAGAAGCAAGCGGCGACAGAATTGGGTATTGGTATTGCTACACTATACCGCAAGATAAAGCGGTACGATTTACAGTAATCCGATCCGTGTTTAAACTCAGAGTATTCCGTTCGTGAAGATTTAGGCCGCCTTATACAAGTAAATAGCGGGAGTATGTATGAACGATCTTGAACAGCGAGCAAAGATATTTGCCACCAGGGTACATACTGACGCTAATCAGCGGCGTAAATATACACATGCACCTTATATCATCCATCCTGCGGCGGTGGTTGAATTGGTTCGCATTGTTCCCCATACGGCGGAGATGATTGCCGCAGCTTGGTTGCATGATACCGTCGAAGATACCACTACGACCCTGAGTGAGATTAATCAACACTTTGGCGATACGGTGGCCAGCTATGTACAAATGCTGACTAAAGTCAGCAGGGAAAACGATGGTGATCGGGAGGTTCGCTTCCAGCTTGATTTAGTCCATATCTCATGTGCCTGCCCACAGGTAAAAACCATCAAACTGGCAGATATTATCGATAACAGCCGTAATATTGCCGAATATGACCCGGAATTTGCTAAATATTATCTGGTGGAAAAACACCGTCAGTTAGCAGTGTTGCGTCAAGGGGATAAGCGACTATTGCGGCGAGCAGAGGATGTTATTAGGTTAGGGCTTGAGGAGGCTAACCGGCGTTTGAGGTAACTGAAAAAATAAGCCCGATGATTCCGAGCTTATTCCTTTCAGTTTGAGTGCTAGTCACAACGATGTTTCCATTAAATAATCGTATAATTATCGAGTATCAGACCACTTGAACCACTCGGCACTGTTGGCAGAGCGGATAGCTATTAAGAAAAGGTTCGATTAGCTGATGCATCGTATCAAAGCGATTACCGTAGAGGTATAGCGCGGTTTCTGTTTCACCCTGATGGTAGCTATGTATACCGCCTTCTTCTCCCAGCAGTTTTTCGATTTCCGCCCAAGCCTCATTGATATCGTTATTTTGGTATACCTCATCGGGTAAATCGGTACCGTTGAGATAGAGGGCTAGTCCTTCATGTTGACCGAACTCAATAATCCTGTCTTCGCCAATACGCAGTTTTGAACCTTTAGGAGCCAGTGCGTCTTCCAGAAAATTGATAATATGATGGATAGCTTGCTCGCTGGTGTCCTTGGCTTCGATCTCTATATCACATTCGCTGATTTCACCGTTTTTCTCTAATAGCGAACCGCCACCGCAGATCTCACCAATGTTATGGGCTTCAAGGATTTTGGTTAAAGCATCCTCTAGATCGCCACGGTGCATAGGCTGTAATTTGGCATTTAGCGTGATGGTGATGAATTCTTTTTTTGCTGCCGGTTTCTTGCCAAACAGATTATTAAACATACCAGAATCCTTCTGTGCGATTTTATTATTTAGTGGCCGTTCTGTAACAGTCAGAAACGTTGCCATAATAGTCAATATACCGACTAATTCCTCTAAATGGAGTCTCCAGATATGAAATATTTATTAGGGTATGATTGGCTGAACAGGGGGAGATAATCATGAAGGTCTGCTTTATTGCTTATGTTTCGGGTATCGTACAGGGTGTCGGGTTTCGTTATTTCACTCAACAACAGGCCCGGGCGCTGGGCGTTTCCGGTTATGCGTACAACATGGATGATGGCCGAGTGGAAGTATTGGTCAGCGGAGATAAACAGCAGGTTGAAAAACTGTTGGAATGGTTAAAGAGCGGACCGCGAACGGCGAAGGTGGAAAGGGTGTTGATTGAGCCAAGGGCGTATAAGGAGTGGTTCGGATTTGAGATTAGGTGATGACTGCGCTGTGATTTGTATCTTGGCTGGCGGCATGACTTTTTTCCTTTGACAATATTTAGGTTCTTGAATTAGGGGGCAGTGACTTAACGCCATCGATAAATTCAAACCTGTTCTAAACACATTGTGAATCATTCCAACTCTGGTCATGCCTGCCCCCAATCAGTTAGACTATCAGCAGCATTTTTCCCCTGTGTATTGAATATAATGTCGAGACCTTTTATGACCTCTCCAGCCGTGTCGATTCAGAATTTGCATACCTTTGCTTTACCCGTATACGCTGAGCGCGTGATTACCGCTGAATCCTGTGAACAATTGGTTGATGCATGGCAGCAGGCCGGGAAGCAGCAGCGTCCAGTATTACTGCTGGGGGAAGGCAGTAATATGCTATTTCTGGAGAATTTTGAGGGTTGGATAGTATTAAACCGGATCAAAGGCATTCACGTTCGCGAGTCGGATGATTCTTGGCATTTACACGTAGGGGCGGGGGAAAACTGGCATCAGTTGGTGCGTTATACTCTGGAGCATAATTTTAATGGCCTGGAGAATTTAGCGTTGATTCCCGGCTGTGCAGGTTCCGCCCCGATTCAGAATATTGGGGCTTATGGGGTTGAACTGAAAGACGTGTGTGAATACGTTGATTTACTCAATCTAACGAACGGCGATGTTTCACGTATTACCGCAGCAGACTGTCAGTTTGGCTATCGTGAAAGCATCTTTAAGCATCAGTACCGTGAAGGCTATGCCATTGTGGCCGTGGGACTAAAGTTGGCTAAACGTTGGCAACCGGTTTTAAGCTACGGTGATTTACGCCAGTTCGATCCGCAAACCGTCAAACCGATGCAGGTGTTCGATGCTGTTTGTGCGATGCGCAGCAGTAAACTTCCTGATCCAAAAGTAACCGGTAATGCGGGCAGCTTCTTTAAAAACCCGGTGGTCAGTGCCGAAGTCGCGGCAGAAATTCTAAAGCAATATCCCAATGCGCCACACTATCCTCAACCCAACGGTCAGGAAAAACTGGCGGCGGGCTGGTTGATTGATGCCTGCCAACTGAAAGGTCATCGTATTGGCGGCGCCGCAGTGCATCAGCAGCAAGCGTTAGTATTAATTAATCAGGATCGAGCGACATCGCAGGATGTGGCTGAACTGGCGGGCTATGTTCGCAAGCAGGTCGCTGAACGGTTTAACGTTTGGCTTGAACCAGAGGTTCGGTTCATTGGTAAATCGGGTGAACGCAATGCGCTTGAGGTATTAGCATGAAGAATATCGCTGTTCCATTAAAGCTGGTCAAGATATTGTCTGACGGTGATTTCCACTCTGGTGAGCAAATCGGTCATGAGCTTGGCATGAGCCGGGCCGCGATTAATAAATATATGCAGACCTTGCGTGACTGGGGGCTGGACGTTTTCACTGTTCCAGGCAAAGGATATAGCCTTCCTGCGGCCATTCAACTATTGGATGAACAGATTATTAATCAGCTATTGCCAGACGGTGGTGTAGAAGTGCTGCCGGTGGTTGATTCCACGAATCAATATTTAATGGATCGTATCAATAAGCTTCATTCTGGTGATGCCTGCGTAGCGGAATATCAACAGGCTGGGCGTGGTCGTCGCGGCCGCCAGTGGTTTTCACCATTTGGTACCAATCTGTATCTCTCGATGTTCTGGCGTTTGGAGCAGGGACCTGCGGCTGCCATTGGTCTGAGCTTGGTTATTGGTATTGTGATGGCCGAAGTTCTACATAAGTTAGGTGCTGCGGATGTTAGGGTTAAATGGCCAAACGATCTTTATTTAAAAGATCGCAAGCTGGCGGGCATTTTGGTTGAGCTAACGGGTAAAACCGGTGATGCGGCTAACGTGGTGATTGGTGCTGGGATTAACTTGTCGATGCGCCAACCTGATAGCAACGTGGTTAACCAGCAATGGGCTAATTTAACCGAAGGCAAAGAAGATATTGATCGTAATGAAATGGTGGCCTGTTTGCTATCTACGTTACGTGAAACATTAAAGCAGTTTGAACAGCAGGGATTGGCGCCATTCATTTCTCGCTGGCGTCAATTAGATAATTTTATTGACCGTCCGGTAAAACTATTGATTGGTGAGCAACAGATTTTTGGTATTGCCCGGGGTATCGATAAGCAAGGGGCACTGCTGTTGGAGCAAGATGGTGTGATTAACGCATTTATCGGCGGTGAAATTTCTTTAAGGTCGGCTGATAAATAGCGCTTTGCTCAGCGTGATGAATAATGGTGCTGCCATTATTCATGGCATGTATTCCTGATTAGTCCTTGGCCCATGAGTGCTGCTGAGATTCCCAATGCAGCACTTCAGTAAAACGTTTGGCCGCTAACGTCAAAGGGCGTTGACGCGGATAGATCAAACTGTAGGATGCCTGAGGCAGTGGCTCGGTGATTGGCAGCATACAGAGACGATTGTTGATATCTAAAGCGGGTAGCATTGCGCTGGCAACAATGGTCAGGTAGTCAAAGTTCAGGATCAGATTGAGTGCTGTAACTACGGAATCGCTGCGAATCGGCGCATGATGTAACGCTTGATACAGGTTGCTGAATAACGATTCTAATCCTTTGTAATATCCCATTGATGTCGCAGGTAGAAACCATTTAGCTTCAAGCAACTGAGCAACGTTGGTGCATTTTTCCAGCGGGTGTCCTTGGCGCGCAATGATACAAAAAGACGCCTTAAACAGTGGCTCTTCAATAAATTCGCTCAGTGGTACATCAGGTGAAATGGTTCCGATGGCGAAATCCAGTTTCCCTTCACGCAGAAAGGGAAGCAGGGTGGATAGCTGTCCTTCCAAAACGGTGATGTTGGTTTTGGGAAAGCGGGATTTAAACTGGACTAATGCGGGAGGAAAGATAGTTAGCGCCGGTAACGAGGAAAAACCGACCGCAATATTCCCCTGCGAGGATTGATTTATTTGCTGAATTTCATCAGCCGCCCTTTCTAACTCTTCTAAAATCAGCTGCATACGCGCAGCAAAAGCTCTTCCTGCCTCGGTGAGTACAATGCCTCGTGACCCTCTGGTCATTAACACTGCCCCCAGCGTATCTTCCAGCTCTCGCATGCTGCGGGTTAGCGCGGGTTGTGATTGCTTCATTTCTCTGGCTGCTGCGCGAATACTGCCGTAGCGAATAACCGTCTGGAAAACTTTCAACTGGTGCAGTTTGGGTAAGTATTTCATTTTTGGCCGTTTTACCTTTTGGTATCAGGTTTAGTTATCAGTGATAAGAAAATCATATCTCCTCATCAAGATCAAGGTTTTATATGATGGCGGAATAATAAAATAATTCTTTCTAAACAACAGGTTATTTTGTGATGTATATCACGCAATGACCGGGAAGCCCTCTTTTTCCGATTTTTAAAGGATGGAAAAACGGCAAGTTGAAACCAGAACGATCATGGATTGAACGTAAAATAGTCAAAAATTGATGGTTTAAGCCGAAATTTTGACTTTTAGGTATCAATTTTTGTTATACAAATTACCGTCTAAGGGATTCAGATGAAAGTGACCAATAAATATCTGATGATATTTTTGCTTTTTATCGGTTATGTCATTGTTTATATAGATAAAACCGTTATCGGTTTTGCTTTGTTACCCATTGAACAAGAGTTTTCTTTAACGGCGAAAGAGCTTGGTTATATCACCGGGTTGTTTTTCCTTTCTTACTCTTTGTTTCAAATTCCAGCCGGTTGGCTAAATGACCGGATTGGCTATAAAAAAGTTCTGTTGCTGTCCTTGTTTTTATTGGGAGGCTTTGCCATTAGCTTTGGCTTGCTGGGGCTGACGTTTGGTTTATTGGTGGTTTGGCGTTTTCTGGCGGGGATAGCGCACTCAGGATATCCCTGCTCTTGTGCTAAGGCGGTTGTTGCTAATTTTGATGTTCAACAGCGCACCTTTGCTCAATCTATTTTACTTTCGTCTTCTGGTTTAGCGATGTCTGCCGGGCCTGTTGTCGCGGTTTTCCTGATTAGTGAGATTGGCTGGCGGGGATCGTTTACTTGGCTGGGGCTGTTTGCTTTTGCGATTGCGTTTTGTGTGCTGATTTGGGTTCCTAAGCCAGCACAAGGACCTCGTTCAGCTAAAGCGGTAGGCTGGAGCGACTATAAACAATTATTAAAGAACCCGGTCGTTTTACTGCTGTTTGTCGCTATTTTTGGCTTGAATGTGCCGTCATATGGCTTAATGGCTTGGTTACCGAAATATCTGGTGCAATACCGTGGGTTAAGCATCAGCCTGTCCGCCACTATCGCCGCAGCAGGTGGTCTGGGGTTATGGGTCTCTTCTTTATGTACCGGCTGGTTTGTTGGTAAATATATGCAAGACCGAGAATATATTGTGATTAGCGCAGGTTCATTGCTGGGGGCGGTCTGCATTATGGCGATTTATCTGGTGCCGTCGGCCATATTTGCCGCTATTTTGTTGTTCTTTGGCTATGTATTCTTGATGGCTGCGTTTGTTACGGTATTTACCTTACCGATGAAGCGATTGCCACAAGAGGTGATTGGCGCGGCGATGGGAATGATTAATACCGGCGGAACGCTTGGCGGATTTGTGGCGCCGATTGCCATTGGCTATCTGGTGTCAATGACCAATAGCTTTGCCAGCGCTTTTATTTTTCTTGCTGCTGCGATGGTGGTATCTGGTTTGGTGGTCATCCCATTACGTAACAGTGGTACCGCGACCGGAGCGGTTGTTGGAAACGAATAGTCAGAAGTGAGGAAAATGATGAATA
This sequence comes from Pragia fontium DSM 5563 = ATCC 49100, assembly GCF_900112475.1. Taxonomy (GTDB): domain Bacteria; phylum Pseudomonadota; class Gammaproteobacteria; order Enterobacterales; family Enterobacteriaceae; genus Pragia; species Pragia fontium. Next base: position 7,666 of record NZ_FOLW01000020.1, on the reverse strand, counting down.
CAGAACAACTCAACCAGCTTGTCGCTTCGGTTAAGGACAACGTTATCCACTGGCGTCGGCATATCCACGCTAATCCGGATTTAACTTTTCATGAGGTTGATACGGCAGACTATATTGAGAAGCAACTGTCGACCTTTGGCCCATTAAAGATAACGCGTCCAACGCCGAATAGCGTGGTTGCTTATCTGGAGGGCGATTATCCCGGTAAAACCTATGCTTTGCGGGGGGATATTGATGCCTTACCGATTACGGAAGAGAGCGAGGAGTACTTTGCTTCGACAAAACCGGGGGTGATGCACGCCTGTGGCCATGATTCCCACACGGCTATGCTATTAGGTGCGGCAAAAGTCTTATGTCAGTTAAAACATCAGATACACGGCAAAGTGGTATTTATTTTCCAGCATGCGGAAGAAGTTCCCCCAGGCGGTGCGCAAGAATTGGTTGATAAAGGCATTCTTGATGGCGTTGAGATGATTTTTGGCTTACACGTTATGCCGACTTATCCTACGGGGCAGGTGGTGATTAAGTCAGGGGTATTCAGCGCCTCCAGTGATAATTTTGATATTGAAATTCAAGGTCGTGGTGGTCACGGTTCAATGCCATTTTTATGTATTGACCCGGTGGTTATTGGTGCCGAGGTGGTGACGGCTTTACAACAGATTATTTCTCGCAAACTGGATCCTCAGAACGCACCAGTTCTGACTGTAGCCACGTTTCAGGCAGGAGATAGCTATAATGTGATTCCTGAGCGAGCCAAGTTGGCGGGTACCCTGCGAACTCATAATAAAAATGTAAGAGAAAAAGTACCTGAGCTAGTGGATCAGGTGCTCGCGGGGGTTACCGCAGCACACGGTGCAACTTACGAGATTAAATGGACGCGTGGTTATACCGTAGGAAATAATCATCCATCGGCTTTCGATATCGCTCAGAAGGTCACTCGTCAGTATGTTGGGGAATCCGCACTACAGATAACGGATACGCCACTGTTTGGCAGCGAAGACTTTTCTTCCTATCAGGAAAAAATTCCGGGATGCTTTTTATTGGTTGGCTCAGGCAATGAGGCGATCGGAGCAACTTATGGGGTACATAATCCGAAATTTAAATTAGATGAAGATGCGATGCAAATAGGCGTAAAACTGCACGTTGGATTGATTCATCATTTGTTGATTGCTTAATTACTGTTAGTCGTTTGGCAGGCCGGTCCGAATGATAAGGCTTCGGACCGGATTTTTATGATGGAAAATGCGTGAAAGGCTATTTACGTAGCCGAACTTTCTCTACCGCGTGGTGTTCACCCTTAGTCAGAATCAGGTTCGCTCTTTCTCGGGTTGGCAGAATATTCTGTACCAGATTTTGACCGTTAATTTCCAGCCAGATGTTATTGGCGATATTCACCGCTTCTTGTTCAGACAGCTTGGCATAGTTGTGGAAATAGGAGCTTGGATTGGAGAACGCGCCTTTACGGAACTTCAGAAAACGGTTGATATACCACTGGTGTAGCAAGTCTTCTTTGGCATCAACGTAGATTGAGAAATCGACAAAATCTGAGACAAATACCCGATGTGGCGATTGGGGATAATCCATTCCGCTTTGTAATACGTTTAGCCCTTCCAGAATCAGAATGTCTGGCTGTTCGATGACCTGTGTTTCTCCCGGTAGGATGTCATAGGTCAGATGTGAGTAAACCGGCGCTTCAACCCGCGGCATACCGGATTTAATATCAGAAACAAAGCGAACCAAATTCTGAATATCATAGGATTGTGGAAATCCTTTTTTCTTCATTAAATCCCGTTCGTGCAGAACGTGGTTTGGATGGAGAAAACCATCGGTAGTGACTAACTGTACCCGGCGATGTTTAGACCAACGACTAAGCAATGCCTGTAATACCCGAGCGCTGGTGCTTTTGCCGACGGCAACGCTACCAGCGACGCTAATAATGTAGGGAACGCGCTGATTTTTAATGCCGAGAAATCTTTCCAGTACCAGCTGATTCTGCAGGTTACTGTCAATATAGAAATTTAACAGACGTGAAAGCGGCAGATAGACCTCGGAAACTTCATCCAGCGAAAGATCTTCGTTAATGCCTTTCAGATTGATGATTTCCTGCTCGGTCAAGGTCAGAGGTTCGGATTCGCGTAAGGCCGCCCATTGCTGACGGCTAAACTCCATGTAAGGGCTTAAAGCAAATAGTTGTTCTTTATTATTCATAAACCGTACTCTGTTGGTCAGCATCCTGTGTTTTGTTATGAGATATCGCTGTGGCCGAACAAGGGAATAGTTAACATAAAGGGCACATTATAGACATCTTCAGCATCAGCACAGTATTTTTTATAGCCTGATTGATTATTTCTTTGATATTTTGAGAGATTGCTCCTCTTCTGTGAGGCTGCAATAGCCTGCTGATAAGGCTTTATTGGATCCTCGGAGTGCAGAAATGGCTAGAAATTTTGCTGGTCAATATCAGAGAAGTTCCGTGGTATTGTTCTCGGGTGAGTCATTATTGAGGTAGCTCATCAATAAACGGACTATTATTAGGGAAGATTCACCGCCTGAATTAATTAAGTTGAATTGGAATACATTAAATATGTTTATGAGATTATTCAAACTGATCCCGCTCGCTGGTGCCATATGGCTTCTTGGTATATGGCCAGCACAGGCCGAATATGATGTATCGCAGACTTATACCGGCCAGATCGGAACATTACCGATTGTGGCTGAATTTTCCGTAGCGGAGTCAGGTGAGGTTACCGGACGTTATTTCTATCAGCGTTACCGTAAAGATATTGCTCTGACGGGTAGCCAACTTGGAGACGGTGGCTTCAAGCTGTATGAAAACAAAAGCATTGAGTCCAATAAAAATGGGCCATGGATTAAGCTGATGCCAACAGCAGAGAAAGGATTTACCGGGCAATGGAATGATGCTAAAGGTAAAACGTTAAAGGTGACTCTGACTATTGCGGCGGTTCCTCAGGAAAATAATGGAAACAATGAAACGCCTTACCTGCAAACCCTAATTAAAGAAAATCTTTATGACTATCTGAGGCTACATAATGCCCCGCTTAACATGGAAAATGAGCAGCAGTTTATGGGATATGGTTTCCGCTGGTTGAAAGAGCCGGTTTCCGGTATTCGTATGTTTGAGCTAACTTCCGGCTATCCCCAGGATGTGATGATCAGGGTTAATGTTCAGTTGAAAGAGCGCCTGTGGCGTGAAGTGGTGGATTACCATAGTTGTATGTTTGGCGGATTGCTCTCCAGCGCTGGACAGGCCGATTTCACTCAAACGGTGAAGCCAACCTATTTTTCATCTTCGGTGATTAGTGCTTCAGTATTTACTGAGTTTTACTGCGGTGGAGCACATCCGGATTTTGCTGATTCTCCCATTAATATGGATGTAAAAACTGGTAATCAGTTAGCGCTTGAAGATGTGCTGTGGTTGGGAAAAGGTGAACCGGTTTATTATAATCAGCAAGGTAATGATGATACGGGCTTTGAAGAATTTTCTGCCTACCGTAGTCACGTTTTTGCTCCATGGCTAGTGGCTAAGTTGAAAGCGCTGTACCCTAAACAAATGAAGGCCAGCGATGAGTGTGATTACAGTACCGTTGAGTATTGGGAATTTGTTAATTGGCATTTTACTGAGAAAGGGCTCTATTTTAGTCCGTCATTTCCTCGCGTTGCCCGTTCTTGTGAATATCCTACCTGGTCTATATTGCCTTATCGCGATATTAAAGCTCATGCCGGACATTTTAAGACTCAATAATTAGCTATTGCTTGAACGATTCAATAATCGCCGTAATGGCGATTATTTTTTATATGAAATTATGAGTGTATTCTTTAGGCAAAGATTCAATTTTATTGCTCTGCTGAATCTTTAATTCTAATAATGTTTTCATAATATGAATTTGTTGTACTGCCTAATAGTACAGTTTTGGTTAATTCATCTTAAACAATGATTATTTAATATTTATGTTATTGATAAACTAATGAAAAAAGATATTTCAGTTATTTGAAATGAATATTTCATTACTCTTTTAAAATATAAGCCCTTTTTATTTTAGGGCTTATCAAAAGGCCATGTTGGATATAAATGGATTGTAATCTGCTGTTTTTATTAATTTTTAAAGCTATTTATTTTGACTGAAGAGCATCGAAAAATAATTATCGTATTGATTCAAAAAGAAAATATTATTGTTAATGTAATGTAAAAAAACCGACCTAGTTATTTGACGGTTTAAAAAACCAAGTCTAGCATTAAGCGTAGAATAACCAATCAAAATGTCGTTGCCATCTTATTTGATAGGGTTAGTCAATAAGCAACTTAACATAGTTATTCATAAGTTTTATCTCCGAAGCCTTTGGGAAAGCTTGCAGGGGGAGGGATGACTTATATCTGAAATCCGAAATGATATTTGCGGAATTCAAGGAGTGTTTAACTTGCTTATAAAATGGGCTATTAAAAGCCTGAGGAACTCTCTATGTCCTCTAAAAATAAAGTGGTACAAAAATCTTTATATCTAACTGGGAATACACTTTTTGCAATGATGGTTGCCGCTTGTGGCGGCGGCGGTGGTGGCGGTGGCGGAAGTAGCAATACCGGCAGCAGTGAAACGAGTGTACCTCCAACTGGAAATAACCTATCTATAATTTCTCCGACTGCACCAATTTCACGTAACATTTATAACCAAAGTTTGTTTATGACGAATACCGCTGCGGCCCGTGAGTCTGGATTTACCGGTGCCGGTATTATTATCGGGTTGGTTGATAGCGGGGTTCTGACTTCTAATTTGAATCTGCAGGGCGCAATTGTTCAATCTTTGAGTTATGTGGATCCCAGGACGAATAACACCAATGTCGGTGATGTGCGGGGACACGGGACGATGGTGGCTCAGGTTATTGCCGGGCGTAGGATTGGGCCTTTCTCTGGCGGTGTTGCACCAGAAGCCTCTATTGTTAGTGCACGGATTATTTCCGATACGCCAACGTCAGCAGGAACTCAAGGTTATTCACTGTCCAGGGTTAACTATGATCTCGCTAATGCCGGCGCTAAAATTATTAATAACTCATGGAGTTTGCCTGATTGGGATTTGTCTGACACCAAAACGACCAATAACTATGTGAATGCCTATCAGTATTTTATTGCCTCTCGTGGTGGCTTAGTGGTGTTCGCGAGCGGTAATGATTCTAATGCTAATCCAGATAAAATCGCCGCTTTACCAACAATTGCCGGTTCTCAAGCATTGGAGAAAGGCTGGTTAGTGGTGAGTGCCGTCGATATTAATAATCCAAATAAATTGGCCTCTTATGCTAATGCCTGCGGCAATAGCATGAATTATTGTCTGGTTGCTCCGGGCACCACCGGCGTACTTAATCAGGATTCAAAAACCGGCGAGTTAAACAATAGTTTGGTGTCTGGAACTTCATTTGCCGCACCTCAGGTATCCGGTGCTGCTGCATTGGTCTGGCAAGCATTCCCTTACTTTACTAATGATTTGGTGCGCCAAACCTTATTAGGTACCGCGACAGATCTTGGAGCTCCGGGTATTGATGCGGTATTTGGTCACGGTATGTTAAATACCGCTGCTGCGGTACGTGGACCCGCTAAATTTGACTGGGGTGATGTCAGTGTTTCGTTTAGCGGTTATACCTCAACCTGGAGTAACTCCATCAGCGGTGCGGGTGGGTTAATCAAAAATGGTACCGGCACATTGGTGCTGACTGAAAATGCCAGCTATACCGGAACCACCAATATTTTAGGCGGTACGCTGGCATCAGAAAAAGGCATTATGTCTGATGTGAGCATCGGTAACGCTGGCACACTCAATGTGCGTCGTGTTGGCGGCAATGTGAATAATCAGGGCCGCGTTATGCTACAGAACGGCCAGACTAATTTTGCCCATAACTATACTCAAACAGCTAATGGTCAGTTAGCGTTGGTATTAGGATCGACGCTCAATGTCGCCGGGTCAGCATCAGTTGCTGGCGATCTTCATGTCTTGGCGGTACCCCAGGGTTATGTGACATCAACACAGCGTCAGAACGTTCTAACGGCACAACAAGGCTTGAATGGTAAATTTAGTACTTTTACTAAAGAAGCTGGGGTGTTTCTGGATGCAAACGTCAATTATGATGCCAAGAATGCTTGGTTAGATATTCAGCGTGTGCAGGCAACGAACGTGCAAGGAGTTCAGTACAATGCTGCCGCAACAGCAGGGGCTATTCGTTTGGAACAGGCATTTACCCAGTTAGATCAGCAACAGGCGAATTCCCCGGTTCCAGCTGACTATAAACAATCTGAGTTTTTAGCCGGAGCAGCGAATGTGCAACAGGCTCCGAATGCTCAGGCGGCACAGGCTTCTTTGGAAAGTCTTTCTGGTCAGCTTCCAGCCGCCAGTACGGCGATGACCATGCAGGCGATTAACGTTAATAACCGTCAGATATCCAACCATATCGCTCAATTGGTGGACTTACCAAGAAGCAATGGCTGGACAAGTAATATCAACTATCAGAGTAGTTTAAACAGCGGTGGTTTTTCCGGTGTAAATTACAATATGAATGGTTGGGCAATGGGGCAGGATGTCTTTCTGGATAAAAATACCTTTATTGGTAGCTCTCTGACTCGTAGTGACACCAGCGGTAGCTTGAAACGTGGCTCAGAGAGTAGTACAGGTACTGTAGGAGAAGCTTCTTTATACGGCGGTAAGATTTTTGATTCTTACTATGTCTCAGGTCGTATCGCTTCAGGCTACTATGATGGTCAGCAAAAACGAACCTTGTGGCTGGGGAATCAGTCAGCCAATGTTCAAAGCGATCAGAGCGGCAGTTACTTCAATGTGGGTAGCGAAATGGGTTATCGCATGAAGAAAGATGGTTGGCAGTTCACCCCTTATGTAGATACCCAATATATCAGCCTGAAACAGGATGCGTTTAAAGAAGAGGGCGCGTCAGGTTTTGGACTACAGGCTAACGCTCAAACGACTACCCGTTGGCAGGCTGGCGTTGGTACTCGTGCCGGTTACGGCTGGGATATGGGTAATAAGGGTAAAATCAATCTAACGGCTCAAACCCATTATCAACGTGCAATAGCGCAGGATAACGGTAGCTATAACGCCAGTTTCACCGGACTAAACCAATATATGCCGCTGGATGGCGTATCGTTATCCCGTGATGTAGTGATGGTGGGTAGTGGATTGGAGTGGTTATTTACCGATGATATGGCGCTGTATATGAACTATGAGCAGTATTTTAGCGACAATCAGCAGTCAAATATGGTGAATATGAATGTATCCGTTCGCTTTTGATGAGTAGTTGGATTGAATGGAGTAAAAATCCGCCTTCATAGAAGGCGGCATTGCTTTGGCGCCCCTGAGGGGCGTACTAAGCTCGAACCCATAGGGCCCTCGCTTCACATCCCTTTTAAGCTTAATTGATTATCTTCAAGTTCATGTTTCTCTTGATACTTAACATACTTACGAATCATTTCTGCATTTACACCTACGGTATCTACACAATAGCCCTTCGCCCAAAAATGGTTGCCCCACAGCTTTTTCTTTCTTAAATAGGGAAATTTATTAAACAGCCTTATCGCTGTTCTTCCTTTCAAGTGCCCCATTACCTCTGACACTGAGAGCTTTGGTGGGATCTTGACTAATAAATGAACGTGATC
>NZ_FOLW01000007.1 GCF_900112475.1 Pragia fontium DSM 5563 = ATCC 49100 | reverse complement strand
CCACTAAAGGAACGTTAAAGACCATGACGTTGATAGGCCGGGTGTGTAAGCGTAGCGATACGTTGAGCTAACCGGTACTAATGAACCGTGAGACTTAACCTTACAACACCGAAGGTGTTTTGATTGAGAATTTTCAGCTTGTGAACGGATTGAAGTGAATGGTTGTGTGTGTTGAGAGACGGACATGACGGTTTACAATACAGAATATGCCTGGCGGCGATAGCGCGGTGGTCCCACCTGACCCCATGCCGAACTCAGCAGTGAAACGCCGTAGCGCCGATGGTAGTGTGGGGTCTCCCCATGCGAGAGTAGGGAACTGCCAGGCTCCAAATAAGTGATAACCCTCAGCGAAAGCTGGGGGTTTTTGCGTTTTGGGGTGGTTGAACTTCTTGGCTCGTAAGGAGTAAGGAGTATCGTCATCCCAGCGAAAGCTGGGATCTCGCCCTCAGGCCGAGAGCTGCTATTAAGCTAAAACCCAAGCGAGGAGGGCGCAGGTATTGAGTCTGGGCGAGCTTCGGGCCTAGCCGCGCTACGGGCACTCCGGCAGCTAAAGCTGCTACGACCCCCACGCCCCCACGCCCGTCTCTCCCTCAGATTTACATTCGAATGATTGATATTGCTCCAAATTCTATTCTCTGGTCATTAATCTCGTCATCCCGGTGGAAACCGGGATCTCGGTTTTAGCTAGCGGGTTAATACATGGCTTAAAGGACTGGCCCCAGTTTTCACTAGGATGAAGGGGGGAGAAAGAATAGCCTACCAAGCCTATCTAGCATTCGAATGATGTATTTGTGGGTCAGTATGATTATCAGAAAGTAGGGAAAATCGTTTGGGAATAAGTTTTTAGAATACTTTTTATATTCGTTTTTTCAGCACTTAAACAATAAGCCCTAATTCAAATTAGGGCTTTGATGGAGTATAGATTATTCGCGAATTTTCCACTTCTTGGCTAACTGAGATTTTGTCTCACCCTGTAACCAAGTATTGATACTTTCCAAGAGCTGGGCGTTGTCTTTTTTCATCATATAGACTTTATAACTCTCAGTTCCAGCGAAAGGTTTTTCTGTTGCCATGCAAAGTACATTTGGTTCTTTATTCTGATAGTAATCCCCTTCAATCAGGTCAGTAACCATGATATCTGCAGTCTTATCTCTTAGGGCTTGTAGGTTATCAAAGTTATCTTTAACGCGAATCACCTGAGCCTGTTTGATATGGCTATCGACGAAGCTTTGATTTGTGCCTCCTGGATTAACCACGACTTTTACTTTAGGTTGATCGATCTTTTCTAAGTCTGGTAATTCTTTAGCAACAGCGCAACTGGCCAACGCAATTTTTCCATTGGCAACAATGGGCTTTGTCAGACCAAATTCAGCTTCACGTTTTGCAGTAGCAGTAACGCCACCCATCGCAACGTCAAATTTATCGGCCGCTAAGTCGTTAGATAGGCTAGGCCAACTGGTAATGACAAAATCTACCTTTAGATTTAAATGTTTACCTAGTGCATTAGCCATATCGATATCATATCCCTCAAGCGCACCAGAAGCGTTTCGGTAAGCGAGTGGAGCATAGTCACCTGGAACACCCACTTTAAGCGTTCCTGATTGCTGAATGGCTTCCATATTACGAGCCTGAACCTGCATGCAACTAAGAATTAATACTGCACCGAATAGGGTTTTTAACTTCATTTTTATATCCTTTTGGTTTTGATGTCGGAGATAATTAACATTAATTATCAACAGAATTCCACTAAAAGCGTGTGAAGTGCATTTTCAGGTACTTTTCTTGAATAGATGGATATTCTGATTTTTGACAAGCTATCGATATAATATGAAATCGATGTATATGCAGGGAATAACAAAAAAGCGCCTTAATAGGCGCTTTTTTGTCTGAGCGAGAGATTAGAGAATTCGGCTGATAAGCTTATCAATTCGGATTCGCCTTAATCTGCGGATTAACTTGCGAATCTTTACCGGATAAAACTGAATGCTCTGTAACTGTTGGTAATGATTAACCACAAAGGTATGGGTGCGGATACATTCCAGTTCACGCAAGCGCGCTTCTTTCAGCTCACCTAAAGGATCGTGAATCAGGATGGCATTTTCCAGATCGAGATGCCATGCGCGTGGATTAAGGTTGTTACCGGTAATTAGCTGCCATTCATCATCAACCCAGATACCTTTAAGATGATAAGTATTATCTTCATCTTTCCATAACCGAACGGTTAGCAGCTCTTGATCAACGTAACGCTGTAGTCGAGTGACAAAGCGACGCAGGTTAATTTCATAAAGATAAGGAAGAGCACCAATAATCTTAAACGGCTGATCTTCTGGAATATAGAAGTCATTTGCGGTTTTATCACCGACGATGATTTCAACTTGCTTACCCTGACGTAGCAAAGAAATAATATTTTTTACGAGTGGAGCGGGTAAGTTGAAATAAGGCGTACAAAGCGTCAGTTTGTGCTCGGTACTATTCATCAGGCGATCGATCGTTTTATTCAGGGGACTATGGCGTCCTAAGCCAACCAGCGGTGTGACTGATAGCTGCTCGTTGGTTGCGCTATTTTCAAATTGATATCCCTGCACACGCAGGCTTTGTCTGAACTTCTTTATATCATTTTTAATTTCTGGGCTGCGCGGACGATTATGGCAGTCCAGATTATGCACCGCTTCAGCGGTTAGCAAATGCTGCTTAACATAGTTAACCATGCTCTGTGCTAAGGCCGGATTTGTTATAAACTGATAGCGGTCATAACGATATTTGTCGTGTTGATGCAGATACACATCATTAACGCTGGCACCGGTATAGGCAACGGTATTATCGATAATACTGCCTTTTAAATGCAGGACGCCCAATGCTTCACGGGTGTTAACCGGAATACCATATACCGGAACGTTGATTCCTGGATGCTGCTCAGCCATTTTGCAGTACCAATCAGCATTGGTACTTTCAGCAACTGCCCCGATTCTTCCTCGTTGAGCACGATGCCAGTCTACTAGTATCGCAACCTCTAACTCCGGTCGACGCATTTTAGCCTGATAGATCGCAGATAGGATATCAGCGCCTGCATCATCACGTTCCAGATAAAGGGCGATCAGATAGATACGTTGCTCTGCACGACTGATTAAGTCCAGTAAAGCAGCGCGGTAATCTCCAGGACTTGACAATACTTTAATATCATCAATTTGTTGGGATATTTTAGGCAATTGTGCAAGGTGTTGTTGAGATTTCTTACGTTTAAATGATGACAACATCACAGTGCATTCTTCTCTTGTTGGGTTATGGTAAAACCATAACGAGCAAAATTGTAATAGTCGGATCGTGTAATACTACCATCACTTCCCGTGAATGTGACCAAAAAACCGCGTGAATATGACAAAACTGTCGTTAACATAACAGAATTTCACTCGTGCTCATTTCATCTTATTGATATTTATCACCATTAAAAATGCTCAATAATCAGTCAGCTGAATCGTTTTTGGTCGAAAAGGCAATATAGTCTTCAAGACTCCGGTTTGCTTTGCCGGCCAGATAGCGCTGTTTGAAATCAGAAAAGTAATGGAGAAGGCTTTGTGAAACGTTTGACTCACCTACCTGCTGAAGAATTTTAACTGCAACTTCAACGGTACAAAGCTGCTCTTTGTTGCTGGCTTCTCGTAGACCGTAATCAGATTCTTCATCGTTGGCGATAGAGAGCACGGGCAAGTTATCTAAATAGGCACTTTTGCGAAACATCTTTCTGGCTTCGGTCCAGGTACCATCGAGAATAATAAATAACGGACGCTTATTATTCTGCTTTTCAACCTGAGTTCTTACACGATCGGGAGTGGCATAAGAGGCTGGAAAGATGACATAAGGCTGATAATCCGGATTGGATAACAGCGCCAGTAATTGAGGATCTACGTGAGTACGTGACCAAAGGAAAGCATGGGTATCCGGTAATATATCGGCGATAAGTCTACCGGTATTGCTCGGTTTGAGTGGTTCCGTGTCATACATTAACAGGCAAAAACTGCATTCAGCGCTCATACCGGAGAAGGTATGACATAGGCAATGAACCTGTGGTAACAGACAGCGTTCGCAGCGGATAACTCGACACCCTCTAGCCCGAAAAGGGCGGGTTGACTGCGCAAGTCTCTGTTGCCGTAAACGCAGAACTGCATTGTTAGTAACGAGTGGCAAGGTGGAATCCGGGATCATTGGCAGTTACCTGAAAATTATTTGCTGTATACGGGGTAAAACACAAAATGAATAAGGGGCGCATAATAACGTATCCATGGCCCCTTCAGATATTGTTTTATCAGCAAATTGATACGTTTGAATTAGCTGTTTTTGGCTAAAACTTCATCTAACCATTGGTTAAAAGGCTCTTTAGGTAATGCGCCATTCAACATATCGATACGTTGTCCTTTCTTGAATACCATAATGGTAGGTATACTACGGATACCGTAACGGGCGCTGAGCTCTTGTTCTGCTTCGGTATCGATTTTAACAAAGCGAAGTTCTCTTTCCCTTTCTTGAGCAACATCTTCAAAGATCGGGGCAAAACTACGGCATGGGCCACACCAAGGTGCCCAGAAATCGATGACAACGGGAAGGTCGTCTTTTAATAATGAATCGAGTGAAGCTTTGTTTGCGTTGATGACTTCGCCATCAAAAAGCGCATGTCCACAGCGACCACATTTAGCATCGTCCTGTAGACGGTCGTCAGGAATGCGGTTGGTAGCCAGACAGGAAGGGCAAAGGGTATTCATGCTGAACCTCGGTAAAATTGTTCAATGATTTTATTAATTATGTACAAATTGTTAACCATCACAATGTGATTTTGTCGATGGTTATAATAGATTTAGGCTTTTAGCCGATCATTAGTGGCTTACCGGCAGAACATCAGTTAATCTGCGCGCCGGATGCGATGGTGGAAGTGGAGATATAGTATGAGTGACTCTTTTAGCGGTAAGAACGGTAAAGTTAAAGTAATGTACGTCCGCAGTGACGACAATAAAGATGAAAAGAGCAATAAACGCTCTGACAAAAACCGTGCCGGTAATAAAGGCGATAGCCGCGGTGATAAAAATGCACGTTGGGGAGACAACGATCGTCCACGCCGCCCAGTTCGCAGCGCCAATGAAAAACCACCGCGTTCTCCATGGCAAGCCAGACTTCAGGATGCCAGTGAGCCAGAGCCTTTTGATCATGGCGGTATTTCTGGCAAAAGTCAGATCGACCCAGCTCAGCTTCGCCGGCAGCGCGAACAAGAAACCAAAGTTTATGGTGAGAACGCGTGTCAGGCACTGTTTCAGAGCCGTCCGGAGGCGATTGTTCGCGCCTATTTTATTCAGTCAGTTACCCCTCGGTTCAAAGAGGCTCTGCGCTGGATGGCTGCTAATCGCAAAGCCTACCATGTGGTTGAAGAAGAAGAGCTAATCAAGGTTTCCGGTACTGAACATCACGGTGGTGTCTGCTTTCTAATCAAGAAACGTACTGGCTTAACCGTGGCGGATTATTTGGCCAAAGCGTCGAAAACAGACTGTGTGTTAGCACTGGAAAATGTCGGTAATCCGCATAACTTAGGCGGCATGATGCGTTCATGTGCTCACTTTGGCGTTAAAGGCGTGCTACTGCGCGATCCTGGCATGCTGGAGTCAGGTGCCGCAATTCGTACTGCAGAAGGTGGAGCTGAACACCTGACGGCAATTGGTATTGATGATTTCCCTGAGGCGTTGGACGCTTTCCGTCGTGCGGGTTATACCATCATTACGACATCCAGTCATAAAGGAACGTCGCTGTCTCAGGCGGTTCTGCCAGCTAAGACGGTATTGGTACTGGGTGAAGAACGCGATGGTTTATCTGATGTTGCGATGAAGCAGAGCGATATGAGTATTTCTATCGATGGTACTGGCAATGTAGAAAGCCTGAACGTTTCCGTTGCTACGGGAATTTTACTGGCGGAATGGTGGCGTCAGAATTCTGCTAAATAAAGTTTTTTGGTTGAATCGTATAAAGAAAGGGACGCTTAAGCGTCCCTTTTTGCCTGTATAGATTATGCCCGTTAATCGTTAGAGCTTATCTGAATGGTGCAATAATACGAATTTATCCCACAGGGCTTCATTGCTTTCCGGGTGGGCTGGATCGTGAATAATGGTGTTATCAATCGGGCAAACTTTCATACAGGTGGGTTCATCATAGTGACCAATGCATTCTGTACAAAGATCGGGATCGATCTCATAAATCTCGGAGCCCATAGAGATCGCCTGATTGGGACACTCTGGTTCGCACATATCACAATTGATACATTTCTTGGTGATCAATAACGCCATTTTAATCAGTTACCTAAAATTCTAGCTATCCAGGTTTAGTTAAACACTGGGTTGTTCTGCGATGATTATACGCTTAATAAGCAAGAGGAGGCGACTATAACGTGATGATTCGTCCAGTCGAGCGCTTCTGACACCAGCGATCTTTGTATTGAGCACTGTCTTTACCGAACGAATAGCGCATCTCTTTCTCGGCGGTTTGGCATCGCGTAAAAGCATTCTTAGCGCACCCGTAATAATGTGTGCAGGCAGACGTATTCGGGTTGCTAAGTGGGTAACTTTTATCAAAGATAAATAACCAGAGAAGCGATATACTCAGCTCATAATTAACGCCGTTGAAATGGTATAACTTTCTATTAATGAAGTATCGGGAGCCAGCTTGCCAACTCATCATCATTCACAGCAGCGTATCGTATTTTTTGATCTGGATGGTACGTTACATCAGCAGGATTTGTTTGGTAGCTTTGTTCGCTATTTAATCCGCCGTTTGCCGATCAATCTGGTGATTTTAATTCCACTCTTGCCGGTGATTTATTTAGGATTATGGATTGGTGGGCGCAACTGTCGTTGGCCGGTAAGTTTGGCAATATGGGCGATAACTGCGGGCCATCATGAACAACAATTAAAGTATTTGGAACAGCAGTTTGTTCAGGATTTTAAACAACGGGTGGTGCCATTTCCTGCGGTACAAGAGCGGTTAGCTGAATATTTGAGTGATGATAATACCAGCGTCTGGTTATTGACGGGCTCTCCTCAGCATTTGGTTGAAGAGGTGTATGGCGATTCGTTTTTCTTGTCCAAAGTGAATTTAGTGGGTAGTCAGATGGTTTATCGCTATGGTGGCTGGATGATTACCATGCGCTGTTTAGGTAAAGAGAAGGTGGTTCAGCTTGAACAGCGTTTAGGTAAACCATTAACATTATACAGTGGTTATAGCGATAGTGTGCAGGACGATCCGGTTTTAGCTTTATGTCAGCACCGTTGGCGTGTGGATAGTCAGGGTAATCTGAAACAGCTGGATTAGCCTTTCCATTTCCGAATAATTATTTTTGATTGATATAGAAAATAGAGTGATTGATGATGACTTCGCATTACAGTGATGAAGACTGGATGCGCTATGCGCTGAAACTTGCTGAACGAGCAGACCAAGAAGGTGAAATTCCGGTTGGTGCGGTATTGGTATTGGATAATGAAGTGATTGGCGAGGGATGGAATAGACCCATCGTTCGGCACGATCCAACGGCGCACGCAGAGATTATGGCTCTACAACAGGGCGGACAGGTATTACAGAATTACCGTTTGTTGAACACCACGCTATATGTGACGCTGGAGCCTTGTGTTATGTGTGCCGGTGCCATGGTGCATAGCCGTATCCAACGGCTGGTATATGGTGCCAGCGATTTAAAGACAGGCGCTGCGGGCTCATTACTGGATATTTTGGGGCATCCGGGGATGAATCATCATGTGGAAGTGACATCGGGTATTATGGCGGATGTTTGCTCAACGTATTTGAGTGATTTTTTTAAACGTCGTCGCGAACAGATAAAAATGCAAAAGAAGCTGAACCAAATTCTACGTTAATAGAGGTTATTTTTCTGGCTGGCGTGGATGTTTTTGCTGAATGAGCTTGGGGTTTACCGTTGGATAAGACGACCCCATTTCGGCTTCTTTAGCGGCGGCTAACAGCGCCTTAGCCGTTTGATTCTCTTTTTCTTCAAGATAGCCCATCAAACTGATTTGATAACGGCGAATATTCTCCACAAACTGATAGGCCTGATAGCCGCGCGCATAACCGTAACGCGTTTGAGAGTAATATTGTTTTTGAGTGAGCATGGCCAGCCGCTTTTTAACGTCAGCCCAACTATCCGGATCGCCACCTTGCTTGGATGTCAGGCTTCTGGCATCTAGCATATGGGCAAAGCCCATATTATAAGCGATCAGCGCAAACCAGATTTTTTCCTCTTCTGGAATGGTGGCCGGAATTTTCTCCATCAGCTGCTCCAGATAAGCAATACCACCGCGGATGCTCTGTTCAGGATCGAGACGATCGGTGACGCCTAAGGAGTCTGCCGTGTTTCTGGTTAACATCATAATGCCCCGCACCCCGGTTGGTGAGGTAGCCGTTGGGTTCCAGTGTGATTCCTGATAGGCAATAGCTGCGGCTAAACGCCAATCGATCTCTTTCGCATATTTCTCAAATAGAGGCTTAAGCGTTGGCAAAACATTATCAATCGCGCTCAGGAAAGTCTTGGTATCGACATAGTCAAACTCTCCTACGTGTCCAAGATATTTCTCTTCCAGTTTTGATAACGAGCCATCTTCAGTAATCTGATTGAAAAAATCCAGCATGGCTGCATTGAGACTATTATCATCAGTTTTGCGCATATACCACATAACCGGCTCTTCTTCGGTCACGTCAAACGCCACCGCTAAATTAGGTGAGAAGCGTTGAATGATGGCAATGGTGACTGAATCAGCAATGGTGTAATCGAGCGTTCCTTCGGCGACCTGTTTTAATAATTCTACGGAAGAATAAGATGAAGTGGCGCGCCAGGTAAGCTGTGGGTATTTGCTCTTTTTCAACTGATGTAACGTTGAGATGCTGGCCGAACCTGATACCACGGTCAGACCGCCTTTAATATTATCTAATGACTGAGGTCGGGGGGTATTCTGGCGATAGACTAACTGTTGTGAAACGGAGTAATAGGCTGGGCCAACATTAAGCTCTTTCATCCGTTCCGGGTTAAAAATCAGTCCGGCAGCCAGCATATCGGCGTTACCGTTTTCCAGTTCGGTAAACAGATTAGTGATGCTGTGTTTAGTTTCTATATTAAGCTTAACGCCCAGATAGTCAGCAAACATCTTGGCCAGCTCATAGTCGAGGCCACCTACGCCATTACTGCTTTTGTAGTAATAAGGCGCAACGTTAAGCGTGCCGATATTTAGCACACCACGCTCTTTTATTTTTTGTAACTGGGTGCTGTCGTCGTTACGCCAGTGCAAGGCAGGCCATAAAGCCACAGCAAGCATCAGGGTTACAGCACCAATAAATAGATAGTTAATCTTTAATGGCTTCAAATAGCGTTCTCTAAAAATGAAATTTTTGCTGAATACGAAGAGAGCTAAGCATTTATGGGTGTTGAAATCGCTCAAGTCTGAATTGTTTCGTTCAGCTATTTGTTATTGAATGAAATTCTTAATTTATCTTGGTTTAAAAAGCAGGATGTACCCAATTCATCAGTAGGCATTTTGCTAAACTGCACGCAACATAGCAAATACTATGTTTTGTTGGTGAGTCAGCCACTGGATAAATAATAGCTACGCAAACGGTTTCGTCATCGTGTTTGATTCTCTATAATGGGGGCAGTTTTTTCCGTTTAGCCTTCGACCAGAGAAATTAGACTATGGAAATTTTGCGTGGTTCTCCCGCTTTATCAGCTTTTCGTATTACCAAGTTATTGTCACTCTGTCAGGATCTTCAGTTACCGGTTAGCGCTATCTATGCTGAATATATTCATTTCGCTAATTTAACCTCCCCACTATCTACGGATGAGCTTGCGAAGTTAAAAAGGTTGCTAAAGTATGGTCCGTTGTTGGTAGAACATGAGCCGCAGGGGCGACTGCTGTTGGTTACTCCGCGACCAGGAACGATTTCTCCTTGGGCATCCAAGGCGACGGATATTGCCCACAACTGTGGTTTAACTCAGGTTCACCGCTTAGAGCGGGGTATCGCCTACTATATTCAGTCTGAATCACTGTCAGATACTCAATGGCATACATTGGCTGATTTATTGCACGATCGGATGATGGAGTCTGTGTTTACCGAGCTGTTGCAGGCAAAAGCGTTATTTTCTCAGCATCAACCGACACCATTGGTGGTGATTGATTTATTGACCGAAGGCCGTCAGGCATTAGAAACGGCGAATGAAAAATTAGGCCTGGCATTGGCATCGGATGAAATTGATTATCTGGTGGATGCTTTCACCCGTCTGAAACGTAATCCCACGGATGTTGAACTGTATATGTTTGCTCAGGCGAACTCAGAGCATTGTCGCCACAAAATTTTCAATGCCGACTGGATTATCGATGGAAAGAGCCAGCCAAAGTCATTGTTCAAAATGATTAAAAATACTTATGAGCAGACGCCTGATTACGTATTGTCTGCCTATAAAGATAACGCTGCGGTGATGGAAGGTTCAGAGGTGGGACGGTTCTTCTCTCAACCAGATTCTGGTGTATATGACTATCATCAGGAAGCCGTCCATATTTTGATGAAAGTTGAGACTCACAACCACCCGACAGCCATATCGCCATGGCCGGGAGCGGCTACCGGTTCAGGTGGTGAAATCCGTGATGAAGGTGCAACTGGTCGCGGGGCGAAGCCCAAAGCGGGTTTGGTTGGCTTCTCGGTATCGAATCTGCGCATTCCCGGTTTTGAACAACCGTGGGAACAGGATTTTGGCAAACCAGAACGCATTGTGACGGCATTAGATATTATGACGGAAGGGCCACTGGGTGGCGCTGCGTTTAATAATGAATTTGGTCGCCCTGCGCTACTGGGTTATTTCCGTACCTATGAAGAGCAGGTGACCAGTCATAATGGTCAGGAGCTTCGCGGATACCATAAACCTATCATGCTGGCTGGCGGTATCGGTAATATCCGTGCGGATCATGTGCAGAAAGGCGAAATTACTCCGGGAGCCAAACTGATTGTGCTGGGTGGGCCGGCCATGAATATTGGCCTTGGCGGCGGCGCTGCATCATCTATGGCGTCTGGTCAGTCTGATGCGGATTTGGATTTTGCTTCAGTACAGCGTGATAACCCGGAAATGGAGCGTCGCTGTCAGGAAGTTATCGATCGCTGTTGGCAGCTTGGCGATAAAAACCCGATTTTGTTTATTCATGACGTTGGTGCTGGTGGGCTATCCAATGCTATGCCGGAATTGGTCAGCGACGGTGGGCGCGGTGGTAAGTTTGAACTGCGCGATATATTGAATGATGAACCGGGTATGAGCCCATTAGAAGTTTGGTGTAATGAATCTCAGGAACGTTACGTGTTAGCGGTTTCTCCCGAGCAGCTACCGTTATTTGACCGTATTTGTCGCCGTGAACGAGCGCCTTATGCCGTAATTGGTGAAGCGACGGAAGAACAGCAGCTAACGATGCATGACCGCCACTTTGATAATACTCCGATTGATTTACCGCTGGATGTTTTGCTGGGTAAAACGCCGAAAATGGTTCGGGATGTTAAAACCCTCAATACTCAGGGACAACCTCTGGTTCGTACCGATATCTCTTTGCCAGAAGCGGTAAAGAGAGTGTTTCATTTACCGGCCGTCGCGGAAAAAACATTTTTAATCACTATTGGCGATCGTACGGTAACCGGTATGGTTGCGCGGGATCAGATGATTGGTCCATGGCAGATTCCTGTGGCCGACTGCGCGGTGACCACTGCTAGTTATGATAGCTATTATGGTGAAGCCATGTCGTTAGGTGAACGCTCACCGGTGGCATTGCTTAACTTCGCCGCTTCAGCCAGATTGGCGGTTGGCGAAGCGCTAACCAATATTGCCGCTACTCAGATCGGTGAATTGAAGCGGATTAAACTATCCGCTAACTGGATGTCGGCAGCAGGCCATCCGGGGGAAGATGCCGGTTTGTATGAAGCAGTCAAAGCGGTGGGTGAAGAACTTTGTCCGGCGTTGGGTATTACCATTCCGGTGGGTAAAGATTCAATGTCGATGAAAACCCGTTGGCAACAAGGCAATGAAACGGTAGAGATGACATCGCCATTATCGCTGGTGATTACTGCTTTTGCGCGTGTTGAAGACGTTCGCAATACGGTAACGCCTCAGCTACGTACCGATAAAGGCGATAACGTGCTGTTACTTATCGATCTCGGTGAAGGACGTAATGGCTTGGGTGCGACGGCATTGGCTCAGGTTTATCGTCAGTTAGGGGATAAACCCGCCGATGTTCACAGTGCTGACAAACTGGCTGCTTTCTTCAATGCCATGCAATCATTAGTGGCAAACCGCGCGATTTTTGCCTATCACGACCGCTCTGACGGTGGGTTATTGGTGACGCTGGCTGAAATGGCGTTTACTGGCCACTGCGGATTGGCGCTGGATCTAAAATCACTGGATCAGGATATGCTATCAGTGCTGTTTAATGAAGAACTGGGAGCGGTTATTCAGGTTGCTCAGAATAAACTGCCGCAAGTTGAAGCTTGTCTGGCGGAGTTCGGTTTATCTGATTGTGTTCATCATATTGGTCAGGCAGTCACCGGGGATCAGATTGACATTCGTTACAATGGACAGCCGGTTTATCAACAAAGTCGTCAAACGTTGAGAGTCTGGTGGGCTGAAACCACATGGCAGATGCAGCGACTGCGTGATAACCCTGAATGCGCTGATGCTGAGCATCAGGCTAAACAAAATCCAGACGATCCCGGACTGAACGTTAAGCTGACGTTTAACCCTCAGGAAGATATTGCCGCACCTTATATCATTGGTCAGCAGCGTCCAAGAGTGGCGGTGTTACGTGAGCAAGGGGTGAACTCCCATGTTGAGATGGCCGCAGCATTTCATCGTGCCGGTTTTGATGCTATCGATGTGCATATGAGTGATTTACTGGCCGGCAATATCGGACTGGATAGCTTCCATACTCTGGTTGCCTGTGGTGGTTTCTCCTATGGGGACGTATTGGGTGCAGGTGAGGGGTGGGCCAAATCGATTCTGTTTAATCAGCGGGTACGCGATCAGTTTGAGTCCTTTTTTAACCGTCAGGACACATTGGCATTAGGTGTGTGCAACGGCTGTCAGATGATGTCTAACCTGAGTGAGCTGATCCCGGGTGCTACGTATTGGCCGCGTTTTGTACGTAACCTGTCGGATCGTTTTGAAGCGCGCTTTAGCTTGGTAGAAGTCACTCGTAGCCCATCATTGCTTTTGCAAGGGATGGAAGGGTCACGTTTGCCAATTGCAGTTTCTCATGGTGAAGGCCGAGTTGAAGTTCGCGATCCTCAGCATTTGAATTCGCTGGTGCAGTCAGGTTTAGTGTCGATGCGTTATGTGGATAATTTTGGGCATATCACCGAACAGTATCCGGCTAATCCAAACGGTTCGCCTGAGGGTATAACTGCCGTTACCAATCTGGATGGACGAATTACCATCATGATGCCTCATCCGGAGCGAGTTTTCCGTACGGTTAATAACTCCTGGCACCCAGAAGAGTGGGGAGAAGACGGCCCGTGGATGCGTTTATTCCGCAATGCACGTAAACAGTTGGCGTAGTTGTTATTTTGTGTGGCTTTAGCGTGTTCAATGGCGGCGTAAGTCGCCATGTTGGTTAAGCTTTTTTACTCTATGTGCAATGATTTATTTAGTCCGTCATTCCGGCTTTTTCCAAGATGACGGCATAGACCTGTTGGCAAATGCAGACAATCAGCTTATTTTGGTGTCGCAAATTGGAGACATTTAATCAATTGATTATTAAGATAAAAATAAGAGTTGTTAAAGAGTGTCTGCTTTTAGAGACAAAACTCGATGGTTTTATCATGCTCGGGCTATTCAATCAGTAGATTACCTGAATGGATTAAAGTTAAATTAAATAAAACCCAATGTTTATCAATGTATTAATACTTATTTTGAAAACTTGGCATGCAACGTGCATTATGTATATCGTCGCTCATTCAACTTTTTATGTCAGAGCCCTAAAGTGGAACTACATAAGCCTCAGAATGATGCCAAAGCCATGGTACCTATCGTCTACCAAACAGATATTAACTGCTACGGCAGCTTATCAAACTTCAGACGACACGTTGAGTGAGGTACCAGCCTGTGTCTAGCCGTGATGAACAGAGCTTCATCAATTTCAGACACATAAGGATGTTATTCATCAAGTCTACCGATGACAGGTTATCCTTCATCACCCAGAAGATGAACATTCAGGACATCCACGTATTCCTCCCAAAGGATGTTATGCATCCTTTGGGAATAAACGTAACAAATAAACGATATTCGTTAAGCACTTACCAATGATTGGTTAAGTGCTTTTTTTTGGGCTAGAGAAAATACGCAGTCCAATTTGGGATAAAGAACCCAATAGCTAACCGTTCATACCGATGATGATAAGAAAATCTTTGGTCAAATCAGTAAAAACGCTATTTTCTTCAATCAAGGTCAGTTAGCATCGTTAACGATTGATTTACCATGAGAGTATCGCGTTGAAAAAGTTTAGTCATTTTCCCCATTCTCTTCGTCAACTTGTGTTGCTGGCTTTCCTGCTGGTGCTTTTACCATTGCTGATTTTGGCCTATCAGGCCTATAAAAGTCTGGACTTACTCAGTGCACAAGCGGCAGATATCAATAACACCACCCTGAAAGACGCTCGGCGTAGCGAAGCGATGACTAACCTCGCGGTGAGCATGGAGCGTAGTTATCGGCAATATTGCGTGCTGGGCGATAAGACGCTGGAATCTTTGTATTTGAATCAGCGCCAGCAATATTCTGAAATGCTTGATGTTCACGCCGCTATTTTACCAAATCAAAATTATTATAAAACGCTGCAAAAACAGCTTGCTGAACTGTCTGAAATTCATTGTAAAAATAGCGGGCCGGATGATACCTCATCCGGGCTGTTAGTGAACTTTTCCCGTTCTAATACTGAAATGGTTCAGGCAACGCGAGCGATTATTTATTCTCGGGGTGAAAAACTTCAACAGGCGATTGCTGATAAAGGTTACTTCTTCGGCCAACAGGCTCTGTTACTTTTCCTGCTCAGCGTCTTTCTGGTTTTCCTGTTTACCCGCATGATTATCGGGCCGGTGAAACGGGTTGAACGCATGATTAATCGGCTGGGAGAGGGGAAGTCGTTAAGTCATATTTTATCTTTTAACGGACCGCGTGAAATACAGTCGCTGGCGCAGCGTATTGTTTGGCTGAGTGAACGACTATCGTGGTTGGAGTCTCAACGTCATGAGTTTTTGCGTCATATTTCCCATGAGCTTAAGACGCCATTAGCCAGTATGCGTGAAGGAACCGAACTGTTACTCGATCAGGTGGTTGGGCCGTTAACCGAGGATCAGAAAGAAGTGGTATCGATACTGGATAAGAGTAGCAGGCACTTACAACAGTTGATTGAACAACTGTTGGACTATAACCGTAACCAACCGGATAACCGCACAGAGAAAGAGTTTATTGACTTACAGGTTATGGCTTCCGCAGTGATTTCTGCGCATAGTTTACCGGCTCGTGCCAAATATATGCGTACAGAATGTCAGTTAGCACAAACTCACTGTTGGGCGGAGTCTGTACTATTAATGCGGGTTCTTGATAATCTCTACTCCAATGCAGTGCACTATGGCGAGGAATCCGGTACCATTTGGATTATTAGCCGTCAAGTCGGACAGTCCATTCAAATTGAGGTCGCCAATACCGGGGAGAAAATACTTCCTCAAGAGCAGGCAATGCTTTTTGAACCATTTTATCAAGGGAGCCGCCAGAGAAAAGGTGCGGTCAAAGGTAGTGGTTTAGGGCTAAGTATTGCTCGTGATTGTTTGCGCCAAATGGATGGTGAGTTGCTGTTGGTCGATGTTGACTATGCGGATGTGTGTTTTCGTATTGAATTACCGTTAATTGCTGAGAAATAATGCATAATGCCTACAAGGTTTACTAAAAAAGATAAAACTATCATTGAGTTGCCAGATCTAGTGACGGTGATAAAGTCTGCAGGGATATTACGGAAAACGTTACTGTTAGCCGCATTGGCTACGCCGGTAATGCTAGCGGGTTGTGGTCATCAGGGAGTCGGTGACAGCGCGTCAGGTACGATGGTCTATGAAGCACCCATCAATAAAGTGAGTGATTACTCTCGAGTAAGCTGTGACGGCAATATTTGGAAGGGGCAGGACGATGAAACCAATAGTAATTCACTGTATTGGTTACGTTTGATTGACTGTACCCGCTCGTTGACCCTATCTCAAGCGCGTATTCAGTCTTATAGTTATGAAATTACTAAATGGGATGGGGTGTTGAAGCGAGCCATTCTGTTGTCGCGGCTTGATGCTGCCCATTCAGAACGTCGCAATGCGCTGGAACAGTTGAAAAATTATCGAGCGATGTATCCGGCCAATGTTTATCCGCTAATTCTGTTATGGAATGATGAACAAACGCTTGAGCTAAACCTCTTTGATGAGCGGGCTCGCCATCAGCGTCTTAAAGAGAGTAGCGATACACAAATTGAAGCGATGCATAATCAGCTACAGGAAACTAAGCATCAGCTGAATGAGACGACGCGTAAGCTGGAGAATTTGACCGATATTGAGCGTCAGCTTTCCTCGCGTAAAGTCTCACCTGGGGATGGCGCTTCCCATAATAGCGTTGCTGAGAGTGGCGGTGAAATAAAACCTGCGCAGGTTAGTTCTGAACAAAAAGTGGTGCCCGAGGCCAAGAAAGAAAAGCCCGTTGAGCAGATTAAGCCAGCAGAGTCGGAAAAACCAGCGGCATCCGTTGCCACCAAGAAACCCGTTGCATCTGAGGTTTCTGGAGCTGAGAAAAGCCAACCATCTAAGCCACAAGTTAATGATGAGAATTCTAAGCCGGTTGTACCTTCTGCCGGATCGGCAGCAACCAAACCTGATGCACAACCGGCACAGAAATAAGCCGTTATAAGGAGTTTTGGGGATATGACACAGCGTAAGCCTGCCAACCTATTGCTGGTTGATGACGACCCCAGCTTATTAAAGCTGCTGGGCATGCGTTTAACCAGCGAAGGCTTCAATGTCACAACCGCCGAAAGTGGTCAGGAAGCATTGCGTCGTTTGGGGCGTGGGCAAATCGATCTGGTGATTAGCGATTTGCGCATGGACGAAATGGACGGTATGGCGCTGTTTAATGAAATTCAAAAGCATCAGCCAGGTATGCCGGTCATTATCCTCACTGCTCATGGTTCTATCCCGGATGCCGTCGCGGCAACTCAGCAAGGGGTATTTAGCTTTTTGACTAAACCTGTCGATCGCGATGCGTTATACAAAGCGATTGATGAGGCGCTGGCGATGAAAATTCCTGCCGGAGATGAAAGTTGGCGGGAAGATATTGTGACGCGCAGTCCTATTATGCTGCGTTTGCTTGAACAAGCAAAAATGGTGGCACAGTCCGACGTTAGCGTGTTAATTAATGGTTTGAGCGGTACCGGTAAAGAAGTTCTGGCGAAAGCCATACATAGCGCCAGCCCTCGAGCGAATAAGCCTTTTATTGCCATTAACTGCGGTGCATTACCGGAGCAATTGCTGGAATCAGAGTTATTCGGTCATGCTAAAGGCGCTTTTACCGGCGCAGTCAGTAGCCGGGATGGTTTGTTTCAGGCGGCCACCGGGGGCACGCTGTTTCTGGATGAAATCGGTGATATGCCGCTGCCTTTACAGGTAAAACTGTTGCGTGTATTACAAGAGCGTAAAGTTCGTCCTCTGGGCAGCAATCGCGATTTGGATATCGATGTCCGCATTATTTCTGCTACGCACCGTGATTTACCCAAAGCGATGGCTAAAGGGGAGTTTCGCGAAGACCTTTACTACCGTTTAAACGTGGTAACCCTCAAAATACCGGCGTTAAATGAGCGTGCTGAGGATATCCCTTTATTAGCCGATTATTTATTACGTGAGTCTGCTAAACGCCATAAGCCGTTTGTCCGTAGTTTTTCAACCGATGCCATGAAACGTTTAATGACCGCTAGCTGGCCAGGTAATGTTCGGCAGTTGGTTAACGTGATTGAACAGTGTGTGGCGTTAACCAGCACGCCGGTTATCAACGAAGCTTTGGTACAGCAGGCGCTGGAAGGGGAAAATACGGCACTGCCAACGTTTGCCGAAGCGCGTAATCAGTTTGAGTTGGTTTACTTACGCAAACTGTTACAGATGACCAAAGGAAACGTGACTCACGCAGCCCGTATGGCCGGTAGAAACAGAACCGAATTCTATAAGCTATTATCGCGTCATGAATTAGATGCGAATGATTTTAAAGAGTAAGGTTTTCTTTTTTAATTCAGGCGACAGTCATTTATACTGCCGCCTACTTAACCTGATAGCGAACAGTGAATTGATATGAGCAGAGCTCTCTCTATCGCATTAGCGCAGTTAAATTGGTTGGTTGGTGATATTGAAGGTAACACTAACCGCATGTTACAGACCGTCAGCGAGCAGCAGCAGGCTGGCGCTGATTTGGTGATGTTTTCTGAATTGGCATTGACCGGATATCCACCGGAAGATTTACTTTACCGTGATGATCTCTATCAGCGCTGCGATCAACAGTTAGCCCGATTGCAGGCTGCCTCTACTGATGTTGCTATCATTGTTGGTCACCCATGGCGGGAAAACGGTCATATATACAATGCATTATCGATGTTTTGGCAGGGCAGTTTGGTCACGCGTTACTTCAAACAACAGCTACCAAATTACGGTGTATTTGATGAAAAACGTTATTTTACTGCCGACGATAAAAGCTGCTTTGTTGAGTTCAAAGGCTATCGCCTGGGTTTACTGATTTGTGAAGACCTGTGGTTTAATGGCCCGGTTGATGCGTTGAAAGCGGCTAACGTCGATATGATTCTGTCGATTAATGCCTCACCGTATAACCGTGAAAAGCCTTATATTCGTAATCAACTGTTATCAGAACATTGCCATCGTACCCATTTACCTCTGGTGTATCTCAATCAGATTGGTGGGCAGGATGAGTTGATCTTTGATGGTTGTTCCAAAGTATTCGATGCAACGGGCAACATGACGCATAAGCTGGCTGCTTTTAGTGAGCAAACGCAGCAGGTTAAGTTTACCGACGATAAAATCGAAGCGATGGCGTTGCCAGAGCAACGTTCAGATCTTTCCTTAATCTATGATGCTTTAGTGTTAGCTGTACGAGATTATGTCAGCAAAAATGGTTTTAAAGGCGCTATTCTTGGGCTCTCTGGCGGTATTGATTCAGCACTGACGTTAGCTATTGCGGTTGATGCTTTAGGCAAAGATAAAGTTCAGGCGGTGATGATGCCATTCCGCTACACCGCGGAAATCAGTATCGAAGATGCGCGGGAAGAAGCGGAGATATTAGGCGTTGAGTTTGACGTAGTCTCTATTGAACCTATTTTTGATGCCTTTATGGCGCAGCTAGCGCCGATGTTTACTAATACCAAACGAGATACCACTGAAGAGAATCTACAGGCGCGCTGTCGCGGTGTGATTCTGATGGGGCTATCGAATAAACGCGGCAGTCTGGTATTAACCACCGGTAACAAAAGTGAAATTGCCGTAGGGTATTCGACGCTCTATGGTGATATGGCGGGTGGGTTTGATGTTTTAAAAGATGTACCAAAAACGCTCGTGTTTAAACTGTCGTCATATCGTAATACTCGTTCGTACGTTATTCCTCAGCGAGTGATTGACCGCCCACCTTCAGCTGAGCTGGCACCGGATCAGAAAGATGAAGACAGCCTGCCGCCATATCCGGTTTTGGATAAGATCCTTGACGGTTATGTTGAGCATGATATGTCTGTTGAGCAACTGGTGGCTGAAGGTTTTGATGAAGCGATTGTTCGTAAGGTTATCCGCTTGGTTGATATTAACGAATATAAGCGTCGGCAGTCTCCGGTAGGTCCGCGGATCACTGCTCGGAACTTTGGTAAGGATCGGCGCTATCCGATCACATCTGGCTTTGGCCGTAAAAATTGGTAAGGGTTAACGTTTATGAAAAAAATTGATGCGATCATTAAGCCGTTTAAACTGGATGATGTCCGTGAAGCGTTAGCCGAAGTCGGTATTACCGGCATGACGGTGACTGAAGTCAAAGGTTTTGGCCGTCAGAAAGGCCATACCGAACTGTATCGCGGTGCAGAGTATATGGTCGACTTCCTGCCAAAGGTGAAAATCGAGATCGTGGTAGCGGATGATATTGTGGATACCTGCGTAGAAACGATCATGAATACCGCCCAAACCGGCAAGATCGGTGACGGTAAGATTTTTGTCTTTGATGTGGCAAGAGTAGTGCGTATTCGTACCGGTGAGCAAGACGAAGGGGCGATTTAGGTTCTTTTGTTGATATTCCGGGGGTATTGGCATACCTCCGGAATAGATGATATTTACCTTTTCTTCTACGCTTTCTTTATCTCTGGTTTTAACGCTTTTTCGATGGCCTCTTTCAGCGCTCGGTACTCCAGGCTCAAATCAGCAAACATCTGTATGTTGGATGAACTCTAAAAGGGGATAGTACGTTTTACAGGGATACGGACAAAAAGCCCCCAAGGGGCTTTCTATACATAATCACCATTACCACATCAAATCATCAGGCACTTGAAAATCGGCATACGGATCTTCTTCATCCTGTTCTTCCTGACTAAGCGCACTATTTAATACAATACTGTTCGCATCTCGCTGCGCAATTTTATCCGCTACGCTCGCGGGGATAATGGCGTATGTACTCTCGCTACTATTATCAATAACTAAACGTGCAATGGCGAGACGACCACTAATCAGCTGAGCTTGAGTAATCTTATCCACAGTTATTTTTTTAATTACATTATTATCTGTGAAGTTAAAACCAATATCGCCTTTTGAAATGTCGATTCTGTTCATTTCAATCAGCTGTTTCACCTGAGCTTTATATTCTTTAGATAAAGCCTCTTGTTTTTGTTGTTCGCTTAGCTGTTTATCACGCTCAAGCTGTGCTTTTTTATTTTCTTCCACAGCTTCTCTTGCCTCACGGGCTTGAACTCGTGATTTTTTAGCCGTTCTTTGCACTTTGGCCATTTTTTTGTTGGTTACTAATCCAGCTTTTAGCATCTGCTCTTGTAAGGTGAGTTTTGTCATCTTCGTTTCTAAACCAGTTGAATAATTTGTGGGATTATACCTGTAATTTTTGAGGCTGTACCAGATTGCAGGACTTATCACGGTGTGGTTTGAGTTTAGGAGCTACCTAAGTCATGCGGCATTTATTGACCGGACACAAATAGTAGCATCAAGTTATCAACGGATATTTTTATAACACCGCCAGAATTTCTGGCGGTGTTATAAAGGTAAAATGCCTATTTCATCTTTTTATAACAAATAGCAAACGTTTGCGTAAAAACCTTTATTTGGGTCTATTTAACAAGATGAAAACATATTACACTGAGGTCACGTTGTATTGAGTTTCACCTTATACCAGTTGATTAGCTTATTTCAGGAGATGCAGATGTTAAAGCGAGACATGAACATTGCCGATTATGATGCCGAACTGTGGCAGGCCATACAAAAAGAAGATGTTCGTCAGGAAGAGCATATTGAGTTGATTGCATCAGAGAACTATACCAGTCCACGTGTAATGCAGGCTCAAGGTACCCAATTAACTAATAAGTATGCAGAAGGGTATCCGGGTAAGCGTTATTATGGCGGCTGTGAGTATGTCGATATTGTTGAGCAGCTAGCCATTGACCGTGCTAAAGCGTTGTTTGGCGCCGATTATGCCAACGTACAACCTCATTCAGGTTCTCAGGCCAACTCTGCCGTTTATATGGCGTTATTAAATCCGGGCGATACTGTACTGGGAATGAATCTGGCTCACGGTGGTCACTTGACTCATGGCTCTCCAGTAAACTTCTCCGGTAAGTTATACAACATCGTGCCTTACGGTATTGATGAAAGCGGCCAAATTGATTATGAAGATTTAGCCCGTCAGGCTGAAACCCATAAACCAAAAATGATTATCGGTGGTTTCTCCGCCTATTCTGGCATCGTTGACTGGGCTAAAATGCGTGAGATTGCCGATCGTATCGGTGCGTATTTCTTTGTTGATATGGCCCACGTTGCTGGTTTAATCGCTGCTGGCGTTTATCCTAACCCGGTTCCTCATGCTCACGTCGTGACGACAACCACTCATAAAACTCTGGCTGGCCCTCGCGGTGGTTTGATTTTGGCAAGCGGTGGTGATGAAGAGCTGTATAAGAAGCTGAACTCAGCGGTATTCCCTGGTGGTCAGGGCGGTCCGTTAATGCACGTGATTGCAGCAAAAGCCGTAGCGTTAAAAGAGGCGATGGAGCCTGAGTTTAAATCCTACCAGCAGCAGGTTGCTAAGAATGCTAAAGCCATGGTAGAAGTCTTTAAATCTCGCGGTTATAAGATCGTTTCCGGCGGCACTGACAACCACCTGATGCTATTGGATCTGGTTGATAAAGATATTACCGGTAAAGATGCGGATGCTGCACTGGGTCGTGCGAACATTACCGTGAACAAAAACAGCGTACCAAACGACCCGAGAAGCCCGTTTGTTACTTCCGGCGTACGTATTGGTACTCCAGCAGTTACCCGCCGTGGCTTTAAAGAAGCCGAAGTTCGCGAACTGGCAGGCTGGATTTGTGATGTGCTGGATAACATCAACGATGAAGCGACGATCGCTGGTGTGAAAGCGAAAGTACTGGATATTTGTAAGCGCTATCCGGTTTACGCGTAGTTTTTCAGTTGTTGTTAACAATAAACCACCGTCTGGTACGGTGGTTTATTGCATATTATGGTATGGCCTATATGCTTTAGGTTGCGAATTTCCCTTCGTTTAATTATGTTGAGGCGATTCACCATTCAGATACATCCAAATAGGAGGATAGTGTGAAGAAACATAATCCAGGCTTCGAACAACTGTGTGAAGCAGCCCGCAAGAATGTTCATGAAGTCAGTATCCAACAGGTTAAAGAGATGATGGATAATGGTTCCATTCCATTAGTCATTGATGTGCGTGAAGAGAGTGAGTTTGCCAAAGATCACCTGCCAGAGGCGAAGCACATAGGTCGGGGTGTTCTGGAAAGAGATATTGAAACCCATGTCCCGGATAAAAAAACGCCGATGGTATTATACTGTGGTGGTGGCTATCGCTCAGCGTTGGCGGCGGAAAGCATTCAGAAAATGGGTTATACCGCTGTGCTTTCCATGGATGGTGGATACCGTTCCTGGAACGAAGCTAATTTTCCATTAGTTAAAAAATAATTTCTAGCAACCGAATTATCATGACGTTAATCTGCCGAACAATATTGATTGTTATGTGCCTGATAAGTCCATTGGCCGGGGCACATCCGCATAGTTTTATCGATCTGGATGCCAGTCTGGTGATTGAAAATAAGTCGCTGACAGGCATTAAAATGATCTGGGAAATGGATGAGCTAACCTCGGCTGAATTACTGCTGGATGCTTCGATGGCAAAGGACAATCCCAATGTTTGGCAAAGTATGGCGGACGAACTGATAGAGAACACGCGTAATCAGCTCTATTTCACTGAAGTTCGCGCCAACGGTAGGTTGGTTGAATTTGCTGAAAAGACTAACAATTATTCTCTGCATCGGCACGGTAATAAAGCGGTGCTTACCTTTGTATTACCGATGGCTAAGCCCATTCCGCTGGCAAAAAACGCGGTTGTCATTTCAACCTATGAACAAAGTTACTATGTCGATATGCGTTACCCTTCCGAGAAATCAATTCATTTGCCAACCAATGTGGCTGAAATATGCAGCATCAAGTTAAATACCCCTAAACCCAGCTCATCTCTGCTGGACTATGCGCGTTCGTTAGATAAGAACAACTCACCGGGTGAGGATATGATGTTAGGCAGCAAGTTTGCGCAAACTATAACGTTAACATGCCAGTAATGGGGTCATTTATGCAGTCGGAAAAACGCGGGTGGCGCTATTTTTGGCCTTTCTATCTCAGCGTTGTGGTTTTACTACTGATTGCCGCAGTGGTTTATGTCAAATGGCCTGACTTCCTGCTGCAAAGCTCCGTTTGGCAAAAAGAGTTGCATCAGCAACTGGTTAATTTATTACAGCAGGTCAAACAACATCCGTTGGAAAGTGGCGGTATGTTGATGTTATTCAGCTTTATTTATGGCGTGTTGCATTCTGCCGGTCCGGGACACGGAAAAGTGATTATTGCGGCTTATTTGGCAACGCATCCTCTGAAGGTGAGAGCTAGCCTGATGCTGACGCTGGCGGCATCGTTGGTACAAGGGCTGGTGGCTATTTTGTTGGTCAGTTCAGTGTTATCCGTGTTTCAGCTTTCGACTCGTTCAATACACCAGAGTAGCTTTTGGATGGAGAAGGGAAGCTATCTGCTGATTGTGCTGGTCGGCATCATCTTATGTTATCGAGCAGTTAGAAAACTGCTGACGATAGTCAAAACCAGTCGGAAAAGGCCCACAATACAGATTAAGTCGTTAATGCCGTTGCCAGCCGATCATGTTCATAGCGACAGCTGTGGCTGTGGTCATCGGCATTTACCGACGGACAGTGAACTTTCCGCTTCCGGTAGTTGGAAAACCAATCTGGCGATTATTGTTTCTATCGGTATACGTCCCTGTTCTGGAGCAATACTGGTGTTATTGTTTTCTAAAGTCATCGATATCTATAGCTGGGGTATGGTTGCTGCGATGGTGATGGCATTGGGAACTGCGACCACAATATCGCTGTTGGCTCTGTTTGTGCTCTCTGCCAGACGACTGGCAGAAAAGCTGATTTCAGCGGCTAATTATCCTATTTGGAGTAGAGTAGGATTATCTTCCCTTTCGTTAGTGGGGGGCGCGCTGTTGATTCTATTTGGTCTGATTCTCTACTATGCTGCGACACCGGCCGCTTCTGGCGGATTACGCTTTATGGCGGGGTAATCTGCTGTAACCTTAGGAATACTCGATGAAAACTCTTTATGCCCATCGGGGCATGTCATCCTTAGCACCGGAAAATACGCTATCGGCCTTTAAATTATGCGTCGATCATCAGGTTCACTGGTTTGAGTGTGATATTGATATCCTGCATGACGGCACCATCGTGGTTTCTCATGATTCAACCTTGGATCGTTGTACCGATCGCTCGGGTTCATTGTTTGAACTTAAGCGACAAGCGTTGGATTCCATCGATGCCGGTAGTTGGTTCAGCGATGAATTTATTGGTGAGCGAATTCCTACGTTGGACCAACTGATTGATCTGATGAATCAATATCGTTTGAACGCCAATATTGAGATTAAGTCCTGCGATTCAAACGCCGATGCAGCCCGCGACCTTCTATCTGGTTTGGATAAGGCTCTGGAAGGGTTAGATAGTCAGGTTGAATATATTATTTCCAGCTTTAACCCGATGTTATTAGCGGAGTTTAAAAAGATTCGGCCACAAGCACGGGTAGCCTGTCTGTTTGAAACCCATACCTTAAACGATGACTGGCATGTGATTATGCAGTGGGTAGGTGCTGAATTTATCCACCCGCAGAATCAGGGCTTAACCCGTGAACAGGTGCAGATGTTTAAAGCGCACGGCTATAAAGTTAACGTTTGGACGGTGAATGCCAAAGATCGGGCCAACCAGCTATTTAACTGGGGCGTTGATGGGATCTTTACTGATGTGGCTCAGAGTTTTCCCAAAGGGCGGCGGATGGTTGGTAAAGGTGGGGCAAAATAATTTGTCTGGTTGATATTTCAGAGGAAAAATTACGCACGGAGAGCGGCTAAAAAACGTGTCTAACGGGGAAGGATATTGCCAGCAGCTTGATTTCTATCGGGTAATATATCAATTATATTACCCGATAGTATTAAGATTAACGTTTTAACGCATCACTTAAGTCATCACGAATCGTTGACAGCAGCGCTTTCACTACTCGTGGGTTACCTGCAACAATGTTGCCGGAAACGTATGAGTTATGACCACCGACGAAATCGGTAACGATACCACCTGATTCACGCACCAGTAGTTCACCGGCAGCAAAATCCCACGGCTTCAGGCCAATCTCAAAGAAGCCATCAACGCGGCCAGCTGCAACATAGGCTAAATCCAATGCGGCAGAACCGGTACGACGGAAATCGGCGCACTGGGTAAACAGTTTACCGACCAGATTGATATAGGTCGTCGAGTGTTGCTTAAGCTTGAATGGGAAACCTGTAGCCAGAATGGTGCCTGACAGATCTTTGGCATTGGTGCCGCGCAAGCGATAGCCATTTAACTGTGCACCTTGACCACGGGTCGCGGTAAACAGTTCATTGCGCATTGGATCGTAAACCACAGCAACTTCAGTACGGCCTTTGATGCGTACAGCAATAGAGACACTGAAGTGAGGAAAACGTTTTAGGAAGTTGGTGGTGCCATCTAGTGGATCGATAACCCATTGTACATCTTGGTCTTCCCCGACAACTTCACCGCGTTCTTCGCTGATGATGGTGTGTTGAGGATATGCCTTGCGGATCACATCAATAATTAAATGTTCAGCTTCACGATCGACGTTAGTCACAAAATCGTTATCGCCTTTTTGGCTTGCTTCAACGGCGTCAGGTGTTTCATAAAACTTGGCGATCAGATTGCCAGCCTTACGCGCAGCGCGTACGGCGATGTTCAGCATAGGATGCATGAGTATCTTCCACTAAATGTTAAAGAACGAGAGAAATATAAAGCGGGGCGCAGTATACCAGATAATCGGTTGTGATAGCTACGAAGAAATAATAAACCTTTGCGACACTCTCTCTTTGGCTGTGTTACCATTCTGACCTACAATTTTTAGCACACAGAATTTTGTTCCTATGTCAGAGCTTATATCCGAGAAAGTTGGGTTAGATAACGTCCGTATTGTGTTGGTTGAAACATCGCATACCGGCAATATGGGATCGACGGCCAGAGCCATGAAAACCATGGGGCTGACCAATTTGTATTTGGTCAATCCGCTGGTGAAACCAGACTCGCAGGCGATCGCATTGGCAGCAGGTGCCAGCGACATTATTGGTCATGCCTCTATTGTTGATACCCTCGATGAGGCTTTGGTTGGATGTCGTCTGGTGATTGGTACCAGCGCCCGTTCCCGTACTCTACAGTGGCCGATGCTGGAGCCGCGTGAGTGTGGCGTGAAAATGACGCAAGAAGCACAGCAGGCGCCGGTTGCATTAGTATTTGGCCGTGAGCGAGTTGGCCTGACCAATGATGAACTGCAAAAGTGTCACTATCACGTCGCGATTCCTGCTAATCCGGATTACAGTTCATTAAATCTGGCAATGGCGGTACAAATTCTGGCTTATGAAATCCGCGTGGCGTGGCTCGACCGACAGGTAGAAAGTCAACCTGTGCCGGAGCTTGCTGAGCCGGAGCAGGCTTATCCGTTAGCGGAAGATCTGGAGCGTTTTTATCAGCATCTGCAAACGGTATTGCTCAATATTGGCTTTATCCGCGCAGCTCATCCAGGGCAGGTTATGAATAAGCTACGCCGCTTAATTAACCGCGCTCGCCCGGAAAGTCAGGAATTAAATATTCTGCGGGGCATTTTAAGCGCTATAGAAAATCCCGATATAAGAAATAGGGATAAATAATCCTCTATTAACGCCTTTTCAATTGTTACAATTCGCGCGACAATAGTCGCGCCTCAGCGTTGATGGTATTAGGCTAATCGTCGTTTTTCCGTCGTTTTAGCGAGCAGAATAATACTTGACTAAATTACTCAACTAAATAGTTGACTGAAATAGTTGGGAATGCCAAACTATCTGCATCTTCAGTAAATAGATAGGCATTAACAATGAGACTGACATCTAAAGGTCGTTATGCGGTAACCGCCATGTTGGACGTGGCTTTGCATTCACAAGAAGGACCGGTTCCCTTAGCTGATATTTCAGAACGTCAGGGGATTTCTTTGTCTTATCTTGAGCAACTATTTTCCCGTTTGCGCAAGAATGGTTTAGTCAGCAGCGTTCGTGGCCCCGGCGGCGGATATCTGTTGGGTAAGGATGCCGGTGATATTGCGGTGGGTTCAGTGATCAGTGCTGTCGATGAATCAGTCGATGCGACCCGTTGTATGGGGAGTGGTGGATGCCAAGGCGGAACCCGTTGTTTGACTCACACTTTATGGCACGATCTTAGCGAAAGAATCAGCAGTTTTCTCAATGAAATCACGCTGGCTGAGCTGGTGAAAAATCAAGACATACTCGAAGTAGCCGACCGTCAAAATAACGAGACTCAAGGTACGGTTACCAATACTCATCGCATGTTCGATGAGGCAAAAAAGATCAATCTGCGCGCGTAATCCGCAGTGATGATTGCATTTTTTAGAAGTGGTGTACGGAGCAAAGCATGAAATTACCTATCTATCTGGACTATTCAGCAACAACACCGGTCGATCCGCGTGTGGCTGAGAAAATGATGCAGTATTTAACCTCCGATGGCATTTTCGGTAACCCGGCCTCTCGTTCGCACCGTTTTGGGTGGCAGGCGGAAGAAGCGGTTGATATTGCCCGTAACCAGATTGCTGAATTAGTCGGTGCCGATCCACGTGAGATCGTCTTTACTTCTGGCGCAACAGAAGCGGATAACTTGGCGATTAAAGGTGCCGCTAACTTTTACCAAAAGAAAGGCAAGCACATTATTACCAGCAAGACCGAGCATAAAGCGGTGCTGGATACCTGTCGTCAGTTAGAGCGCGAAGGCTACGAAGTCACTTATCTGTCACCGCAATCTAACGGCATTATTGATTTAGGCGAGCTTGAAGCCGCCATGCGTGATGATACCTGTGTGGTTTCTATCATGCATGTGAATAACGAAATTGGCGTGGTACAGGATATTGCTACCATTGGTGAAATGTGCCGTAGCCGCGGTATTATTTTCCACGTCGATGCCACTCAAAGCGTTGGTAAACTGCCGATTGATTTGTCGCAGCTTAAAGTGGATTTAATGTCTTTCTCCGGCCATAAAATTTATGGACCGAAAGGTATCGGTGCACTGTACGTTCGCCGTAAACCTCGTATCAGAATTGAAGCTCAAATGCACGGTGGTGGTCATGAGCGCGGTATGCGTTCAGGCACTTTGCCAGTGCACCAAATCGCCGGTATGGGTGAAGCCTATCGTATTGCCAAAGAAGAGATGAATTCTGAAATGACTCGTATTCGGGCATTGCGGGATCGCCTGTGGAATGGTCTAAAAGATATCGAAGAAGTTCATCTGAATGGCTGTCTGGAGCAGGGCGTTGCCAGCATTCTCAACATTAGTTTTAACTATGTTGAAGGTGAATCTTTAATGATGGCACTGAAAGACTTGGCTGTTTCTTCAGGTTCAGCCTGTACTTCTGCAAGTCTTGAACCTTCTTATGTATTACGTGCTCTGGGCATGAGTGATGAATTGGCGCATAGCTCGATTCGTTTCTCTCTGGGTCGTTTTACTACCGAAGAGGAAATTGACTACACCATCGATTTGGTTCGTAAATCGATTGGTCGACTGCGTGAATTATCTCCTCTGTGGGATATGTATAAGCAGGGTGTGGATATCAGCACCATTGAGTGGTCTCATCATTAATTGATTTGATATTGCGCCATATTTGATGGCGCAGTGACAAGCAGGAGTAATATCATGGCTTACAGCGAAAAAGTTATTGAACATTATGAGAATCCTCGTAATGTCGGGTCGTTTGATAATGAAGACCCAAGCATTGGCAGCGGTATGGTGGGTGCACCAGCGTGTGGCGATGTGATGAAGTTGCAGATAAAAGTCAACGATCAAGGTATTATTGAAGACGCCCGTTTTAAAACTTACGGTTGCGGCTCGGCTATTGCATCCAGTTCACTGGTGACCGAGTGGGTTAAAGGTAAGTCTTTAGATCAGGCTGAAGCGATTAAAAATACTGAAATTGCAGAAGAACTGGCGCTACCGCCGGTTAAGATTCACTGCTCTATTCTGGCCGAAGATGCGATTAAAGCTGCTATTGCGGATTACAAAAGTAAACATAGCGGCAAATAAGAAATAAAACGATTGAGGTTTGGTTATGGCGATTACCATGAGCGATAGTGCTGCGAAGCGTGTTCAGACTTTTTTAACCAACCGGGGTAAAGGTTTAGGCCTGCGTCTGGGAGTAAGAACGTCAGGATGCTCTGGAATGGCGTACGTTCTTGAGTTTGTCGACGACCTGCACGATGAAGATACCGTGTTTGAAGACAAAGGCGTAAAGGTTATCGTTGATGCCAAAAGTCTGGTTTATTTAGACGGCACCGAACTGGATTTTGTTAAAGAAGGTCTGAACGAAGGGTTTAAGTTTAATAACCCGAATGTTTCCAGTGAATGTGGTTGTGGCGAAAGTTTTAACGTCTAGTCGCTTTCGTAGCCTGATTTTTATCATTTAGATACAGCATTCGAAACTTTGACTTTGCATAAACGCTCCCTTGCTTATGATGTTGGTAAGGGAGCTTTCGCCTAACGATTATCACCAGAGCACGTCATGGACTATTTCACACTATTTAACCTGCCAGTCCACTTTAATGTGGATACCTCAACACTCTCCTCCCGTTATCAGGAATTACAGCGTCAGTACCATC
The DNA here is from genome assembly GCF_900112475.1 of Pragia fontium DSM 5563 = ATCC 49100. GTDB lineage: Bacteria > Pseudomonadota > Gammaproteobacteria > Enterobacterales > Enterobacteriaceae > Pragia > Pragia fontium. Next base: position 186,988 of record NZ_FOLW01000007.1, on the reverse strand, counting down.
CGGATCGTTATGCCACCGCCGCGGAAAGCGAGCGCCTTAAATCAGTACAGCAGGCAGCAACGATTAACGACGCATATCAAACATTGAAAGATCCTCTGCGTCGTGCAGAATACCTGCTGTCGTTGCATGACATCGATGTGCGTAATGAACAACAAACCATGCGCGATACTGCTTTTTTGATGGAACAGCTGGAACTGCGTGAGGAGTTGGACGCTATCGAGCGCAAGCCTGACGCGGAATCTGTACTGTCTGCCTTTAGCCAACGAGTAGAAAAAATGACCCGGCAGCGCAGTGAGCAGTTAATTCAACAATTAGATAGCCAGAACTGGCAGACAGCGGCTGATACAGTCCGTAAACTGCGCTTTCTGGATAAGCTTCAACAGCAGATCGAACAGCTGGAAGAAAAGCTGCTCGACGCTTGACGGAAACTGAACATGGCTTTATTACAAATTAGTGAACCGGGGATGACTGCGGCACCGCATCAGCGTCGGCTGGCTGCGGGTATCGATCTGGGAACCACTAACTCTTTGGTCGCAACAGTTCGCAGTGGACAGGCCGAAACGTTACCTGATGAACAGGGGCGCCATTTACTTCCTTCCGTGGTTCACTATCAGACAGATGGTATCGATGTGGGTTGGAACGCGCGAGCTCAGGCCGCCGTTGATCCTGCAAATACCTTGAGTTCGGTCAAACGGATGATGGGGCGCTCTTTAGACGACATCATTCAGCGTTACCCTAATTTGCCTTATCAGCTCAGCCCTAGCGAGAATGGTTTACCGACCATCACGACCCGCGTTGGCGTGGTGAATCCGGTTCAGGTTTCAGCCGAAATTCTTTCTGCTCTGGCTAAGCGAGCTCAGGAGACCCTGAGTGGTGACTTGGAAGGGGTGGTGATTACCGTTCCCGCCTATTTTGATGATGCCCAGCGTCAGGGAACAAAAGATGCCGCTCGCCTTGCCGGTTTGCATGTATTACGTCTGCTGAACGAACCGACAGCCGCCGCGATTGCCTACGGTTTGGATTCAGGTCAGGAAGGCATTATTGCCGTTTATGATCTGGGCGGCGGTACCTTTGATATTTCTATTTTACGTTTGAGCCGCGGTGTGTTTGAAGTTCTGGCTACCGGCGGTGATTCAGCGCTTGGTGGTGATGATTTCGACCATCTGTTGGCCGACTGGTTACGTGAGCAGGCCGGATTCGGTGCTCATCACGACCATCAATTACAGCGCAAGCTGCTTGATGCCGCGATTGCCGCGAAAATTGCCCTCAGTATGAGCGATAGCACCCAGGTGAGCGTTGATGGCTGGCAGGGAACGGTCAGCCGTGAACAGTTCGACAGTTTGATTGCTTCTCTGGTGAAAAAGACGCTGCTTGCCTGTCGTCGCGCCCTGAAAGATGCCGGTGTTACGGCAGATGAAGTGCTGGAAGTGGTCATGGTTGGGGGATCGACTCGTGTCCCGCTAGTGCGTACTATGGTCGGTGAGTTTTTTGGCCGTACGCCGTTAACCAGTATTGACCCTGACCGCGTTGTGGCCATTGGTGCCGCTATTCAAGCTGATGTGCTGGTGGGCAATAAGCCCGATTCAGATCTTCTGCTGCTTGATGTTATTCCGCTTTCGCTGGGGATTGAAACTATGGGCGGGTTAGTGGAAAAAATTATTCCGCGAAACACCACCATACCGGTAGCCAGAGCACAAGAATTTACCACTTTTAAAGATGGTCAGACCGCCATGATGGTGCACGTATTGCAGGGCGAGCGTGAGCTGGTGGATGATTGCCGCTCTTTGGCTCGTTTTACTTTACGCGGTCTGCCGCCGATGCCAGCTGGTGGCGCACATATTCGCATTACCTATCAGGTGGATGCAGATGGCTTACTCAGCGTCACGGCGATGGAAAAATCCACCAACGTACAGGCATCCATACAGGTGAAACCGTCTTATGGCCTGAGTGATGATGAAATTGCCACCATGATTAAAGACTCCATGGCGAATGCGCAACAGGATATCAGCGCTCGTATGTTGGCTGAGCAGAAGGTTGAAGCCGCACGCGTATTGGAGAGCCTGAAGGCTGCGTTAAGCAGCGACAGCGATTTATTAAGTGGAGCTGAACTGGCAGAGATTAATCGTGTCGTCAGTCAACTGGAAACGTCCGCGCAAGGCAACGATGCTTCGGCCATTGAAGCTGCGATTAAAAATGTCGATTCTGCCACGCAAGATTTTGCCGCCCGCCGTATGGATTCCTCTATACGCAGCGCTTTGGCGGGTCATTCTGTAGATGAGGTTTAAGCATGCCTAAGATAGTTTTCCTGCCCCACCAGGATTTGTGTCCGGATGGTGCGGTTGTTGAAGCAAAAGAAGGTGAAACCATACTGGATGTCGCATTACGTAACGGTATTGAAGTGGAGCACGCCTGTGAAATGTCCTGTGCTTGCACCACCTGCCATTGCGTTGTGCGCGAAGGTTTTGATTCCCTCGAAGAAAGCAGTGAATTAGAAGATGACATGCTGGATAAAGCCTGGGGGCTGGAGCCGGAAAGTCGTTTAAGCTGTCAGGCTAAAGTGACCGATGAAGATCTGGTGGTTGAACTACCTCGCTATACGGTTAACCATGCGCGCGAGCATTAATTCAAATAACAGGGGCATTGTATGAGTTTAACCTGGAAAGACAGCCGTGAAATTGGTGAAGCCTTGTACGATCAATTTCCCGATCTGGATCCTAAAACCGTGCGTTTTACCGACTTACATCGTTGGGTTTGCGAACTTGAAGAGTTTGATGACGATCCGAATGGCTCTAATGAGAAAATTCTGGAAGCCATTCTGTTAGTCTGGCTGGATGAAGCCGAATAATGTTGTTTAGCAGGGCCGCCGTTGGGCGGCCCTGCTTTATTGTTTTATACCTGAAAATTGAGTGAGTTGGGGTATAAATATAAAAATAGCGGGAGCAATAATCATGACTAATCAATTTATGCGAGTATATCTGTCCCATGAACCTGCCGATGCGGTTTGGGGTGAGAAAGCCTTGTTGAGTACTGCCAATGATGGCATGACGATTCACCTGACCGGTAACGGCAAACTGGGTGCTATTCAGCGCGCTGGCCGCAAGATCGATGGTCAGGGGATTAAAAATGTTAAGTTGGCTGGTGAAGGTTGGGATTTAGAACGCAGTTGGAGTTTCTGGCAAGGGTTTCGCGGACCTAAAGGTGAGCGGAAGGTTGAGTGGGCCGCACTGGAACAGGCCGACCAACAGGAGTTAGAACGCCGCTTACAGATTATCGACTGGGTTCGTGACACCATTAATATGCCAGCGGAAGAGCTGGGGCCAGAGCAATTGGTTAAGCGTACGGTGGATCTATTCTGTAGCTTGTCGTGCGACACGGTTAGCTATCGCATCATAAAAGGTGAAACACTGCGTGAGCAGGGCTATATGGGGCTTTATACCGTTGGTCGTGGCTCGGAGCGTGAACCGGCATTGTTGACGCTGGACTATAACCCAACCGGCAATCCTGATGCGCCAGTATTCGCCAGTCTGGTCGGCAAAGGTATTACCTTTGACTCCGGTGGTTACAGTATGAAGCAAAGTGCATTTATGGACTCTATGAAGTCCGATATGGGCGGCGCGGCAACCATCGCCGGTGCGCTGGCATTAGCGATTAGCCGTGGTTTAAAACAGCGGGTAAAACTGTTCTTATGCTGTGCCGATAACCTGGTGAGCGGTAATGCCTTTAAGCTAGGTGATATTATTCGTTATCGCAACGGTAAAACCGTAGAAGTGATGAATACCGATGCAGAAGGGCGGTTGGTGTTAGCGGATGGCTTGATTGATGCTGAAGCGCAAAACCCACAAATGATCATCGACTGCGCAACATTGACTGGGGCGGCTAAAATGGCGCTGGGCAATGACTATCACGCACTGTTTAGCTTTGACGATCAATTAGCTGATGAAATGCTGGCCTGTGCAGGTAATGAAAATGAGCCATTCTGGCGTTTACCGTTGGCAGAGTTTCACCGCAGTCAATTGCCTTCTAATTTCGCTGAACTCAATAATATGGCGGGTGCGGCATATACCGCGGGTGCCAGCACTGCGGCAGCTTTCTTGTCTCACTTTGTTAACAACTACCAGAAAGGGTGGTTACACATTGACTGTTCAGCAACCTATCGCAAAGGTGCGGTTGAGCAATGGTCGGCTGGAGCAACGGGGTTAGGAGTACGGGCGGTAGCTAATCTATTGTTGAATCATTCCCGGTAATTCGATGTTATATATTTAAAACTAAGCGGATTACCCTATGATCGGGTTATCCGCTTTATTTTTTATTATTGCTTATCATATGGGCTGGAAGTGGTAAACGAAGATTGCAATATCGGCTGGGATATTTCTGGCAACTTTACCTGACTCTCCCTGAAAAAGACCATTTTTTAACCCACTCATTTCTCTGTACTATTTTATCTTGCTGGTTGGTAGCTTGTTAACCACTGTTGCCATAATTTATCGGTAGCTTCATCAAATGGCTGAAGAGAGGTTAATCCGAAAACCAGTAGCTGCTGTTGATTATTGACAGCAAATACCGCTTGTCGTTGGTAAATATTTTGGTTGCGCTGACTATCTTTCCAGGTGCTGTAAAGGGCTATTGCTTTGATATCAGCGCCTATTGTGACGTCTTTCTGCTCTAATACTTGGTATTGTGCTATTGCATTTTGCAGTAGCTTTATCTGTTTATCGAGGAAACTATTCAGTTCTTCGTTTATCTGCATCGTATCGCGTGACACAGTAAAATTTAATTGATTATTATTGGTGTCTTGAAATATAAAGTTATTGATCGTTCTATCTATAATATTATTGGGTAAAGTAAACTGACCTTCATTAATAATATAATCTACCATGTATTTATTCCCTTATTTTTCCGTGAATGAATTTTTCTTTAATGACATCCGTGAGTAACTGTTTTTTATAAAAGCCATTGATTTTTATTTGTTTTTTAACATGACGTGATAAAGGGTGAAAGTGAAATTTATTAAAATAAGTTATTCCCTGGGTAAGCGAGCTTGTTGGTTTATTTATTTTTAATAATGGATTATTTTTATTTACTTAAGCTGTTTTGAAAAATGGTTGTTATTTCGGCTTTAGTCTAAAGGTGGACATATTCGTATGGCGCTTATGATATGGCCTATGGCTATCAAAAGGCCTGTTTTGAGCGTGCCGATATGAATTAAACGGACTCTAAGGTTTTTTTTACGATGAAAGGGTGTTTTTTAAGCCTTGATAATGTTCTTATTAACGGCTTAGTGTAGTATTTAGTGGATGTTTTTAAATCGTATAGCGGCTAAAATAGCTTAATATTTATTCCAATTATTTCAGAGAGAATCGCTTATGCGTCAGGGAAGTTCTGATTTTTGGGGGTTAAAGGGTCTACTTTTAGCCTCATGTCTTGGATTTGCATCTTTACCACTTTATGCGGCACCGGCTTCGAACGGTCAGGCACCTCAAACTAATGAACAATTAGCCGCCCGTTATGCTGGTAAGGCATTCACTATTCTGGATGCATCGGAAGTACAACTGGACGGAGCCAGCGCGATGGTGGTGACGTTTTCTATTCCGGTTGCGGCCAACCAAAATTTCTCATCGCTACTGAATTTAATCGATGAAAGTAGCGGTAAGGTTGATGGGGCATGGGAGCTTTCTGACAATATGATGGAACTGCGCCTGCGTCATCTGGAGCCTGCGCGTAAACTGATTCTTAACGTTGATAAAAATCTACTTGGTGTAAATGGAACCAAGCTGGATAAAGAGTTAAGCCAAAAGCTGACAACGCGTAATATTGAACCTTCTATTGGTTTTGCCAGCCGCGGTTCGTTATTACCGAGTAAGGTAATTACCGGATTGCCGGTGATCGCCCTTAACGTTAATAAAGTTGACGTTAATTTCTTCCGCATTAAACCTGAATTCCTCTCTTCTTTTTTAGCTGAATGGGAAGGTACCGGTGCCAAAGGGTACTGGGAGTCTCAGCAGTTTTTGAAGAAAACCGATTTAGCTTATACCGGTCGTTTTGACCTGAATCCACAGCGTAATACTCGTGAGCAGGTGTTGCTGCCACTAAACAGTATCAAAGAGCTGCAACAGCCGGGCGTATACGTCGCGATGATGCAGGAAGCCGGTACTTACCAATATAGTAATCCAGTTACGCTGTTCACGTTGAGTGATATTGGTATTTCTTTACACCGTTATCACGATCGTCTGGATGTATTTACCCAAGCCCTGGAAGGCGGTGAAGGCATCTCAGGTGTAAAAGTTGAGCTGTTTGACGAAAAAGGTAACTCATTAACGCAGGCTAAAACATCGTCTGACGGTCATGCTCAACTGATTAAAGATGACAAAGCTAAAATCATGTTGGCCACTAAAGATGGTCAAACCAGCCTGATTGATTTAAGTAAAGCTGCCCTCGACCTGTCCGAGTTTGATATCGCCGGGCCAGAAGGTTATGCCACCCAGTTTTTTGCTTTTGGTCCACGGGATCTCTACCGTCCGGGGGAAACCCTGATTGTTAACGGCCTGCTGCGCGATTCCGACGGCGCAGCATTGCCAGACCAGCCTATTAAAGTGGATGTGCTGAAGCCGGATAATCAGGTAACGCGCAGCTTTGTTTGGCAACCAAAGAAAAATGGTTTCTATCAATTCCAGTACGATATCTCAAATAATGCGCCAACCGGTGAATGGTCATTGCGTTTTAATTTGGGTGATAAACAACCTCGCTTCTATAAATTCAAAGTGGAAGACTTCTTGCCTGAGCGTATGGCGCTGGAGCTGAAGTCCGTTGAGGAGGTGCCAGTTGCACCAACTCAGGAAATCACATTTGATGCTACCGGACGTTATCTTTACGGTGCACCGGCTGCCGGTAACCGCCTACAAGGGCAAATGTTCCTGCGTCCGGCTCGTGACGCCGTAGCTAAACTGCCGGGTTACGAGTTTGGCTCAATTCTGGAGACTAACCTGAGTCGTTCACTGGATGAATTTGATCTTAAGTTAGACGAAGAAGGCTTAACCAGTATTACGGTGCCAAGCGTCTGGAAAGAGAGCAAATCACCGATGAAGGTGATTATCCAGGCTAGCCTGATGGAGTCCGGCGGTCGTCCGGTGACCCGTCGTGCAGAACAGGCTATCTGGCCTGCTGATACTATGCCGGGTATCCGTCCGCTATTTAGTAGAAAAGAAACCTACGATTATAAAACCAATAGCTATAAGCCGCAGTTTACCGTCGATGCCGACAGTTTAGCGGGATTTGATATTGTCTATGCCGATGTGCAAGGCCATAAGCTGGCGGCCAAGGATTTAAACGTGCGTTTAATTCGTGAACGCCGTGATTACTATTGGGAATGGTCATCCAGCGACGGTTGGAGTTCTCGCTACGATCAGAAAGATCTGGTGATCAATCAAGAAACGATCAACATCAATGCCGAGCAGGTAGCGAAAGTCAATTATCTGGTTGAGTGGGGCTCTTATCGGCTTGAGGTAGAAGATCCACACAGCGGGATGATTAGTAGCCTGCGTTTTTGGGCTGGCTATAGCTGGCAAGATAATACCGACGGTACCGGTGCACTGCGTCCGGATCAGGTCAAACTGAAGTTGGATAAACCGGCTTATAAACCGGGTGATAAAGTTAAACTTCACGTTGAAGCGCCAACCGCAGGTAAAGGCTACCTGATGCTGGAGTCGAGTGATGGCCCTCTGTGGTGGAAAGAAATTGAAGTGCCGGTTGGTGGCGCTAATTTCGAGGTGCCAATTAATGAGGAATGGAACCGTCACGATCTTTATCTGAGTGCGTTGGTGGTTCGTCCGGGGGATAAAACCCAACAGGCGACGCCAAAACGTGCGGTAGGTTTATTGCATCTGCCGCTGGTTGATGAAAACCGCAAAATAGCATTAACGCTGGATGCGCCGGATCGTATGCGCCCTAACCAGACGTTAACGGTTAAGGTAAAAGCCTCAGTGAAGGATGGTGAACTGCCGAAATCGATTAATGTACTGATGTCTGCGGTTGATAGTGGCGTATTGAATATTACTAACTTTGTGACGCCAGATCCTTATGAAGCCTTCTTTGGACGTAAGCGCTATAGCGTTGACCAGATGGATATTTACGGTCAATTGATTGAAGGTAAAGGTAAAACGGCAAAACTTAGCTTCGGTGGTGATGGTGAAGACGATGGTCTTTCCCGCGGGGGCAAAAAGCCGGTAACCGTGGTTAAAATTGTGGCACAGCAGGCCATGCCTGTGGTGCTCAATGATAAAGGCGAAGGTGAAATCCAGATGCCGATCCCTGACTTCAATGGTGAGCTGCGTTTAATGGCGCAGGCTTGGAGTGATGAGGAGTTCGGTAGCGCTGAGAGAAAAATCATCGTTGCGGCGCCATTGATTGCTGAACTGTCGATGCCGCGCTTTATTGCCGGCGGTGACCGCAGTATTTTGGCGTTGGATTTAAGCAATCTGACCGATGGCGCTCAAACGTTGGATGTGACGATTGAGACCAAAGGGCTGGTTAAGCTAACCGCTAGTGCTAAACAAAGCGTGAAGCTGACTAAAGGCCAGCGTCAAACGTTAAGTATTCCGATTGAGGCACAGCAGGGCTTTGGTCAGGGGGATATTACCGTTAGGATCAATGGTCTGGTATTGCCTGGTGAACCGACAACCGCTTTTGAGCGTCATTGGACATTGGGTGTTCGACCAGCAACACCAGCGCAAACCAATAGTTATGCTTTGGCACTGCGTTCTGGGCAAAATTGGGTGTTACCACCTGATGCGATGCAAGGTTTGGCCACGCCAACAATTGAAGGCCAAATGTCCTTGACGGCCACGCCGCCATTGAACGTGGCTCAGCATATTCGTGAACTGTTTGCTTATCCGTATGGTTGTTTAGAACAAACCACCAGTGGTTTATTCCCGTCGCTGTACAGTAATCAGGCTCAACTGTCCGCATTGGGTATTAAGAGCGATACCGATGAAGTACGTCGCCACAATATCAATATTGGTATTGAACGTCTGTTGGGTATGCAGAAAGATAATGGCAGCTTCTCTCTGTGGGAGCGTGAAGGCTATGAAGAGTATTGGCTGACGGCTTATGTTACTGACTTCCTGATTCGTGCTCGTGAGCAGGGGTATTCAGTACAGGAAGATGCACTGAAGAAAGCCAATCAGCGTTTGCTGCGTTATCTACAGGATCGCAATCAGATCGACGTGCGTTATACCAACAATAGTGCAGCGACTAATGGTGCTAAGTTTGCGGTACAGGCTTATGCCGGATTGGTGTTGGCGAGCCAGCAGCAGGCTTCATTAGGTGCATTGCGTCAACTGTATGACCGCCGTAGCGAGGCGATGTCCGGATTGCCGTTGGTGCAGCTCGGTATTGCGCTACAACTGATGGGGGATATGCCAAAGGCTGAGCAGGCTATTCAGCAAGGTGTGGCCATGGGTGGCGCGAATCGTAAGGTTTGGTTGGGCGATTACGGCAGTAACTTGCGTGATAACGCGTTAATTTTGTCGCTATTACATGAATATCATCTATTACCTCAACAGCAGGATAGCGCTTTACTGGCATTATCTGATGCACTGTCTTCCACCCGTTATCTGTCAACACAGGAACGTAATTCGGTTTATCTGGCCGGCCGCGATCTGCAAAATCGGCAGTCAGCGGAGTGGGAAGTGAAGGTGTCCGGTGCCGACAGTAAATCTCTGGAAGAAACGAAATCGGTTTCTTATACCTATGATGCTAACCAGTTAGCTAAGGGTATCACGTTGGCGAATACCGGTAGCGTTACGGTATATCCACGCATTGATGTGATGGGTTATCCATTGAAACAACCTGCGCCAATGAGCAATAAATTGCACATTGAGCGTCAGTACCTGAATTTGGATGGTTCTGTTGCGTCGCTGAGTCACGTTGAGAGTGGTCAGTTGCTGGTGGTGCATCTTAACGTTTGGGCTGATGAACCAGTCAATGATGCGTTGGTGGTTGATTTGTTACCGGCAGGGTTTGAGTTGGAAAACCAAAATCTTGGCAGCAGCAGCGCCAGTCTGGGCGATAGCGCCGGTGAGTTGATGTCACTGCAAAGTAAAATGCAGAGCACAGAGATTCAGTATCAGGAATATCGCGACGACCGCTATGTTGCAGCGGTGAAAGTGAACGGCTATAGAAATAGTTCGGCGACTCTGCTTTATTTGGTGCGGGCAGTCACGCCGGGTAGCTATAGCGTACCGGCACCGCAGGTTGAATCGATGTATAAGCCTGAGTGGCATGCGATTGGTTCAACGCCGGCGAAGTTAGAGGTTAAGTAAGGTTGAAATGGGGCGATAGATATCGCCCCTTTATACTTAATCCGTTCAGTTAAATGTATTTATTCCATCTATCCTGTCATTCCAGCGAAAGCCGGAATGACGGTTTTTAGAGGATATGATGTATTTGGTCTTGGTGAGCGTCGGGCCTAGCCTTCCGATGGGAAGCCTGAATATGTCTAGATTGTTATCAATCAAAAGGGCGACTATATGATCGCCCTTTTTAATCGTTCAGATTCACTCTGATAAATGAGTAAATAGAATTGCGTAGTTTATTTTCTCGATTGTTCACATTACGTTTTTGGCGCAGGTTGGCCGTTGTCAGTGTGGCATTGGTTGCTGTGTCAGCGGTAGGCTTATGGTTGGCGGATAAGCTTTGGCCTTTGCCCGATCCGGATGTGCAAATGGCGAAAGTGGTGGTGGCAGAAGACGGTACACCGCTGTGGCGTTTTGCCGATGCTGATGGCGTGTGGCGTTACTCCGTTTCTCTGGATCAGGTTTCGCCGTACTATCTTGAAGCATTACTAACTTATGAAGACCGCTGGTTTTACTCGCATCCCGGTATTAATCCACTCTCTATTGGCCGAGCCGTATGGCAAAACCTGACTAATCAACGGGTCATTTCTGGTGGAAGTACCTTGTCGATGCAGGTTGCCCGTCTGATTGAACCCCATAACAAAACCTTGCTCGGTAAAATGCGCCAGGTTTTTCGAACCCTGCAATTGGAATGGCATTACAGTAAAGATCAGATTCTGACGATTTATATTAATCGGGCGCCTTATGGTGGAACGCTTCAGGGGATTGGCGCGGCCAGTTGGGCCTATCTGGATAAACCGCCGTCTGAATTAACCCGTGCTGAAGCGGCTTTGTTAGCGGTTTTGCCTCAGGCACCAAGTCGCTTACGGCCGGATCGCTATCCTGATCGAGCGCAAGAGGCCAGAGATAAAGTACTGGATCGCCTGGAAGAGTTTGGCGTCTGGAGTCATGAGCGGGTTAGCGATATTAAACAGGAAACGGTATGGCTGGCAGAACGGCAAGCTCCTCAGTTAGCTCCGTTGTTGGCTCGTCGTTTATTGGCTGAAAGTTCATCTGATGTGATTCATACCACGATTGATGCCGCGTTGCAGCGGCGGCTGGAAGATATGGTGATGGGCTGGAAAAGTCAGTTGCCACCCAGTACATCAATGGGGATTCTAGTGGTTGAGCACTCAACCATGGCAGTAAAAGCCTATATTGGCTCTGCCGATTTCAATGATAAAAGCCGTTTTGGTCACGTTGATATGATTACCGCTTGGCGTTCTCCGGGCTCAACGCTGAAGCCTTTTGCCTATGGCATGGCACTGGATGATGGCCTGATTCATGCGGAATCACTGTTGCAGGATGTTCCACGTCAGTTTGGTGACTATCGCCCGGGCAATTTTGATACCGGATTTAGTGGGCCGGTCAGTGCTTCGGATGCTTTGGTTCGTTCCCTGAATTTACCGGCGGTTCAAGTTTTGGAGGCCTACGGGCCTAAACGATTTACCGGTAATATGCGTAATGCAGGTATCGTGCTGCGTTTTCCTCTCAACAGCGATCCCAATTTATCGCTGATTTTGGGAGGAACCGGTATGCGGATGGATCAATTGGTGAGTGGTTATAGTGCTTTTGTTCGTCAGGGTAAAGTGGCGGCATTGCGTTATCGGCCAGAAGATCCGCTTATCGAACGGCAACTGATTTCCCGTGGAGCCGCATGGATTGTTCGACGTACTTTGGCCGGAGAAGCACGTCCGGTGCCGGATAATCAAATTTCCGATATTACTCCGTTGGCATGGAAAACCGGTACCAGCTACGGTTACCGTGATGCGTGGACCATTGGTATGAATGGCGGTTATTTGATTGGTATTTGGGTAGGGCGTCCGGATGGGACTCCGGTTGCAGGGCAGTTCGGCTATGCTACCGCGGTACCTATTTTGCATCAGATTAATCACTTATTGATTAATCGTAATAGTCAGACCATACAAAATTGGCCGAAAGATCCACGTCCACCGACGGTCAGTAGAGCGGTAATTTGCTGGCCTCAGGGGCAGAGTTTACCCGCCGGCGATCCTAACTGCCGTCAGCGTCGTCAGGCATGGATTTTAGACGGCACCATTCCGCCAACATTGCCTTCTATCGGGCAGGATACCGGAATAGGTGGTTGGCTCAATCTTTGGGTTAATGAGCAGGGGAAACGGGTTGCATCGGATTGCCATGGTGCGATAAGTAAGCGGCTGGCTTTGTGGCCGATCGCGCTGGAAACTTGGCTGCCGTTATCTGAACGCCGGGCGAGCCGGCTGCCGACAAGGGACGAAACCTGCCCACCAATTGGCTATGATACCAGCCCGCCATTATTGATATTGGGGTTGAAAGAAGGCGCAATTCTTAAAAAACTGCCGGGAACTCAATCTCTCGATCTGCGTTTAGATACTCAGGGTGGGCGAGGTAAGCGTTGGTGGTTTATCAATGGTGAAACGCTGATGGAAACGGAAGCAGATCAACCGATGGTGAAAACCCTCACGTCATCTGGTCGATATCAGATTAGCGTACTGGATGAGAGTGGGCAGGTCAGCAGCGTTAGCTTTATTCTTGATTAATTATCTACGGTTAACGTTGTTTAGCGGCTCGATCTTATGATTGGGCCGCGCTGTTTTCAGTAATATTATAGTGCGATCAATCTTGTACGAACTGGTTATTTTTTAGCACAATTTTTAGTGTAAATGCGGGCTTTATTCAAAAGTGTGTATTAGGTTGGATTTATTTTAAAAAAATGTTACTTCCGAGATAGGCAAGTGCAATATCAGCTCGTATAATCAGCCGCGAATTATGTACTCCTACAATGATTTAGCGAATAAATTTAACTACAATAAAACGGTGATTTATCACTCAGAGGTGAATATGTCTACTGAACGTACTTTTTCAATCCTAAAACCCAATGCAGTAGCGAAAAATGTGATTGGCTCTATTTATTCACGCTTTGAAAATGCGGGATTCACGATCGTTGCAGCAAAAATGTTACACCTGAGCAGAGAGCAGGCCGCTGGTTTCTATGCGGAGCATGATGGTAAGCCTTTCTTTGATGGTCTGTTAGACTTTATGACATCAGGGCCAGTCGTTGTGCAAGTTTTAGAAAGTGAAAATGCGGTGCAGCGCTATCGTGATTTGATGGGAGCAACTAACCCAGCAAACGCATTGGCTGGTACATTACGTGCAGACTATGCGGATAGCATGACGGCCAATGCGGTACACGGTTCGGATTCAGCCGCTTCAGCCGCACGTGAAATTGCTTATTTTTTCAGTGATGATGAGATCTGCCCACGGGTTGGTTAATTTTGCACTGAATAAAAGGTCAGTAATGCAGGTTACTGGCCTTTTTTAATGTAAAGATTCATGGGGTATTGGTGATGGGGCAGCGGTAAAAATCATTGGTTATCAGTGCTAATACCGTCGTTGGTTGTGCAACCGTTTTCGTCAGGCCGTAGGTTTGATTTTTACTATACTGATGTCCATAGAAACTTTTAACTAAAAGCATTACAATATATCGGCACAACGCCCTGTTGGGTTTATCTTTTCAGGGTATAATTTTAACATTCTTTAATTTCTCTAGATTTTCTAGCGCCATAAAGTGTAATAACGAGGCCTTTGTTAATATGTCCGCAACTATTTCTACGTCATCTGAAGAGCGCATCAGCGCGACTAATCCATCAGAAAAAATTAATTTACTGGATCTTAATCGTCAGGCAATGCGCGAGTTTTTTGCTTCCATTGGCGAAAAGCCGTTTCGTGCCGACCAAATAATGAAATGGATTTATCAGTTTGGTTATGACGATTTTGAGCAGATGACGGATATTAATAAAGTCTTACGTGCCAAGCTGCAACAAATCGCAGAAATTCGCGCCCCAGAAGTGGTAACAGAACAACGCTCATCTGATGGTACGATTAAGTGGGCTATTGCTGTCGGCGATCAACAGGTTGAAACGGTATATATCCCAGAGGAAGATAGAGCAACGCTTTGTGTGTCATCTCAGGTTGGGTGTGCTCTGGAGTGTAAATTCTGTTCAACGGCTCAACAGGGATTTAACCGTAACCTTCGGGTTTCTGAAATTATTGGTCAAGTATGGCGTGCGGCTAAAATCATTGGTCCGGCCAGAGTAGCTGGCCAGCGCCCGATTACCAATGTGGTGATGATGGGCATGGGCGAACCCCTGCTGAATTTGACGAATGTGGTGCCAGCGATGGACATTATGCTGGATGACTTTGGCTTTGGTTTATCTAAACGTCGGGTGACGTTATCAACCTCCGGTGTGGTTCCGGCGCTTGATAAGCTGGGTGAAATGATTGATGTGGCATTGGCGATTTCTTTGCATGCGCCGAACGATCAAATTCGTGATGATATTGTACCGATCAATCGCAAATATAATATTGAGACCTTTTTAGCTGCCGTTCGTCGGTACTTAGATAAATCCAATGCTAATCAGGGCAGGGTGACCGTTGAGTACGTGATGCTGGATCATATTAATGATGGTACAGAGCATGCGCATCAATTAGCCGAGTGTTTAAAAGATACGCCGTCGAAAATTAACCTGATTCCGTGGAACCCGTTCCCGGGGGCGCCTTATGGTCGCAGCTCCAATAGTCGAGTAGATAGATTCTCTAAGGTATTGATGGAATACGGTTTTACCGTGATTGTGCGTAAAACTCGTGGTGAGGATATTGATGCTGCCTGTGGTCAATTAGCCGGCGATGTGATTGATCGCACCAAGCGTACGTTAAAAAAGCGAATGAACGGCGAACCAATTTCGGTAAAAACTGTCTAAAATGTGATATCTTACATATATATATGTCATTGAAGTGTTGAAGTCATACTAAGGCTGTAAGAACAGGGAGAGTGATTACAATGCGGAAAATGTTGTTATCTACATGGCTTTTTATCGGATTATTAGGGGGCTGTAGTCCCAAAGATTTAGATAAAAATGGAATAGATAAACAACAGGCGGCGCATAGTCGACTAACTTTAGGTATGGCTTATTTGGAAATGGGTGATTTACCCGCGGCTCGAACAAATATTGAACGAGCCATGCAGTATGCTCCACAGGACTATCGTCCCCAGTTAGGAATGGCGCTCTACTTGCAGAGCGCAGGTGAGACTGAACTGGCAGAGTTACGTTATCAACAGGCGCTACAATTGGCCCCTGATAATGGCGAAGTACTGAATAATTACGGTGCGTTTCTCTGTGGTTTAGGGCAGTATGATGCAGCTCAGCAGTATTTTGAACGTGCAGAAAGGGTAGATGGTTTGGCTGGTAATGTCGCGAGTCTGGAACAATCAGGCTATTGTTTATTACAGGCCGGTCAGATTGATGAAGCCCAAAAAAAGCTGAGCCGTGCATTAAAACAGGATTCAAAGAAGGGTGAACGTTTATTAAAAGTATCAGAACAATACTTTCAGCTAAAAAAGCGAGCAGAATCGTTAGCTTTGTTAAGCGTTTATCGGCAGGCTTTGCCCGCCAGTGCTGAAAGTATATGGATACAGATTCAATTTGCGGCGTCAGATAACCGCTTGGATGACGTACAACGTTATGGCAAGCAACTGGCGCGAGATTTTTCACAGTCAAAACAATACCAATTATTCTTAGCTCATGAATACTGATGCACCAAAAGAACAGACTCCGCTAGCTGAAATCGGTCTCCGACTCAGTGAAGCCAGAAATGCGTTGAACCTCAGCCAACAAGTTGTGGCTGAGCAACTACGTTTGAAAGTGACCACGGTTCGGGAGCTGGAAGCGGGGTTAAATCCTCTCGATCTCGCCCCTACGTTTATCCGGGGGTATATTCGTTCTTATGCCAGGCTGGTTCACATCCCGGAAGATGAGTTGATTGCATTGCTACCTAAGGCCCAGGTAGAAAAGAATATTGTTGAGTCAAACCGCATTAAAGGTTTTACCCTGAGTAAGGGGCGTAAAAAGCTGGATCGTTGGCTCACGCTATTTACCTGGTTGATTATTTTTGTGGTGCTTGGACTGACCGGGGCCTGGTGGTGGGAGAGTCACAAGGCACAGCAGAGTGATATCACTGCGTCCAGCAATGGGTCAGTAAATCAAATTTTAATCCCTACTACGCAGCCGGAAACCACCCCAGCTCCGGTGCCGACACCGACCGCTAACAGCGCTAGCCAAACTCAAACGAGTACTACCGCGGCACCAGACGCGACGGCTACGCCTTCTACGGTTAATTCCAACCAGACTGCCAATCAAAGCGTAACGCCAACATTAGAACAGGCGGTAGCGGCGCAGGTTGCTGAGTCTCAGGCAGCGACTGGAGTCATGGCACCTCAAGTGCAGGATGGTAATGATATTTATATGACCTTCACCGCCGATTGTTGGGTTGAAGTGATTGATAGCCGCGGTAAGAATTTGTACAGCGGTTTGCAGCGTAAAGGTGGAAAACTATCGCTGACGGGTCAGGCTCCTTATCGCGTGAAGCTGGGAGCACCGGCTGGAATCGATATTATATACAAAGGCAAACAAGTAGATTTGAGTCAATACAGAAATTCTAATCGTACTGCTCGCCTAACGTTAGCGGCTGAATAATCAACAATGTTCACACAGCCGTGGTTGTTTTCGTGGAGAGCTTATAATGCATAATGAAACGCCGATAGTTCGTCGTCAGTCAAAACGTATTTATGTTGGTAATGTTCCTATCGGTGATGGGGCTCCGATTGCGGTGCAGTCAATGACGAACACGCGCACAACGGATGTTGATGCGACGGTTCAACAAATCGAGTCACTTCAGCGTGTTGGCGTAGATATTGTCAGAGTTTCTGTTCCAACTATGGACGCGGCAGAAGCGTTTAAACTTATTAAGCAGCGGGTATCCGTTCCTTTGGTGGCTGATATCCACTTTGACTATCGTATTGCGCTACAGGTAGCAGAATACGGCGTTGACTGTTTGCGTATTAATCCCGGAAATATTGGTCGTGAAGACCGCATTCGTGCGGTAGTTGACTGTGCTCGCGATAAAAATATTCCTATTCGCATCGGTATTAACGGCGGGTCGCTGGAAAAAGATATTCAGGAAAAATATGGTGAACCAACGGCTGAAGCGTTGGTTGAATCCGCATTACGCCACGTTGAAATTCTGGATCGCATGAATTTCGACAACTTCAAAGTCAGCGTTAAAGCCTCGGATGTTTTTTTGGCGGTTCAATCATACCGACTGCTGGCTAAACAGATTGTGCAGCCTTTGCATTTAGGGATTACCGAAGCTGGTGGTGCGCGAAGCGGTTCAGTTAAATCAGCCATTGGCCTTGGTATGCTGTTGGCTGAAGGTATTGGTGATACGCTGCGTATTTCATTGGCTGCCGATCCAATCGAAGAAGTGAAGGTTGGCTTTGATATCTTAAAGGCGCTGCGTATTCGTTCTCGTGGCATCAATTTTATTGCTTGCCCCACCTGTTCCCGTCAAGAGTTTGATGTTATCGGCACGGTAAACGCGCTGGAACAGCGTCTGGAAGATATTTTGACGCCGATGGATGTGTCAATTATTGGCTGTGTGGTTAACGGTCCTGGCGAAGCGCTGGTATCGGATATCGGTGTCACCGGTGGTCATAATAAGAGCGGTTACTATGAAAATGGTGAACGTCAGAAAGAACGTTTTGATAACGATAATATGATCGACCAACTGGAAGCGAAAATCCGCGCCAGAGCCAGCGTGCTGGATAAATCCAAGCGTATAGACATTCGTGAGGATTAAAAAGATTCAACACGATATGAGCGGTAATCAGTAAAAAGATAGACTTAGAGGGCGGTATTACTGTGTAATAACCGCCTGTTTGCATTGATGTGGAGTGGGTATACCTCCTATAATCATCAAAATTTTAAAGATATAGAGAAACTGACGTGGCCAAGAAAATTCAAGCCATCCGCGGAATGAACGACTATCTGCCTGAAGAAACGGCGCTCTGGCATCCTATCGAGCGTATTCTTAAGCAGGTTCTTGCGAGCTATGGCTACGGTGAGATCCGTACTCCGATTGTAGAGCAAACCCATTTATTTCAACGCGCAATTGGTGAAGTGACCGATGTCGTTGAAAAAGAGATGTATACCTTTGACGATCGTAATGGGGACTCTTTGACGTTGCGGCCTGAAAATACCGCAAGTTGCGTACGTGCCGGTATTGAGCATGGTCTGCTTTATAATCAGGAACAGCGTGTTTGGTATATTGGGCCAATGTTCCGCCATGAGCGTCCACAGAAAGGACGCTATCGTCAGTTTCATCAGATAGGTGCTGAGGTTTTTGGTCTACAGGGTCCGGATATTGATGCTGAGCTGATTATGCTTACCGCCCGTTGGTGGCGCGAATTGGGTATCTCCGAGCATGTCACGCTGGAGCTAAACTCTATCGGTTCACTGGAAGCGCGTAGCCGCTATAAAGAAGCCTTAACGGCCTATCTGGAACAGTTTAAAGATAAGCTGGATGAAGATTGCCAGAGACGTATGTATACCAATCCTATGCGCGTTCTGGACTCTAAAAATCCTGATGTTCAGGCGCTGTTGAATGATGCTCCTGCGTTGCACGATTATTTGGATGAAGAGTCAAAACAGCACTTCAGCGGTTTGTGTGCATTTTTAGATAACGCTGGGATTGGCTATAAAATCAATCCGCGTTTGGTTCGTGGTCTGGATTACTATAATCGCACCGTATTTGAATGGGTAACCAGCAGTCTAGGTGCTCAAGGTACAGTGTGTGGTGGTGGTCGCTACGATGGTCTGGTTGAACAGATGGGTGGTCATGCGACGCCGGGTGTCGGTTTCGCTATGGGCATGGAGCGCTTAGTGCTGCTGGTTCAGGCGGTGAATCCTGACTTTAAGGCAGATAAAGCCGTAGACGTTTATCTGATTTCATCTGGCGAAGGTACGCAAATGGCCGCCATGAGTTTGGCTGAGGTTGTGCGCGATACTGCTCCGCAGCTGCGTCTGATGACCAATTACGGCGGCGGTAACTTCAAGAAGCAGTTTGCTCGTGCTGATAAGTGGGGCGCACAGGTTGCTCTGGTATTGGGTGAGAATGAAGTTGCGGCTGGGCAGGTGGTAGTGAAAGATCTGCGTAATGGTGAACAACAAACGCTGGCGCAAACTGAAGTCGCAGCATATTTAGCAACATTGATCGGTTAATCAAGAGGGACACCGTGGAAATCTATAACAATGAAGATGAACAGCTAGATGCGGTACGCAACTTCTTCCGTGAAAACGGAAAAGCGATCGTTGTTGGTGTCGTTTTGGGTATCGGTGGTCTGTTGGGATGGCGTTACTGGCAATCTCATCAGCATCAAAGCTTAACCACGGCCTCGATCTCTTTCGATCAGGCGATGTTGCACAGTGATAATATTGCCAATCTGGAGTCATTTATTCAGGCAAATGATAACACCTATGGTGTTTTTGCCGCCATGAAACTGGTTCAGGATTTGGTTGATAAAGGTGATTTTGCCAAAGCCAAGCAACAATTGCTGTGGGCACAAGGTCATACTAAAGACGATAATTTATTGTCAGCCATCAATCTGCGTTTAGCGCGTATTCAACTGCAGGATAAGCAGTTTGACGATGCACTGAAAACGCTGGGCACCGTACAAAAAGGTGGATGGTTTGCACAGGCTCAGGCAATTCGTGGTGATGTTTTAGTCGAAAAAGGTGATGAGAAAACTGCTCGTGAGGCGTATAGCCAAGCATTAGAATCTAATCCTTCGCCGGTACTGAAAGAACTGCTGCGTATTAAACTGAACAATCTGGCCGCGTAAGGGGATGTGAATGAAGTTACGTAGAATTTTTTGCGTAGGATTGCTGTCTGTAACCATGCTGAGTGGTTGTTCACTGTTTGGTGGCGATGATGATGCAGTAAAAATGTCTCCATTACCAAAAGTGGAAAATCAATTCTCTCCGAAGAAAATGTGGAGTTCCTCTGTCGGTAATGGTATTGGCGAATACTATTCTCATTTGCGTCCAACATGGCAAGACGGTCGTATTTATGCGGCTGCGCGCGATGGCGTGGTTAAAGCTATGGATGCCGATAGCGGCAAGCAGATTTGGAAGACAGATTTGACCGATAAAACCGGCTTTTTCTCTTCGTCCAAGTCTCCGATGTTATCCGGCGGGGTCACGGCAGCGAATGGCCACCTGTTTATTGGTAGCGAAAATGCGGTTGTATATTCTCTGAATAGCGAAGATGGTGCTGTTGCATGGAGAACGATCGTCGGTGGGGAAGCGATGTCCCGTCCGGTAGTTAGCAATGGCGTGGTATTAATTCATACCACTAACGGTTTGTTGCAGGCGCTGAATGAAGCTGATGGTAGCATCAAGTGGACGGCTAACTTGGGTATGCCACTGCTTTCTTTACGCGGTGAGTCTTCTCCGGCTGTCGCTCATGGCGCAGCACTGGTTGGTGGCGACAATGGCCGAGTGAATGCGGTACTGTTGGAACAAGGGCAACTGATTTGGCAACAAAGTATTTCTCAGCCAAGTGGTGCAACGGAAATTGACCGTTTAGCCGATGTTGATAGTTCTCCGGTTATTGTCGGCAATGCGGTTTATGCTCAGAGTTATAACGGTAGCTTTGTTGCTCTGGATCTGCGCTCAGGCCAACTGATGTGGCAGAGAGAGATGGGTTCAGTGAATGATTTTGTTATCGAGGGCGATCGGGTTTATCTGGTCGATCAAGATGACCGTGTTGCTGCCCTGAGCTTGAACGGCGGAACTATTCTGTGGAAGCAGAATGATTTACTGCACCGTGGACTTACTCCTGCTGCGCTGTTTAACGGTTATGTTGTGGTTGGTGATTCAGAAGGTTACTTACACTGGATGGACAGCAATAACGGACAGTTTGTGGCTCAGAATAAAGTTGATAGTGACGGTTTCCTCTCCGCGCCACTTGCTGCCGGCGATCGGTTAGTGATTCAGGCTCGCGGTGGTGACGTTTACTCATTTAGCCGCTGAGTATTATTTATCGATCGGCATGAGACAGTTTATATCATGCCCGTAGCAAACGGCTCCTGACATCAGGGGCCGTTTCGTCTTATATAAAGCTAATGGCGAATTTAAAGTTATTAGCTAAGAATCATAGAGTTATAAAGAAAGAGGCTTTAATCATGATCCCTGTTATCGCGCTGGTCGGGCGTCCCAACGTGGGTAAGTCCACGCTATTTAACCGCTTAACGCGTACTCGTGATGCATTGGTCGCTGATTTCCCAGGCTTAACCCGCGACCGTAAATACGGTAAGGCTGAGGCTGCCGGACATGAGTTTATCGTTATTGATACCGGTGGTATTGATGGCACCGAGGATGGGGTTGAAACCCATATGGCAGAACAATCCTTGCTGGCGATAGAAGAGGCGGATGTTGTTCTGTTTATGGTTGATGCCCGTGCTGGATTAATGCCGGCGGATCAGGGGATTGCTCAGCATCTGCGTATGCGTGAAAAAGCCACATTTTTGGTCGCCAATAAAACAGATGGTCTGGATCCTGATAGCGCAGTAGGCGATTTCTATGCATTGGGTTTAGGTGAGATTTATCCGATTGCCGCTTCTCATGGCCGAGGCGTAACTTCACTGATTGAGCAGGTATTAGGCCCAAGCGTTGAGGAAGTCGTCCCTGCTGAAGATGAAGACCCTGAGTTTGCCGATATCGGTGATGACGTTTGGGATGAAGAGTTTGATGAAGAAGGGCAAGAAGAGGAGTCAGATTCCTCTTATTTGGAAAACCTGCCAATCAAACTGGCAATTGTTGGTCGACCAAACGTGGGTAAATCAACGCTGACCAACCGGATTCTGGGTGAAGAGCGAGTCGTTGTATACGATATGCCGGGTACTACTCGCGATAGTATCTATATTCCGATGGTGCGTGATGAGCGTGAGTACATACTTATCGATACTGCCGGGGTGCGTAAGCGGGCGAAGGTCACGGAAACCGTTGAGAAGTTTTCCGTGATTAAAACCCTGAAGGCGATTGAAGATGCCAACGTTGTTTTACTGGTTATTGATGCGCGTGAAGGCATTTCCGATCAGGACCTGTCCCTGTTGGGCTTTATTATCAATAGTGGTCGTTCGTTGGTGATTGCGGTCAATAAGTGGGATGGTTTGTCACAAGAAGTTAAAGAACAGGTAAAAGAAGTCTTGGATCTGCGTCTTGGCTTTGTTGATTTCGCCCGGGTTCATTTTATCTCTGCCCTACACGGTAGCGGCGTGGGTAATCTGTTTGAATCGGTGCAGGAAGCTTATCGCTGTGCAACACGCCGAGTGAGTACCTCCTTACTTACGCGTATTATGCAAATGGCTCAGGATGACCATCAGCCACCTCTAGTGGGCGGACGTCGTGTGAAGCTGAAATATGCTCACGCCGGTGGTTATAACCCACCAATTGTGGTGATTCATGGTAATCAGGTGAAAGATCTGCCGGATTCCTATAAACGCTATTTGATGAACTACTTCCGCCGTTCGCTGGAAGTGATGGGCACGCCAATTCGTATCCAGTTTAAAGAGGGTGATAACCCGTTTGCCGGACGCCGTAATAAGCTAACAGCCACCCAACAGCGTAAACGCCGTCGTTTGATGCAGCATATTAAGAGTCGTGGTAAATAAGGTTTAAGAGAGTAAAAAAATATTTTTAGCTAGATTGATAACAGAAATATAAATAGTCAAACGACAGGAGAGATTTCCGTGGGGGTCGTAGCAGCGAAAGCTGCCGGAGTGCCCGTAGGAAATGTAGGCCTGTCGCTCTCTATAGCTGAGTACTAATGGTCTGCCGGCTAAGCACAATAGTGATATTCGTGCATTGTTTTTACAGCCGGAATGTCCATTGAAGTTAATTTAAAAGAATCAGTTAGTTAAAAGGCGCCAATGGCGCCTTTTTTAATTACTGACTTAATTTCAATGTTACCGATTAACTGGCTTCAGGCCGATGATGTGGCGTGAGGTTGTTGTCAGTATCAGTCGGCGATAATTCAAAATCCGTATCGGTTTGAATCGGATCATCCGTCAGTTCTGACTCGGTGTCGGTTTCTTCGGTTATTGTCATCATCTCATCTTTACGTAGAGAATCGACCAGTTCAGACACTTCCTCATCCGCTACGCCAAGAACTTTCAGGGCTTCCGCACCGATATGCAGGCTGCTTTCCAGGGTTTCAACCACAACCCAGTTAGCACCGGCTTCCAGCAGTTTATCTTTGAGATCCCTATCCAGTACCCGAGCCAGTATCTTCAGCATTGGATAAAGAGAGCGCAGGGTAGATACTGCTTTTAGCGCGCTGGCGTTATGGTCGATAGATACAATCACCATTTGCGCCTGTTCCACGCCAATGACGTTTAGCAGCTTAGGATCGGTAATATCGCCAAAGTAGGCTGGAATATTCTCTTTCTGCGCTTTTTTCACTACTTCCGGATTTTTATCAATCACGATATGCGGGATAGATGAATCCAGCAGCATTTGCGCTAATACATGACCGGTATCTCCGTAGCCTGCCACCACCACTTTGGCATTATTAGCGGCCTCTTGTGGCGTTAGCGCATTATCAATTTCGGCCTGCACATTTCTTCTGGTTAGACGACAGCCAAAGGCATAGAGGCTTGGGGTAAATGCCATACTGACCGAAATAACGCCGATGCCCATGATAAACATGGTGTCATCAATGACGCCAAAGGCTTTAGCTACACCGAACAGGACAAAACCGAACTCGCCACCCTGACATAGCAGGAAGGCCACTTTGGTAGAAGCCTCTTTGGAGGTACCAAACAACATAGATAGCAGGAATAGAATAATGATTTTGACCAGCAGGATCACCGCAACATTACTGACGAACAGGAACGGCGTTTGAGCCAGCGTGGCGAAATCGATCGACATACCAACCGAGATAAAGAAGATGCTCATCAGCAGGCTTTTAGCTGACTCTACGCTGGCATGGATCTGGAAGCCATATTTCGAGGTGGAGAGCATCATACCCATGATAAATGCACCCAGCGCCATGGATAAACCGAAGTGATCCATTACATAGGAAGCCAGTACTACGGCGAACATCACAAACAGTGAAAAACTCTCGCGATAGCCTTTTCTGGCCATCCGATTCAAAATCCACGGCACAACCCAGCGGCCAAACACGATAACCACTAACAGGGCGCCGATAACCGAGATGGTCTGCATCCACATCGGCGAGTCATCAGGCAGTACGGCGATTTTATCCGAAAGTAGTGGTACCAAAGCCAACAAGGGGACGATGGCTAAATCCTGCATCAACAGAATAGCAAAACCAATCCTGCCGTGCTCACTGGAGAATTCATTGTGTTCTTGTAATATCTGAATAACAAATGCCGTTGAGGAAAGGGCCAACGTTAAGCCGATAATAACGGCAGCATTGATCGGGTTACCCAGTAAATAGAAATAAGCGCCAATTCCGGCACCGCAAAGCAAAATTTGTAGCGAACCTAAGCCGAATACCACGCGGCGCATGGCCCATAACCGTTTTGGCTGCATTTCCAGTCCAATGATAAACAGGAGCAAAACAATACCAAATTCGGAAACGTGCAGAATATTATCGACGTGTTCTTTAACAATAATCTTACCTGGCGTGTAAGGGCCAATGATAACGCCGGTAATCAGTAGGCCGAGAATGGAACCCAGACCGATCTTTTTTGATAATGTAACCGTGACAGCAGCAACAAATAAAATAATGGCAAGTAACAGAAGAAGATCATTCATATGGAGGTCTTCCTTTGGTTACTGAAAGGGTAGTTCCTGTTTTCAGGGAATAGCTATCCATGGCGTAATGTTCCTTATCGCGTGATGATGGAAATTGATGAGTTACAGTGTTCAGCCTCAGGTTAATAACGGGCATGGTTACTGACTTTGTGTTGGATATTATACTCAAATGTGGCTGTTTCGTGCAGGCGATTTTTAGAAAAACTTTATAAATTATTCATTGGATCGCTAACAGGTGCCGGTAAGCGTTTTATTCACGCGGGTTTGCCGTTTTGATGCTTAATTCAGAATGACTAAAAAAAACGTCAAATTCCACCAGATAGCGGGTGATTGCGTGACTTTTACGGATATATCAGCATACTATTCATATTCAACGGTTGGGGTCTAAAGGTGTAGTTGTAAATAATGTCGTGGGAAACATGGAGTTTTGCTTTCAGCGTCACCGTACCTAATTTACTCATGCTGATTATTGGCATCTTAATGCGTGGTTTTCGCCTTGTCGATGATAATTTCTGCGATGCCGCCAGCCGACTGGTGTTCAATCTAGCCTTACCCTGCCTGCTGTTTTTTAGTATCGCCACTAACCATAGCAGCTTTCAGCAATACGCCCCGTTAATGCTTTATGGTGCATTGAGCACCATTGCGACATATTTGTTGCTGGAGTTTGCCGCGCCATTTTTGGTAAAAAACCCACGTGAGCGAGGTATTTTTGTTCAGGGAGGATTTCGGGGAAATGCGGCGATTTTAGGCGTTGCCTATTGTTCAATGGCCTTTGGTAGTGAAGGTGTGGCTATTGCTTCATTTTATATTGTGATAACGGTAATACTTTTTAATGTGTTATCGGTGGTCACGCTAACGCGCAGTTTATCCACTGGGAGCAATGGTCGACCTGATTTCCTCAGCGTGATGCGCGGCGTTATCACTAACCCTCTGATTATTGGTATTCTATTGGGATTACCTTTTTCCCTGTTTTCAGTTTCATTACCAGAAGTGTTGGTACATACCGGGCAGTATATTTCAGGTCTGGCTTTACCGTTGGCGTTGTTGTGTACCGGTGCAAGTCTGGATTTTCGCGCTATGTTTAGGGCATCTAACGTTGCGGTATTAGCCTGTATTGCGCGCATTGTGGTCATCCCCGGGCTGCTGTTTTTAGGCGGATGGCTAATTGGCTTTCGGGGTGTTTCATTAGGGGTTATATTTTTATTGTCGGCAACGCCAACCGCTGCCGCCAGTTATGTGATGACCCGTGCTATGGGCGGTAATGCAACGCTAGCCGCCAATATTATTGCGATGACAACGTTAGGATCGTTTTTTACTACGGCACTCGGTTTGCTGTTCCTGAGAGGAAGCGGACTGATTTAGAGAGGATGTCATATGGAAGCTTATTGTCCCCATTGTCACCAGGCTCTGCTTTGGCAGCAGGGTAATCTTTATCATTGTGAAGCATGTCATAAGACCTACCAACAAGTTGCTCTTTGCCCGGACTGTAATAAGCCACTAGAAAAAATGCAGGCCTGTGGTGCCGTTGATTATTTCTGCCAGCACGGTCATGGCCTTATCTCTAAAAAGCGCATCTCATTACGCTATACGGAGCAAGCTTGAACGACGTGATGTTTGAGCGTTACCTAAAAGGCTGGGGGCTTAAGCCGGATGGTGTCCCGCGAATCACGGAGAGTAGCTATTTAATGCCGGTGCGTTTTGGTGCTATTCCAGCCATGTTGAAAGTGGCTGTTTCAGCGGAGGAGATTCGGGGTAATGGTTTGATGTCGTGGTGGAATGGTAAGGGGGCCGCTCCGGTATTAGCTTATGATCGACAGGCTATTTTGTTGCTTCGGGCACTGAACCCGATTTCTCTTAGTGAAATGTCCCGGAACGACGATGATGATCGAGCCTGCCAAATTATTTGTGCGGTTATCGATGAACTTCACTATCCACAAGCCGCAGTGTTACCTGAATTGATGCCATTATCTCAATGGTTTGCTGGATTAGCCCCTGCGGCGAAGCAACACGGTGGAATATTGATTGATGCGCTGAGCGTTGCCAATCAACTGCTGACAACTCCGCAAGGGGAAGTGGTACTACACGGGGATATTCATCATGAGAATATTCTCGATTTTGGTGAGTTGGGATGGCGGGCGATTGATCCCAAGGGATTAATCGGAGAACGCGGTTTTGATTATGCCAATGTCTTTTGCAACCCGTTGGGCTGTGAGCCTTCAGCAGAACAATTCCACCAGCGCTTGGCGCTGATAAGTCGTTATGCCAGACTGGAGCCGAGACGCTTACTGATGTGGATTCTTGCCTGGTGTGGTTTGTCAGCCAGTTGGTTTCTTGAGGATGGTGAAGATCCTAAAATACCGTTAGCGGTTGCCCGATTGGCTCAGGCTAAATTGACTCAAGCATAGCGGGGGCTGTGGGACATCTCTGGCTACTGTTTTCCGAGCTTGTTGATTTCGCTAACGCTGCTTTCCACCCAGCCATCGCTAAGGCGGGTTTTTAATTTATCGCCTACTTTTACCTGTCTGGTTTTTTTCAGCGTAGCACCGTCATTGGTGCTGGTAACGCTATAGCCGCGCGCGAGGGTTGCCAGAGGGCTAACGGCTTCCAATTGAGAATAGCCAACGCTGAAACGCTGTTTAGCCTGATTCAGTTGCCTTTCCATCACCTGCTGCAACTGATAGCTAAATTGCTGTAGCTGCTGCTGGCTGCGCTGTACTCGCATTTGTGGCTGAGTTTGCATCAGACGTTGCTGCAACAATTCGGTTTGGCGCGAATGTCGGCGTAGCCGCAGTTGGATGCCGTCTTCCAGACGATTTTGTAACTTCAAGAGCGTCGTCTGTTGGCGGGAGAGCCTAAGCTGAGGATGCTGTTGCTGTAACCGACTATCCTGACGAGCCAAGCGTTGGCGTAAGCGAGAAAAATAGTAGTCCATCGCCATTTCCAGCCGCTGTTGCTGGGATTGTAGTTGTCGAACTAATTCAAGTTGATTACGGCTCACCATTTCTGCGGCAGCGGAAGGCGTGGGTGCCCTCAGGTCGGCGACAAAGTCAGCAATGGTGACGTCCGTTTCATGGCCAACGGCGCTAACCACCGGAATGTTACTGTTGGCAATGGCGCGTGCCACGAGTTCTTCGTTAAAACACCACAAGTCTTCCAGCGAACCGCCGCCTCGACCGACGATTAGCACGTCGCATTCATTACGCTGGTTAGCCAACTCAATGGTACGGGCAATCTGTAATGTCGCATCGGCACCCTGAACCATGGTGGGATAGATAATCACCGGTAGTGAGGGATCGCGTCGCTGTAGGATATGCAAAATATCGTGCAGCGCGGCACCGGATTTAGACGTAATAATACCAATGCAGGTTGCCGGTGAAGGGAGCGGCCGTTTACGGCTCTGTTCAAACAGGCCTTCATCAGACAGCCGCTGTTTAAGCTGTTCAAACCTTTGCTGTAATAGACCATCTCCGGCAGGCTGCATGCTTTCTGCAATCAGCTGATAGTCACCGCGCGGTTCATACAGGGTGATTGAGGCGCGAACTAAAACCTGTTGGCCGTTTTGTGGCTGGAACGTGGTTTTACGGTTAGCGGTGCGGAACATGGCACAGCGTACCTGAGCACGATCGTCTTTTAGTGTAAAATACCAGTGCCCGGAAGAAGGCTGGGAAAAGTTGGATATTTCCGCAGACAGCCAGATTTGCCCCATCTCCATTTCCAATAGCTGACGGACCGTTTGGTTTAAACGGCTGACGGTAAAAATAGGTGGTGAAGAGGGTAATAACATGTGATGGAGATCAAACCCTAAAACAAAGACTTAATCTATCGATACTACATAGCTATCGTGGCTAATCAAGTATTTTTTGAAAAAAATGTGGTATCAAGCAACATAGCTCTGTATAATGCCACGGCAATATTTTATCTGTTTCTAAACCCCTAACCCGGTGAGATATTGCCCATGCTACGCATTGCTAAAGAAGCCCTAACATTCGACGACGTTCTACTCGTCCCTGCCCATTCGACCGTATTACCTAACACTGCTGAACTATCAACGATGTTGACCTCAACAATTCGTTTGAATGTTCCTATGCTTTCAGCCGCTATGGATACCGTGACTGAAGCTAATCTGGCTATCGCTTTAGCCCAGGAAGGCGGTATCGGATTTATTCATAAAAATATGTCTATTGAACGCCAAGCGGAAGAAGTCCGCCGGGTGAAAAGACATGAAAGCGGTATTGTTACCGATCCAATTGCCGTTAGCCCTGAGACCACCGTTCGTGAAGTGAAAGAAATGGCGCTGGTTAACGGATTTGCCGGTTATCCGGTGGTGGCAAAAAATAATGAACTGGTTGGTATTATTACCGGGCGTGATGTGCGCTTTGTAACTGACCTTGATCAACCCGTCAGCGGACTGATGACGCCAAAAGAGCGTTTGGTAACGGTCAATGAAACCGAAGCTAAAGATCGCGATGTGGTTTTTCAAAAGATGCATGAAAAGCGTGTGGAGAAAGCGTTGGTTGTTGACAGCAAATTCCACCTGCGCGGCATGATTACGGTTAAGGATTTCCAGAAAGCAGAGCGTAAGCCTAACGCGTGTAAAGATGAGCATGGTCGCTTACGCGTCGGTGCTGCGGTAGGCGCCGGTGCTGGTAACGAAGAACGTGTAGCTGCGCTAGTTGAAGCAGGTGTAGACGTTTTACTTATCGACTCGTCCCATGGTCATTCTGAAGGGGTATTACAGCGTATTCGTGAAACCCGCGCAGCTTATCCTGATCTACAAATCATTGGCGGTAACGTGGCGACGGCGGCAGGCGCATTGGCTCTGGCGCAGGCCGGTGTTAACGCGGTGAAAGTCGGTATTGGTCCTGGCTCTATCTGTACCACACGTATCGTAACCGGTGTTGGTGTGCCACAAATTACTGCGATTGCCGATGCGGTTGAAGCCGTTGGCCACTTAGGTATTCCAGTTATTGCCGACGGCGGTATCCGCTTCTCCGGTGATATTGCGAAAGCGATTGCTGCTGGTGCTTCCTGTGTCATGGTGGGTTCAATGTTAGCCGGTACTGAAGAATCTCCGGGTGAGATTGAACTGTATCAAGGGCGTTCATTTAAATCATACCGTGGTATGGGCTCATTAGGTGCGATGTCCAAAGGCTCTTCAGATCGTTACTTCCAGACGGATAATGCTGCTGATAAGCTGGTACCGGAAGGTATTGAAGGTCGCGTAGCTTACAAAGGTTATCTGAAAGCGATTATTCATCAGCAAATGGGCGGACTGCGTTCTTGTATGGGCCTGACTGGCTGTGGCACGATTGATGAACTGCGTACTAAAGCGGAGTTTGTGCGTATTACCGGTGCCGGTATTCAGGAAAGCCACGTACATGATGTGACGATCACTAAAGAGTCGCCGAACTACCGTATGGGTTGATTCAGATAAATTCTGAACCCCAATGAAGTAAAACGAGAGGGTGAGTTAGCAAAATTCACCTCTCGTATTCTCCCTGCCAACACGGCTATAATACCGGGAAATTTCTTCTTGTCCGGCCTGCTATCAGGCCTCACATTACCGTTTTTGGAAAGCGATACATGTCAAAAAACATTCATCAGCACCGCATTCTGATTCTGGATTTTGGTTCTCAATATACCCAGTTAATTGCCCGCCGCGTACGTGAAATCGGCGTTTATTGTGAACTTTGGGCGTGGGACGTTAGCGAAGCGCAAATTCGTGAATTCAATCCAACAGGCATTATTCTGTCCGGTAGCCCGGAGAGCACCACTGAAGCCGGTAGCCCGCGAGCTCCGGAGTATGTGTTTAATGCAGGTATTCCTGTATTAGGCATTTGCTATGGTATGCAGACGATGGCAATGCAGCTTGGTGGTCAGGTTCAGGGTTCTGACGAACGTGAATTTGGTTATGCCAAAGTTGATATTATCAATGACAGCGAATTTGTTCGCGATATCTGCGATGCTCTCTCTGCGGACGGTAAACCACAGCTTGATGTGTGGATGAGCCATGGTGATAAAGTGACGGCGATTCCAGCCGGCTTTAAAGCCGTTGCCAGTACTAATACCTGCCCGTTTGCCATTATGGCGAACGAAGAGAAGCACTTTTACGGTTTACAATTCCATCCTGAAGTGACGCATACCCATCAGGGTTTAAGCCTGTTAAAACGCTTTGTGCTGGATATTTGTGGCTGTGAGGCGTTATGGACTCCTGCGACAATTATTGATGATGCGGTTGAACGTATTCGCCAGCAAGTGGGCGAGGATGAAGTTATTCTTGGCCTGTCTGGTGGCGTTGACTCTTCCGTTACCGCGATGCTGTTACACCGTGCCATTGGCAAGCGTTTAACCTGCGTATTTGTGGATAACGGCCTGCTGCGTCTGAATGAAGCAGAGCAGGTCATGGAAATGTTTGGTGACCGTTTTGGCCTGAATATTGTGCATGTTCCGGCTGAACAGCGCTTCTTGAGCGCATTAGCGGGAATTGACGAGCCAGAAGCTAAACGTAAAACCATCGGTCGAGTATTCGTTGAAGTCTTTGATGAAGAAGCTTCTAAACAGACCAACGTAAAATGGCTGGCTCAGGGCACGATCTATCCTGATGTTATTGAGTCTGCTGCATCGGCTACCGGTAAAGCTCACGTGATTAAGTCTCACCATAACGTCGGTGGCTTACCGGAAGAGATGAAGATGGGGCTGGTAGAACCGCTGAAAGAGCTGTTCAAAGATGAAGTTCGTAAGATTGGTTTAGAACTGGGTCTACCTCACGACATGCTGTTCCGTCATCCATTCCCGGGCCCAGGCTTGGGCGTTCGTGTTCTGGGTGAAGTGAAGAAAGAGTACTGTGATCTGTTGCGTCGCGCTGACGCTATCTTTATTGAAGAGCTGCATAAAGCGGATCTGTACAATAAGGTGAGCCAGGCATTTACCGTGTTCTTACCTGTGCGTTCGGTTGGCGTGATGGGCGATGGTCGTAAATATGATTGGGTGGTTTCACTGCGTGCAGTTGAGACTATCGACTTTATGACCGCGCACTGGGCGCATTTGCCATATGACTTCTTGGGGCGGGTATCTAACCGCATTATCAATGAAGTAAATGGTATTTCTCGTGTGGTTTATGATATTTCCGGGAAACCGCCAGCGACGATTGAATGGGAATAAGCTTATAGCGTTCCACTAAGTCTCAGGAAGACTAAAAAACCCAGCTTTATCATTATGATGGCTGGGTTTTTTGTTTGGTAAAATAGGCATGTTTAGTCACACGGAATAGTATGTTTTCTATGCTATTCACTCAGCGCATGACGATCGACAATTCAGCACTACCGCTGACTTTTCCTGTCATGCCTGTCCCTTTTGAATACAGTGTATAGGTTACTGGATAATTAAAGTTAGCTGCGGATTGCGTACTGTCAATACTACCAATATCAATATACTGACGGTTAAATGAGACTGGTTTGGATGTGCCATTAACATTGATATCCATTGTTACATAGGCTCCGGCAGTCCCCGCGCTGTTATTTAGATTGACCTGATTGTCATTACCAGAGTAATACGCCAGATTTGTACGAGCCATTAATGAGAGTGTGGCTGCAATTTTATTTTGTGATTGTTGACAACCAACGGATAAATTAACGGTTTTGGCCGCCAGTAATTGGTTTGCTGCGGCATTAGCAGGTTGCGGACCGAAATCAATCAATGTGGGAGTGGTTAAGGTACATGCTAAATCGCTAACGACAGTGGACCAAGATCCGGTACTGACTAAAATATTTTTTGCATATTGTGCCGGTGCAATTCTGGGATTTTGAATAACCATTTTTAAAGGATAACTCAAACCAGCAGTTGAGGACGTGACTTGCTGACCTGTTCCATAAATCAAAATCCGGCCAGTTGCGGTTACATTATGAGTCATAATGACATCAACAGATGAACTTGGCGAGGATTGGTAGGGTTGCAATATACATGAGGTATATTCACCTAAATTATCACTGGTAGATGAACCGTAACCAGTAAAAATACCGGTCACTGTATCGGAGTTCCCCCCCCAGGTTCGCTTATCAACATAGGTGATTTCAGGAACTAACATCAGCGTACCTGCGGTATTAAATTTAATTCCTTTAACGCCGTCAATTTCCATCATTAGTGACTGATTACAGCTGGCCCCATCTTGGAAAAAGGCTAACAGGACGTAACTAGATGGCTGAGTTGCCCAGTAATTTGATGTTCCTGTTAGCGTCGCCGAAATGTTTGAATCAAGAATGCCCACTAATCCTCGTCCATTCTGAATGATGGTCGCAGACAGTGTTACAGGCGTATACATTGCCATTAGCAGACAGAATGCTGCTTTCCATTTTGTTATGGGATTAATATAATCCATTGCTTTATCTATTAATTTAAAAAAAATCATACTCTATCCTAATGAGTCGAACAGCTATTTATGTTAGCTGGGTTTTCTTTGTGCTTGATTAAGGTAATACGCCAACATGACATGATTAAACGGTAGGCTATTCGTATATGATTTAGCACTTTACAGTTTAGTTGGTTATCAAGGTAAACGTTATTGATACCAGACAATAACTCGTAGCGACACCAGCATGACTTTTGCTAACCAATTAAATAGCAACATGTTTAAGCTTCAATTATTTTTAAATTGGCTATTGCCATTTACAAGTAGGGTATTTCAAGAAACAAGCATAAGATCACCGCCGAAACTGGCTGTTTAGAGCGTTTCGTTGAGGTAAATATAATGTCTGTATTCAGTGATGTTCCATGTTTGATAATATCATAAACCTGAATGCTACTATATTCAATTAGCGATGAATAAATAATTATGGTACTTATCGGAGATGAAAGGTTGGCTGAAATATTGAAGTCGTCATTTGGGGCGTAATTGAGTATGAATTTCTATTGAAATCATTATGATGGAAACTACTTAAAATCAAATAATCTTTATTTTTATTTATAGTGTAGAGAAGCTGAAAAATTGTTTTAATTTTAGATTATCCATATGATTTTATTTGTTATTTTAATTTTTCATCATGCGTTGAGTTTAGTGGTGTAAATATTATTTTAAGCCATATTAATGTAAAGATAAATTTAACTAATTGATTGTGAATAGCGTTTCCCTTCACGTATTTCTATATAAATATATAAGGCACAGCTATATTAATTACTGGGCCTTATATATGTGGGGAGTAGGTAAAATTAACAGGGATTGATTATAACAACCTTGTTCTTCTTATCTTGAGCAATCTAAAAATGAACAACTGCCCACATCATTTTTGATGCTGCATTTTATCAGCAGATATTATTGAACAAGGCTAATATCAATTCTTTTCATGATCCCTTTCTCTTCCACTTCGACCGACGTTTGATACGGCTCATTTTGCTTACTTGCCGTTATGATTTGTTGAAAATCAAAACCAACCTGTTTGAGCTCAGAGAGCGCGGCATTGGGTGCCGCTATATTTAAAAACTGAATAAATGCCACAGGAACCATAAAGGATTCATCAAGTTTATCGTGAATATACTTCTCAACTTTTAATTTTCTCATTTTGTTATTCCTTCTGTTTACCTTTGAGCTATCCATTAGGTTGGTGATTGATTTACCGCCGTTTGGCGTATGCCTGAGCGCTTTAAGTGGTGACATCAATCTCCCCATATGATTGATATCTTGGCATTGATAGTACTAACTAGACTGACGGTCAGTCAATTGATTTGTGAGGATGATTTTATTGAGGTCTAACTATCCATTTGTAGATTTGGGGATTTGTGTTGTGCTGTTAATTAAAGAGGGGGGAGGCTGAAAAGAGTATTGCTCGAATCGCTGAGCTTAAAAAAACAGCCAGTCGCTGGTTTAGCTGACTGGCTGTGTTATTCATGTCATCGCGCTTACTGTTTTTGTTTTTCTGTCACAAACAACATAGCAACAATACCCACAACGGTTATGACCGCAGCGCAATAGAAACCGGTGTTTAGGCTGCCGGTTTTGTCCGCCAGAAAACCCGTCATAATTGGGGCGACGATTGACGATGCCATACCGAAGAAGTTATACAGCCCGAAAGCGGTACTCAGTGAGGCTTTTGGCGCATTATCGGCCACCAGTGCGACCAATACTGGGTTCAGACTGATTTTACCGATAAAGCCATACAGAATCAGAACGGCAATCAATGTAGCTTCTGAGGTTGAATAAACAATGCCAAAAATAGCGACTAATGATAACGGTAGCATAAACAGAACAACCGGCTTTCTTCTACCCATCTTATCGGAGGCATAACTACAGATTAACGTCCCTATTACAGAAATCCATGGAACAATGGAAGCAATACCAGCGGCTTTAACGATATCCATACCGCGTTCTTGCTGTAGGTAGTAGGGTAGCCAGGTAATAATTACAAAGAAGCCGTAGATCGAGCAGAATATGGTGATGTAGGCTAACAGCAGGTTGCGGTTTTTAAACAGATCCCAGAAGCTGAAGGCTTCTGCGGGTTCTTGTGCTTTTGCTGTATTGACGACGGGCTCGGTCACCGGTGCTTTTTCTTTAATGAAAAACAGCATCAGCATGGCGATAGCAAAAATAGGAACGGCAATCACCAAAAACGGCATTTTCCATGAAGTATTAAACGTCTGAATCATGGTGCTGGATAAGTAGTAACCGATGGCGATACCAAAGGACATACCACTACCGATAATGGCGCTACCCAGCGTAATCCATTTTTTCGGAATAGCTTCAGATGACAGGGCATACTGTGGACCATAATAGGCACCCTGTGAAGCACCGGTCAGCATCCATAAGACGATAAAAATAAGAAACGATGGAGAAATACTGATAGAAGCGATGAAAATGGCAAATAGTACAAAGCCCTGAACCATAATTTTCTTACGGCCGACTTTATCCCCAAGAATACCCGCTGGAATTTGTAGTGCAGTATAGGCCAGAAAGAACAAACTGCTGATCATGCCGAGTTCTGTTTTTGATAGTCCGAAATCAGTCTGGATCATCGGCATTATGGGGCTAAGAACGGTTCTTCCCGCGTAGATGGCGACCCAACCGAGGAAGAATATAATGACCATTCTAATCCAGTAGGGCATCAATGTATTTTTACTATTATTATTCATAAGGCATTCCTTTATAGCAGGTTTTAATAGGTAGGAATTAATGGAATTATATTTATTGTTCTAAATGTAACCTTTTCATATTTCTCCTAAACTCAAGGGAGAGGAAAGTATTGCGTATATAGAGAAAGTAATGTTTTTAGCACGGATCGTGTGTGATGGGGATCAATTGCTGATTATTGGTTAGTTTAATTTGACAGTCAGCGCTCTATTTTTAAATATAATTGACTTATATGGCTGGTTTTTCTATAGCTTTATGTATTTAAATGATTTTTTAATTTTATTTGATATTGCTTCATCAATAAAATAATTTTTAATTATCAAAAAATTTTATCAACGATACAGAATTAAATTAATTTTTTGGTATTTAGAAGGTTATATCGCAGAGACAACATTTCCTACCTCCCTTATTGGCAGGGTAAATCGATAAAGGAATAAGCCAGTCATAGAGGCTGCCGCCGATCACATTTTTTTGTCATGATATTATTTAATCTATCGGTGACGTTATATTACTTTTTTGTTTTGGGTTTGTTTTTCAGGGAGATATTTTATGTTCAGACAAGGTTTACTGTTGATCGTGTTCTTGTGTAGCACTTCTGTTTTAGCCGCAGAGTATTGGATTGATGTTCGTATACCGGAACAATATCAATCTGAACATATTCAGGGTGCGATTAATATTCCACTCAAACAGTTAACTGCTGAAGTGGCTAGTCAGGTTAAAAACAAAGACGATACGGTTCATCTTTATTGTAATTCCGGGCGCCAATCGGGATTGGCTCAACAGGCGTTGTTAGAGATGGGTTATACCAACGTGCTTAATGAAGGCGGCATTAACCAGATAGCGCAGCCGAAAATCAGTCAATAATACTGATTTTCGGTGTGGCCCTAATAGGGAGCTGCGGTAACTAATATCGATTATTTTTCTACGAGTTGCCGCCAGCCCTGCTTAAGCTGTTCAGCGTTAGAAACGCTATTGCAACTCGCAGGATATTCTTTTCCGGCTTTAGCCAGTTCAATGATATTTTCTGATTTGCACAACACTGTCTGGCCTTTGGCATAGCCTTGTAGATAGGCTTGGCGATTGATATCTTCTTCGCCATACCATTCGGACAGAACCGTATCCTCTTTTATATCGTTGCCCGATGCGGCTTCCTGATAGCCAATATCAAACCATTTAGAGGTCGGGGCATGAGTCTCTAGATCGCCAGGCATGGTGCCTTCAGAAGAACAACCGGTCAGGGTTAGGGTAAGGATCAATGCGATAATGTCTTTCATCTTATAGCCTTTGGTGAGCCTTTATTTGCAAAACTATTCAGCGCAGCAGGTCGTCATATTTTACACAATGCCCAACTGTTCTTTTAGCGGTTTTAAGTAACGCCGGCTGACAGGAATATGTTTACCTGCCCGGGTAATGACTTCGGCAGCACCATTATCCAATAGTTGAATTTCGCTGACTCGATCGAGATTAACCAGATGTTGACGATGGCAACGAGCAAAGGGCGTTTTTTCTTCCAGTATTTTCAATGTGAGCTGAGTATAGCCGCTTTGGTGAATACCAACGACATGTACCCCACTGATTTCTGAACTGAGATATTCAACTTCTTCCAGACGAAGTAAAAAAATACGATTGTGCCCATAACAAGGAATATGTTTTAGTGCTATATCACTCATGATGTGTAAACTATTGTTTACAGATTTGGCGTTTTTTAACCGCTCAATGGTTTTAGATAGCCTTTGATAATCGATGGGTTTCAGCAGGTAATCAAAAGCATCTTGCTCGAAAGCTTTGATGGCATATTCATCATAAGCGGTCGTGAACACAATATGCGGCATGGTGGCGGGATCGAGCATTGCGGTCATCTCTAATCCGCTAATTCTTGGCATTTGAATATCTAAAAAAACCACATCCGGCTGTAGGCGGTGAATCGCCTGAATAGCTTCCAGAGCATTGCTGCACTCGCCTACGACAGTGAGGTCGTCTACTTCAGCAAGTAATTCAGCCAATTCTTCTCTGGCCGGTTGTTCATCATCAACAATAAGCGCTCTAAACATATTTCCTCCACCGATTTTGGCTAGTTTAACATGAGAGTCTCTATCTGTGCATTTCAGCCAGTTAAGATAAATGTTGTCTCCGCTTGTTTAGCGATTTTTTCTCATTTTTATCCTACTGTAAAATTGATAGTAAAAATATGTTTACATTAATGGATTATAAAGTTTACACTTGGCTGGTAGTGTTATATTCTCTTCAATATCTGGTGTTTTAACCTTGTTGGGTTGGATGGTTTTAAGGAATAAAAAATGATCATGCAAAAAGATAAATTAAATAACGTCAATATTAGTGACGAGCAGGTTTTGATTACGCCAGAAGAGCTAAAAGCTAAGTATCCACTCAGCGCTATCGATGAAGGGAGTATTTCTGCTTCTCGTCAGACTATTTCGGATATTTTACACGGGCGTGACAAGCGCTTGTTGGTGGTTTGTGGCCCTTGCTCGGTTCACGACCCGGATGCGGCGATTGAGTATGCTCACCGATTAAAGAAATTAGCCGATGAAACTAAAGACCAACTATTTATTGTTATGCGCGTCTATTTTGAGAAGCCAAGAACTACCGTTGGTTGGAAAGGGCTGATTAACGATCCACATATGGATGGTTCTTTTGATGTTGAACATGGTTTGCATTTGGCTCGCAAATTACTGCTTGAACTGGTTTCAATGGGATTACCGTTAGCCACCGAGGCGCTGGATCCTAACAGTCCACAATATTTGGGCGATCTGTTTAGCTGGTCAGCGATTGGTGCACGTACTACCGAGTCTCAGACCCACCGTGAAATGGCATCAGGTCTTTCTATGCCGGTTGGTTTTAAAAATGGCACCGATGGCAGCTTGGGTACAGCCATTAATGCGATGAAAGCGGCTGCAATGCCTCACCGTTTTGTGGGGATTAATCAGTCCGGTCAGGTCTGTCTGCTACAAACGCAGGGTAACCCAAACGGTCATGTTATTCTGCGCGGTGGTAAAACCCCTAACTATGAGGCCGAACATGTTCAGGCCTGTGAAGAGCAGATGAAAAAGGCGGGCTTGAACCCTGCACTGATGATTGACTGTAGCCACGGTAATTCGAATAAAGACTTCCGTCGCCAGTCAGAGGTGGTTTATTCCTGTTTGGAACAGATTAAAGCGGGTAATCGCTCCATCATTGGTCTGATGTTAGAAAGTAATATTCATGAAGGTAATCAATCATCAGAACAGCCGCGCAGCGATATGCGTTACGGTGTTTCCGTGACGGATGCCTGTATCAACTGGGAAACCACCGATACTTTGCTGCGTCGTGTACATCAGGAGTTAAAACAGCGAGAGCTAGTTTGTCAGTGATTTTTATCAACATTTATTGATATATTAACTTATCGAACTTCGTCGCCATTGGGCGACGAAGTGCTTATTAGAATAAGAGCATATAGCGTTCTGTTTTAGGAGATATAAGACAAATGGTGGCTGAGCTGACGACCCTGCGCGATCAGATTGACGAAGTTGATAAAGCGTTATTAAAACTGCTGGCAAAACGGTTGGATCTGGTTGCAGAAGTCGGAGAGGTAAAGAGCCAATATGGTTTACCTATTTATGTTCCTGAACGTGAAATCAGTATGCTGGCTTCTCGACGTGAAGAAGCGCAGCAACTTGGTGTGCCGCCTGATTTAATCGAAGATGTGCTGCGTCGCATTATGCGTGAATCCTACACCAGTGAAAACGATAAAGGCTTTAAGACATTAAAGCCGGAGATGGGGCCGATCGTGATTGTTGGTGGTCAGGGCAAAATGGGACAGCTGTTCAGTAAATTGCTTAAGCTCTCCGGCTATCAGGTTCGCGTGCTGGAGCAGAATGACTGGCCTGATGCTGAAAGCATTCTATCTGGAGCAGGAATGGTGATGGTCAGCGTACCGATTCATATTACTGAACAGGTTATTCAGCGACTGCCTAAGCTACCAGAGGCGTGTATTCTGGTGGATTTAGCATCGGTGAAGAGTCCGCCATTGCAGGCGATGTTGGACGTCCATAGCGGACCAGTACTCGGTTTGCACCCGATGTTTGGCCCTGATGTAGGTAGTTTGGCTAAGCAGGTTATTGCTTATTGTGATGGACGTCAGCCAGATGCGTATCAGTGGTTTTTACAGCAGCTTCAGGTGTGGGGTGCCAAGCTACAGGCGATCAATGCTGTAGAACACGATAAAAATATGGCATTTATTCAGGCATTACGTCACTTTGCTACCTTTACCTATGGGCTAAACCTCTCCCATGAGAAGGTGCAGCTTGAACAGCTGTTAGCGCTGTCTTCACCGATTTATCGTTTGGAACTGGCGATGATTGGCCGCCTGTTTGCTCAAGATGCTGAGCTGTATGCGGATATCATTATGTCGTCCAAAGATAACCTGGCATTGATTAAACGCTATTATGCCTGCTTTGGTGATGCTATTGGTTGGTTGGAGAATGGCGATAAAGCGGAGTTTATCGATAACTTTAATCAGGTAAAAGCGTGGTTTGGTGACTATGCAACGCACTTCTTAAACGAAAGTCGTACGCTGTTGCGTCAGGCTAATGATAGTCGACAATAAACGATGTTAACGTTGCCACGCCCGTCGGGCGTGGCGCTGCGTAGCGTCAGATCGTCACTTCAGGCATGTTTCTACCGTAGTAAATTTCCTGCATCTCTTTACGCAACAAACGCGTGATATATTGGCGTTCATTCTTATCCAAATCTTCCGGCTTAGCATTAAACAGGTAATGATCGAGGTCGAACTCTTTCAGCATCATCTTGGTATGAAAGATATTCTCCTGATAAACATTTACGTCCACCATATGGTAAAGCGACGTAATGTCTGCCGTCATAAAATTCTGGATGGAGTTAATTTGATGGTCGATATAGTGTTTTACGCCACTGATATCGCGAGTAAAACCGCGTACTCGGTAGTCCAGAGTGACAATATCGGACTCAAGCTGATGAATCAGATAATTGAGCGCTTTTAACGGAGAAATCACACCACAGGTCGACACTTCGATATCTGCCCGGAAAGTACAGAGCCCGCCTTGGGGATGGCTTTCAGGATAAGTATGAACACAGATATGGCTTTTATCCAAGTGGGCAACGACTGAATCAGGCAGCGGACCGGGATGTTCAGACTGGTCTACCAGGCTGGGATCTATCGGTTCTTCGCTAATCAAAATAGTGACGCTGGCACCCTGAGGATCGTAATCCTGACGGGCAATATTGAGAATATTTGCGCCAATAATTGAACAGGTTTCGCTCAGGATTTCAGTTAGCCGATTCGCGTTATATTGTTCATCGATGTAAGCAATGTATTGCTCTCTGTCATGGGCCGTTTTGGCATAACAGATATCATAAATACAAAAACTCAGGCTTTTGGTTAAGTTATTGAAGCCGTGCAGTTTTAGCTTATGCAATTTGGGTCACCGCCTTATGTTCAGGTTGATAGAAAGAGATATTATTATTGGGATAATGCATCTTGTAAATATTGCGGTAAGGCAAAACTACCAAGGTGTATCGCCGGATTGTAATAGCGACAGTGCATGCCTGATGCTGTAAATCGGGATTCTATAGTTGTTAACTGATGGTGACGTAATTGAGGGTTCTGGCTTGCCCAAGCAAAAGTCATGATTCCACCGTAATAGGTTGGAATGGCTGCCTGATAAAAACTGACGTCTTCAAAGTAATTGGCGAGCTTTTGGTGACTATTAACGGCTTCATCCTGTTGTAAAAAGCACACACCATTTTGGGCAACAAAGATGCCATTTTCATTGAGGCAGCGGGCACATCCCTGATAGAAATCAGAGGTAAACAGGCTTTCTCCCGGGCCGATAGGGTCGGTACAGTCGGAGATGATCACGTCGAATTTCAGCTCGGTTTGGTTAACGAAGTTAACGCCGTCTTCAATTACCAGATTAAAACGAGGATCTTCATAGGAACCCGCGCTGTGGTGTGGCAAGTATTCACGGCAGAATTCAACCACGTTGGCATCGATTTCCACCATGGTGATGTGCTCTACGCCTTGGTGACGACAGACTTCGCGTAGCATTCCTCCATCACCACCGCCAATAATCAGGATTCGCTTGGCTTTACCGTGAGCGAAAATGGGGATATGGGCCATCATTTCATGATAAATAAATTCATCGCGCTCTGTCGTTTGCACGACGCCATCCAGAGCCATAACGCGACCCATAACATCATTTTCAAAAATGATCAGATCCTGATGGTCGGTTTTATTGTGATATAAGGTTTTCTTAATGGAAAAAAACTGCCCAAAGCCGCTATGTAGCGTTTCAAACCAGATCTCTTTATCAGACATTACCGCGAATCCTTTGTATCGGACAAAAAAGTGAGCGCGTTATAATAACGGACTCACTGTCGTTATGCACGATTAATGGCTATTCATTTGTTTTCTCAGATAATTAATCGGCTGGTTTTTAGGATCACGGCGGAGTAAGGGCAAAAGAGTAAAGCGCTGTCGGCCGTTAGTGGGCCATGATACCGAATGAATCTTTGGATAGGGCTTTACACTTAATCTCTTGAGGAATCGGGATTTTTTTTAAATCGTTATAGCTGGACTGCCCCAGGGCTTCCATATTGATTTGATTGTAGTTGCTTAAATCCCAACGGTTTTGTTGTGCAAAATAGATCAACGCTCGTTTGATCTCGGGGATAGGCAGGTCTTGGTACCCGCACTCTCTTTTCAGATAGAAGAATACCGCGGTAAGGTCGGCTAATTCTTCAGCTTCCGATTCTGTTAGCGCTTGGCAGGTTGATGAAAACCCGACAAGTGACAGCAGTAGTAATGGGAGGGTAAAAATAGATTTATTATTCATTATATCGACATTAATTTTATTAATGTTATGACGTTAGCATATTGTAATGCATTGAGAAAACTTTTTTGTTCGGCTATCTACCAATGGTGGAGTTTTAGTCTACTTTGGCTGATGATATTAGATGTGTCAGCTTGGGAAAGTCAGATTCATCTTTTCGGATGCTGATGAACCATGACTTTTCCTATTTTACCGATCATTTTTTCCTCGTTTATCTTTAACTGTGATAACGGTAATCTGATGGCGTTGTAGAGAACATTTTCTTAAAGGCTCGGGTAAAACTCTGTTGAGAATCAAACTGGTATTGGTAGGCAATATCAGCGATGGTTCTTTTGCTTTGTTTTAACTCTGAAGCGGCATTTTGTAAGCGTTTTTTACGAATATAGTAAGCCAGAGAATCACCGGTAGTGTCTTTAAATAACCGCTGTAAATGCCATTGGGAATAACCTGATTTAGTTGCAACCCGCTTAACGGTTAATGGCTCCTCCAGATGACCTTCAATCCAATTGACTAACTCTTTAATAATGGTGGTTTGAAGCATAACTCATTACCTTTTGTTGATTTTAGAACCGGCGTCGATTGGCTAAGATTATTTCAGCTTGTAGCAGCATCTGATGGCTATAACTCAACATATACAGATGGCAGTTGCAGCCTAATTTATTACCAATCTTCTATTATCACTCTCACATTTAGTACTGTACGGTACAGTATTTTAAGCAAGGAAAAGAGTCAAATTAAACAGCATTAAAAGTCAAAGGAATACCGAGGGGCAGCAGGGCTGAAAAGCGTGGTTTTTTTGTTGGTTATTTGTACATATGTTAAAAAAAATGAGCATTAAAAGCTAATCTGGATCACATTTTTAGTTTTATTATCCTTGCATAGATTGAATTAAATTGACTTAGATTTTTATTAATTTATCAATTTAATCAATGCATTGATTTATTCTTCTATCGTAATTTAAGTTATTTTTATTATGATATTCAAATATTTTAAATAAGCAACGAAGGTAAACATCATGAAAGTTTCAACAACTCTAGCCGCTCTGTTATTAACCTTTAGCGTCGGTTCAGCTTATGCAGCAACTCAGGTTACCAGCCAGCAGGCCAGCCAATTACAAAGTATGGGGTCTATTTCAAAATCGGTTCAGGCTATCGATCTTGATGATGCAGTCAATGCCTTGGCTAAACAGGCTGAAAGCGAAAATGCCTCTTACTATCGCGTTATTGCTGCAGAATCTCCTGATAACTCGAATAGCTGGCATGTATCAGCAGAAATCTATCGTTAATATTTTTAGTGAAATCCAGAGATAAGGTTCGCAGGGGAGATGAGAACTAGCACTGAGGAATAATATTTTTATCCGTTGATTTTTCCGGCGTATGATAAGCAGTATTTGAATCCTTGAAGGGGCAGAAAAATGAAAGCGTTCGCGATTCTGTATGCCATGTTTCTTACTTTCTGCATCAATACTGCTTATGCCATTACCGAAGTTATCAATACCGATCAGGTTGA
Source organism: Pragia fontium DSM 5563 = ATCC 49100 (assembly GCF_900112475.1). Taxonomy (GTDB): domain Bacteria; phylum Pseudomonadota; class Gammaproteobacteria; order Enterobacterales; family Enterobacteriaceae; genus Pragia; species Pragia fontium. Next base: position 142,431 of record NZ_FOLW01000007.1, on the reverse strand, counting down.
AAAGATGAATCTCCAGAGTATGGGAGTGATTGCTGAGACGGTAAGGGCCGATACGCTGGATGAAGCGGTAAAGGCTATTGAGACTAAAGCGGAAAAGCAGGGGGCGCTATATTATCGGATTATTGGTGCAAGATCTTACGACACCTCTCCCTATTGGCGGATTTCAGCACAGCTATATAAAAAGTAATAGATAAAACGTTACATATAACAAGTTATATGAGTCTATCTGAATCCCCACCGGATAATACCGGAGGGGATTTTTATCGTTTGCCAAACGGCTATTACAGGCCTTTAGCAGGATCGTAGTCAAAGGCTACCAGTGAATCAGTACCATGTCTTAACATTGGGATGACTTGGCCCGCCACTGCAACGTGATCGGGGTGGAATAGGTAGATATCCCGGTCTGCTGCATTATCAAACTCAATTTCAAAGCCATAATCGAAACCGTGATTCATGCCTTCATTGCTGTCGTATTTACCATATTTAAATGACTTAATTTGAGGAATGGTTTTGCCTAATCCTTCAAGCAGAGCAAAGGCATGTTTGATTTCTTCTGGCGTATGACTTTCTTTGAACTGTAGTAACACAATATGCTTCATCATAATCTCGATTCCTTGATCTTAAATATTTATAACCCGCAAACAGGTCGCGGGTGCTTAGCCTGGTAAAATTAATGTGCAATACGTCTGAATTGACGGCGAGCTATCAGTGCGATTTCTATTGGTAAACGCCCGATTGAACTCGCACTCTAAAAATACCTTATTTCTTATGCCAAATTTCGTTAAATTGGGCCACGGCGGCTTCTGCAAACTGTGGTTCGTTAATATTGTAAGGGACGCGGATCAAGCGACGACGCTCGGTTTGAATAACCGTTTTCTCCAATGCTTCAAACAATGCGGCATCATTTTCCGGCGACCAGAATAGCTGCCCTGGGGCATCCAAGGCTGATACGCCACCTTCAGGGATTAAAAAGCGCACTTCACCTTCACAAGCGTTCAGCTTATGACCGATCCATTCGCCCAGCTTTTGATTCTCTTCTTTGGTAGTACGCATCAGGGTGACCTGTGCATTATGGGAATAAAACAGGCGATCTTTATAGTGGGTGGGAATGGTCTCAGGATTGCCGAAATTGACCATGTCCAGTGCACCGCAGGAGCCAACATAAGGAATTTTAGTGGCTGCTACGACATCCAGACGATCTGGGCCACAGGCCAACACGCCACCGAACAGGTGATCACAAATTTCGGTGGTGGTGATGTCCAGCATGCCGTCGAGTAGATGACTGGCCGCCAGTTTTTCCATTGCCATACCGCCGGTTCCGGTGGCATGGAAGGTTAGACAGTCAAATTTATCTGCCAGATGTGTCGAAATAGCTTGCATACAAGGCGTCGTTACGCCAAACATGGTTAATCCTAACGCTGGTTTTTCGTTTTTGACTTCAGGAACTGAGTATTTAACCGCGCCAGCCATGCTATGAGCGGCATTAGCCAATACTTGACGAGAAATTCGGTTTAATCCGGCAATATCGGTAACGGAATAGAGCATCGCGATATCGCTGGCACCAACATAGTTAGCCACGTCACCGGAAGCCATGGTAGAAACCATTAATTTGGGAATGCCAATAGGCAAAGCCTGCATTGCCGGGGTAATTAAAGCGGTACCGCCGGAGCCCCCTAGACCAATTAAACCTGCAACATCGTCGCGTGATAGCAGGAAGTGTTGGAACGCTAGAGCCATGGCAACCATTGATTTTCCGCGGTCACCGCAGAACACACTTTTTTCACCCAGTGGATGAAAGCGTGCCACTTCTTGAGCTGAAATAGTGGAGTCAAAGTCATTTTCTGCAGATTTTGTAGATAAATCAACGGTAGTGACCAAAAGGTCAGTTGCATTAATCAGGTCCCGAATGTACAAAGCCTCTTCACTTTTTGTATCAAAAGTGGTGGCAATATAAATCGATTTCTTTTTCATCGTAACACTTCCTTGGCTCTGAAATTATTTAGACGAGGGTGTAAAACTAGTGAACGCTACATACTTTAACGCATGTATGCATAATAGCCAAAATGAGACTGGGGTATCGTATAAAAAATGAGAAATGACTTACAGAACGGACAAAAAGTCGCTTCAAATGAACAGCAGCCGGTTTTAACGCGTGCCCGTGCTCGTACACTTAACAAGCTAATTTCCACTGCGATGGATATGCTTGAACAAGGGTGGTTTCCTTCGATCACGGAATTGGCAAATGCAGCTGGTGTTTCACGTGCAACGGCCTATCGCTACTTTCCAACCCAGAGTGTTTTGGTTTCATCGATTGTTGATGAAAGTTTAGGGCCAATTCAGGAATGGGCTCCCCAAGAGAATACCGTTGGTGAGCGTATTTCAGCGCTGTTGGAGTTTGCTTATCCTCAGTTGGAAAAACATGAAGGGGCATTACGCGCGGCGCTTCAGGTTTCTTTACAACAGTGGGCCGACCTGCGCTCACAGAAGCTGGATAAAGAGAAAGACCAGAGTACGTTATTTGTTCGGGGTAATCGCAAGCGCTTGGTTGAGCTTGCCGCAGAACCGATGAAAGACAAAGTGGCTTCAGATGATTTAGAACGTATGAAGCACGCGTTTTCTCTGATTTATGGTTCCGAAGTGTTTCTGGTGTTTAAAGACATTTGGAATCTGGATTCCGATCAAATTCAGGATGTTGTTCAATGGATGGGCAAAGCAATTGTCCGTCAGGTTGAAGAAGATGCCGGAATTAAAAATTGATTTTATGGCCGGTTAATCACGCTAACCGGCCATCTTGATTGTTAGTACAGATATTCTCCTACCCCATTTGTTGTTGAAGCAACACATCGCACCAATAGCAGAGTTGTGTTAAACTCATGCGCTTTCTATTCTTCCGTCCAAAAGGATAATACGATCGGTGCGCCTGATCGGTTTTTCACTATGAAACACATTGTTGAAGTTATGCTTACCGAGCAAGACGTAAAAACGCGTATTGCTGAACTCGCCTCAGAGATTAATGAACGTTATGGTGACAGCGGTCGAGAGCTGGTTTTGGTCGGTCTGCTGCGTGGTTCTTTTATTTTTATGGCCGATTTGTGCCGTATGATTACGGTTAATCATGAAGTCGATTTTATTACGGCATCCAGCTATGGCAGCAGCATGAGTAGCAACCGTGACGTTAAAATTCTGAAAGATTTGGATGAAGATATCCGCGGTAAAGATGTCTTGATTGTCGAAGACATTATCGATACCGGCTATACGCTGACTAAAGTGCGGGAAATTCTGGAACTGAGAGAGCCGAATTCAGTCGCGCTATGTACTCTGTTGGATAAACCTTCCCGACGTGAAATTCAGGTACCGATTGATTATATCGGTTTTTCTATTGAAGATGAGTTTGTTGTGGGCTACGGCATTGACTATGCACAACGCTATCGCCATCTTCCTTATGTCGGAAAAGTGGTATTGCTGGACGAATAAGATCGCTTGAGATAATTAAAATGGAACGTGCATGTTAATCACGTTCCATTTTAGCCACTAACGATAGTGTGGGTTATTTATCTGTTGCCAGCAGAGTGGAAATAGCCTTGCGATATAACAGTTCAAGTGATTCACGGCTGGAAGCGCTGACTTCCAAATCGCGTAATTTTCCATCCTGCATACCGTATACCCAACCATGAACCAGAACTTTCTGACCTCTTTTCCAGGCAGACTGAACAATAGTGGAATGGCCCAGGTTATAGACTTGCTCAACTACGTTAATTTCACTGAGCAAATCGGCACGTTTTTCTGGTGGAAATTCGCCAATTAATGAGCTGTGTTTGTACCAGAGGTCGCGAATGTGCAGTAGCCAGTTGTTAATCAGTCCTAGTTCTGGATTATTAATTGCTGCGGTAACCCCGCCACAATCATAGTGCCCACAAATAATAATGTGTTCTACTTCCAGCACTTCGACGGCATATTGCACAACGGACAGGCAGTTAAGATCGGTATGAATCACCAGGTTGGCAACGTTACGATGAACAAACAGTTCTCCCGGCTCCAGACCGGTTAAGCGTTCGGCGGGCACTCGGCTGTCAGAGCAGCCAATCCATAGAAAACGTGGTTTTTGTGCCAATGCCAGACGCTCAAAAAACTCTGGATCATCGTTACTGATACTGGCTGACCAGACCTCATTGTTATGCATTAGTCGTTCAATTTCTTTCATACAGTTTAATAGCTCACAGTTTGCAATGGCGTTAATATAAGGTAACGGTCATGTTTTTCAAAACCGAACCACTGATTAACTATAGTCTGATGTTAGTTGCGGATGATTGTTTGCTCGAAAGCGGACCTGATGTTGTCCCTTTATGGTGTTGAGGGATAACGATAATCAGTTTATTTTATACCTGAAAAAAATGTTTCTATAGTGCTAATTGTAATCTATTAAGTATAGATGTACCGGATGAACTACGATATAAGTCAGAGAGATTTCAGTTCATCGTCTTTTTTAGTATCTGACACAAGGTAATCCCTAATTTATGACATACGCGTTGGAATTATCGCAATTGAGTAAGGTTTACGCCGGTGGTGTGAAAGCGTTGCGAGGCATAAATCTGAACGTGGAAGCCGGCGATTTTTATGCGCTGCTTGGTCCTAACGGAGCAGGAAAGTCCACAACCATCGGTATTATCAGCTCTTTGGTCAACAAAACGTCCGGCCAGGTTCGGGTGTTTGGCTATGATATTGATAATGATTTGGTGAATGCCAAGCGCCAGCTCGGTCTGGTTCCACAGGAATTCAACTTTAATCCATTTGAAACCGTCATGCAGATTGTGGTGACGCAGGCCGGTTACTACGGCGTTCCTCGTCAGGAAGCGCTTAATCGAGCGAAAACTTATCTGCAGCGACTGGAGCTTTGGGAAAAGCGCAACGAGAAAGCGATGCGTCTTTCCGGCGGTATGAAACGCCGTTTGATGATCGCCAGAGCTTTAATGCATCAGCCAAAATTGCTGATTCTTGATGAACCGACGGCAGGCGTAGATATTGAACTGCGTCGTTCGATGTGGCAATTCCTGAAAGAGCTGAATCAGCAAGGGATTACCATTATCCTGACCACTCACTATTTAGAAGAAGCAGAGATGCTGTGCCGTAATATTGGCATTATTCGTCAGGGTGAGCTGGTAGAAAATACCTCAATGCGCGAACTGCTGTCTAAGCTGAAGTCAGAAACCTTTATTCTTGATTTAGCGCCTAAAAGCCCTATTCCTCAGCTGGATGGCTACGTTAGCCGCCTGATTGACACGGCGACGCTGGAAGTCGATGTAGAAAGAGAGCAGGGGTTAAATAGTGTATTTGCTCAGCTTAGTGCCCAGGGTGTATCCGTTCTGAGTATGCGTAATAAAGCCAACCGACTCGAAGAACTGTTCGTTCATTTGGTTAATGATTATAAGGAAGAGACGGAATGATTCATTTGTACTGGGTTGCGCTAAAAAGTATCTGGGTCAAAGAGGTCACCCGTTTCGGTCGTATCTGGGTTCAGACGCTGGTACCGCCAGTGATTACCATGACGCTTTATTTTATTATCTTCGGTAATCTGATTGGATCTCGTATTGGTGACATGCAGGGCGTGGACTATATGCAGTTCATTGTTCCTGGTTTGATTATGATGTCGGTGATTACCAATTCCTACTCTAATGTGGCGTCGTCATTCTTTGGTGCTAAATACCAGCATAGTATTGAAGAATTGCTGGTAGCGCCGGTGCCGACCCACATTATCATTCTCGGCTTTGTCGGTGGTGGGGTGGCAAGGGGAGTTTGTGTTGGTGTCTTGGTAACTTTGGTTTCGTTGTTCTTCGTTTCGCTGGAAGTGCACTCATGGTGGGTGATTGCCGTGACGTTATTGTTGACGTCGGTGCTGTTCTCTTTGGGTGGGCTGGTTAATGCCATTTTTGCTGAAACTTTCGATGACATCAGTATTGTGCCAACCTTTGTGTTAACACCACTGACTTATCTGGGGGGCGTATTTTACTCGTTAACCCTGTTGCCACCAGTTTGGCAGGCTATTTCAAAAATTAACCCGATCGTTTATATGATCAGCGGTTTCCGTTACGGTTTTCTGGGGATCTCCGATGTCTCGCTGGCGTTAACTTTTGGCGTATTAACGGCGTTTACTGCAGTTTTTTATCTGTTAAGTTGGTGGTTAATTTCCCGTGGACGCGGGCTGCGTAGTTAATTTTGTAACGATTAAAGGATTCAAGGATGAATGCTTTCAGGATAATAACGGTGCTGATATTACTGATTGCACCGTTAATGATGTTTAATCCATCCTTAAAAGCGGAAGGCCAGCGCTCGGAGCGATTGATTGAAAAACCCAATAACCGAGTGTTGGCTCTTAGCGCTGAGCAGCAGATTGGTAAGACGCTGTATTACGATCCCGCCTATGTATCGATAGCGTATCCAGATGGTGATGTGCCGATAGCGCGCGGAGTATGTTCTGATGTTGTTATTCGAGCTCTACGGGCTCAAGGGGCTGATTTACAGCGTTTGGTACATCAGGATATGAAAGTTAACTTTGCGGCTTATCCGCGTATCTGGGGCCTGAAAAAGCCGGATACAAATATTGATCATCGACGCGTGCCAAATCTTGAAACTTATTTTAAACGGCATAGAATGGAGCGGCAGGTAACAAGCAACGCTTCGGACTATTTACCCGGTGATATTGTTTCCTGGCGTCTAAATAATGGATTACCACATATAGGTATTGTGACTGACCGTTATACCCGAGAAGGGCGGCCTTTAGTCGTTCACAATATAGGTTCTGGTGTGCGGGCTGAAGATATTTTATTTCTATGGTCGATTAGCGGACATTACCGTTACTTCAAGAAATAATCGGGCATGACAATAGGATTTTAGTCATGTTTAGCTTTATGTGTGAATAAAAACAATGTGTTATATTCAATCCCATTGCCGCCAATCATTTTTATTTCTATAAGAAATATATCGCTTATGAGCCTTAAACGTTTTTCTATCACACAGATTATTTTATCTTTATTGATTGTATTGTTTGTAGCAAGCAACGCTTACTCTGAGACCGAGAATGAATATAACGATGAAGAGATGATTCCGGTTCAGGTTCGTATTGTTGAAGACAGTGAGATTTTAGCTCAGGTTGGTAACAACATTATTAAAGTAGGTCGTCTGAATAAAGATGAAGAAATGATGGTCTACCCATTAAGTTCAGACTATTACGAGTTTACTTTTGGTAATGCGCATGGATTGATTTCCAGAGATGATGTGTTACCGATGAGAAAATCAAAAAATATCCTCGGATTAGCGCTCACTAATTTACAGAAAATCAATCAGAACTTAATTACCGTTCGTCCAACCACTATTTATAATCATCCTAAGGACAATAGCTCTGTGTTTGGTGTGTTGGAAGAGAACCTGCGCTACCCGATTATAGGGCGGCTAAGAGAAAGTGATGATTCACTTTGGTATGAAATTAATATTGGTGATGATGCGAAATACATCCGCGCTGATGAGTGTGAGCTGGATAACGGCGTTCCAATTCTAACCTATCACCATATTTTGAAAGACAGCGAGAATAAGTATTTTCGGCATACCTCAACCACGACATCGGATACTGCGTTTGATAGTCAAATGGCGTATTTGAAAGAAGCGGGATATGAAACGATTTCGCTGTATCAGTTGGAAGGTTATTTGAATAATAGCGTTAATATTCCGGCTAAAGCGCTGGTACTGACGTTTGATGATGGGCTGAAGTCGGTATATCGCTACGCTTATCCAGTATTAAAGAAATATGATCTGCAGGCGACCGCATTTATTATTTCTTCACGTATTAAGCGCCACCCTCAGGCGTGGGATCCTAATGATCTGCAGTTTATGAGTATTAGTGAGTTAAAACAAATTCAGGAAGTATTTGATATTCAGTCCCATACTCATTTTTTGCATCGTTATTCCGATGATAAACTGCCGGTGTTGTTAAGCCGTACGGAACATAACATCGAACTGGATTTTGAGCATTCTCGCCGGGCATTGACCCAGTTTAATCCAAAAGTGATTTATCTTTCCTATCCTTTTGGTGGTTATAACGCTGACGCTATTCAGGCGGCGAGGCTGGCAGGCTACCATTTAGCAGTAACCACGGTCAGAGGAAAAGTGAAGCCGGGTGATAACCCATTTGCGCTTAAGCGACTCTATATTTTAAAAACAGACTCAATTACTGCGATGGCTGAACGTATTGCTAATACACGTTCTGATGTTAAACCAATACAGCCTAAACAGTAGCTGTTTCATTACACTGTTTGATGATGAACAGTCTCGTCAGATGCGTAAAAAACGCGGTTTCTACCATCTGACTTTGCCTGATATAAGGCGCGGTCGGCGAGGCGGAAAAGTGAAAGGCTATTTTTATCACCGTCTTGACCGCTGCTACTTATGCCAATGGATATCGTAATGCGGATCCGGGTGCCATTAGAGAGTATAAAGGGATGGTTCGCGACTTCTCGGCAAATATCTTCGCCAATTTTTTTAGCCAGAGGAGCAGGACAGTCAATCAGGATGACTGAAAACTCCTCGCCACCAATGCGAAACACCTTCTGTCCGTAGGCGGTGTGAGCGTTCAGAATAGAAGCAATCTCTTTTAGCACCAGATCTCCGGCGTCATGACCGTATATATCGTTAACTTTTTTAAAGTAATCAATATCTATCAGCATCAATACGGTATTTTCTTTATATTGATTAATGTGTCGTATTGCCCGATCAAACATCCGTTTGTTTAATAAACTGGTTAAAAAATCGTGTTGAGCTTGCCCTTGATAGGTGAGTATCTCTAGTTTTTTGCGTTTTAAATCTTTAAGCAACATCATTGCCAGATACATACTCACTGCAGTGAATAAGGTTATCAATAGGGTAAACTCGCCAAATTTGACTAAGTTTGGACCAGTGCTGTAGGCGTAGCCGATAACGATAAAACTAAGGGTAATAATGCTAAATAATATGGCTCGATAGCGTATTGAACGACGGATGTAATATGAACAAACGGTTAATACCAGACCAATAATGCAATAGTTAATAGCAACGATCGTGCCGGTTTCGGTGAAGCTAATAATTATGCAGGAAATAGAAATGATGATTGCTGTAATTAATGCAGCAAGTGGTCCAACATAGCATGCGGCAATCAGCAGCGGAATATGCCTCAGGTCTATCGGAGGGTAATCAATGGTTGAAATCGAGAATTTCATTAATAAAAAACAGAGTAGACCATTAAAAAAACCGATCTGTATTTTTTTCCCTACGGGGATTCGAGAATCTAAAGGTAGTCTGGACAGTTTGGAGATAAAGTAAAAGCCAGCAATTAATACGCTGATATTAATAATAATACCTTCAAAAAACATGGCACAACTCCGAAGGCTTTAAATGGATGGTAATATCCCTATTTCATTATTTAAGCATAGATAACGCGCTTAACTTTGTAAAAAATAATCCTTAATTAATCTGCAGATAGATAAAATTAAAACCGTGTATATCACGTCATCCGCCTAGTGACGATGGGGGGACTAGCGATATTCGCGCTTTAATCTGAAGAGTATATTATTCCAGAAACCAAGGTTCCAGACCATCGGCAGGTATACGTTGGAGCATTTCCGCCAGGCTTATGCCATTAGGCAATACCAGATCTGGTGCGATATCCGCGAGCGGATAGAGCATAAATGCCCGATTATGCATATCGTAGTGGGGAACAGTCAGGCGCAGTGTGTTAATCGTTTGGTTATCAAACAACAGAATGTCTAAATCCAGAGTACGTGGCCCCCAGCGCTCATCCTTTCTGACGCGTCCCTGATTTAACTCTATCAATTGGGTGGCGTCCAGCAGTTGCTCTGGCTGCAACTGTGTCGTGATTTCAACCACGGCATTCAGATAGTTGGGCTGATCTTGCGGGCCCAGAGGTTTGGTTCGGTAGAAACGAGAACAGTTAACTAATTGCGTTTGGGGAATGTGTTTAATCGCATCTAAGGCCGCGTCGATCTGCGCCAGCGGTTGATTCAGATTACTTCCTAATGCGATAAATACCTGAGCCATAATGTATTTCCCCTTGTGCTTCGTACTGGTATCCAGCGATGGCTTTGCCTGTTATGTATTAAGCCTCCGATTGGAGGCTTAAGTCAGAACTATTGCTGTGGTTTCGGCGTATGCTTTCTTGGCCGACGGGTTCTACGGTGGCGGCTCGGTTCATCATCCAGCGAGTTCAGCATGGATTTTTGACGCTGCATATCGGCCTGTTGGAACTCATCCCACCAGTGGCTCAGCTTCTGTAATTCGCCTTTTTCGATATCAGCCCGTAGTTGTAACAGATCGAAGGCCGCCCGGAACTTAGGATGCTCCATCAGCTTATAAGCCTTCTTACCTTGACGGCGAGGTAGGCGTAACTGCAGCTGCCAGATATCACGAACTAATGCGGTAATTCGTTTAGGGATAGACAGCGTACGGCACTGTTCGTCCAGAATATCATTCATCGCCAGAGCAAAGGCATCGTAATAGACTAAGCCGCTCTCTTGAGCCAGCTTCTGAGCGTGTTCTACCAGCGGATACCATAACATAGCGGCAAACAGGAAAGCTGGATTAACTCGCTTACCGTTTTGCAGACGGTTATCGGTATTCTTCAGTACCTGGTTGAGGATCTTCTCCATGTTGCCGTCACCCTGAGGGGTAAAGTTCCGGTGAATAATCGGGAACAATGACTCAAACAGGTGATGTTCGCGCAGTTGTTGATAGGTCGCATAGCCATATCCTGACTGTAGCAGTTTTAAGGCTTCTTCAAACAGTCTTGCTGGCGGAATTTCGTTGAGTAGATGCGCCAGATGAACAATCGGCGCTGCGGTGGCAGGTTCAATCTTCATATCCAGTTTGGCGGCAAAGCGAACAGCGCGGAGCATTCTAACCGGGTCTTCGCGATAGCGAACTTCAGGATCGCCGATTAAGCGGATAACGCCCTGCTGTAAATCTTGCAGGCCACCGGTAAAGTCGCGTAAGGTAAAGTCGCTGGCGCTGTAATATAAGCTATTGATGGTAAAGTCCCGACGATTAGCATCTTCGGTAATTGAACCATAAACGTTATCGCGTAATAGCATGCCATTATTGGCCTGCTGAGAAGCGTCTTTATCGTTATTATCGCTGTGGCCGCCGCGGAATGTGGCGACTTCAATAATTTCTGGGCCAAACATAATATGAGCCAGACGAAAACGCCTACCGATCAGACGGCAGTTGCGAAACAGCTTACGTATTTGCTCCGGCGTGGCATTGGTGGTGATATCGAAGTCTTTCGGCTTTTTATTCAACAGTAGATCGCGGACACCGCCGCCAACCAGATAGGCTTCATAGCCGGATTTATTGAGACGATAAAGTACCTTCAGGGCATTATCGCTAATGTCCTGACGTGAAATAGTGTGCTGTGCACGCGGAATAATCACCACATCCTGACAATCGTGGTTTTCTTGTGGCGTGTCTGAATCAGACTCTCGAGTGAGTACCTTGCGGCAAAAGTTAGCTACGCGGGTAAAAATAGGACACCTCGGTCATTGTGTATCTGTTTGCGATAAGTCATACCATTTAGCAGACGGATAAAATAGGTAACGATAACGTTAGTATATAGCCTGCTGTAAAAATGGCGCCCTATCATAGCTCACACCGCACCATTTGAGAATGGAAAGTGTAAGGTTAATGCGGGTTGTTTTGGTACCCGCGTGCTATCCCAGTGCTTAACCGCCCATGTTAACAAGGCTTCAAGGGAAGCATCCTGCCAACTTTCAGGTAAGGATTGACCTAAAAATGCAATCGCTTTTGCTAAAATAGGTAAAGGATTATCAAGCGGCAAAGGACGAGCATGATTCTGTTTGGATAGTTTGTTGCCATCCGGACTCAAGGCCAGAGGAAGATGGAAATAGTCCGGCTCATGCCAACCCAATAGGCGATAAAATGCAATTTGCCTAACGGTTGGCTCGATTAAATCTGCGCCACGGACAATTTCAGTCATCCCCTGAAAGTGGTCGTCAATGACCACTGCAAGATTATAGGCAAATAGTCCATCTTTGCGATGAATAATAAAATCTTCGCTGGCAAAAGCGCTATCGGCGCACAGTTTACCCAAATGACGATCTTCAAAGCTGTATACCGGCTGTAATAAACGCAGGCGCGTAGAGGCTTCTTCCGGGGGTAAATTTAAGTTGCGACAGTGGCGATCGTAAATGCCTCCGGAGTGTTGAATCTGCGTCCGGCTACAGTGGCAGTAATAGCAGAGATCTCGTTGATAGAGATCGTGTAATACCTGCTTGTAAGCATCGCTACGCTGAGACTGGTATAACACTTCACCATCCCAATGTAAGCCGTAATATTCAAGGGTATTCAGGATACGTGCCGCTGCACCAGCGACTTCTCTGGGGGGATCAATATCTTCAATGCGCACCAACCAATTACCATGGTTTGATCTAGCCTGTAAAAAACTACCCAAAGCGGCAATCAGGGAACCAAAATGTAAATCTCCAGAAGGAGAAGGGGCGAAACGCCCCACATAATGATTAGTCATTAAAGAGACTGAGTGATACGGGGAGGACTAATATGAACATCATTTTCTGTCACGCTATCCACCAAATACTGGGTGAGATAGTTATCCTCACCGACAAAGCCGATGAGGGTTTCAGATGTGATGAGCGAATTAGCCTGCCATTTGCTTTTCGCGAATTTCAGCCAGAGTCTTACAGTCGATACACAGATCGGCAGTAGGACGAGCTTCTAAACGGCGAATACCAATTTCGACGCCGCAGGATTCACAATAGCCAAAATCCTCTTCTGCGATTTTCTGCAGAGTCTTATCAATTTTCTTAATCAGCTTACGTTCACGGTCACGATTCCGTAATTCCAGACTAAACTCTTCTTCCTGCGTCGCGCGGTCAGCAGGGTCGGGGAAGTTAGCCGCTTCGTCTTGCATGTGGCTGACCGTACGATCGACTTCGTCTCTCAGTTGGCCCCGCCATGCTTCAAGAATCAGCTTGAAATGTGTAAGCTGGGCTTCGTTCATATACTCTTCTCCAGGCTTCTCTTTATAAGGCTCTAAGCCTGCGATAGCCAGGATACTTAAGGACGATGTTTTACGCTTTTGCCCTTCTTGCATTTTGCTTCTCCTACAAAATACGCGTTGTAGTTTTACACTAGAGAAAAAATCAGGCCGCTATAAATAACAGATGAAGATGAAGTTAGCAATTTTTCCTACGTTAAGTATGACAATACTGTGCAAAAAAGCATGTTCTTGTAGGTACAACCGTTGCTTATTTAACCAAAACACCCTTTTCTGATTACTTTACGTCCAAAAATTTAACGTGTGACAGATACTGGTTCTCGCAAAACAATCTCTGTTGGCGAGAGGTCTGCCTTACAGCAGATGACTTCGACACCGAGTTTTTGAACTTGTTCAAAAAGCTTAGCGTACGTTGGATCTATATGTTGTGCCACTGCAACATGATTAATACCAGAATGTAGTACTGCAAACAATAAAACTGCCCGATGGCCTTGCTCTACCATGCTTTGTAATTCCCTAAGATGCTTCTGACCGCGTAGGGTGACCGCATCAGGGAAATAGCCGCAGGACTGTTGTAATAGCGTGACCGACTTCACCTCAATATAGCAATCGGCAAGGTCAGGCTCCTGTAGCAGAAAGTCGATACGGCTGTTTTCTTCACCATAACGAACTTCGCTGCGTATCGTATTATAGATGGTTAATTCCTTTATTGTTTTATTTGCCAGCGCTTCTTTAACTAAGGCATTAGCCTGAAGCGTATTCACGCAGATAAAATCACCGGATTGAGTCTGGGTTAGCTCCCATGAGTGAGCGTATTTCCGTTTAGGATTGGTAGAGGTTGAGTACCAGACGGTATCGCCAGGTTCGGCACAGCCGGTCATAGCTCCGGTATTGGCACAGTGCAGAGTCAGTAATTCACCCTGTGGGGTCGTCACATCGGCAAGAAAACGCTTATAGCGTTTAATCAATATTGCTGACTGTAGTGGCGTTGGGAATTTCATAAGGCTTCCTGTGGTCAGTCTTAGTCCTGAAAGTCATGGTATACCGATAAATTGGGTAACCTATACTTAAGGGGGCTACATTATTCATGATGTGTCTGCTTTGGTAAATGAATGAAAGTTCTCCTGCTGGAAGATTATCGGATTGTTACACTAACGGGCAGATAAACGTTATTATCGCGGCTTATTATCAGAGTGGAGTGACATGTGTCTTTGCCGATTAGTGAAGTTCTTCAGCCCCTGCTTGATGCCTTAAAGCAGAGCAGCACTGTCTTATTGCAGGCACCGCCGGGAGCCGGTAAGTCTACCTGGCTGCCGCTGAAGCTGCTTGAGCAGCCGTGGATTGCCGGGAGAATTATCATGCTAGAGCCTCGCCGATTAGCGGCGCGCAGCGTGGCACAGCGTTTGGCTCAGCAATTAAATGAATCAGCAGGCGAGCGCATTGGCTATCGTATGCGCTCTGAAAGCCTCACTGGACCCGCAACCCGTCTGGAAGTAGTAACGGAAGGCGTACTGATCCGTATGCTTCAACAAGATCCCATGTTGGACGGGGTTTCACTGGTCATTCTGGATGAATTCCATGAGCGTAGCCTGCAGGCCGATTTGTCATTGAGTTTATTACTCGATGTGCAGAGCGGTTTACGTGACGATCTAAAACTACTGATCATGTCGGCCACCTTGGACAATCATAAATTACAGCAGTTTTTGCCTCAGGCGCCAGTTATCAGCGCCGAAGGGCGAAGCTTTCCTGTCGAGCGATACTATGTCTCGTTGCCCGCATTAGGTTATTTTGAGGAAAAAGTCGCGGTGGTTGTCCGACAGATCCTTAATCAGCATTCAGGTTCTATGCTGCTATTTTTACCCGGCGTGGCCGAAATTAAACGGGTACATGACTCTCTTGCTGGCTCCTTAACGTCCGATATCGATCTGTGTCCACTCTACGGGGCGTTATCGCTGGCTGAACAGCAAAAGGCGATTTCGACTTCGGTAGCTGGTCGACGTAAAGTGGTATTGGCTACTAATATTGCCGAAACCAGTTTGACCATTGACGGCATTAGTCTGGTGGTCGATAGCGGTCTGGAACGCGTCGCTCGTTTTGATGCCCGAACCGGATTAACTCGGTTGATTACCCAACGTATTTCCAAAGCCTCAATGACCCAGCGTGCCGGACGAGCCGGGCGCTTGATGGCAGGTTCCTGCTGGCATCTGTTGGCGAAAGAGCAGGCTGAGCGAGCCGCCGAGCAGAGTGAGCCGGAAATTATGCAGGCTGATTTATCCACCTTGCTGATCGAATTATTGCAGTGGGGATGTCGGGATATTCAGCAAGTGCGCTGGTTGGATCAACCGCCTTTGGCTGCACTGACCGCGGCGCGAACGCTATTGGTACAGTTGGGGGCATTGGACGGTGAAGGTCTGTTAACCCGTGCTGGCCGTCGAATGTCTGAAATGGGGTGTGAACCCCGCTTGGCGGCGATGATCACTTATGCTGAAACGCTGAACGGGCATGCACTGGCTACAGCACTATTATTAACCGCAATTATTGAAGAACCGCCGCGTAATGGCGCGAGGGATATCGGTTATTGGCTTAGTCATCCGCAAGCTCAGTGGACTAAACGGGCTAAACAATTGGCTCAACGTATCAATCGGCCAATTGCCTCGGTTGATAGTAATGAGGTGCCTTTTCTACTGGCGGTAGGTTTTGCCGATCGAATCGCCCAAAAACGCGGTGAAGAAGGGCGTTATTTGCTGGCTAACGGCATGGGGGCTCAGCTTGATACCGACGACGGGTTGTGCCGTTCGGATTGGCTGGTGAGTGCATCGTTGTTGCAGGGGGCGAATAGTCCTGATGCGCGTATTTTATTGGCGGCAAAAGTTGAGCCAGAGCAATTGATCGCTCGTCTGCCGCAGTTAGTGAGGCAACAAAGCGCCATCGAATGGGATGAAGAAAAAGGCACGTTACGGGCATGGCAGCGCCAGCAAATTGGTCGATTAGTGTTGAAAGCGACGCGGTTAACCAAACCCTCGCAGCAGCAATTGCACTCGGCATTGCTTAACTGGGTTAGAGCTCAGGGGATTGCCGCATTGGGTTGGGATGAACCAGCTATTCAGCTCAGAACTCGTATTTTGCGGGCTCAGCAATGGTTACCGCAGGAATCATGGCCTGATATGAGCGATGACGGGTTGCTTGATACATTGGAGCAATGGCTATTACCTTCTTTGAATAACGTCAGTGATATTAAAGGATTAAAGCTGATTAACCTGTCGGACGCTTTGACTCGTAAGCTGGACTGGCAACAGCGCCAACGTCTGGATAGTGCACTGCCGACCAGCTATTGCGTACCAACCGGTTCTCGTTTACCGATTCGTTACGATAGCGAACGGCCACCGGTGCTGGCCGTCAGATTGCAGGAAATGTTCGGTGAAAAGAGCACTCCGCTAATTGCCGATGGCCGAATTTCGCTGGTGGTTGAACTACTTTCACCGGCGCACCGGCCATTACAGATTACTCAGGATCTGGCTGCTTTTTGGCAGGGCGCTTATAAAGAGGTACAGAAAGAGATGAAGGGGCGTTATCCAAAACACGTTTGGCCCGATGACCCGGCAAATGCTGTTGCTACCCGTAAAACAAAACGCTTCTATAATGGATAAAAGGATCGTTACGGAGTGTAAAAAACGGCTAGCCTATTAATAGGCTAATTAGGGTACAATGCGCCACAATTAAGACTGAATCAATGTATTCAATCCCTATTTTTTTAATCCACACTGGAATCAAGAGGAAAGAGTAATGGCGGGAGTGATTTATGCCTCGTAAAGTAAAAAAATCCCGTAAGCCGAGTCGGTTACGTCGCTTTATTGGCTTAATGATTAAGCTGATGATTGTGGTTATTGCCTTGCTGGCGTTTTATGGCATCTATCTTGATTCGCAAATCCGTAATCGTATTGATGGGAAAGTCTGGAATCTACCGGCTGCGGTCTATGGGCGTATGGTTAATCTTGAACCTGGCATGTCCTATAGCAAAAAAGAGATGATCGATTTATTGAACGGTATGCAATACCGCAATGTCACTAAGATTACTCGTCCCGGAGAATATACGGTTCAGGGTGATAACATTGATATGTTGCGTCGGCCGTTTGAGTTTCCTGATGTAAAAGAAGATCAGATTCGGGCGCGTCTTGAATTTAACAGCAATGGTTTAGCACGTATTCTTAATCTTGATACCGGTCGCGAGTTCGGTTTCTTCCGCCTCGATCCTAAACTGATCACTATGCTACAGGCTCCGAATGGTGAGCAGCGTCTGTTTGTTTCCGGTAAGAATTTCCCTTATCCCATGGCGGATATGCTGATTGCCACCGAAGACCGTAATTTTTACAGTCATGACGGTATTAGCTTGTTCTCGATTGGGCGAGCGGTCGTAGCTAACCTGTCCGCTGGGCGAGCGGTACAGGGGGGAAGTACCCTGACTCAGCAGTTAGTTAAAAACCTGTTTTTAACTAATGAGCGTTCTCTGTCACGTAAGCTGCGTGAAGCCTACATGGCAATCATTCTGGATGCTCGCTACAGTAAAGAACGTATCCTTGAACTGTATATGAACGAAATCTATCTGGGGCAGAGCGGCGCCGATCAGATTCGCGGTTTCCCGCTGGCCAGCCTCTATTTCTTTGGTCGTCCGATCAATGAACTCAGCGTTGACCAGCAGGCGATGCTGGTCGGTATGGTGAAGGGCGCCTCGTTATATAATCCGTGGAAAAATCAGAATATCGTTCTGGAACGACGTAATTTGGTATTGCGTTTGGCTCAACAGCAGAATGTGATCGATAGCGAATTATATAATGTATTGAGCGCTCGCCCGCTGGGTGTTCAGCCTCGCGGTGGCGTGATTACCCCTCAGCCTGCCTTTATGCAGTTAGTTCATCAAGAGCTGAATGATAAGTTAGGGGATAAAGTTAACGATCTGTCCGGGGTGAAGATTTTCACCACACTGGATCCGGTATCGCAGAGTGCAGCAGAGAAAGCGATTGAAGAAGGTATTCCTGCTTTACGTGCGGCGCGAAACGTGAAAGATCTGGAAGCGGCAACGGTAATTGTTGACCGTTTCAGCGGAGAAGTTCGCGCTGTGGTAGGGGGCTCCCAGCCGCAATATGCCGGGTTTAACCGTGCAGTGCAGGCTCGTCGCTCCATCGGTTCTTTGGCGAAGCCACCAACTTATTTAACCGCCTTGAGTGAACCGGATCGCTACCGCCTGAATACCTGGCTGAAAGATGAACCTCTGTCGGTGAATATTCCTGGTAGCAAATCTTGGCAGCCGCAAAACTACGATCGCCAGTTCCGTGGGCGAGTTCTGTTGGTTGATGCGTTGGCTAACTCCCTCAATATTCCAACGGTAAATCTGGGACTGGACTTGGGGCTGGATAAAGTCAGCGAAATGTTACAGCGGTTAGGCGTACCACAAAGTTCGATTCAGAAAGTACCGGCGATGTTGCTAGGCTCAACCAGCCTAACGCCAATGGAAGCGGCACAGATGTATCAGACAATCGGTAGCGGTGGGCAAAAGGCTTCATTGTCGGTATTACGCTCAGTGATTGCCGAAGACAATACCGTGCTATACCAAAGTTTGCCACAGGCTCAGCGAGTGGTTGAACCTCAGGCGGCTTATTTGACGCTGTACGCTATGCAGCAAGGTGTTGCAGCCGGCACCTCTCGTTCACTATCGGCTAAGTTTGGTCAGTATCATCTGGCGGCTAAAACCGGTACCACTAACGATTTACGCGATAGCTGGTTCGTTGGTATCGATGGCAAAGAAGTCTTTATTGCTTGGGTGGGGCGCGATAATAACGGCCCGGCTAAGTTAACCGGTGCTAATGGTGCATTGACCTTGTATCGTCGCTATCTTGAAAACCAAACTCCGCTAGCGCTCAACCTGACGCCGCCGGAGCACATTGTCACGATGGGCGTGAATACCGATGGCAGCTTTGTTTGTGAAGGAAGCTGGCGTAGTTTACCGGTCTGGACCAACGATCCTCAGGGACTATGTCAAGCTCCACAACAGCAGCCGGTTAGCCAACCATCGCAGTCACAACAAGATGAAAGCAGCGTTCCCGGCTGGATTCAGGATATGTTTGGCGGTTAAGGTTTCTGTTGGGGTGATTGAAGCTATAAAAAAGCCGGTTTCATTAGAGGCCGGTTTTAGGCTGATGATAGAGAAAGGGATGGTTAAACGACAGGAGAGGTTTCCGTTCGGGTCGACTTGGCGTAAGCCAACGAAGTGCCCGTAGGAAACGTAGGCCTGTCGCTCGATATAATTGAGTACTGATGGTCTTCCGGCTGTTCATGATAGTGATATTCTTGCTTGTTTTTACAGCCGGAACATTTACATTTGTTGATTTAAAATATCCCTAAGCCGGTTTCGTTAGAAACCGGCTTTTCATTATCAATAACGACGTAATTTCCCCGTTAATTAACTCAACTTCACCGGTACAACGGTTTCACTCGGATAACATCCCAGCACTTTTACCGAACGGGTAATCGGGATTAAATCGTCCAGCGCACTCTGCATTTCGATCGAATCAAGATTAACCTGCATATCGATATAAAACATCTCTTCCCAAGGGTTGCCGTTGATTGGCCGCGACTCCAGCTTGGTCATGATGATATTGTGCTGACGCAGCACCAGTAACGCTTCGACCAGTGCACCGGACTGTTGACCGGTAGCGACAATAATGGTGGTTTTCGCCGGAATTTGTGGGGCAACATCGATCTGCTTACGTGCCACTACGATAAAGCGAGTAATGTTCTCTTTCTGGTTGGCCAAGCTATGTTCCAGTACCTGTAAATGGTATAGCGAACCGCCAGGTTCACTGCCCAGCGCAACGGCTTTTGGTGACTTCAGGCTGGCCACTTTTTCCATGGCGGCTGAGGTACTTTCACAATACTCAATTTTCCAGTTTGGGAAGCCGTTCAGATATTGGCTGCACTGTTGGAAGGGTTGAGGATGGCTGTATACCACCTCAATTTGGCTTAGGTCAGTATCAACCGCTGCAAGCAAACAGTGATTAATTGGGTTAGTCAGTTCACCAACAATGAATAAATTGGTGGACTGTAACAGGTCATAAACTTCATTGATTGAGCCTGAACTGGTGTTCTCAATCGGCAGAATACCGAAGTCGGCCTGACCGATTTCAACTTGCTTAAAGATATCGTCAAATTTATTGCAGCCACACTCCACCAGACCATCGAAGTGACGGGCGGCATATTGTCTGGCAGCAAGATGCGAATAGGAGCCTTTGGGGCCAAGGAAAGCGATTCTGGCGGTACTGAGCTTATCCTGATTAATATGCTGCTGTAACAGTGCTTGCTGGGTTAACACCGAGTCTTCGATAATCAGTTGGAATACTCGAGTGATGTAATGACCATCCAGACGCTGTTTCTTGCCTTCTTCAACTAATCTTTTCAACAGATCCCGCTCACGCTCTTTATCGCGAATGGGTAGGTGGGAAGATTGCTTGGTTCTGGCGACGTCAAGGGCCAGATCGCGACGTTCTGCCAGCAGTTCCAGTAGTTTGAGATCGAGTGCGCTAATGCGTTCTCTCAGCCCTAATAATGGATTATCACTCATGATGTTGTCTTACCTTATTTTTATTTAATCCAATAAAAAAGCCCCCCGTTGGGAGGCTTTAATGTTCGTCTTCGCTTTCTCTTTACTCATTACTGAGCCACGGACGAATTGCCTCCCAATCAGGGGACGCTAAAAAAGAAAGCGAAGAAAAACGGTATATATCTCATAAAGTCATTGGGTTCCTGTTAAAAATGACCTCTAACTTAACCGCCCGGTTTTGATTCTGTCAACCGTTATTATTTTTTGAGGGAGAAAGGACGGGAAATACGCTAACTGTGGCAATAAAAAAACGCGCCCGAAGGCGCGTGAATAAAGGAACTAAAGATTAATCTTCTTGCAGTTGTTGCAAATTGGCATCCTTCACGCTGCTTTCAGCGCGCCGGGCTTCACTCTTGTGCTGTACTTTATTCAGTTGCCGTTCAAGTTTCAGTAGTAATTCATTGATAGCGACATACATATCTTCATGTTTAGCACTTGCAACCAGAGGGCCATTTGGCGTGGTGATGCTGGCGTCAGCCACAAAACCTTTTGGTTCTTTGGATAACACAATATGCGGATTAATTAACTGAGCTTGCCATTTATCTAGCTTTTTAAGACGGTCCTCGACGTGTGAACGGATTGCCGGTGTAATGTCCATTTGTTTGCTAGTAATATTTAATGTCATATAACCTACCTCTTTGTCAGTCAATTGCCGTCGAATATGATTTTAGAATACCGATGTTGCCAGACAATTATGTGATGTCTGTCACATTTACGGGTACCTTAAAACAAAGATGACAGAAGTGTGATTGCCCTAATAGTTTGTGACTCTGCACTTGTATAATCAGTATAGCTCAAGCAATATTACTGGTTGTGTCAATTGGTAAAATCTGTACAAAAGATCAGCAAAGTATTTTATTTTTATCAATGAGTTCCAGTTAGCCCGCTTTTTGTTCAACTTTCATTTTTTCAGCAAGCGTTGACGTCGTTTTTCCGCTTTTTTTACCTTTTCTATTTGGTTATTTTTTGCGTTGAATTTATCGCAAAGTATCCACTTGATCCTTTTGTCCAATGGTCTAATATTGAACCTTCGACTCGGGGTGCCCGATAGTGATTAACGCTATCCGTGGCTGAGACATCACCCGTATTACCTGATCTGGATTATGCCAGCGTAGGGAAGTCACAGTATCCCACCGCTACTGCCTTCTTTAACGCCGGTTGGGAGCTTTATGAATTTATCTCACAACCCTATCAATTTCCCTGGCTCTGTCGCCGCACATTGGCTTGCACAGCTTAAGGAAAACCCGCCTTTGGTTCACTGCCTGACGAATCAGGTGGTTCAGAATTTTACCGCTAACGTTTTATTCGCGCTTGGTGCCTCACCGGCGATGGTCGTTGCTCCACAGGAAGTAGCCGACTTTAGTGCGATTGCCGGTGCGCTATTGGTTAACGTTGGTACCCTTAACGATAGCCAAGCGGAAGCCATGCTCTGTGCCGTAACGTCAGCGAATCACCATGAAGTACCATGGGTTCTTGACCCAGTAGCCGTCGGCGGACTGGGCTATCGCACCGAATTTTGCCGTCGTTTACTGACTCTGAAACCCGCAGCCATTCGTGGTAATGCCTCCGAAATCATGGCGTTGGCCGGATCCGCAGCCATCGGGCGTGGCGTTGATAGCACCGATGATTCATTGAGCGCTTTGCCGTCAGCAATAAAATTGGCTGCGGAAACCGGCGCCATTGTCGCCGTTACTGGCGCAATAGACTATGTCACCGATGGGCAAATCAGTTACGCGTTGCCATTTGGTGATGCGTTAATGACGCGAGTTGTCGGTACCGGCTGTGCACTATCCGCAGTGGTCGCCGCATTCACTGCTTTAGGGCGGGAAAAGCGCCTTGAGCAAGTAGCAACTGCCTGCCAAGTGATGGCTTACTGCGGCGGTTTGGTTGCCGCAGAATCTACCGGGCCAGGAAGTTTCTCTCCTCGCTTTCTCGATGGCCTTTATAACCTGCAACCGCATCATCTAATGGGGAAAACAGCATGAGAATAAATGCATTAACTATTGCTGGCACCGATCCAAGCGGTGGTGCAGGTATTCAGGCAGATTTAAAAACTTTCTCTGCATTAGAAGCCTACGGAACTAGCGTGATAACCGCGTTAGTTGCGCAAAATACCCGCGGTGTGCAGTCGGTTTATCGAATTGAACCCGAGTTTGTGGCAGCCCAACTTTGCTCTGTACTGGATGATGTACGTATCGATAGCGCAAAAATTGGTATGTTGGCAGGGTCAGATATCGTTAACGTTGTTGCAGATGCCTTGATACGCTATCAAATTCCCTATGTAGTGCTGGATACGGTAATGGTGGCAAAAAGCGGCGATCCGCTGTTGGCACCTGAGGCGGTGGAGGCCATTCGTACGCGTTTATTACCGATGGTTTCGTTGATTACCCCGAATCTACCTGAAGCTGCGGCCCTGCTGAATTGTCCTGTAGCAATCAGTGAACAGCAGATGGTGGAACAAGGACAGGCGCTATTGGCAATGGGATGTTCAGCGGTACTGATGAAGGGCGGCCATTTAACTGAAGCGGAAAGCCCTGACTGGTTAATTTTACCGGAGCGGGTAGAGCGTTTTTCTGCCCTGCGTATTGCTACTAAGCATACCCATGGCACCGGATGTACACTGTCTGCGGCGCTGGCGGCATTGCGCCCACGCTATAGTGATTGGGCGCAAACGGTGCAGGCTGCGAAGGATTATTTGCAGCAGGCGTTGGTGATGGCGGATTCATTGGAAGTGGGTCACGGTATCGGTCCGGTACACCATTTTCATCGCTGGTGGTGATAAGCCCGATAAATAAAAATCCCTGATAGTTTTATCAGGGATTGATGACGATCGCTGGGCTATATTTGCTCGGCGATAGATTGGTTTTCTATATTGTCTCTCTGATATTCATCACTGGCAGCCATCGCCAGCGTGGTATCTAACATACGGTTAGCGAATCCCCATTCATTGTCACACCAGACCAGCATTTTAACTAAATGCTGACCGCTGACGCGGGTCTGTGTGCCGTCGATGATGGCGCTGTGCGGATCGTGATTAAAATCGGTAGAGACCAGCGGTAGCTCGGTGTAGTCGACAATGCCGCGAAAATCGTTATAGGCAGCCTGTTCAAGCAACCGGTTAACATCGTTGACGCTGACCGGAACTTCCAGCGTAACGCTTAAATCAATGGCTGTGACGTTGATCGTCGGCACCCGCACCGAGATAGCTTCAAATCGGTCGTTGAATTTGGGAAAGAAGCGGGTAATACCGGCGGCGAGTTTAGTATCAACTGGAATAATCGACTGATTAGCAGCGCGGGTACGGCGTAAATCTTTATGATAAGCATCAATCACCGGTTGGTCATTCATGGCCGCGTGAATCGTGGTAACGGTACCGGAACGAATTTCAAAGGCATCATCCAGTAGTTTGATGATCGGGATAATACAGTTAGTGGTACAGGAGGCATTAGACACCATACGGTGTTCAGAACGTAGGGTGTGATGATTAACGCCGTAAACAATGGTGGCATCCAAATCATGATCGCCCGGATGGGAGAACAGAACTTTTTTCGCTCCGGCAGCAATATGCGCTTCTGCGTCGGCTCGACTACCGTATACACCGCTGCACTCCAGCACGATGTCGACATTCAGGGATTTCCAGGGCAGATTAACAATTTCTGGCTGATGAAATAGCTGAATAGCGTCATCATCAACCCACAGCATTTGGCCTTCCTGACGAATTTTTCGGCAAAAACGTCCGTGGGTAGAGTCATATTGCAGCAGATGAGCCATGGCTTTCGGTTCGGCAAGTTCATTAATGGCGACAACGCGGATTTGCTTATCTCGATGAGATTCGTATAAAGCGCGTAACACGCTGCGGCCAATTCGACCAAAGCCATTTATTGCTATTCTGATGGTCATGATTTTCCTTACTCGTTCGTTATTATGCCAATACTAGAATAATCTGATGTTACTTGCCGTGATTGTTTCACGGTTACGATATTAAAATATGTGTAGATGGTGAATAAGACAATAACCGATATTTAGCGTTTGGCTTAAATATTAGCAATAACATTTTTATTAAACGCGGGGGAAGTGGTGAACGGTTTTTCAAGCAAGCGAAATTGGGCTTCTGTTAGTCAGAAGCCATTCGATGGTTAATCGATTTTTTCGTCCTACTTTTTATTTTCAAGGGCTAGATGAGTAAAGTAAATACGGTGTTGTTCATAGGCCACCACCTGATTTCCCCGAATACTATAAATACACTGATGTAGATTTTTCCCCTGTGGGTCAGTGAATCTTAGCTCATCGGTTTTTTTCAGATGCTGTGGATGCTGCTTGAATACGCTAAATTTATCATTATTACCGTAGCCGCCGCCCATCACGATATAAGGATGGCACAGGGCAAAAGCATGGGCACCCTGAATCGGCACATTGTAGCTGGTTGCTTCGCCATCTTTCAGGTGAACCAGCTTAAAGTCAGAATAGTAGTAGAACCAAAATGAGTGCTCATTTTCGGCATTGACGGCGTAACAGTCGAAAATTTGAAATTTATCCGCCTGCCAGAGAATTTGCCCTGTGGCATCAAATTTAACCAGCCCATATTGGCCTATCGGTTGCGCCCAGCCATAGTTGCCAAAAACACCTTCATCAAAATAGCTAGCCCAGATGGCACCATCAGAGGTGACGTTGATATCTTCAATTCCATCACCCAAGGTAAAGCTCCGCACCAATTGTCCATGACTATCGTAAACGGCGGCATTTTTTTCCGGCTGACCATCGTTGTAATGGCAGCGCGCGCCAACTAACAAAATGTGCTCATTATCCAGCATTTGGACATAGTGAAAGTTGATTCTGGATTCAATCGGCGGTAGCTCAAGGATTAATTCACCGTTGAGATACACCGAAACAAACCAACTACGTTTATCTGCCTGACTAGCCACAAATTGATCATTGATACGTTCAGGAATACTTTCGGTTTCCAGTACGGTGAGTTGGTGACCATAGTTCCAGGAACAGGAAACTCGCTCACCTCTGGGTTGATGGGCTAGGGACGTCAGGGGGATTTTTAGCATGGTTATCGAAGTTCCTGATGATTTTTATGTTACCGAGCGTACCCATTCAGAAAACAGTTCACCGCTAACCGCACGTTGTTCTCGATGTTTTTCTTGTTTGGCAGGGCGATACCAAATAGGGCGTCGTGATGAATATCCCCTTTGAGTAGATTCAGTAAGTGCTGGCAGGCCATGGTGGAATCGCTTTGGATTAGATTCCCTTTATCCATATGGGATTGCAGAAATTGCGCCAGGTAGTTGGTAATTCTTTGTGGGCCGTGAGAGAGATAGAAATCTGCCAGACTGCTATCGTGTTGGGATTCAGTAATCATAATGCGATAGGTATTAACCATCGTTGGTGTCAGGATGGTATTAAGATAATTGGTGCCAAACTGGAGTAATTGCTGCTCCAGATCGCTATTTTCATCATTGTTAAAATTAAAAATAGCTTCAACGTTTTCAATACAGCGACCAATCACCGCCATCAGCAGGCCGCGTTTATCGCCAAAGTAATTGTAAATTGTTTGTTTAGAACCACCGCATTGTTCTATGACCTGATCAAGGTTAGTTTGGTTATATCCTTGCTCAAGAAACAGTTGGGTTGCTACCTCAATGATTTTTTGCTGTTTTAATTTTGTCGATGGGCGCATAGCGATACCTCAAGCGGATTTGACACCATTAAAACAGGTATATATCAGGCATGCAATTCCTGTTACTTGATTGATAAGTAACCATTAAATTGAATTTCTTATGATAACTTAATGATTTTATGTACTTAGCAGTACAAAGAGTAAGGGCAATAAAGCGGATATTCGATGAAATTGAGGTAAAAGCAGGGTCGCTTTAAGTGGCTTCCCTGCTGTATGCACTAGTTATGGTCTTTGAATTTAGCCAGATATTGATGCTGGAAAATACACATACGGATGGTATCGCGGTATTCACCGTTAATGAAAAACTCATGCTTGAGAATTCCTTCGGTTTCAAAGCCCAGCTTGGTGTAAATATGAATAGCCTTTTCGTTTTCCCGATCGACAATCAGATAGAGTTTATACAAATTAAGGACAGAAAAACCATATTCCATCGCCGATCTTGCGGCGGCGCCGGCATAGCCGTGACCTTGCCAGGCTGGATCGATAATGATCTGGAATTCAGCACGGCGGTGTACATGGTTAATTTCTACCAGCTCAACCAAACCAACACGATTACCTTCCCCTTCAATAATGAAGCGGCGTTCGCTCTGGTCGTGAATATGTTTATCGTAGAGATCTGTAAGTTCAACAAAGGCTTCATACGGTTCTTCAAACCAATAGCGCATGACGCTGGCATTGTTATCAAGCTGATGGACAAATCTAAGATCTTCGCGTTCGAGTGGGCGCAGCTTAACGCTGACTTTGGCCGACATTAGGAACTCCTGGGGCTGATGTTTGCAATAGTATTCATTACTGCCGGTTAGCAGTAATGAATATAGCTTAGTAAGGTTAAGGCGTGCTGGGCAAGTTTTATTTATTGGCGAACCATTGTGATAGCGACAATCCGTATTTGTGTCATACCATACCGTTAATCAGTTCTCGATATAACCTTGCGGTGGCAACGGATGATTATCCATCCAGGCTTTGCCATCACGCATTGCCAGTCTGCCCTGCATAAACCAACCCACCACCAGCGGATAGATACGATGTTCCTGCTGCTGTACTTTCTTGATCACTTCAGCTTCGCTATCCTGCGGCGTGATAGGGATAGCGGCCTGTAAGATAATCGGCCCGCCATCCAGCTCTTCAGTAACAAAGTGGATCGTTGCACCGTGTTCACTATCACCGTTATCCAATGCCTGACGATGGGTATGCAAACCGGGATATTTGGGTAACAGGGAAGGATGAATATTCAGCAGCTTGCCGGTATAGCGGTTAACGAATGTTGGGCTGAGAATACGCATATAGCCAGCCAGCACGATCAGATCGGGCGTGTAACGATCGATAGTATCCGCCAGTACCAGTTCGTAATCGGTGCGGCTGGCAAAATACTTGGATTCTACCAGCTCAGTTGCAATACCTGCCTGTTGGGCGCGTACCAGACCATATGCCTCTGGTACATTGCTAAATACTGCTTTAATGTTTCCGTTAATCTGACCGTTGCGACAGGCGTCGATGATTGCCTGAAGATTGGAACCACTGCCAGAAATCAGCACCACAATATTTTTCATTAGCCAATAACCACTTGCTCGTCTGAAGAGGAGGCTTTAATGGTACCGATTAGCCACGCGGTTTCCCCCGTTGACTGCAACAGTTCAATGGCTTGAGCTGCACGATCCGCCGGTAGGGCAATAATCATGCCGACGCCACAGTTAAAGGTACGGTACATTTCGTGACGGGTGACGTTACCTGCTTGTTGTAGCCAGTTAAATACGTCTGGCCATTGCCAACTGGACTCATCGATCATTGCCTGAGTGCCTTCTGGTAACACGCGTGGGATATTCTCCCAGAAGCCGCCGCCAGTGATATGAGCAATAGCGTGAACATCGATATTTTCTAACAGGTTGAGGATCGATTTCACATAGATTTTGGTGGGTTCCAGTAAATGATCGGCCAGCGGTTTGCCCGCTAATTGCGTGGCTTGTGCATCGGTTTTACTGACTTCCAGAATTTTTCGTACCAGCGAGTAGCCATTGGAATGGGGGCCGCTGGAAGCCAGCGCGATCAGCACATCTCCTTCTGCAACTTTACTGCCGTCGATAATGTCTGATTTTTCTACTACCCCAACGCAAAAGCCTGCCACATCGTAATCATCACCGTGGTACATTCCCGGCATTTCAGCGGTTTCACCACCGACTAATGCGCAGCCTGACTGCTTACAACCTTCTCCAATACCGGTAACGACGCGCGCTGCGGTATCGACATCCAGCTTACCGGTGGCGTAGTAATCCAGGAAAAATAGCGGTTCTGCCCCTTGGACGATAAGGTCATTTACGCACATCGCCACTAAATCAATACCGATGGTATCGTGGCGTTTTAAATCCATCGCTAAACGGAGTTTAGTTCCTACGCCGTCGGTTCCAGATACCAAAATCGGCTCACGGTATTTTTGCGGCAGTGCGCAAAGTGCGCCAAAACCACCCAGTCCGCCCATCACTTCAGGACGACGAGTTTGTTTTACTACACCTTTGATTCGATCGACTAAAGCATTACCAGCATCAATGTCTACACCGGCGTCTTTGTAGCTTAAAGAAGTTTTATCGGTCACTGCGGAGTCCCCATGGAGATAGGTGATATTAACCAGAAACGGCGTAATTCTAACAGTTAAAGCAAACGTTTGCCTATGGTTATTTCTATTGATAGTGGCAAAGCGTTCTATGATTATATTATTGCCGTCAGATAGTAGAAGCGCGAATTAACTGGCTGAATCGTTGCGTAAACCCCAGCACAACTTTCGCTATAGGTTTATTGTTGAGATTGTTCCAAATAACGCCATTAACCTGAAAATACCGATGTTGGTATGAATAATACCGATAATAAGGGTAGAAATGGCGCGCCGTTAACATTATTAGCGCAATCTATAACCTATTATGATCTGAATCATGCATTTCTTTGGTACGGTAGGCGCATTATCAGGTATAATTCGCCGATTTTTTTGAGAAAGACAGTGCACCATCTGCGAAATGGGGAGAGAAGAGATGAAGATCGTTGTAGTTAAGCATCCGTTGGTTAAACATAAATTGGGTTTAATGCGTGAAGAAGACATTAGCACTAAACGTTTTCGTGAATTAGCATCAGAAGTTGGCAGTTTACTGACTTATGAAGCCACCGCAGACTTAGAAACGGAAAAAGTGACGATTAACGGTTGGAACGGCCCCGTTGAAATCGAGCAAATTAAAGGCAAGAAAATTACCGTAGTACCTATTTTACGTGCCGGTTTAGGCATGATGGAAGGGGTGCTTGAGCACGTACCGAGCGCCCGTATTAGCGTAGTCGGTGTGTACCGTGATGAAGAGACACTGCAACCTGTTCCTTACTTCCAAAAGTTAGTTTCCAATATTGAAGAGCGTATGGCTCTGGTAGTTGACCCAATGTTGGCAACTGGCGGCTCAATGATTGCGACTATCGACTTACTGAAAAAGGCAGGCTGCCAGTCCATTAAAGTTCTGGTATTAGTTGCTGCGCCAGAAGGCGTTGAGGCATTAGAAAAAGCCCATCCAGACGTTGAGTTATATACCGCTTCTATCGATCAGGGTCTTAATGATAAAGGTTATATCATTCCTGGTTTGGGTGATGCCGGTGACAAAATCTTTGGTACCAAATAAAGCATTAACATAATGTTTTGAGTAACAAGGATGTTACTAATCATGTAAGTCTCTGAATTTGCTGCGTACTTAACCCTTTAATAATAATAGCGGCCTATTCGTGATAAGCATGAGTTATCGGGTCTTAATAAAATAATAAGGTGTTCCGTATGTCAGCTTACAATTATTTTTTAGCCGCAGTTTTTTCCTTGTCATTCGCCGCTCCTGTCTGGAGTAGTGAGGCGCCAGTTAATCACGCTAACAGCAATGCCAACAGTCGCGAAGTCGCCAGTGCGCTGGGTGGAATTACCAATAAAACCTTTTCCCTGAAAGAAGCACCGATCTTAAAAGTGGCTACATTTAATATTGCTGCTGGCAAAGTCAGTGATATGACGGCCATCGCGAAAGCCATTAAGGCGATGAACGTGGATATTGTTGCGCTGCAAGAAGTTGATAAGCTCACGGCGCGTAGCGGTAAGGTCGATCAGCTTGCTGAGTTGATGAAATTAACCGGCATGTATGGCGTTTTTGGCCGGGCGATTGATTTTGACGGCGGCCAATACGGATTAGCTTATCTGTCAAAATACCCGATTAAAGATCAGGTGATTTATCCATTACCTTCCGGTCAGCGTGAACAGCGCATTGCTTTTGTGGCTAAAGTAGAAGTTCCCAACTTTGCCGCACCGATTACCGTTGTAAATGCCCACTTGGATACCAAAGAAGATCCAACCATGCGTTTGGAACAGGTCAGAGAGTTAAATGACCGTACCATTGAAATACGCGGTATCAAATTGCTGTTTGGTGATATGAACGATGTGCCCCGCAGCGTAACCTGGCAAGAGCTTGATCGTTACTGGAATGATATTCAGCCGGAAAATAGAGATGGTCGTAGTTGGCCTGCTGAAAACGCTGAGATAAAAGTAGACTATATTTTTACCGGTAATGCTCAGCGCTGGCATTTAGATAGTTTAACGATTCCTAACGCCAATGGTGAGTGGTCTGGGGTTAATTGGCCGTTGGTCAGTGACCACCTCCCCATCGTGGCGGAGCTCAGAATGACTGAGCAATAAGAATATAAATATGGGCGACGGGATCGCCCATATTTATGGCCGCTAATTAGCCGAAGCGTGTTAATTAGAGTAAGGTCGTGAGTGTCGGAGGGTAGGATCAGCCCGCCGTTGTTGATAAGTGTGAAGACAGGGTAGTAGGTAAAGTATTTCGGCACCGTTATCCGGTACCGAAAAATATATCATCATTTCAAATTAGAGGTTTATGCTATGCAACAGCCGTCAATGACCGGCGCGCAGCCACCTGCCTGGCAGAATGTATTGGTAGGTGCACAAATGCTATTTGTGGCATTTGGTGCATTAGTATTGGTACCGCTGATCACTGGGTTAGATACCAATGTGGCACTGTTTACCGCTGGCTTGGGTACTTTGCTGTTTCAGCTTTGTACTAAAGGCAAAGTACCGGTATTTTTAGCCTCTTCTTTTGCCTTTATCGTGCCAATTAGCTATGGCGTTCAGACTTGGGGTATTCCTGCCACCATGGGTGGGTTATTTGCTGCCGGTGTCATGTATATGATCTTCGGCGGTCTGATTAAGCTACGTGGTTCACGGATCATTGAAGTGTTACTGCCACCGGTGGTGACCGGGCCGATGATTGCCATTATTGGTCTGACGTTGGCACCTGCTGCGGTGAATATGGCATTAGGTAAGAGCGGTGATGGTGGCTCAGTTCTGTTGGCTGATTATCGTACCGCGCTGTTTATCTCTATGTTGTCATTGTTAACAACGCTGTTGGTGGCCGTTTGGGCTAAAGGGATTTTCCGTCTGATTCCCATTCTGTCGGGGATCGTAGTTGGCTATGTTACTGCGCTGTTTATGGGCGTGGTAAATTTCCAGCCGGTATTAGATGCGCCGTGGTTTGCTATTCCTCACTTTACGGCACCTGAGTTCCACTGGCAGGCGATTCTGTTTATGTTACCGGTGGTCATCGCCCCAACGATTGAACACGTTGGTGATATTATGGCGATTAGCTCGGTATCTGGTAAAGATTATGCCAAGAACCCAGGACTACATCGCACTCTCGCCGGTGATGGAATTGCGACGTCTGCGGCAGCTTGTTTTGGTGGACCACCCTGTATCACCTATGCTGAAGTTATTGGTGCTGTCACACTGACGCGCAACTTTAACCCGTTAATTATGACCTTTGCCGCCTGTTGGGCCATTTTTATGTCATTTATCGGTAAAATTGGTGCTTTCCTGAATACTATTCCTTCGGTGGTCATGGGCGGAATTATGGTGCTATTGTTTGGATCGATAGCTGCCGTCGGGATCAATATTCTGGTGAAGAATAAAGTGGATCTTTCGATTGCCCGTAACCTGTGCATTGTCTCTATTGTATTGGTATTCGGTATTGGCGGTATGGTGTTTAACTTTGGTCAATATTCATTACAGGGCATTAGCCTGTGTGGTGTGATTGCCATTGTGTTAAACCTGATTCTGCCGAAGGCTCAGCCTCATGCTGAGTCAGATAAGCAAGGGCATTAATCTGATGATCGGCGACATGGAACGTTGCTGGTTCTCCGTTGGATCCCTCTGTGGTAAACTGATCCGGTTGAACGATCTTTTAGGTTTGAGGTGTTTCTGAATACATCAACGCAGCTATCTTTTCCTCTTTATCTCTCTGATGATGAGACTTTTGCCAGTTTTTATCCCGGCGAAAATGCGTCGTTGCTTGCGGCTATCCATTCGGCCTTGCATCAGGAACACAGTACCTATATCTATTTTTGGTCGGGTGATGCTGGTGGTAAGAGCCATTTACTGCGAGCCGCCTGCGCTGAGCTTTCACAACAAGGGATCGCCGTTGGCTATGTGCCTTTAGATAAGCGAACCTATTTTGTGCCAGAAGTATTAGATGGCATGGAACAGCTGGCGCTGGTATGCATCGATAATATCGAGTGCATTGCCGGCGATGCTGAGTGGGAGATGGCGATTTTTAATCTGTATAATCGTATTCTTGAAACCGGATTTACCCGATTGCTGATTAGCGGTGAGACTCCTCCCCGCCAGCTCAACCTCTCTTTACCCGATTTGGCATCACGCCTTGATTGGGGGCAAATTTATCGTCTCCATCCGTTATCCGACGATGATAAACTGCAAGCGCTGATTCTACGGGCTAAGCTACGCGGTTTTGAGCTTCCGGAAGATGTCGGGCGTTTTCTACTGAAACGCTTAGATCGTGATATGAGAACGTTGTTTGCAACGTTGGATCATTTGGATAGCGCTTCGATTACCGCTCAGCGCAAGCTGACGATTCCTTTTGTAAAAGAAGCCCTCGATCTTTAGTCGATAAGGTTATCTGTTACTCTTTTCTAATCCTCAGTTATCGACGCTGATATTGTGCCGATTATTCGTTCTTTATTCTTCGCACAATCCGTAAGTAATATTTATCATCCCCCATCAGTATCTGAAATCAGCGAATAGAGATGACTGCGTGTGTCATGTTTTCAGAGCAATACGATGGTAGTGATAGGCTAATTAGGTAAACCGGCGGGGACATTTCAGCGTTAGCGAAATTGAGATAAATCTGCCGGTCAAAGGGTAGACCGGCAGCCAAAACGTGTAGTTACAGAATGTCTAACACTTGTTCTGGTGGTCGGCCCAGACGAGCATGGTCACCTGAAATGACAATGGGGCGTTCTATTAGCTTTGGATTTTTAACCATCGCGTCAATTAACTGTTGTTCTGATGCTTCGGCTAAATTCAGCTCTTTATAGACATCTTCTTTAGTGCGGATAAGCTGACGGGCAGAGCTGAAACCTAGCTGCTTCAGCAATGTTTTAATTTGGGCGCTGTCCGGAGGGGTATCCAGATACAGTACGATGTTAGGCTGTACTCCGCGTTCTTCCAGTAACGCTAGCGTCGTTCGGCTGGTACTGCAGCGTGGATTATGAAACATAGTCACCGTATTAGACATTATATATTCTCCCATTTTTATCGTTTTATTAACGCTCAAATTGTTTAAATCTCTGCTGTAACTGGCGTAGCTGATCGATGCGAGCATCGTAGCGAGCCTGCTTCAGGCTACCGGTTTGAACCGATGAACTGGCACTTGATAGCATACTAATTGCCTGATCCAGACGCCCAGCCAAGGCCATACTTTCTGCTCTGGCTGCCAACTCTTCATCGCGCAGTCCCTGATCGGCGCTGGCTTTAGCCAGTAAATCCCAACCGTTAGGATCGTCAGGATTGGCGTAGGTGTAGCGGTTTAGTAATGCGGTGGCTTTTGCCGATTGTCTGGACTCTACATAAGCATTGGCCAGATTAAGCTGTAGCACTGAATTAGATGGCTGACTCTTGATGGCTTGTTCCAGACGGCTGATGGCCTGTGGAGCACGGTTTTGTTCAAGGTCAATATCCGTTGCCAGATCGATAAACCAAACGTTGTTTGGTTGCTGTGTTAGCAATGGCTGGATGATATTACTCGCTGAATCATATTGTTTGGCTTTGTAATAAAGAATCGCCTGACCATATTTCGCCGCCAGCTGTTCGCGAGCATTGCCTTTTTTATAGTCATCCAACATATATTGATTCAATCCATCCGCGTTGTTGTACATACCCAGAACTCGGAATTTAGCGAACAGATAATCCTGAGACGATTGTACATCCCTATGACCTAGTTGGGAGGCTCGACTACGGGTATCGGACATCCGGCTATCCGGCATGGGGTGAGTCAGCAGCATTTCTGGTGGCTTGCTGGCATAGCGATATTTATCCGCCAGTTTTAACATAAAATCTGGCATGCCCATTGGGTCAAAGCCTGCTCGCTGTAGTACCCGGATGCCAATGCGGTCAGCTTCCTGCTCATTAGATTGCGTAAAGCTGATCATGCCTTGTTGGGTACCGGCAATCGTGGTGCTCAGTGCCGCCATACCCGCCTGTGGGTTCGCCATGGTTAACAGAATTGAACCTAATGCCCCAACCCAGGTTAACGGTGCGTTACGCTGCTGTTCTTCCATGGCTCGCGCCAAGTGGCGCTGGGTCACGTGGGAAATTTCGTGCGCCATAACCGATGCTAATTGGCTTTCGTTATCCGTTTCGCGGAACAAGGATGAGTGAAGGACCACATTACCGCCAAAAAAGGCGAAGGCGTTAATGTCATCATTTTGAATTAGATAAAAGTGGAAAGGGGTACGGACAGAGTCGGCTCTTGATACCAGTTTCTGTCCCAGATCACCAATGTAATGGGTCAAGAGCGGATCGTAGACCAGTGGGGCACCGGAGCGTAACTGTCGGACATAAAAGTCCCCCATTAACAGTTCCTGATTAATGGTCAAGGTGCCGCCAGCCGTGGTACCAATATCCGGTAGATCGCTGATTGTATCTGCGACAGTAGTCACCACCGGAGCACAGAGTAATGTGCTACCTAAAAGCGTAACGAGTAAGGATTTGCGTAGACTGGTGGACATATTGATATTTATTCCAGAAGTTATTTTAGTCTGTTGAACTCATTCGGTACGTTATGGGTACCAGAATGGCTTCCCTATTCCTGCATTAGCCCGTTTTCTCAACGCCGCTGATGGGTGTTAAATCTTATCGTTAAAGCATTTGTTTTATTGCTATTATAGCCGCTGTTTTATCTTAACTGCCGCTAATCATCAAGATTAACGATAAATTAGCATTGTTAAGTTGCGCTTGCATCAGGTAACTGAAGCTGAATAAATTCAGACCATCATCGATCGGCGTAATCGCTACAGTTTATAGACAACAGATGTTGTATTTTGTGCCATTGATGTTGTACTTGATATTGCTTTAACTGGGCTTATATCAACTGCTGAATCTTGATGCACAACCGTTTTTTACTTTTGGAGGTTGCTATGCTGGATATGTTGGTACGCTGGTATCGTCGGCGTTTCACCGATCCTCAGGCCGTCGCGCTACTCATTATATTAGTGGGCGGTTTTGGCATTATCTATTTTTTTAATGGCATTCTTGCACCGCTTTTGGTGGCGATTGTGTTGGCTTATTTGCTGGAGTGGCCTACCAATAAATTACAACAGATGGGGCTATCCAGAGGATTGGCTGCCAGCGGTGTGATTATTTTGTTTGGCGGCGTTATGTGCGTCACGTTCCTGATTGTCATGCCCGCAGCCTGGCAGCAGGGCGTCAATTTACTCACTGATTTACCGAATATGTTGAATCGTTTTCATGATTTTGCCGCCGGTTTACCTGCTCGCTATCCGGAATTAATGGATGCCGGAATTATTGATTTGATCGCTGAGAATCTACGTCTCAAATTGGTAGGGCTGGCGGATTCGGTAGTGAAGTATTCCATGGCGTCACTCATGGGGCTATTAACGTTGGCGATTTACCTGATTTTGGTTCCGCTGATGGTATTTTTCCTGCTGAAAGATAAAAAGCAGATGATTTATGCGGTGCGCCGTGTTTTACCGCGAAACCGCGGTTTAGCTGGCAAAGTTTGGCTGGAAATGAATCAACAAATTACCAACTATATTCGTGGCAAAGTGTTGGAGATAGTGATCGTGGGTGTCGCAACCTATTTGGTGTTTTGGTTTATGGATATGCGCTACTCCTTGCTGCTGGCCGTGTTGGTGGGCATTTCGGTTTTGATTCCCTATATCGGCGCCGTATTGGTTACCGTACCGGTATTTATGGTGGCGTTATTTCAATGGGGAGTAGGGCCGGACTTCTGGTCGTTAATTATTGCCTATCTGGTGGTTCAAGGGCTGGACAGTAATCTGCTGGTGCCGTTTTTATTCTCTGAAGCGGTGAATCTCCATCCGCTGGTGATTATTTTATCGGTAGTGATTTTTGGTGGGCTGTGGGGTTTTTGGGGCGTCTTTTTTGCTATACCTCTGGCAACCTTGGTCAAGGCGGTTATCCATGTGTGGCCGGATGATTTGATTGCTGAGAATCTGGATTAGAGAATAAACTAAACAACGGCTATTTCCCCTGGTGGAATAGCCGTTGTTGGATAAATTAACCGCTACTCTGTACCGTTAAGATAGTTCAGAACGATATCGTGGTGGTTACTGGTTTTAAAATCATCAAAGACTTTTTCAACTTTTCCATCGGTGCCAACTAAAAAGCTGATGCGGTGAATACCATCATAGGTTTTGCCCATAAAGGTTTTTTCACCCCAAACGCCAAACAGTTCGCAGACTTTATGTTCTTCATCGGAGAGCAGCGTAAAATTCAGCAAATCTCTCTCGACAAAGCGAGATAACTTTTCGGGTTTATCGGTACTGATACCCAGAACATCCACTCCCAATTTCTTCAGGTCATCCATATTATCCCGAAGTCCACAGGCCTGCACGGTGCAGCCCGGTGTCATTGCTTTAGGATAAAAATAGATAAGAACTCTCTGCCCTTGAAAATCACTAAGGCTGATATCTTCACCATCTTGATCCGGGAGTGTAAATTCAGGGGCGGTATCACCGGCTTTTAATGGGTTTATCACTAGTTTCCGTCCTTTTGTTCATGCTGTGGATTAATAACGATATTAATACTGCCTTGTGCATTCAATTCTGTACAGAGGCGATAGAAATCTTGTTCAACAATTTTATC
Source organism: Pragia fontium DSM 5563 = ATCC 49100 (assembly GCF_900112475.1). GTDB lineage: Bacteria > Pseudomonadota > Gammaproteobacteria > Enterobacterales > Enterobacteriaceae > Pragia > Pragia fontium. The sequence continues at coordinate 104,816 of NZ_FOLW01000007.1, read as the reverse complement.
TGTACCGGTTAAGGCACTATGCAGCGTAATCTCAATATATAGTTTGGCTTCTTTGGTTATGTCACAAACGCTGGTTTTTGACGTTAATTCTGCAATACTGGTTTCGGCTGCGTCGAATAAGTTGGTAAAGCGTTCAATTAAATGCGGTGAATCTTTTACTTCTACTTTTACCCACATCGTCACCGGCATGGGAGGCCGTGGATGCTGAGTTGTGCGTTTCATCACAATAAGCAGCTCTAATTCTGCGCCTTTTTGTGGCAAGGTGGACTCAAGAAGCATCATGGCACTCCAACCACCGGAAAGCAGCATAATAAAAGTAAATTCTTCACCGAGTAGTGCCAGACGGCTATCCTCAATATTACAGCCGCAGCTACTCACATGTCGGGTAATGGTATTAACAATACCTGGACGGTCGGTACCCAATGCGGTAATGACAAGGTAATATTCAGATTGTTGTGGCACGTTATAATTTCCTGCCTGAAAATGGTGATACTATGGTAAACATAAAAAAATCACCTAGACAAGCAGTTAGAGTGATGTTGTTGCTTGCTTTTAGCTATTAGTCAAAAGTACCATGTTTGTTATGTCTATTAAGGGGAATCGCTTATGTTTACGGGAAGTATGGTTGCACTGGTTACGCCAATGGACTCAACGGGTTCTGTGGACCGCGCCAGTTTGAAAAAACTGATTGATTATCATGTTGCTAGCGGCACTGCCGCGATAGTTTCCGTAGGCACTACTGGGGAATCGGCTACATTAAATCATCATGAACATGTTGATGTGGTGAAGTTAACGCTGGATTTAGCCGACGGTCGTATGCCGATTATTGCCGGAACCGGCGCGAATGCGACGGCTGAGGCGATTTCATTAACCCAGGATTTACATGGGACGGGTGTCATCGGTTGTTTGTCGGTCACGCCATATTATAATAAACCGACTCAGGAAGGTTTATTCCAACATTTTAAAGCGATTGCCGAGCATACCGATTTGCCACAAATCCTTTATAATGTACCGGGTCGTACCGGCTGTGATATGTTACCCGAGACGGTTGCCCGTTTAGCGGAAGTGCCTAATATTGTGGCCTTGAAAGAGGCAACCGGTAACTTAAGTCGGGTAAGCCAATTACAGGCACTGGTCGGCAATGATTTTAAACTGCTTAGCGGTGATGATGTTACATCGTTAGAGTTTATGCAGTTAGGTGGTCATGGCGTGATCTCGGTGACGGCCAATATTGCGGCGCGTGAAATTGCACAGCTATGTGAATTAGCCGCGCAAGGAAACTTTACGGAAGCGCGTTGTCTTAATCAGCGGATAATGCCTTTGCATTTTAAATTGTTTGTTGAATCAAACCCTATCCCGGTTAAGTGGGCATGTTATCGTTTAGGCTTAATTGCTGATGATACTATGCGGTTGCCAATGACTCCGCTGGCAGAAACTGCCCGGCCGGTCGTTGAGCAGGCATTGAAGTCTGCTGGTTTGCTATAAATTTTAGGAAAAATTAATGGTTCATTCATTACAGAAAATAGTTGGTGTCTCACTTGTTGTACTGTTGGCAGCGTGTTCTAACGATCAAGCGTACAAACAGCAGGTTAATGGCAATGAAGACTATTTGAAAGCCCCAGCGTTAAAGGAATTACGCGCCCCAGCAGGAATGATATTACCGGTTCAGAACGCGCAGTATGCGGTGAATAATCGGGCGGTATCTACGGGGAATCTTGGTTTGGCGCTGGATATTCGTCCGCCATCTCAGCCTTTGGCTCTGATGACCGGTTCACGGGTACAGTTCAGCGGCAATACAGCAACGCTTTCATTAGAGAACAGTGCACAAAACCAGGCTCTTTGGTCAAAATTGATTGCTGCTCTTGGTCAGAAAAATTACAAGATTGCTGACCGTCAAGACGCTAACCAAACGCTGACTACTGATTGGATTAACTGGCAGCGTGGCGATGAAAATGTTGCCTATGATGCCCGTTATCAAATCGCGGTACAGTCTCAGGGCTACCAAAATCAGCTTTCTGTAAAAGTGATTGAGCTAAAAGCCGGTGATAAAGCGGTGACTGATGCGGCTAGCATGCAGCGTTACAGCATTAGCATGCTAAATAGCATTACCAGCGTTCTGGATAAGACCCAGCATGATTTAGACAGCAAGAAAGCCGGCTTGGCCAGCGGTAGTATTGTTCTGCAGTCAGCCAAAGATGACACCGGTTTACCGGTGGTGATCGTACGTGCTCCATATACCAATGTCTGGGATCGCCTACCAGCGGTACTGGAAAGTATGGGGATGGAAATCACTGACCGTAATAAGCCTCAGGGTCTCATCACGGTGAAGTTCAAATCGTCTAATGCTAACTGGGCGGCGCTGAATGTGCCAAATCCAGATTTGAAAAACGGTGAGTACAAATTACAGGTTGGTGACTTAGATAACCGCAGTAGCCTGCAGTTCAGTACTGAAAAAGGCCAGGTATTGAAAGAAAATGAAAACAATGCCTTGGTAATCATACTGCAATCCGCATTTAACCGGAGCGCAGTAGAGAGTAAATAAATAGTAAAAAGGGGCTTAGCGCCCCTTTTTTATTTCAGCTTCAACAAAAACTATCACACTTTAAATCGACGGAGAAAACTGACGATGCAAAAGGTCGCCGAACTTTATCGTGGTAAGGCAAAAACCGTTTATACCACTGAGGATGCAGATCTTCTGGTTCTGGAATTTCGTAATGACACCTCAGCCCTTGATGGCGAACGTATTGAACAATTTGACCGTAAGGGAATGGTAAACAATAAGTTTAACTATTTTATTATGAGCAAGCTGGAAGAAGCCGGTATTCCAACGCAGATGGTACGTCTTCTTTCCGATACCGAAGTGCTGGTTAAAAAATTAGATATGGTACCGGTGGAATGCGTTATTCGTAATCGGGCTGCCGGTTCGCTGGTCCGTCGCTTAGGGATTAAAGAGGGTTTGGAACTGAATCCGCCAGTGTTTGATCTATTCCTGAAGAATGATGCCATGCATGACCCGATGATCAATGAATCCTACTGCCAAACGTTTGGTTGGGTGAATGAGTCTAATTTAGCGCGCATGAAAGCCCTTAGCTATCAAGCTAATCAGGTACTGAGCAAGCTGTTTGATGAGGCGGGATTAATTCTGGTGGACTTTAAACTTGAGTTTGGTTTGTTTAAAGGTGAAGTGGTTCTGGGGGATGAGTTCTCTCCGGACGGCAGCCGCCTGTGGGATAAAACCACCCTTAACAAAATGGACAAAGACCGTTTTCGCCAAAGTCTCGGTGGTTTGATTGAAGCGTATGAAGAGGTCGCACACCGTCTGGGTATTAATTTGGACTGATGACGCAATCGATTACGTTTAGTGAATGTCTTTGATACAAAGCCGGTTAATCCGGCTTTTTCTATTATGTTGAATCAGTTGTATAACATGATTAGATTGGCTCAAATCGCTGATGGCTATGTAATCTGACGAGCGTTTTCTGTTTTGCTGCATATACTCAAGTTATATAATGCGAAAACTGGCCTGAATGATGGGCCGTTGATGATGAGAGACAAGATTATGCGTTGGCAAGGTCGTCGGGAAAGTAATAACGTTGAGGATCGCCGTGAAGAGTCCGGTGGTGTTCCTCGCGGGCTGGGTGGGGGCGGTTTTCGTCTACCCAGAGGAAAAGGCGGATTAGTACTACTGGTGGTGGTGCTGGTTGCGGGTTATTACGGGGTAGATTTAACACCTTTGCTAACGGGGGGCGGAGCGCCGGTAACGCAACAGGCTCAGCCGGTTTCCCCTAAAGATAATGAAATGGCGAAGTTCACTTCTGTAATATTGGCTTCAACAGAAGATACTTGGTCAGCTATTTTTAAGAAAGAGGGCAGCGTTTACCAAGATCCCAAGCTGGTGTTGTATCGTGGTGCAACCCGTACCGGATGTGGTACTGGCCAATCAGTGATGGGGCCTTTTTACTGCCCGTTAGATAAAACCGTTTATATTGATTTATCGTTTTATCAGGATATGGAAACCAAATTAAAAGCCGGTGGTGACTTTGCTGAAGCTTATGTAGTTGCCCATGAAGTCGGGCATCACGTGCAGAATTTGATGGGAATTGGCGATAAAGTACGGGCCATGCAGCAGAAAGCGCGTAGCCAGGCTGAAGTCAATCAACTGTCAGTAAAACAAGAGCTACAGGCGGATTGTTTTGCCGGCGTGTGGGGCTACAGCATGAATAAGCAAAATGTGCTGGAGATGGGTGATATGGAAGAAGCACTGAATGCCGCTCGCGCCATCGGTGACGATCGTCTACAAAAGCAAAATTCTGGTCGAGTGATCCCAGACAGCTTTACCCATGGAACGTCAGAGCAGCGCTATTCTTGGTTTAAGCGTGGTTTTGACAGCGGTGACTTCCGGCAGTGTGATACCTTCTCCGTGGATAAGTTATAATCCCTCAGTCATTTACGTTATGATAAACGCCGGAACGCTTCAATCCGGCACTTATCAAAATAACGGCGCTCCTCCAACCAAGAGAATGTTCGCACATGCCCAGTATTGATCCTACGCTTATTGTCCTGCTGGTTCTGGCAGGGTTAGGGATTCTCAGTCATAACAATACCGTTACGATTGCGATCCTTGTCTTATTGATCCTACGTTTGACGCCTTTGGAAGCCGCTTTCCCTATGGTACAGAAATATGGCTTAACGGTTGGGATCACCATCCTAACGGTTGCCGTTATGTCGCCACTGGCCAGCGGAAAAATGACTCCTTCGGTGCTGATGCAGGTATTTGTTAACTGGCAATCTCTGGTGGCGATCGTTATCGGTATTGCGGTGGCTTGGCTGGGTGGGCGAGGCGTAACGTTGATGACCAGCCAGCCGACCATCGTTGCGGGTTTATTAATTGGCACCATTATCGGTGTGGCATTCTTCCGCGGTATTCCAGTTGGGCCGCTTATTGCTGCGGGTGTGGTATCGCTGATTATTGGTAAAACTTGAGTATTGATGAAGAGCGAACTCATTTAATCGCTATTTTACTATCACATTTACGCTATAGGTATTGATGAACAACCTGCCTATAATCAGCCTTCTAATAACTCCGAAGCTTAGAATGCGGCAATCATGTCATGAATATTGATTTGGCTCCTTACTTAAACCAGATGCAGCAGTGTGGCGTTCGTCGACTGTTTATTTTGAGTGGGCAGCCGGAATGGTGTCGGCAACAGGCGCTGCATATGACCGGTCAATATGACGGCGATTGGCTCTGGGTATCTGACAGTGTGTTATCTGATTACCCTTATCAACAGCGTAAATTCAGTGCGGTTAATACCTTATTGGGTGCTGAGTTTCGCCATTTGGTGTTTGATGCGACAGAAGGTCTGAATACGGAAGCACTGGCTGCGGTGTCCGGTACTTTGGCTGCGGGTAGCCTGTTGGTTATGTTATTGCCCGACTGGCAACGATGGCCTCAGATCGCGGATAACGATAGTCTACGCTGGTGTGAAACGCCCGACCCTATTAGTACACCGAATTTTATCCACCATTTTCAGCAACAGATAGCGGTGGATAATGACGTGCTGTTTTGGCAACAGGGTAAGGCATTCAGCGGCAAGCTGCTCGACAGACAGGAGGTATGGGCTCCACCGGATGGTGCTCCGGTTAAACAGCAGCAAGCTTTACTGGATAGTTTGTTGCAGGTTGAATCCGGCTACTATGCTTTGATTGCCGATCGTGGCCGGGGTAAGTCTGCCCTGGCGGGGATGTTAGCTGCACGATGGTCAGGAGACGGTCAATGCTGGCTAACGGCACCGACTCAAACTGCCACTGATACTTTACAGCGTTGGGCAACCGGACGGGTGACGTTTTTTGCGCCCGATGAATTGCTTGCCCGCTGCCAAATGGAAAAACCAACTCAGGTTGACTGGTTAATTATCGATGAAGCCGCAGCGATACCCACACCGCAGCTTGAGTGCCTGATGGCGTTTTTTCCTCGTGTATTAATGACAACCACCGTTCAAGGTTATGAAGGCAGTGGTCGAGGGTTTTTATTAAAGTTTTGTGCCGATTTACCTGATCTTAATTTACTGACTTTGCAGCAACCCATTCGTTGGGCGGATAACGATCCGCTGGAAAGAATCATCAGCCAATTATTGTTAATGGATGCTGAGAATAGCCTGAGCGAACGGCCAACTCAGTTACAACAGATCGTCAATGTGACTCAGCAGTCGTTAACAGAGAATCCAGCTCTACTTAAACAGTTCTACGGTTTACTCACCGGCGCGCATTATCGAACCAGTCCGTTAGACTTACGTCGGCTATTTGATGCGCCTGGGCTCTCTTTTAGCGCTGCTCTGGACGGTAAGCAATCGGTCATTGCTGCACTTTGGCTGGTGGATGAAGGAGGATTGTCGCCAGAACTTTGCCGAGAAGTATGGGCAGGACGGCGGCGGCCTCGAGGAAATTTAGTGGCACAATCTTTGGCGGCGCATGCTGCGGAATATTTAGCCCCTCAAATGCGCTCAAGCCGAATTACCCGCATTGCCGTTAGCCGTTCATTACGTCGGCAGGGCATTGCCCGCTCAATGATTATGCAACAGATAGAGCAGGCTAAAGGGCGTGGGCTGGACTATCTGTCCGTCAGTTTTGGCTATACCGAACAACTGTGGCTATTTTGGCAGGCGTGCGGTTTTGAGTTGATTCATATGGGCAGTCATAAAGAAGCCAGCAGCGGTTGTTATTCAGCCATGGCGATAGTGCCTTTTAGCCAGCGAGCAATTCGATTAGCTAAAAGAGCCAAACGGCAATTTCTGCTCAATCAATTGCTCTCTTGCGTTAAGTTGCACCACGTTAATGATATTGTGCCGACAGCGCTAGCCCTTGAGGATTGGCGTGAGTTAGCCGGTTTTGCTTTTGCCCATCGTTCGCTGGAAGCCAGTCAGGTTTCCCTTTATCGCTTGTTACGGCACCCGCAGGCAGAATGTGGCAGTTTGCGTCAGTTGCTGGAACAGCAAATCATGCCGGAAGTGTTGGTTAAGCAGTTACGATTGAGTGGGCGAAAAGCTTTGGTTCAGCTGTGGCGTAGTGAAGTTTCAACGGCGCTGTTCACGCTAAATGCTGAACAATTCACTTACTGGCAGCGCTGGGTTAACGCGCAAATACCAGTAAGCGATCGTATCGAGTAACTATTTCTTCTTATTGCGATCCCATTCTTCGTCTTCCTCTTTGTCCCAGGCCGCATTGTTATCTCGGTGAGGCGGAAGTTTAGAATTATCTTGCAGTGAGCGATTGTAATTCACTTTATACAGGGCTTTGATGCCATTAATAATCATGCCTGCCAGAATAATCAGGATTACCCACCAGTAGTCTGCGAGCCATTGCATCATGATACTCCGTCAATGTTGCTAATATAGCGTTCAAATATTTGCTCAAGGTGGCTGGAGAGCCACGCGTAGCCTGCAATGTCTTTATCTTTCCAGACTGATAACAGTAATTCTGGTGTCAGCATGTGTTCAGCCTGTTGTGCCAGCGGATAATAGCTAAGATGCCAGGGTTCCGCAGCAACACCGCCTTTGTCATCGGTAAAAGGACGATAAAAGCCATATGTATTCATATTAGCCGTTAACCAGCGAGTTAGCGGATAAAAGTAGCCGTTTTCTTCATATTCCCAAGGTTCGAGCTGGAGTTTTTGACCAATGGGTAACAGGTCAGGATCGTAAATATCCAGATCGGTTCCCCAATGGTGCCGGCTTGCCCCGGGCATGGCCGACCAACGTAAAATCGCGCAGCAGCGCTGTTGGTCGTCAAAATCAGTGATATCCAGCGGTTGGCTCATGGCATCCATCACCGGGCGCAATCCGTTGAATTTTTCATTCCAGATCGTTTGCTGTCTGGCAAAGTCACGAAAGGTACTGGCCGGTTGCAGGTTAAATCCTGCGGTTTTTGCCGCAGCTTGCATGGCAAGAAAAGCCTGAACGGCTTCTGCTTGAAGTCGATGATTACCCGACAGCGGAGTCAGGTGTGCATCGCTTTGACCCGTTAACATGGCGGTGGTGATCATACCAACAGCTGCTCCATGATTTTTTGATACATACGGCTGAGTAACTGCAAGTCAGAGGCTTTAACGCATTCGTTAACTTTATGAATGGTGGCATTAACCGGGCCTAATTCCACAACCTGAGTGCCCATCTGGGCAATAAAACGCCCGTCAGACGTGCCACCAGTGGTTAACAGCTGTGGCGTAGCCGCAGCGTAATACTCCACGGCATGGCTGACGGCGTCGACCAGCTTACCGCGCGGTGTTAAGAACGGTTTACCCGAAAGGTTCCACTCAATGGTATAACGCAACTGATGGCGCTCCAGCATAGCCTGTACTTTATGCATGATTTGTTCATGGGTAAGCTCAGTGCTGTAGCGGAAGTTGAACTGAATAAACAATTCGCCAGGAATAATATTGTTACTGCCGGTTCCTGCATGGATGTTGGCAATTTGCATGCTGGTTGCCGGGAAGAACTCATTACCGCGATCCCATTCGGTGCCGATCAGCTCATTAATAAATGGGGTAGCCCGATGAACCGGGTTATCGGCTAAATGAGGATAGGCAACATGACCTTGAGTACCGTGAATAGTTAGATTAGCGGTAATCGACCCACGGCGGCCATTTTTCACCACATCACCGACGCGCTCGGTACTGGAAGGCTCGCCAACCAAACAATAGTCCACTTTTTCTTTACGAGCGACCAGCATTTCAACAACTTTAACCGTACCGTTAACGGCGCTGGCCTCTTCATCAGAAGTGATAAGGAATGCCAAGCGTCCACTATGGTGTGGATTCGCGGCGACAAAGCGTTCTGCGGCCACCAGCATGGCGGCCAGCGAACCTTTCATGTCTGCGGCGCCACGGCCATACAGAAAACCATCCTGAATGGTGGGTTCAAACGGTGGTTGATGCCAATGGCTCTCATCACCGGTTGGAACAACATCGGTATGACCGGCGAAGGCCAACGTTGGACCACCGCTGCGCTCACCGCGCCAGGCCCAAAAATTCAGGGTATCGCCAACGTTGATCTCTTCCACGGTAAAGCCGATGGCTTTTAACCGGTCGATCATGATTTGTTGGCAGCCTTCATCATGTGGGCTAATGGACGGGCGCTTGATTAACTGTTGGGCTAAGGTAATGACCGGACAGAACATTATTTATCTCCGCCGGTAAACTGCTGATAGGTATCGGTAGAGAAGCCCAGCAGCATATTTGAGCCTTGCTCCAGAACCGGACGTTTAATAATTGACGGTTGTTCTAGCATTAGCGCTTTAGCACCAGCTTCATTGGATGCGGCGGCTTTTTGTTCATCACTCAGCTTACGCCAAGTGGTGCCTCTGGTATTTAATAACGCTTCCCATCCGAGCCCATCAATTAATCGTTGTAGTAATGCATCATCTAAACCATCGGCGCGATAATCGTGAAAACGGTATGTTATTTGATGTTCTTCCAGCCAGCGGCGGGCTTTTTTAATGGTATCGCAGTTTTTAATGCCGTAGAGGCTATACGTCGTTGTCAAAAGAGATTCCCTCGTCAATAAAATCGGTCAACCTGCCGCAAATCGGTGCATTCAGCAAACTGCTGACAAAAGCAGGGAGGATAGAGAGTAAATCTATCATTAATTTGTGCTGTAGGGAGAAAACAATTTTAAATTAACGAATGAATAAGATATGAAGCCAAGGTTACAGAGCGGTTTACCCACTAAGTAACATTGGTCAATAAGTTTAATTCATTTGTTTCCTAATTATTTTAGAAAAAACTGGTAGTTATAACAGGATGTATTATTTCCTCTGTCTCGCTAATATGAAAATATTAAACTTATTTTTGACAACAAATTGCTCAATCAACATTTCTTCACGTTATACTCGTTAGGAACTGTAGTTCCCTAATTTGCATTGATCGCAAATGATCTATAAGGACATAGAGTGAAGGATCAACTGATAAAAAAAGGTAAAGACCTGCTGGATGAACAACTTCAGGCTTACGGCCTGAGCGGTAGCTATGGTCGTTCAGATGCGGTTTCCAGCGGTTTCTCACAGCTGAATAATGGCATGAACCGTTACCAACTGGCCATTGATGGGCTATCGAGCTCTCTGTCGGTATTAAGCGTACAGGGTCGAGAGCACCTGAGTGAACCGTGGCAGTATGTCATTCAGTTTACCGCCCAGCACGGATTAACCATGGAGCAGGTGCTGAGCGAAAAAGCAGTATTTGCTTTGGCGCCGGGGGGCGTTAGCAGTCTGGGTGGTGTAGCGGGTCAGCTTAGTAATCAACTGATGTCAGCCTTTAACGCCTTTGGCGGTATGTTCAGCGATAAAATCGGTGGTGCGTTTAATGCGCCAACGGGTGGTTTCTCGATTAATAGCGTTAGTCAGATAGCTAATCAGGGACTGGGTATCGCCAATCAGGTCAGTTCGGCGGCAGGTAAGCTGGGCAATATGGCGAATTCTATTGGCGGTATTGCCGGTAAAGTGGGTTCCAGTTTGACCTCGCTCTCTTCTGTCGGCGGCATGGTCAGTTCCCTGACCGGTGGTGAAGGTGAACCCCGAGTGTTGTACGGTGTGGTTACCGCCTTTAGCCAACTGTCCACCTCTGCCGATGAAGCCCGCTATGAAATTACTTTATCTCCACGACTGGTGCTGTTAGACAATACCCTGAATAGCGCTATCTACCAGAACCAGACCGTACCTCAAGTGGTGGAGGCGGTACTGCGTAATCATGAACTGACCGGCGTCGATTTCCGCTTTGAGCTCAGCGATACCTATCCCATTAAAGAATATATCACCCAATGGCAGGAGAGCGACTTAGCCTTTATTCGCCGTCTGCTGGCGGACAGCGGTATCTGGTTCCGTTTTGAAACCCATGCTAAACATAGTTGCGATGTGGTGGCGTTTGGCGATTCAGAACAACAATATCAAGACGGCCCGACCACCGCCTATCGTCAGCCCTCGGGCAATAACGATAACGGTGTCGAATCGGTGTGGGATATGTCGATTTCCCACAAGACCGTGCCGCAAAGCGTATTAACTCAGGATTATAACTATCGCAATGCCCAGACCGGTATGAAGTCTGAGGTTAACGGTGCTCAGAAAGATAACACTACCCGCGGTCGCCAATACCTTTACGGTGAGCACTATCGAGATAAAGGCGAAGTCATTACCCGCGGTAATACGCAAGATGAACTGCTGGGTCAGTTCAGCAATATGTTACCCGATGGTTTGGCAGAGATGCCCAGCGTTAGCGGAGTAACGCAAAATATCGCGGGTCAGGCCAAAGGTACGATAGATAACGTTAGCGGTTCGCTGGGAGGACTAGCGGATAAAGGCGGCGAACTGCTTAATGGTTTGGCCGGCTCAGGTGAAGACAGTAGTGGCTCCAGTTCTGCAGAGCCGGATGCGGTGGGGCAAGGGGCTTGGTATGCTCGCTTGCGCCATCAGCGCTTTATGACCGAACAGATCACTATTCGCGGTAAAACCACCTTATCTCATCTGGCTCCGGGGCAGATATTAACCGTGACCGGCTCCCCGATTAATGAAGCGGGCAGCGGTATTCTGATTGTTTCAGTGGAAAGCACCGGTGACCGTCAGCAGGCTTATGTTATCAGTTTTACCGGTATTCCTTATGATGTGTTACGCCCTTATCGTCCTGAACGTTTAGTTTGGCCAATCATTAGCGGCACCTTGCCGGCTCGGGTGACCAGCCCGGATAATGACGCTTACGGCTATCTGGATGTGCAGGGACGTTATCGGGTGAAGATGGACTTTGACCTGAACGAGTCATGGCGTAAAGGGGAAGAAAGCCTGTGGATGCGTCTGGCTAAGCCGTACGCCGGTGAAACTTATGGCATGCACTTCCCGCTGCTCGATGGGACTGAAGTCGCCATCGCCTTTACCGAAGGTAATCCTGATCGGCCGTATATCGCTCACGGTATGCACGACTCACGCCACCCAGATTTAGTCACTGCCGCCAACCATAAACGCAACGTTATTCGCACCCCGGCCAATAATAAGCTGCGGATGGATGATGAGCGCGGCAAAGAACATATCAAAGTTGCCACTGAGTACGGTAAAACCCAGCTTAATCTCGGTCATGTGGTGGATGGCGAGCGTAAACAGCGGGGAGAAGGATTTGAGCTGCGCACCGATGAGTGGGGGGCGATTCGGGCGGATAAAGGACTGTTTATCAGCGCTGATGGACAGCCAACGGCACAGGGTGCAGTGAGAGAAATGGCGCAGGCGATGGATCAACTGGCCGCCGCCCATGCCCGAATGCAGGGGTTGAGCCACGCAGCGGAGCAGGCTCAAGCGCTGGTAGCCGAAATTGAGGCGCAAAAATCGCTGATAGAGCAGCGGCTAAAGGATTTAACTGCCAGAGTGATACTGGCCAGCGCACCGGACGGTATTGGTATTGCCAGCGGTGAGGATATGCAACTGGCGGCAGCACATAATGTCTATCTTACTGCTGGCAGTCATATGGATATCGGTGTGGGCAAAAAGTTGACGATAGCGACGGGTGATGCCATTAGTTTATTTGCCCAGCAGTCAGGGATGAAGCTGTTTGCCAATCAGGGCAAAGTCGAAGTGCAGGCGCAGAATGATGCCATGCAGCTGGCGGCCAAGCAGGATATGGAGATTACCAGCGTTGATAGCAAGGTATCTATGTCTGCCCGGCAAGAGCTGATATTAGTGTGTGGTGGCGCTTACATCAAAATATCGGGTGGGGGTATTGAGTTAGGGTGCCCGAACAATGTGACAGTTAAAGCGATCGCTTTGCAGAAAATGGGGGCGGCGCAGCTGGATAAAGATGGACAGCCGATGCCTATTGTTGAATATCGCTATGCTCCGCCGTCATCCAGTAAGTTTGACTTTTCAGTTTAGAACCTCAGGAATTTGTTGATAAGGATATGTTATGAGTGAGCTTACCCCGTTAAAAAAGTGGTCTCTGATTTTTAAAGAACGTCCGGACAAAGCGAATGTGAACGGTACGCCAACGGAAGAGAGCGCGGAAGGGGATGCGGATCCCGGTAAGATCATTCAAGAGCCTGAGGTTTATTATCAGCGATTAGCGGCGGCATCTAGCGGTTTTTATCCCATCAGCTTACATGGTGTGTGGCATGGTGGCATTCATTTTGACCAGTCGTCTGGCTTGAAGTGGACGATGTCGATATACAACCTTGCGGATGGTGAGGTTGTGGCGACGCGGATTAATGATAGCTATGTGAAGGTTAGTCAGGATGAATCACCGGTTTGTCTCTCTTCAGGTTTTGCATTAATACGTCATCGTTTGGAGCTTCCACCAGAACCTCCAGCGGCAAAGGAGGTTCCAGCTTCTGAGGCTGCACCTGACGCGGCAGCCACGCCGGATATGTCGGCAACGCCACCTGACACAGCCCCAACGCCTCAGGGAGAAACACGGCCTCCGGCGGGGGGGCCTGCTACGCCTCCGGCGCAACCCCCTTCAGAAACGCCATCGACAGAACCGGCGACTGCACCCGCCAGTAGCGAGCAGACTGCACCGCCACCACCCAGACCGGCACTGACGTTCTATAGTTTATATATGCATATGCTGCCGTGGAAAGCTCATTCACAGCAAGGGGTCACGCTGCCACAGTTTTGGGGTGCGTCGCAGTATCAGATCAAAGCGGATAAGAAAACGGACAAGTTGCTTGGGGTTCGTATACGACCAACGGCGGGTACGACGAATAAAATTGATAGTAAAAAAGTGCTCAGTGTCGTTGTCAGAGGAAGCGTGCTTCGCTTGGGGGAGGAATTAGCCTCTAACAAGAAGTACCGTAAGGTGGAAGAAATTATTAGCGGTAAAGCCTACCCTGAATGGGATGGAACAACGGAAGGATATTCGTATGTTCCTGAGCTGATTGCCGTTGAGGGACAAACCAACCATTGGTTTGTTGGTGAAAAGGCAAAAGATGCGCCGGAAGATACCACGGCCAAAGCGATTAAAGGTCAATATATTCGGGAAACGGCGGCTAATGGCTCGAAAATACTGGCGTTATTGTTGCCGGATAAAAAAGTTAAGCTGGGGGAAGTCAGCGGTATTCGCAGTAAGATAACAGCGCTGGAGTCGGCGGATTCGACGATACCGCCACTGCAGGCCGATGCAGACGGTAATTTACCGGGTTGGGTTGCCAGTTCCAATATGTCTATTGTCTCAACCGAACCGGAAAAACTGGATGAGATTCAGTTTCAGGAGCCACCTGCTGTAATAAAGGCCGGTGAGATCGTGGGTTATCCGGGAACACAGAATATAGTGAAGAGTGGTGAAAATCAGTATACCGGCGAGCCGGTTCTTCATTTGGAAGTGTTCAGCGCTGATGATGTACCTGCATTCGTGGCGCAAAGTAGGAATCTGGCCGACAAGCTGGCGGATAACCAGAAAACGCTGTTAAAAGTGGATGTGGGTACTCAGCTTGCGCAACCGTCCGCGACTGATACCGAGATCCCGGCGGGAGCTGATGTGGCGCTGGAAGCAGATTCGCCTAAGGATGGACGTTGGGCTAAGGCGAAAGCTGGATATGTTATTGAAGTGGATAAAAAGGACTTAGGGAAATACAACAGTGGGCAATATGCACTGGATGCGACACAGAAAAACGGGCTTGCAACAAAGGCAGGATTGAGTGAAGCGGCTAAAGCTAAAATGCCAAGTTCCGTTTTTTTTGTTAAGAAATTAGATGGAGAACAACGTGTCGTCAGTTTCTCACTGTCAGATGCGGAGGCTTGCTGGATACCTCGAGACCAACTGAATGAAGAGGGGCGTAGAAGCAGCACTGAAGCCGCTTTACCTGCCTGGAAAGCGTTCCCGTTAAAAGAGGCGGCGACTGATAGCCCAACCGTTGCTTTTATGCGTTTATTACCGTTATCCCAAATAAAGAAAGAGGATAAAGCCACCGATGGGCAAACGGTTTGGTGGTCTGTTTCTGCTGGTAACGAGCAGGGGGAAGATATTCAGGGATGGGTAAAAGAAGGCGGAACCGTCGTTCGTTGTTCCCCGTGGCACTGGCCGGGCTTTGAATTTATTGAAGAACAGAGTAAGCCCGCCGATCAGGCTGCGGCTAAAGAGGTTAATCAGGCAGAGGGCGAATCATCTGCTGATGCCGATCCTCAGAGAATTGGAAATTTGCGTATCCGTGCCGATCAGGCAGACAGAGGCGAACTACTGCAAAAGCTGCATGAGATTATTGATAGCCAGGGAACTAAAGACGGTCAATTGACGGTAGATGAATATCAAAAAGCGCTGGCAAAACCGTGGCTGGCAGAGCAAATGTCCAGACTGGTGGTGAAGTATGAAAGCGAATGGTACGCGGATGAAGGGTTAAGTAAGTGGGAAGAACTGTTTAAGGTTATCGACCCGCAAGATCAGCAAAGCCAGCATTGGGATGTAATGCGCAATAAGATTAAGGCGTTGATTTGGTATAAGGATGTGGCGGGTAAGGTTGGTTTGCCGGAGGATGGGAAGGTGTGGCATTTTCATCCGGTTGGGTTGGTGGGGGCAATGGGGAGAATAGGAGATTGGTTTGACATAGAAGAATTTATCACCAAATATAAAGAAATGCATTCTGTAATATTTGGATTCTATGATGGAGATACGAAAATTAAGATTTCCTCATTAAATAAAAAATCAGAGGACTCATTAAGAACACTTCTAAATGAGATGAAGAATCAATATTATAATTACTTTGATATTTTTAATGAAAAATTTATTTCATATATGTTATCTACGATAAGAATAGAGTCATATGATTTCACTAATGGGGTTTATTTTAAACCAATTAATGAAATTATTTCATATGAAAAAGCAGAGAGAGAATATGGTTCTGGTTCAACAGCAACTGATAAGAAGCGTAGAAGAGCAATATTAAATCACAATACTAATGTAGGTGATGGATATAAATATAGAGGGAGAGGTTTAGTTCAATTAACATGGAAAATTAATTATAAAAAGTTCATGAGGTTGACTGGCATAGATATTGTAACTAATCCTGATCTTTGTCTTGAAATAAACACCGCTGTTTCAATAATGATGAAAGGAATGCGTGATGGGAGTTTTAGAGAGGATCATACACTTGAGCGATATTTAGGTGAGGGAAAAAGTGATTATTTTAATGCAAGATTAATTATTAATGGATATAGGGATGGAATTCCTGATCGCGCTAATCACTTTGAAGATTATGCTATGCTTTTTGAAAAAATAATAAAAGAGGTAATGTAGAGTGAAGTATTTTATATCATTATTTTTTCTTCCGTTTTTAGTTTTTTCTGAGGATAATCTCGAGTATGTATCATGCTATGAAGAGTACAACTCATCTTGTGAGGTGATATTAGAAAAAGGTGCTGAATCAGAAGTAAATGATTACCCTGTTTATTTAAAGGAAAGAGTGACGGGAAATAAAATATTTTTATCACCAGAACAAAATACTACAATGGAAGGGGTGTCTTTATATCGAATTGATAATTCATATCTTCTTTTAAAAGAGTATTGGGGTGCAGGAAGAGGTGTTAACTTTATTAGATTTAAATTTAAAGATCATAGTTTAGATGATGCAGTAGTATTTAACATTGAAAGTCAGATTGATGTTTATTTAAAGAAAAGAAACTGGGGTGGGTATTATTGCGATTATTCATCAGGTACTTCATTTGATAATTCATTGCCACCACTTCATTCTATTTTTTTAGCTAACTGTAAGAAAAAAAATAAGTTTAATTTAATAAATAATGATTATATAAATAACGATGTGATTTTTTTCATATCACATTTATCTGATAATAATAAGACGAACTTGATAAAATTGATTGCGCTCGATTCAAAAGATTCTAATAATATTGATGTTGAGGACGTAGGGTGTATAGAAAACTGTTCTGACATAAGTAAGTCAGGTAATTTTATAGGGAAAATAAATAAAAAAATAAGAGTGAAACTTCATCTCGATTTTAAAGCTAGTGATACTTATGGTTATTATTACTATGATAAGTTTAAACAGAATATCAATCTCTCAGGTCGTCTAAATAATGGCGAGTTGATATTAAATGCCTATAAAGAAAATGGTGAATTGTTAGAGGTTTTTAATGGGATTTTATCTGATGGAAAATATAGTGGTTATTGGATTGATATGAAGACCAAGAAAAAATACCCATTTTCATTTTATCGAATGATTACACAATAATTATTGAGCAAGATGGCTTTAATCAGAAAAAACTTAGGTAGGAATGAATTTATGGTAGTGCTATAAATTTATTCAAAGTTTATCATGCTTAAAATTATATCCTCTTGATGTTGTTGGATTAACTAATATAATGAAAAAGTATTTATCATGCTTGATTCTTTTGTTTTCTTTTTCAGTTTTTGCTAATGATAGAGAAGTATTATTGTGTAAAAGTATAATAACAGACGATATAGTTACATTTAAAACTATATCTTATAAAGGTGGGTAATCTGTATTTATAGCAATAAATTAATTAAAAACGAGTTTGCAATCATATCTTTTTTACATAAGGTTAATGATAGCTATCGTGTTTTTGCATCAAATACATCATTTTTAAAGATTAATGATGTACGCTCGAATAGTGTTTTCTATGATATATCTAGCACTGGTGGTACTTCTTTCGAGGTTGCATATTCGTATCCCAATATCACTTATCTTGTAACTTTGATAAAAGATAAAAATAATCTTTATTTAAAAGAAGCATCAGAAACAATAATTTTACCTAGAACATATGGAGATGAAGCGGCAAATACATTGAATTTATCTGTAAATTCAGCTCTACTAGCTAATTTAAATTTTAGTAATGTTTCAGTTAATAGTTTATTTAAAAATATTAATTTAAACTTATCGGAAGGTGAGGAGGGGAAAGCTGTTATAAATATTGATAAAGCTTTTTTATATCATAATCCGAATGAAAAAAATAAAACAAAAATGTATTTAATTGCTGGTGATCTTGTCTCTATCATAGAGTATAGATCCAGTTGGTTATTGATTGATTATAAACGGTAGAATGGTGTAAACATAAGAAAATGGATAAAGATAGACTCTATATTATGAGATTTGATAAATCCTGCTATCTCCAAAAGCGTGTCGACTTAATTACTCGGTCATCTCATCATTCATTAATAAGCTTTATGCGCGAATTGGCTGGTAATGCGGGCTGCAATCGATATCTCTGTGGATTGATGTTGTTCGTTTTGTCTTGTTACGGACAAGCTACTCAACTTGGCGAGTATTTCGATTCTCTACCTGTTTTTGATAAAGTTTATTTTTTATGTGAAACAGATAAAGGGAAATACATCTCATTGTATGGAGGTTTAAATGCAGAGAAAAAGCCTATTTCGTTATTTTATACCTATGGCTATAAGAATAAACCTGAGATAATTTATCCGTCATCAACTTTGCATAATAACTTTTTGGCATTTGAATATCAATACTATAGTCGACCATTTACATCATATTTATTTATATCTTTTAACAATAAAGGATATAAATATACATTAAAAGATTCATTGGAAAATGATATTAAATCAGTAAGTTTAGGTGTTAAATCTATTGATAGAGATAAAGAACATAGTATTTTATGTAAGAAAATTATTGTTGATGAGCTGTATGCGATTGCTGATCGGTTACCTTGTAATAAAAAAGGAGATGGTCCATTTGTCTGTTTAGGTGACGATTAGACTATAAAAATAGTTCTGGCTATAATATTTTAAAAGTATGGACTAATATCTTTATGATTAATAAAATAAATATTTTTTTCTGGATAATAATACTTTTTCCTTTTTCTTGTGAATTATTGGCAGATAAAACATTAGTCGCTCCCAATGGTAATGAAATTATCTTTTCTGAATCACTTTCAGGTAAGAATATAGATAAAGATGCTTGGGGGCGGATTTTTTTTGCTAAAGGTAATCGTAAAATAGATATATCTCTTGATAAGCATATCTTCACTAAATCACAAGGGGGGCGATATTATACTTATTCTAACGATAACGTTATTTCTCCCACAGGAAATTATATCATTATTAATAGTATCTATGGGAGTATGTATCCAACACAAAGTGGTGGGGAAAAATATGTCGATAGAGCATATTGTAGTATTATTGATATGAATACTGGTTGTGTGGTTAGCGATCGCGATGGGGAAGTTTGCGGTTATAGTTGGGATAGGAATAAAGACTTAATTGTATCTTCATATCATGATAGTTTTGATTTTTTGTCTTCTAAAATGGCGGTAAATAAGAGTGGTGTCGATAGTGATTGGTCGGCTCAAGATATTAAAAATTTAACGCTATGTGATTCACCTAATCGCTCTAATATCGGTGCTTATTATTTATTAATATCAAAATTTAAAAAGGGTTCGGATCAGCAAAAAATAATTAAAAATACAATTGTAGACTGGACTAACGATTTAGTTAATGAGGCAACGGTATTAGATAAAACTTACCTTTATATTGAACCAAAAGAAAATAAAAAGAGTAAGATGTATTTACTAAAAAGTGATAAGGTGAAAGTTATTAGTTTATCTGATGATAATCAGTGGGTTTTTATTTCTTATGTATCTAATGAAAGCAATCCTATATTAGCATGGGTTGGTAAAAATTATTTAAGCGATTTTAGTCTGTAGATGTCAATCTATAAGTCTAACGACTGATGGATTAGTGCTAAAATAAAAAGTTATTTAATAATGGCTGATGTTGTTAAAGTGATTGGGGTTAATTCAGGTTGGGTTCATTTAAACTATAATAATGTTAATAAAGGAAATGTTATTGAAAGTTAGGTTGAGCAAAAGGAGATTAATCAAAATTTTACTTATTATAAGGGAGGAATTCCAAAACTCACTCATCATAGAGCTGAAATTTTATTAAGAGCAAAAAAAGAGTTTGGTTTGGAGTAATTGAATGAAATATAAATTTTTATCGGTTTTATCATTATTTATATCTTTTTCTGCTTGCTCATATAATGTTATTGAACGTTATGAGTTAAAAGGAAAAATTAAGAGTTATGATATCACTATGGTTTTAGCAGTGGATGGGAGTTCTGTAACAGGTTCATATATATATAATAAAAATAATAAGAACATTTCATTGAAGGGTAGCTATTCTGATGGAGTATTAAATTTATCTGAAAGTTACAATGGGCAAATAACAGGGAAAATAGATGCAGTAAGCTCAGGGGGGCATAGTTTTGATGGGGAGTGGATTGGGAGTAGAAAGTATAAGTTTAATGTAGAGAGAAGTTCCAAAAAGATAGATGAGATAGTTAGTCATTATAATATTTCAACATCTAATGATCTGAATAATGCTATATCAATTGATTTTGTTTTTTTAGATAATACTAGGCAGACTTTGAATATAAATATCATAGATGATGATTTTCAAGTTGTTATAGAAGATGTGAATTTTGATGGTTACCCAGATGTAAGAATTTCAGATAACAAAGGGGCTGCCAATGAAAGTTATTTTTATTATTTATATAATAAAAAGAGTAATAAATATGAAAAGTCAGATATTCTATCTTCGTATGTAGTTAACCCTACAGTTTTATATGTTGATAGAGCTGTTACTGGTTTTTCTCGTGACGGATGTTGTAATTATATTGTATCCATATTAAAAAATAATAAATTACAGAAAGCTAGTTATGATTATCAACGAGGAAAGGGGAAGTTAGAAATAATTAATATTAATGGTAAGGTTGTTAAAACCATTGGCATTGATAGAAAGGTTTTCGAAGCTGATTTCTTAGAAATTACAAATAGTAAGTTATAAATAGATATTAAATGGTTTTGCTGATTTTTTGTTGTGCTTTTTGTTAGTTAATGGCAGTTTAAATTTATATAAAATAAATATATTAATGAAGAGTGTGATTTTACGGTGAAAATAAATTAATGATAAGAAAAATGTTGTTAATATTATTTCGTGGATTGAGAATAATATAAATTCTATTCATTATAAAGCTTTTGTATATAATAATGGTGGAATTACATTCAATACCTATATTGGTAATGATAAAAGTTTGAAAGGATACATGGTTACTCCGATTTAGGGAATATATTCACATATAAGAATGCATCTTTAATTAAGCAATATTTATATAATAAATTTGCCATTGAAAGCAGAGGCGAAAAATGTTCTTTAAAATAATTTCTTGTCATCTATCGGTAAGATATATTCAAACATTGGAACGTAATAATAAAATACTTAAAACAGGCTGTAATCGATATCTCTGTGGGTTGATGTTGTTCGTTTTGTCTTGTTACGGACAAGCTACTCAACTTGGCGAGTATTTCGATTCTCTACCTGCTTTTGATAAGGTTTATTTGCTATGCGAAACAAAAAATAATAAGTATGTTGCTTTATATGGCAATGTAGATAAAGAAAGTAAGCCAATATCCCTTTTTTATGTTTATGGTGGAAAAAATAATCCTGAACTAATCTATCCATCTTTAGATTATCAAGATAAGAAAATTCCCTTTGAACATAGATATTATACTCGGCCTTTTACATCATATCTTTTTATTCTTTTTAGAAATCAGTCATTCTTATATACATTAGGATATGAGTGGGAAAAAGGAAAGGAATCACTATATTTAAATGTTATATCTTCTGATAGTGGTAAAGAATATTATTTCCCATGTAAAAAAGTTAAAGTGAATGAGCTATCTCAAATTGCAAAATACTTATCCTGTAATCGGACTAAGGATGAGGCAATGGGGTGTTTATCTTCTAAAGAAAGTCTGGGGCTATAGGATGAAACTTAAGTCTTTTGTGTTTTTTTCTTGCTATCTGTATATAGTGATATTAGTGCAAAGAGTAGCAATATTCCTCATTCCCCGGTTATGGTGGAAAGACCTGGTGGAAAAGCGCTGATGTTATTTATTCCATCCTCATGTGAAGATATGGCTAAACAGGATTGCGTTAGCTTATATAGCCTAAACTTAAAAAATAACAAATTAAATTTCGTTTTGAATTTAGGTCAATGGAAAATTACTTCTGTATTTTCAGTCAATATTCCAGAGCAGTCGATGTACGTATTGTCTAGATATAAATCTGATATTCAGCAAGTAAGTAGATATTATTATAGAGCCCTGCGATTTGAGGTGATAGAAAGTAAAAAGGGTGTTTATATCGACTTTTTTCCAAGAGAACCACAAGTCGATATATTTAACTATTGTTTTGACGGAGTTAATGAGACAGGAACTTATGCCCATATAAAGATGCTGAATCAATAAGGAAAGCATTAAGAAGTATGTGCCATAAGTAATTAGTTATAGAATAAAATGAATTATTGAAGGTGTTACACAAACCGTAATGGTGATAAAGATATTTAACAGAGCAGCCATTTGATTTAATCTATACTGGAAAAATATACTAAATATAGAATTAGGACTTAACTACATGATGTATGTATTTAATGGAATTTCAATTATATTTGCTTTATTAATGGTAACGTTATCTGCTGTATATGCCGATGAGCAAAGTAAAGAGTTTTACGATTTTGATGGCGATGGCATTAATGACAGCATTATCCAAAGTAGAGTCAATAATGTATTACACCTATCAATTTATATGTCATCTATAAATAAGAATCTAACTTATGAGATAACACCTCCAGATGATAACAATTTTCCTGTAGTTCATAGTAGTTATAAATTTGATGAGATTGAAGTTGATAGCACTTATTATAGTCGTCAAGGGCAAGTTTATTCACAGGTTTATAAATGGGTACCGGATAAAAAACAATGGCTATTGGTCAGCGTTATTACTGGAGAGAGGTCAGATCCTATCTCAGGAATATTTACCCCGTCATTAGAAATTGAGCGGGTATCATGTTGCAGAAAAATTGGTGAAAACCAGCATTCTATTAGTTATAAATCTAAATCGGATGTAAAAAATGAAATTAATAATGAACTCAAGAAAATATCTGATTTATTAAAAGAAAATAAAAGTGAACATGCAATTAAGAGTATTAATATATACAGTGCTGCTGAATATGTAACGACTATTAATGATAGCAATGTGGTGTTACTTAATGACTTGG
Organism: Pragia fontium DSM 5563 = ATCC 49100; assembly: GCF_900112475.1. Lineage (GTDB taxonomy): Bacteria > Pseudomonadota > Gammaproteobacteria > Enterobacterales > Enterobacteriaceae > Pragia > Pragia fontium. Next base: position 81,756 of record NZ_FOLW01000007.1, on the reverse strand, counting down.
CTTTCTTTTTAGCTAAAAAAGATAATATTGCAAGTGCAATTATACTTAAAGATATAGTTGATCAATATCCATCAAGAGTTGTGGCTAAGCTGAATCTTGCTGATGTATATTGGGAATTAGGGAAGGATTATAACCATTATGATAAAGCTCGTACTTTATATAAAGAATATAAAAATGAAATGATAGAAAAAGGTTTAAATAAAAACATTCCTAAGAGAGTTTTTTTACGTGAGAATTAATATTAGCTATGATTTTAATCTGACAAATCTTAGTTATATATTGTCTTCTTCATTTAATTAACCAACAACACCCGACCATAATAAATCGAACCCCTCTCGCAAGCGGTTCGATTTATCTCTTCACTTCACCGTAAATCCAATTTACTGACTCTTCCGCTCCAAATACATCACCGTTGCCGCAACGCGTGAACGTACATTTAACTTACGCAGCATATTACGGATATGCACTTTTACCGTTTCTTCGGAGATATGTAAGTGCGAGGCAACCTGTTTGTTCGACATACCCCGAGCGACTTCCTGTAATACATCGAGTTCACGTTCGGTCAGTGATTCAAATGGATCGCTTTGGTCATCACGGGTCGCCAGATATTCCAGGATAATATCGCTGAATACGTTTTCACCATTAGCCGCCTGAAGGATTTTTTCCAGCAGCAGTTCTGGTTCACTGTCCTTTAACAGATAACCGTCAGCGCCGGCATCCAACAGCGCATAGATATCGCTGCGAGAATCCGACACGGTAAGCACAATAATTCGGGCGGCAATACCTTCATTACGCAGTGCTTTCAGCGTATCCAGACCCGACAGACCTTTCATATTCAGATCGAGTAAAATTAAATCTGGCAGCAACTGACAAGCGAACGTTACCGCTTCATTACCATTGCTGGCTTCGGCCACAATATTTAGTGAAGGTTCCAGCTCAAGTAACTGGCGCACTCCACGGCGCATTAATGGATGATCGTCCACGATCAAAATATTACATAGTTCTTGCACTGATATTACCCCACTTTAAAATTTGCTAGAGAATGTTGGCTCAAATAAGCTCGATTATTATTGTTTTTATTTACTTTTCATTGCTGAGGGAAGATAAGACGCACACAAGTGCCACCTTCCTCCTGCCGGCTAATCGCCAGGGTTCCGCCTAAACGGCAAGCCCGTTCACTCATAATATTAAGTCCATAATGACCTTCCGGTTCATCAAGACTTTTGATACCCATGCCATCATCAATAATGGTAATTAAGTTATAGCCATCCTTAGTCGATTCACAATTTACATAAATGTTTTTTGCCTTAGCGTGCTTAATTGCATTAAGCGTCGCTTCCCTGACGATCTGTAGCGCGTGTACCTGTTGCTGTGCATTTAGAGCCTGAGATGATAGTGCGCAATGTATATGAATTGGCACTTCAGTCTGCGCCTGTAAAGGCGTAATTAATTGATTAAGCGCTTCATGCAGGTCTGCCTCTTGTATTGTTAGCCGAAATGTCGCTAACAGTTCTCGCAGCTGTCGATAGGCGCTGGATAGAGCCTGATCAAAATCGGCAATAACTACCATCGCTCTATCATTATTACTGGGAACAACCCTTTTTAGCAAGGTAAGTTGAATTCTCAGGAAAGAGAGGGACTGGGCCAGTGAATCGTGTAATTCACGTGCAATAGTTGCTCGCTCTTCCATCAGCAGTACTTGTAAGTAGCGTTTTTGTGCCCGATTAAAATAGATACCGCGGCTCAGAATATTGCCAACGTTACCGATTAATTGTGGATGAACCGCATCTTCATCGGCACATTGCCAGCTAAGCTTACCCAAGATCTGCTCATCTTGCTGGAGGACCAGATGATGCCAATCCCTGCTGTTATCTTCTTTACCTTCTTCCAAGACCCAGCGACCTTCACCGCTGTCCTGAACTTCCAAACGAATAATGACCAGATTTTCACTATTACACACGATATGCAGCACTTGCTCAAAGCACTGTCGGTCAACCTGACTGACGCTCAGAGCTTGCAGACAGTCATATAATACGCCTAACGAGCGGTTAGCCTGTGTGAGCTTAACGGTTTTTTCTTCCACCTTTTCTGCCAGCGACTGATAAAGTTTGGCCAAATCGGAAGACATGGAGGTAAAGGCGTTGGCTAATACCCCAAGCTCATTGGGCTGAGTGGTATCAAGGGGCTGATGGTCAAAATGTCCAGTTTGAATATAGTGGCTGGCGGCAACCATTTGATTGAGCGGAGCGACGATTTTACGTCGACTAAAGTGAATAACGAAAAAAACTAATCCAATAGTCAGCAGAAAACTGGCAATACTGATGGTTCCGGCTGTTTTTAGCTTTAACTCGGAAAAAATCTGAATCGCCAGAACAAATTCATTGATTTGGTTTACATATTCAGCCAATTGGCTGATATACATATCACCGTTACCCTGATTGAGCTCATATTCCAGTATTTTCCAACGATCTAACAGGGTTTGATATTTTAGCTGGATATCATGGGGAAAATAGAATGAATCGATCTCTTTTAATGCCGGAGCATTAAGCGACATATCATATTGGCGAATATGAGAGTTCAGATAGGGTGAATTGGTGGTTAAGTCGTAGGCTAAACGATAGCTTTGCATGCGCAGTGAGCCAGATATATTGATGGCTTCTGCATCCGTGCGGCTGGCTGCCAGCGTCACCAATGCCAGTCCAGTAGATAAAATAGACAGAATCACAATAGCAATGAGCATACGGGCAATGCTGCTGGTGACGGAACGTTTAACGAAGAGCATAATACCTCAGAATACTAAACTGCATTAATTTGTGCCTCTGAACTTTTGTGTTTAACAAACGGGTTGAAATGATTATTTTGCCGTGTTTCATTAAAAAATACCCGAATAAAGCAGCGATCGATTAGACTATTTATCTAAAAATAGCGTAAATCAATTGAGCTAGATCAATTAACCTATCGATTTACCCCTTAAGGGTAATTATATACCTACCCCTCAACGATTAACTTACTCTGGCCGAAGTTTTAGGCAAATTGGTCGTATAATTAGCCTGAGACAAAAGATAAGTGTTTAAGATGTTCCTCCTGAGTGAGTGGAGTTAGCCAGCATGTCAATTTTATCGAGACGGAATCTGTTACGTGGTCAGTGGCGTCGTAGCTCTGCCATCAGACCGCCGTGGTCGATAGAAGAACAGCGGTTTGTTGATGGCTGTACCCGTTGCCATGCCTGTGTTGAAGCGTGTGAAACCGGGGTTATTATCGTCAGTAACGCTCGGGCTTTTCCAGAGATTGATTTTCAACGTGCGGAATGTACGTTTTGCGGCCGTTGTGCGGAAGTTTGTCCTGAGCCGCTGTTTAGGCCGCTGGAGACTCAACCCTGGCAGCGTATCGCGGTGATTAATCAAACTTGCTTAACTTATCAGGGGGTAACCTGCCGAAGTTGTCAGGACGTTTGTGAACCCAACGCAATTAAGTTTCGGCTTCGTTTGGGAGGAACTGCCCAACCGGAGTTAGATCAGCAGAGTTGTACTGGCTGTGGGAGCTGTGTCCGAAGCTGTCCGGTTCAAGCAATAACCACCCGTGAGAGTGATAAAGATAATGACGGAAAAGAGTGACTGGCACGTTTGTAGTTTGATTGTTCAGGTTAAGCCTGAGGATATTTCCACAGTAAGTGAAGCATTGTGTGCATTACCGGGAACAGAGATTCCCGGAGTGAACGAGAAAGAAGGCAAGTTAATTGTAGTTATGCAGGCAGACAATTCAGATGTGCTGTTTGCCCAAATTGAGTCAGCACGAGATATAGCCGGTGTGTTGGCGGTGTCGCTGGTTTATCACCAGCAAGATGAGCAAGGTGAGGATACGCCATGAAACTCAGTCGTCGAGACTTCATGAAAGCAAATGCAGTTACCGCGGCCGCGGTCGCTGCAGGAATGACTATCCCAACGGTTGCGGTTGCAGCTGAAGGGGATTCATCAATTAAGTGGGATAAAGCCCCGTGCCGTTTCTGTGGTACCGGATGTAGCGTTCTGGTCGGTACTCAAAATGGCCGAGTGGTTGCTTCTCAGGGTGACCCAGATGCGCCGGTTAACCGCGGTTTAAACTGTATCAAAGGGTATTTCCTGCCTAAAATCATGTACGGAAAAGACCGTTTGACCCAACCATTACTGCGCATGAAAAATGGCGAGTACAGTAAAGACGGTGAGTTTACCCCGGTAAGTTGGGATAAAGCTTTCACTGTGATGAGTGAAAAGTATAAGAAAGCCTTTAAAGAACAAGGGCCGAACGGTGGCGGTATGTTTGCTTCCGGTCAGTTCACCATTTGGGAAGGTTATGCTGCAGCGAAACTGTTTAAAGCCGGTTTCCGCTCAAATAATATCGACCCTAATGCTCGTCACTGTATGGCAACAGCGGTTGTTGGTTTTATGCGTACCTTTGGTATGGATGAACCGATGGGCTGCTATGACGATATCGAACATGCGGATGCCTTCGTGTTATGGGGCTCAAACATGGCGGAAATGCACCCGATCCTTTGGTCTCGCATTACCGATCGCCGTTTGTCTAATCCAAATGTCAAAGTTGCGGTGATGTCTACTTATGAAAACCGTAGCTTTGAATTGGCAGATAACCCGATTATTTTCAAACCGCAAACCGATCTGGTGATTCTGAACTATATCGCTAACTATATTATTCAGAATAATGGGGTTAATCAGGACTTCCTTGATAAACACGTTAATATTCGCCGTGGTGAAACGGATATCGGTTATGGCCTGCGTCCAAATCACCCGCTAGAAAAAGCAGCGAAAAACCCTAACAGCGACAAATCAACGCCAATGACGTTTGACGAATATAAAGATTTCGTTGCTGAGTATACGCTAGAGAAAACCGTTGAAATGACCGGTGTACCGGCAGATTCACTGGTTGCGCTGGCGAAGCTGTATGCCGATCCAAATGTGAAAGTGGTTTCCTACTGGACCATGGGCTTTAACCAGCACACTCGTGGTGTGTGGGCAAATAACCTGTGCTACAACATCCATTTGCTGACCGGTAAAATTTCAACGCCAGGCTGCGGCCCATTCTCACTAACCGGTCAACCATCTGCCTGTGGTACCGCACGTGAAGTAGGTACCTTTGCCCACCGTCTGCCAGCAGATATGGTGGTGACAAATGAAGCCCACCGTAAAATTGCTGAAGAAAAATGGAAACTGCCGGAAGGTACCATTCTTGGCTCCCTTGGTTTACACGCCGTTGCTCAGGACCGTGCTCTGAAAGACGGTACGTTGAACGCCTACTGGACCCTGTGTACCAACAATATGCAGGCTGGTCCAAATATTAATGAAGACCGTATGCCGGGCTGGCGCGATCCACGCAACTTCGTGGTGGTTTCCGATCCGTATCCAACCATCAGTGCATTGGCTGCCGACCTGATTTTACCGACCGCGATGTGGGTGGAAAAAGAGGGCGCTTATGGTAACGCCGAGCGTCGTAGTCAGTTTTGGCGTCAACAGGTGCAAGCTCCGGGTGAATCTAAGTCTGACCTGTGGCAAATCGTTGAGTTTTCAAAATACTTTAAAACTGACGAAATGTGGCCGGCAGAGCTATTAGACAAGAACCCAGAGTACCGTGGTAAAACACTGTACGAAGTGCTGTTCGCTAACGGTCAGGTGAATAAATTCAAACTGGATGAATTGGCTGAAGGTCAGCTTAATGATGAATCCCGTGAATTAGGTTACTACCTACAAAAAGGTCTGTTTGAAGAGTATGCAGCGTTTGGTCGCGGTCATGCTCATGACCTGGCAAACTTTGATGATTATCATAAGGCGCGCGGTCTGCGTTGGCCAGTGGTTGATGGTAAAGAGACGCTGTGGCGCTATCGTGAAGGTTATGACCCGTATGTTAAGGCTGGCGAAGGCGTTCGGTTCTACGGTAAGCCAGATGGTAAAGCGGTTATTTTTGCCCTGCCATACGAACCGGCAGCAGAGAGCCCGGATGAAGAGTTCGACCTGTGGTTATCTACCGGCCGAGTTCTGGAGCACTGGCATACCGGTTCGATGACCCGTCGCGTGCCGGAACTTCATCGTGCATTCCCTGAATCGGTACTGTTTATTCACCCTCAGGATGCCCAAAAGCGCGGTATGCGCCGTGGTGACAAGGTGAAGGTCCAGTCTCGTCGCGGTGAAGTGGTGACCATTGTCGAAACCCGTGGTCGTAACCGCGTACCTCAAGGTTTGGTGTATATGGCGTTCTTTGATGCTGCACAGTTAGTTAACGTATTGACGTTGGATGCAACCGATCCATTGTCAAAAGAGACTGACTACAAGAAATGTGCAGTCAGAGTCGTTAAGGCCTAGGGTAGGTAGGGCGTATCACTATGGCTAATCAACGGGATAAAGGCCCCGCACGTCGCCGCTTTTTACGCGATGTAGCACGTAGCGCAGGCGGCTTAGCTGGCCTGACGCTGCTGCTGGGGATACCACAAAAACAGTCTCAGGCACGAGAGGGCGTGGCTTTGCGTCCTCCTGGTGCACTACCGGAAGAGGCGTTTAACCGCGCCTGTATTCGCTGCGGGCAATGTGTGCAGGACTGTCCTTACGACACGCTGAAGCTGGCTACATTATTGTCGCCGGTTTCGTCGGGTACACCGTATTTTGTGGCGCGTCAGATCCCTTGTGAGATGTGCGAGGATATTCCTTGCGTGAAAGCCTGTCCAAGTGGCGCCCTCGATTCATCTTTAACAGATATTGATCGGTCTCGTATGGGACTGGCGGTACTACTGGATCACGAAAACTGCCTGAACTGGCAGGGATTACGCTGCGATGTTTGCCATCGTGTTTGTCCATTAATCAACAAAGCCATTACGTTGGAACTGCATCGTAATGAGCGTACCGATATGCACGCCAAGTTTTTACCGACGGTGCACAGTGATTACTGTACCGGCTGTGGTAAATGCGAAGAAGCCTGTGTATTGGAGGAAGCGGCGATTAAAGTGCTGCCTCTGTCGTTGGCGTTGGGCAAGCTGGGGCAACACTATCGGTTAGGATGGGTAGAGAAAGATAAGGCCGGGCATTCGTTAATTCCTGAAGCCTTAACGCTACCAACCCGTAAACCGGATGGGGGGCAGTAATGGCAAATGCACCTAAGCAAGCAGGCTATGAAGCACAGGTGAAGTATGGCTGGTGGTACAGTCATCGCTTTCTGGTTTTACGCCGTATCAGCCAATTACTTATTCTGATGATGTTCCTGACCGGGCCTTTGCTTGGCATGTGGATATTACGCGGTAACTTCAGTGGCAGTATGTTGCTGGACGTTATTCCGTTAAGCGATCCATTAATCGTGCTGCAAAGCTTGGCTGGGGGACACATACCGGAGATTCCGGTTGAGTTAGGATGGGCTGCTTGGTCTGAATGGTATGCCTTGATAGGCGGTGTCATTATCGCACTGTTTTATGCTTTGTTTGCCAGCCGAGTATTTTGTGGTTGGGTCTGCCCATTGAGCTTGGTGACTGACTTTGCCGCTTGGTTACGGCGTAAGTTGGGCATTCGTAACAGCGCGTCCATTCCTGCTTCACTTCGCTACGGAATAATGATTGCTATTATTTTGGGTAGTGCAGTTAGCGGAACGCTACTGTGGGAGTGGGTTAATCCGGTATCGGCATTTGGCCGCGGTTTAATCAGTGGGTTTGGTCATTCGGCGTCTGCCGGGATTATCACCGGTCTGGTGTTTGGTTTTGGTGCCAGCATCTGGCTGATTGTGGCGGTATTCCTGTTTGATCTGCTGGTGGTTGAGCATGGCTGGTGCGGTCACCTGTGTCCGATTGGGGCGCTGTATGGTGCGATTAGCTGTAAAAGCGTGCTGCGAGTGAGCGCTGAAAATCGTCAGGATTGTACCCGCTGTATGGATTGCATCCATGTGTGTCCAGAGCCTCAGATACTTCGTGGTCCACTGTTTGGTAAACAGGAGAGCCCGCTGGTGCTGAGTAAGGAATGTATTTCCTGTGGTCGCTGTATTGATGTCTGTTCTGAGAAAGTATTTCAAATAAAAACACGATTCCATCGTTCGGGAGTAGAGGAATGAAGAGTAACGTCTTGAAAAAGCAGGTTACCTTATGGGCTATGCTAATAGCATTAGTTTCCGGCAGCGTAGCGTTTGCTGCAAATAACGGCGTTGATTTGAGTCAGTCACCGGAAGTGTCCGGCACGCCTGAAGGTTCGGTCATTATGCCTAAAGAGCAATCTCGTATTGCTCTGGATTATGTTAATCAACCGCCGATGATTCCGCATAGCGTAGAAGGCTATCAGGTGACTTCAAAGGTGAATACCTGTCTGAAATGTCACGGGGTACAGAGTTACCGTACGACCGGTGCACCGCGTATTAGCCCAACTCACTTTGTTGATAGTGATGGACACGTAAGCAGTAATGTGGCGCCGCGCCGCTATTTCTGCCAAACCTGTCACGTACCACAGGCTGACGCTGCACCGATTATTGGTAATACGTTTGAACCAGCGCCGGGATACGGTAAGTAATCGGGGGATTACAATGAGTAAAGAGAAAAAACCAGGAGTAATCCGCCGGGTATGGACTTGGTTTCGTACGCCTAGTCGTTTAGCAATTGGTACGTTATTGGTTATGGGCTTTGTTGCTGGCATCGTTTTCTGGGGTGGTTTTAACACCGGTATGGAAGTGATGAACAGCGAGAAATTCTGTATTAGCTGCCATGAGATGCGTGATAACGTCTATCAGGAATATATGGATACGGTGCACTACAGTAACCGTACTGGTGTACGTGCGGTATGTTCTGATTGCCACGTGCCGAAAGAGTTTATTCCTAAGATGGTGCGTAAAATCAAAGCCTCTAAAGAGCTGTATGGTAAAGCGATGGGACTTATCGATACGCCGCAGAAATTTGACGCTCACCGTTTAGCGATGGCGAAAAATGAGTGGTCGCGTATGGAAGCGAATAATTCGCAAGAGTGCCGTAATTGCCACAACTTTGATTATATGGACTTTACCGAGCAGAAAACGGTAGCGACCAAAATGCACAGTATGGCGATTAAAGAAGGAAAAACCTGTATTGATTGTCATAAGGGAATTGCGCATAAGCTGCCTGATATGACAGATATACCGAATGGGTTCTGATGTTGCCGATAAGGTAAATCAGTCATCGGGGATATTCCGGCCGTAAGAGCATAGTGCTGATATTAGGTGTTGTGCTTGGCCGGAAGGGCATCAGTACTCAGCTTCAGCGAGCGTAGCCCGTCTCTCACGACGATTACGTATATTAGCACTTTGTCAGCAATCTGAGCCTGCAATGAATATTGCAGGCTTTTTTTATTTGGCTTGTTTCGCGCTAAGCAGCCATTTATCCAGTTCATTAGCAAACTGTTGGCGGTCACGTTGGGTCATGCTGTTTGGGCCGCCGGTTTGTATGCCGCTGGATCGCATGGTATCCATAAAATCGCGCATGGTGAGTCGTTCGCGAATGGTCGCCGGTGAGTAACGCTCTCCGCGAGGGTTAATGGCGTTTCCTCCTTTTTCCAGTACTTCTGCTGCCAGAGGAATGTCGGCAGTGATCACCAGATCGCCGGGCTCGGTACGCTTGACGATTTCGTTGTCCGCCACATCAAAGCCGGAAGGTACCTGCAAGCTGCGAATATAGGGTGATGGTGGCGTTTTGATATATTGGTTGGCGACCAATGTGACGGTGATATGCGTACGCTCAGCCGCCCGGAATAGAACCTCTTTAATCACATTGGGGCAGGCATCTGCATCGACCCAGATTTGCATGAACAATCCTTAATTTGTATAGCGGAGTAATAAATACGATTTTTAGTGCCAATTCTGTGGGGTAATTTACCCTATCTTGATGGGAATATTTACTTATCTATTGCACTTAACGCTAAACTTACCATAATCGTGGAATATTGCAGGGTTAAACGGTGAATATGATGGAAATCCGTATCTATAAACAAGATGACTTTGAAGATGTTGTAACGTTATGGGAACGTTGTGATTTGCTGCGCCCGTGGAACGATCCTGAAACAGATATTGAACGTAAACAGTATAACAATCCTGAACTGTTTTTAGTTGCCGAGGTCGGAGGAGAGGTAGTTGGTACGATTATGGGCGGATACGATGGTCATCGTGGCTCAGCGTATTACCTTGGTGTACATCCTGATTACCGCGGTAGAGGGATCGCTAACGCCCTTATTAGCCGGCTGGAGAAGAAACTGATTGCTCGTGGCTGCCCGAAGTTACAGCTTTTGGTACGTGATGATAATGAGGCGGTTATCGGTATGTATGAGAAGTTGGGTTATGAAATTCAGGATACGGTTTGCATCGGTAAGCGTCTGATAGAAGATCAGGAATATTAAGTTGCGTAGCCCCGTTGCTCCATTTACCCGATAGGATGATAGATGAATATAAGAGTTGTTTTATTGTTGGCCCCTTTATTGCTGAGTGGATGTTCAACGATTAGTAGTTTTTCTTGGTCTAAGTTATCGCCAACTAATTGGTTTGGTAGCAGTCTGGAACTGAGCAATAACGGTTTAAGCGGTATCTCTGCTACGACGCCTCTGGATGAACGTATTTTGAATAAAACCCTGGATGGTGATTATCGTCTGCGTAAAGGGATGTCAATGTCCGGCGGCCAAATGGTTTCATATTATGAAGCGATGGACGGTGATAAAGTCGCGTTAGTTTTTCATGGTAACGCTAATAATCGGGTTAATCGTATTGAGGTTATGGATAAGAGCATCCAAACAAGTACCGGTATCCACGTAGGAACCGAGTTTAGCGATTTATATGAAAAAGCGTTTGGTGTTTGTGAAGTCGGATCTGATGATAATAGCGGTAAAGTAGTCTGTCGTTCTCGAGAAAGTCGCCTGATTACTTATGTCTTCAGCGGTGAGTGGATGGGACCCGTCACGATCATGCCATCGGATGATAAACTCCAACACTGGACGATTAGCAAAATGATTTGGCAATCGAAATAATCGCTTAAATCTTTAGTCAGATTTGAGTTAACGCATGATAGTACACTCTAATTTGGTTATTATAGTCTCATTATTTCTATTGAAGCGGCTCTGAATATAGAGCCGCTTTTTCACCGATATGAGGACTGAATAATGGCTCAGGCACAGAGTGGAATTCTGCCGGAACACTGTCGTTTTGGCATATTTATCGAAGCAAAAGTTATTGAAGCAAAAGCTGGGCGTGATTTAGAACAGATTCGTAACGGTTGTAAGCAATTCGTTAGCGCGTTAAATGACCTACAACAAAAATTCCCGGAAGCAGCATTAGGCGCGGTGGTTTCATTTGGTTCTGACCTATGGAAAAGCTTGTCTGCTGGTCAGGGTGCTGAAGAGCTAAAGCCGTTTAAACCGTTAGGCAATGGCTTGGCACCGGCGACACAGCGCGATATGTTGATCCATATTCTTTCCCAGCGTCACGATATTAACTTTACTCTGGCTCAGGCTGCGTTGAAGGCATTCGGTGATGCCATTAGCGTTGATGAAGAGACTCATGGTTTCCGTTGGACGGAAGAACGCGATCTGAGTGGTTTCGTTGATGGAACAGAAAACCCGACGGGTGATGCTCGCCCTGGCGTGGGAATTATTCCTACCGGTCAAGATGCCGGCGGCAGTTATGTGATGGTTCAGCGCTATGTGCATAATCTTGACGTTTGGAACACTATGCCGGTTAAAGCGCAGGAAAATGCGATGGGCCGCACCAAAGTTGATAATGAGGAGCTACCCTCGGATAAACGCCAACCAACCTCTCACCTTGGTCGAGTAGACCTGAAAGAAGACGGTGCTGGTTTAAAAATTATCCGTCAAAGCCTGCCGTATGGTACCGCAAGCGGCGATCATGGCCTGTTCTTTATCGCTTACTGTGCCCGTTTACACAATATTGAGCAGCAACTGTTAAGTATGTTTGGTGAAGCCGATGGTAAAACCGACCAACTCTTAAGATTCAGTAAGCCAGTTACCGGCAGCTACTATTTTGCACCGTCGCTGGATAAGCTCCTCTCACTGTAATTTTTCGTTATTCTGGCAGAATATCGAGATGGATATTCTGTCGCTTTATCTTTTACTGACGGTTACCCCGCTTAATTCTTTCCCCGATCCCGCTTCAATTCAGCATATGCTTTTTAGCTCTAAATCAGTGCTAAACGGTATATGAAAACGTTATATATAACTGAAATCTAACCATACACTATGACTTATCAGAGCGTTGTTTAATCACGCTGTTTCGACGATAAGTGGGAGTGTGAAATGAAAAAGGTATGGCTAAAAGGTTGGGTTCTGGCAACGTTGGTTGCTACGGGTTCGGTTTCTGCCGCAGAACTGTTAAACAGTTCTTATGACATTTCCCGTGAACTGTTTGCTGAAATTAATCCGCTGTTTGTCCAACAGTGGAAGCAGCAAAGCGGTGAGGACTTGACCATCAAGCAGTCTCATGCCGGTTCATCAAAACAGGCTTTAGCTATTTTACAAGGTTTAAAGGCCGATGTGGTTACCTACAATCAGGTGACGGATGTGCAGATCCTGCATGACAAAGGGAATCTGATTCCTGCCGATTGGCAGGCTCGTTTACCAAATAATAGTTCTCCTTACTACTCCACGATGGCTTTTCTGGTGCGTAAAGGTAATCCCAAAAATATTAAAGGCTGGGATGATCTGGTACGTGATGATGTAAAGCTGGTCTTTCCCAATCCTAAAACGTCCGGCAATGGTCGTTATACCTATTTAGCCGCTTGGGGAGCGACCAACCTTGCTGATGGTGGAAATGAGTCTAAAACCCGTGAATGGATGACGCGTTTTCTGAAAAACGTAGCGGTATTCGATGTGGGTGGCCGTGGGGCAACGACATCGTTCGTTGAACGTGGTTTAGGTGATGTGCTGATTAGCTTTGAGTCTGAAGTGAATAATATTCAGAAACAGTACGGCGCAGATAACTACGATGTGGTGGTGCCGGCGGTAGATATTTTGGCGGAATTCCCAGTAGCCTGGGTAGACAAGAACACGCAGCGTAATGGGACTGAAAAGCAGGCTAAAGCCTATCTGAATTTCTTATATAGCCCACAAGCTCAGCAGGTTTTTACTCGTTATAACTATCGGGTTTATGACCAAGCAACGATGAAGACCGCGAAGAACCAGTTCCCTGAGGTGAAGCTGTTTAAAATTGAAGACCAATTCGGTAGTTGGGAACAAGTAATGAAAGTTCATTTTAGTACCGACGGTGTTCTGGATCAGTTACTGGCTGTGGGACATAAAAACTAATGTTGCTATCGATACCTGCTAAGCGTGTATTACCCGGATTCTCCCTGAGTTTAGGGAGTAGTCTGTTGTTTACCTGCTTAATTCTTCTGTTGCCCATAAGTGCATTAGTAATGCAGCTTGGAAATATGAGCTGGCAGGAGTACTGGCAGGTAGTGACTCATCCACAGGTCGTGGCCGCTTATAAAGTGACCTTGTTGGCGGCGGCGGTTGCCAGCATTTTCAATGCCCTATTTGGCATGCTAATGGCTTGGATTCTAACTCGTTATCGCTTCCCGGGGCGCACCTTGTTGGATGGGTTGATGGATTTACCTTTTGCATTGCCGACGGCGGTGGCGGGTTTAACGCTGGCCAGTCTGTTTTCTACGACCGGATGGTACGGTACATGGTTAGCGGAATTAGGCATTAAAGTTTCTTTTACTTGGTTAGGCATCGCGTTAGCCATGGCATTTACCAGTATTCCTTTTGTGGTTAGAACGGTACAGCCAGTATTGGAAGAACTGGGGCCGGAATATGAAGAGGCGGCTGAAACGTTAGGCGCCAGCCGCTGGCAGAGTTTTCGTCGGGTGGTATTACCTGAAGTGGCACCAGCATTAATGACCGGTACCGTTTTGTCGTTTACTCGCAGTCTGGGTGAGTTTGGCGCAGTGATTTTTATTGCTGGCAACATGGCCTGGAAAACTGAAGTGACTTCACTGATGATTTTTATCCGTTTGCAGGAGTTTAACTATGCGGCGGCCAGCGCGATTGCTTCAGTGATTCTGGCGGCGTCTCTGGTTCTGCTGTTTTTTGCTAACGTATTGCAAAGCCGCTACGGTAAACGTGTTGGAGGCCATTGATGACGGATTTTTCTTATTCTCAAGATTCAGGAATAAGCCAGATCAACTGGGGAAAGTGGGCGCTGATTATCGTTGGCGTCACCATTTCTATACTGCTGTTGGTGATACCGATGATAGCGATTTTTATCACCGCTTTTTCTGCCGGTGTTGCAGCGCTATGGAATAACTTAATCGATCCGGATATGTTGCATGCTTTGTGGTTAACGGTGTTGATCGCGCTGATTACCGTGCCGATTAATCTGGTGTTCGGTACGCTTCTGGCATGGTTGGTGACACGTTTTCAGTTTCGCGGTCGTCAACTGCTGTTAACGCTCATTGATATTCCCTTTGCCGTGTCGCCAGTGGTCGCTGGTTTATTGTATCTCCTGTTATACGGTTCTAACGGCGTAGTAGGTGGTTGGCTGGAATCCCATAATATTCAACTGATGTTCTCATGGCAGGGGATGGCGCTGGTGACTATTTTTGTTACCTGTCCATTTGTAGTCCGTGAGCTGGTGCCAGTGATGATGAGTCAAGGCAGTCAGGAGGATGAGGCCGCAGTATTGTTGGGGGCATCCGGTTGGCAGATGTTCTATCGGGTAACGCTACCGAATATTCGTTGGGCGCTGTTGTATGGTGTGGTACTGACTAACGCCCGAGCAATTGGTGAATTTGGGGCGGTATCCGTCGTTTCGGGCTCTGTACGTGGTGAAACCTATACTTTGCCGTTACAGGTTGAGCTCTTGCATCAGGATTATAACACTGCCGCCGCTTTTACCGCCGCGGGACTGTTGACCTTAATGGCGATTGTGACGCTGTTTTTAAAAAGTACGCTTCAGTGGCGTATCGCTCGTCAGAAGAAAAACGATATTGTGGAGATGAATCATGAGCATTGAGATTAAAGGCATTAATAAATACTTTGACCGTACTAAGGTATTGCAGGATATCTCTCTGGATATCAATTCTGGCGAGATGTTGGCGCTATTAGGCCCATCGGGCTCTGGTAAAACGACGTTGCTAAGAATTATTGCTGGGCTGGAGTATCAAAATTCTGGCCAGCTGAGCTTTAATGGTAAAGACGTCAGCCGAGTTCACGCTCGCGATCGTCAGGTTGGCTTTGTTTTCCAGCACTACGCTTTATTCCGCCATATGTCGGTGTTTGACAATGTCGCTTTTGGATTGAGCGTATTACCGGGTCATCGACGTCCAACGCCAGCCGCGATTAAGCAGAAAGTCGATAATTTGCTGGAAATGGTGCAGCTTGGACACCTTGGTAATCGTTTTCCATCTCAGCTATCCGGTGGTCAACGTCAACGGGTCGCCTTAGCCAGAGCGTTAGCGGTCGATCCCCAAATATTATTGCTGGATGAACCCTTCGGTGCGTTGGATGCTCAGGTACGTAAAGAATTACGTAGTTGGTTACGTCAGTTACATCAGGAACTGAAATTTACCAGCGTGTTTGTGACTCACGACCAAGAAGAAGCGATGGAAATTGCCGATCGGGTAGTGGTGATGAGTCAGGGACATATTGAACAGGTTGGTACACCGGATGAAGTGATGCGTGAGCCTGAGAGTCGCTTTGTGTTGGAGTTTCTGGGTGAGGTCAATCGAATTCAGGGTGAGATTAAAGGCAACCGCTTATTGATTGGTCAGCATCACTGGCCGTTAGAAGTGTCCCCACTTGATCAGGGAGTGGTAGAGCTTTATCTGCGTCCGTGGGAAGTGGAGCTCAGCACTAGTGTGACTCAACATTGCGTATTACCGGTTGTGGTCGCCGATAGCATTCCTAAAGGGCATTATTGGCAACTAACGTTACAACCGGTGGGTTGGCAAGGTGAACCACTTAACGTCACGTTTAGCCATGAGCATGGTATGCCGCCGAAGAAAGGTGAACACTATTTTATCGGTGGTGAGCGTGCTCGTTTGTATGCCGGGGAGCGTTTGCTACAGCAGACTTTTCCTTATGCTAAAAGTGCCTAAGGTACTAAACTGAATAACTATTGGTATTTGTCAGGGAATCATTGTGTCAACTTTAGAAGACTATATCGGTAATACCCCGTTAGTGAAATTACAGCGTTTAACGCAAGATTTGCAGAGTGACATTTGGGTTAAGTTGGAAGGAAATAATCCGGCGGGTTCGGTAAAAGATCGTGCAGCGCTGGCAATGATTCAAAATGCAGAACTGCGCGGTGAGATTCGCCCCGGAGATAGACTGATAGAGGCAACTAGCGGTAACACCGGCATTGCGTTGGCAATGATTGCTGCGCTAAAGGGGTATGCTTTACGGCTGATTATGCCGGAAAACATGAGTCTTGAACGACAAGCCTCCATGCGCGCTTATGGCGCAGAGTTGGTGCTGGTTAGCCGAGAGCAAGGGATGGAAGGGGCTCGGGATTTAGCTCAGCAAATGGCCGATGCCGGAGAGGGAACGATTCTGGATCAGTTTAATAACAATGATAATCCTTATGCTCATTTCACCACTACGGGGCCGGAAATTTGGCAGCAGACGAGCGGAAAGGTCAGCCACTTTGTTTCTAGCATGGGCACTACCGGGACGATTACCGGCGTTAGTCGCTATCTAAAATCACAAAATGAGCACATTCAGGTTATTGGCTTACAGCCAGCGGAAGGAAGCAGTATTCCAGGTATTCGCCGCTGGTCGCCGGGGTATCTGCCGGGGATTTTTCGCCCCGAGTTAGTTGATCAGGTACTGGATATTACTCAGGCAGAAGCAGAGCAGACCATGAAACAGCTGGCAACCCGTGAAGGTATCTTCTGTGGTGTGAGTTCTGGTGGCGCGGTTGCCGGGGCATTACGTATCGCTGCACAGCATAAAAATGCGTTAATTGTTACGGTGATTTGCGATCGAGGCGATCGCTATTTATCAACCGGCGTTTTTAATGGCTGATGAGATGGTGATTGATTCATTGATTGAAAAACATAATCACCGAGCGCAATCAGGCTGAAATAGTTCCCGGCGCTAACTGGCGTCGGGTCGACCATTCTCGATTTATTCCCGCTCTAACGCATGTATGGGATCCATTTGTGCCGCGCGACGCGCCGGGAAGAAACCAAATATCACACCGATTAAGGTCGAGCAGATAAATGCGGCCACAATCGAGGTGATGGAATAAATCATCGAAAAGCTACTGACCAAACTATCAAAAATAGCGCCAATCCCCAGCGCTAGTCCAACACCCAATGTACCGCCAAGCAGACAGACCAATATAGCTTCGATTAAGAACTGCTGCATGATGTCGCTGGATCGCGCTCCAACCGCCATACGAACGCCAATTTCTCGAGTCCGTTCTGTGACTGATACCAGCATGATATTCATCACGCCGATACCGCCAACAATAAGAGAAATAACCGCAATCATCGAAACGAGTAGAGTCATGGTGGCCGTGGTTTTTTCAATAGTTTGACGGATATTATCGGTATTGAAAATAAAGAAGTCTTGCGTGCCATGGCGCTGGGTTAACAGCTTAGTGACGCCTTGTTCGGCGACATCCATATCAATATTATCTTTAATCCGCACGGTAATACTTCTGAGATAAGATTGACCTAGCATACGATTCATGACGGTGGTGTAAGGTAGCCAAACGTTCAGGCTTTCGCTGCTACCGAAACCACCTTGCTGCTCTTTGGCTACGCCAATAATTCGCGCCGGAAGGTTACCCAGTAAAATAACCTGACCGAGTGGATTACTGTTTTTGCCAAACAGTTTCTCTCTGGTATTGGCATCAATCACTACATCCTGAGCCAGCGAATCGACACTGCTCTGGTTGAAGGACATACCTAATTCCATTTTATAGCCGCGCACATCGAAAAACTGTTGACCTACACCGTTCACCGTACCGCTAACAGACTGGTTATTAACCCGAAAGATGGTAGAAGTAGATATGCTGGGCGTCACGCTGTGCACATAGCTTTGTTGACTGAGGGCATCGGCATCACTGGCTCTGAGCGTATGAATGCTACCGGCTTTTTGATCGCCAAAATCACTGCCGGGAAATACCTCGAGTGTGCTGGTGCCCATTGAACTGATATCAGCCAGAATTTTCTGCCGTGAACCTTCGCCAAGGGCGACCACCGAAACCACGGAGGCAATACCGATAATAATGCCCAGCATGGTGAGAAACGTGCGTAGGCGCTGGGAAAACATGGCCAATAAGGCCATTTTAAAGGCATCGACAAAACGATCGCGTAGGGCCAGCCAGCCGTTGTTGGTTTTAGTCGAATGGGAGGAAGAATCACGTTTGGCTGTAGTGACATTCTGTTGTTGGTGATTAACGCGGTCAGCAATAATACTGCCATCGCTGATTTCAATAATCCGTTCAGCATGTTCAGCGATTTGCATATCATGGGTAACAATAACCACGGTATGGCCTTGTTGATGCAAGTCTTTGAGGATTTTAAGCACTTCCTGACCGCTGTGCTTATCCAGCGCGCCGGTTGGTTCATCCGCCAAAATAATCTGACCACCGTTCATTAACGCCCGCGCGATACTGACCCGCTGTTGTTGGCCACCGGATAGTTGGCTTGGGCGATAGCTGGTTCTCTCTTCCAACCCAAGTCTGGTGAGTAGGGCAATGGCGCGTTCTTTGCGTTTTTGACGTTCGGTGCCAGCATAGATGGCGGGAACTTCCACATTACTCGCCGCGGTTAAATCACCGAGTAAATGATAGCGCTGAAAGATAAAGCCAAAATGTTCCCGACGTAGTTCGGCGAGATCGTCCGGTGCCAGTTGGTTAGTTGCTCGGCCAGCGATGCGATAGGTTCCGCTACTGGGTTTATCCAGACAGCCAAGAATATTCATTAACGTTGATTTGCCCGAACCGGAGGCACCCACGATAGCCACCATTTCGCCGGAGTGAATGGTTAGATGAATATCTTTTAAAACGGTAACGGTTTGCTCACCTGCAGGAAACTGTCGGGTGATGTTATCTAGCTGCAGTAATGGTTGAGGCATTAGATTACATCCCAATCTGCATATGTTTGGATTGAGCTGAATCTCCCCAGCTACCTTCGCTAATAATGACGTTTTCACCTTCATTCAGGCCGGAGATAATCTGTACATCGACATTGTTGTTAATGCCGGTTTTAACTTTTTTCTGTAAGATTTTTCCTGACGCATCGACCACTTGTATCGTTGCGTTGCCATCATGGTCTACCTGATTTAGCGCAGTGGCAGGGATGACGATGGCATCCTTCGCTTGATCCAGAATAATATACACTTGAGCGGTCATAGAAATACGCAGCTTGCCATCAGGATTCTCTACGTCAAACAGCCCATTATAATAGATAGCGTTGGTGGTGGTATTGGATGAACCGGATGTTGAACTATCGCTGGTATTAATGGAGTCGGGAGCTGGCTCTATTGCTCGTAGTTTGGCGTTATAGCGCTTACCAGACTCACCCAAGATAGTGAAATAGACCGGCATACCCACTTTAACTTTTGGCACATCTGCTTCAGAAATTTGTGCCTTGATGGTCATCGTATCTAATTGGGCTACTTTCAGGATGGTGGGGGCGCTTTGTACGGCGTTAACGGTCTGCCCTTCCTCTACAGGGATGGCCACAACCACACCATCAATGGGAGAACTGATTTTGGCATAGCCCAGATTCAGTTTTGCGGTATCCATGGCAATTTGCGCTTGAACAATCTGTGCGTCAAGTGATTCTATTTCTGCTTTCGTCGCATCCAGTTGAGCTTTAGCGCTGTCATAATCGGCCTGTGCGCCGACGCCCTTAGCCAGAATTTGACGCTGGCGTTCGAAGGATTGCTGATTGTTTTTTAGAGTAGCCAACTGAGCCTGACGACGTGCCAGTACGCTTTTTAAACCGGCTTCGGCATTTTGTAGTTCGTTCTTTTGTGGTAAATCATCGATTTCCGCCAGAGCCTGGCCCTTGCTGACCTTATCTCCCAGCTCAACGAACAACGCTTTAATTTGACCGGAGACTTGGGCACCAACATTGACTTGCTTAAGAGCTTTAATGGAACCATCAGCCAGAACGGTTCGTTCTATGTTGGCCTTGGTTGCAGGAACAGTGATGTAATTGGGTTTCACTGTTTCAGTGAAAAAGTATGCTTTTATCAACCAACCGACGAGAAGAATACCCGCTAACAACAGTATATATCGTAGTTTAAATGTTGGTAGTTGCATAAATTTGAGTAACCTTAAAAATAGAACAGCAGAAAAAGAGACGGTAAGTTGATGAGTCTATTCTTTAATATGTTGTCATGTACAACGAGTTTACTCGTAATGGCGTAAACTGCGTATCAAGAAAATGTAAGGTTTCAGTAAAACTGGCTGCATATTGCAATTGAAGGCGTAAAAATAGGTAATATAAAGCGAATAATAATCGGGAGACAATATGCGAATTCTTTTGGTCGATGATGATGTTGAACTTGGCAATATGCTGCAAGAGTACCTACAGGCTGAAGGATTCTCAGCAAGCGTGGTTTTAACCGGCCAGGCCGGTATTGATGGCGCGATGTCAGGTGAATATGCCGCGATGATCTTGGATATTATGCTGCCGGATATGAGCGGTATTGATGTATTGAATAAAGTGCGTAAAAAGAGCCGTATACCGATTATTATGTTGACCGCGAAAGGGGATAATATCGATCGGGTCATCGGGCTAGAAATGGGCGCGGATGATTATGTACCAAAACCGTGTTATCCACGAGAGCTGGTCGCTCGCTTACGTGCTGTGTTAAGGCGTTTTGAAGAGCATATTGAACCTCAGGATGACTCGATTATTCATTTAGGCCATTTACGATTGGATTCTTTACAGCGTACAAGTGAATGGCAAGGTGAACTCTTTGAATTAACCGCGTCTGAATTCAATCTGTTGATGCTATTGATGAAAGGCAAAGATCGGGTGGTTTCCAAGGATGAATTGTCAGAAACCGGGCTAGGGCGTCCTCGAGAAGCTTATGACCGCAGCGTTGATGTACATATTAGTAATATTCGTCAGAAGCTGAGTGTGATTGCCGGTGATGCCTTGTCTATTGAAACCGTGCGCAGTATTGGCTATCGCATTAGGTAACAAGATTATGCGCCGAAGTCTTTTTTGGAAAATTCTGATTGGTTTCTGGATCACCTTTATTGTGATCACTCAGGCCGTTTGGCTGGTGTTCTATTATTATGCCAGTCAAAAAGAACCCTTCGAGAATCGTATTGCTAACCGTATCGTTTCGCTGCAGTTTACTGCGGCGGTGTCGGTTTTAGAGGCGGAAGGGATTGATGGATTAAACCGGATGACTGATGGATGGCCAGTAAACGATCAGCGTCATATCGCAGTAATCTATCTGAAAATCCCCCTTACCGAGCGTACAGAACGTACTTCATTAATCCCATTAACGGATGACGTAAAGGTGGAACACGTTAGGGGAGGGGATGGGAAAAACTACCTGCTAAAATATGATGTAGAAGCGCTGCGCAAAGAGTATCGACCAAAGCGATCCAGCAGAATACCTTTTTTCAATTTACCTAACCCTTTGTTAATCTTGGGAGGAATCGGTGGCTTTCTATTTAGCGCAATATTAGCATGGCATTTAACCAAACCTATGCGCCAGTTGCGTTCTGGTTTTGATCGCGTAGCCCAAGGAGATCTTGAAGTTCGTCTCTATCCGATTATGAGCCAACGTCGGGATGAACTCAGTGATATGGCTCGTGATTTTGACTCCATGGTTGAACGATTGAAACTGTTAGTGGGTGCCAGAGAAGCCTTGTTACATGATGTCTCGCATGAGCTACGTACACCATTGGCTCGCCTACAGTTGGCGATTGGTTTAGCCCGTCAGAATCCGCAGAATGTGGAAAATTCTTTGCAGCGTATTGAACATGAATCAGTACGGCTGGATAAGATGATTGGCGAGCTGTTAACACTTTCGCGTACTGATGCGACTGGCATATCCGATGAGGAATACTTTGACCTGTACGGTTTGTTAGAAGCGGTTGTTAGCGATGTGAACTATGAGGCTCAAATTCCTGGGGTTAAAATTATCCTACAGGCGGAAAGCGATATTCAGGAAGACGCTACGGTGAAAGGTAATTCGGAACTGATGCGCCGAGCGGTTGAAAATATTGTACGCAATGCATTACGCTTCTCCAGTAAAGGTCAAACCATATGGGTTGAACTCACCAAAGCAGAAAATGATTTGGTTATTCAGGTGAGGGATCAAGGGCCTGGAGTTGATGAGGATAAATTATCCAGTATTTTTGACCCTTTTGTACGTGTGAAATCGGCTTCAGCAGGAAAAGGTTATGGTCTGGGGCTGGCGATTGCACGCAAAGTGGTTAAAGCGCACGGTGGTGGCATTGAAGCGAAAAATATTAGCCCGCACGGTTTGGAAATTAGTATTCATTTGCCGTCTTGGCAAAGTAGTGCCGTGATATAAAGCGGGTTAATCAGATCATAAAAATGGCGCCAAAAGGCGCCATTTTTATTGAATGAGGGTAATCTTATTTTTTAATACGGATAACCGGTGTTTCTCCCACAACAACGGTGCCGCTGAGTTTAGTCAGCTCTTTAATTTCATCCATATTAGAAATAACTACAGGCGTCAGAGTGGATTTAGCTTTTTCTTCCAGCAAGGCCAGATCAAATTCAATGACTAAATCGCCTTTCTTCACGTGTTGGCCTTCTTCAGCAATACGCTTAAAGCCTTCGCCTTTCAGTTCAACAGTATCAATACCAAAGTGAACAAACAGTTCAATACCACTATCAGATTCGATAGAAAAGGCATGGTTAGTTTCAAAAATTTTACCAATTGTGCCATCTACCGGAGCGACCATTTTGTTGCCAGTAGGTTTGATTGCAATACCATCACCCACAATTTTTTCAGCAAATACAACGTCTGGAACATCTTCAATATTGACTATTTCACCGGACAGCGGAGCAACAATTTCTATGCTGCCAGCGTCTTTCTTATCATCAGAAACAAGTTGTTTCAGCTTATCGAACAGACCCATGGTTTTCTCCTCAGCAATAATATTTTTAATCGGCATTGCCTTATACCAATCCATCGTTATCGCTATTCTACATGTTTTTGGGGCCTGAGTAGTACTCAAAACCTTATCTACCTATTGGTAGCCTCAGATTATTGAGTACTATCCAGACCCAAATGAACCGTAACAATAAGCGTTATCGGGATCGGCTCTTATTATAAAGATGACTTAGCAGAGCGTTTTTTCTTTGATGAATTTGTCAACAATCGCTAAAACATCCTTCGCCGTTGGCTGTGCTAACGCATTTTCTGCCAGCGTTTTCACATCAGAGAAATTCGCGTTACGAATAATTTTCTTGATGCGAGGGATTGAGATTGCACTCATACTAAATTCATCCAGACCCATGCCAAGTAGCAACAGCGTTGCTCTCTCATCACCGGCTAATTCACCACACATACCAGTCCATTTTCCTTCTTTATGCGAGGCATCAATAACCTGCTTAATCAGGGTTAATACGGACGGCGATAGCGGATTATAGAGATGAGAAATCAGCTCATTGCCGCGATCTACTGCTAGAGTATACTGGGTTAAGTCATTTGTCCCAATACTAAAGAAATCGACTTCTTTTGCCAGATGATGGGCAATCGTGGCTGCGGCAGGTGTTTCTACCATAACACCCACTTCAATCGCTTCATCAAAAGCAATATCTTCTTTTCTTAGCTGTTCTTTCAACATTTCCAACTCAGCTTTCAGTAGGCGAACTTCTTCTACTGAAATAATCATTGGGAACATAATGCGTAGTTTACCAAAAGCGGATGCGCGCAATACGGCACGTAGCTGAGCATGAAGAATTTCTTTGCGATCTAAACAGATACGAATTGCTCGCCAGCCGAGGAATGGGTTTTCTTCTTTTGGCAGGTTCATATAAGGCAGATCTTTGTCACCGCCGATATCCATGGTGCGTAAAATAACGGCCTGATCACCCATGGAGTCAACAACGGCTTTATAGGCCTGAAACTGCTCTTCTTCAGTAGGGAAAGCGTCGCGATCCATAAACAAGAATTCAGTACGGTAAAGTCCGACGCCCTCAGCACCATTGCGTTCTGCACCGGGAACATCGCGTACGGTACCGATGTTAGCGCACACTTCAACCTGATGGCCATCTAAGGTAATCGCTGGTAAATCTTTCAGCTTAGCTAATTCATTTTTATCGCTAAGATATTGCGCTTGGGCAACTTTTAACTGTTCAATCTTTTCTGTCGGTGGATTAACGTAAACTTTGTTATTCACACAGTCCAGAATCAGATAATCCCCATTATTAACCTGCTTAGTAACGTCATTGGTACCTACAATGGCAGGGATTTCCAATGAACGTGCCATAATTGAGGTATGGGAAGTACGTCCGCCTAAATCGGTAATAAAACCAAGGACTTTATCCAGATTTAACTGGGCAGTTTCTGAAGGGGTGAGATCGGTTGCCACCAGGATAACTTCATCCTGAATAGCGCCGAGATCGACAATGCTTAAGCCAAGAATATTCTTCAGCAGGCGCTTACCAATATCACGGATATCAGTAGCGCGCTCTTTTAAATATTCGTCTTCAAGGCTTTCGAGCTCGATGGCCTGAGCTTCAAATACGCCATAAGCGGCAGCATCAGCGCTTTCTAATTTCGTTTTAATCCGGCTTTCGACTTCCTGCTCGAGGTCTTCGTCCTCCAACAGCATGATATGGCCTTCAAATATGGCCGCCTTTTCTTCGCCGAACGTCTCACTCGCTTTAGCCATAATGGCGTTGAGTTGTTCACTGGACTTATCGCGACCAGCTTTGAAACGGGCAATTTCCTGCTCGATATTATCGCTGGAAATTTTTTTGTTATTAACGACGATAGGGTCGTCTTTTAATATCAAAGCCTTACCAAATGCGATGCCGGGAGATACTAAGATACCTGAAATCATAAGCCTACCTTAATTTAAAACGGGTGTTGAAATGCAATACAAGGCTTATTCAAGTTCTGCCATTAATTTGACCAGATGCTCAACGGCTTGTTGCTCATCTTCACCTTCGGCAGAAATGGTCACGACAGTTCCTTGAGTCAAACCTAAAGTTTGCAGTTTGAACAGGCTTTTTGCACTGGAGCTCTTACCGTTGGAAGTGACAGTAATGTCAGAAGTAAATGCTTTTGCTTCTTTAACAAACTGCGCTGCAGGACGAGTGTGAAGGCCATTTGGTGCGGTTACTGTGACATCTTGCTGAAACATAGTGATCCTCAACTTAGTTGAATTAATGCTTTTGGCGTTAACCGTTAAGTTTAGCCTAAATTTTATTAACATAGCGCTGGCGTTGAAGCAAAAAGAGCCATGTTAATGTGGAATGCGCGGGACAGTCGGTATTGGTAAGAATGTGCGCTCA
Organism: Pragia fontium DSM 5563 = ATCC 49100; assembly: GCF_900112475.1. Taxonomy (GTDB): domain Bacteria; phylum Pseudomonadota; class Gammaproteobacteria; order Enterobacterales; family Enterobacteriaceae; genus Pragia; species Pragia fontium. The sequence goes on along the minus strand of NZ_FOLW01000007.1, from coordinate 56,294 downwards.
GCAGCGTTCATTCTTCGCTCCGAACTATGATTACATCACTTACGCTATTATATATGACCCCTTTTGGCAAGAAGCGAAAGAGGGAATGAAGTGATTTAATTCGCGCATCAAAAAAAGTATTAGCTTGATACTAGCAGTTGGTAAATAAAGCAAATTTTTTTGATGAAAATCGAGAGGTAGAACACAAAATTTGGGTGAAAATGTGCTTATTCAATCTTCGTAGCGATGCCTATCTTTGTATGGACTCTGAGGATCGAAATTTTGTTGAGTGGGGAGAGGTGGATAAGTGAGAGCAAAGTAAAAAGCTGCGTAGAATTTCGCAGCTTTTATCTCTTTCATCAAAGTTAGTTAAGTGAGGACTAACTTACTGTTGCAGTTCTTTTTCAGTAAATAGATCGGCAAACAGTGGGGTACTCAAATAACGCTCTCCTGATGAAGGCAGAATCACGACGATATTCTTATCCGCAAACTCAGGTAACTCAATAAGTTTCAGCGCGGCGGCAACGGCGGCGCCAGAAGAAATTCCAGCCAAAATGCCTTCTTCTTCCATTAAACGGCGAGCGGTTGAAATCGCCTCTTCATTGGTGATTTTCTCAACTCTATCAATCAGACTTAAATCCAGATTACCAGGAATAAAGCCAGCGCCGATGCCTTGAATTTTATGTGGGCCTGGTTTTAATTCTTCGCCAGCCAATGCCTGGCTGATAACCGGAGAATCCGTAGGCTCTACCGCGACAGAAATAATTTTTTTGCCTTTGGTGTTTTTGATATAGCGGCTTACACCCGTTAGGGTGCCTCCGGTACCGACACCGGCAATAAATACATCGATTTCACCGTCAGTATCTTGCCAAATTTCAGGACCGGTTGTTTTTTCATGAATTTCTGGGTTAGCTGGATTATTAAATTGCTGAAGCAGTAAATTACGCTGAGGGTCAGCAGCCACAATTTCTTCTGCTTTGGCAATCGCACCTTTCATGCCTTTGGCCGCTTCGGTCAATACCAAATTAGCACCCAGCGCTTTTAGCAGTTTACGTCGTTCCAGACTCATTGATTCTGGCATAGTGAGCGTTAACTTATATCCTCGAGCCGCAGCGACGAAGGCCAGAGCAATGCCGGTGTTTCCGCTGGTTGGTTCAACTATCTGAACCCCTTTTTTTAATACCCCACGTTTTTCAGCATCCCAAATCATATTGGCGCCAATTCGGCATTTTACACTAAAGCTGGGATTACGTGACTCAACCTTCGCTAAAATTTTGCCATTACCAATACGGTTTAAGCGAACTAATGGTGTATGACCAATAGTTTGAGAATTGTCTTCATAAATCTTCGTCATGGCCTATCCTTTAATATTATTTATGAATTATTTAGGGAACCTGTGTACAGCATAGCGCCAAAATCACAGGAGTGAAGGAAGGAATAGATATATCGATATGTAATTAAGGAATATGTTTTTATTATCTTAATTGAGATTAGCGATAACTCACTATACTAAGAGGTGCTTGTAAATGCGCTTGCGTTTTGATTTAGAGAGATTGTTGATTTTACTGATTAAATTCTAAAAATCCGAATCAAAACCGTACGTGATAATAATTATTCTTTATTAAAATCAAATGGTTATTTTTATTTTTTGGTTCGATTTGTGTTGCACTTTACTTGCGATTGAGGGCTAAGTGAGTATAATCAATCGGTTCACATACCGTACTTAACACGCGTTGCTTAACGGATAAGCAGATTTTTTGTCTGCCGGCATAAGAAAAAACGTTAAAATCTATGCCTAAAGTGAACCTACGCAAACTATGCAAATATCATTTGTGCCTTTGGGAGCTGTAACCCAAGGGCGGTAGCTTACTTCAAAAATAGAAACTTCGGTTTTCTTTCAAATAATACTCTTTAATTTCAATTAATTGGAAATGTCGATGAGCGATAAAGAACAACCTCAATCTCAGCCACAACCTATGCTGGCGGGTTATTATCCTATGTATCCCACGCCTAAAAAGGATGAGATTGATCTGTTTGAGCTGATTGCTCAGTTATGGCGGAAAAAGTGGTGGATCGTGGGCTGTATGGTAGCGGGTACTTTGATAGGGGGTATTTATGCCTTTACTGCAAAAGAGCAGTGGACGGCGACTGCGGTGGTGGATGTGCCGGGTTTTGATGCCACAAGTAATTATTATCAAGGTGTTCGGTTGATTGAAGGCAATACAGAAAAATCTTCCACACCGGAAGATGTTTCTGAAAAGCTATTCAAGCAATTTATTAGTCAGGCGGGTTCCTATAACGAATTAAGTAAGTTCATTAGTCAGAGCGATTATTTTAAAGCCTTAGCTGAAAATAAGAATGAGTCTGAAACGGCTAAATTACTTGGTGATGTTATTGATAAAGTCAGCTTTATCAAAGAGAAAGATAGCAATATTTATACCGTCAGTTTCCCTGCTAGTACTGCTCTGCAAGCAAAGCTACTGCTGGAAAGTTATATGCAGAAAGTCAATAGTAATGTTAGTCAGATGCAATACGAACAATTAGCATCTCAAATTGAAGGTAGAAAAAACAATATTAAAAATCAGATGGATGCTTTGAAGAAAATTGCTGAAGAAAAACGTTTGGAAGAGATTAGTCAGATCGTCAGGGCATTGGTGATAGCTGAAAAATCGGGTATTCAAAAACCTCAGATCAGCGGTTTAACCAAATTAGATGGAACTAACTTATTTTTATTAGGTAAAGAAGCACTTAGTGCGATGTCTGACGGTATTTCAGCCCAGCCATTAGTATTTGATAAAAATTATTATGATCTCCAGTTTCAGTATATTAATTTAGATAAATTTAAAGTTGATGGGAATACTGCCCAAGCGTTTAGTTATTTGAAAAATCCTATGGCGCCAATTATTAAGGATAAGCCAAAGATAGCGATAATATTAGTATTAGGTGCTTTATTAGGTGTAATTGTTGGAGCTGCTATTGTTCTGGCTAATAATACCTTAATTAATTATCGAAGAAACGAAAATAATTAATAGTATTTAGATGAGTATTGTTAAATATGTCAATTAAAATTGAACTGCAGCCATCAGGTATTATTTTTGATGCAAGTGAAGATCTATCTATTCTTGATTCTGCCTTAGAAAAAAATATTAACATAGAATACAGTTGTAAAGATGGCAGCTGTGGTACATGTAAAGCACGCTTGCTTCAAGGCAGTGTTAATAGCGTAAATAGTTCAACATTATCCGCAGATGAAGTCGCTGATGGCTATATTCTGACTTGTTGTGCCAAGCCGAAAAGTGATGTGGTTATTCAGGCTGAATACTACCCGCAATTGAGTAATATTGTAAAAAAAAGTTTTCCATGTAAAGTTCATTCATTACAGTTTCGGTGTGATGAAATAGCCATTGTTCATTTACGTATACCACCTACTATTAAATTTGATTATTTACCTGGGCAATATATCGATCTTAGTTTGAATGGAGTGAGAAGAAGTTATTCAATTGCAAATATGAAAGGTGAAACTATTGAGCTTCATATTCGTAAAGTTGAAGATGGTATTTTTAGTGGTTTTATTTTTAATGAATTAAAAGAGAATGCTCTTCTACGAGCGGAAGGGCCACTAGGAACATTTTTTATTCGTGATGATGATAGGCCAATTATATTTTTAGCTGGTGGTACAGGATTTGCCCCGGTAAAAGCGATGGTTGAAGAGCTGCTAAGTAAAAATGATTCCCGATGTATATATATTTACTGGGGCATGGCTAGCCAGCAATATTTTTACTCGGATGTAGCTGAAGACTGGAGTAAACAATATAGTCATATTGAATATATTCCGGTTGTTTCTGATATAGATGATGAATGGAATGGTCGAACAGGTTTTGTACATCAAGCCGTTTTAGCTGATTTTGCAAATTTGTCGGCGTTTAATGTTTACGCTTGTGGTAGTCCCATTATGATTGAAGCTGCCCGCAAAGACTTTGTGAAGAGTGGCTTGCCAGAGAAACAATTCTTTTCTGATGCCTTTGTGCAATCGAATTAATAATGATAACGGAGTAATATGTGAAAGCAGTAATTCTTGCCGGAGGTTTAGGCACCAGACTAAGTGAAGAAACCGTTGTTAAACCAAAACCAATGGTGGATATTGGTGGTATGCCTATTTTATGGCATATCATGAAGATGTATTCATCCCATGGCATTAATGACTTCATTATTTGCTGTGGCTATAAGGGCTATGTCATTAAAGAATATTTCGCAAATTATTTTTTACATATGTCTGATGTCACATTTTGTATGCGTGAAAATGAGATGAAAGTGCACCATAAACGCGTTGAACCGTGGAATGTTACTTTAGTTGATACTGGAGAACATTCTATGACTGGTGGGCGTTTAAAGCGTGTTTCTGAATATCTTAAAAATGAAGATGCTTTTTGTTTTACTTATGGTGATGGAGTTGGAGATATGGATATTAGCCAATCTATTGAATTTCATCGTAATCATGGCAAGCTAGCGACATTAACTGCAACTTATCCTCCTGGTCGTTTTGGCGCATTGGATATACAAAATAAACAAGTATGTTCTTTCCAAGAAAAACCAAAAGGTGATGGAGCCATGATTAATGGCGGTTTTTTTGTCTTATCACCAAAGGTTATTGAATTAATTTCGGATGATAAATCTATTTGGGAACAGGAACCGTTAATGACCCTTGCAGAAAAGGGGGAGTTAATGGCTTATGAGCATACCGGTTTTTGGCAACCAATGGATACCTTAAGAGATAAAGTACATTTACAGGAACTCTGGGATAGTGGTAAGGCTCCGTGGAAAGTGTGGGAGTGATTATCAATGATTGAACAGACATTTTGGCAAGGTAAACGTGTTTTTGTTACCGGGCATACAGGGTTCAAAGGGAGTTGGATGAGTCTTTGGCTTCAAAACATGGGAGCTACTGTCTGTGGTTATTCGCTCCCAGCTCCGACTACTCCAAGTTTGTTTGAGTGTGCTAGTGTAGCATCTCATATGATCTCTATTGAAGGAGACATTCGTGATTATAAAGCGCTACATAAAGCGATAAACGAATTTAAGCCAGAGATTATTTTTCATATGGCCGCGCAGCCTTTGGTCCGTTTGTCTTATGATGAGCCCGTAGATACTTATTCGACCAATGTAATGGGTACGGTACATTTACTTGAGGTAGTTAGACATATCGAAGGGATCAAGGCTGTTGTCAATATTACCAGCGATAAATGTTATGAGAATAAAGAGTGGCTATGGGGATATCGAGAGAATGAACCCATGGGAGGGTATGATCCTTATTCAAATAGCAAAGGTTGTGCAGAGTTAGTTACCTCAGCTTACCGTGATTCATATTTTAATCCTGCCCAATATCAGCAGCATGGTATCGGATTGGCAACGGTTAGGGCTGGTAACGTTATTGGTGGTGGTGATTGGGCTGCGGACCGTTTGGTTCCTGATATCTTGAAAGCTTTTGAAAAATCAGAAGCAGTAACCGTACGCAACCCAAACGCAATACGCCCTTGGCAGCATGTTTTAGAGCCATTATCAGGCTATTTGCTTTTAGCTCAATATCTTTATTCTAATGGTGCTGAATACTCAGAGGGCTGGAATTTTGGTCCGAATGACTCGGATGCTACTACAGTTGGTGAAATTGTTGAGCAGATGGTTAATTTATGGGGTGAAAATGCGCGATGGATACTGGATGGTCAAAATCATCCCCATGAGGCGCACTATTTAAAGCTGGATTGTTCTAAAGCTAAAATGCGTTTGAATTGGTCCCCACGTTGGGATTTAGAAGAAGCATTAACTCGTATTGTGGCCTGGCACAAAACATGGCTAAACACCGCGGATATGTTTGATTATTGTATCCGTGAAATTAATGATTATATGAATACAAGTAAAAATTAGGATTGGAGAGAAAATGAATCAAGAAATGTTACGTCAACAAATTGCTGAGTTGGTTGCACAGTACGCTGAAACAGCAATGGCACCAAAGCAATTTGAAGCCGGCAAAAGCGTTGTCCCTCCATCTGGTAAAGTTATTGGTACTAAAGAATTACAGCTGATGGTTGAGGCGTCATTGGATGGGTGGTTAACCACAGGCCGCTTTAATGATGCTTTTGAAAAAAAATTGGGTGAGTATTTAGGGGTTCCTTATGTATTAACAACCACATCTGGTTCTTCAGCTAACTTGCTAGCATTAACCGCATTAACTTCACCCAAACTGGGTGAAAGAGCGCTTAAAGTTGGGGATGAAGTGATTACCGTTGCAGCAGGTTTCCCTACAACGGTTAACCCAACAATTCAAAATGGTTTAATACCGGTATTTATTGACGTTGATATTCCTACCTATAATGTTAATGCTGCTTTAATTGAATCAGCGGTTACTGATAAGACTAAAGCTATTATGATTGCCCATACTCTAGGCAATTTATTTGATCTATCTGAAGTTCGCCGTGTAGCAGATAAATATAATTTATGGTTGATTGAAGACTGCTGCGATGCCTTAGGCTCTAAATATAATGGCCAAATGGCAGGTACTTTCGGTGATATTGCAACAGTTAGCTTCTATCCAGCACACCACATCACCATGGGTGAAGGTGGGGCGGTTTTCACAAAGTCTCATGAGTTGAAAAAGATTATTGAGTCGTTCCGTGACTGGGGACGTGACTGCTATTGTGCTCCTGGCTGCGATAATACCTGTGGTAAACGTTTTAGCCAACAATTTGGATCTTTACCTGCTGGTTATGACCATAAATATACCTATTCTCATTTAGGCTATAATCTCAAGATTACAGATATGCAGGCTGCATGTGGTTTAGCTCAATTGGAGCGTGTTGAGGAGTTCGTTGAGGCTCGTAAAGCTAACTTTAAATATTTAAAAGCCGGTTTGGCATCTTGCGAACAATTCCTTGAACTGCCTGAAGCTACAGAAAATTCGGAGCCGTCTTGGTTTGGTTTTCCTATTACTCTGAAAGAAGATAGTGGAGTGAGTCGCGTAGAGTTAGTTAAGTTTCTAGACGAGGCAAAAATAGGTACTCGTCTCCTTTTTGCGGGTAACTTAACGCGTCAACCGTATTTTGAGAAGGTAAATTATAGAGTGGTTGGCGAATTAACCAATACTGACAGAATTATGAATCAAACATTCTGGATTGGTATTTATCCGGGATTAACTCATGACCATTTAGATTATGTTATTTCTAAATTTGAAGAGTTTTTTGGTTTGAATTTTTAATTTTGATAATGAGGGGGCGAATTATTTTCGCCCAAACTTTTTATGAAAAAAAAAGTTATTTTGACCGGTGCAACTGGTTTTATTGGATATAATTTAACGAAAAAACTTAAAGAGTCAGGATATATTGTTGGGGCTTTTGTTAGAGATAAGAATTATAAATCTAAATTTATCGACTATATAAGAAGTTATCACGAGAGTAATGTTTTTTCTTCTACATATGAAGAGTTTAAACCTGATATAACTATTCATTTAGCTACTTCATATAAAAATGATGTTAATCAGTTAATAGATAGCAATATATTATTACCAATTAAATTACTTGATGAAATCTCTAAACAAGATGCAAAAAAAAGAAAGTTTATTTCTACAGCATCTTATTGGCAATTAGGCGATAAAAATACACCGAATATACCTTTGGATAACTATGCATCATCTAAGGATGCATTGTATTCATTTTTGAAACAATATTCATATTATAGTAATGTTGATATTGTAGAATTATTTATTTATGGTACTTATGGTACCAGTGATGGTAGGGGTAAAGTTTTAGATTATATTTTAGATTGTGCAAAGAGTGATATTAAATGTGAATTATCTAAAGGTGAACAAGTTTTAAATCTTGTACATGTTGATGATGTATGTAATGCGTATATGTTATCAATAAAAAGATTATTAGAATTTAATATGGATGATGTGGAGCGTTATGGTGTTTATTCCAAGTGTTCATGTACATTAAAAGATATTGTATCAGAAGTAAATAAGTCACTAGGAAGAGAGTTTGATGTTGACTTTGGAGCAAAATCTTATAGGGATAGAGAAATATTTTTTCCACAATATCCATATGGGCTTGTTCCTGAATGGAGACAACAAATTGGATTATTTGACTATATCAATAAAAGTATAAAATTAAATGATTGATGTTAAAGCCATCTTATTTGCTAACGCTGGTGCAATGTGGAAAATATTATCAGGGCCTATAACACTCTTATTTATTGCCTCTGGATTAGCTCCCGTAGAGCAAGGTATATATTTCACATTTATTTCCATTGCTGCAATACAACAAGTATTTGAATTGGGTTTTAGTGTTGTATTGGTTCAGACTTACGCAAGTCAAAATAATTCAAGGAAATACTCTGACTTCTCTAATGATATAAATGTTAAAGGATTGCATGTATTTTCTATTGTAACGTATTTTCTTATTGCTCTGGTTTTTTATATATGTGCTTATAATTATGGCATTTATATTTTTAAGGATGTTCCTGAATTTGATCATTTGACTTTGATTTGTTGGCGATGGTATTTGTTTTTTATTGCTATAAGTCTATTAGTTATTCCGTTTTATTCTCATATGGAAGGTGGATTGCTTGTAAGAAATGTATACAAATCAAGATTTATATCGATAGCTCTATCTTCCTCTATATTATGGACTTTGTTGTTTTTTAATTATGGTCTAATTGCTTTAGTGATATCACAAGCTGTGCTTGTGTTATCACAGTTTATTTCAATAAGAAAATATATTTATAATTCATGTATAAATATTTTTAAAAAAAGAGATATCCTTTATATAGGATTTATTGAGTTTAAAAAAGCTTCTGGTTTTCAGCTAAAATTGGCTCTTGTTTGGGCTACTGGCTATTTTTATTGGAATAGTTATAATTTAATATTTTTTAAATTGGTAAGTCCAGTATACGCTGGGGTCTTTGGTATGACTTTTGCGTTATTTAACGCATTTAGTGTTATTGCTCAAAATATTGTTTTAGTTAATAGAGCTAAAATTAGTAACGCAATAACATCTAATGGAATAGATAATGCATTAAGAAGTTTTAAATGTTTACAATATGTATCTATAGTTGTTTTTCTGATATGTATAACATTTCTATTTTTGTTAAAGTTTATTCTTCCACACTTTTTTATATTTAATCGAATATTAGAAACTAATAGCATGATTCTTTTAAGTATCATGTTTTTTTGTACAACAGCAATATGTAACTATGCAACATTTACGCGTTGTTTTGGTATAGAAGCATTGTTCAAGTTAAGCATTATAATGAATGTTATTATTCCTGTTATTACACTTTTATATACTAAGTTTATCGGGTTAGATGGTTTACTCATTTATATTGCATTAGCTCACGTTATTTTTTTATTGCTTTCGATAGTAATTATTCGCAATTTCATTATAAGAACTCGTTTGAAAATATGAAAAATTTAACTATTTGTATTCCTACCTATAATCGAGAGAAGATAGTATGCAATCAATTAAGGTCTATTTTAGAGAATGTGCCAAATAATGATGTAGAAATAATGATAAGAGATAATGCTTCTGATGATAATACTTATGAATCTTTATCTGAAATAATTAGTTTAAGCGAGCGAAAACAGATTACACTTTCGAAGAATTTAACTAATTTAGGGTTGGTTGGTAATATATTAAGAATGTTAGAAGATGTAAATACCAAGTTTGTTTGGTTTGTTGGTGATGATGATGTTTTACATCCTGAAGTATTTGATTTAGTTAAAAAGGAATTAATGGATATAAATGATTATGGTGGGCTTTTTTTGAATTATAAGTGTATAGATTCTGAAGGGAATATTGTTAAAACCAGAGCGTTCCCTATTAATTATAATGATAAAACTTTAATTGATATTTTTAAAGAATGTGATGCAACGATGATGTTCATTACTTCTATGATATATAAGACTAATATACTTAAAGAAGTGGTGGCTTTTTCTTGTCCTGATAATCAAAGAATTACTTTTCCTCTTTATGCTGCACTTTATACTGATATCAAATATAGAGTAAAATTAATAGAAGATAATTATATTGATGATCAAGTTTCAGGTATTAGCTGGAAGAAAAGATATATATCTGTACGATTATGGGAGGTTCCTTATGAGATTTTCAGGTTGCATTCTCTAGGAATTAAAAAAACTAAAATTATTAATATTATTTTTAATTATTATTTGTTGAATAGACGATTTTTAGCTGGATGCTTTTTACGAATATTTTTTCATGAGTCAATAATTGAAAAGTTAAGTAGGACTATAAACAAAAAGAAGAGATAATATATATGAAAATAGGATATGAAGATAATAATGATATATTTGTTACTATTAGTATATATATAATGATTTTAATCAAAGTTTTCAGAGGGTATTTTATTCGATTTGTTAGAAGAGCAAATTTCTCTGGGGTGGTTTTAATTGGTAGAAGAGTCAGTATTATTGGAAGAGCCAAACATTTAAATGTAGGGCATGGAACTAAAATTGAACAAGATTGCATAGTACAGACTATAGCTAACTATGGAATAACTTTAGGCTCTTTCTGTACTATTGGTCAAGGGACAATGATAAGGCCTTCAAGTCTATATCGTGGTACTCAAGGTGAAGGTTTTTCTATGGGAAATGGTTCGGCAATAGGTGTTTATTCTTATATTGGCTGCGCAGGAAATATTATTATTGGAAATAATGTATTGGCAGGGCCAAGATTGACATTAATAGCTGAAAATCATTTATTTGACAGTGCCAATATCGATATAAAAGATCAGGGAGTTAGTCAACAGGGAATTATTATTGAGGATAATGTTTGGATTGGGGCTAATGTTACTATTTTAGATGGGGTAACTGTAAGTCGTGGGGCTATTATTGCTGCTGGAGCTGTTGTTATTAGGAGTGTTCCTCCATATGCAGTTGTTGCTGGAGTACCTGCCGTAATTAAGCGAGTAAGGGAATAATGTATTTTATTAGTTTATATTTTATTTCTTTATTTCTCTATGGGCTAAACTGTATTCAAAAAACGGTCTTGTCGGGATTCTTAATAGTATTATTATGGTGTTTATTGATAGCATCAAGAGATATTTTTTATGGGCAAGATATGGTGATGTATTACCATATCTTTTTAGACTCTAATTATTATAAATTAGATGAGTTAGGGTTAAATTACCTAAATGACTTCATTTCATTCTTTAGTAATGATTTTTTCTTTTTTTCTATTGTTTATGCTGTAATCATTAATTTTTTACTACTTTATCTATTAAAGTTATGTGATAGAGAAAATTATATATTGTTATTTATTTTTTTTACTAGCTATTTCATTTTTTATCAACTTAATTTTAATATTTATAGGCAAGGGTTAGCTATTATTATATCCTTGTTAGGTTTATTACTTTATTCAAAGAATCGGTTATTTTTATTATTATTGTTTGTCGCTATTCTTTTCCACAAGGCTGCAATTTTAACGTTAGTTTTTTTTATACTGTCCTTTATAAAATTTAGACGTTATTATTGTCTGATTGGTCTTTTTATCTCATTGATTCCTATTCCTGATAACATATATATTTTTCTTGCTGAGGTCGTGGGAGAATATATACCAATACTTAAACAATCATTAACCGAGTATATTAGAGTAGTCAGGGTAGGAGTTATTGGTGCAGCATCATTAGATCAAAAAAATATCCCAATCATAATTTCTCTTTTATTTATTTATTTTTCAAAAGTAAAAATAAATAAATTACAAGAAAATATTTTTATTGTTTATGTTTGGGGGGTAATATTTGCTTCTATATTTAAAGGGAATGTTATTATTTATGATAGAGTTCTCCTATATTCACAAATCTTATTTCCTTACGTTTTGTTTTTTATATTAAAAAATATTTTTCCTAGTAAAAATAAAGTATTGTATGTTTCACTGGCCTCAGTTCAAGTACTGATTACTGTCCTTATTTGGGGGCCAAGAAACTTTCTTCCAGATTATTTATTTTATATGTTTTGAAAATGAAAAAAATAATATTTGTACACCCAGTTGATGATCTTTATGGTGCAAGTAGAATTCTTGCTTATGTTATAAACTCTTTAGATTCTGAGGAATATGATTGTGACATTATTGTGCCTCGTATTTCAGGGGATTTACAGTCAATAATTAAGAATCCATCAGTTAAATTTGTAGAAATGCCCTGTTTACCTATTATACACCGAAAAATGTTTACTCCATTGGGAGTATTAAAGTGGGTAATTAATAATTTTAAGTTTTATAGTTTTTTGAGAAAGAATAAGGGGTCTATAAAGCTTGTTTATGTTAATACCTTTGCATGTTTTTCTGTTTCATTTTTATCTAAGTTATCTTCTTTATCTGTGCTAACTCATTGTCATGAAGTGTTAGATAACTCACCTCATGGAAAATTTATTTCTTATTGTTCTAAGAAGTTTTCAGATGTTGTTGTATGTGTATCAAATAGAGTAAAAAATTATGTAAGTGGTATTGATAACAGTAAGAATGTCTTACTAATATATAATGGTATTCCCGATGTTGAATGTTATAAACAGAGAGAAACATTCTCCAGGCTCGATAAAAATAACGTATATAATTTTTATTTGGTAGGAAGGGTTATGCCAGAAAAAGGGCATTGGTTTTTGCTAGATACAATAAAAAAATTGCCCTCTTCATTACTTAAAGGTGTTAAGTTTCATATTGTTGGTGATAGTCCTCCAAATAGAAAGGGATTGTTTGATGAATTTAAGAATGAAGTAAATAAGAATAATTTAAATGAATGTTTTGTGTTTCATGGTTTTATTCAGGATATTTCAGAAAATTTATCAACTTGTTGTGATGTTTTACTCGTTCCATCCATCATGGCTGATCCGTTTCCAACTACTGTTTTAGAAGGACTAAGAGCTGGTATCCCTGTTATTACAACTAATAACGGTGGTGCGGCAGAGATTATAGAGAATGGTGTTAATGGCTTTCTTATTGAACCCGGTAATATAAATGAATTTGGTGATATTATTACGAAAATTTTAGATGATAATATGGACCTACTTAAAGTTTCAGTTTTTGCAAGACTGAGTTATGAAAGAAATTTTTCGCTAGATAATTTTTCAAAATCGATTGTCAAGATTATTGCTACTTGTATAAAATAATGGAAAATATAACTTCGATGAAATCAAAATGTAAAGTAGCAGTTATAGGCACTGTTGGTGTTCCTGCATGTTATGGCGGATTTGAAACACTTGTTGATAATTTAATAGATAATAAAGAGCTTGATTATATAGTTTTTTGCTCTTCAAAATCCTATAGTGAAAAACTTACATCATATAAGGATGCTTCAACTGTCTATATTAATATTAATGCTAATGGTATTTCTAGTATTTTTTATGACATTATCTCTCTTTTCACTTCAATAAAATATAAACCTGATTCTATTCTTCTTTTGGGGGTATCTGGTGCCATTGCCCTTCCTGTTTTTAGACTGTTTTCTAAAGCAAAAATTATAACAAATATAGATGGATTGGAGTGGCGTAGAGATAAATGGGGGAAAGGGGCGAAATTTTTTTTAAAAATGTCAGAACGTATAGCTGTTAAATTTTCTGATGTTATAGTTTCGGATAATCAAGGTATATCAGATTATGTTACTAAGGAATATAAAAAAGATTCTGTAACTATTGCATATGGTGGTGATCATGCAAATATAATTAATGATATAGATGTATCTCATGTTTTACCCTATAACGAGCAGTTTGCTTTATCTTTATGCCGTATAGAGCCAGAAAATAATGTTCACATTGTGCTTGATGCATTTAGTAAAACTTCAGAGAATCTTGTTTTTATAGGTAATTGGAAAAATAGTGAATACGGTATTAATCTGCTATCAAAGTATAGAAATAATAAAAATATAACTATGTTAGATCCAATATATGATGTTTCTATTCTTTCTCTATATAGAAGTAAGTGTAAATACTATGTCCACGGACACTCAGCAGGAGGTACAAATCCTTCTCTGGTTGAGATAATGCACTTTTCAAAATTAATATTAGCCTTCGATTGTAATTACAATCGATATACTACAGAAAATAATTGTTATTATTTTTCAACGAGTGATGAATTAATCAATATATTGAATGATATTTCTGATTCAGAACGTTATTTTTGTGGAGATAGAATGAAAAAAATAGCAGAAAAAAAATACACTTGGTCAGTAATATCTAATGAATATGTGAAGATTTTAATGAATAATTAAATATATTATCTATTATTAGAGTATAAATATGATTGTATTAAACACAAAAATCCTCGGTGTAAAAATTATCCAACCTAAAATTTTCGGTGATGCCCGAGGTTTCTTTCTTGAGACTTACGAAAAAAAACGTTATCAGGAAATGCTAGATATTGATCTTGAATTTGTTCAGGATAATTATTCTCGTTCTCAGAAGGGGGTGTTGAGAGGTCTCCATTTCCAACATTCTAATCCTCAGGGTAAGTTAGTTCGCGTTGTTCGAGGGGAGGTGTTCGATGTCGCGGTTGATATTCGTCCTGACTCTCCTACATTTGGTCAATGGGAAGGGGCTATTCTTTCAGAAGAAAATAAGACTCAGTTTTGGATTCCTCCTGGCTTAGCTCATGGTTTTGTGGTCTTATCCGATCTTGCTGATTTTGAGTATAAATGTACGGATTATTATAATCCGGCAAGTGAAGGTTGTTTAATTTGGAACGATCCAAATGTTGCTGTGGATTGGCCTATTGATAATCCGATACTGTCAGAAAAAGATAAATTAGGTAAAACATTTAAGGATCTTTTTTAATGCGAGTATTGCTTACAGGTGCTGATGGGCAATTGGGACGATGTTTTCAAGATCGGGTACCGAAAGATTGGATTATTCTGCAGACTGATGCAAAATCTTTAGATATAACCGATCGTGTGGCTGTATTTGATGTAATCGATTCTTTTAAACCCAATATTATTGTCAATGCTGCTGCTTATACTGCTGTAGATAAAGCTGAATCAGACTCCGACATAGCAACGTTAGTGAACGTTATTGGTCCACAAAATCTTGCAGAAGCAGCACTTATATCAAATGCTAAGCTTATACATGTTTCGACAGATTATGTTTTTGATGGCCGAGCAGTTACACCTTATAAGGAAGAGGATATAACGAATCCTCTTGGAGTATATGGCTTAACAAAACTCAATGGTGAACAATCAGTCTTAGAGGTAAATCATTCAGCTATTATTATTCGCACAGCTTGGGTGTTTAGCGAATATGGTAATAACTTTGTAAAAACGATGCTGAGATTAGGAGCCGATCGCCAAAGCTTATCTATCGTTGCGGATCAACGAGGGTGTCCGACGTATGCTGGAGATATTGCTAGGACTATTGTTCAATTAATAGAATATGGCGACGTTAAAGGTGGAGTTTACCATTATTGTGGTGATAAAGAGGTTAGCTGGTTTGAGTTTGCTAAGGCTATATTTGAGCAGGCCAGAAATGCCGGCTATGCAGGAAATCCTGAAGTTAAAGAAATTACAACTGATGAGTATCCAACGCCAGCTGCCCGACCAACTTACTCCGTTTTAGATTGCCAAAAAATTAGGCAGTATCCCAATATATCTGAATCTGACTGGCAAGCTGCTCTGTCAAATATATGTCGTAAATTGATTTAATTTTAGTATATGGCCCAATATATAATGGGCCATATTAATTCTAATTATTCCCCAATCAATCCAGCCCTATACCTATCCACCCACATCGCCGTAGCTCCACATACTGCCACCGGCATGATGAATAAATTCAGAAACGGCACCATGGTGAATAAGCTAACGACGGCACCGAATTGTAGGTTGCGGAGTTTGTCCTGACCTAATGTTCGTTTCATCTCTCCAAAGCTGACCTTATGATTATCGAATGGATAGTCACTGTATTGGATTGAAAGCATCCAGGCACTAAAGAGAAACCATAAAACAGGGAACACGATCTGGCCTATTCCTGGGATAAAGTAGAGTAAGAGCAGTAATAAAGCACGTGGCAGATAGTAAACTAATTTCAACCACTCTCTTTTCATGATTCGGGGTAAATCTTTGATCAGATCGACCATGCCGGTATCTGCTGAAGGTTTCCCGCAGAGCTTGGCTTCCAGTTTTTCGGCCAATAAGCCGTTAAACGGTGCGGCTATCCAGTTGGCTAACGTACTAAAGAAGTAGCCAAAGATGAGTAAAATAGTGATAACAGCCACTGGCCATAATAGATAGCTTAACCATTGCAACCAATTGGGTACATAGCTCATAATAGCGGGGATCCATACACCTAATTGGTTGTATAACCACCAGAATGCACCGCCAATTAAGGTAATATTGATTAATAGCGGTATCAAAACAAAACGTTTAATGCCGGGAAGGGTAACCAGCTTAAACCCTTGTGTGATATAGTGAAAGCCACTTTTGGATGTTTGATTAAGTTTGTCAGAATGTATGGTCATGCATTAAAAGTTCCAGTTATAAGCGCAAATCAGGTTATCATAATCTATGATAAATATATTACGAACTTTGTGAAGATGAAAAAGTAAGCAAAAAAGTAAAGAAGTTGTATTTATTATTAATAAAAACAAGCCTAGGCTTGCACTTGGATACGCGGACAAATAGATTAGTAGAGTAAATGTTTGCCGCGGTGGCATGTATTAGAAAAGCAGAGATAGCAATGATGCAGAATTTGCGTCTAGTATTGATAGTAGTTGGAGCAATAGCCATTTTAGCGTTGTTAATACACGGCTTATGGACAAGTCGTAAAGAGCGCTCGTCAATTTTTCGTGATAAGCCGTTGAAGAAACGGAGTATAACGCAGAAAGTTGAACAATCATTTGAGTCACTTGACGAAGGTGTTGGTGAGGTACGAGTACGTCATATCTCCGCACAAACTCAGGCATCCGATCCTTTATCTATGCCGGAAGTCGAGCCGACAGTTGATCCTTTGATTGTTCATGATGAAATGGAGAAGCAACCGTTAGTTAATGACCATCAGGAGGAGGTTTCTCCCGTCCAGATGTCTTTCGACGATGTTTTAGTTGAAGAACCGGTTAAGTCTGCCCCAGTTGAATCTGAAATTATTCCTGTTCCTGAAAATGTACAGCAGGAAACCAAAGCTCAGGTAACGGATAAGTTAAAAGAGTTGGTGATTGTTCTGCACGTTTCAGCGCTTAACGGCGGCAGTATTGCAGGTGAGCCGCTACTGCAAAGTATTCTTCATGCAGGATTTAAATTTGGCGCGATGGGAATATTTCACCGCCATGTCGATCCAGCAGGTAGCGGTCCGGTGTTATTTAGTCTGGCAAATATGGTCAAGCCGGGTTACTTTGATCCGGAACATATGGCTGATTTCTCTACGCCAGGCGTATCAATGTTTATGATGGTGCCGTCCTACGGTGATGCACATCAGAACTTTAAACTGATGCTGCAATCAGCCCAGCGTATTGCTGATGATGTCGGTGGTGTGGTACTTGATGAAGCGCGTCATATGATTACGCCACAGAAGTTAGAGACCTATAAGGCTCAAATCAGAGAAGTTATCGAAAATACGGCCAAGTAGCTGTATTAGCCAAGGTGTAATTTAATTACCTATTTATTCAATAAAACCTCCGCTTGTCGGGGGTTTTTTATCATTATCGGTGAGTTATGGAATCTCTTAAACAACGCTTAATTCAGCTTTGCAATGAACTTCGTCATCACGAGTACTTGTATCACGTACTCGATGCGCCGGAGATTCCTGATGCAGAATACGATCGTTTAATGCGTGAATTACGGGATATTGAGGCTGAGCATCCTGAATGGATTACTGATGACTCTCCAACCCAACGGGTAGGGGCTGCTCCTCTTTCTGCATTTGATCAGGTCACCCATGAAGTACCGATGCTGTCCCTGGATAACGTCTTTGATGAGCAAAGTTATTTGGCATTCGATAAGCGTCTGCACGACCGCCTGAAGAGTGATGAAGAGATTACATTCTGTTGTGAGCTAAAGCTGGATGGTTTAGCCGTCAGCCTGCTTTATGAGAATGGCAAGTTAGTGCAGGCGGCGACGCGTGGTGATGGCACTACGGGGGAAAATATTACCTCCAATGTGCGAACTATCGGGGCAATTCCACTTCGTTTGAATGGCGATAATATTCCACAGCGTCTCGAAGTGCGCGGAGAGGTATTCATGCCTCAAGCCGGTTTTGAAAAGCTGAACGAACACGCTCGTCGTAATCATGAAAAAATCTTTGCCAACCCACGTAATGCGGCCGCTGGTTCTTTACGTCAGTTGGATCCCCGAATTACTGCTAAAAGACCGTTAACCTTTTTCTGTTACGGTGTTGGTTTGATTGAAGGTGGGGAGCTGCCAAACAGCCATTGGCAGCGGTTGATGCAGTTTAAGCAATGGGGATTGCCGGTTAGCGATCGCATCCGTTTGTGTAAGAGTAGTCAGCAGGTACTGGAGTTTTATCAGCAGGTACAGGAGCAGCGCGCTAATCTGGGTTTTGATATTGATGGCGTAGTGATTAAAGTCGATGATTTGGCTCTTCAGGAAAGATTGGGGTTTGTAGCGAAGGCTCCCCGTTGGGCAACTGCGTTTAAATTTCCGGCTCAGGAGCAAATGACGGTTGTTCGTGACGTAGAGTTCCAAGTGGGACGTACCGGTGCCATTACTCCAGTGGCTCGTTTGGAGCCGGTTACTGTCGCGGGTGTTACCGTCAGTAATGCTACTTTACACAATGCCGATGAAATCGCTCGGTTAGGGCTATGTATTGGCGATACTGTGGTGATTCGCAGGGCAGGGGATGTTATCCCTCAGGTTGTTGGGGTTATCGCCTCAGAGCGGCCTATAGACGCTAAAGAAATCGTGTTCCCGACTCACTGTCCGGTTTGTGGCTCCAACATTGAGAAAATTGAAGGTGAAGCGGTTGCTCGCTGCACTGGTGGTTTGGTTTGTGGTGCTCAGCGAAAAGAGGCGCTGAAGCATTTTGTTTCCCGCCGAGCAATGGATGTGGAAGGGATGGGGGACAAAATTATTGAGCAACTGGTGGATAAAGAATATGTCCATACACCAGCGGATCTATATCGTTTATCTATTGGTGTTCTGACGCGTTTGGAACGCATGGGGCCTAAATCGGCACAGAATCTCATTGCGGCATTAGATAAATCAAAAAATACCACATTTGCTCGCTTCCTGTTTGGTTTAGGTATTCGTGAAGTTGGTGAAACTACGGCATCCAGTCTGGCCAGCCATTTTGGTGATTTAGATTCGCTTCAGGCGGCGGATATAGATGCATTGAAAGAGGTGCAGGATGTCGGTGAAGTTGTGGCTAAACACACGTTTAATTTCTTTCGAGAAGAGCATAATCAGAAGATTATTAGTGAACTGACGGGGCCGGAGATTGCCATTCGCTGGCCGGCACCAGTAGTTATCGTTGCGGAAGAGATTGATAGTCATTTTGCCGGTAAAACTGTTGTGCTCACCGGATCGTTAAGCCTAATGTCCCGTGATGATGCTAAAGCCAGATTGATAGCGCTTGGGGCTAAAGTGAGCGGCAGCGTATCTAAAAAGACCGATATAGTGATTGCTGGCGAAGCGGCGGGTTCCAAGTTAGCGAAAGCTCAGGAACTGGGCGTTCCGGTGATTGATGAAGCTGAAATGATACGTTTGCTGGATGAATAGCGGATGCTAGAAAAAGAACATTTGATTCAAATTGCCAATACGCCAATGCCCTTTGGTAAATACAAAGGGCGAATGTTGGTAGATTTACCTGATGAGTATTTGCTCTGGTTTGCGAAAAAGGGATTTCCTGCGGGTGCTTTGGGGCAACTTATGGAGTTGACTTTAGCCCTTAAGATAGAGGGATTGGATAGTGTGATTAGGCCTCTAAAAGGTACCAGATAAGTTGAAGCCTCTTTTCTGTACTCCCGAGAAAATGAGTACAAGGAAGAGGCTGCTGCTCATTTAGCTGCTTTCAGACGTATGCGTTACAGATGTTGTCGTGTTTTTTTGTCATTAACGTGTTTTTGCTTTAGTCAGAGCAAGGCGTCATAGAAACAATAGAAAATTGTCTATAGAGAGAAAGTACAGGAATTGGTATTAAAGGGAACTGAGGAAGATAAGAATAATTAGAAATGGTGCCCGGGGCGAGACTTGAACTCGCACGGCGTTGCCGCCGAGGGATTTTAAATCCCTTGTGTCTACCGATTCCACCACCCGGGCATGACGATACTGCTATAAAAAAAGCGCCTTATGCGCTCTTAATATTCGACTTGAACCTTTAGGTTCTCATCCAGCATAATTTAATCTTTCAAACTACGCTTTAAATTGGTGGGTCGTGCAGGATTCGAACCTGCGACCAATTGATTAAAAGTCAACTGCTCTACCGACTGAGCTAACGACCCAATATATGGTGGGTGATGACGGGCTCGAACCGCCGACCCCCTCCGTGTAAAGGAGGTGCTCTACCAACTGAGCTAATCACCCAAACTTTATACTCTACTTTTACTGCACATCACAAGAAATGGTGGGTGATGACGGGCTCGAACCGCCGACCCCCTCCGTGTAAAGGAGGTGCTCTACCAACTGAGCTAATCACCCTTCTCGTGTGGAGGTGCATTATAGGGAACAGACTAATTGAGTCAATGATTTTTTCAATGAAACGTACTGTTCGTCGTAAATTTAGACAGTCGGCATCGATTTTTTCATATTATATCGCTTTTGATAGCGCTCAGAACATTGAGGATTCAGTCCGGGATGATAGAATGTGCGCCACTAATTGCGAAAGACAGATATGAAATTGATATTTGCTGACTAAATCCTGCAACAAGGCTAACGCTCAATGTCCATGAAAATAAAAACACGTTTTGCTCCAAGTCCAACGGGCGATCTACATGTAGGTGGTGCTCGTACAGCGCTTTATTCCTGGCTTTTTGCCCGTCACTTTGGCGGTGAGTTTGTTTTACGTATTGAAGACACCGATCTTGAACGTTCAACCCAGAAAGCGATTGATGCCATTATGGATGGTATGAACTGGTTGAATATTGACTGGGATGAAGGTCCATATTTTCAGACTAAGCGTTTTGATCGTTATAACTCTGTGATTGATGAAATGCTAACGGCTGGAACGGCGTATAAATGTTATTGTTCCAAAGAGCGTTTGGAAACGTTACGTGAAGAGCAAATGGCGCGGGGTGAAAAAGCGCGTTATGACGGCCATTGCCGCGATAGTCAATGTTCACATAGTGCTGATGAGCCACACGTAGTGCGTTTCCGCAATCCATTAGACGGTTCAGTTATTTTTAACGATCAAATCCGTGGCCCGATTGAAATTGCTAATCAGGAACTGGATGATTTGATTATTCGTCGTACTGATGGTTCACCGACCTATAACTTCTGCGTAGTGATTGATGATTGGGATATGGAAATTACCCATGTAATACGCGGTGAAGATCATATCAATAATACCCCACGTCAGATTAATATCCTGAAAGCTTTGGGCGCGCCGGTTCCTGAATATGCTCACGTTTCGATGATTCTCGGGGATGATGGACAGAAATTATCCAAACGCAATGGCGCAGCCAGCGTTATGCAATATCGCGATGCCGGTTATTTACCTGAAGCTTTATTGAACTATCTGGTTCGCTTGGGTTGGTCTCATGGCGATCAGGAAATTTTCAGCATTGATGACATGAAGCAACTTTTCACTCTGGATGCGGTGAGCAAGTCGGCCAGTGCTTTTAATACCGAAAAGTTACAGTGGCTGAACCATCATTATATTAATCATTTACCGCCAGAGTATGTTGCTGTTCATTTGTCGTGGCATATTCATGAGCAGGGTTTTAACACTCAGAATGGTCCTCAGCTGGTTGAAATTGTGAAACTGCTGGGCGAGCGCTGTAAGACGTTAAAAGAGATGGCGCAGTCTTGCCGTTATTTTTATGAAGAGTTCGATGAGTTCGATGCAGATGCGGCGAAAAAACATTTACGTCCGGTTGCTAAAGAGCCGTTGGAGCTGGTTCGTACTAAATTAAGTGCTATCAGTGATTGGACGCTGGAAAACGTTCATCAGGCCATTGAGAATACGGCGACAGAGCTGGAAGTCGGGATGGGTAAAGTGGGTATGCCACTTCGCGTTGCCGTGACTGGCTGTGGTCAATCTCCAGGAGTCGATGCAACGGTACACGCAATTGGTCAAACGCGTAGTTTGACTCGTATCGATCGTGCATTAGCTTTTATTGCTGAGCGTGAAGCCCAACAATAATAATGACAGCTCGTTGAGAAGTACTTAATAAAAACCGGGTGGTAAAAAGCCCGGTTTTTATGTTTTGTGGCGTATAAATCTACCGGTTTGTTCTCTTTTTCAGCATTCAGTTTATTTATGTGAATTACTGATTGACAGACCTCGCCTATATTTCATATTATGCGCCCGTCTTAACGATGTTGTTACCAGATATACATCGTGTGATTTTGGGGTTATAGCTCAGCTGGGAGAGCGCTTGCATGGCATGCAAGAGGTCGACGGTTCGATCCCGTCTAGCTCCACCAAATTAAAGAAAGCCGACTTAATCGTCGGCTTTTTTGCGTCTGGGAACTTGCTATTGTGAAGTTCGCTTGCCCTTTAACTTTCTCTTTTCTCTTCTTAATTTTAGTTGAATCAGCGCCTGTCTAACCAAATGGGTCGAGTAAGCGACGTTATTGATTGCCTGCTTCGAGCTAAGTAATCGTAGATGATAACCATAGAGGGTACAGCGCATCAGAATATGCGCAGACCATATTGTTAAACGCATGCGCAGTGCCTCAATGAAAGAATAATCGATATTTCTCATTTTCTGCCTCCCGCCTATTTGGAATGGCGCCGGTGTTCTTTCTTTTATCTGGCGTTATATCCCGCGCAGTGGCGGGATATGAGTGGTTACTATCAGAACCAGCGACCAAAGCGGCGGATATAGAAGCGTTTCATCATTTGTGCCACAACGCAGTAGCTAAACAATGTCCCTACCAACCATGGGAAATATGACCACGGTAGCGGTTGCAGTCCGACGACATGACCAAGTGGAGAGAAGGGGATATAGATACCAATAGCCATAACCAAACCGGTCATTAGCATAACCGGGAGCGCTGCCCGGCTTTGAATAAATGGAATCTTCTGGGTGCGTAGCATATGTACCACCAGCGTTTGTGATAGCAATCCTTCAATAAACCAGCCTGACTGGAATAAGGATTGCTGGTCTACGCTATTCGCTGAGAATACGAACCACATCAAAGCAAAGGTTGTAATATCAAAGATGGATGACGTTGGCCCAACCCAGATCATAAAGCGGCCGATGTTTTTAGCATCCCATTTACGCGGTTGGCGTAAGAACTCTTTGTCCATCTTGTCCCATGGTAATGACAGTTGAGAAATGTCATACATCAGGTTTTGAATCAGCAAATGAATCGCTAACATCGGTAAAAATGGAATAAATGCGCTGGCAACCAACACGGAGAATACATTGCCGAAGTTGGAACTGGCGGTCATGCTCAGGTATTTAATGATATTACCGAAAGTTTCACGTCCTTTAATAACGCCGGCCTCCAATACCATCAGATCTTTTTCTAATAGAATAATATCTGATGACTCTTTAGCAATGTCGGTTCCGGTATCAACAGAAATACCTACGTCTGCATCTCTTAACGCTGGCGCGTCGTTAATACCATCACCGAGGAAGCCAACGGTGTGTCCTTTGGACTGTAAGACTCGCAGAATACGTGACTTTTGTAATGGGGACAGTTTGGCAAATATTGTGCGTTGTTCGGCCTCGGTTGCTAAGGCTTCATCGCTGAATAGTTCAACTTCGTTACCCAATAGCGGGATACCTGGCTCAAGCCCAACATCTCGGCAAATTTTACTGGTAATTATTGGGTTATCACCAGTCAAAACTTTAACCACTACGCCGTTTTCACGTAATGCGGCAATGGCTTTAGCGGCACTCTCTTTCGGTGGATCAAGGAAGGTCAGAAATCCTTTGAGGATCAGATCGTGTTCATCACTCGCGCTGAACTGGGTACGATGTTCTGCGGTGGAAAGTTCACGCACGGCGAGAATCAGTACGCGAAATCCCTGCAGATTATAACCATTGGCCTGTTCCAGTAAGGCCTGACGGCCAGCCGAATCTAAAGGGAGGATAGCGCCGTTCTTTTCTATATGGCTACAGACGGAGAGCATTTCTTCAACCGCGCCTTTGCAAATCAGCAGTTGGTGCTGTTTTTCATCTTGCACCACAATAGATAAACGACGGCGTACGAAATCAAAAGGGATTTCGTCCACTTTTCTGTAGCGCCGCATGGCGTCAATTTCCGGTTTTCCCTCAGCGAAATGAATAATCGCCCGATCCATCAGGTTTTTCATACCATCCTGATGAAAACTGTTTAACCATGCCAGATTAAGGATTTCACTCTTATTCTGTCCGTTAACATCAAGATGCTGTTCCAGAATAATGCGATCCTGCGTCAAGGTACCGGTTTTATCCGTACACAGGATATTCATCGCGCCAAAGTTCTGAATTGCGTTTAGTCTTTTAACCACAACTTTACGGCGAGACATGGCGATAGCGCCTTTAGCCAGATTAGCGCTGACAATCATCGGCAACATTTCTGGCGTTAGGCCAACGGCAACGGCTAGCGCAAATAGTGCGGCTTCACCCCAATCACCTTTGGTAAACCCATTGATTAACAATACAATCGGTACCATAACCAGCATAAAACGAATTAATAGCCAGCTAACGCTATTTACTCCACGGTCAAAAGAGGTTTGAGTTCGGCTACCCACGATAGATTTAGCCAGTGAACCAAAATAGGTTTGAGCACCCGTAGCCACCACCACTGCAGTCGCTGTTCCGCTGGTAACGTTAGTCCCCATCAGACAGATATTCTGCATTGCCAGTAAATCATCGGTATTCGTATTAGGCTTAACGGTGTCATTGGATTTCAGAATCACGTCACCAAGGGTGTCATACTTTTCAATCGGTAATGATTCACCGGTTAACACCGCTTGGCTAATATAGAGATCTCTGGATTCAATAATTTTGACGTCAGCAGGCACCATATCGCCCGCAGAGAGAAAAATGATATCGCCTGGCACCAGCTGCTGAATATCAATTTCGTGTTTCTCTGGCTGAGAGAAATCTTGTTTGCGTCGTAAAACTGTCGCGGTGGTGCGAACCATCGATTTCAGGGATTCCGCCGCTTTGTTAGTACGGAATTCCTGCCAAAAGCGCAGAAGAGCACTGAGTAATACCATCACAACAATGATAGTCACACCGGTCAGTTCTGTTTCTTCACCCTGTTTCATGGGCATCCAATAGTCAGTATAGAAACTGATGGCGGCCAGAATCAGCAGGATAAAAATAAACGGGTTATTAAATGCCTGAATCAGTTGAATGATAGCGGCTGGCGCTTTTTCATGAACGACCTGATTTTTACCATGAAGTTCCTGACGGTCTTTGACTTCATCTTCGTCCAGCCCTTGTCGGTTAGTCATCAGGTTTGACAGGGTTCTTTCCAGATTATTTTTAGCTTCTCTTTCAATAATAAAAGGGGCCTTATTTTTTTCATTAAGGCGCATTTTTTTATGGTTATTATTGTTGTTTATATATTTCATAGCACGTATCTCTATATACAACTTTTCTATATTTTAAGCGTAGGAATCCCGCCTTAATAAATAAGGTGAAAATTCGTTGCGATGAGTTATTTTTTTATCAGGGAAATACGTGGATATAGCCCAGATAAATTAAGGTGGAGGTTTCTCCGGTGGTTCTGACATAGATACTCCTTATTCAACGAGTTATATCCGATCTTATATTTACTATTAACGATAAGATCGGATTTTAATTATGGTTAAGCAGGTTGTTCAGAAACAATTTGCCATTGAACCGCACTAACGCTTTTCTCTAAGCTGACACGGCAAACGATATTCTCAATATCTTTTTGTTCTGCCGGAGTGCCCGATATTTCTGCACAAACATTTAATAAGCCGGACTCAATGACATCGGCGCTGTAAAGCGAGCATAGACGAATGCTCATAGAGTTAACCGCCTGTAAAATCAGGGTTCTGACCATGATTTCATCTGCCGGGCTACAGGTAATTTGAACTCTATAACGTACATCCAACTCGGTTGCATGTTGCTGCGGCTGTAAATTGATACGCTGAGCAGCTTCGCGCAGTAGGATATTGGCGCAAAGAATGACGAGCGTAGCGACGGCTGCCGTCCAATACTGGCTTAAACCACATAACACACCAATGCCAGCGGAACACCATAGGGTTGCGGCGGTATTCAGGCCGCGGATGTTCAGCCCTTCACGCATAATCACGCCAGCGCCGAGAAAGCCGATGCCGGAAACAATCTGTGCCGCAATCCGACCAGGGCTATCCGGTGATGTTGTTGCTGCGCTGAGAATAAATACCGCTGCACCGGTTGCAACTAATGCGTTAGTACGTAAACCAGCCATACGCTGACGCCATTGGCGCTCGGCACCGATAAGTGCGCCGAAACCCATAGCGAACAGTAAATTTAAAACAAGAGGAGTCAATGCCATGATTCCCTCCGATAAATACAGGAAGAATAATCATGTGCTATTTAGCACACAGAAAAATATCCTCAGTTAACACTGAGTATCAATGTGCAGTTGAGCCTGGAGGAAAGAGTGCGTAGCTGTAAGTTAACATATTCATTATCCGAAAAAATCCATAACAGTTGATATCTGTCAGGGAATATTTTTTATTTCGGGGATACAGCACGTCAGAAATGAGAAGTGATGTCGCCCGCCGTTTCGGCAAGCGACTAAACATCGAAGAGATTGGTCAGCTTGCCTTAATTATGTCGCTATAGTTAATACTGTCCAATTATTTTTTATCTCCACGAAAAATTTCCCGAAATATAACAGTGAAAATTTGGGAAGTAAAGTATTGAATTATCTTCTGGCGTTAAAATATTTAATTTAAGTGATAAACCGGGATTAGCTTATTCAAATCAATTGTAGAGTTAGTGGTATGGTAATAATTAACACACACTTTTATAGGTGTTTTTATATAGTGGTGAAAACTATTATGGAATTTCTCTAGAGGAGGAGAGGGTAAAAAAGTATTTAGCCTAAATATGAGGCGACTAGCGTTTTATCAACATGTTAAGGGACTTTTGGTGGTATGAGATGTGGATCCCTGCCTACCTCTCATTTTCGTTTGTTTTTTCGTCAATTTGCTGCGTCATTGCACCAAATCAATACGATACGGTAATACCTTTAGATATGATGAGGATATCGGTTATCTGAGAGAGAAGACGTTATGCCTCGGCCAACGAATAAA
This sequence comes from Pragia fontium DSM 5563 = ATCC 49100, assembly GCF_900112475.1. Classification (GTDB taxonomy): domain Bacteria; phylum Pseudomonadota; class Gammaproteobacteria; order Enterobacterales; family Enterobacteriaceae; genus Pragia; species Pragia fontium. Next base: position 28,951 of record NZ_FOLW01000007.1, on the reverse strand, counting down.
CAACAGTTATTAAGCTTGAGTGATGAAAACTATTTTAAAATTGTGGTGTTAATTGATTCCTTGCCCGAGAGTGTGCTGGAGATGGTGTTTCCATTTGAGGATAGGGATCGCAATATTCGTGATGTTATGGTTCATTTGTATGAATGGCATTTGATGATGTTACGCTGGTATGGGGAAGGGATGGCAGGTAAAAAGCCGATTATGCCAGCGGAAGGGTATACCTGGCGTACGACCCCTGAATTAAATCAGGCCATCTGGCAGAAGTATCAGGCGATGAGTCTGGAAACTGCGCGCCTGAAGCTGAATGCCTCTCATCGGGAATTACAATCGCTGATTATGTCCCATAATGATCAGCAGTTATTTACTAAAAAGTATTACCCATGGACTGGAAGCGCTTCTTTAGGTTCCTACTTCATTTCGGCCACGTCCAGCCATTATGATTGGGCACTAAAGAAGCTCAAACGCTTTCAGAAAAGTTTCTAATTAAAACCGGCTATTGTTAATTTTTTCATTATTTATTGTTACAGCTCATTGGTTTTTTGTTATATAGATGATGTGGGTTTTATCGTGCTGTATTATAATATCCCTAGAACTTGCGTTGATAAGGTAACGTCTTCTTCTATTTCCTGACGTGACATGTTACCCGGCTGTTTAGTTGCGCCTATCTTAGCAATCAGTTTAATGATCTTGTTATTTAAATAAGAATCATTATCATTAAGGTGTGGTGATTATTCGGGAGGGATAATAATGTCGGATTCAGGTGTCGCAGTGCGCTCAAGCAAATTATCAAGAAAAATAAAGCTTTCATTGATGGGGCCAGCCTTTATTGCTGCGATTGGTTATATTGATCCCGGTAACTTTGCTACCAATATCCAAGCCGGCTCGGCGTTTGGTTATCAGCTGCTTTGGGTTGTGGTTTGGGCCAATATTATGGCGATGGTGGTTCAGTTATTTTCCGCCAAGCTGGGGATTGCTACCAACAAAAACTTGGCAGAGCATATTCGCGATCGCTTTCCTCGCCCGGTTGTTTGGTTTTATTGGGTTCAGGCCGAACTGATTGCTATTGCTACCGACTTGGCTGAGTTTATTGGTGCCGCCATTGGCTTTAAGCTCTTATTGGGCATAAGTTTATTAAATGGTGCCATTATCACCGGTATCATTACTTTCCTTATTTTAATGCTGCAAAGCCGTGGAGATAAGCCGCTGGAGCGTGTGATTGGCGCATTTTTGCTGTTTGTTGCTGGCGCTTATATTATTGAACTGGTTTTCTCTTCTCCTGATATTGCTGAACTTTCCACCGGGATGTTATTGCCTGGTTTACCTAATAAAGAGGCCGTTTTTCTGGCTGCGGGCGTATTAGGGGCAACCATTATGCCTCACGTTATTTATCTTCATTCCGCTTTGACACAAAACTCCAAAGGGAGCCGTGCGGAACGCTATTCTGCGACTAAATGGGATGTCGCTATCGCCATGACCATTGCTGGTTTTGTGAATTTATCCATGATGGCGATGGCCGCCGCGGTGTTCCATTTTAATGGCCAAACTGGTATTTCAGAGTTAGATCAGGCATACGTTACGTTAGAACCATTGCTAGGGAAGTTTGCTACTGTCACTTTTGGTCTCAGTTTAATTGCTGCCGGACTTTCTTCTACTGTGGTGGGGACGATGGCGGGTCAGGTAGTGATGCAAGGCTTTATCCACGTGCGTATTCCGTTGTGGGTACGTCGTAGTGTAACCATGCTCCCTTCGTTTGTTGTCATTCTGTGTGGCATGGATGCAACGCGTATTCTGATTGTCAGCCAGGTTTTTTTAAGCTTTGGCATCGCGTTGGCGCTAATTCCACTGCTGAGTTTCACCGGCAACCGCCAGTTGATGGGTGATATGGTGAACAGTTTTATTATGCAGAATATTGGTCGGATTATTGTGGTGCTGGTAGTAAGTCTGAATCTATATCTGATTGTGAGTTTTTTGATATAAATTGATTTTTGTGGGCTTAACGGTGCTGAAATAGCATAAGAGCATTGAGTTATTTTAGGTTCATTGCTATTCATGTCTAGAGACTGAGAAAAATCAGAGTGAAGTAAAAACGCCACTTTTGAGTGGCGTTTTGTTTGCAATTTAACGCGTTATCCCATCATTAAAACCAACAGATAAGCAACAAATATTGCTAAATGAGCAGCGCCGTTTAATACATTGGTTCTGCCTGTGGCAAATGAGCTTTGGCATAACAGCAATATACTCACTAACAAAACGATATTCGGTGTTGATAGACCAAATACCAGACTTTTACCGGTTATAAGAGAAATAACTACAACAGCTGGAACGGTTAGGGAAATAGTGGCTAATACTGAGCCGAAAAACAGATTCATTGCTCGTTGGACTTGGTTCGCCATTACCGCTCTCAGTGCGCCAAGCCCTTCTGGGGAGAGAATCAATAATGCAATCAGAAAACCGGTAAATTGCGGTGGAGCATGCAACTCGGTTAATAAATACTCTAATGAACCAGCATTAATCTTAGTAATGGCAATGACTGAAATGAGGTGAATGACTAACCAGACCGCATGCCATGCGTTGCTATGGATTGATGGTTTACCGTGGTGGCCATCAGGGCCATCTCCTTCATCTTCATGCTCATAAATAAAGAGATTTTGGTGAGTTCTGGTCTGAATCGTCAAAAATACCAGGTACATAGCAGCAGATAAGAGCGCAATGACGATTAGCTGGCCTGATGTGAAAGTACTGCTAGCCAGAGTAGCAGGGAGCACCAGAATGATAATTGCTAAGGGTAATAGTGCGGTGAGGTATTGTTTAATGCCTGCCAGATTAACATGCTGGGTGGCAAATTTTCGGCCACCCAGCAACAATGATATGCCGACTAATCCACCCATCACAATCATAATGACGGAGTAGAGTGTATCTCTCATTAGGGTAGGTCCGGTATCACCGGTTACCATCAGCGCTGAGATCAGGCTGACTTCGAGAATAACGACCGCGAGACTTAGAATTAATGAACCGAAAGGTTCTCCTAGTCGGTGAGCCAGAACATCCGCATGGCGAACAACGCTGAATGCACTGCCTAAAATAGTGACCAGTGCCAGAAGATTGATTAAAACAGTAATCAGAAGGCTGGTGCTGTGCTGTAAATATAACAGTACTGGAATAGTGAACATCGTCAGAATAAGTGAATATTCTTTGTGACGCGTTTTCAAGGAAGGATGTGGTTGAGCTTGATCCATAAATTCTCTCTATAGCTAATAAAGCCATCAGGCAATAGCGTTAAGCGCTATTAATATTCCATCTATGACTAATAATAATAGAATTTCAGTAACAGGATTGAAAAAAATCAGGCAGGTCACGTTAATCTACCTGAAGAAAGGGGGTTAACGTGACCTGCCTGAGGATATTTTAGCTAGAACTGCCAGCGAGCCCAGGTAAACAATACGTTGCCGTTATTATAGGTACCGGGGATATACGTGTTTTGTATCGCAAATTTCTTATATTCAATTGAAAATAAGGGCAGCGGTAGAGGTATTGGAATATAGTTATATTCATGTCGAGCGGTAACCGCTGCGGTAAAGCCTAATCCCAGTCGCCAGTCATTATTGCTCCCCAGATACCAGTTCTTTTGGTAGCCATAGCCAATAATGGGTTCTATCTGATTGTGGGAGTCCTGAAATTCCATCGCGTAAATAGAATGCCAGTTACCATCACTGTCAAAACGTGAAACGCCATAGCCGATTCCCCACGGTCTCTCGTTATAGGAGTCCGTTTTCTCTTTATCGTACGTTGCACGGTTGTGCCACGTATTTAAAGGAACGTACAGATCTCTGGTTGGGGAATTCCATGTTTCTTTAACGTTATTCTTAATGCTTGCCCAAATACCATCATCTGCCGCCTCTTCAGCGACGGTATTGAATGATAAGGTCAGCAAAAGAGCTGTAGTTGTGATAATAACGCCTTTCATTTTATTTTTTGTATTCCAGTTTTCATGTCCATATATCGCATCTATCCCAATGAAAATAAAGATGCATAAATACTATTTACATTGTGAGTTTATATTTCGAATCTGTAGCCATTATAGTGAAACTTCAGGCCATATCCATCACAAACACGCTATTTATAGCGCGTCATTGTTACAACTTATTGTTATAAAAACTATATTTTTTGAATTAATTATGATTTTCCTGATGAGGTAGATTAAGCATTAACCCTATGAAAATATGGGTTAATGCTAAGTGCTCATACTGAGAGGTCGAGATTTAACTCAGTAAGCGACATTAATTTAGTTTTACGATAAAGTAACCAAATAGCTTGTTCTCTATCTAACTTAACGTTGTGGGGGCTATCATGTATGACCGCTATCAGGGCCTGATTTTTGACATGGATGGCACATTATTGGATACGGAAGAAGGGCACCGTCAAGCCTGGAGTGAAGTGCTGGCCAAGTATGGTATGGAATTGGATTTACAAGCGGTCATCGGCTTAAACGGATCTCCTTCATGGAAGATTGCCGAGTTTGTGATCGACAGTTATCAGGTAGACTTGGACCCTTTTAAATTGGCTCAGGAAAAGTTTGAGATTGTTGAGTCGATAGTGTTGGACATGGTTAAACCTTTACCTATTGTTGAAGTGGTAAAATCTTACCGTAATAAACGGCCAATGGCGGTGGGAACGGGGAGTATGCATGGTTTTGCTGAAAGATTATTGCAGCACGTTGGATTGAGGGATTATTTTTCCGCGATTGTGGGGGCTGATGATGTTCAGAACCATAAACCGGCCCCGGATACGTTTTTACGCTGTGCTCAACTTATGCAGGTTGCTCCAGCTTCCTGCGTGGTATTTGAAGATGCGCCGTTTGGTCTTCAGGCAGCTAAAGCGGCGGGAATGGATGCCGTGGATGTGCGTCATTTGTGAGTGATACTTTACCCCTACTGGGATTGTTCAGCAGTAGTTTTTTAAGCGCCACGCTATTGCCGGGTAATTCAGAAGTCGTTTTTGCGGCATTATTGACGACGGTTGAAACCGATCCGCTGTTATTACTGGCGGTAGCAATAGTTGGAAATACGTTGGGTGGTTTGACGAATGTTGTTATTGGGCGTTTAGCGCCGATACCAAAACATCATCCACGTTTAGCATTAGCCATGAAGTGGCTACAGCGTTTTGGTGCGCCTGCGCTGTTATTAAGTTGGTTGCCTATTATGGGTGACTTATTATGTTTGTTAGCGGGGTGGCTACGTTTACCCTGGTGGTCAGTCACTTTTTTTATGTTGATAGGGAAATCGCTACGCTATATTGCCGTGATGTTGATAACCCTGAAAGGTCTCTCTTTTTTTAGTTAATAAAGAGAAAGGTAACGGTGTATGAACCAATTATTTTGGCAGGTTGTATGAATATTGATTACGGGAGGTCGAATTGATCCCGGACGTATCTAAAGCGCTATCCTGGCTGGAAGCGCATCCTCAAGCTTTAAATGGTATTCAACGTGGTATCGAGCGAGAAACGCTGCGTATTACGCCGAATGGTCATCTGGCAACAACGCCTCATCCTGAATCTTTAGGTTCAGCGTTAACGCATCGATGGATAACCACCGATTTTGCCGAAGCATTATTAGAATTTATTACCCCGGTCGATCGCAGTGTGGATCATTCATTGGATTTCTTGCGTGATATACATCGTCATGTGAGCCGTGAACTGGGTAGCGAATTAATGTGGCCATTGAGTATGCCGTGCTTTATCAATTCTGAAGATAAAATCGAGTTGGCTCAATACGGTACTTCTAATGCAGGTCGTTTTAAAACGCTATATCGTGAGGGGTTAAAAAACCGCTACGGCGCATTGATGCAAACCATATCCGGCGTTCACTACAATTTCTCATTACCATTGGAATTCTGGCAGGCGCGAGAAGGCATTACTGATGCTGAAAGTGGTAAAGATAAAATTTCGCAGGGTTACTTCCGTCTGATTCGTAACTATTATCGCTTTGGTTGGGTGATACCTTATCTGTTTGGTGCTTCTCCGGCGATTTGCTCTTCTTTTATCAAAGGTCGAGCAACCAAATTACCTTTTGAGAAGCTGAAAAGCGGTGCCTGCTATTTACCTTATGCTACATCACTGCGAATGAGTGATTTAGGGTATACCAATACGGCTCAAAGTAATCTGGGTATTACCTTCAATAACTTAGCCACTTATGTAGAAGGTCTGAAAAAAGCCATTTCTATTCCAGCAGAGCAGTTTAAGTATCTGGATGAGAAGAAAAATGGCCATTATCAGCAGCTCAACAGTCACGTTTTACAGATTGAAAATGAGTTTTATGCACCGATTCGTCCTAAACGAGTAACCCGTAAAGATGAATCGCCATCTGATGCTCTGTTGCGCGGTGGCGTAGAATATATTGAAGTTAGGGCGCTGGATATTAATCCATTCTCTCCTATTGGTATCGATGCCGATCAGGCGCGCTTCCTCGATTTGTTCTTAATTTGGTGTACCTTGGCTGATGCGCCTGAAATGAGCAGTGAAGAACTTCAATGTACGCGCCATAACTGGGATCGCGTGATCCTTGAGGGACGCAAACCAGGCCAGACTATCGGAATGGGCTGTGATACCGCACGTCAACCGCTGGAAATCGTTGGAAAATCACTGTTCGTTGATTTATTGCGAGTGGCGGAAGTTTTAGATGGATCAAATAAAAACTCTCAGTATCAGGATGTTTGCAATAAATTGGTTTCAGCCTTTGAGAATCCTGAATTAACCTTCTCCGGTAGAATGCTACAGGCGATTAAAGATGTTGGTGTCGGTAGTTTTGGTCTGGCATTAGCTGAGCAATATCGTCAGATGCTGCAGTCTGAACCGCTGAGCGTGTTAACTGAAACGGTGCTGGAAGCTGAACGTATTGCTTCTATTCAGCGTCAGAAAGAGATGGAACAACAGGATACGCTGAGTTTTGATGCGTTTTTAGCTGAGCAAAACCAACGTTAATTGGATAAAAGAAAGGCCACATATCTAGTGGCCTATAAACATCTCTTTTGAGGGAAGATGATAACGAGTGTTCTTGTATTTAGTAAGACTCGCTATTTTCTGAAAGGTTTCCTGTTAGAGTAAAAAAAGTTATTTTTTTTTAAAGGTGACGAAAATGCCATTGTTAGATAGTTTTACCGTTGACCATACCCGTATGTCAGCTCCGGCTGTCCGGGTTGCTAAAACAATGAAAACACCACACGATGATACAATTACCGTGTTCGATTTACGCTTTTGTCGCCCGAATATGGAAATTCTGCCGGAGAAGGGCATCCATACCCTTGAACATTTGTTTGCCGGATTTATGCGCGATCATTTGAACGGTAACGGCGTAGAGATTATTGATATTTCCCCTATGGGATGTCGTACCGGGTTTTATATGAGCTTGATCGGTACGCCTGAGGAAGGTCGAGTGGCGAAAGCATGGGAAGCGGCAATGGAGGATATTCTTAAAGTGCAGGATCAGAAAAAGATCCCTGAACTGAATGAATTCCAGTGTGGTACCTATGAAATGCATTCTTTGAAAGAAGCCCATGAGATCGCTCGTCATATTATTGATAGTGGTATTCGGGTTAACAAGAACGATGAGTTAGCGTTGCCAGCGGATAAGCTTAAAGAGTTACATATATAGGCGCTATCTATTGGCCGATGCACTTGCTAAAAAACCGCATTTTTGCGGTTTTTTAGCGATTAACGTAAATAAGTTATCTTCTCTTAAGCTTTTTGGCTGGAGGTTCGTCATTAAGTGGCCGAACCAATACTTGCTTAATCATATTGTTATTCACTTCTATAATATCGACCGAATAATTTTTAAATTCTACGTGCGTGCCAACTTCGGGAATATCTTCAAAGTACTCCAGTAGCAAGCCATTGATGGTTTTTGCTGTTGAAGTAGGCAAATGCCAACCAAAGGCTTTGTTGAGCTCGCGGATACTGGCGCTGCCATCAATATAAACAGAGCCATCAGTTTGCGGAATGACTTCTTCAGCCAAAGAAGGGGACATTGAGGTGGTGAAGTCACCGACGATCTCTTCCAGAATATCCTCTACGCTGAGTAACCCCTGGATATCGCCATATTCATCAACGATGATGCCGACCTTTTCGCGATTACGCTGAAATTTAACTAATTGCACATTTAGCGGAGTACCCTCTGGAATAAAGTAAATTTTATCCGCCGAGCGCAACATCATTTCTTTGGTAAATTCACTTTTTTCCATCATCAATCGGTACGCTTCTCGTACGCGCAGCATGCCAATAGCGTCATCCAGTGAGTCGCGATACAAAACGATACGTCCATGAGGGGAATGCGTCAGCTGCTTGAGAATGTCTTTCCATTCATCATTGACGTTAATACCGATAATTTCCTGACGCGGTACCATAATGTCATCAACGTTAACAATTTCCAGATCCAGAACGGATAACAACATACTCTGGTAACGATGTGAAATCAGCGGGTTTGAAGCGTTAACGATAGTTCTTAGTTCATCTTTGCTGACGGCATCACTGCCTTTAATGTCAGAACGTAGCCCAAACAGATGCATAATAATGCGGGTTATACCATTAAGCAGCCACACTAACGGCGCCATCAGGGTTTGTAGTGGCTTGAGTAATACGCTGCTGGGAAAAGCGACACGTTCAGGATAAAGGGCGGCAATGGTTTTCGGTAGGACTTCTGCAAACACCAAAATAATGAAGGTTAATATACCGGTGGCAATAGCAACGCCCACATTACCATACAGACGAATACCGATAATGGTTGCCAGAGAGGAGGCGAGAATATTGACCAGATTATTACCAATAAGAACCAGACTGATTAAGAGATCGGGACGCTGAAGCAGCTTTTCTACCCGACGCGCCTGTCGATTGCCCTTACTGGCAAGGTGGCGTAGTCGATAACGGTTTAGCGTCATCATTCCTGTTTCTGATGCAGAGAAATACGCTGAAATCAGAACCATAATGACTAAAATGATAATAAGCGTACCGGTTGATACGTCGTCCACCGATGTCTATCCTCCAACAATTATGTATTAATATCCATATTCATTATATGAAGAGGTGGGACAAAATGTCGCTTAATGTGCTAACAGCGCTTGTATTAATCGACTGCCGAAATAGCCCATCGTCAGTAAAAATGCCCCACTCAAGCTGAACCAAACGACTTTGCGTCCCCGCCAGCCTTTACTATGATGGCCCCATAGCAAAACTAAATAAATTAGCCAGGCCATGACCGACAGCGTTGTTTTATGCAGATTATCTTTGTCCAGTAGGTTATCCAGATAAAATATGCCGGTCGTCAACGTTAGCGTTAAAAGAATGACACCAACCTGAGTAATATGGAACATTTTTCGCTCAATGGATAGCAGTGGTGGCATATCCGGACTGAAGCGTAATTTTTTATTTTTTAGTTGATAATCAATCCAGGCAATCTGAATAGCATAAAGAGCAGCGATAATCAGCGTGGCGTAGGAGAATAATGCCAACACAATATGAATCAGCAGAGTAGGGCTGTCTTCCAGATGGGTAATAAATTCCCACGGGCTAAAGCTAGATAACGCAAGATTAATGATTGAGAAACTGTAAACGATAGGTAACAGAATCCAACCGCGATCTTTTGAGGCAACAAACGTCATGATCGCGCTAATCAGCAAACTGGTACCGGAAGCGATATTCAATAAACTCAGGTTTTGACCATTGTCGACGTCAAAAATACGCTGTTGCAGCGAGATTCCATGAAAAACAAGCGCGAATAAAGCCGAGATCAACGTCCAGTGACGATGAAGACCTTTTTTTCTGAGCAGGCTGGGAATAATTAAGCCAAGACTGGTCAGGTACGCTATCAGTGATAATATGGCAAAAACAGGCATAATCATTAATGTTGACATAAACCATGGAAAAAGTTTCCTCAGTATAGCGTTAGTGGCGTTTCCCTCCAACAATTCTCACTAACTATCGATAACTAACCTGAGTATTGTTCGTGTTATACTCGCTAAAATTTTTACCGCTATCGCGGATCATCATAACGTTGGGCATAAGACGATGTTTGAAAACTTAACCGATAGACTATCGCGCACGCTGCGCAACATCAGTGGTCGTGGGCGACTGACTGAAGATAATATTAAAGATACCTTGCGTGAAGTGCGCATGGCATTGCTGGAAGCTGACGTTGCTTTACCGGTTGTTCGTGACTTTATTAATCGTGTCAAAGAGAGTGCGGTAGGGCATGAAGTTAATAAAAGTCTGACGCCGGGACAAGAGTTCGTCAAAATTGTTCGCGATGAGTTGGTAGCGGCAATGGGGGAAGAGAATAACAGTCTCAACCTGGCCGCTCAGCCACCAGCGATTATTTTGATGGCGGGTTTACAAGGGGCGGGTAAAACCACCAGCGTTGCGAAACTGGCCAAATTCTTAAAAGAAAAACAGAAGAAAAAAGTCTTGGTTGTTTCTGCTGACGTCTATCGCCCGGCGGCGATTAGGCAATTAGAAACGCTGGCGGAAGCCATTTCTGTTGATTTCTGTCCATCAGATGCACAGGAAAAACCGGTTGATATCGTTAACCGTGCATTGCAACAGGCTAAACTGAAGTTTTATGACGTTCTGATTGTCGATACCGCTGGTCGTTTGCACGTTGACGAAGCGATGATGGACGAGATTAAGCAGGTGCATGCCGCATTAAATCCGGTGGAGACCCTGTTTGTTGTTGATGCCATGACCGGTCAGGATGCGGCAAATACCGCTAAAGCCTTTAACGAGGCGTTACCATTGACGGGGGTTGTACTAACCAAAGTTGACGGTGATGCTCGTGGTGGTGCTGCATTATCCATTCGTCATATTACCGGTAAGCCGATTAAATTCTTAGGTATTGGTGAAAAGACTGAAGCGTTAGAACCTTTCCATCCGGATCGTATTGCTTCGCGTATTCTCGGTATGGGAGATATGCTCTCCCTGATTGAAGATATTGAGAGCAAGGTCGATCGCGCCCAAGCGGAAAAGCTGGCTAACAAGCTGAAGAAGGGTGATGGCTTTGACCTGACCGACTTCCTCGACCAGTTAAAGCAGATGCGTAATATGGGCGGAATGGCCAGTATGATGAGTAAGTTACCTGGTGCTGGGCAGATCCCTGATAACGTCAAGGCACAGATGGATGATAAGGTGCTGGTGCGTATGGAGGCGATTATCAACTCCATGAGTTTCAAAGAACGTGCTAACCCAGAAATCATCAAAGGTTCACGTAAACGCCGTATTGCTGCGGGCTCTGGTATGCAGGTGCAAGATGTTAACCGCCTGCTAAAACAGTTTGACGATATGCAGCGTATGATGAAGAAAATGAAAAAGGGCGGCATGGCGAAAATGTTGCGCGGTATGAAAGGTATGATGCCTCCGGGTATGATGCGTTAATTATCCATTATTGTTGTCTGTTAAATAAGGAAGATGTTGATAGCTGTTCTTGGCCTGTCACATCTTCCTTTAGTTTAACTGTACCGTGGTCATTGCTTCCTAACATTCCATAATCCCTATTTAGACATGCTGTGATATCTGCTTTAATTAAAAAGCAGATATTAATAACCTTGAGCGCAGAGTGACACCGATGAAAATTGATTTGAGCAAAATGGTAACTGAAAGCCGTAATCAGGCCAGTGAAGATATTGATCGGCTCTCTACGGTTGACATGCTTAGGGTTATTAATGATGAAGATAAAAAAGTAGCCTTAGCGGTAGAGAAAGAAATTAACGCTATTGCAGAGGCGGTTGATGTTATCAGTCAGGCTTTTATCCACGGCGGGCGTTTAATCTACTGTGGTGCTGGAACATCCGGGCGTTTAGGCATTTTAGACGCCAGTGAATGCCCACCAACGTATGGTACTCCGCCGGAGCAGGTCATTGGCCTGATTGCTGGTGGTCATCAGGCTATTTTTAAAGCGGTAGAAAATGCAGAGGATAGTCTGGAGTTGGGCATTCAGGATTTAAAGATGATTGGTTTCAGCGAGCGAGACGTTTTAGTGGGTATCGCAGCCAGTGGTAGAACACCTTACGTTATTTCGGCGATGGAATATGCTAAATCGCTGGGTGCCAAGGTTATGAGTGTGAGTTGTAATCCACAAAGTCCGATCGCTCAGTTGGCCGATATTGCCATTACGCCTATCGTCGGTAGCGAAGTGATTACCGGCTCATCCCGGATGAAAGCGGGAACGGCACAAAAGCTGGTGCTCAATATGCTGACTACTGGCTCAATGATTAAAATTGGCAAAGTGTATGGCAATTTGATGGTTGATGTAGAAGCGACGAATGCCAAGCTGGTGGAAAGACAAAAGAATATAGTGATGCAGGCTACTGAATGTAGTCGAGAAGAGGCAGAAAATGCGCTTTCCCAATGCCAGCGCCACTGTAAAACTGCCATTGTAATGGTATTAACTGGCATGAGTGCAGAACAAGCAAAGCAGGCTTTACAGAGCAGTAAAGGATTTATTAGAGAAGCGATAGCGTCCAACAATTAAGTTAACGTTATTGGGAATCTTCTGGTAGTCGTCATAGCTTCCTTAATAATCGGGCTGGATTACCGGCATAGATGCCTTTTTCAGTAATGGATTTAACTACCACACTACCGGCACCAATCACTGTCCCACTACATATTTTTTCGGCAAGAATGGTAGATCCGCTGCCAATGGAAACATTATCTTCAATAATAATGTGTAGCCAGTCTGAAGCGTCGGGATTAGGCGCTCCCTGAGTGAAAAGATCGTTAGCGAAAGTCACGTTATGGCCAATAAAGCAGTTTTCACCAATGTTGACATTCTCACAGATGAAGGTGTGTGATTGAACGCGGGATTGGCGACCGACTACGCAGTTTTTTTGAATTTCAACAAAGGGGCCGATAAAAACGTCGTCCCCTAAAGTACATCCGTAGATATTAACGGGTGAATAAATAACGACGTTTTTGCCAACCTGTGTATCAGTGATGCCGGATTCTTTAAGTTTCATTCATTATGCTCCGGTCTGTTGTATAGACAGAGGATAAACTTGATGGATTACTCTGGTTATTCAAAAGAGTATCAATGGCTTTCCACATAACTGATAATTTATAAACCGCTATGTTTTTAATTATATAATTTTAGACAGGCTGATAACATTGAGTAAGTTGCCAATCTTTTGTAGTCGTTTCTCGACTTTAGCCGCAGCTCCATCTAATGAGTAGCCATCTTCAATTAACTCCTGAATTAACAGAATTTTTTTTACATTAGCTAAATCAAATTGACGTGAACTTGCTTCAGGATCAACCGACTGGATAATCCCCTTTTCTTGCCAATATCTTAATTTCCTGGTTGGAACCCCAGTCATTTCGGACACTTCACTAATACCAACAATCACATTGCTTAAAAAATCACAGTAAGCCTGTTCTAAGTCTTCAGATTTTTTGTTGTTCATGGCTATTTATTACCTGTATGAATCCTGACTCATTTCATCTTATCGCTAAAGTCGTTATCCATCAAAGAAAGATAGATAAACAATATCATTGCTTTATTTCTTCAATAATTGTAGTTTAACGACAATTATTGTTGTGTTAATTCATTTTGGGGAGTGTAAGGGAATGATAAGGTTGTCTCGTGACTTATGTTCACTATGTTTTTTTCCAATAGCTGCTTTATGTATCGTCACTCAGCTATATCTCTTGTTGCCCGTAACATTACTGCTTAGTCGTATTATGGGGGTTAACGAGCAGCAGATTGGGCTGCTTACTTCAGCTTTTATTTTGTTCTATGCCGTTGGCATGTTGATTTGGGGCCCCATTTCAGATCGTTTTGGGCGCAAACGAATCATGTTGATTACCATGGTAGTATTAACCTCACTAACTTTTGCCATTGCTCTGAATGACCATTTTCTTTCTGTGCTCATAATGCGGGCATTTCAGGGTTTCTTTGCAGCGGCTTTTCCTCCGGTCGCATTAGCTTGGATGAGTGAGAATCTTCAGATTAGAAATAAGCTGCGTGGTATTGCATTGATGAGCAGTGCTTTTTTATTATCCGGCATTATCGGTCAGTGGTTTGGTGAAGCGACGATTATTGATGGATTATTTTGGCCAATGTTAATACTTGGTATTTGCTATGGGCTGTCATTCTTGGCTATTTCATTGCTAAAAGATCGGCATACGATTAGTCAGCATACGGGCGTTTTAACGATTATCTCTTCAGTACTTCCCACTCTATTTTCTCATGCGTTACGTAAAGCTTATGCGGCATCATTTTTCATATTGGCCAGTCTAGTTAGTTTTTATATTTATTTAACTCAAGAACCCGCTTTTGCGACTTCTTTAGCAACCATTAACTTGGATCCAGCGGGTCTAAGGTTGATGGCAATTCCCTGTATGTTGATGCCTTTGTTGGTGACAAGGTTTATCACAAAGTATGGGCCAGAAAGAACCATAGCTTATGCATTAATAGCTGCGGGAATATCGTTATTTGGCCAGTATCTTTTTGCCCTGATTCCGATTTGGTTCGTAGTGGTTTTTCATTTGATATTTGTGGCTGCGATTAGCACCGCTATTCCCGGAGTGATTGGCTTAATAAGTCAACGCTCTCTGCCTGAAGTTCGCGGGCTTGCGGTTTCTTTATATACATTCATTTTATTTTTTGGCGTAAGCCTGGGAAATTCGCTTTCTTTACAATATGGAGGAGAGATTATGGTGCCTGTTTTAAGTTTTACACTCACTGGATTAGGTCTCTGGATATATGGCATGACCGCTAAAAAGAGCATATCAGTTTCACTACTGGCATTGTTTTCGTTGGTTATGTATTCAGTTTCACCGGTTAAAGCAAATGGATTAAGTAAGGTTGAAGTGATGATGATGAATGTTGACAGTTATAAACAGCGCTTGGCTCTATCTGAGCTGGATTACCAAATATTGTTCACCATTGATGGGTTAATGGATAAACAACCGATTACTTTAAGTAGATATCAGCCTCAAACGAGTGACTCTATTCGCTATGGTTATGCTCAGGTTTCTTTTGTTCTTGATACAGAAGGGCGCCTTAAAGGTTTTGCTCGTATGAGTCCACAATTGGCGGTGGGGCAGCAAGTAAGCAAGGAGAATGCCGAAACTATCGCCAGAGATTTTTTGGCTGAATATGCCGCAGACTTGCTTCCTGTCATGGATGTTCAATGGGTAGCGCCTCACGATGAAGTAGTGTTAGATACGGATGGCAAGAAAATAACCTTAACGGGCATGAAAGTGAAATCCAGAAATCGGGATAACGGCCTCTATTTTTGGGTAATTGTAGCGCCAGATAGTAGCGTTATGGTATTTGAACGAGACATTAACTGGGATTTCATTAGAGCTGGACGTCAAACGGAAAAGTGGTTACACGATAGCTGGTTAAAAAAGCAAAAATGGTAAAACAGGAAGGTAATATTGAGCAGCTTTAATTAAACGGTAAAGTTTTTAATGGGTTTATTGTGCTGTTAACGTTGCTTATGATTTAAATGTTATATAGAAAAACTGCACATAAAATATTAGAAGCCTTAGGCTATTTTTATGTGCAGTTTTTACTTAGTTTGAGACTTCAAATATGACGAGGATCATAACCTAACGATTAACTCTGCCAGTAGCGCAGAACGTTTGGCTAAGTCGTCAATGATAATATGTTCATATTCTGCGTGTGGACCTGCGCCAGTACTGCCTAAGCCATCCAGCGTTGGAATGCCCAAGGCTGCGGTAAAGTTCCCGTCACTACCGCCTCCAACAGAGGCTTCACTAATATCAAAGCCAAGGGCTTTTGCTGCTTCTTGCGCTTTGGCGAACAGTTCTCCAGAAGCTTGATTACGTTCCATCGGTGGACGAACCATTCCTCCGGTGACGGTCAGTTGGATACCGTCAAGTTTGGCAACAGAGCCATAGATAGCATGATGAATTCTTTCTGCTTCATCCAAACGAGTAACCCGCACGTCGATACAGAGGTTAGCCTCTTCTGCCACAACGTTAATTACGCTGCCTCCGCTGGCAACGTCGACGTTAACCGTGGTGCCATTATGTGGCGCATTGAGAGAATGTAGATATTGAATCTGATAAGACATCTCTTGAATCGCGCTAATACCGTCTTCCGGATTATTGCCCGCGTGGGCAGCTTTACCTTTGATATGAACATAAAAACGTCCGGTACCCTTGCGACCAGTTTTTAAGGCACCGTTTCCGGCGGTTGCCGGCTCTACCACCAAAACCTGTTGATAATTTGGAGCCTGTTGTTCAATGATGGCGCGTGAGCTTGGACTACCCAACTCCTCATCGGCATTACATAAGAAGTCAATTTGGCGATCGCCAAGCTGGTTTAGTTTTTTTAATGCTTTCACTGCCCAGATAGCTTGAATCAGTCCACCTTTCATATCCAGAACGCCCGGGCCAAACAGTTTTCCGTCTTCCTGACGTAAGGTTAAGCGCCCGATATCCCAAACCGTATCGAAGTGCCCTAAAATCAGAATCTTTTGCGAGCCGTTACCGATATGAAATGCCAAATGGTTGCCATATTGGGTTTGTGGAAAGGTTTCTGCGGTAACGCCTAAATGCGCTATAAACAGCTTTTGTAACACCTGACCGCAGGCATCAACTGCATTTTTGTTATGGGAAGGCGATTCTGCGTTGGCCAGTTGTTCCAGATCGGACAAGATACTGTTCTGATGTTGGGATAGGTAAGAAAGGATAGCTGACATAATGATAACCTTATTTTTATCATGGAGTCCGAGTATAACGTTAGTTTCAGAGCGAAATAAAATCCTTTTAACCACCCTTTGAGCCCGAGTTCGATAGCGTTTTTACATCAGGTTATGTTTCTTGAACGGGTTAGCAGTCGACAATAGAAAGGGTGAATTTCAAAATTCCGGTTGTTTTTTAAACGAAACGGTGAGTCAGGTCGGGTAAACGGCTATTAGATTTTATTTAATAAAAAAACTAAATGTGCCAAAAAGTAATATAGCGACGCTATCAATTGAATTTATATGGTAAGTTAGCTGGGTTATTAGCCATGCCAAGTTTATTTTGGTTCTCTTTTGGGATTGAATCATTAATATCAGGCGCTTTAGGTTGCTTTTTGCGCCAAAATGAGTAAACTTTTCGGGCTTTTTATATTGCACCAGACCCCGTTCCTCGATGGGGTCTGCGTGTTTTATTAACTAATGAGGATGTTATGGTAACAATTCGTTTAGCTCGTGGCGGCGCAAAAAAGCGTCCGTTTTATCAAGTTGTTGTGACCGACAGTCGTAATGCACGTGACGGTCGCTTCATCGAACGCGTAGGCTTCTTCAACCCGATCGCTTCTGGTCAGGCTGAGCGTCTGCGTTTAGATCTGGACCGTATCAATCATTGGACTGGTCTGGGTGCAACCGTTTCTGATCGCGTTGCTGCGCTGATCAAAGACGCAAACAAAGCTGCATAATTTGTCTGGGTGTCTGCTATGAGCAAGCTACTAAATCCGATAGTTCTTGGGAAACTGGGTTCTACATATGGCATTCGGGGTTGGCTCAGAGTGTTCTCATCCACCGAGCAGTCTGAAAGTATTTTCGATTATCAGCCGTGGTATATCCAGCGGGCTGGTGAATGGCGCGTTATCGAGTTAGAAAGCTGGAAACGCCACAATCAGGATCTGATCATCAAGCTGAAAGGCGTTGACGATCGGGACGTTGCCAATGGATTAACCAATTGCGAAATTGCCGTTGATTCACAACAACTGCCGACCCTGGAAGAAGGGGATTACTACTGGAAAGACCTTATGGGTTGTAAAGTGGTAACCACTTCAGGTTATGAACTGGGTAAAGTCACCGATATGATGGAGACCGGTTCTAACGATGTTCTGGTGGTTAGGGCTAACCTGAAAGATGCTTTTGGTGCGAAGGAGCGTTTAATCCCGTTCCTGGATGGACAAGTTATCAAGAAAGTAGATCTCGCTGCTCAATCGATTGAGGTTGATTGGGATCCTGGTTTCTAACTCCGTATTCGGCGTATTAAGCGTCGGGCGGTAGTAGCAAATGGAACGTGAAGTATGTGGATTGGTGTCATTAGCCTGTTCCCCGAAATGTTCCGCGCGATTACTGATCATGGGGTAACCGGCCGAGCAGTAAAAAATGGCCTGCTGAGTGTAAATTGTTGGAGTCCTCGTGACTTCACATACGATCGACACCGTACCGTAGACGATCGCCCATATGGCGGTGGACCTGGTATGTTGATGATGGTTCAGCCCTTACGGGATGCAATACACGCAGCAAAAGCAGCGGCAGGCGAAGGGGCGAAGGTGATTTATCTCTCGCCACAGGGACGCAAACTAGACCAACAAGGGGTTTGCGAACTGGCAACCAGTCAGAAGTTGATTCTGATTTGTGGTCGGTATGAAGGCGTGGATGAGCGCGTAATCCAAACCGAAGTCGATGAAGAATGGTCTATCGGTGATTATGTGCTTAGCGGCGGCGAACTTCCCGCAATGACGTTGATTGATTCCGTCTCTCGTTTTATTCCGGGGGTATTGGGACATCAAATGTCGGCTGAGGAAGACTCGTTTGCTGACGGTCTGTTGGACTGTCCGCACTATACTCGCCCTGAGGTGTTAGATGGCATGGATGTACCGGCAGTATTACTTTCGGGCAACCATGAGCATATTCGTCTTTGGCGCATGAAACAGTCGTTGGGTCGCACCTGGCTTAGAAGACCTGAGCTTCTAAAAAGCCTAGCTCTGACTGATGAGCAAGCAATGTTGCTTAAACAGTTCCAACAGGAACATAAGCAGCAAGACTAATAAGGGAAGGGTAACCGTTCCCGCAGTTTCAGTTTACCTAGGGTAAGAGAGAAATTATGAGCAACATTATTAAGCAAATTGAACAAGAACAGATGAAGAAAGACGTCCCATCATTCCGTCCAGGTGATACTCTGGAAGTGAAAGTATGGGTTGTTGAAGGTACTAAAAAGCGTCTGCAGGCATTCGAGGGCGTGGTTATCGCGATTCGTAACCGCGGTCTGCACTCAGCATTCACTGTTCGTAAGATTTCTAACGGCGAAGGCGTAGAGCGTGTATTCCAAACTCACTCACCGGTCATTGACAGCATTTCTGTTAAGCGTCGTGGTGCCGTTCGTCAAGCTAAACTGTACTATCTGCGTGAGCGTGCCGGTAAGTCTGCTCGTATCAAAGAGCGTCTTGGCAGCAAAGCTTAAGCAACATCCGAAAGCGATTAGTTATACGAAGGGCTTAGCAATGCTAAGCCCTTTTTTTATAGCTGGATTTCATTGTTTATGTTGTATTACACCCAGCCTTTGGCACGGAATTCATTCAGTACGCTAACGAAAGTGGTCATCTCTTCCGGCGTACCCAGCGTCAGGCGATTCCAGCCTACTGCTGGAGGGAATTCTCGACCGACAAACACATGATATTCTTTCATTCTATCTTGATAGACTTTTACCTCGCCCGGCACTTTATGGAATATAAAGTTTGCCTGTGAAGGTAAGTACTCCAATCCCAGCTTATCCAGCGCGTTGGTCACAATTTTGCGCGATGTCTCAACCGATGTGCGACTGATGGTCAGGAAGGTTTTATCTTCCAGTGATGCCAATGCAGCTACTGCACTTGCAGTATTGGTATTATCCAAAGAAACAAATGCTTCGACTTGAGAAATAATATCGGGATGGGCAACCGCATAGCCAATGCGCAGTCCGGCCAAGGCATAAATTTTGGAGAAAGTGCGGGTGACCACAACGTTTTTAAATTCTTGCTTGATCAGTTCAATGCCGCTGCGGAAGTGAGAATCGGTAACAAACTCGGCATAGGCTTCATCCAGCAAGAAAAGCGTGCGTTCAGAAGCGGCTTTGATCCATGGCTCAATTTTTTCAGCTGGCGTAATTGTCGCGGTTGGGTTATTTGGGTTGCATAAATAAATGATGGATACCCCAGGGAATTCGTCAGCACACTTTTTCATCGCATCAATATCGAAAGCCAGCTTGTCGTTTAGCGGGACTTTGATGACGGCTACGCCCAGTGCTTTGGCGTAGAGTTCGGCATAGTTAAACGTTGGATCCGGTACAATAACCTGAATTTTCTGGCCGGCTTTCTGAGCCTGATAAATGGCCATCTGAACTACAGCCTGAATAGATTCTGAAGAACCATTACCTAATGAGATATTTTGCGCTTTTAGCTTATGACTTTCGGCTATCTTCTCAATAAGTTGTTCTCTGGCTGCATCCGGATAGCGAAAAGCTTGTGGCAATGCATGAACGATGGCCTGCTGTGCTTTAGACGACATGCCGAGGGAGTTTTCATTGAAGTTAAGCAATAACGGCTGTTGCTTGGTTGGAATAGGTAAAACGCTGGCAATGCTGTTAGCCGTTTGAGTATTTTGGCTAGCTCTGGCTACACCAGAAGCCAGATTACCAAGTGTCAGACCGCCCAAAAGCCAACCTGATGATTTTAAAAGTGTCCGCCGATCCATAAGTATCTCTCTTTATAATGAATTTTTATTCAATTGAAATGGCTCAATTGAATAAATTAGCGAGTTTCATGAATAATGTAAATATTGGCAGATTAAATTTATTAGAGGTGAAGAAGAGATAACATGAAAAGGGAGAGCAGAAGTGAAGAGAACAATCGCTATGCTTATGCATAGCGATTGTGAGTGATACAGGAAAAGCAACTATGCTTTAATATCGTTGGTTTCGATAATCTTTTTGACCTTATCAGCCTGCGCTGGCAGTTGTAACTGACGATAAGCGTTTTCCATTAACGGTAATGCTTTACGAGTTGCTCGTGAGTCAGGATAATCACGCAGCATTTGCTCTACGCGATTAACTACTGCAACAAAAGCGCCGCGCTTAGTGTAATATTGCGCTACGGAAAGTTCATAGTCAGCCAAACGATTGTGTAAGAACACTAAACGTTTTTGGGCGTCTGCGGCATATGCGCTTTGTGGAAAGTTTTGCACTAACTGAGTAAAGTCGCGGAATGCTACGCGGGCATGCTGTGGATCGCGGTCAGAACGGTCAATACCAAAAAAGTTTTGTATGGTATTACCATCAAAGGCCATATCGGTTATGCCACGCATATACATCACGTAATCGATGTTAGGATGCGTTGGATTTAAACGAGAGAAACGATCGATAGTTGCCTGTGCCAATGGTAGATCATCAGCTTTATAGTAAGCGTAGATGAGATCCAGTTGCACTTGTTGCGAATAAGGGCCGAACGGATATCGGTTATCCAGCGCTTCCAGTTGGGTAATTGCTGCGCGGAAGTTACCGCTTTGAAGTTTTTCTTGCGCGGTTGCATACATTTCCGATGGCGGATTATCGGGGATAGTGTCCGATGAGCAACCTGCCAACGTCAG
The DNA here is from genome assembly GCF_900112475.1 of Pragia fontium DSM 5563 = ATCC 49100. Taxonomy (GTDB): domain Bacteria; phylum Pseudomonadota; class Gammaproteobacteria; order Enterobacterales; family Enterobacteriaceae; genus Pragia; species Pragia fontium. The sequence continues at coordinate 7,601 of NZ_FOLW01000007.1, read as the reverse complement.
GCTTAATATGGCAGAGGCTACTAAATATTTCATACGCATCATGACGTTTTGCTTATCCTCAGAGTGTTGTTCGGGAAGCTATCCATTCAGCTTCCGATGAGTACCAGTTACAATAGCATAGTATTTTAAACGGCATTGCCGCTAAAACCCAACTTAAAACTTAAGAAGTTATTTTATGTCACAGCAAGTACAACTCACAGCAACGGTTGCCGAGTCGCAACTCGGTCAACGATTAGATCAGGCTTTGGCCGAAATGTTCCCTGATTATTCACGTTCTCGTATAAAAGAATGGATATTAGAGGAGCGCGTGTCGGTAAACGGTCAAATAATCTCCAAACCTAAAGAAAAGGTGCTAGGGGGTGAGTGTATATCAATTGATGCACTGATCGAAGAAGAACTACGCTGGGAAGCTCAAGATATTGCATTAAATATTGTTTATGAAGATGACGACATTATCGTTATTAATAAGCCCAGAGACTTTGTGGTGCATCCCGGTGCTGGTAATCCAGACGGTACGGTATTGAATGCGTTGCTACATCATTATCCACAGATTGCCGATGTGCCACGTGCGGGTATTGTTCACCGATTGGATAAAGATACCACTGGATTAATGGTGGCTGCGAAGACCGTTCCAGCCCAAACACGTTTAGTGGAAGCGCTTCAGGCAAGGGAAATAACTCGGGAATATGAAGCGGTAGCCATTGGTACGATGGCCGGTGGGGGAACCGTTGACGCAGCGATTGCTCGTCATCCAACCAAGCGGACGCATATGTCGGTTTATCCGATGGGCAAACCAGCGGTAACCCATTATCGTATTATGGAGCACTTCCGCGCCCATACCCGTTTACGTTTACGTTTGGAAACTGGGCGGACTCACCAAATTCGTGTGCATATGGCACATATTAGCCACCCATTAGTTGGCGATCAGTTATACGGTGGTCGACCTCGTCCTCCAAAAGGCGCATCTGAAGAATTTATCAAAACATTACGCAGTTTTGACCGCCAGGCATTACATGCCATCATGTTGCGCTTACATCATCCGATATCTGGAGAGCTCATGGAATGGCATGCGCCATTACCTGATGATATGGTACAGCTAATTGCGGCACTACGAGCAGATACTGAAATCTTTAAAGATGAGATGAACTGGTAATGACATCATTAATAACGCCGGAATGGGATTTGCCCGTTGGGGTCAAGTCAGCGAGTACGACACGCCATGGTGGTGTTAGTGCCGCACCTTTTAATACCTTTAATTTAGGGGATCATGTTGGTGACGATGCTGATGCGGTCGCATCTAATCGCCATCGTTTGGTTCAAGAGGTGGGGGTATCCGGCGATATTATATGGCTTGAACAGGTTCATGGTATTGATGTATTAACGCTGAATTCGACTTTGCCCACCTCTCAGCAGGCTGATGCCAGCTACACCAGTACGCCGGGTAAGGTGTGCGCGGTTATGACCGCTGACTGTTTACCGGTACTGTTTTGTTCCGTTGCGGGTAACGAAGTTGCTGCGGCTCATGCCGGATGGCGTGGACTTCAAGCCGGTATTCTCGAACAAACTGTCGGACATTTTAGCGCTGAACCAGAAAACATTATGGCATGGCTGGGGCCAGCTATTGGTCCAGAACAGTTTGAAGTTGGTTCAGAAGTTCGGGATGCTTTTATTAGTGTTGATCCTCAGGCCAAATTGGCCTTTAAAGCCAGGGGCGATAAATATTTAGCTGATATTTATTTGTTGGCTACCCAACGCTTGAATGCATTAGGTGTGCAACATATATATGGTGGAGATTACTGCACGGTAAGCCAACCGGAGTTATTTTTCTCTTATCGCCGAGAGCAACAAACCGGCAGAATGGCCAGTTTAATTTGGCTTGACTAGCCTATTAAAGCTAATGAGTTCCTAATTCTGTGAACTAGCTTTAATAATTTATATTGACTTTAGCCTTGAAAAAAGCAATGGCAACCTTCATCTATACTGCATAGCAACATACTAGTCCTATTCCTGGAGGTGTTATGCGTTTGGATCGTCTTACCAGCAAATTTCAGCTCGCTCTGGCTGATGCACAATCATTGGCGCTGGGTCGAGATAATCAATTTATAGAACCTATTCACTTAATGAGTGCCTTGTTAACTCAGGAAGGTGGAAGCATTGCTCCACTGCTGACTTCAGCTGGCGTTAATGTTAATCGCCTGCGCGGTGACCTGAATGATGCATTGAGTCGTGCTCCACAGGTGGAAGGTGCTGGCGGTGATGTTCAGCCGTCTAATGAATTAGTCCGTATTTTAAACCTGTGTGACAAACTGGCTCAAAAACGTAGCGATAAGTTTATTTCTTCTGAACTGTTTATTCTTGCTGCGTTGCAGGAGCGAGGCCAGTTAGCCGATCTGCTTAAGAAAGCCGGTGCAACTGAAGATCAGATGACGAAAGCCGTCGACCAATTAAGAGGTGGTGAAAGCGTGGATGATGCCAATGCGGAAGATCAACGTCAGGCGCTGAAAAAATATACTATTGACCTGACTGAGCGGGCTGAACAAGGCAAGCTAGACCCGGTTATCGGTCGTGATGAAGAAATTCGTCGTACTATTCAGGTATTACAACGTCGAACCAAAAATAATCCGGTATTAATTGGTGAGCCTGGCGTAGGTAAAACCGCCATCGTCGAAGGTTTGGCCCAGCGTATTGTTAATGGTGAAGTTCCGGAAGGTCTGAAAAATAAACGGGTACTTTCTCTGGATATGGGGGCTTTGATCGCTGGAGCTAAATATCGCGGAGAGTTTGAAGAGCGTCTGAAAGGTGTACTCAGTGATTTAGCTAAACAGGAAGGCAGCGTCATTCTGTTTATTGATGAATTGCACACCATGGTGGGGGCGGGTAAAGGCGACGGTGCGATGGATGCCGGGAATATGCTGAAGCCTGCGTTGGCACGCGGTGAGTTACACTGCGTTGGTGCAACTACATTGGATGAATATCGCCAGTACATTGAAAAAGATGCGGCGCTGGAACGTCGTTTCCAGAAAGTTTATGTGGCTGAACCAACGGTAGAAGATACCATCGCGATTCTGCGTGGTCTGAAAGAACGTTATGAACTGCACCACCATGTGCAAATTACTGACCCGGCCATTGTCGCGGCGGCAACGTTGTCGCATCGTTATGTTTCCGATCGTCAATTACCGGATAAAGCCATTGACTTGATCGATGAAGCTGCATCCAGCATTCGTATGCAGATGGACTCTAAACCTGAGTCATTAGATCGTTTGGATCGCCGGATTATTCAGTTAAAACTGGAGCAGCAGGCGCTGATGAAAGAGTCTGATGATGCCAGTAAGAAACGTCTGGATATGCTGAACGAAGAGTTAGAGCAAAAAGAGCGCGAATACTCTGAATTAGATGAAGAGTGGAAATCTGAAAAAGCGGCATTGTCAGGAACGCAAACCATTAAGACTGAACTGGAACAGGCGAAAACCTCTCTGGAACAGGCTCGTCGAGTTGGCGATTTAGCGCGTATGTCTGAATTGCAGTACGGTAAAATTCCTGAACTGGAAAAACAGTTGGCATTAGCGATGCAGTCTGAAGGCAAGACTATGAAGCTGCTGCGTAATAAAGTGACGGATGCAGAGATTGCTGAGGTTCTGGCGAAGGCGACAGGTATTCCTGTTGATCGGATGCTGGAAGGGGAGCGTGACAAACTGTTGCGTATGGAGCAACAACTCCATGCCCGAGTGATTGGCCAGAATGAAGCGGTTGAAGCGGTATCTAATGCGATTCGCCGTAGCCGTGCCGGTTTATCAGATCCGAATAGACCAATCGGTTCTTTCCTGTTCCTTGGGCCGACAGGGGTAGGTAAAACTGAGTTAGCTAAGGCATTGGCTAATTTTATGTTTGATAGTGATGATGCGATGGTGCGGATCGATATGTCCGAATTTATGGAGAAACACAGCGTTTCTCGTTTAGTCGGGGCACCTCCGGGATACGTCGGTTATGAAGAAGGTGGATACTTGACCGAAGCCGTGCGCCGTCGGCCATATTCCGTTATTTTGCTGGATGAAGTAGAGAAGGCGCATCCGGATGTCTTTAACATTCTATTGCAAGTGTTGGATGATGGCCGCTTGACTGATGGGCAAGGGCGTACCGTTGATTTCCGTAATACGGTTGTCATTATGACCTCTAACTTAGGTTCCGATATGATTCAGGAGCGTTTTGGTGAGTTAGATTATGGTGAAATGAAAGAGTTAGTGATGAGCGTGGTAAGCCATCACTTCCGTCCGGAATTCATCAACCGTATTGATGAAACGGTGGTCTTCCATCCGTTGGGTGAGAGCATGATTAAATCCATTGCACGCATCCAGCTACAGCGTTTGTATCAGCGTCTGGAAGATCGTGGTTATATGATTACCATGTCTGAAGCCGCGTTAGATTTACTGGCAAAAGAGGGTTACGATCCTGTGTATGGGGCACGTCCATTGAAACGGGCGATCCAACAGGAAATCGAAAATCCATTGGCACAGCAAATTTTATCTGGTCAGCTATTACCTGGCGTGCCGGTAGAGTTGGATGTTGAAAATGATAAGATTGTGGCTAAGCAGTAATTCATAATGTAGTGATAATCAATCGAAAAGGGCGACAGATGTCGCCCTTTTTTATACGAAGAAATTGGCCTAAACGCGCTATTTTTCCGCCATCATTTGCTTTAGCTGTTCCCAATTTAAATCAAAACGTGCCAGATATTTTCTTAATCTATCGGCATCGTTGGGATTTTGTTTCTGTTGGCGGGAAACCGCAAACAGTTTTCTGCCGGCTTCTGATAAGCTAACGCTAGTTTTACATACTTCAATGACTGCTTTTAGTTGGTAGTAATCAAATAAGTCTATTGGCTGTTCTATCTCAGGTAAGGCTATTTCTTTTGTGGTATATCCCCAGCCATCTTGTAGACGTTTTATTTCATCGCACACCACGGTGTCAGTAATTCTTCCTGATTCTGCCAGCGTTGCCATGCGAGTTATTGATGCACCTAGTTCGCGAAAGTTGCCTGACCAGAGAGCGTCGCTTGAGGTGGCAAACGTCAGATATTTACGACGCGACTCGGTATTAAAACGGGTTTGTTCCCCATGTTCTCGGGCAAAGCGTGCTAATTCATAATCCAGATTGGGTTCAATATCTTCACTACGTTGGGCAAGCCCCGGTAATTTATAAGTCCACAAATTGATTCGAGCATACAGGTCTTCACGAAATAAACCTTCACTTACCTGTTTACGCAAGTCCCGATGAGTACCAGCGATAAGTTGGAAGTGGCTCTGTACTTCTTTGTCACTACCGAATGGAAAGAATTTTTTCTCTTCAATGGCTTTCAATAGCATCGCTTGCTCATCCAATCCTAATTCGCCTATTTCATCCAGAAATAGCATTCCTCCATCGGCGGTTCGTAGCAGACCAGAACGATCGGTTTGTGCTCCGGTAAATGAGCCCTTAACATGACCAAACAGAGTGGACATAGCGCTATCGCCGCGCAAAGTAGCGCAGTTAACTTCAACAAATCGGCCATTGATTTGGTGTCTTTCCAGCTTTAGTTCATAAATCCGACGAGCCAGAAAAGATTTACCTGCTCCCGTTGGGCCAATCATCAGAATTGGTGCAGTAGAACGAACGGCTACGCGTTCTATCTCTTCAATTAATTTATTAAAAGTGGCATTTCGAGTCGCAATTCCCGCCTTCAGGTACGACAGAGACTGTTCTTTTATTTGTTGAAACCGGGTTGAAATCTGATCGTAGCGGCTCAAATCCAGATCGATGATGGAATATCCTCCGGCAGGATTGACCGGATTTTCTCCTCTGCCGGACTCTCTATCCGGCATTGTTTGCACCAGTTTAGCCGGAAGATAGCGCGCCTCCGTTAGCAAGAACCAGCATATCTGGACAACGTGAGTACCGGTGGTGATATGCACCAAATATTCTTCATTGTCTGGATCGAAGGGATAGTGCTCGGCAAAATCCAACAGAGTGGTATAGACCTCTTCAATATCCCAAGGATTGTGTAGCGTGATTGGCGTTAGCTTAACTTCGGTTTGTGGTGAGGTTTGTTGAATATCTTCGGCGACTTGCTCAGCCATACCACGATCTCTAGGCTGGTGGAGCAGTTCTAATCTGTCCAGAGGCAAATCTGCTTGCTGACATAAACCGATAGTTGGGCGCCACTTATTCCAGCGATTTTCACGTTTGCCACGTTTATCCAGTACCGTCCCTAATACGCCAATTGCTACTCGCTTCATTCCTTATCCCTGAATATAAATATTATCTGCAAGAATAAGATATCTTACTTTTCTTTCTGCGGCTATAAAGCAAATGATTTGACGGATTTTTATTAAGGTATTTTAAAACAATGGATTACGTGGTTTTTTTCAAGGTTGCAGAAAGTTGGCACGCAATTAGCTATATCTTGTCGGTGAATAGATGAGAATTATTGAAAATATAAGGAGTCGATAATATGGAAAACGGTTTACTGATAACAAAAAGATCGTTGTCGGCTGATGAACATCCTGTTTCTGTGGAAATGAAAAAACGCGTACTGGAAGAACTGACGGAAATTGAACGGAAGTTCGACGTTAAAATTCTTTACGCCTGTGAGTCAGGAAGTCGTGGATGGGGATTTGCATCCACAGACAGCGATTATGACGTACGGTTTATCTATGTTCATAAGCCTGGGTGGTATTTAACGGTGGAACCTGGTCGTGATGTGATTGAAAGACCGTTGGATGATGAGTTAGATATCAGTGGTTGGGAATTGCGTAAAACGCTGGGGTTACTAAAACGGGCTAACCCAACACTACTGGAATGGTTGGACTCTCCCATTGTGTATCGGCAGGATGAAGCGTTTATGACGGTTTTACGCGAGCTGGCCGTTGAGTTCTTTTCTGGATTAAGGGCGAAATATCACTATCTGTCGATGGCCAAAAAGAATTTTCGCGGCTATCTACAGGGAGAAAGCGTCAGGCTGAAAAAATACCTTTATGTATTGCGTCCATTATTAGCGGTTAAATGGATAGAAGAACGATCAACGGTTCCGCCTATGCCATTCTCACTATTGCTGGATATTGTTCATGATAAAGCATTACTGTCCGAAATAGATTATCTGCTTGAGATAAAGAGGAGCCATACAGAATCTCAGTATGGTAGCCGGCTGGCATGTATTCATCATTTTATTGAACAAGAGTTGGACCGGTATGGGTTAAAAGCATTTGATGAATGTGCTGAGGAGTCAAAGCAAGATACGAGTGCGCTGGATACACTTTTGTATCGAGTCGTTATGTTTGAGCATGATAACAAAGCTTTTTAAATGAGGTTTAGTGAATATTCTGCTCGCTATCAATGGCGAGCAGAATATATATCCAATAGGAAAATGCTGGATAGAGCATGTTATCAGGATAGAGTAAAAGTCTATGACAGAGATATAAGGGTAAAATGAAGTTGATAAAAATGGAAAGATCTCTGTAGAAAGAACGTTCACTGATTGAAATTGTTGTCGTAATAGTCAATTTAAGATGTTTTTGTTTAAACAATCAGCAGTCAGTAATTTTTTTGCAATTAGCACTTGCCAGATAAAT
>NZ_FOLW01000004.1:95248-283612 GCF_900112475.1 Pragia fontium DSM 5563 = ATCC 49100 | reverse complement strand
GGGATCTTGACTAATAAATGAACGTGATCTAATTGAACATTTAATTCCACTATTTCTATATGGAGCTGTTCACTCAAAATTCTTATTTGTCTGTACACCTCTTTCCCTACATTATTTTTCAATATTCGGAATCGGCATTTGGGCGTCCAGACTATATGGTATTGACAATGCCATAGCACATGCGATGCTTTTTCGAATCTACTCATGGTTAAATCCTTATCAGTTATGGGGATAACAGATTCGGATTTTCCCATGAGTAGCCTTACTGGCAGAGCCTAAAGTCGATAACCACGTCCATAGGACGTGGTATTCAGTTAGAAATAAAAATAGCGGCAAATATTTGCCGCTATCTTTATGACGATGTGTTCCACACAGAATAACCCACCGAACAACATGGGCTAAACCGCTAAAAATTATAGCCCGCGATCAGGTAGTAGCCCCACCCTGTGGTTTCAGTGCTAAAGTTACCGTTACCAAAATTCAATTCCGTGCCATCTTTCCACTGTCCGCCATTATGAAAATATCGAGCAACCACAGCATAATGCAAACGATCGTAATTTAGCGCCAAAATATGGCTTGAAGCGATGGCGTTGTTACTTCTTACTCTCTTACCATTTAAGCTATTGCCTGACTTATCCCCTAAATCGGACCCCCAATCAAAATTGGTATAACCGATGTAAGCGAGATCACCGCCCAATACGCGGCTTATCGGAGCAAAGTATTTAATCTTAAAACGATAACCATCCCATGAGTTCTCATTCTGCGCCCCATAGTTTTGCCACTGATACTTGGCATACACGTTTGCCGCCAGCGAGAATGGCAACCCCGTATCAATATCAGTACCCAGCCCCATATACCAAGTACTTTGTCTTGCTGCACTATTTTTTCCCGTATCAAAAATATAGTTATTAGCAAAATAGAAATCTTTAAATGGCCCTACTTTCAATGCTGAATTTGTTATGCCACTCAGAGAAAATCGGGGTTCGATTTCCATAAAAATTGGCGAACCATTATCCCAAATACCAACATCCGTGGTATTACCCACGCCAAACGTTTTAGGAACGTCAATGTAACCGTAGAAGTCAATTAAATCAGTTTTGGCATAGGCTTCATATTCTAAATACAGGTCATTATTCTTAATTGGACCAAATCGAGTATTATAACTCCCTACGATATTAATGCTTTGATGCCACCAATCGGACAGATACATGGATTGGTGTGCTTCATTTGCGCTGCTCTGATGAATAGAACCCATCGCTAAAATAGTACAAGAAATTTTTATAATAGACTTCATAGAACCCCTTTATTTAAACATTTCTTAATAATAACTTACCCTATTAAGAATATTTTAAATATGATATTGAAGTATCAATTTCCCTGTACACTTCACCATCATTATTTTCATTATCACCATGATTTTTATTGACAATTTTAATTATGACTACCTATTCGATTTTATATCTACTACCTAATCAGTACATATAAGATTACTCATTTAACAGGATAAGATAGGATATTGCAGCTGGTAATATTACTAGAAATATCAAAATTGTATATAATGAATGAAAAATTAATACCTATTAAAGCAATTAATTATGGATAGATTTTAACCATATTATGTAGGTTTAATATGATGAAATTTTTTATTACCGATAACATTTATGATTTTTAACATGATAAGTATAGACTTAAAGGCAATTAGCTTAATATTTATACATATTAAGATTGGATTCCAGCCGAACAAGGTGAACGCTATATCGTAATCACCTTAGTATCAATCATTGGCAACTTTATGCTTTAACTCAATTTAGCTGTATAAGATACCATGTTGATAGAATCATCAAAAATGTTGCCTTTTATTTAATTAATTCAAAATAAATACAACCAATGATAAATAAAAAACAAAATGATAAAAGATAATGAAAAAATTAATTTTGTTGCTATTAAAAATAAATAAAACCACCTCTTTAAAAAAAACAATAAATACATAAATCCAAAAATAAACCGATAGAAAAAAACAATTAAAAATAAGTTATTGATTGCTAATAACGATTTATTAATTTATTGCATAATATGTATTATGCTAACGCATTAAGGATTTTTTAAAATATTCAAGGAGGAGTAATCCCAATGATCACTTAAATAAACCCCACACATATAAAGCTTATTCCCAACAAGCTCATGGTATTTTTATCACTTTAAAATCAATAAAATACAATCAACACCGGTTCCGTAATAAGTTTTAAAATACCCATCAAGCCATGACTATGGAAAATATCTGGCTAGCATTTTTTTACACGGCAAGATTAATTTTTTTAATAACCAAAACAAACAACTCTTTAATATCATGATTTCAATATGAAATATTATTAGAGTTAACTTTTTAATGTCATTTATTAAAATATATCTGAGTATATTACTATGAACGAAAAGTTATCCAAAAAAAATGAAACTCGTTTAAATAAACATTCAAGCTTTGCCGGTTATATGTTTATAGCCGCAGTAACAGCCCCCTTTTCTACCGCTAATGCTATAGAAGTTATCGGGATAGCCGCGACTCAAGACGATAGTACTAACATGCAACAAAGTATTGATAACAGAACTTGGTCAATGCCTAGCGGCGTGGTTGGCCATGATTTGATATTAAACAATGGTCATCGTATGTCTATTAGCGCTGACGGATATGACGAAAATGATACCTGGATTCGCGGCCAGCTTCATAATACTAAGATTAGCGCTGGCTCCTCAGTTTCACTAGATGGTGCCGATGCCTACAACACAGAAGTCATGTCAGCAACGCTGAATATCTCCTCCCTCTCTGACGGTAGAAATAAAAAATGGTATATCGCCGGCACCGCAACCGATACCACGGTATCGGGTACCGATGCCCAACAAGGTATTCTTGACGTCGATTATGCGGGTTACGCGAACAACAGTATTATTAATGAAAATGGCTGGATGAAACTATCCTTTAATCAAGGATGGGATGAAGCAAGAGGCACAATATCCGGTTTAGGTCTTAAAGCCGCTCAGGCTGATAATACCACTATCAATCATGGCGCCATTTTATCCGTCTATCGAGGCGGAATAATTAAAGATACCGTAGTCAATAGCGGTGGTATCGCTTATCTGAATGAAGGCGCTTCATCTATAGGCTCTTTTGATGTTTATGGCGATGGTTTCGTACGTCTAAGTAGTGCTCGTCGATATAATAATATCGGTGCCACATTTAATGCGGCCAACGCCGAACATATTGGTTTACATGATGTAAATAGTCAGTTGCAACTAATCCGGGGACAAGATACGCCTGGAGATGGACGCTATATCAACATTGGACAACTACTAAATAATGGTGCAGTGACATTTAAAAATGCAGACAACGTAACAGGATATCTACAGGCCAATATCAAAGAGCTGTCTGGTCATGGCGTCTTCAATATGCGTGTCGGTGGTATGAAAGGCGATTTTTTAAATATTACCGATACCGTCAATGGTAAATTCATCGTCAATGTGGCAGATACTGGCGATGAGCTCAATTCGGATAGTGAAGGCTATTATTTAATTCATGGTGAAGGCAGTGCCAATGATAGCTTTACTCTGGCTAACGGTGCCGTTGATTTAGGGGCGTATCAGTATTATTTAAATCAAGACACCACCAATCCTGACGACTGGGTTTTAAGTACCTCTAAGCCAAAGCCCGATCCTGAACCGAATAAAAAACCAGAATCAAATGAAAAGCCTGACCCTAAACCACCCATTTCAGGTAATACTTATGGCGTAATCGCTCTGGCGAATACGGTACCCAATGTATGGGATGCTGAGCTAACCACACTACGCACGCGCATGGGAGACATACACACGAGAAATAGCAACGATGGTGGTGCGTGGGGCAAGATCATCAATAGTCGCTATAAGATCAATAATTTTGTGGCTTACAAACAAGACACCACAGGTGTTGTACTCGGTGGTGATAAAAGCATTCAACAGGATGCGGCGAATATTTTAGTCGGCAGCATGATGTCGTATTCACGTTCAGACATTGACTATAACCGCGGTGGCGATGGTCATGTTGATAGCTATGCCTTAGGTTTATATGGAACCTATTTATGGGATAATGGTTACTATATTGATGGGGTGTTAAAAGCTAACCGTTTTAGTCTCAAAAATAATGTGAAAACCGTTCAAGGCTCCCGAGCAACAGGTAAAGATACCCTGTATGGTATCGGCGCGTCGATTGAAGGCGGCCGCCATATTAAATTGAACCAGTACTTTATTGAACCCTACACTCAACTCTCAGTATTTCAAGCTCAAAGCTCAGACTATACGCTAAGCAATAATCTTAAAGCTAAGGCCGAAGGAGCGAAGTCATTAAAAGCAGAGCTGGGTACGACCTTAGGGGCTAGTTTTGAATCCCAAAGCAAGACCGTCTTTAAACCCTATGCTCGTTTTGCAGTGAGTCACGAATTTGCAGATAAAAATAAGGTGACCATCAACCAAACTGAGGATTTCCGTAATGATAATTCAGGTACAGTGATGAAATATGGTGTTGGTGTCAGTATAAACTTCAATAATCAGTGGTCAGCCTTTACCGAATTAAATTACGCTAAAGCCAATGACGGACATATGGAAATGCCATTGAGTGAACAAATAGGCGTACAGTATCAGTTTTAGCCAATTCGCTTAACAACGTAAAAATCTATAGATAATTTGCATAACATACCGTGATATAACCTATTGTTATATCACGGTATGAATAATTTGCTCAGTGAATAGATTACGCTAGCTCTGCTTCCAGTGCAGAAATATCAGCAGAACTGAGTAACGGAATTAATCTCTTTAACTCTTCATCCGATCTTTCATAGAGAGCGAGTTTCAGGACTCTGGTTACCATCTCTTCTGGAAAACGGTACTTAATCAAGCGAGCTGGATTGCCACCAACAACAGCATAAGGGGGAACATCTTTTGTCACTACGCTTCCCGCAGCGATCACAGCGCCCTCACCAACCACAACCCCTGGCATCAAAATACAACGTATTCCCAGCCAGCATCCGTCGTTCAGTACTGTATCCCCTCGAGGTTGATATGTGGTATTTAACGTCTCAACAAAGGGATAAAGACTGATAAAGTCAATACAGTGGGTATGATTGCCACCCATGAGAATAACGGATTCAGCACCGATGCAAACATAATCACCAATGATGAGCTTATCGATATGGCCAAGGGGTTCCCATTCCTGACTGACCTTATCTCCATGGAGATAACGCACAACCGACTGTTCAAACCCGCGATCCCAACAATCACTATAGTAACTATGCTGACCTTTAATCAGAATATTGGGATTCGTTACCGAAAGATGGAGATACTCCACTCTTGACCAATGTTTATCTTGCATGACTAACTTCCTTTCAATATAGAGAAAGCCACGGAACGATTTAAATTCGTGGCAGTGATTATACGTTCAGATAATCACTGCATTTAGCGATGCGCGGATGAAGCAACAAAGGACAAACAACAAAAAATAGATTCATTAAAACACCTCGCAACAGATGTTAAGTCAATGAGTTCGGATGTTCAACCCACAAACGACTTAACCGCTTTATTTCATATCACATATCGATAGGTTGCCCCAATTTGCCCTTACGCTGAACGATGGACTTGTGCCCCATATAGTAAGTGATGTCAATTGACAGTCAGATCATTCCATAAATTTATAACGTGCTGTTGCGTTTCACATACCATTTCATTACCGGAAGTGTGCACACATTACCGGTATATCAACCGATTTCTTGCTGCTCTTGCTTACGTTGTATTACTTGTTGTTTGCGTGCAGCCAACCACAGTCCACTATTTTTCATGGCATAACCGAATACCAGCCCCAGCAACAACGACGGTAAGACCAGTTGCCAGTTACCATTATCGGCAAAGGTTGCGCACGCTCCCATAAACGTTCCCGGCACAAATGCCAGCCAACGCTGCTTAGCCTGAAGGCACATTAAAAAGGCCACCACTCCCGTCACCATATAACCCAGGATTTCCCATTGAGGTTGCAGTGCACCACCATGAATAATCACCTGAGCCCAAAATACACCGCTGCACAAAGTGCACAGTGAAATAACTAAGCCACGTAATCCACCCTGTGGACAGGCAAAATAAGTCGTGCAGCCCATAAAGCCAGCCCAGCTTAATAAACCTAAACTCACCGCAACCCAGCCCCAAATTCCTGATAAAATCCCTGTCGTCAGCGCAATTGCAACGATTACATTCATAATCAAAATTCCCGCATTCAAAAACCTGCAATCAGTGATAACCCGACTTTTGCCCTGCCAGTCTCGTACTGATACCCATAATGTTATTATTATTACATTATTTGTGAAATGAATAACACCAAAGAAGATAAAAATATTGCAGCGCTTTTAATGCTGGTGGTGTTAGAACCGTTACAAAACGCGTTGTTGTCTAAATCCAAATAAGTGACAGTGTATCGTTTTATCTATAGATGTTGATACAAATCACCCAGAACGGTAATGCTGACTATCGTTTAAATGGCAATAAAGAAACAGACTCCTTCAAAGGAGATTGCTGAGCAAACGGCGTAGGAATAAGCCGAAGAGTTGGCAAACAACATAGCTTGTATTTGGATCTCGAGCTGGTTACTGGTGGATATCACTTCAGTTTTTAACCTGCTACCACCCTGTTAAAACCATTTAAAATGCGATAACACCGTATTGAGCTCAATACGGTGTTATTTTTTGGTCAATCGATAAAAGAGAACAGAACAAAAAATAACACGACAATTCTGCGGTTAGTTCTTCTTATTCAACTTATAGGTCAGCGACATTGCGATACATATTGCCAGTTCATCCATCGGTAAGTCCGCCTCAGGATCAAAAATAATGGCACGATTATTCGAGTAATCGAGATCCTGAAACAGCCCCCTGAAGGAATCAACCAACGTTGTTTGACAGTGAACAAAGAACGCGATGTGTGATTCACCAAAACGATCCAGCCGAATAGTGGTTCCTGATCCGGTTTCCTGAGTGAGGTAACTCGGTTGTGACCACTTCAAAGTTTCAGTAATTCGCCCAACGCCCTCCGTCTTAGAAGCAACATCAAAGATTAAATCTCGTATCGCCAGCAATGGACGTCGATATTTTTCAGGATAGGCATCGCACATCATTACGCTGAAAATCTTTCACAACTTAATATCCCTATTTTTACACTGGCACACATTACAGCATAAATAAATTATTTATCTCTGACGGGCATCATTCGCAAAAGCGTATTATCTTTTTGAATATAATGATGAAATAGTGATGCACAAGCATGTAATCCAATCAGAAAATAGCCAATATTTGCCCAGGTTTCATGAATCTCCTTGATGGTACTTTTTGTTACGTTATCTGGCGTCACGAAGCCAGGAATATTCATTCCCAGGAAAGTCCACTCTTTCCCTCCGTAAGCCATCAACAAGATCCCCAGAACAGGCAATGCCAGGAATGTAACATATAAAGCGACATGCATTAATTTAGCTAGCACAATTTGCCATACCGGAGGCGCAGGAATAATTACGGGATCGTGATAGCAACGTCGTAACACGATACGAATAACCATGACTATCCATACCAAGATTCCAAAATTATAGTGGCTCTCCCGCATAAATAGATATCCGGCGGAATTCTTGGGAAATATCCCTCTGAACTCCATAGCGACATAAGTCAGCACAAGCAGAATTAAAGTTAACCAATGCAGAAAAATTTGTAACCGTGAAAATCGCTTCATCGTTAAGGTCTCTGTAAACTCATTTTTTCCATGCTAATAAAAATAGCTTAAAAAATCCTTAACACGACCGAAAAATAATCGTAACAATATCTGGAATAGGAATATAAGATTTCCTGCCGCTTACACGGCAGGAAATAGAGTCAGGCAGGTTGATAATCAGAAACTAAAGCGATAGCCGCCATTGATTTGACGTTGGTCGAATTTATTACCAGTTGAACTGTCGGCACTTAAATAGAAAGTATGCTGTTTGGCTAATTGAGCGCTGACGCCCACACCGTTATTCCACCAGTTCCCTTTAAAGGTATGGTTTTCAGCCGAACCGTTTAAACGATAATCGACATCCCCTTCGAACTCACGCAC
This sequence comes from Pragia fontium DSM 5563 = ATCC 49100, assembly GCF_900112475.1. GTDB lineage: Bacteria > Pseudomonadota > Gammaproteobacteria > Enterobacterales > Enterobacteriaceae > Pragia > Pragia fontium. The sequence continues at coordinate 275,473 of NZ_FOLW01000004.1, read as the reverse complement.
GATGCCGGTTTTCAGGTAAACGTTAAAGGTGTTATCACCTTGGCTCAGCTCATAACCCAACAGTGTACTGGCGCGCCCAGTCATTGACTCATAGCTACCTAAATCAACCTTCAAACCGTTAGAAGCTACAATATTGCTGGCGCCCTGATGGCTATAGGTAAACTGCGCCTGAGGTTCAATATAGAAACCGTTACCCGGCTGATTCAAACTGAACTTCTGCCCGCTTTCCAGCGATACGCTGAAACCGTCAGCATTGCCATTACCACTAACTCGGTTATCCTGGGTATCTTTCACGTTAAAGCTGTTTTTCACATGGGTATATTTTGCTACCCCATCCAGATAAAAACGGTTATTGGCCAGATAGGTAGCATACAGACCTGCACTGTCGGATTTGGTGGAACCGTCCCCTGAGCGATAGTCTGGGCTACCGTGAGTTTGGCCCATAAACAGACCAACAAACAACGGTAGCTCTACTGAAATACGCTTATCCGCGCCTAACTGCATACCGCTATAGCTCATATCAAAACGGCTTAGCTTGCCGCCAGAGAAAGAATCAAACTTACCGGCAAAGCCTCTCAGCCACATATTGCCCTGTTCGCTATTCTGCCGTAGATCGCCCATCCGCTGTAATAGCGTTTGGGTTTCTGCATAGTTCATCAGATAACCCACGTTAAGGAAGTTAGCCCCAGCGTCGGCGGTGGTGGTAATGGGTAGATTCGGTTTATTGTCTTCTGGATCTGGGCCTGTGGTAGGTGGCACGGCACCAACCGCGTACAATTGCCAGTTATTGCCGTTTTTACGCACATCGTATAAATAACCACCTAGTTCGGTCTGTCCGATACTGGTAAAGTTTGCCTGACCGTCCTGCGTTTCAACCAACGTTAATACTTCATCTCCGGTGGTCGCCAAACTACCGCGGTTTAATACCGTTAACTGATGATCACCGGCGCTGGTTCCGCTCACGACCAATCGATCGCCGGAGTTATTAACGCCATGCCCGTCACCCACAATATCGGTACGCAGAACAAAATTGCCGTTGCCGCTTAAATCACCCACGGTTAATGTCGAGCCGAGTTTATCTTCACTAAAATCGACGGTGCTCTGATTCAACACCAATTTATCAACCGTGGAATCCGCGGTCATATTCCATTGACTATTGGTTAATGAAAGATTAATCACACCATTATTGGCCAAATCGTTCTGGGCTTTACCATGCCAGAGAGAGCCGGACTGCATATCCAGATCGGTAATACCTTGATAGGAAAGAACGCTGCCGTTGATGGTCATTTTACCGCTGGCATTCACCATCCCTCCGGTGAAAGAAAGCGTCGCCTCCCCATTAGAAATGGCTACCTCGTTTGAATCAGCCAGATTAATCACCGTATCACCGGTTAAATTAACTTTCCCATCCAAAACCGCTAAAATTCCAGAGGTGGAAGCGGTACCGTTGATGGTGAGATTATCACCGTTAAGCATCCCTTCAGACATCACTAATACGCCATATCCAGCGCCTTGACTGCTGTCGATATTAATATCGGTATAGGCTAGATTAGTCGTTGTACCAGAAAGCAGCGTTGCAACCCCCATTGGCGCATCGCCAGAGGAATATATAGTATTACGTTCCATCGCAGTTCCATGAAAATTGACTACCGTGGTTCCTCCACTACTACCAATATTCATGGCCGTCGCATTTTTTGCAGAGAGATGACTGTTGGCACCAATGTTTACTGTTGCCTCACCGGCTAAACCGAACGCAACAGAGCCGGAACCTTGAGTCGAAATAGTCAGCGCCTCGGCAGTAAACTCACCCTGCCCCGCAATGCCAAACGCATTATTACCCTCGGTCTCAATGGAACTGCCACTGCCTAAATCGATAGAGGTATATTTACCCATCGAGATCCCAGTAACATTATCCCCCTGAGTCATAATAGAGAGTTTTGACGCTTCAAATACAACGTTATCACTGATGTCCCCATTTGATAATCCAACGCCGACACTGCGACTCGCTTTAATCTGACTCCCTTCACCCAGATTAACTTTGGTTCCTGCACCGTCAATATAGATGCCTGCTCCCTGACTATCGATAGTCAATCTATTGGCATTGAGTGTTGAACCATTGCTCATTTTTATGCCGTAACCGAAGTCAGAGGAGTTATTATGCTCAATAGTGATATTACTGTCGGTTCCCAGATCAATCCGGTTTTGCGAGCCTTTAACTACAATACCGTTAGTTGACACTGAACCTTTAGCATGAATCGTTAATTTATCGGCGGTTAAAACGCCGTTATTTCCATTAATTTCAATGGCATTAATCGGACTATTACCTTCAGCAACAACCGTGACATCTTTTGCCAGATTAATATTGGCAATACCTTCACTGAGTATACCAACCAGAATATTTCCACTGGGAATACGATCGGCAATCAACCGATCGCCATTGTTTAATGTAATATTATCCGCAACCTGACTCCCAACATCTGCTGCTAAGACATGATAAGGCAACGCTAAAGCGCCTAGACTTAGCAGGCCGACAATCGTTAATTGTTGTTTTTTTATACTGCGGGAGGGTTTGACTGCGAAATTTTTATGAAATTCCTTTTGAAACAACATGCTATCCATTACTATCTATCCTTTAGATTCTATATTGATAGCTCCTCTCAATGGAGCTATTTACCTACTGACTTATCTTTAATAAAGATAAAATTAAAAATAATACTAAGATTATAAACAATCTCTATTAAAACCATTCTAATACCATTTAAAAAACCAATCAACAACACCTTAATAATTAATTTATCCAACTGAAAAACATACGTTTACGCCCAAGCAAAAGGATAACCAATTAGAGTTACATAAAGGGTTGGTGATTAATTAAACTCAATGAAAAATGCTGTTAACACTTAACGAAAACCAACAAAATCACTTATATTTCATATAATTATAGAATATCACCTTACTGTAAAAATCATCGGGAAAATCAAATCAACCATGAGGCCACTATATTTTCCATATTTATATAACAATGCCTTAAGCACATATTAATTTAAATAAATGCAACACGTTAGATATGAAAGAATTCTTTATATTTTAGTAATGGAAATAATAACCTATCTTCGCTGTTTATAGACGATATAAAAAAAATCAATCAACCGTTTCAGGTTGGATGAGGCAGATAGGGTTAGATTTATTGGTAGAATATCTCCTGCCGTTGATACGACAGGAGATACAGTCAGGCAAGTTGATAATCAGAAACTAAAGCGATAGCCGCCATTGATTTGACGTTGGTCGAATTTATTACCAGTTGAACTGTCGGCACTTAAATAGAAAGTATGCTGTTTGGCTAATTGAGCGCTGACGCCCACACCGTTATTCCACCAGTTCCCTTTAAAGGTATGGTTTTCAGCCGAACCATTTAAACGATAATCGACATCCCCTTCGAACTCACGCACGATGCCGGTTTTCAGGTAAACGTTAAAGGTGTTATCACCTTGGCTCAGCTCATAACCCAACAGTGTACTGGCGCGCCCGGTCATTGACTCATAGCTGCCTAAATCAACCTTCAAACCGTTAGAAGCTACAATATTGCTGGCGCCCTGATGGCTATAGGTAAACTGCGCCTGTGGCTCAATATAGAAACCGTTACCCGGCTGATTCAAACTGAACTTCTGCCCGCTTTCCAGCGATACACTGAAACCGTCAGAATTGCCATTACCGTTCACTCGGTTATCCTGAGTGTCTTTCACGTTAAAACTGTTTTTTATATGGGTATATTTTGCTACCCCATCCAGATAAAAACCGTTATTGGCCAGATAAGTGGCATACAAACCCGCACTGTCAGATTTAGTGGTACCTTCCCCTGAGCGATAGTCTGGGCTACCGTGAGTTTGGCCCATAAACAGACCAACAAACAACGGTAGCTCTGCTGAAATACGCTTATCCGCGCCTAACTGCATACCGCTATAGCTCATATCAAAACGGCTTAGCTTGCCGCCAGAGAAAGAATCAAACTTACCGGCAAAGCCTCTCAACCACATATTACCCCGATCGCTATTCTGCCGTAGATCGCCCATACGCTGTAATAAGGTTTGGGTTTCTGCATAATTCATCAGATAACCCACGTTAAGGAAGTTAGCCCCGGCATCAGCGGTGGTGGTAATCGGTGGATTCGGCTTATCTTCTGGGCCCGGATTTGGATCGGTTGTCGGCGGTACGGTTCCAACGGCATACATCTGCCAGTCATTGCCGTTTTTACGCACATCGTACAGATAACCACCCAACTCAGTTTGCCCGCTGCTGGTAAAGTTTGCCTGACCATCCTGCGTTTCAACCAGTGTTAATACTTCATCACCGGTGGTCGCCAAACTACCGCGGTTTAATACCGTTAACTGATGATCACCGGCGCTGGTTCCGCTCACGACCAATCGATCGCCGGAGTTATTAACACCATGCCCGTCACCCACAATATCGGTACGCAGAACAAAATTGCCGTTGCCGCTTAAATCACCCACGGTTAATGTCGAGCCGAGTTTATCTTCACTAAAATCGACAGTGCCCTGATTCAACACCAATTTATCAACCGTGGAATCCGCAGTCATATTCCACTGGCTATTGGTTAATGAAAGATTAATCATACCATTATTGGCCAGATCGTTCTGGGCTTTACCATGCCAGAGAGAGCCAGACTGCATGTCCAGATCGGTAGTACCTTGATAGGAAAGAACGCTGCCGTTGATGGTCATTTTACCGCTGGCATTAATCACCCCGCCCGTGAGAGAAGACGTTGCATCCCCATTAGCAATGGCTACTTCGTTCGAATCAGGCAGATTAATCACCGTATCACCGGTTAAATTAACTTTCCCATCCAAAAACGCAAAAATTCCGGTAGTGGAAGCGTTACCGTTGATGGTGAGATTATCACCGTTAAACGTCCCTTCAGACATGGCGATTACACCATATCCAGCCCCTTGACTACTGTCGATATTAATATCGGTATAAGCCAGATTGGCGGTTATGCCAGAAAGAAGCGTTGCAACCCCCGTTGGCGCCGCGCCGGAGGAATAAACGCTATTACGTTCCGTCGCCGACCCCCGAAAATTGACAACAGAGGTACCCATACTGCCAATGTTCATTCCCACACTATTCTTAGCAGAGATATGACTGTTGGCACCAATGTTTACTGTTGCCTCACCGGATAAACCGAAAGCTGAAGAGCCTAAACCCTGAGTCGAGATAGTCAATGCATCGGCAGTAAAATCACCCTGTGCCGAGATACCAAACGCATTTTTACCCTCGGTCTTAATGGAACTGCCGCTGCCTAAATCAGTAGAGGTATATTTACCTATCGAAATCCCAGCAACATTATCCCCCTGAGTCATAATGGAGAGTTTTGACGCTTCAAATACGATATTATCGCTGACGCTTCCATTACTTAGAACTACACCTGCCATACGATTGGCTTTAATCGTGCTCCCTTCACCCAGATTAACTTTGGTTCCCGCACCACTAACCATAATGCCCGCCACTTGACTGTCGATAGTCAATCTATTGGCATAGAGCGTCGACCCATTGGTAAGAGAGATGCCATAACCATTGCTAGAGGCATTGTTAATACCTACAGTGATATGGCTATCGGAGCCCAAATCAAGACGGTTGTTAGCACCAGTAACCATAATACCGGAGGTTACACTTGAGCCTTTGGCGTTAATCGTTAATCTATCGGCGGTTAAAACACCATTATTTCCCTTGAGCTCAATGGCATTAACCAGACTATTACCCTCGGCGATAATCGTGACATCTTTTGCCAGGTTAATATTGGCAATGCCTCCACTTGATATACCAACCAAGGTATTTGCAGCATTAGTATGATCGGCAATAATGCGGTCATCATTATTTAATATAATATTATCAGCAACCTGACTCCCGATATCTGCCGCTAAGACATGATAAGGCAACGCTAAAGCGCCTAGACTTAGCAGGCCGGCAATCGTTAATTGTTGTTTTTTTATACTGCGGGAAGGGTTAACTGCAAAATTTTCAATAAATTCCTTTTGAAACAACATACTATCCATTACTAGCTATCCTTTAAATTCTATATTGATAGCTCCTCTCAATGGAGCTATTTACCTACTGGTTTATCTTTAATAAAGATAAAATTAAAAATAACAATAACAATAAGATTATAAATAATCTCTATAGAAACCATTTTAATACCATTTAAAAAACGGATCAACAACGCCTTAAAAATAAACCTAATCCAATGAAAAACATATGTTTATAACCAGAGCGAGGAGATAACCCATTAGAGTTACACAGAGAAACCCTGATTAATAAAACTCAATGAAAATGCAATTAAACCCTAGTGAGAATCAATAAAATTACTTTGTTTTCATGCAAATACAAAATTTAACCTTAATATAAAAACCATCGAAAAATAAAATAAACCATAAGGCCATTATATTTTTGCATTCATACAACAATGCTTTCAGAGCTCATTAATTAAAATAAACGCAACGTGTTAGCATTAAATCAAATATTTATAATTTCATGATAAAAAAATGACCCATCTACGCTACTTATAGACGATATGAAAAAATCCAATCAACCGTTTCAGGCGGGATGAGACAGATAGGGTTAGATTTATTAGCGGATATCTCCTGCCGTTGATACGGCAGGAGATACTGTCAGGCAAGTTGAAAATCAGAAGCTAAAACGATAGCCGCCATTGATTTGACGCTGGTCGAATTTATGACCGGTTGAACTATCGGCACTTAGATAGAAAGTATGCTGTTTGGCTAATTGAGCGCTGACGCCCACGCCGTTATTCCACCAGTTCCCTTTAAAGGTATGGTTTTCAGCCGAACCGTTTAAACGATAATCGACATCCCCTTCGAACTCACGCACGATGCCGGTTTTCAGGTAAACGTTAAAGGTGTTATCACCTTGGCTCAGTTCATAACCCAATAGTGTACTGGCGCGCCCGGTCATCGACTCATAGCTGCCTAAGTCAATCTTCAAACCGTTAGAAGCTACAATATTGCTGGCGCCCTGATGGCTATAGGTAAACTGCGCCTGAGGTTCAATATAGAAACCGTTACCCGGCTGATTCAAACTGAACTTCTGCCCGCTTTCCAGCGATACGCTGAAACCGTCAGCATTGCCATTACCACTAACTCGGTTATCCTGGGTATCTTTCACGTTAAAGCTGTTTTTCACATGGGTATATTTTGCTACCCCATCCAGATAAAAACCGTTACTGGCCAGATAAGTGGTATACAGACCTGCACTGTCGGATTTAGTGGTACCGTCCCCTGAGCGATAATCCGGGCTACCGTGAGTTTGGCCCATAAACAGACCAACAAACAGCGGTAATTCAGCGGATAGACGTTTATCTGCGCCTAACTGCATACCGCTATAGCTCATATCAAAACGGCTTAACTTGCCACCAGAGAAAGAATCAAACTTACCGGCAAAACCTCTCAACCACATATTGCCCCGATCGCTATTCTGCCGTAGATCGCCCATACGCTGTAATAAGGTTTGGGTTTCTGCATAGTTCATCAGATAACCCACATTGAGGAAGTTAGCCCCAGCATCAGCGGTGGTGGTAATCGGTGGATTCGGCTTATCTTCTGGGTCTGGATCGAGTTTTGGATCAGTTTTCGGCGGTACGGCTCCAACGGCATACATCTGCCAGTCATTGCCGTTTTTACGCACATCGTACAGATAACCACCCAGCTCAGTCTGCCCGGTACTGGTAAAAGTGGCCTGACCGTCCTGAGTTTTAACCAACGTTAATACTTCATCACCGGTGGTCGCTAAACTACCACGGTTTAATACCGTTAACTGATGATTCCCCGCACTGGTACCGGCCACGATCAACCGATCGCCAGAGTTATTAACCCCATGACCATCACCGACAATATTGGTACGCAGAACAAAATGACCATTACCGCTTAAGTCGCCAACGGTTAAAAGTTTGTCGTCACTATTGCCGTTTCGGCTTAATCGTGTAACGGGCGAACCTGCGCTAAAATCAACGATACTCTGATTCAACACCAAATTATCAATCGTGGAATCTGCGGTCATATTCCACTGACTATCGGTTAATGAAAGATTAATCACACCATTATTGGCCAAATCGTTCTGGGCTTTACCATGCCAGAGAGAGCCGGACTGCATATCCAGATCGGTAGTACCTTGATAGGAAAGAACGCTGCCGTTGATGGTCATTTTACCGCTGGCATTCACCATCCCTCCGGTGAGAGAAAGCGTCGCCTCCCCATTAGAAATAGCTACCTCGTTTGGATCGGCCAGATTAATCGCCGTATCACCGGTTAAATTAACTTTTCCATCCGCAACAGCTAAAATTCCGGTGGTGGATGCGTTACCGTTGATGGTGAGATTATCGCCGTTAAACGTCCCTTTAGACATGGCGATTACGCCATATCCAGCACCTTGACTGCTATCGATATTAATATCGGTATAGGCCAAATTAAGCGTTGAGTTTGCAAAAAGCGTTGCAACCCCCGTTGGCGCAGCGCCGGTGGAATAAACGCTATTACGCTCCGTTACCGAACCCCGAAAATTAACAACAGAGGCACCACCTATACTACCAATGTTCATTCCGATAGAATCATTAGCGGAAATATGACTATTGGCACCAATGTTTACTGTTGACTCACCAACTACACCAAATGCAACAGAACCGGAACCTTGAGTCGAAATAGTCAGTGCATCGGCAGTAAATTCGCCCTGCGCCGCGATACCAATCGCATTTTTACCCTCGGTCTTAATGGAACTGCCGCTGCCTAAATCGGCAGAGGTATATTTACCCATCAAGATCCCAGAGATATTATCCCCCTGAGTCATAATGGAAAGTTTTGACGCTTCGAATATAATATTATCGCCAACGCCCCCATTATTTAGAATCACGCCTGCAGAACGATTGGCTTTAATCACGCTCCCTTCACCCAGATTAGCTTTAGTTCCAGCATCATTAAGAACAATGCCCGCCACTTGGCCGTCGATAGTCAATCTATTGGCATTGAGCGTAGAACCATTGGCAAGAGAAATACCATAACTATTGCCAGATACACTGTTACTACCTACAGTGATATGGCTATCAGAACCCAAATCAAGACGATTGTTGGCACCTGTAACCATAATACCGGAGGTTAAATTTGAGCCTTTGGCGTTAATCGTTAATCTATCGGCGGTTAAAACACCATTATTTCCCTGAATCTCAATGGCATTAACCAAGTTATTACCTTCAGCGGTAATCGTGACATCTTGCGCCAAATTAATATTGGCAGTACCTTTACTCAGTATTCCGGCCAATGTATTGGCAGCGTGAATATGATCGGCAATTATCCGGTCACCATTATTTAATACAATATTATCAGCAACCTGGCTCCCAAGATCGGCTGCCAATACATGATAAGGTAATGCTAAAACGCCTAAACTTATTAAGCTGGCGATAGTTAACCGTGTGTTTTTTACGCTGCGAGGGAATTTAATGACAAACTCTTTATGCACTTTATTTTGAAAAAATAAACTTTCCATTACTACCTTTCCTTTAATATTGACATTATCTATAAATGAAACTATTTACAAACTTAATTATATTTGTAAAAATAAAATAAAAGACAACACGAACATTATAGTCAATATTTATAAAAGTGATTCTTGTGTCATATAAAAATAAAAAATACACAGTAATAATTTAAATTCAATAAAAACATATAGTTATTGAGTTTTAATTTAGTGGTGTTATTTTAATTAAACAGAACGAAACGGTTTATTAAATTAAATAACGGTGTTGAAAAAATCGAAAAAACATCAACAAAAAAATAAAAGCCTTTGTTTTTCATTGAAATGAAAAAGAAATAGCATTAGGATTAAAACCAACAGATATAGAAAAATAAAGGTATATTTTATATTATTACTTTATCAAAATTGATATATAAATAGTCGTAATGAAATTCTAAAATAAACAACAAAACTATAAATAACTAATAGTAACTAAATTTTAGTCGATACAACCGATATGCATTATCGCGATATCGGTTGTATTAACACGAACAACAGACTAACGGAAAGGCGGTTCATTAAAAGTACGTAGCTTACGTGAATGTAGCTTATCGCCTTCAGCTCTTAGCAAATCAATAGCTTTAATGCCAATTTGTAGATGCTCTGAAATAGCACCTTCATAAAAGTGATTAGCCTGACCAGGTAACTTGATTTCTCCATGCAGCGGCTTATCAGAAACGCAAAGTAGCGTCCCGTAAGGCACGCGAAAACGGTAACCCTGCGCAGCAATGGTGGCACTTTCCATATCAACCGCCACCGCACGACTAAGACTAAAACGCAGTGCTGAAGCAGAAAAACGTAGTTCCCAGTTACGATCGTCCGAGGTTACGACAGTACCGGTACGTAACCGTTGCTTAACCTCTTCTCCCAACATCCCACTCACAGACTTGGTCGCGTCATACAGCGCCCGCTGAACTTCTGCAATACTGGGAATCGGAATATCCGGTGGTAATACCGTATCCAACACATGGTCGTCACGCAGGTAGGCATGTGCAAGAACGTAATCGCCAATCATCTGACTTTCTCGCAATCCCCCACAGTGACCAATCATCAGCCAAGCGTGAGGTCTAAGTACCGCAAGATGATCGCAGATGGTCTTGGCATTAGAAGGCCCAACGCCAATATTAACCAAGGTAATACCTTGCCCGCTGGCAGAAATAAGATGATAAGCCGGCATCTGGTGCTTCTTCCAGGCTAAATCGGAGGTGGTTTTTTTTGGGTCGGCATTCTCCGCAGTCAGGTAGCTTCCACCTGCGCACGAAAGTGCTACATAGGGTGAATCAGGATCGAGAATCTGTTCACAGGCCCAACTAACAAACTCATCAACATAACGACTGTAGTTAGTAAATAAAATATAAGGTTGAATATGCTCAGCGGGCGTACCGGTATAGTGCTTAAGACGAGCCAGAGAGAAATCGGTACGCAGTGCATCGAAGTGCGATAGTGGGAAAACGTCCTGAGTATTCTCTAATCCATCGGTGATGTCATCACGGATTTTTGCCAAATCAGTCGTTGGGAAATGTCGAGTGATACCAGCGCTCATTGTACGGTCCAGCGTAAGATCTGAGCCATCAATCACAAACGGATATGGCATTTCCTGCTGTGACGGTGTCACTTCAAAAGTCGCCCCATACTCCTTTTCTAACAGCGTTAACTGTTCTGTCAGGTACCGCCGGAATAACTGTGGTCGAGTGATGGTTGTGGCATATTGACCTACTCGAACAAATCGCCCATAGGCGCGAGTTCGCTGGTGGTTTTGTAAATTGCCGTCCCAGTTGACCCGTAACTGCGGATAAGTAAATAAACCGGCTGCCCGAGCCGCTTCATCAGGTAGTGAACCATCGCGAATAAAACAACTAATGGCATCTCGTAATGCAGCAAGAGCGCTATCATACAAAATGTCGAGTTTATCAAGGGCCTCAGCCGCGGTGAGATGAGATGCTGTTACTGATTGAGTCAAAATATCTCCTTAGAGAACCAGCGAAAACCAAATAACTTACTGTTACCAGCAATAATAGCCCAGGAACTAACCGAGTGTCATAAATCACTAATGATGTTCATCGCTATTGCTTTGTTACCTTCTTCGATAGTACTCAATAATTAGTTTACTTATTACTCTAACCTCAATATGTTAGAAAATTGTCAAAATAAAAAAACTAAAGTACCAAACGGAACAGGGTAATAATGAATACAAAAGATAAGCTGTTGGCGCTTTGCGTCGTGATCATCTGGGGCGTTAATTTTGTTGTTATCAAGTTCGGTTTGGACGGCGTACCGCCTTTTTTACTCGGTGGCTTACGCTTTTTATTTGTTCTGTTCCCCGCCATTCTATTTGTCCCCAGACCTAAAGTTCCGATGAAACTTCTGATCATGTATGGATTGGCGATGAACTTTGGTCAGTTTGCTTTTCTGTTTAGCGCTATAAAGCTAGGCATGCCGGCTGGCTTAGCCTCGCTGGTGCTTCAGTCCCAAGCCTTCTTTACGCTATTGTTATGCGCTCTGTTTTTCCGCGAGAAAATCAAGCTCAACCATCTACTGGGAATAACCGTCGCCGGCATTGGAATTACCGTTTTAGCGATGGGACAAGCATCTGCCGCTAATATTACCGCCATTGGCTTTATGCTAACGCTGTGTGCTGCACTATCATGGGCAAGCGGTAATGTAGTCAATAAACAAATTGGTCGTGTATCTCAGGGTGGGAGCGCGTTTAGCGTAGTTGTCTGGAGTGCTGCTATTCCTATCCTGCCGTTCTTTGCCTGTTCATATCTGTTTGAGGGAAGCGAAGCAATAACCCATAGCCTGATGAATCTCAATCTTAAAAGTGCCTTCTCTATCGCCTATCTGTCTTTTGCCGCCTCAATTTTGGGCTATTCTATCTGGGGTAATCTCTTGTCGCGTTACGAAACTTGGCGGGTGGCACCATTAACCTTATTAGTTCCCATTGTCGGACTGGCTACGGCTTGGATCATTTTGGGAGAAACCCTCTCGATAGCCCAAACCTCCGGAGCCGTTTTGGTTATGGTTGGCTTATTGATCAATATCTTCGGTGCACTCATCAAGCCAAGAAGGCCGCACTTTGCCAAAAAGTAACGGCGCGGACTCAATGATTAGGCACAATTGAGATCCCGATCATCAAATCCGCTCAAAGATACCTTTCCACGCCAGTATCTTCGATAACACCTAGGCGTTCAGTAAATATTGCTGATGGAAGGTCAAGTGTTCTTCAATAAAACTGGCAATAAAATAGTAGCTGTGATCGTAACCCGGCTGTATACGTAGCGTTAATGGATAGTTCACTTTTTCGGCGATCTCCACTAGCTTTTCAGGTTGTAACTGCTGCTGTAAAAAGGGATCTTCATCGCCTTGGTCAATCAGTACAGGCAATGCCGTGCCCTGATAATCTGCCATTAACTTACAGGCATCCCACTCCGACCATAAATCACGGTTATTTCCTAAGTAGGCCTGAAAGGCATTTTGTCCCCAAGGCACATCCATCGGATTAACAATGGGAGCAAAAGCCGATACCGATCTAAATTTATGCGGATTCTTTAATGCCATCACCAGCGCACCGTGCCCCCCCATCGAGTGACCGGCAATGGCGTGAGGGCCGGTAAATCCTAAAGACACCTGAACCAGGCTATACAGCTCTTCATTCAGGTAATCATACATTCGGTAATGAGCCGCCCAAGGCGTTTGCGTAGCATTAAGATAAAAACCTGCGCCTTGCCCTAAATCCCATTCTTTAACATCAGCGACTTCCGGCCCGCGCGGACTGGTATCCGGCATAATAATCGCCATACCTAAACGGGCAGCGGCCTGCTGTGCGCCAGCCTTAGTGGTAAAGTTTTCATCATTACAAGTCAAACCGGAAAGCCACCACAGTAAAGGTGGTGAGCTAAATTTCTTCTTATTAGGCAGAAACAGGCTAAATGTCATCTCACAATTCAACGTTGTTGAATAATGGCGATAGCGGTACTGGCAACCATCAAAAACTTTATGCTGCTCGAGAAGCGTTAATTCATGTGGCATATTTTAGCTCCAGAAAAACGTTAGGTTATGGTTAATGCTTGTCAGTTAAGCTTAATGACAGCGAAAGTTTCGTCCACTATCAGTGCAGAGCATCAATTAACGTTGGTGCACGTGGCCGAGCAGAGGGCGTTAGGCGAACGCCCTCTGCACTCCCACGCCTTCGCCCCCGAATCCAGGTCGCCGTTGGCGACTCCCCTCCGCCTTCGTTCGGGTTAACGCACCGGCGCTGATTCTGTTATTCGCCTTATTGCATAAGTCTCACCCTAACGGGCCAGCACAAGTGCTGTTCAAAATGGCTAACGCCATTTAGTCCGGAGAAGCAGCGCCTCGCCCATCATCCTTGATGGGCGTGCTCCCTCTCTCAGTTGTCGGCTGAATTCCAGCGCTCAATATAAAGGTCAAAAGAAAGGTCAAAAGATAAAACTCACCGATCGCATTTTCTTAACTGACAAGCATTAAGATTATGGCCGGTTTGTTATCGGCCACTATAGAGTTTTATTTATCGCCGAAATGAATTACGGTGCGAATTGACTTGCCTTCGTGCATTAAGTCAAACGCTTGATTAATCTGCTCCAAAGGCATGGTATGGGTAATAAATGGGTCGAGCTGAATATCCCCTTTCATCGCCTGCTCCACCATGCCCGGCAATTGGCTACGGCCTTTTACACCACCAAACGCAGAACCGCGCCAGACACGACCGGTAACCAGTTGGAATGGCCGAGTACGAATCTCCTGACCGGCACCAGCAACGCCGATAATCACGCTTTCTCCCCAGCCCTTATGACAACACTCAAGCGCTGAGCGCATCACATCAACATTACCGATACATTCAAAACTGTAATCTACGCCACCGTCGGTCATTTCGACGATCACATCCTGAATGGGCTTATCGTAATCTTTTGGATTGATGCAGTCTGTCGCCCCCATATCACGCGCCAGCTCAAATTTGTCCGCATTGATATCAATAGCGATGATTCTACCGGCTTTCGCCTGTACCGCCCCTTGAATCGCCGCCAGACCAATCCCACCCAGACCAAAAATCGCTACCGTATCACCGGGTTTAACTTTAGCCGTATTATGTACCGCACCGATACCTGTGGTAACGCCACAGCCCAATAGACACACCTTCTCCAGCGGAGCCTGAGGATTAATTTTGGCTAAAGATATTTCCGCAACCACGGTATATTCACTGAAGGTACTGGTTCCCATATAGTGGTAAATTGGCTGACCGTTATAAGAAAAACGCGTCGTTCCATCAGGCATCAGTCCTTTTCCCTGAGTCGCACGTACTGCCTGACACAGGTTGGTTTTTCCTGACAGACAGAACTTGCACTCACCACATTCTGCCGTATACAGCGGAATCACGTGATCTCCGGGTTTTAAGGTGGTTACCCCTTCACCAACCTCAACCACAATACCGCCGCCCTCGTGCCCCAGAACGGCCGGGAATACGCCTTCTGGATCGTCACCCGATAGGGTGAAAGCGTCAGTATGACAAACGCCGGTATGGGTAATACGCACCAAGACTTCCCCTTTTTTAGGAGGAGCAACATCAATTTCGACGATCTGTAACGGTTTACCGGCTTCAAAAGCCACGGCAGCACGAGATTTCATAAGATTTTCTCCAGTAACAACTACTTTAGATAAGAATTAATTAGGCCGGCTAGCTCATCAACTTTGGACAGTTGCGGATCTCCCGGTGGTAGCAATTCACGCAGTTCATCACGCAAATGGGTTTGCAAAATATCATTCATTAACCCATTGGCTGCACCGCGAAAAGAGGCTATTTGCTGTAATAACAGCTGGCATTCTTGACCTGACTCCAGCGCTTTTTCCAGCGCATCCACCTGCCCTTTAATTTTACGTATCCGCGTCAGGATACGCTTTTTATCTATTGCTTGATTTGGCATAAGGCTCACCGCACGAAATAGTATAGGGGGGTATAGTATATGGAACTATGGCAATGAGTTAAACAGACACTATCGCGATAAATTGAAATAAAGAGTCTCGCGGTTAATTTTGCGAGACGATGCGCAGATTTCGCATTGATTAAAAATAGGACATTACAAAGCGTTATCTAACTTGTAGATTCCGTCGGCTTTTGATGTACTGCGATGTAGCGCTGATAACGGGAAGGCTTCAACTGAGAGATATCCACCAGAACCAAACCATCTATGCTGTTAAAAGCGTCATCAATACCAAAATCGAGAAACTGCACTCCGCCCGGTTCACACAATTCAGCATACTGCTTATACAGTGTGGGAATGGAACACCCCAAATTCCCCAATAAACTTTTTAACTTCACCAGATCGTTAGCATAGTCCTTGCCGGAAAACTGAGCCAAAACTTGCGGTAATGATGGAGGATAAGGACTACGAGACGTAGCCGATGGATTTGGTTGCGAAAAGTAGAGACGATAAAAGGCCACCAATAGGTCTCGCCCAGCTTTTGGCATATCTCCGGAAATGGATACCGGGCCAAACAGGTAACGATACTGTGGATATTTAGCTAAATACGCGCCGATACCCAACCATAAATAATCCAGTCCTCGCTTACCCCAGTATTTCGGTTGAATAAAGCTGCGCCCCAACTCAATCCCTTGAGCCAATATGGGTTGCATACTGTCATCGTAATCAAAGAAAATATGGGTATAGATGCCCTCAATACCCTTTTCGCTGATTTGTTTGGCAGTAGCAATGAATCGATACGCCCCGACAATCTCCAATTCTGCATCGTCCCATAACACTAGATGACAATAGTCGTCGTCATATTTATCTAAATCTCGGCGACGTCCACTGCCTTCACCTACCGCGCGGAAAGCAATCTCACGCAGCCGTCCTAACTCTCGTAAAACAGGAGAATCAATATCTTCGCCACGCCGATAAAGATAGATTATTTTATTATCTGGTGTTATCCCTAATACTTCACATAACGTCAGCGCTTTTCTTAACTGTGTTCTATTTTCCGCCAAAGCTATAGGCGCCTCCGTTTCAAATAGCCCTTCTTTACCCTTAGCTAAACGATAAACGTGCTGACGAAAACGTTCAGCTAAAGCCTTATCGTCATATTGATGGCTATGCCAGCGATGAAATGAAATTCGCCGCCCTATTTTCAGCTTTAGTTGAGCATTCTGATGGGTGAATAACTCCCTCACTAATAACAGCGTTGACAGCGGTCGGTAAAATAGTGACGCCGTATAAAACAGGGCGCTGTTACGCGCTTGTATATGTACCGGCACAATAGGCGCATTGACCTTAGCCGCTAATCGCAAGAAACCGCTAAGCCATGGCCCATCCTGAATGCCTGTTAAGCTTAGGCGTGATACCTCTCCAGCAGGAAATATGATTAACGCGTGCTGATTGGTCAGATGTGTCATGACCTCATGAATCTGGCGGCGATGTGTGCGGTGATTAATATTATCTACGGAGATAAATAGACTGCGTAAGGGGTCAATATAAGAGAGCAGTGGCGTGGTCATCACTTTAACATCCGGACGAACCTTCGCCACTGTTTGTAGTAAAACCAATGCGTCTAATGAACCAATAGGATGATTAGCAACTAAGACCACCGGCCCTTGTGCTGGTATATTTTCTAAATCGCTATGGGAGAGTTCGCAGTGAATATTAAAATCATTAATCACCTGCTCGATTAAATCCAATCCTTTAAGATGCGGGTAATCATCAGCAATTTGCTGGAATGCTTTTTCATAAACTAACTTACGCAATAAATAGCGTTGCCAATCAGGAAATTTACGGTCTGGGTGAAGCGCTTGCAGCAAGGCATCCAAACTAAACATAACGAGATTTCCTTATGAAAAGAAAAATCTTATTAACTCCTTTTAATACATGAATATTTCATCCGTATGACTATATTGAGTTTGGCAGATTTTAATCATTATTCAAAAAGCGTTAGTCTGTGGCTAATGTCAGGCAACTAACCTTAATTGATATTCCTAATAAAATACCGAGTTGACCATGTTGACCAAACAGTTGGCTGAACGGATAGAAAAGCTAACCATCCAAATACATAAGAAGGAACATCCTGATAAATAAAAGGTTAGATAGATACTACGTTAACAATACGGTGGTGCTATCCACCACAATAAAAAGCGGATAGCACTCACGGTGGCGCGGATTTAAGCCATATCCTCAAGGCGACCATGTGTCTCATAGCGAGAAATACGACTCACGCTATTATCATCATCCACAAAAACCACTTTAGGCTGATGTTGCTGCGCCTCTTCCGCCGTTAGCTGGGCATAGCACATGATGATCACTTTATCACCCACCTGAACATGCCGAGCCGCTGCGCCGTTCAGGCAGATCAAACCGCTGCCCCTCTCTCCGCAAATGGTATAGGTTTCAAACCGGCTTCCGTTGTTGATATTAACAATCTGCACCTTTTCATATTCTAAAATACCTGCCGCATCCAGAAGATCGCGGTCGATCGTGATACTACCAATATAATCCAGCTCAGCCTGTATTACGGTTGCACGGTGGATTTTGCTTTTTAGCATTGTTAATTCCATGACAACCTCTTAATGTATATCCACAATAAAATTATCAATTAATCGGGTATTACCAATGTAAACCGCGATGGCACACAATATCGATTGATGAATTTGCTCAATCGGTCTTAACGTCTCAGCATCCACGATGGTGATATAGTCAACACGCGCCAGCGGCTGCTGTGTAATGATTGATTGCATTGATGAGGTTATCTTTTGGCAATTTCTTTCGCCCCGTTGTACCAACTGTTGACCTAACGAAATAGCCTGAGACAAGCAAAGCGCTGCCTGTCGCTGCTCAGCATTCAGATAGCTATTACGCGAGCTTTTGGCTAAACCGTCCGCTTCTCTCACAATAGGACAACCAATCACCTGAACATCAATATTTAAATCCCGCACCATACGGCGTATCACCGCCAACTGTTGTGCATCTTTCTGCCCAAAATAGGCTTTGTCAGGTTGAACAATATTAAATAGCTTACTCACTACCGTACAAACGCCCCGGAAATGCGCCGGACGACTGCGTCCACACAGTTCTTCTGTTAACCCGGTCATATCAACGAAGCTACAAAAATCTTCAGCATAGATTTCACTGGCATCAGGATGAAAAATCAGATCAACCCCTGCCTGCTGACAAAGTTGCTGGTCTTTATCAATATCTCTCGGATAACTGGCCAGATCCTCATTTGGGCCAAATTGCATGGGGTTAACAAAGATTGACACCACAACCTTATGATTATCTGCTTTTGCCGCAGACATCAAACTTTGGTGTCCCTCATGTAAATAGCCCATCGTTGGAACGAAACCAACCTGATATCCAGCCTTTTTCCACGCTTTAACCGTATCTCTGACTTCACTAATGGTTTTTACTATCTGGACCAAAACGTTGCTCCTATTGTGCTAAGCATATTCCCGCTGTAGTTTTTCAATAACTGCATCATCAATGTGAAAAGTATGTTCTATTGCTGGAAACGCTTGCTCTTTGGTTTCCTGAATATACTGCTGAAAACCGCCTTTCATTCGTTCACCAATATTAACAAACTGTTTGGCAAACTTTGGCGCAACACCGTCATACATGCCAAGCATATCCTGATAAACTAATACCTGCCCATCGCAGCCCGCACCCGCACCGATACCGATAGTCGGAATAACCAGTAGCTGTGAAATCAGCGAGGCCAGCGTTGCCGGTACACACTCTAATACCACTGCAAATGCACCGGCTTTTTCAACGGCCAAAGCCGACTGAATAATCTTGCGGGCTGCCGCTTCATCACGCCCCTGGACTTTGAACCCGCCAAAAGCATTCACCGACTGAGGCGTTAATCCCAAATGCCCCATAACAGGAATGGCAGCCTGAGTTATGGCTTTAATTTGTGCACAGACTTCTTCCCCGCCTTCTAGCTTAACCGCATGAGCACGTCCTTCTTTTATCAGACGCCCTGCGTTAGATAACGCTTCCTGAACGGAAACCTGATAAGACATAAAGGGCAAATCCGTTATGATCATTGCCCGCTGTGCCCCTCTGGCAACCGCTTTACTATGATGAATCATATCTTCCATGGTCACGGAAAGGGTATCTGGATAACCCAGCATGACCATACCAAGTGAATCACCAACTAAAATTGCCTCAATACCCGACTCATCCATCAGTTTGGCGGTCGAATAGTCATAGGCGGTTAACATAGTGATTTTATTCAGACTATTTTTTTGCTGTTGCATTGTCACAACGGTATTTCTCACTATTTTAACTCCGTTTCTATTAAGGAATAATCTCTGTCCGGATGCTTCTCTTGCGCTACACTCAGCAATGACCGTGACAGCGTCACGTAGATTTCACGTTGTTTATCGTTTAAACAAGCGAGATGTTTGCGAATAGTGTTAATGTCCCCGCGTTCTAATGGGCCAGTTAACGCTTTTGACACACCTGAGTGGCAAATGTTCTCTACATTACCAAGAAATAATGCATTCCATGCCTTCTCAGAAAACTGCGCATCAAAACCACATTGCGCAAAAAGATCCGACCCCGTTTTGGCTAACGCAATCACCAAATTGCTGACCATCACTGAAGCCGCATGATACAACGCTTTATTCTCTGCCTTCATGATTCTGACTGAATTACCCAAGGAAGCAATAAGCATCGTGATTTGACTGATATGAGCATCACAACCTTCAACGGTAAAGTAAGCTTCTGAAAACATTTGGAATGAGGTGTCTTTGTCATGGATAGCATAAATAGGATGAACAGAATATCCATAGGCTCCATAGTATTGCAGGTCAGCAAATATATCTGCGGAAAGCGCCCCGCTGCAATGGCATATATTTTTCCCGCTAATGGGATAATGTTTTATCTCATCCCATACTTGAACGATATTCGTATCCGGCACGGTTAAAAACAGCGTATCGCAAGCAGCGATCAACGTTTCAGCATCCTTGAAATAGTTAGTTTGCGTAAACGCAGCCGCCTCTCTGGCATCATCAATATGTTGGCTATAGTAACCTACAACGTTGACGCCTTTAGACGTGAAGTATTTACCTAAGGTAAACCCCACTTTACCCGCACCAATAAAACCTATTCTCAAAGCAACCTCTCATCCTGAATGCGTATGAGAAATAAGATAGCTGCTATTCATCATTTCTAACAGCCGAACAACGCAATAACGATGCTATAAGCAAGCTTGTATTCAAAATGTTGCGGAAAGAGATGAAATACTTGCGCTTTAAGAGTGAATTAATGAATGAAATTCTACTTTATAACAAAAAAAGGGATAGTAATTATCCCTTTATTAATATGAGTGCTCCCGTCCTGAATAGCATTTTTTATTATTCACATTTAACGCTAACAGTAACGCACCAATCATTAACCATCAGGCAACCGTCACGCTACCGGATGTCATATGATCGATAGTCACTTGGGCTTGTTCAAAGCGAACTTCGTACAGATCCAACTCACTTCCCGCCTGTTCAATAATTTCCTGATAGCTTGGGATTTTACTGACAAACCCTTCTTGCAGGTCATACAGTGATAAATCACTTTTATGCACGGTGGCGTTATGAACCCTGACGTGCTGGGTATCCCCAATGGGAATTGTCGTTATCGCTACACGGTTATTGTGTACAAACTCTTGCGTTTTCGGGTTATTTTTAAAGCTAGAAAAATAAATAACACCGCGATTATCCGGATGATAGTAGAAATTAACAATCCGCACATTTGGCTGATTATCAACACAGCTTGCTAATGCCATATCCGTTTGTTGCTGCATAATGCTATGAAAACTCGCTAAAAAATCCATATTCCCATCCTGATTAACTTAACGGCTGACTATCAGCCAGTTTCCGAATTTGAGTATGGCATGCTAACCTTGACATCAGTATGTCAGGGTTTGATTCGATGAAATAAATTAAGGCGAATGAAGTGAAAATAGATCGATTAATTTCCATCATCATGGTGTTGCTGGAGCGTGAAAAAATCAGCGCAACGCTACTGGCTGAGATGTTTGAAGTTACCCCCAGAACGATCTATCGAGATATTGAAACCATTGCACAAGCAGGTATTCCGGTGGTGTCTTACCCGGGAGTTAACGGCGGTATCAGTATTATGGAAAAATATAAAGTCGATAAAAAGCTGTTTACCCAAGGTGATATCGCCACGCTATTAATGGGGTTGGGTAGCATCTCCCCCACGTTATCCTCCAAAGAATTGGTCGGTACGCTGGCAAAAGTCAAAAGTCTAATTCCGGAAAAGCTGTATCGGGATATCGAAATTAAATCTAATCAAATATCTATCGATCTGACAACCTGGTCAGGCAATCGCCACTTACAACCTAATCTGGAAATTATTAAACAAGCGTTGAATGAAAGCCGCAGCTTATCCTTTCACTACTCAGACAGTAATGGATCAGCGACTTGCAGAAGCATTGAGCCCTATCAATTAGTGTTAAAGCAAGGACATTGGTATATACAGGGATATTGCTTTATCAGACAGGCTTTCCGGCTGTTTAAGCTCTACCGTATGTCGCAGTTAACGCTTTTAGATGAGCACTTTATTCCACGAGAATTCAATTCCGCCCCGTTAAATTGTTCAGAATGGATCGATCCGCGATTAATTGATATTACCTTATTAATTGATGCGTCCTTAAGAGAGCGAATAGCTGAACATTGTGGCGAGGAAAACATTCAACCAACCGATAGTAATAAACTGATGGTGCGCTTCCCATTTGTTGCGGATGAACAGGGATATAATATTTTACTTAGCTTCGGCAATAAGTGTGAGTGTTTGGCACCGGAACCTGTACGTAGAGAGTTAATTCAGCGGGTTCAGGAATTGCTTGCCATCTATCAATCATAAGATGATTAAAGCATTAAAAGGGGTGGATTATCAGGATGAGAAAAGAATATTTAAAAATCGAACAAATACCAGCGGTATTATGGGGGCCTTCGGCTGAAAAACTGGTTATTGCTATTCATGGAAATATGTCGAATAAGACAGATAGGTCTATTGAATTATTTGCAAGACATGCTATTCAAAATGGATATCAAGTTTTGAGTTTTGACTTACCTGAACATGGAGATCGGAAAGATGAAGATACTTTATGTAAGATTGATATTTGCGTCAGTGAATTAAATCTCATCATGGAATATGCGAGAGCTTATTCTAAACGCATTAGCTTATTCGCTATCAGCATGGGCGTTTATTTTAGCTTATCTGCCTATCAAGATATGGCTTTAGAAAAGGCATGGTTTCTTTCTCCGATAATCGACATGCAACGCATGATTGAGAATATGATGTCATGGTTTAACATAACACCTGAACAGCTCAAGCAGGAAGAAAGCATTGTAACACCAATAGGAGCAACCCTATACTGGGACTATTATTGTTATGTTAAAACATATCCTATTGTTAAATGGAATGTGTCCACCGAAATCTTATATGGCAGTCAAGATGACATATGCGAAAAGGATTGCTTGCTATCTTTTGTACATAAATATGCATGTAATCTGGAGATAAAAGATGCAGAACATTACTTTCATACGCCAGACCAATTAAATATATTAAATACTTGGCTGGTTAAAACAATTCAATGATTTGATCAGGCGAGAGATAAAGACTTCAAAGATGCAGTTCCGGCAGAGCGATCTTTAATATTAAAAAATAAAAATATTTAGAAATAGGTCTCCACTATCAACACTTCTGGGGTCAATTATGCCGGTGCTTTATCTCGTGACGTTTTCATGAGATCCCCCAAAATTGGATTATCATCTCCAACTTTGGGGGCAGTTCAGAAAGCAGCCATGACCGCTTTAAGTCATACGAACAATAGATCATCACTATTCGTCGTTGAGATTCATCTTCATAATATTACGGTGCTTATTGCCCTCTTCGCGCTCCAGCTCAAACGGTTCGCCAGCGGGGATACTATGTCGATCTAAAAATTCATCAATCCGTTGGATGTCTTCCGCCAACAATTGCGTAGAAAAGACCGTTTCATTAGATTGGATATGACGCTCACTGCGTGTACCAACAATCGCAGCAGCCACCGCCGGTTTATTTAATACGTAGTGCACCGCCACATTCGACAGTGAGCAGCCCCGTTGTTCACCGATCTGCTTCATCAACAATAGCAATTGCTGGTAACCTTCCCAGCCAACGGAATCCTCAATCACCAAACGATATTTCACCAGAGAACGGTTTTCCAGTTTCTCAGGTGCGGCTTTTCCTAACCAGGCTTCGGATAAAAAACCGCCTGCCAGTGAGCCGTAACACAATAGTTTGACGTTATTACGCAGGCAAAAATCCACCATGGCACGTTCCGGGCGACGATCCAGAACAGAATACTGGGTTTGGTTACTCACCAGCGGATAGCCTGCATCAATCAGCTGCTGTAAATGAAGTGTATCAAAGTTGGTGGTGCCCAAATTATCAATCAGCCCTTTTTCCTGCAAACGAACCAAATGACCAGCAATATCCATACATCCCGGAATGTTGTAATCCCACCAGTGGAACTGAACCAAATCCAGACGCTCTTTATTTAATCGTTTCAGGCTGCGGGTAATAATCCGCTCCACATAGTGATAGTCTACCTGATCCAGCATTGACAGATCTGGAACAAACTTAGTGTGAACCCGGATATCATCCTTACCGCTGCTTTTTCTACGCGCCAGAATAAACTGACCAATCAGCTCTTCTACGCCAGTATAGATATCAGCGCAGTCAAAGGTGTTAAATCCACGATCGGCCAACTGATGAAAGGCCTGAAGTACCGGGTCAACGTCTAACGTTCCCTGAAGCTTATGCCCTTCAGATAACTGCCAGCCACCGTTGATAATACGGCATATGGGATAGTCAGGCGTCAGTTGTATTTGCTTATCCATTGTTTATTCCCTCTGTGTAAACAGATTATTTCTCATCCTGATTGAGCGGAACTACCGTACAATCGCTGTGATTAAACGTTCGAATGCCAGTACGCGTAATTTTAAACAGCGCACCGCAGTATGGGTCGGGGCAGGCAATGAGTGAATCGGTTGTCATCCAATCATGGGCATGGGTCATGCGCTGCTTCGCAGGCAACAACGGTAACAATGCCGCCATGGAATAAAGAGAAAAACGCCCACCTTCTGGAAAAATCAGGTTTTCGCCCTCGACATTAAATCCTTGCCCGGTATGGTGAGAGCAGACATAAGGTTTATCACCTGGCACCACTTCTACGCGTAAATCATAAAGTTCAAAGCTATCATTGGCCATTCGCTTTCTCCGCCTCTTCCTCGGTTGGCATTACGGTATCCAGCGTTTTCAGCGCGCTCCGATCTTTACCTTCGAAACGGCGTCCCCACCCGGTAATAATGCTACCGCTAAAAACAATAAACAGCGCCCACGGATAAAACGCACTGGTTAACAGAGTAAACGGCGTAATCATGTCGCCCGCAGTTTGGTTTTTCACGGCGATCATCACCACAAAAACAAAGGCGCTAAACGGTAAAATAACCGGGATACTGTTGGCCATCGCACTCATAATATGTGAACGACGGAACGGATGCAGTCCGGCACTTTTGCCAATTTTATCACCGATTGGTCCAAACAAAATTAGCGCAGCGCTGGTGACACCAGCAAATACCGTTGAGCAAACAAAAGAGCCGGTAGCCAGAATAACTTCAGCCCGACGCGGGCTTAATTTCTTATCACCCTGCAACAGTTTATTGGTCATGGCCGCAATGGCACCGCTCTTTTCCAGCAGACCAATAACGGCAAACAAGGACAGGCAAAGCATAATCGTCCCTGACATGCTATTCACGCCGTCATAGAGGATGCCCACCAGATGTCCGTCATTCACCGCAAGAATCTGTTCCATCCCCAGTCGCCCGGTGAATAAACCCAGCAAAATGCCGGAAATAATACCGGTGATTAATGCCAGGAAAATATTTTTAGAATAGATAGCCACTGCCACCAGAATAATAACCGGTATCAGCATCACCAATCCATTAGCTGAAGCATTCTCCATCAGTACCGTATTGATGGTACCGCCGCCGCCAAACAGCATATAAAAAGGAATAGCCAATGCACCGGCCAATAACGCATAAGGACTACGTGACACCACGACCCCACCCACTTCAGCCGTTTCACCATTTTGGTAAGTTTGCGTACTGGCTGAAATGACGGTG
The DNA here is from genome assembly GCF_900112475.1 of Pragia fontium DSM 5563 = ATCC 49100. Lineage (GTDB taxonomy): Bacteria > Pseudomonadota > Gammaproteobacteria > Enterobacterales > Enterobacteriaceae > Pragia > Pragia fontium. The sequence continues at coordinate 249,696 of NZ_FOLW01000004.1, read as the reverse complement.
ACATCGGAAACCGGTGCCAGATTATCGCCAAAAATAGCGCCGCTAAGAATCGCCCCGGCCAACATAGCCGGATCGCCGCCCAACTGAACGCCTGCGGCAAAAAACACCGGTACCGCGGCAAAAATAGTCCCTATCGATGTACCCGTTGCCGTAGCGATGATGGCCGTTGCAATAAAGGTAAACGTGCAGAACAGCGCTCCGGTAATCCCAGTTTGAGAACCTAACCAGACAAAGCCACTGGCAATGCCCCCGGTTTTCATCATTGAGGAGAAAATACCAGCCAACACCAAGATACACACCAAAATACCGGTCAGTGGTGTTGCGATACCCGCAATAGCACCGTTCCAATAATCTACTGAGTTCTTAGCCAGAAAAGAACCAATAATCACGCCTAAGAAACCGCCCATTGCCAGGCCGGTCATGTCGAATGCTTTCTGAAAGATAAACAGATACACGGCAACAATAAGAAATATGACCGCCGGCACTAATACCATTAACGGGCCGCCATAAAATTGAATCCTTGATGAAGACAAGTGAAACTCCAAAAAACCTAAATAGGATATGTGTCTCTACAATACCCGTGAACTAGTACAACATTCAAGTATCAACGTTTGAAAATTTAACCGGGTGTCTATCCGTTTTATTCTTTTTACTGCATAGCGTTCGTTCTCATGTGGTGGGGAAAGAATTTCCTCTTGGTCGTAACCTTACGCTTCAGAATATATGGATGCAAAAAATGAATAAAATATGAGATTTAGATATAACAGTATGATATTAATAAATATCTCTATAGCGTAATCATTAAAGAGCGAGATCTATGGCAAAGGCTGAAACTGGACACAAAAAGTATTACAACAGTGAATGTGCGCAAATTATCGCTGAGATGATTAATCCATTACATCAAATTGATACGAATGATTACGCCTCAAAAGTGCAGACGAAAATTGGCCCATTAGAACTTAAAGATAGGGTCTATGTACTTGCAGATGAATTACGTAAACAGCTACCACAGGACTATCCTACCGCTATCAATATCATTGTTGATTCGTTGGGCGATGAATTAGCTGAAGATGCCGGGATGTTTAACGAAGGCTGGTATCTGATGCCTATCGCACGATTCGTTGAGGAGTTTGGATTAAGCTTTCCTGAGGCTTCTTTATCTGCGCTGGCAGAGATTACTAAGCGGCATACTGCCGAATATGCAGTTCGTCCATTTATTCAACAACATTATGAATACACTATGGGGACTCTTGGTGAGTGGGCAAGAAGTTCAAATTTTCATTTAAGACGTGCAGCATCAGAGGGAATTCGTCCTCGTTTACCTTGGGCACCTAAGCTCCAATGTTTTATTGATGATCCAAAGCCTGTTTTAGCGATTCTGGAAATATTACGCTCAGATCCTAGTGATTACGTCCGAAAATCAGTAGGGAATAATCTTAATGATATTTCAAAAGACTGGCCGGATTTAATCATTGAAACGCTAGAACGTTGGAAGTCTGAAAGCTCAACCCCTGAAACAACTCAAATTATCAAGAGAGCATTAAGAAGCCTGATTAAAGCGGGCAATCAAAAGGCCTTAACACTAATTGGGGCAACTGGCGGTGAGATTATAGAAGTCTCACATTTTGATATCACGCCAAAAGAGATTCAGCTTGGTGAATCAATCAAGATGGAAGTGGCTATGATAAATCCGGATACGGCTCATCATGATTTAACAGTTGAATATATTATTCATCATGTTCGTCATAATGGTCGAACGATTCCAAAAGCATTTCGCTTAGCATCACTGAAATTAAATGCTCATGAGACTAAACATATTAGCAAGACTCATGCTGTTAAAGCCGTAGGTGTCAGAGCCTATTATGCCGGGCATCATCGCGTTGATATTGTCGTTAATGGACAGCTTAAAGCCTCATCGGCGTTTGAATTGAAGATATGACCAGTTTATGTCCACGTCAGCGTAGCTCTGGGCAATGAGGCACCTCCGTAAAAGATAAACCCTGTTGGTCAGTTGCTATCCTATGTGGCTTATTTGTCATATTTCCCCAATTTATTCGTTCACAACGCCATTCATATAGTGACAAATCTCTCATTTTTTATTCTTTCTTAACGTTCTATCGATAAATCTATTGTCCTACCTTTTGAGCTGTGCTTTTATAAATGCACTTTAAATTTTACTGATTGATAAGGTTACCCTGTGATCCCAGCTCAATTCACTTCGACTCTTCTCTTTACCGCGCAACCTGCTGCGGTAGTCGTCGTGCGTGTGGTGGTGGTCGTCGGCAGTGCGCCGTAACGGGTCCGAATCAACGCATTGATTTCAAAAACCCCGCCGGCGCAAACCGAGCGGGGTTTCTCTTTTCTAGACGCCCTGCTCCGAGTGTACCGGCTTAATGAAAGGATATAAGCTATGGTTTCTTTGGGCATGCCTCAACACCCCACCCGCATGACGGGCGCTGAATTAATTGTTTATTTGCTGGAGCGTCAAGGTATTACCACCGTCGCCGGTATACCCGGAGGCGCAGCGTTACCATTGTATGATGCACTCAGTCAAAGCAGCATTATTCACCATGTTTTGGCTCGCCATGAGCAAGGTGCAGGCTTTATGGCTCAAGGTATGGCCAGAACCAGCGGGAAAGCAGCAGTCTGTATTGCCTCTAGCGGCCCTGGGGCAACTAATCTGGTTACCGCGATTGCCGATGCTAAGCTGGATTCCATTCCGCTAGTTTGTATTACCGGACAAGTTTCTTCCGGCATGATCGGGACTGATGCTTTTCAGGAAGTTGATACTTACGGTATTTCTATTCCTATCACCAAGCACAACTACTTAGTGCGCGATATTAACGACCTGCCCAACGTTATTTGTGAGGCTTTTCGTATTGCTGAATCTGGCCGTCCGGGCCCGGTGTGGGTTGATATTCCCAAAGATATTCAAACCGCTACCATTGAGCTATCAGCATTACCGCCTATGCCGGTAATGGATAGCGCCCCACTGTTTGATATCAACCAAATTAAACAGGCCGCCGATATGATTAATCAGGCCAAGCGTCCGGTGCTGTATTTAGGTGGCGGTATTATTTGTGCCAACGCCCATGAATCAGCGCTGGCGCTGGCGGAACGCGCTAATTTACCAACAACGATGACGCTTATGGCTTTAGGTACGGTACCAACCAGCCATCCATTATCTTTAGGGATGTTGGGGATGCACGCCGCACGCAGTACCAATCTTATCCTACAGGAAGCCGATCTACTCATCGTCATCGGCGCTCGCTTTGACGATCGAGCCATTGGTAAAGCTGAACAGTTTTGTCCAAACGCCAGTATTATTCATGTTGATATTGACCGTGCAGAACTGAGTAAAATCAGGCAGCCGCATATCGCGATCCATGCCGATGCAGGTCAGGTTTTACAGCAATTGTTGCCGCAGATAGAGCAGCAGCCTCGTACCGCATGGTTAAATGTGGTCAATAACATCAAACAACAGCATCCATTTAATATGCCTGATGCCGATAATCCGTTAAGCCATTATGGTTTGGTATTAGCCGCAGCGCGCTGCGTCGATAAAGATGCGATTATCACCACCGATGTTGGTCAACATCAGATGTGGGTTGCCCAAGCTTATCCGCTGTGCCGACCGCGCCAGTGGTTAACGTCTGGCGGTTTAGGCACCATGGGATTTGGCTTACCCGCAGCCATTGGCGCGGCGTTAGCGGAACCAACACGCAAAGTGCTGTGTTTCTCGGGTGATGGCAGTTTGATGATGAACATTCAAGAAATGGCCACCGCGGTAGAACACAATCTGGATATTAAAATCATCTTGATGAACAATCAGGCTCTGGGCTTGGTTCATCAGCAACAAACCCTGTTCTATCAGCAACGTATTTTTGCCGCGGCTTATCCCTATCAAACGGACTTTGTCAAAATCGCCGCTGGGTTTGGTTTGGATACTTGCGATCTCAATACCGAATCCGATCCAGAGAAAGCCTTGGCAGCCGCCATTAATCGCCCTGGACCTTGTTTAATTCATGCCTTAATTGACGTTAACCAGAAAGTATTCCCAATGGTACCGCCGGGTGCCGCTAATATCGAAATGATTGGAGCTTAACCATGACACAACAAAATCACTCTATTGCTTTAGAGCTCACTGTCTGTAATCACCCCGGCGTAATGTCACACATCTGTGGCTTGTTTGCTCGCAGGGCATTCAACGTCGAAGGCATCCTGTGTCTACCCATGAAAGAGAGCAACCAGAGCCGAATATGGTTATTGGTACAAAACGATCAACGCCTGCCCCAAATGGTCAGTCAGGTAGAAAAGCTGGAGGACGTACAGCAGGTCAAATACAGCCAAAACCTACAGATATTTGAGCAGCTCGAACAGTTTATTCAATAACGTTGGCGACCAAACCACGTCTGATTTATAGACAGACGTGGTTTGGTGATTCGCTTTACTCCGTATCATCTATCTATTTGTTATCAATAAGTTAAAAGATAATTCGCCTTTTTATTCGACAGTAAAGCGCGTATCATCCGCTACAACCCCTTATTCTGTTGAAATTTCATTCAATTATGAAGAGTTTTACCACATCACTCAGGCAAATGACTGACCTTACGTCATTAGCTTTTCTCTTGATTGCCTTCCTTACCGGGATTGCCGGTGCATTGCAAACCCCAACGCTCAGCCTGTTTTTGACCACTGAAGTGCACACCAGACCTATTCTGGTTGGCCTGTTTTTTACCGGCAGTGCAGTGATTGGCATTATTATTAGTCAGATTATCGCCAGCTATTCTGACCGCGCTGGCGATCGCAAAATATTGATCGTGATATGCTGCCTGTTTGGGGCATTGGGTAGTGTACTTTATGCTTTTAATCGAGATTACTTTCTGCTGCTAACGGTGGGGGTTTTGCTCTCAACATTTGGCTCAACCGCGACACCTCAATTGTTTGCGCTGGCCAGAGAACACGCTGACCGAACCAATCGTGAAGTAGTGATGTTCAGTTCAATACTGCGCGCTCAAATTTCACTGGCTTGGGTTATTGGCCCACCTTTAGCTTTTGCGCTGGCATTAGGATTTGGTTTTAAAACCATGTATCTCTCCGCCGCAATAGCGTTTGTTTTTTGTTCAGTGATTGTTTGGTATGCCCTGCCTTCTATGCCAAAAGAAAAGCGAGCCGGCAACGTTCGCCTTCAAGCCCCTCGTCAAAACAGGCGTGATACGCTGCTATTGTTTATCGTCAGCGCCTTGATGTGGACTTGTAATAGTATGTACATCATCAATATGCCGCTCTATCTAATTACAGAATTACAGCTGTCAGAAAAGCTGGTGGGTATTATGATGGGAACCGCTGCCGGGCTAGAAATTCCAGTGATGATTATCGCTGGTTATTATGCCCAGCGATTCGGTAAACATAAGCTAATGAAAAACGCCATTCTTGCCGGTCTGCTGTTTTATATTGCGTTATTCTTTTTCACCTCTCCATGGATATTATTGTTATTACAAATACTTAATGCCATTTTTATCGGTATTCTTGCCGGGATCGGTATGCTCTACTTTCAAGATCTGATGCCAGGTCAGGCCGGTGCGGCAACGACTCTGTTTACCAATACAATACGGGTAGGTTGGATTATCGCCGGCTCGCTGGCCGGTACCGTGGCAGAAATATGGAATTTTCACACGGTGTTCTATATTGCGGCGGTGATGTGTCTGGTCGCCATTTTCTGTCTGCAAGGTATTAAACCGACGAAATAAAGCCTGTATGACGATATTTCTTCCGTCATTCCGGTAAAAACCGCAATGCTCAGCCGTAACCCCGCTCCTCAAATGAAAATAATAATCATTTAATGAGAATATTTATTAATAAGTGTTTCCTTCTTGGTGAAGCAGGCACCTAATGTTAAGATCCCGCCCGTCATTGGGGAGTAGCCGGTTTTTGTTCATCCAACAAAAGCGCCTGTATCAACATGCTCGCTTGAATTACCTAAAATTCAGCGTGGTGCAGGCAACCGTCAGGTAGGCGAGACCATAGACATGGTGGGCACTCTGTAGGTTTAGAGGTGCCTTGCATGTATATGTTGCTCAGCCGGAGACTTTCCCATGAACCTTTCTGCCACACTTATTCTTGCCTTTGGTATGTCTATGGATGCGTTTGCCGCATCCGTTGGTAAAGGCGCTATCTTACATAAACCCCGATTTCGCGAAGCTTTTCGTACCGGATTAATTTTCGGTTGTATTGAAGCGATCACGCCGCTGATTGGCTGGGGAATAGGTTTAGTTGCTGGTCAGTACATTACCGAATGGGATCACTGGGTTGCTTTTACCCTGCTCTTTATTCTTGGTTGCCGGATGATTGTTGAAGGCAGTAAAAAACCGGACGAGCATATAGTAAAAATTCGCCGTCACTCCTTTTGGGTTTTGGTTACCACGGCCATAGCCACCAGCCTGGACGCGATGGCCGTAGGCGTTGGATTAGCCTTATTGCAAGTTGATATTATTCATACCGCCATGGCTATCGGCCTGGCGACCATGATTATGGCAACGCTGGGCATGATGCTAGGCCGTTTTATTGGCCCTATCTTGGGTAAACGTGCAGAAATTATCGGTGGTCTGATCCTGATTGGTATTGGGGTTAATATCCTGTTTGAACATCTGAGCTAACTTCTGCTGATATCAGTTCCCCGCAGCATGACGCTGCGGGTCAGAGACTAAACCTATTTTTTCGCGTCAGTCCGAGCCTGATTAAGAATGGCCTTTGCCATCCATTGGGTCACTGACTGTACATTATCGTTATCAAGCTGCCAGATATCCTTTAACACCATAAATACTTCAGAACCATAAATGATAGATAACGCATGGTTTACTTTCTCCACTAGCTCTGAAGGAAGCTCTTCACGTAACGGCTCCGTCACCAGAGATAAAATCTGTTTGCGGTGCCCCCTAACCAGTTTCTCTTTCACTTCAGTTACTTCGGTTTTCACCTCAGCCTGACTTGCAATCAAACGTTCGTCAGCCCACTGCTGGAGCGATAATAGTAGTGCTGCACGTAATGCTCCCTCATGCTGTAACATCTTCGGATAGGCAAACTTAAGTAACTCCTCTACCCTATCCTCAGCTTTAGTATGTTCCGGACGCCATAAGATAATCGGTTTAAGGCACTCATCGACTACCGCAGAAATCAAATCGCTTTGCGTCGGGAAATACCGATAAGCCGTTGCCCGTGAGACCTGAGCTTCAATAGCCAATTCGCTGACTGATGGAAATGCGCCTTCTTCAAACATTTTTAGAGCCAACTTAATTAAGAGATTATATTTTCTCCTCTTTAAATGCGTTAGCGTGTTGACGTCATTAATTGGTTCAACTGGTTCCATTCACAAGCCCTTCTTATCTCAGCTTAGTAATAAAAATAGAGTATCCAAAGAATATCTTAATTCAATAAGTTAGATCAGACTCTTTCCGACCAACATTTACTTTAGCAAGCTCACAGTCCAAATCTGTAAAATGCGATGTAGCTAACAGACTCCACCATCAATCGAACCTATAATGAAACTCGAGTCTCATTATGGTTGTTATATATGCATAGAAGAGAGTGGTTACCAAATCAACTCACCAAAAGAGACTTAACAGTAGCTTTAATCTTGAATTGAAGCGAATAACGCCCGAATTATAGTCGCTGGTTATCTAAAACGACAAACGGCGACGAATGAATATATTAGGCATTTTCAGTCCATAACGTGACTGAATTAAGAAAAATATTTAAACAAACTGGGAGAGATCTGATGTCAACACAACGTAAACAGTTACTGGAAAAATTTCATGCCATGATAGCCCGCGGAGAGCCAATTATCGGTGGTGGAGCCGGTACTGGCTTATCGGCAAAATGTGAGGAAAGCGGCGGCATTGATTTAATTGTGATTTACAACTCAGGCCGCTATCGCATGGCGGGTCGAGGATCTTTAGCCGGTCTGTTAGCCTATGGTAATGCCAACGAAATCGTGATGGATATGGCGAAAGAAGTATTACCCGTGGTGAAGCATACGCCAGTTCTGGCTGGTGTAAACGGTACTGATCCTTTCTGCCAATTTGATAAATTTCTTGATGATATTGCTGCCGTCGGTTTTTCCGGCGTACAAAACTTTCCAACCGTTGGCCTGATTGACGGCAACTTCCGAGCGAATCTGGAAGAAACTGGTATGGGCTATGCTCTGGAAGTGGATATGATCCGAATGGCTCATGAAAAAGACCTGTTGACTACCCCTTACGTGTTCAGTGAACAAGACGCGATTGATATGACCAAAGTGGGTGCCGACATTATCGTTCCCCATATGGGACTCACTACCGGCGGCAACATCGGAGCCGAAACGGCGTTAACCTTAGCCGACTGTGTGCCTTTGATTAATAGCTGGGCTAAAGCGGCTAAATCTATTCGCAACGATGTGATTGTCCTATGTCACGGCGGGCCGATTGCCAGTCCGGAAGATGCAGAATATATCTTACAGCATTGCCCTGACTGTAATGGTTTCTATGGAGCAAGCTCTATGGAACGTTTACCGACGGAAGTGGCGCTAACCGAAACCACTAAACAGTTTAAATCTATCAAACGTTAATCTCATCGTTCAGGCCGCTTAACCATTAAGTGGCCTGACTATGCTTTTCCACCACCTCTTCTGCCGTTTTTCTGGCGAATACTATCCTTTGCTCATCTATTACACTGCGTTTCCTGAGCTTAATAATTAATTAAGGATTAAGTGATTAACTACGTTCACTGATTTATTGAACACCTTGATTAATATCTGGCTATGAAAAAAACGTTCCGACTGCAATGTAGTGATATTTTATTTATTATCAGCGTAGCGCTGTTTATTACCGTCATTCAAAATACCCGTTTCTTTGCCCATGTCTGGAATATTGTTAATATTAACTCGTTCCACAGTTTCATGTTCTCCGCTTCCATGCCAGTGCTGCTGTTTTGTTGCCTGAATATCATCTTCACGCTATTGCTGCTGCCCTATATTCGTAAGCCAGTGGCCATCGTTTTGATTTTAACTGGCGCCGCAATTAACTACTTTATGTATAGCTTTAATACCGTTATTGACCAAAACATGACCCAGAATGCATTAGAAACCAATGCCCATGAAGCACTGGATCTGCTTTCATTCAAAATGGTTATCTGGTTTACCCTGTTAGGTATTATTCCTTCAATCGCCGTGGCACTCACTAAAATTAAAACGACCAAAAGTATCTGGCATTTTGTTTGGTTAAAAGGGGTCAATATTATTGTTTCGACTTTGATAATTATTCTGATCGCACTGTTTTTTTATAAGGATTACGCCCCCTTTTTCCGTAATAACAAAGATATCGTCAAAATGCTAACCCCGTCTAATATGGTTGGTAGCCTGATCAATAACGTGGCTAGCTACTTTGATGCGCGTAAGCCTTTTGTACAAATTGGCCTGGATGCCCATAAAGGCCCACTGTTGGCTCAACAACCAAAGAAAACGTTGGTGATATTAGTCTTGGGGGAAACCGCCAGAGCCGAGAGTTTCTCTCTTGGTGGCTATGACAAAAATACCAACCCAATGCTATCTAAGCGTAACGACATTATCTATTTCGATAACGTTAGTTCTTGCGGTACGGAAACGGCTGTCTCCGTTCCCTGCATGTTTTCCAATATGACCCGAAAAGAGTACAGTGCCTCACAGGCCAAGCACACGGAAAACCTATTGGATATTCTGGCCAGAGCCAAAATTAATGTGTTGTGGAGAGATAACGACGGCGGATGTAAAGGCGTCTGCAATCGCGTTCCCTCAGAAGATGTGACCACATTTAAACTACCGCAATACTGTCAGGATGGTGCCTGTCTGGATGAAATCTTGCTGCATAAGCTGGATGACTATATTAACCAGTTAGATAATGATGGCATCATTGTCTTGCACCAAATGGGTAGCCACGGCCCAAGCTATCATCAGCGCTATAGCAAAGAGTACCGCCACTTTATCCCTACCTGCGATACCAACGATATTCAGGATTGCGATACCACATCATTGCGCAATACCTATGACAATACTCTGCTCTATACCGATGCTGTATTGGATAAAACTATCTCCCTGCTACAAAAACACCATGACCGATTCAATACAGCGATGCTTTACCTGTCCGATCACGGTGAATCTTTGGGAGAGAACGGGCTATATTTGCACGGTGCGCCTTATGCCCTTGCACCTAGTCAGCAGACCCATGTGCCGATGCTGCTATGGACATCATCTGACTATCGGCGCTCACAAAAGCTGGATGCAAATTGTCTGGCTAAAGAAGCAAAACAAAATCAATTTAGCCAAGACAACCTTTTTCACTCTTTACTGGGCACATTTAATATTCAAACTGGTGAATATCAGGCTCCACTTGATATGTTTAAATCATGTCGTCAAAACAGCTAGCCTACATTGAGGGGATAGCATGAAGACTATCCCCTCAACAATCTACCTAGAAGATAATTCTGGCAACAAAACCGCCGTTTTCACCATGATTAAAACGAATGCTTAAATTATGAAGTTCAGCGATTTGCCTGACGATAGACAGTCCCAAACCGCTGCCGGTCTTAACTTGCCCTGGTGGTCGATAGAAACGTTCACCTAAACGCGCTAACTGTTCATCCGTCACCCCAGGTCCATTGTCTTCAACGGTGAGTTCTTTATCCGTTAATGTGACCCTTACGCAACCGCCTTCCTGCGTATAATAAAGTGCATTATCCACCAAATTCCGAATCAACAACGAGAGTAATACCGGATTACCTTCACTGGTATTGGGCATACCCTGATAGTTCATTTGCAGATCCATACCCTTTTCTTTTGCGGTATCAAAAAACGAAGGCTGCATTTCCTGTAGCAACATTTGCCAGTCAATATCTTCCCGATCGGGAATGATTGCATGAGCATCGAGACGCGATAGAGTTAAGAGCTGATCGACCAGCCGAGAAGCCCGATCGATACCCACGGTAAGATTATTCAGCGCCTTTTTTTGTGCTTCCGGTTTATTAGCGGTTAACAGGGCAACTTCCGTCTGAACTCGCAATGCAGTTAACGGTGTACGCAGTTCATGAGCCGCATCAGACACAAAACGACGTTCACGTTTTAATAGCTCTCCGGTACGGCGAAACAGCGCATTCAGCGCGTCAACAAAGGGACGCACTTCTATCGGTAATTGAGCTTCTTTAATTGGCGTATCATCATCAGGTTCCCTGTTCTTTAAGTCATCTGACACACGTTTTAGCGGCGCTAATTCCCGACCAATCATCAGCATAATCACAATCAGCATAATGGGCATAATGATTCCCCACGGCGTGACCTGATGATCGAGCAGAATAAGCTTAGCCAACCGCGTGCGGTAAGCATTTTTCTGTCCAACTGCGATGATAAAGCGCTGATCCTGAGACTTAAGCCATAAAACCCGCCATTCCGGGGTTTCAACAAATTTAGGCTCATTCCCCAATTTTAACTCTGCCGGAGAATAGGTAAAAGCCGCGATATCTTCACGGTCTCCTAGCAATTTCTTGCCATCGACGCTGCTATAAATAGCGTAGGTAAGCGCATCTTGCGCTTTAGTGAACCGATTAGTTTTAAATGATGTGTTATCGTTTTGCGGCTTGATATGCAGTAAATCATCCAGACTTGAACGCTCTAAGCGCTGGGCAAACAGAATTTGCTCAGCGTCATACATTGCTCTAATACGTTGCCGAACTTTAATATAACCAATCGCTGATGAAATGACCCATGCTAACAAAATCAGCAGGGTAAAAATGACGGTAAGTCGGGTGCGAAGACTCAAGTTTCTCATCGTTCATCGCCTAATGCATAGCCGATGCCATAAATGGTACGAATCAATTCCTTCCCCAGTTTATGTCTGAGATTATGAATATGTACTTCTACCGTATTACTGCTGACGTCATCACTCCATGAATAGAGTTTTTCTTGAATAAAGGTTTTATTCAAAACGCGATTCTGACTGAGTAAAAATAATTCCAGCAGCTTCAGCTCTCGCGAGGTTAACACTACCGTTTCGCCACCTTTAGTCACGGTATAATTGGCCGTATCCAGTACAAGATCTTTATACTTAATCACCGAACTATGATGTCCATGACGTCGTCGAATCAAAGCCTGAAGCCGAACTGCCACTTCTTCTAAAGCAAAAGGTTTGCACAAGTAGTCATCGGCACCAAACTGAATACCATTTATACGCTCTTTTAATGCATCTCTCGCCGTTAAAATAAGAACCGGCGTATCTATTTTCTGTTGCCGCCAATGCTTAATAATATTCAGGCCATCAACATGCGGCAGGCTTAAATCCAGAATAACCGCATCATATGGCGCAGAGTTTATTGCTTGTTGTCCCAATAAACCATCGGTAAACCAGTCAACGGTAAACCCCAACTCGGTCAAACCAACATGAATACCATCTCCGATTAACTCATCGTCTTCAACCAGCAATAGCCTCATGTGAGCCCCCTTTAACAATTAGTCGCATTAACTGCGTCAGTTTAGTCATAAAAATGGAAATGACTCTATTAATCATATGAATATTAGTGCCAGTTCACTCTTACTTCAAAACCGCCTTTTAAGCGATTATTAAAACTGACGCTCATTCCATGTAAATTAGCAATGCGCTGAACAATGGACAGGCCAAGGCCACTTCCGGTTTTTTCCTGTCCTGGTGGCCGGAAAAAACGTTTGCCAATACGTTGAATAAATTCATCACTAACGCCCGGGCCATCATCTTCTACGCTAAAACTACTTTGCCTTAATATCACACTAACATTACCGCCGGTATGGGCATAACGAATGGCATTATCCAGCAAATTCCTGATCAGTACGGAAAGCAATAACTGGTGACCTCGAATCGGCCGCGGCGTTTGTAGAACTTCCAGACTAATCTCGATATTTTCTGCCCGAGCTTTGTAGTAAATATCGGCAATTCCGGTTTGTAATAGCGCCAGCCAGTCAATCTTATGCTGCTCATCAAGCTGCGATAGTGATTCCAGACGAGAAAGCGTCAACAGTTGATCGACCACCCGCGTAGAGCGATCGATACCGTCAATCAGATTACCCAGCGCCCGATTGCGTAACGCTTCATCATCACCGGCTAACTGAACTACTTCAGTCTGAACTTTTAACGCCGCCAGTGGACTACGCAATTCATGCGCCGCATCTGAAGTAAAACGGCGCTCCCTCGTCAGCATTGAACCAATACGCGCAAACAGATGATTTAACGCTTCAACCATTGGGCGGACTTCACTGGGAATCTGTTGGATATCCAGCGCCGATTCATCATCAGGCTTTCTTTGATTAAGCTGTTCGGCAATTTTACGTAACGGTAATAGCTCTCTGGCTATCAACCAACTCATGAGCAACATCATAATCGGCAGCGCGATCAACCACGGCATCAGCTGGGAAATCACAATATCTTTCGCCATATCCTGTCGGTAATCCCACTCCTGACCAACGGCAATAATGTGATTTTTATCTGCTGATTGAAGCCAGACAATACGCCAGAGATCGTCACTGTCCTGAATGGCACTATCAACAAAACCATCTTGATGATAATTAAAAATAAACTTTCTGCCGTTATCACCATCGTTGAGAACCATAGTTCCTTGCGGTGTAAAAATGGCAAAGGCCAAAGCATCGTCGTCTTGCTTTCCCCGATTGTGGCGCACTAGCTTTTTAGTCTTCGGTAATTGTTCCGTAATGGTTTGCGACATATCCGGGTGTAATACCGACAATCGTTTGGCAAATACCATCTGTTGGGTATCAAACAGTTCATTGATATTTTTACTGGTTTGTAGCCATGCAATAAAGCTTGCTACTCCCCATGTCACCACAGCCAAGACACTAAACATCAGAATGAGACGAGTTTTGAGGTTGAGAAATTTCATTTTATTTCTCCCAACGTATAACCCACACCGTGGACGGTACGAATAAAATCATTTCCCAGTTTGCGGCGCAGATGATGGATATGAACCTCTAATGCATTGCTGGAGACTTCCTCATCCCAGTTATACAGTTTTTCTTCTATCAACGGCCGCGGTAAAACCCGTCCAACGTTATGTAAAAATAGTTCCAGTATCGCCAGCTCTTTAGGCTTCAATAAAACCGCTTCACCGTGGCTCGTCACCGTCATGGTTGCGGGTTCCAACGTTACATGCCCATAGGTTAGCTTCGGCATTAGCCGACCGTGGCGACGACGAATTAAAGCCTGTAATCGAGCCGCAACCTCCGCCAACGCAAAAGGTTTACACAGATAATCATCCGCTCCCTGTTGGAGCCCAGCGACCCGTTGTTCCAGCGCATCGCGAGCGGTCAGGATTAGCACCGGTTCATCATGACCACTTTTACGCCAGTCGCGCAGAATATCCATGCCATCCATTCCCGGTAAGGAGAGATCGAGCACAATGGCATCATAAGGCGCCGATGCGATCGCCTGCCGTCCGGTCTTGCCGTCAGTAAACCAGTCGACGCTGAACCCCATTTTGGTCAGACCTGCTTTAATACCATCACCGATCAGTCTGTCATCTTCAATTAACAGAATGCGCATTGTTTTCGTCTCCCCTTATTTATGCGCTAACTTTTACCGCATAAATCTGACCGTGGCTATGTCTGAAAGCGCATTATGAAATATATTTTTTAATTCTCACCCTTTTAAGATCCTGTTAAGAACCTTATGTTTTAATACCTAACGAACAGATGAAACCATTCATTATTTAAGGGAGATTCCAATGAACAAATTATCTATGTTAGCTTTAGTTGCCGCGTTAGCCAGTACCTCTGCTGTTGCCCAAAACGGCGGTTTCAGCGGCCCCGGCGCTGTCGCACCAGAAACCACGACCACAACCACCCAAAGCGGTGGATTCTCTGGCCCCAATACGAGCGAAACCACCGTTGATAAAGCGCTTAAAATGAGTGATGACAGTTGGGTGACATTGCGCGGGAACATCGAGCAACAGGTGGGCAAAAAACGCTATCTATTCCGTGATGAAACCGGAACCATCAATATTGAGGTAGATCGTAAGCGCTGGAACGGAATTACCGTTACGCCGAAAGACAAGGTTGAAATTCAGGGCGAAATCGATAAAGACTGGAGTTCAATTGAAGTTGATGTAAAAAAGATCGTTAAAGTTAACTAAATCATTGGCTAATACCACCAGTTTATAACTCGATGTAGCCTGATTCATTACCCCCGTCATCCTGGTGAAAACCGGGATGACGGTTTGAGCTAACAGGTGAACGCTTGGCCTGAAGGCTGACACCGGATTTGTGCGACCTACTTTATTATTTAACCCTTTGCGTTTAAGTAAAGCTCTGACATTATCAAATGCTTACCGTTGCCATTATGGATAAATTGGAGTTTGTATGCTGGAGACATCTCTCTTTGTTGCCACTATCGCCACTTTGGGTATGTTATCCCCGGGCCCGGATTTCTTTTTAATCGTTAAAAACGCGGCTCGTTATCCTCGTTCTGTCGCCATGTTTACAGCCCTGGGGGTTATCCTTGCGGTAGCTACGCATATGTCCTACTGCGTAGCCGGACTGGCGGTGGTGATTACGGCGACACCGTGGTTATTCAACATCTTAAAATATGCTGGTGCCGCCTATCTCATCTGGATTGGCTTTCAAGCGCTGTTGGCGAAGGGAGGCAGTAAAATGGATGTCACCCATGTCTCTCAGCAACAAACCAGCTATAGAAATGCTTTTATACAGGGTTATCTATGTAATCTGCTCAATCCAAAAGCCACCCTATTTTTCCTTTCTGTTTTTACTCAGGTGTTAAACATCGACTCCAGCACCGGCGAGAAAATGTGGTATGCCTTTATTATTTGGATTCTGTCTGCTATCTGGTGGCCTGCTCTGGTATTTCTGATTCAAAGCGCACCGGTAAGACGCGGTCTGGCTAAGATGCAAAAGTCCGTTGATAAAGTTCTGGGGGTTGTATTGATAGGCCTGGGAATAAAAGTAGCCTTAGGGTAAACGAGATATTTGGTTGGTAAACGCTCTTTCAAATCAGTATTTAAAAATATCCCGGCCGTAATGAATATGGATAAAACACCATGATTAAATACGACCGGGAAGATGCAAACTTAACAACCGCGACTGTCTGATTTAATTACATAAACGGTTTAGCTTCCTGCTCCAATAAAGCCTTCAGACGCTCCCCCATTAACTCTCCACGCCAACCCTGAAGTAATTCAGCGGTTTCATTAGACGAGCCTTGCTGCCAATAGAGTTTAAGCACCTGATTAATCTGACGGCGAGAGGCCAGCAACTCTACGTTGAGACCACTTTCTGCTGAAACCGTTTGAATCAGAGATTTAATGTCTTTAAACAGCTTTTTGTATCCGGGATGATCGACAATACGCAATATCTTCGGCGGGAAGTCATCTTCAGCCACCGACAGGGCTTCCGTCACTAATCGCAACAGTGTACGACCGTGGAATCGAATTTCTGGTCCGCTTAATCCTAAAGGCTCTAGTTCTGCCAACGAGGTGGGTAAATAACGAGCCACTTGCCATAAGTTCTCTTCTCTAACCACAAAGTTTACTGCCATATCCCGTTCACGGGCATAATTTAAGCGCCAGGCGGCTAACAACTTTAAACAGGCTAACTGACGGCCATTAAGCTGCCAGCCATTATTCACATCTAAATAAGCTTGCTCGGGAGTGACAACGTCACTACGACGTTTGCTCATCATCACACATTCGTTTTGCGCCGCGGTTAACCACTGCAACTGTTCGGTTTCTTTCAGGATAACATCGGCAATCGGCAGCAAATAATAGACATCGGCAGCGGCATAAACACACTGTTTCTCCGTCAGCGGGCGCGCCAGCCAATCGGTTCTTGATTCACTTTTATCCAATTCAACATGCAAATATTCCGCCACCAGGGTGGCAAATCCTGTCGACAAAGATCGCTGGTTAAACGCCGCCAGTATCTGAGTATCGATTAATGGCTGAGGCAGAATGCCAAATTCATGTAAAAACACTTCTAAATCTTCACTACAGGCATGCAGTAACTTAATTACATTGGGATTAATTAGCAGTGCGGTAAACGGCGACCAATCGTTGATATTAAGCGGGTCAATCAGGGTGACCTGCTCTCCATCATAAAGCTGAATTAAGCCAAGCTGCGGGTAATAAGTACGGGTACGGACAAATTCGGTATCCAGGGCAATCCGTGAGGCCTGAGCAGCACGTTCACAAACAAGCTTTAACTGGTCATCTGTTGTTATCAGTTGATAATCCAAAACGATATCTCTTTTTTATTAATTTCAGACACAATGGCACCGGATAAACCGGTACTATTTTAGTGCTGCCTGACAAACGAATAAGGTTATTCGCCTGCCTGCTGTTTCAGTACTTCATCACGTAAGCTCTTACGTAATATTTTGCCTACGTTAGACTTAGGCAATTCATCACGGAACTCGACAATTCGGGGGATCTTATAGCCCGTCAATCCACTACGACAATGCGCCAATAATTCATCTTTAGTTAAGCTAGGATCTTTCTTCACCACATATATTTTAACCGTCTCACCGGAGACCTCATTCGGTACACCAATCGCAGCCACTTCGAGTACTTTAGGATGATGTGCAACCACCTCCTCAATCTCGTTGGGATAGACGTTAAATCCGGAAACCAGGATCATATCTTTTTTACGATCGACGATTTTCATAAAACCTTGCTCGTCCATCACCACGATATCTCCGGTAGCTAACCAACCGTCTTTCAACACTTCGTTGGTCGCCTCTGGTCGGTTCCAATAACCTTGCATAACCTGAGGACCTTTTACCCACAACTCACCCGCTTCACCGTCCGGTACATCTTCACCATTATCATTCACTAAGCGAATGTCGGTTGACGCCACCGGTAAACCAATGCTGCCGCTATATTGCTGCAAATCATATGGGTTACCGGCCACCAAGGGTGAACACTCCGTCAAACCATATCCTTCCAGCAAATGCGTGCCGGTTAACTGCTCCCAGCGTTCGGCAACGCTACGCTGTACCGACATGCCGCCGCCCACCGTAATACGCAAATGAGAGAAATCCAGCTCACGGAAATCTTCATCATTAATCAGTACATTGAATAAGGTGTTCACACCCGTCAGCGCAGAGAAAGGATAACGTCCCAGCTCTTTTACCATGCCTTTAAGATCGCGTGGATTGGTAATCAATAAATTACAACCGCCCACCTCAAGAAACAGCAGGCAGTTAACCGTCAGTGCAAAAATGTGATACAGCGGTAACGCCGTCACCACCATCTCTTGGCCAACCTTCAATAACGGAATGTAGGCTGCGCGAGCCTGTTCCATATTGGCCAACATATTGCGGTGCGTTAACATCGCCCCTTTGGCAACACCCGTCGTTCCACCGGTATATTGCAGTAACGCCAAATCATTAGGAGTCAGGCTGGGTTTAATGTATTGCTGTCTGCGACCATGATGTAAGGCAGTGCGAAATGAAACCGCTCCGGGCAAATGATACTTGGGCACCAATTTCTTAATGTATTTAACCACGAAATTGACCAACGAACGTTTACCAACGGAAAGCTGATCGCCCAATCCGCTCAAAATAACGTGTTCAATTTGCGTTTTAGCTACCACTTTTTCCAGCGTGTGGGCAAAGTTAGACACAATAACAATCGCCTTCGCACCGCAGTCGTTTAGCTGATGCTCCAGTTCTCTTGGGGTATATAGCGGGTTAACGTTTACCACAATCATCCCCGCACGCAGAATACCAAACAGGGCAATAGGATATTGCAGCAGGTTAGGCATCATTAACGCTACCCTGTCACCTTTTTTTAACCCTAGTGAATTTTGTAGATAAGCGGCAAATGCCCTACTGCGCTTCTCTAACCGGCGGAAAGTCATGACTTTCCCCTGATTAATATAGGCAGGCTGATCGGCAAAATGCTTTACTGCATTTTCAAACATATCCGCTAACGATGAGTATCGTTCCGGATCAATTTCTGCCGGTACATCTTGCGGATAACGGGATAACCATTTCTTGTCCAATCTATTACTCCTGTCTCTCACCCATGATCCCTTCCCGGTTGTTGTCATTATCCGTCGGGAAAGCGATTATCTGTAGAGCATTACGTCCATGAATAACCTATGGTTATCATGAATCAACCGTTCAACGCTAATGTCATATCAAATATTTACACAGCGTGATAAAAATTGACGAAGCGGTATTTTTATCTTAAACCGCGTTATTCACGTCCCGGAAGCTTTTTCCATGTAACTTCATTACGCAAATAAACAGGCTGTACATCCTCTACGGCCTGAACCTGACCGGCTTTCCAGCGCTCAAGGGCCAAAGGTAGCATGTCCTCAGCCTGTGGTAATAACATATTGCCATTGGTTAGCGTCACATCGGTACCCACCGCCATGTCGGGATAAACCGGCCACCCGGTACCGGCCATCGCCCACTCACCGTGAAGTGATTTAAGCTGCTCCGTCACCTTTTCCGGTGCCAGAACTTGCTCAGCGCCCTGTACTTGCCACTGCCCTTGGGCATTACGCTGATACTGTCCCCAATAAACCTCACCCATCCGCGCATCAATCGCCGTCAGAACCTGCGAAGCGCCGGTCATTCGGTAAGCGCCCTGCGCCATAGTGTTTAACGTTGACAGGCCAATCATCGGTAAATCCGCGCCCAGCGCCAGTCCCTGAGCAATACCAATACCAATACGCACACCGGTAAAGCTGCCCGGACCACTGCCGAAAGCCAAAGCGTCAATGTCGGTCAGCTTTAATCCTGATTCAGCCAGAATTTGCTGAACCATCGGTAAAATACGTTGGGTATGTTCACGAGGACACAGTTCATATAAAGCATGGATATCGCCATCATTCCAGATAGCAACAGAACAAGCCTCAGTGGCTGTATCAAGCGCAAGAATTCGCGTTGACATAGAAAACCTCAGACGGGAAATTTAAATATAAGCATGATGTCACAATCATATCATAGGGATAGTCATGGAGATAAATAGCGTTATCGCGCTTATTTATCATCATGCTTCGGTTGTTGATGTAAAAACTCAATAGCCTTGGTCAAATCCCGGGTTCTTGGGGCTGGAGGTAGACTATTAAGGAAAATGGCACCATAAGGGCGCATCACCAAACGATTGTCGCAAATCACAATCACTCCGCGATCGTCGGTGTCTCGAATCAAACGTCCTACCCCCTGTTTAAGGGTAATGACCGCATCAGGAAGCTGAACTTCATTAAAGGGATCGCCGCCGCGCAAACGACAGTCTTCAATTCGTGCTTTAAGCAAGGGATCGTCAGGCGAAGTAAACGGCAGTTTATCAATGATGACACAGGATAGAGCGTCACCTCGCACGTCAACCCCTTCCCAGAAACTATTGGTTGCTACCAACAAGGCATTACCGCTTTCAACAAACTGCGATAATAATTTACCTTTACTGGTTTCACCCTGCATCAATACCGGCAATGTCATGTTTTCACGAAAAGTTTCGGTCAAATCACGCATCATCTGGTGTGAAGTACACAAGAAGAAACAGCGCCCGGCATTTGCCTCAATCAACGGTTGCAGCATTTTTGCCAGCTGTTTAGCCCCACCGTATTGATTAGGTGAAGGGAGAAAGCGCGGTACACAAAGCAGCGCTTGCTTGGCATAGTCAAATGGGCTGGACAGGAGCAGTGTTTCTGCGTTGGTTAATCCTAAACGCTGGTTAAAATGCTCCAGAGAATCATTGACCGATAGCGTGGCGGAAGTGAAAATCCAACTGCCCTTTTTCTCATCCATCAAATCACGGAATTTTTCAGAAACCGACAGCGGTGTCAGCGCCAACACAAAATGACGAGCGCCACACTCATACCAGTAGCTGTAGCCGGGAATCGTCACATCTTTTAAGCGCCCCAAGCGAGCGCGATACTGCGTCGCTCTTTCAAAAGCTGCATCCAGTAACGCTGAACGACCCAAGGCCATTTTAATCACGTCATAGCAGAGCGTCAGCGCATCATCGACTAACAACAGCGCTCGCTGAATATTTGGCTGCTCCAGCACGTCACGCAAATTACCGCGAAAACCCGGATCGCCCAACGCCAGTCGAAAATCTTGGGTGCTTTGTGTCAGGCGGTCGGCGCTTTTTTGCAACTGTGCCATATCCCGCACTTCTGTGCGGTAAGCGATAGTAATATCTTTCGCTAAATCCAATAGCTGACGGCTGGTAAGCTGCTGTCCAAAATATTGACTGGCGATATCAGGAAGCTGGTGGGCTTCATCAAAAATCATGACATCAGCATTGGGGATCAGCTCGGCAAATCCGCTCTCTTTCACCACAATGTCAGCCAAAAACAGATGGTGATTGACCACCACAATATCCGCGTCCATGGCTCGACGACGGGCTTTAACCACGAAACACTCTTTATAATAAGGGCAGTCGCTGCCTAAGCAGTTATCATTAGTACTGGTGACTAAAGGCCAAATAAAGCTGTCTTCCGCCACTTGAGTACAGGTACTGACGTCACCATCAGAAGTACCTGATGACCAGCGACGTAAACTCACTAAATCATTCAGCGTTGAATTTGACAGCTCTCCACCGGTCATGGTTTGCTGCTCCATTCGCTCAAGACAGAGATAGTTAGAGCGCCCTTTAAGCAAGGCTAGCTTACCGGTAAACTCCAACGCGGTCGCCACCGTGGGTAAATCCCGTGCGAATAGCTGATCTTGAAGCGCTTTAGAGCCAGTCGAAATAATCACTTTGCGTTTAGAGCGTAACGCGGGCACCAGATAAGCATAGGTTTTACCGGTTCCTGTACCGGCTTCAACCACCAACGCCTGCTTTTTTTTGATTGCATTGGTAATGGCCTTAGCCATTAAACGCTGTGGCTCTCGTGGTTTAAACCCTTTAATCGCCTGAGCTAGTGCACCTTTGGGTGCGAAATCATCCGCCAAGTAGAATGTCCGTTGTCTTGATAATCGACCGCCAACGTGTGACGGATATCGTGAAGAAGGTGCATATTATGCCTTTCCTGACGGTTCACCACCACCCCGTTTCGTTATTCAGGCTAAATTGGTTATAAAATGGCGGGTATGACATTGCTGAGATAGGGTTCTAAGATGATCGGACATCTGAAACAGCAATTTATCCCTTAAAGCGGTTATGTTAACCTTGATCGGTTAACACAGATTGATGACTATAATCAGGAGCAAAAATCATGTCTATTGAACGAATTAACCCTGCCAAGCGTTGGTCTGACGCCGTGGTTTACAATAACACCATCTATTATACCAGCGTCCCTGAAAATCTGGATGGCGATGCCACAGCCCAAACAGCAAACGTACTCGCCGATATCGACATCATGCTGCACCTGCTAGGCTCCAGCAAAGAACGTATTCTCGACGCCACCATTTTTCTGGCTGATAAAGCCGACTTTTCTGCTATGAATGCCGCCTGGGATAGTTGGGTCGTTGATGGGCAGGCACCGGTGCGTTGTACCGTTGAAGCTAAGCTGATGAAGCCTGAGTATAAAGTCGAAATTAAAATTATTGCCGCGAAGTAACCGACTGGCTTGTTGTTCGCCATTCCAGTATTGAATGACGAACAACAAGGGCTGAAACATTTATTTTGCTACTACCCGATATACAACTATTCTTAAGTCCCGCAATCAGGCTGCAACCTTAAGAATAACCATACCTGCAATTAGAAACAGCACCCCAATCCAACCTCTGATATTTAAACGCTGACCAAACATAATCCAACCGGCCGCGATGGTGGCAACAATACCAAATCCCCCCCACAGGGCATAAGCAATGGAAAGATCCATGCCTTTAACCGCCTGAGCCAATGCACTAAAAGCACCGAGAACACACAGCAATGACAGTATTCCCAACCAAAACCGTTTAAATCCGTTGGAAAGCTTGAGAAATATATTTGCCACAATTTCCATCACAATGGCTAAAGCAAGAAACGCAATATGATAAAACTCAAGCTGTTGCATGATATTCATCCTTATCCATCAAGCTACTGCTGGATTTCACTGCGTTATTACCCTTTTTCTGCATACCTGACTTAATTAACACAATACCCAGTAACAAAATGGCTAACCCACTGGCTTTAGCCAGAGAAATATCTTCACCAAATATCATGACGCTAGAGATGGTAATCAGTAAAACACCAATCCCTTCCCATAAAGCATAAGCTACACCTAAAGCAACGCGTTTAATCGATACGGATAATAGGATATAGGACAAAGTAATCATAAAATACATAATGATATGCCCATAAATACTGCCGGTTTCACTTGCATACTTCATGGATAACGTACCGATAACTTCGGTCACTATCGCCATTAATAAAAATAGCCAATAAATCATTTTATTCTTCTCCGAATTATTTTTATAACAATAATTCCGGCGACTATTTATTGTTGTTTTATTCATTATATTAACAAAAAGTAAATATAATTGAGCCAACAATAAATCAGTAACGGTAAAATTATTGCGTAAGAAATACCTTTTCAGGCAACAACGAAGAAGACGCTAACGTGCGGTGCTCCAGTTTAACTCACTGGCGAGAATAGCGGAGATAAAGAAAACGAACGTTGATGTTTGTAATAGAGAACGTTGAATGTTCATCATGAATTTTTGGTTGTCAGTCGTGTAGTAACACCACGATTTGCCCTTACCCCTCCAATATTATTTATATGTGGGCATATTTTTACATGCCTCAATAGATAAAGTAAACACTAAAATAGAAGTATGATTTAATTATTTACAATATCTTATTCTGTTATCCAATATAAAAAATGCCGAAAGTATGAGTAATTATGCAAAATAAAGCCGACTCATATTATAAGCCGGCTAGATTAAAATACGCTTAGATTCAATTAACTTTTAGCGTGGGCTACCGCTTCACGAGCCAGCTCAGTGATACGATTAAAATCACCTTTAGCGATTGCATCGGCAGGCACTAACCATGAGCCACCAACGCACAGTACGCTCGGTAATGCCAGGTAATCACGGCAATTGTTTAGCGTAATGCCACCGGTAGGACAGAAGCGCACCTGCGAAATGGCGCTACAGATGGCTTGAAGCGCTTTAACGCCACCGTTAGCCTCTGCCGGGAAGAATTTAAATTCACGCAGGCCGTAGTCCATACCCAACATCAACTCAGACACGCTACTAATGCCAGGAATTAGCGGAATACTCCCTTCAACGGCAGCTTGTAATAAAGGTTCAGTTAACCCCGGGCTGATAGCAAACTGCCCACCGGCAGCGGCAACTTCTGCCAACTGCTGGGGATTTAATACCGTACCGGCACCAATAATTGCTTCAGGTACTTCTTTCGCGATGGCGCGAATTGCATCCAGAGCACAAGGAGTACGTAACGTCACTTCCAACACTCTAACACCGCCAGCAACCAGCGCTTTAGCCAGAGGAACCGCATCTTTGAGTTCTTTTATTACGATGACAGGAACAACCGGTCCATCAGACAGGATACTTTCAGCGCTTACTTTCCAATTTTTCATCTTGTGAAATCTCCATATGGCCAGTCAACACCTGAAACAGGTACGTCACAGCCGTTAAAATAACGTGTAACAGCAGACTAGCCACACGCAGAATTTACTTAAATCATTATGCGGACCAGAAAACGTCAACCGGCGTTTGCGTTTGGTGAATAATGGCGCGTACCGGCATTTCATTCACATCATTCCCTTCCTGAGCCTGATGATAAACTACTCGCTTATTCTCCCCCACTAAATGCAGAAAAATCTGACGGCTATTAAGCAGTGCTGGCAGCGTTAAGGTTAATCTATCCAGCGGTGCTGTTAGCGGGGTCATACCCATGCATAATTTTTTAGATTTCATATCCAAGGCGGGAAACAGGTTTTCTGCGCCCGGAAAGAGTGATGCCGTATGGCCGTCATCCCCCATCCCTAAAATCACTACATCGAACGGTTTAACGATGTCTTTTAATGACTTTTCGATACCTGCTGCGCCATCAAACGGAGTAAGGCTGTCATTTTTTAGCGAGACAAACTGAGCGGTCGCCGCTTGATCTTGAATCAGATTCTCACGCACCAGTTTTTCGTTGCTGGCCTCATCATGGCAATCAACCCAGCGTTCATCCGCCAGAGTAATGGTCACTTTGTCCCATTCAAGGGGCTGCTGACTGAGTAATTTAAATAAACCGAGCGGAGTTTTGCCGCCGGAAACGACAAGGCTGGCTTTTCCTTTGCTAGTAATTCCTTTTTGTAGCTCAGTGATAATCCGTTGTGCCAGACGACGATTCAAATCATCAGTTGACGGAAAATTAGTCAAATCAGCCATAGTAGTCACCTTTATTAACAGTCATTGATGGCCATCTTAGCCCAGCTTAAGATGGCATCGTTTTACCTTGTCAGTTATTTGAAAATTATTCGAACTCGCTCCATGAACGACCATCACGGGTAATCATCGCTACAGAAGCAACTGGGCCCCATGTTCCCGCCTGATACGGTTTCGGTGGCTCATTATCTGCTGCCCAAGCGTTCATAATGGAATCCACCCACTTCCACGCTTCTTCAACTTCATCCCGACGCACAAACAGCGCTTGAATGCCACGCATTGTTTCCAACAACAAGCGTTCATAGGCATCCGCCACATGTTCCTCATGGAAGGTATCTGAGAAGCTTAAATCCAATTTGGTGGTCTGTAAGCGGTGTTTATGATCCAGCCCCGGTACCTTATTCAGAATCTGAACTTCAACGCCTTCATCCGGCTGAAGACGGATGGTTAAGGTATTTGGCGGCAGTGACTGATAAGAGTCGCTGAACAAATTCATTGGCGGATTCTTAAAGTAAATCACCACTTCAGAACATTTAGACGGTAAACGTTTACCGGTTCTCAAATAGAACGGTACGCCAGCCCAACGCCAGTTATCAATATCAACCCGAATAGACACAAACGTTTCAGTATTACTGCGCTTATTGGCACCCTCTTCTTCCAAATAGCCCGGTACCTTCTGCCCTTGTACGAACCCGGCGGTATACTGGCCGCGAACGGTCGTTTCACGAATATTGGTATGGTCAATTTGTCTCAGAGAACGCAGCACTTTAACTTTTTCATCGCGGATACGATCGGCACTCAAATCCACCGGTGGTGACATAGCGATCATGGTCAATATTTGCAACAAATGGTTTTGTACCATGTCGCGCATTTGACCTGCTTTGTCAAAATATCCCCAACGGCCTTCAATACCCACTTCTTCAGATACAGTGATCTGAACATGGTCAATCGCGCTATTGTCCCATTTGGCCGCAAACAGCGAGTTAGCAAAACGTAGTGCTAGCAGGTTAAGAACGGTTTCTTTACCTAAATAGTGGTCAATACGATAAACCTGAGATTCATTGAAATATTCAGCAACCTGATCGTTAATTTCTTGCGATGATTTTAAATCTGTACCCAGCGGTTTTTCCATCACAACCCGGCTAGGAGCATGATTTAATCCAGCTTCACCTAAACCACGACAAATCGCGCCAAAGGTATTAGGTGGCATAGCAAAATAGTTAATCGTGACTCGATTTTCCTGATCGAGCATTTTACCCAGTTGACTGAATGCCGGACTATCATTGACGTCTAAATTACAAAAGTCCAAACGCTGGCTTAAACGCTGCCAAATCTCAGGTTTGATTTCTTCTTTCATAAAGGTGGTCAGCGCAGTTTCAACCACGGAGGTATACTCAGCTTTATCCCATTCAGCCCTGCCGACACCCAAAATCCGCGTATCCGGATGGATATGGCCCGCTTTTTCTAACTGATAAAGTGATGGTAATAGCTTACGGCGCGCTAAATCGCCTTTGGCCCCAAAAATGACCAAATCACAGGCCTGAGCTATCGAATCATCCACCATAACTATCTCCTCACTAAGCGACCGCACTATCGAAGCTAATCGCTTAAAAATTCATGTAACTTTATTACAGAAGTAATGTACCTCTTTACCTAACCGCCGTAAATAGGCTGGCAAGAAAGTATCAACTTTGTAGTAAATTCCGGGAAAAACCAAACCTAACCAACTAAAATTAAAATAATTTTTAACTAAAGCTTTCTTTCCTCATGATTTCAATAACGATAAAATAAGCGCTGCGTCAAAAATCATGAAAAAAAATTACAAAAAACTGTTTTATTACTGCACAACCAGATATCCCGTAGTATATTTCCATAGATCGAGGATTGATTTCTCCTCTGAATGCAATAGGCAAAACACTGCGGAATATAATAATGCTGGAAAGAATTCACCAATTTAGAGACTCGTTAAGCAAATCAGAACAAAAAGTCGCTGATGCGATTCTGACCGCACCACAGACGGCCATTCACTCCAGCATTGCTACATTAGCGAAAATTGCCAACGTTAGCGAGCCAACCGTTAATCGTTTTTGCCGCAGCCTGAATACCAAAGGATTTCCCGATTTTAAATTGGCTCTGGCCCAAAGTCTGGCGAACGGAACACCTTATGTAAATCGTAATGTTGATGAAAATGACACCACCGATGCGTTGACGGATAAAATTTTTGAGTCTGCCGTAGCGAGTCTGAATATGGCAAAAAGCAGTCTTGATATTATAGCCATCAATCGCACCATTAATTTACTCACTCAAGCAAAAAAAATCTCATTCTTTGGCTATGGTGCCTCTTCCGTCGTTGCTCACGATGCCATGAATAAATTTTTCAGATTCAATGTTCCCGTTATCTACTTTGACGATATCGTTATGCAGCGGATGAGCTGTATGAATTCCAATCAAGGTGATGTCGTGGTATTAATTTCCCACAGTGGCAGAACCAAAAGTCTGGTTGAGCTGGCTGAAATTGCCAGTAGCAATGGCGCTACCGTTATTGCAATCACTTCTCAAGGCACACCACTGGCAAAAGCCTCACAGTTATCCATTCTGCTCGATGTGCCTGAAGATACCGATATCTACATGCCGATGGTGTCTCGTTTGGCTCAACTTACTATTATCGATGTGCTGGCAACCGGGTTTACTTTACGTAATAGCGCAGCCCGAGATAACCTAAAACGTGTAAAAGAAGCCCTAAAACAATCCCGCTTCGATAAAAGCAAATAATTCGCGTTTAATGCCACAAAATATGATTTCAGACAATCGTTCATCAACCTTATATGAAACGAGACAGCTCAAATTTGAGAAGCGCTCTGGATAGTGGTATAAATCTCCCTCAGATTTTGAGACCGCTGACAAAAAAATAAGTACAACGGGTAAAAAAATACACCCGGGATTTAACATTGCTAACGATTGAAAAATACTGATTAAGTAGAAAAACTAATCATGTTCAATGGAGTTATACATGTCCAGAAGGCTTAGAAGAACCAAAATTGTTACTACGTTAGGCCCTGCAACTGACCGTGACAATAATCTAGAAAAAATCATTGCAGCCGGTGCCAATGTTGTCCGCTTAAACTTCTCCCACGGAACCCCCGAAGACCACCAGATTCGCGCTAATAAAGTCAGAGAAATTGCCGCAAAACTCGGCAAACACGTGGCTATTCTAGGTGACTTACAAGGGCCAAAGATCCGCGTTTCAACCTTTAAAGAAGGTAAAGTGTTCCTGAACGTTGGTGATAAATTCCTGCTGGATGCCAACCTGTCTGTCGGCGACGGCGATAAAGAGAAAGTCGGTATTGATTATAAAGGTTTACCCGCCGATGTCGTTCCCGGCGATATTCTGTTGCTGGACGATGGGCGTGTACAACTGAAAGTGCTTGAAGTTCAGGATATGAAAGTCTTCACGGAAGTGACCGTCGGCGGCCCACTCTCTAACAATAAAGGCATAAATAAGTTGGGCGGTGGTCTTTCTGCTGAAGCGCTAACGGAAAAAGATAAAGCGGATATTATTACCGCAGCCAAAATCAAAGTGGATTATCTGGCAGTTTCATTTCCGCGTACCGGTGAAGATCTTAACTATGCTCGCCGTCTGGCGCGCGATGCAGGCTGTCAGGCTAAAATTATCGCTAAAGTAGAGCGTGCAGAAGCCGTTGCCACCGATGAAGCAATTGACGATATTATTCTGGCTTCTGACTCCATCATGGTTGCTCGTGGCGATCTCGGGGTGGAAATTGGCGATCCAGAACTGGTCGCTGTGCAGAAAAAACTTATCCTGCGTGCCCGTCAGCTAAACCGTACCGTTATCACCGCAACGCAGATGATGGAATCCATGATTACCAATCCAATGCCAACCCGTGCAGAAGTTATGGACGTGGCAAACGCCGTATTGGATGGTACCGATGCCGTTATGCTTTCAGCTGAAACGGCCGCGGGACAATATCCTGCTGAAACTGTTGCCGCGATGGCTCGCGTGTGTGTAGGTGCAGAAAAGATGCCGCATCTGAACGTGTCTAAGCATCGTCTGGACGTTGAGTTTGACAATATTGAAGACACCATTGCCATGTCGACAATGTATGCGGCAAACCATCTGAAAGGTATCAAGGCAATTATTGCCATGACCGAGTCTGGCCGCACGGCATTAATGATGTCACGCATCAGCTCCGGTTTACCTATTTTTGCCATGTCTCGTCATGAGCAAACTCTAAACCTGTGTGCCCTGTATCGCGGTGTTACGCCCGTCATGTTTACCGGCGATTGCGATGGATTAAGTGCGGCAATGGCTGCCACTAATCAGCTGCGTGACAGAGGGTTCTTGATGTCTGGGGATCTAGTTATTATTACTCAGGGTGACGTTATGGCCTTGATCGGCAGTACTAATACCTGCCGTATTTTGCGCATTGAATAACTGATTAAGCCCGATCAAAAAAGGAGCCTTTATGGGCTCCTTTTTATTTAGCGCGAATCACTTCTCTTTCGGCCATAAATCCTGGCGTTTATAAGGCTCAATATCACCCTCTTTCCGGGTTTTCAGGAATTTTAATACCCACACATATTGTTCAGGATTGGGTGAAACTAATTTTTCCACTTCCTCATTCATTCGACGCGCAATGGTATGATCATCGGCTTCAGCAATATCACTCATTTCCGGATTAATATAAATATCCAGCATGCCTTCATCTGCACGATAAACCGGAAATAAAGGAACAATAGCCGCTCGACATACTTTCATTAAGCGTCCAACAGCCGGTAAAGTCGCTTTATAAGTGGCAAAGAAATCAACGAACTCACTGTGCTCCGCACCGTGATCCTGATCGGGCAAGTAATATCCCCAATACCCCTGACGAACTGAGCTAATAAACGGTTTGATACCATCCTGACGTGCATGCATGCGGCCACCAAAGCGGCGACGTACCGTGTTCCACATCCAGTCAACCAGTTCATTTTTCTGATTATGGAACATCGCCGCCATCGGTTGACCGCGGGCCGCCATCATCATGGCAGGGATATCTACGCTCCAACCATGAGGCACCATAAAAATAACGTTGCGACCGGAAGCTCGGATAGCATCTAAATGCTCATCACCATGCCAGCGTACCCGCTTCATCAGGTATTCTGGACTGCGTACGCTTTGCTCCACCATCAACATCGTCGAGTGCACCGCAGTGACAAACATTTGATCGATAATCGCTTCACGCTGCTGTTCGCTGAGTTCAGGAAAGCAATAAAATAAATTGATCCGCGCCCGCCTTCTGGCACTACCAATAAAACGAGCGGCAAATTTGGCAATTTTCGCTAACACCGGGTTTCTCACTTTTACCGGCACGTAGGCAAACATGAGCATAACCCCAACGGCCGCCCATATCCCCCAATATTTAGGTAGAAAGAAGGACTTTTTAAAGAGTGGAATAAACTCAATATTTGAACGCTGTTTTTTTTGCATGCCAAAACTCATTAGATAGATGAACAACCCTGCTGTTCATATTAGTCTGTTCATCGGAAGAATAAAAAGATTTAGAAACGTGCTGAAAAAAGAAAACGCTGCTGAGTTATCAACAGCGTTTTCTTACTATTAGAGATGAAGCTGCGGCATGACGTCTTTTACCAGAGCCAGATATTCTGCACGCTCTTTACCCATCAAACCTTCAGAACGCGGTAGCGTTGCGGTTAATGGATTAACGGCCAACTCATTTACCCACAGTTCATAATGCAAGTGAGGTCCGGTTGATCGGCCAGTATTACCTGACAATGCAATACGATCGCCGCGTTTCACTTTCTGCCCTGGTTTAACCAGCAGTTTATTCAAATGCATATAACGCGTGCTGTATTGACGACCGTGGCGAATAGCCACGTAGTTACCGGCAGCGCCGCTGAATTTCGCTACGACAACCTCACCGTCACCAACCGCCAGAACCGGAGAACCAATTGGCATCGCAAAATCGACGCCTTTATGTGGCGCAACGCGACCGGTAATCGGATGTAAGCGACGAGGATTAAACGGTGATGAAATTTTGTACTGCTTCGGCGTAGGATAACGTAAAAAGCCTTTAGCTAAGCCGGAGCCTTCACGATCATAGAACTTACCGTCAGTGGAGCGAATAGCATAGTAATCTTTACCAGAACTTTGCATTCTCACGCCAACAAGCTGACTTTGCTCATTTTTTCCGTTCAGCTCTTCTCTTGACAGCAATACCGAAAAACGATCGCCTTTACGTAACTTACGAAAATCCAACTGCCATTGTAAGGCTTTGGTCACCGCATGAATTTCGCTATTGCTTAACCCTGCAGCTCTGGCACTGGAAACAAAGCTACCGTCTAACGTACCGGTGACAACGCTATTTTTCCATTCACCTTTCAGGGTATCAATCGATTCTACGAAACTCGTTTCACTGCGCTGATAAGTACGTGTTTCGCGACGAGACACTACCCAAGTCAGAGATTGTAACGCACCATCATCATCCAACGTCCAGTTTAACTGTTGACCAATTTTCAGATTAGCTAGTGCACTGTTTTTATTGGCTAACAGATAGACATCCGAGGAATCAATACCGAACTGAGTTAAAATACTCCCCAGCGTATCACCGCTGGAAACCACGTACTCATTCGGAACGGCGGTTTCATCTAATTCATCTTTAGGAATCTCATCATCCGGCGTCGCCTGATCCATAGGCTCGGAATTATCACTCTCAGCAGTATTGTTTACCGCGGTGAGGCTGGTCAATGCCGAATCCGCATCGGGCTTATAGATAGCCGCCTGCCAAACCAGCATGCTCCATGTAAGAAACAAAAGCGCCCCAATAGTTAATTTTTGGGGCCGTGAAAAATTATTGTACATCAGCGCAATAGTTCTAACCACTTGCAGCACTACTTAAATCCCTCGTTCTGTTACTCCAGACAGCTCGTAAACTGTTGGGATAGCTGAGTTAAAAAACGCATATAGCTATCTTTACCTAACATTATGTTGCTGCCTAACGGATCTAATGTTCCGGTCCGGACGTTTGTCCCTTGGGCGACAGCGTTGATAACGGCTGGCTGGAATTGTGGCTCAGCAAAAACGCATACGGCTTTATGCTCAACCAACTGTGTTCTTATGTTATGTAATCGCTGCGCTCCGGGCTGGATTTCTGGGTTTACGGTAAAATGCCCTGATTGGGTTAAACCGAAGGTTTTCTCAAAGTAGCCATAAGCATCATGGAAAACAAAATATCCTTTGCCGCGCAACGGGTGCATTATATTAGCAATATTTGCTTTTGTCTGCTTTAGTTGTTGTTCAAATTGCTCAAGATTAGCATCTAGTTTGTCTTTATTTTGTGGCATAAGTTCCAATAATTTATCATGGATGGCGATAGCTGACTGTTTTGCAATCTCCGGTGACATCCAAATATGCATATCATAGCTGCCGTGATGATGGTCATGTTCATCATGATCTTCATGTTTATCAGCGTCATGGCTCTCGTGAGCGTGATCATGGTCGTCTTCAACGTTACCTTGGCTTAACAACGGTTTCACCGACTTCAATTCAGCTAATTGAATTTTTTTCTTTTCATCAACCTGCTGTAATGGCTTGGTTAAAAAAGCCTCCATATCTGGACCAATCCAAATAACCAAGTCAGCCGAACGTATTTTCTGGACATCTGATGGACGAAGCGCATAATCGTGCGGCGATGCGCCATCGGGCAGTAAAACTTCCGTGGTAGTCACCCCATCGGTGATCGCTGATGCAATAAATCCTAACGGTTTGGTCGATGTTAACACTGCCGCTGAGGCGATAGTGCTGATGCTGGCGGTAAGTAACGTACCGGCGAATACCATACGGTTAAGCCATTTTGTATTTGTTGCCTGTTGCATTTGTTATATTCTCATCTATCAATAGTAATCGTCATTGGTATGTTATAATATAACACATCATGAATTCTGCAAGAAAAATGAAAATGTCCAGTTTGCTTAATTTAGAAAAAATCTGTGTTACTTTTGGCCGTCGCAAGGTCCTTTCCAATATTTCTCTTACGCTGGACGAAGGGCAAATATTGACGTTACTGGGCCCAAATGGGGCAGGAAAATCGACCTTAGTCAGAGTTGTATTGGGATTAGTCTCCCCCACCTCAGGTAAAATATCCCGTCCGAAAGATTTGCGCATTGGCTATGTTCCACAAAAGCTACATCTTGATCCCACACTGCCCTTAACCGTCGAGCGCTTTATGTGTCTGCGCCCCGGTGTAAAAAAATCCGATATCATACCGGCCTTGAGCCGCGTACAGGCAAAGCATCTGATCAATATGCCGATGCAAAAACTTTCGGGTGGGGAGACCCAGCGCGTTCTATTAGCCAGAGCACTGCTGAACACGCCACAACTGTTGGTGCTTGATGAACCGACTCAGGGCGTTGATGTTAATGGGCAATTAGCGCTGTATGACCTGATAGAAAAATTACGCAATGAACTCAACTGTGCGGTGCTCATGGTTTCCCACGATTTACATCTGGTGATGGCTAAAACCGATGAAGTATTGTGCCTGAATCAGCATATCTGCTGTTCCGGTGCCCCGGAAGCCATATCTGAACATCCTGAATTTATTGCTATGTTTGGTTCTCGTGGAGCTAAACAACTCGCAATTTATCACCACCATCATAATCATCAGCATGATCTAAAAGGTCGTATCATTCTAAAAAACTCAGGCAGTAATAAAGTATGATTGAATTATTATTTCCAGGCTGGATGGCCGGTGTACTACTCGCGCTAGCCGCAGGCCCTTTAGGTTCTTTCGTGGTCTGGCGTAGAATGTCCTACTTTGGCGATACGTTGGCTCATTCATCTTTGCTGGGCGTGGCATTTGGCCTGTTGCTGAATGTGAATCCGTTTTATGCCGTCATTGTTATTACGTTACTCTTGGCTATTGGTTTAGTCTGGCTTGAACGTCGCCCTCAATTTGCCGTTGACACCCTGTTGGGTATTCTCGCCCATAGCGCCCTCTCTTTAGGCTTGGTCACCATTAGTTTGATGTCAAACGTCCGTGTCGATCTAATGGCCTATCTATTTGGCGATCTATTATCCGTCACGATTTCAGATCTGTGGATGATTGCCGTCGGCGTAACGATAGTACTGCTGCTTTTATGGTGGCAGTGGCGTCCGCTACTTTCAGTGACTATCAATGCAGATTTGGCCCACGTTGACGGTATTAATCCTGAACGGATGAGATTATTACTGATGTTAGTCACTGCACTGACTATCGGTCTGGCCATGAAGTTTGTTGGCGCATTAATTATTACCTCACTGCTAATTATTCCTGCCGCCACTGCTCGCAGATTTTCCAGAACCCCGGAACAAATGGCTGGGCTAGCCATTATTATTGGTATCTTTGCAGTAACGGGCGGACTGACCTTTTCCGCTTTTTACGATACGCCTGCTGGCCCTTCCGTTGTATTGTGTTCCTGCTGTCTGTTTATTCTTAGCCTGACCAAAAAACAGTCAGACTAATATAATGAGAAATAATGAAAAAATAAATTTGCTCATCATATAGGATAAAAGCAAAATTTTTCGTATGACGACCGATTCAAGAAGTTTTAGACTAGACTATTCAGGAACACTGATGCCTTGCTTTTGACCGAGAGTCTGTCAGTGCAAGGCGCTTTTTATGTGGAAATGCAAGATTAATCCACGATTAACTCACTACAGATGACTTTAAAGTTAACATTGTGAATATTGATATTATCAGCCTGCTTAACAGTAACTACATTCTTTTGCTTTTTGTTGTCCTGGCGCTAGGGCTGTGCCTGGGAAAGATACGACTGGGCTCAATTCAACTAGGTAGTTCAATCGGCGTATTAGTGGTTTCCTTACTCTTAGGCCAGCAACACTTCTCGATTAATACTGAAGCGCTGAGCCTTGGCTTTATGCTGTTTATTTTCTGTGTTGGCGTTGAAGCCGGACCAAACTTCTTTGCTATCTTTTTCAGAGATGGCAAAAACTATTTTATGCTGGCGCTAATTTTAGTCGGTAGCGCAATGTGCATTGCTTTAGCCTTGGGCAAACTCTTGAAATGGGATATCGGTCTGACCGCCGGTATGCTTGCAGGTTCAATGACCTCAACCCCAGTACTGGTTGGCGCCGGTGATACACTGCGGCATACCACAGCCGATCCTGCACTTCTCGCTGCCGCTCAAGATCACTTAAGTCTGGGTTATGCATTAACTTATTTAATTGGTCTGGTCAGTCTGATTTTTGCCGCCCGCTATATGCCTAAATTGCAGCGTCAGGATCTCCCGACCTGTGCCCAACAAATTGCCCGTGAACGCGGTCTGGATCACGATAGTCAGCGCAAAGTCTATCTCCCGGTTATTCGAGCCTATCGTGTAGGCCCGGAACTGGTAGCGTGGTCCGACGGTAAAAACCTGCGTGAACTGGGCATTTATCGTCAAACTGGTTGCTATATAGAAAAAATTCGCCGTAACGGTATTATCGCCGCACCAGACGGCGATGCGGTTTTACAGATTAACGATGAAATCTCTCTGGTTGGTTATCCTGATGCCCATTCTCGTTTAGACCCTAGCTTCCGCAACGGCATGGAAGTATTTGAACGCGACCTGCTGGATATGCGCATCGTAACGGAAGAGATCGTGGTTAAAAATAATAACGCCGTCGGTAAGCGACTGAGCCAAATTAATCTAACCGACCACGGCTGTTTCCTTAACCGGGTTATTCGTAGCCAGATAGAAATGCCAATCGATGACAATATTGTGTTGAATAAAGGTGATGTTCTACAGGTCAGCGGCGATGCTCATCGGGTAAAAAGCGTTGCCGAACGTATCGGATTTATCTCTATTCACAGTCAAGTTACCGATTTGCTGGCCTTCTGTGCCTTCTTTATTCTGGGCTTAATGATCGGGCAAATTACTTTCCAGTTCAGTACCTTCTCCTTTGGTATTGGTAATGCTGCCGGTCTGTTATTCTCCGGTATCATGCTAGGATTTATGCGAGCCAACCACCCAACGTTTGGCTATATCCCTCAGGGCGCACTGAACATGGTAAAAGAATTCGGCCTGATGGTATTTATGGCTGGCGTTGGTCTGAGTGCCGGTAGCGGTATTGGTAATAATTTGGGATTAGTCGGTGGCCAAATGCTGCTGGCAGGTCTGATTGTTAGTCTGGTGCCCGTGGTTATCTGCTACCTGTTTGGTGCTTACGTGCTACGTATGAACCGCGCTCTACTGTTCGGAGCCATTATGGGTGCCAGAACGTGCGCGCCGGCCATGGAAATCATCAGCGATACTGCTCGCAGTAATATCCCGGCGTTAGGCTATGCCGGTACTTATGCCATCGCTAACGTATTACTGACACTCGCCGGTTCACTTATCATCATAATTTGGCCGGGGATATTAGGTTAATTTGCTTATTAATCAATACAATGAAAAAAATATCAAAATATTTAATAAAAATGTCATTTTTCTCTGAACTATTTGATTAAGTCAGCGTCTTAAATAGTGCCACTGCTTTATTTTCATATCCCTCATTGAGGTTGGCCCGATAAGTTCTTTTACGTTTCATACTTATCGGGCTTTTTATTGTCTAAAATTCAGAGACTTTCACTTTTTCTTCATGCATCACCCCCAACAATGGCATACAATATATGTCGAGCATCAACAAAACTCATAGGGAAGCGTGACTTCTATGTCTTTAGTAAAGAAAATCTTTATAGGTTATTTAGTTTGTTTTGCAATTGGCACCGGCCTTCTTTGCAGCTTCTATCTGCCTTCAACCGATATTGTAAAAATTACCGGTTCAGAAGTTAAACGTGTTGATAACGATGGCCCTATCTCAGCAAAAAATCCGGCCGATGGCCCGACTCGAGATGTGTACTACATCTATACCATCGACCAAAACAAGAAAATTATGGTTTACCGTAATGAAGATACCGGCTGGAGCTTTCCATGGTATTTCAAATTCAACAGCGCAGATATTCAGGCTCAGGCTCAATCAGCTAATGATGCCAGTCAGCTAACTCGGGTTGTTCATTACGGCTGGCGTTTCAATATGGTGAATATGTTTAAAAACATAGTTTCGATCAAACCTATTGATAGCTACGATGCATCCACCTTCTCTTTTTATACCATCATGAAATATTTAGGCTGGATTGTCTGGCTGCTGCTTATCGTTATTCAGGCGGCCATTCCTACCTTATATACCAGCTGGCGGGATCGCAGAGATTTAAAACGACCTGATGGTTCTGTCGTTAAGTAATAACGTAGTTTAACGGCAGCATTGGCTGCCGTTTCTTTTTGCCCTTCGGTATTTTTCTTTCCATTTACTCGATCTACCTGACGGTGATGCGATTTAGCCGAATAACCTGAAACTCACTCATACAAAAATGGCCAGTATAAAACTGGCCACTTCAACGCATATCGATATTCAACTAGAAAAACGTATCCATCTCTTCCAGAACGGTATATTTATCATCGACTAAAAACAGCGTTTTCCATTTATCAAAGGTCAGACAAGGGTGGGAGGTGGAGAAAACCAGAATATCCCCTACCTGTAGTTGTACATTTTCGCTATATCGAACCATCGCATGCTGATCCATCACATCCACCGTTTTCATGGCATTCGCGGTAAACGGTTGTTCTTCACCTTGACGGTAATGTGCTATAGGCTGCGGTAAACCCGCATCAAATGCGGCATCACGCTTACCAAAACCAATAATCGCCAGACCTTTTTCAGGTAATGATTGAACATAGGCACACAGCTCTAAGGCCGATACTAATCCGCCCTCAAGATGCCCTGCAAGGCTATCGCGTGCAGTTAAAGCGTTCTGTGACTGTTCATACACGCCTTTATCATGAGTAACATAACAACCTGGGCGGATAACATAGCGAATATTGTCCGGTAAATCTGCCGCCATTAACTGATGACAAACAATGTCATACCATACCGATCCGGCACCGGTTAACAAAACTTCATCGCAATGGATAAACAGACCTTTCTTAGTTAGCCGTTGGGTCAAGTCGATAACTTCACTGATAAAAGCGCCAATTCTTGCCAGATCGCCCTGTTCATCATTGCTATGAATAATTCCTTCATAAAACTCAACGCCTGCCAGTGTTAAGCCCGGTAAGGTCGCGACATAGTCGGCTAACGCTTCGGCCTCATCCGCAGTACGACAACCGCAACGCCCACCCGGTAATCCCAGTTCAATCAGTACATTCATGGTCTGACCATGAGCAGAAAAGTATTCAGACAATTTCAATGCATTCGACTGGCTATCAACACAGCAGAATAACGTTGCGGAAGACTGCTGCTTTAACTGAGAAACCAGCGCCATATTGGCACGCCCAATAAGCTGGTTTGCCATAATGATATTCGGAACCCCGGCCGCTATCGCCACTTTAGCCTGATATGCTGTGCCAACCCCCACACCCCAAGCACCTCCGGCTATTTGCATTTTAAAAATAGCCGGTGTCATGGTGGTTTTACCGTGCGGCGCTAAAGAAATGCCACAATGATTGGCATAATTCTGCATCCACTGAATGTTATTTTCTAATGCGCTCTTTTTGATGGCAATCGCGGGCAGGCATACGTCTTCATTCATGATATGAGCATATCCGGCGCTGTCGGCAAACATGATCGCTGCTTTATTTAGCGGGTTTTGTTGCCCTTCAAATTTATTGCTCATTAATTTCATCCTATTTCTCTTAGCTCTGAATAAATAAAGAATACACAACTTGTGTATTCTTTATCTTTCATACCGTTATCAATTGCTCACACACGAATTAAGCGTTATTTTCCCGCTCATCGGTAATTAACTTTAACACATCTTCCCGGCTCAATTTATTTTTCGGCGTCACTAAGGTCACGATCACCGAAACAACAAAACTGACGGTTAATGCTGGGATACTTGGGTTACCCCAGAATGCCGACCACGCTGGAGTCAGGATGATAGCTAACGACGTTAAACTTCCACCTAACAGTGCCGCAACGCACCCTTGCCAATTAAACCGATGCCAGAACCGGCCGAACAGTACCGAAATACACATACCAGACATAATCATCGAAATCATTTTGGTAATGTAGCCAATAATGTCATTGGATGTCAGAGCGAATATCAGAGCCAACGCAATAACCACTAATAAGAATATTCTTGATAGATTGATGGCTTTCTCTGGTGGCGGCATTTTTCCGGTAATCAGAGTATAAATATCACGTAATATAATCGACACACCGGCAATGGCATCGGAACTTCCTGAAGACATATTGGCCGACATACCCGCAATCAGTACCACCATCGCTAAGATATGAGGCAGCGCATTTGTGGCATACAAGAAGGCGAAGCTGCTGTTTTCTAAGTTAGGATCCATCACATGCGTCGACATACCGATAATGGCCGGCAAGAATGAAAAGCCCATATACAATAAACCGGTAATCACAAATGATTGTCTAATGGCTTTGGTTGAATTAGCCGAGTAAATACGCTGACGATAAGACGGCGTGGCTAAAACCCCAATACAAATCACAACCGCCAATGAAATAGCCGGATAAAAGCCTAATTTACCAATACCAAAAAGCGTATAGGCTTTAGGGTCGGTATTCGCCACCACCACATCCCAGCCACCCACGTAATTCACAGACATGACAGCTAATAGAATGAAACCTGCAAACAAAACAATCGATTGTAATGTATCAATCCAGGATACCGCTTTATATCCACCAATACCGACATAGAATATAAATCCAACGGCAACAATGATTTTAGCTACGTTAATATCGATACCTGAAGCCCAGGCTAAATATAACCCGCCCCCCAGAATATGCGCACCTAACCAACCGATTGACGCTAAAAATATAATAATCGCGACCATATTTTTAACGATTTTACTGCCGCCGGTATAATAACAAAGCTCTTCACTCATCGTCATAAAGCGCAGTTTTCTGACCGGCGCAAATAACCAAGCGGTTAATAAAATACCGGTAGCACCACCAATACCATATAACATGCCTGCCCAACCGTTAGCATAACCAAAGCTAACGGCACCGATACTGGAGCCGGTACCCACCATGGTTCCAACGGTAGAGCCCAGCGTCAGTAACATCGGTAATTTACGCCCGCCAAGAATAAAGTCTTCACCGGTCTTTTGATGGCGGGTAACATACCAACCCACCAACATCATGCATCCCGCATAGATCAAAAACCACACTAAGAAATTGTTATCATTCATAAATGATATCCTTTATATCGTTATAATAAGATTCAAATAAGTGGTTTCTTATTTAAATTTCTGATTAAAACAGGTGATATCCACTTCCACCATGCAATCAACAACTAAGTCGGCAACACAGCACACTCTTGCCGGTGGATGTTCATGAAAGAATTCTTTAAAAACTTTATTAAACGATTGAAAATAACGAGCATCCGTCAGGAAAACCTTCATATGAACAATGTCTTCTTTGCCATATCCTGCCTCAGTCATAATGTCTAAACAGTTTTGGATCGCCACTTTAGACTGAGCAATAATGCCGCCATCAATAATTTCGCCGTCGATCATTGGCGTCTGACCAGAAACATATAACCAGCCATCTGCCGCCACAGCCTTGGAAAAAGGAAGTGCTTGTTCGCCGGTACCTTTACTGCCGCCCACGCCATATCTTTTAATCATGTTATTCACCTGTTTTTATTACCTGTTGTTTTATAAGTGCATTCTATAAACGTGTGTTTTATGAATTTCTTTTTTATTAATTCTTTTCTCTTTCCATAAATCTACCGGCTCTATTCCCCGTCATTTGTTTATCGGTATAAGCCACCACGCCATTGACGAACACATATTCAATTCCGTCGGCTCGTTGTTTTGGTTGTTCAAACGTTGCAGTGGCATTAATTTTATTGGCATCGAATAACACGATATCGGCGAAATAATTTTCTTTAATAAAGCCCCGGCCAGACAGTGAGAATCGTTGTGCCGATAATCCGGTCATTTTGTGAATCGCCGTCGCCAGAGAGAATAATTTTTCATCACGACTGTAGTGCCCTAATACCCGCGGGAAAGTGCCCCATAAGCGTGGATGAGGATTAGGATCGCGAGGCAGACCATCAGAGCCAACCATGGAGCTAGGATGTTGTAATACTCTTCTGACATCATCTTCGTGCATTTGGAAGTAAATCGCGCCGGCAGGCTGTAAACGCGCTGCCGCTAGATGTATATCCGTTGACCAGGCAACTGCGATTTCTTCTAATGTTTTGCCCGACATGTCAGGATGTGGCGTAGACCAAGTGATTAAAATATCGTAATCAGCGGTCACTTGAGATAAATCGAGGTTGGACGAACCCGCACGATAAGGGTAACAGTCACAGCTGATATCTTGCTCCAGACGACACTTGTCAATCAGGCCTAACGTCTCTACCGTTCTGCCCCAGTTTTTAGCGCCAGCGCATTTATGATGTGATATTTGAACCGGCACTTTGGCATGTCGCCCCACCAAAAACGCCTCTTCCATGGCGCCAATAATGCCGTCATACTCTGTTCGCATATGCGTTGCATATAAGCCACGATAAGCGGTCAACACCTCTGACAGCGCGCAGATTTCTTCCGTTGATGAGTTAATCGCATTGCCATAAGACAGTCCGGTACTTAAGCCTAATGCCCCCTGCTCTAATGCCTCAACTAACTTGCTTTTCATCACCTCAATATTGTCTTGCGTTGCGGGTTTTAGCAGGCTCTCAACACAATTATTACGTAATGTGGTATGGCCAATTAACGTCCCCACGTTCACTGACGGTGAAATCTGATTAATTTTTTCTTTATAGGCATTCAGGTCGGGGAAAACGAACTCATCCAAACTACCGAGTAAATCGATAGGATCAGGAACCTCATCACGTAAAGTGGCACACACCGCACTAATACCGCAGTTACCCACAATAATGCTGGTCACGCCCTGCGAGGTTTTTTCGATGTAATCCGGCTTTTGCACCACAATCAAATCATCATGGGTATGTACATCAATAAATCCGGGGGATAAAACTAAACCGGTACAGTCAATAGTGATATCAGCATCGGCAATAATCTGAGGGCTGATTTTAGCGATACGATCGTCTTTAATAGCCACATCGGAAATAAAACTTTCATTTCCTGAGCCATCAAAAACCGTGGCATTCTTTAATAAGTAATCATATTTCATGTTAAATACCTTTGAATAAATGTCGCTTTATCCAGATAACGGTGTCTGGCATTTTCTTATTGTTGTTGCTGTTGCCATTGCTGATAAGCATGAATAAAAGCTTCGGCCTGCTGCTTGGTTCTTTCAGCTGATTGCCCCGCCTTATATAAGTCACCGCCTAACCCCGCACCCACACAGCCTGCATTCAGATAGGTATGTAAGTTTTCAGGAGTGACGCCACCAACGGCAAAAACTGAAATATCCGCAGGTAAAACCGCTTTTAACGCTTTGACATAGCCAGGGCCTAACGTCGCAGAAGGGAAAATTTTTAAATTAGGTGAACCGGCCTCCAACGCAGTAAATGCCTCAGTGGCTGTGAAACAGCCAGGACAAACAGTCATGCCGTATTCAATGGCTTTACGGATAACGCCGGTATGAATATTTGGCGTCACGATTAACCGACAACCTAGTTCAGCCAGTTGATCGACATTCTCAACCCGCAATACAGTACCTGCACCAATTAAGGCCTGATGACCATAATGTTGAACAGCCTGTTGAATACTGATTTGCCAGTCAGGGGAATTTAAAGGGATCTCTATCGCATCAAAACCCGCTTCAATTAATAACGGGATATGCGTATGAATTTCATCAGGTGTTATGCCCCGCAAAATTGCAATCAGGGGCATTTTGGTATTCCACGCCATATTATTATTCTCCGGCTAACTGCTTGGTAGGTTGGTTTTTCAATTCATTAATCCGTTCGGCAATCAGTTTTGCACCGATAACGGAGAGTGGTTTACTGCTATCCTCATCCACGGCAATAATCTTGCCGATAAAAAACTCATCCTCTTTGATGAGTATTTCTAACCCCTGCCTTAAGATTTTCTTGCCGCAAATGACAATGGTGGAATCCGCCTCAAACGCTAATGCCTGACTATTCTTAATAGTCAAAATATCGGAGTACAAAATAGTCCCGAGTAAAAAATTCGCGCGTTGATTTAGTGTGGTTTGACTGAATAAATCCAGAATACGTACGGAAAAGCAGCTG
The DNA here is from genome assembly GCF_900112475.1 of Pragia fontium DSM 5563 = ATCC 49100. Lineage (GTDB taxonomy): Bacteria > Pseudomonadota > Gammaproteobacteria > Enterobacterales > Enterobacteriaceae > Pragia > Pragia fontium. Next base: position 206,132 of record NZ_FOLW01000004.1, on the reverse strand, counting down.
CGGGCCAGCCCTACTTCCTGACACAATTTAGCGCCTTTGAGTAAGTACTCTTGATCAATATTGTTGGTGAACTGACTATCCAGTGAATTAGCGAGAATGGTATTTTGCGTGACCACGCTGAGTAGTTCGCCAGCAATGGTGGTCGCGCTGCTAACGATATGATTATGGTTATCCAGTTTGACGAATTTAGAATGAGACCCCGGCAGAATAATCAGCGCAGGACCATTGATATCAAATAGTGATATTGCCCCGATGGTTTCTGTTTCTTCACCGCGCATCACATCCATTAGTTCACAACAGCTTAGATCAACCTTTGAAACGTTATTTTTAACGCCGGGTATAAACCAGATCGGATGATCAATAATTTCAGGTAATACTTTTTGTACAGCCCCGGAGGCCAGGTCATCACGGTTGACTGGTGCAGAGAGATGGGGAATTTCACATAACCCCATATTCGAAGTGATCATGCCGGAGGCTAAAATCTGCATCTCATCAGATTCAACGTTCACATTGGCTTTACTCAACGCCTGATGTAAAACGCTTCTTACGCCTTCAACTAATGCACATTGACTACCGGTAATGGCCGTATCTCTAACGCCAACGGCACCACTAGCTTCAGCAATGACGGCGTTCCCCTGACATACTCTGACCCGGGTGTTGGTGGTACCTGAGTCAATAGTAACAATAAACATGGTTATTCCTTAATTGAAGAGATTTTACGGCCTCTAACGTTGAAATATCATTCCAGTCAAAAAAAAAAATAAATGGAACGCCATTCCATATTCAATGTAATCACGCAAATAACGGAACGCAATTCCATTTAAATGAATTCGTGATGGTTATCACACAAGGAGGTCAGGAAAGGTCATAAACGATGGATGGGGATGTAGTAAGGCAGCGATGTTCTATTCCCTCAGTAAAAATTGAGGTTATAATGGATTATCGTTCCATAAACAGAACTCATATTTATGTCAGATAAACTCAATTCATCAAGTATCGATAAAGTATTAACCATTCTTGAAAGCGTCAGTAACCACCCTACCGGTATCTCACTCGCTGACTTAGCTAAAAATACAAAAATTGCTAAAACAACCGTCTTCAGAATTTTAGAAACGCTGAAGCTCAGAGAGTATGTGACATTAGATAACCTGACCGAGCGTTATATTTTAGATATAAAATCACTGGAGCTTGGTATTAAAGGCCTGATGAATGTTAATTTGGTTGAAGTGGCGATTCCTTATTTAAAAAAACTGTCCAGCCTGACTCAGGAAACCTGTTTTTTAGGCGTTTATAACCATGGCCATGTTGTCTATTTATATAAAAGCGAAGGTACGCTGGCCATTCAGACTAACGCACACTTAGGCAGTCGTATGCCCGCCTATTGCACCGGCATTGGTAAAGCCCTATTAGCTCATCAATCACAGGAAGAAATTGATCTACAGCTCAAAGAGCCGCTGGTAAAATATACTGAAAATACCATTACCGATCGTGTTGGGTTATACGAGGCGCTTGCAGATATACGCCTGAAAGGCTATTCATTTGATAATGAAGAAAATGAAGAAGGCCTGACTTGCGTCGCAAAACCTATTTTTAACTATACGGATAATGTTATCGGCGCAATCAGCGTTGCAGGCCCCACCAATCGAATGAAGCCTAAATTAGAGCAGGTTATTGAAGACTTGAAGAACGTTTCTCAAGTGGTTTCTCGCCGTTTAGGGCATATAGAATAATATTTAAGTAACGGGTGGAATGATTGGCAGTGTAGCGCTGTTAATTTACTTCCGGTGTAAATTTCATTCACATGAATCTCACTCTCCCTACAATCGCACCCGTTACTTTTAAACACATCGAAGTATCGCAATAATCAACAACATAAGCATCAGACTTCACAAATGGTGAGTGCACCGTTAGCCGCATTTTTCTTGGCTACAGGCAACCTTACGTCAAAAAATATTTCGGTTGAATACGGTTTATATACCCATTACATCATACAAATATTAATTAACCCAAAAACTCACAAGAAGAAAATTTAATTTTTAATTAAAAATAACCTTATATAAATGGCGGTCATTAAAAATAAAAACACCAATAAAAATAACTCATTAGAAAAAACAAATTGTTTATTTTTACATTTAACAAAAAAGCTTATCAATAATTAAATAATAGTATAAAGTATTATCCTGATACATTTTAAAACCATTTAATACGTCTATACACATTGCTTAGCACACTAAGCAATCATTTTATTTGTCCACTTAAACCACACAAGGACAATAAGCATTAAGAGATAGATTTTTTAGCCATATAAAACAATTAGATGGAATGAAAAACAAAGGAGCAGTGAAGAGTAAACATGAAAAAGACAATTAATACCCATTGTGAAAATTTTAACATTAAAAACCAAAAAACACTTATTCGCAAATTATCAATAAACTCAATTTCAACACCTTTGCTTTTAATCTCTCTTGGTGCGTCACCCTTTATCAATGCTGAAACCACGACGCTTACCTCATCAAATGAAACCATTTCATCAGATGTTTTTGGTACTAATGGTGACCAATCTAATGGCGATGATGCTCAGGAAGGTATTATATGGTCACCAGTAGCGAACACGCCTTCACAACTAATAATAAATAGCAGCGTCAACGTAATCGGTGGCAATGGAGAACGCACTGTCCCTGATATACCAACAAGCAACGCTGGCGCAGCCCTTAAACTTGATAACACCTTCTCACAAGGTGAGATATTTAATTCGGGCAACCTTAAAGGCGGTAAAGGTGGCAGCAATGCTGTTTTTGGCGGCAATGGCGGAGATGCTCTTCTGGTTTCCTCAGGGATTCTCGTATTAGAAAACCGGGCTAATGCCGTCATTTCTGGTGGTGATGCCGATAATGGTGGATATACTGGTACAGGCATTACACAGGGCCATGGCGGCATTGGTGGCGATGGTATTTCCATAACAAATGGTCAATTAACCCTAACCAACTTTTCAACCGCCACCATCACAGGTGGTAATGGCGGTAAAGGCTATTTTCCTGACTTTAATAATGAAGGCGAAGGTGATGGTGCCGCCGCCGGTAATGCAATCACCCTTACATCTAATAATAATACGATAACGAACCAAAATTCGGCCTCAATCATTGGCGGCGAAGGCGGCACGCCTGCTGAAGGAAAAATCGCGGGTAATGGCGGTATTGGTATAAAAATAACAGGTGACAATAATATCATTGTCAATGAAGGACTCATTGCCGGTGGTAAAGATGGTTCCCAGCAAATCAATGCTAATGCCATCGAACTGATTGGCAACAATAATACATTAGAACTTTCAGGTAATTACAACCTGACAGGGAATGTTCTTGCTCAAGGAACAAATAATACGCTGATATTAAGTGGCGGTGGAAACCGTTTCGCTTTAGATAGCCTGGTCGAAACATTAAACCAAAGTAGTGACTCACAATTTAGTGGATTTGATACTTACAAAAAGCAGAACAGCGGAATATGGACCCTGACCGGGCAAAATACGGCGGCATCAAACTGGCTTGTTGAAGGCGGTGTGCTGAATATCGGCGATCAAAATAATTCCGCAGAATTGTTAGGTAATATCACGATTGGTAGTGAAGCGACCCTAAGTGGTTTAGGCAGCGTTAACGGCACCGTTGAGAACAACGGAACCATTGCGGCCTTGAACTCTATCGTTAACTATCAAGACGTCGCCCCTGGCAATTTAAATATGGGGTCATTAATTAACAATGGTGTGATTAATCTAGCGGGAAGTTCAGCCGGTAATACCTTAACGGTAAACGGTAACTATACCGGTGGTGGAACACTGATATTAAATACCCTTCTCAATGGCGCTAATTCGTTAACCGATAAACTCATCGTAGCGGGTGATACCAGTGGTGAAACCGGCATTATTGTTAATAACATTAAAACAAACGGTGCTCGAACGCTCAATAATATTCATAACATTGAAGTCGTGAAGGTGGCCGGTCAATCCAACGGGATATTCACGCTAAAAAATCGTGTCACCATCGGCGCTTACGAGTACTTTTTGTACAAAAATGGACTCAATGAAGAAGATGGCAACTGGTATTTACGTTCAGAGTTAGCTGATGGCAACAGCGACAAAGTTTATCACCCTGAAGCTGGCGGTTATATGGCAAACATGGCCGCGGCGAGCAAGCTGTTTAACCTTAACCTGAAAGGTCGCGAAGGTCGGGCTGAAAACTCCAGTATGTGGTTACGCCAAGTGGGCTCCCATACGCGTTCTCGTGATAGCTCAGGACAGTTGCATAACACAACAAACAGTTATGTCGTTCAGGGCGGTGGTGAAATATTTAGCTTACAAACTGACGACACTGGTCGTATTGGTTTTGGCTTAATCGCTGGATACGGTGAGGCAAAGAGTAAAACCAATGCCCCACGTACAGGTCATATCTCCAAAAATACCGTTAATGGTTATAACACCGGTATCTATAGCACTTGGTTTCAAGATGCGAATACCTTGCATGGTGCCTATGTTGATAGCTGGATCCAATACAGCTGGCTGAAGGCGAAAGTAGACGGACAACAACTTTCAAGCGAGGATTATGATATTAATGGCTTTAGTGCCTCAATGGAAACGGGCTATCGCTTAGATCTCTATCAGGGAATCAATGGCAATGTCTATTTCACTCCACATTCACAAATAATCTGGAGCGGTATCAAAGCCGACGACCATACGGATATTAATGGAACAGCCATCAGTTCCAGCGGCAGTGATAATATACAAACTCGACTGGGACTGACGCTTTCACGTGAAGGTGTCAGTGATAAAGACAAAGGCACTGAAAAATTATTTACAACTTATGCTGAAATCAACTGGTTGTATAACAGTAAACAGGCTGGCGCTATTCTTGATACAAACCGTGTCCAACAGGCCGGTAGTCGTCATATTGGCGAATTAAAATTAGGTACCGAAGGACAAGTAAACCGCCACCTAAACCTATGGACAAACGTCGCCCAACAGTTAGGTGGAAATGGCTATAGTGATACATCACTCACCGTAGGCATCAAGTACCGTTTCTAATTTATCACATGCTTTATTGGTAACCGACTGAAAATAAGCTTTTCAGTCGGTTTATTACCAGACGACCAAACATAGCTATATAAATTTCATCTCGACATCGGTAGAATTCGCCCTAATTCCTAACAGTCATAGACACCGAAGAATCGCTCTTCTGCTGCATGACGACATCAATGAGTTTTGAGTAATGTCCAATACTACACCCCAAGCACCAACCGTCGGCTTTGTTTCCCTTGGCTGCCCGAAAAACCTGGTCGATTCAGAACGTATTTTGACCGAACTACGAACTGAAGGTTATCAAGTGGTTCCCAGTTACGAAGGTGCAGACTTAGTTATCGTTAACACCTGCGGTTTTATTGAAGGTGCCGTTCAGGAATCACTGGAAGCCATCGGTGAAGCATTAACCGAAAACGGTAAAGTGATTGTTACCGGGTGTCTGGGTGCCAAAGAAGATCAGATTCGTGAAGTTCACCCCAAGGTACTGGAGATTACGGGTCCCCATAGCTATGAGCAGGTGTTAAAACACGTGCATACCTATGCCCCCAAGCCTGAGTTTAATCCGTTCACCAGTCTGGTTCCGGCTCAAGGAGTAAAGCTTACTCCAAAGCACTATGCCTATTTAAAAATATCGGAAGGCTGTAATCATCGCTGTACTTTCTGCATTATTCCGTCAATGCGCGGCGATCTGGATAGCCGCCCTATCGGTTCAGTGCTGGATGAAGCAAAGCGTTTGGCGGAAGCCGGAGTGAAAGAGCTACTGGTTATTTCTCAGGACACCTCAGCTTACGGCGTCGATATCAAACACCGCACCGGTTTTTGGAATGGACAGCCGGTTAAAACTGATATGGTCAGCCTGTGTGAGCAGCTTTCCTCATTAGGTATTTGGGTTCGCCTGCACTATGTCTACCCTTATCCACATGTTGATGATGTTATTCCACTGATGGCCGCGGGAAAAATCCTGCCTTATCTGGATATTCCGCTGCAACATGCCAGCCCGAAAATTCTAAAAGCGATGAAGCGCCCGGGTTCCGTTGAGCGTACTCTGGAGCGAATTAAACGCTGGCGTGAAATTTGTCCGCAGTTAACCCTACGTTCAACCTTTATTGTTGGCTTCCCCGGCGAAACGGAAGAAGACTTCACTATGCTGCTGGATTTCCTGCGTGAGGCTAAACTCGATCGCGTTGGCTGCTTTAAATACAGCCCGGTTGAAGGCGCTGCCGCAAATGAATTGGCTGATCAAGTAGATGAAGACGTTAAAGAAGAGCGCTTCCACCGCTTTATGCAGCTACAACAGCAAATTTCCACCCAACGCCTACAGGATAAAGTTGGCCTGACGCTACCGGTTATTATCGATGAAGTTGATGCAGAAGGCGCGATTGGCCGTAGTATGGCCGATGCCCCGGAAATTGACGGCGTTGTTTATCTGAATCAGGAAACTCAGGTTAAAGTGGGCGAGATTGTTCAGGTGAAAATTGAGAATGCCGACGAGTACGACCTTTGGGGTTCTGTCGTCCGTTAATTTCCCCCTTTCACGCTGTAGTCTATTAATCCCGACATCATTTTTTATGTCGGGATTTTTTATTGGTTTTGCTCTTAGGCTAACTTTTTTACCGCTATTTTTATGAATAGTCAGATTTTGCTTGCTTATTCATATTTAATGACTATATATTCACTTCATTCGATTTTTTAGTCAGCGCGACTATTTTATTATTGGAGTCATTATTATGAAGAAAGTTGTAGCTACCCTATTGTTAGCCGGTGCAGCATTATCTGTTCAGGCTGCCGATCCTATCCGTTTCGCCTCGTCTGCAACTTATCCTCCATTTGAGTTTATGGACAAAGACAGCAAAATTGCCGGATTCGATATCGATTTGGCCAAAGCGCTGTGTAAAGAGATGAAGACTGAATGTACCTTCTCTAATCATGCCTTTGACAGCCTGATTCCTGCATTGAAATTCCGTCGTTATGATGCGGTTATTTCCGGAATGGATATCACCGCAGAGCGCAGCAAGCAGGTGTTATTTAGCCAACCTTACTATGCCAACTCCGCCGTGCTGCTGGTCCGTAAAGGCACCATTACTTCGGTTGATCAAATGAAAGGTAAAAAAGTTGGGATGGAAAACGGTTCAACCCACCAAAAATATCTCAATGATAAACACCCGGAAATTAAAACCGTGCCTTATGATAGTTATCAAACGGCGGTTATTGACCTGAAAAATGGTCGGATAGATGCGGTATTTGGTGATACGGCGGCGGTTAATGAGTGGCTGAAAACCAGTCCTGAATTGACAACCCTGGGTGAACACGTTGCCGATCCGGCCTACTTTGGCGCCGGTCTGGGTATCGCAGTTCGTCTGGATAACGCTGCGTTAGCCAATAAAATTAATGCCGCATTAGATGCAGTGAAAAAAGATGGAACCTATCAACAAATCAGCAAAAAATGGTTCCCACAGTAACAAAACCTAGCCCTGTATTATTAGCGGCCTCTTTTCCTGAGGCCGTTTTTATTTTAACTGGCCAGTGATACTATTTTTGCCATTATGCCGCTAAAGGAGTATCGCCATGTATCACCAACTTTACCTCTCCCCAGTCGGTAATCTACGCATTGTTGCAGACGATATCGCCCTGCGTCAGCTTTGGCTGCCTAATGAGGTGGAACAACGCCAGCCGGAAGCTGGATGGATTGACGGCAAAGCGTCCCCAATTATCAATCAGGTTATCACCATGCTGTCTGATTACTTCGCCGGGAAGATCGTCAGCTTCACAGACATTCCCTGTGAACCGGAAGGCTCTGAATTCCAGAAAGCGGTGTGGCAGCAGTTAAAAAACATTGGTTATGCCGAAATCGTCAGCTACGGCGACATCGCCGCAGCCATCAACAAACCCAAAGGCGCACAAGCGGTTGGTGGTGCGGTGGGGGCTAATCCTATCGCCATTATTTTGCCCTGCCATCGCGTTCTGGGACGGAGCGGAACGCTGACGGGCTATTCAGGTGGATTAGCGGTGAAAAAAGCGCTGCTGGATCTGGAAGGCATTAGCTATAAAGAGAATCGTCAATATTCCCTTGATTATTGACGCTGCAATAGAGTCAGCACTTCATAGTGAGCAGTATGCGGAAACATATCAAACGGCTGGATTTTAATGATGCGGTAACCGGTCAATTGCCGGATATCCTTTGCCATCGTTTGGGGGTTGCAACTGGAATAAATAATGTAGTCAGGTGCCATCTGACTCAGATAACGACACAGTTCAGCGCCAATTCCCCGGCGTGGCGGATTGACCAGCACCAGTTCGGGAATATCTTGCTGAAACTTGCTTTCGGCAAACTGGGTTGAATCCAGCGCGTCAAAATGGATATCTTCCAGCCCTATCGCCTGCGCAGAGCGTTTAGCGCATTCAATAGCTTCAGCGCTGATTTCAATGCCGGTTAATCGAATCTTAGATGTCGATGCACAGTGCAGACCAAAGCCACCAACGCCACAAAACAAATCCCACATGCTACGGATATCGAGTTCAGCAACCCATTCTTGAGCAGTGGCATACAGTTTCTCGGCAACCTCAGGGTTAGTCTGAAAGAAACTGCGAGGGCGAACAAACAAAGGAATCTCATTGAAATGCTCTTCCAGCGCCTGCTGCTGGGTTAACATTATCTCTTGCTCGCCTTCCAACACCGCCATATGAACTGGCTGAATATTGGCGGAAATCACCCGTAACTGAGGCAATTGCTGCTGTAGCCAAGGTAATGCATCCCTGAGCTGCTGTAGTTTTACTTCGGAACGTAAAACAAAGCGTAACATCAGTCCGTCGTCTAGACGGCTCTGGGTTAACAAAATAAATTTCAGCTCGCCTCTTCGACGCTCAACGTTGTAAGGGGTAAGTCCAGCCCGTTGTATAAATTGCTTTAATAACGGGAAAGCATCGCGCATCGATGGTGGATACAGCGGACAATCACAGAGATCGACGGCTACCCCATCCTTGAACGGTAAACCCAGCACTGGCCGTTCTACGCTACCGCTAATCACCATTTTCGCTTTATTTCTAAATGCGGACTGTTCGCTGCTCACTGTTTTCAGCCACGTTTCAACTGCCAACCCCGACAATAGCCTTTCCAGATCCTGCTGTTTATCTTGTAATTGCTGCGTATAGGGCTTATCTATCCACTGACATGAATAACAAAGCCCCGCGGCATGAAGCGCGCACTGCATTAAAACCAACTCCGGAATTGGGTATGACGATAAGAGACGAACACGGGCAGAAAAAACATTAATGAATCGTATGCGTTACCGGGCGGGCAATCTGAATATCCTCTTCCGCTTCCCGATCGCCATCATTATCGCTGATCATTAGCAGCTCATTGGCTCTGGCTTCCATAATAATCTGCGTCGTCTGCTCTTCTGCTTCCTGTAGCAACAGTTGAAATTGCTCAATCGCAATGCCCGCACCAACGCTTAAAGACTGGCAAATAACCAGTTTAGGTAAATTATCATCCTGAATATCGACAAAGACCTTGGTGGTTAACGATGAAGCATTAATTTGGCTAAGATCGGCCACCAGAGGGATCAGCGCGATCGGGCGAATCTCTGCAACCGCAGAAAATAGAATAACGTTTTCCAGCAAATCCACTTTGGCATCAAAAATACCATCAATGCTCTGCAAGTGTGGTAAATGTAACGCCTGACAGGAATCACATTCAAAAAAGGATACGCCAGACTGTTCGAGCCAGAGGCGCATTAAAGCCAGATCAGGGACGATCAGCTTATCCATTATGGTATCCCTCAGTAAATCAGAATAGAAAGTGCAATAACCGGTAAATACTACCTCATTTCACACCTTTTGAGGTAAGTTATTATTTACTCTTTATCTCAAACAGGAGAAAAACGTGTCATTACAGAATTTTTTAACCATGGATCCCCACTTGCTACTCAGTATCGTTAACATGAAGCTGAGAGATAACCATGAATCACTGGAAGACCTTACCCGCAGCTATGATATCGATCTACAGGCACTGTGCGATAAGTTATCTGAAGCCGGATACCATTATCAGGCTTCAAACAATCAGTTTAAATAAACTTAGCGAGTTGCCCACCCCTGCTGATGTAAATAGTCCAGAATAAACGGGCGACTTTCTTTACGGACTGTCGCTGAAATCTGTTCACTCCAGTTAACATGCTTTTTATTATCAGAACGCGACTCATAATAAGCGACAATATGGGCATCATAAGCGGCTAATAGCTCTCGATTTAACGGTTGATAGCTATTTTCATGCATCACGATATCAGCCGGTAAACGTGGTTTTAATTCTGGATGCTGGTCGGGATAACCAAGGCATAAGCCAAATAGTGGCAATACCTGCTTCGGCAGTTTAAGCAACTCAGTAACCTTGGCAATATTATTCCTTAAGCCCCCGATATAAACGCCCCCTAACCCCAATGACTCCGCTGCGATTAACGCATTTTGCGCCATCATGGCGGTATCTACCGTTCCCAGTAATAGTTGCTCTGCATAGCCTAACTCAGCTTCCGGACAAATTTGCTGATTGCGATAAAAATCAGCACAGAATACCCAAAACTCCGCAGCCTGAGCCACGTGTTTCTGATTGCCGCTGTATTCAACCAACGTAGAACGTAAATTATGATCGGTCACCCGAATAATTGAACTACACTGCAAAAAGCTGGAACTGGACGTTGCCAGTGCTGCCTGAACAATAGCCTGTCGCTGTTCATCGTTAATCGGTTGCGGCGTAAATGCGCGGATAGAGCGATGGGCGCGGATAAGATCGATAGTTGGTGTCATAAAAACCTACATTTTCCAGCACTATTTGGCATAAAGGATACTCGAAAAACACCTATAGGCACACCACAATCATCAGCCATAAAATATTTTTCTATAAATTTTATGGGGTTAATAACCATAGATAATATTGATTAAACTAACAGGTAATTCCTGCTTTTTAAAATTGCTCATGGCAGGCATAGTAAGGTCAGTGTTATTATATTAGTTAGCGGCGATAGGCCGAAAAATATCAATTTCAAGGAGTACTCATGTTTGTTGTCATTTTCGGACGTCCTGGTTGTCCTTACTGTGTTCGTGCCAAAGAATTAGCAGAAAAATTAAGCCAAGAGCGCGATGATTTCAGCTATAACTACATCGATATTCATGCAGAAGGCATTACTAAAGCTGACCTGGAAAAAACGGTTGGTAAACCAGTAGAAACCGTACCGCAAATCTTTATCGATCAGGTTCATATTGGCGGCTGTACTGATTTTGAAGCCTATGCAAAAGAGAATTTAAGCCTGTATCAATAATTTCTAACGTTATCCCCGCAAAAGCGCTGATGAATCCCCAGAAATTTTTTCTTTGGGGATTCAAAGGATTAAAGTGGGTGTTTTGTGAGCGATTTGTTCCACTTATTAGTGACTCATTCAGAATATGCTCGCATTCCCCCCTTCGTCATTCCGGTGAAAACCGGAATCTAATGTTTTAGCTTAACGACAACGCTTGGCTTAAGAACGAGGTCCCCGCTTTCGCAGGGATGACGGTATAAATGCGGGAATGACAATATAAATCATAGTTAAGAATTCATGTTTATTTTTCTGGGGATTCCTCAGCGCAAAAGCGGGGATAACGCTCTAAGTCCAAGCATTACCATTCAGCCAGATTCCGGTTTTCACCGGAATGATGAGCTCGATAGACTTTAGTCGCGATCTCTTGAAATACCAAAGTGTCGATAAGCGTGCTGAGTCGCCATCCGCCCTCTCGGCGTACGCTGAATAAACCCCTGCTGAATCAGATAGGGCTCAATCACATCTTCGATGGTTTCACGTTCTTCACCAATTGCGGCTGCCAAATTATCTAATCCAACCGGCCCACCCATAAACTTGTCAATAATCGCCAACAGCAGTTTACGGTCCATAAAGTCGAAACCTTCAACGTCCACATCCAGCATATCCAGCGCTCTGGTCGCAACGTCTGCATTAATCACGCCATCAGCACGCACTTCAGCAAAGTCGCGTACCCGGCGCAGTAAGCGGTTAGCAATACGCGGCGTCCCCCGTGCGCGACGGGCAATATGATTGGCCCCTTCGTCGGACAGATTGAGCGACATACACTGGGCGCTGCGTGAAACAATAGATTCCAGATCTTTAACCTGATAAAACTCCAAACGCTGCACAATACCAAAACGGTCACGCAACGGTGAAGTCAGTGACCCAGCGCGAGTGGTCGCGCCGATTAATGTGAAGGGAGGCAAATCAATTTTGATTGAACGTGCTGCTGGGCCTTCGCCGATCATGATATCCAATTGATAATCTTCCATCGCCGGATAGAGAATCTCTTCAACCACCGGTGACAGCCGATGAATCTCATCGATAAACAGCACATCATGAGGCTCCAGATTGGTCAACATCGCCGCCAAATCCCCGGCCTTCTCTAATACCGGCCCGGAAGTGGTTCGCAGGTTAACTCCCATCTCGTTAGCAACAATGTTAGCTAACGTGGTTTTCCCCAGCCCCGGCGGACCAAAAATCAGGAGATGATCCAGTGCATCACCACGCAACTTTGCCGCCTGAATAAAAATCTCCATTTGCTCACGTACATGAGGCTGGCCGACATATTCATTCAGTAGCTTAGGGCGCATAGCGCGATCGATGGAGTCTTCCTCCTCAAACTGCGCAACAGGTGATATCAAACGGTCAGCTTCAATCATGCTTTATCTCTTTAACTCACAGTGCCGCACGCAGTGCTTCACGGATCAGGGTTTCACTCTCGGTGCCCGGCTTCATCACTTTACTCACCAAACGGCTGGCTTCCTGAGGCTTGTAGCCCAGAGCAACCAAGGCAGAAACCGCTTCCGCTTCGGCGTCGGTATCAGCGCTTTTAGCCGAACTCACCGGCGGCAGATTAGTTGTATTATTAAACAGGTCGCCATTTAATCCTTTAAAGCGGTCTTTCATTTCCACAACCAGTCGTTCGGCAGTTTTCTTACCCACACCCGGTAGCTTGATCAGAATGCTCACCTGCTCTTGCTCAACCGCATGAACAAACTGCTGAGCCGACATACCAGAAAGAATAGCTAACGCTAGCTTAGGACCAACGCCGTTAACTTTAATTAGTTCACGAAATAGCGCTCGTTCCTGCTTATCATTAAAACCATATAGAAGCTGAGCATCTTCACGCACTACAAAGTGAGTAAAAATAACCGCTTCCTGACCGCGATCCGGTAATTCATAAAAACAGCTCATCGGCATAAACACTTCATAGCCGACACCATTAACCTCAATCAGCACTTCAGGCGGCTGTTTTTCCAGAATAATTCCACGTAAACGACCAATCACGACTCAGGCTCCTTATGGCTGACTTAGGGCATTATAATCACGCTGCTTATATTAGCTTTATGCAGTTTAACCCACTACGCCCCTATTTATACAGCTATTACAGAATAAAGCTGGATAAATATCCAGCTTTATTTGATTTGTTTGATCTCTGTATCACTAAAGGTCAGTTATTCGGCTACTCGCCCACGCGCCAAAGTCAGTCGACCGTTGCCGATACGCACCACGTTCTGATGTAAGTGACAGTGTGTAATGGCAATAGCCAATGCGTCGGCGGCATCGGCCTGTGGATTCGCCGTCAGCTTCAGTAACGTACGCACCATATGCTGCACCTGCGTTTTTTCTGCCGCACCGGTACCTACAACCGTTTGCTTAACCTGACGTGCCGCATACTCAAATACCGGTAAATCGACGTTAACCGCTGCAACAATCGCCGCTCCGCGTGCCTGCCCCAGCTTTAGAGCTGAATCGGCATTACGTGCCATAAAGACCTGCTCAATGGCAAAAACGTCCGGCTGGAATTGAGTGATGATTTCACTGACGCCGGCATAAACCAGCTTGAGACGGGTAGGAAGATCATCGACAACGGTGCGAATGCAGCCGCTACCGAGATACTCTAATTTGCGCCCCGACTGACGAATAACGCCATAACCGGTCACTCGTGAGCCGGGGTCAATGCCAAGGATAATGGCCATTAAAGTGTAGCCGCAACCTCGTCAGAGATTTCACCGTTATGGTAAACCTCTTGCACGTCGTCTGAATCTTCCAACATGTCGATCAAACGCAGTAATTTAGGTGCAGTTTCCTCATCCAGTTCAGCTTTGGTGGAGGGAATCATCGACACTTCTGCCGCAATAGAAACCAGACCAGCGGCATCTAACGCATCTTTCACTTCACCAAAGCTTTCTGGTGAGGTAAATACGTCAATCGCACCATCGTCATAGGTGACTACGTCTTCGGCACCGGCCTCTAACGCGGCATCCATAACGGCATCTTCGTCGGTACCTTCAGCGTAAGAAATAACGCCTTTTTTAGTAAACAGGTAAGAAACTGAACCGTCGGTACCCAAGTTACCACCGGTTTTGGTGAAAGCATGACGCACTTCAGAAACGGTACGATTGCGGTTGTCGCTTAGACATTCAACCATCACCGCCGTGCCGCCTGGGCCATAGCCTTCATAAATGATAGTTTCCATATTATCCGCATCATCACCGCCTACGCCGCGAGCAATAGCACGGTTTAAGGTATCACGCGTCATATTATTGGATAAGGCTTTATCAATAGCCGCACGCAAACGCGGGTTCGCACCTGGATCGCCGCCGCCTAATTTAGCCGCCGTGACCAGTTCACGAATAATTTTAGTGAAAATTTTACCGCGTTTTGCATCTTGTGCTGCTTTACGATGCTTGGTATTGGCCCATTTACTATGACCTGCCATAAAAAATCTCCAGTAGAAAGCCGTTCGGCTTAATGAGAAATAACAAATTCTTCAATCGCCTGCCGGTTGCTCCATGACTTCGTCAATTGAGCAGCCTGCTCTTTATCAAGCCATTGGTAGGTTGTATGCTCTGAAAGCGTCACTTCACGCTCCACAGGTAGAGCCAAACAGTACCAATGTTCCAGATTATGCGTTACACCCGGCGCATAACGATGGCGAAAATGTGTAAAAATTTCAAATTCAACGTGACGCCGACAATCCTGTAATTCAAGCTGCTCTGCCTGAATATCAATACCAGTCTCTTCCTTAACCTCACGGCACGCCGTTTGTTGCGTAGACTCTCCCGCTTCCAGACTCCCGGTTACCGATTGCCAAAAGTCAGGATCGTCGTTACGTTGTAACATAAGCACCCGGCCACTGCTGCGGCTATAAATCACGACCAACACCGATTCCGGGCGCTTAAACTGCGGCATTATTTTTCTGACTTCGTAGCAACAACGCTGATGCTTAATTCCTGCAGTGCCGCAGGATTTGCGTAGCTTGGGGCTTCCGTCATTAAACAGGCCGCAGCGGTAGTTTTCGGGAATGCGATTACATCTCGAA
This sequence comes from Pragia fontium DSM 5563 = ATCC 49100, assembly GCF_900112475.1. GTDB lineage: Bacteria > Pseudomonadota > Gammaproteobacteria > Enterobacterales > Enterobacteriaceae > Pragia > Pragia fontium. Next base: position 190,696 of record NZ_FOLW01000004.1, on the reverse strand, counting down.
TATTATCGGTACCGGTCAGTAACATCACTAAACGGTCCAGACCAAATGCGATACCGGCATGAGGAGGCGTACCATATTTTAACGCATCTAATAAGAAGCCGAACTTCTCACGCTGTTCCTGCTCAGTAATGCCCAGAATACCAAATACTGCCTGCTGCATCGAACCATTATGGATACGCACAGAACCGCCACCGACTTCATAACCGTTCAGCACCATATCATAAGCATTGGCAATCGCCGATTCCGGATCAGCCTGCAGTTCTTGCGGTGTCATATCCTTTGGTGCAGTAAATGGATGGTGCATCGCCGTTAAGCCGCCTTCACCATCATCTTCAAACATTGGGAAGTCAACCACCCACAGCGGTGCCCAACTATTCTCATTGGTGATTTTCAGATCTCGACCCACTTTCAGACGTAATGCGCCCATGGCATCCGTGGCAACTTTGAAACTATCAGCACCAAATAACAGGATATCACCGTCATTTGCCTGAGTGCGATCCAAGATAGACTCAATAATTTCTGGCGTCAGGAACTTAGCAACTGGACTTTGAACCCCTTCCACGCCGCCTTTACGGTCGTTGACCTTCATCCAGGCCAGACCTTTCGCGCCATAGATAGAAACAAACTGCGTGTACTCATCAATTTGCTTACGGGTAAGCTGCGCGCCACCCGGTACACAAATCACCGCGACACGCCCTTTCGGATCGTTTGCCGGACCGGAGAACACTTTAAAATCAACGTCTTTTAACAGATCGGCAACGTCAACAATCTCAATTGGGTTACGCAAATCTGGCTTGTCTGAACCGTAACGACGCATCGCTTCAGCAAAAGTCATAATTGGGAAATTCCCCAAATCAACGCCTTTTACTTCAAGCCACAGTTCACGAACCATCTTCTCCATCATCGTGCGAACCTGTTCGGCACTCATAAATGATGTTTCAACGTCAATCTGGGTAAATTCTGGTTGGCGATCCGCCCGTAAATCTTCGTCGCGGAAGCATTTAACGATTTGGTAATAGCGGTCAAAACCGGACATCATCAACAATTGTTTAAACAGCTGCGGTGACTGTGGCAGTGCGTAAAACTTACCTTTATGTACACGACTTGGTACCAGATAGTCACGGGCACCTTCCGGCGTTGCTTTGGTCAGCATTGGCGTTTCAATATCCAGAAAACCATTACCATCCATATAACGACGAACAAACGCAGTGATGCGTGCGCGGGTTTTCAATCTATCCGCCATTTCGGTACGGCGTAAATCCAGATAACGATATTTAAGACGCTGTTCTTCCGTATTATTCTGATTTGAATCCAGCGGTAACGGCTCTGAGCGATTGATGATATTCAAACTGCTGGCTAAAACTTCAACCCCGCCGGTGGCCATATCGTTATTAGCTTGGCTTTCGGGACGAGCACGTACCGTGCCGGTTACCTGAATACAATACTCATTACGTAGTTCTGAAGCCTGTTCAAATGCCGCTTTACAATCCGGGTCAAAAAAGACCTGCACAATACCTTCACGGTCGCGCATATCAATAAAAATTAAACCACCTAAATCACGACGACGATTAACCCAGCCGCTTAAGGTGACTTCTTGCCCAACAAGAGAAGTGTTGAGCTGTCCACAATAGTGAGTACGCATGACGCTATCCTTTTATTCAGCCAATGCTGCGCCTGGGCAATTTGCCTGACAGGCCCCAGCACAAGGGGTATCTGATGAAGTATTCTTACGGTTTTGCTGAGCTTCACTCGCATACCAGCCGGAACCTTTCAAATGGAAATGTCCGGGGGAGACCAATTTTCTTAACGCCGATTCACCACATTCGGGACATACAACCAAAGGGGCATCAGCAAACTTTTGTAATTTGTCCAAACGATGCTGGCAACAACCACATTCGTATTCATAAATAGGCATAATCGTGATTCTGAATGTTGGTTATTTCATTATTATTCAGTTTTAGGTAAGCCATCACAACTAACCTTACCCAAAAGGCGGCTATTATAAAGGAAATAATAGCCGCCGATAAGAGTACATCACGTTACATCTCACCTATTCGATTTAATTTATGCTTAAACGAACAAAAAAACAGCAGCCAAATTTTTTTATGTCGTCTTGCTAAAAAACGAGACTATCTTTTATTACACCAATACCCTATCTTTGATAAATATAACGAGTAAGATCAACAGGTAAAGTTTTTCATAAACTTTTTACCGGTTTTTACCCGCTTATAAGATAGTAATTACGCTATTATTAATTTCTTTAATAGGGGAAAATTTTGTTATACCCAGTTATTATCCTGTTATAAAAATATATTTAGAGGGGTGATTAATGGTTAGCGCACTATACGCTGTGCTGGGTGCACTACTCCTGTTCAAGCTGTCGCTCGATGTTGTCAAATTACGTACACAGTATCGCGTCCCCTTTGGTGACGGCGGTTTCTACGAGCTGCAAACGGCAACGCGTATCCACGGCAATGCGGTAGAATACATTCCTATCGCCCTCATTCTGATGGTGATTATGGAAATGAATGGGGCAAATGTTTGGCTGGTTCACGTCAGTGGCATTATGTTGTTTGCCGGTCGCCTCAGTCATTACTATGGTTTGCGACATCGCGATTGGCGCTGGCGCCGTTCTGGTATGAGTGCTACCTATATTTCTATGGTGATGATGATTTGTGCAAATATCTACTATTTGCCATGGGAGCAGATTTTTATTCTGTACTAAATCAATCCTACTCGCCTCACGACAGTATGCATTCGCCTCTTTCCTTTTCCGCTAAGGTCTACAGACTTTTTTTCTTTGCTTTGGTAAACTACGCGCCTCATTTCTTTGCTCCGACACTATCGATCTACTGCTATGCCAAATCGCGATACACTATTTGCCGCCCCTATCAACAAATTAGGTGACTGGACCTTCGACGAACAAGTCGCCGAAGTCTTTCCTGATATGATCCAGCGTTCCGTGCCTGGTTACTCCAATATTATTTCAATGATTGGTATGCTAACCGAGCGTTTTGCTCAACCAAACAGCACCATTTACGATTTAGGCTGCTCACTGGGTGCCGCAACCTTGTCGATACGTCGCAATATTAAAGTCGATAGTTGCCGTATTATTGCCATTGATAACTCACCGGCGATGGTGGAACGCTGTCGTCGGCACATTGAGTCTTTTCGGGCGGCGACGCCAGTAGACGTTATCGAAGCCGATATCCGAGACATTGATATCCAAAATGCTTCAATGGTGGTACTCAATTTTACCCTGCAATTTCTGGAACCTGACGATCGTCAGCGTTTATTAAGCAAAATATATCAGGGACTATTACCCGGCGGTATTTTAGTACTGTCTGAAAAATTCAACTTTGAAGATCAAAAAATCGGCGAACTGCTGTTTGATATGCATCATGATTTTAAACGCGCCAACGGTTATAGCGAACTGGAAATCAGTCAAAAGCGCAGCATGTTGGAAAACGTGATGCGTACCGATAGCGTCGAAACCCATAAAGCTCGTCTGCGTCAGGCGGGTTTTAAACACAGCGAAACGTGGTTCCAGTGTTTTAACTTTGGTTCGTTAATTGCTTTAAAAGACGGAGAAATGGAATGATTGAGTTTGGTGATTTCTATCGTCAAATAGCCGTAGGCCCCCTTAGCCATTGGCTGGAAACCTTACCAGCGCAAATAGCAAGCTGGCAAAAAGATGCACGTCACGGCCAACTAAAACAATGGCTAAACGCCGTTGAATATATGCCAACGATCGTGCCAGAACATCTGGACTTATTGCACAGTGTGACGACTGAAGCCTCTCCAGGCTTATCCGATGGTCAACTACAGGGAATAACCACCCATCTACGTGCGTTAATGCCATGGCGCAAAGGCCCATATCATCTTTATGGTATTCATATTGATACTGAATGGCGCTCCGACTGGAAATGGGATCGAGTGATTCCTCATATCTCGCCATTAAAAGGAAGAACCATTCTCGATGTCGGCTGCGGCAGCGGTTACCATATGTGGCGCATGATTGGTGCCGGTGCACATTTAGCCGTAGGTATCGATCCTACTCAGCTTTTCCTGTATCAGTTTGAAGCCGTGCGTAAACTGTTAGGTGGTGACCAGCGAGCCCATCTATTGCCGTTAGGTATTGAACAACTTCCTGAATTAAAGGCCTTTGACACCGTATTTTCAATGGGTGTGCTGTATCACCGCCGTTCTCCACTGGATCATTTATATCAGCTAAAAAATCAGTTAGTTTCCGAAGGAGAATTGGTATTAGAAACTATCGTTATTCCTGGTGATGAACATCAGGTTCTGGTACCCGGCGATCGCTATGCTCAAATGCGTAACGTCTATTTTATTCCATCGGCAAAGGCGCTGGTAAACTGGCTGGAAAAATGTGGCTTTGTTGATATACGCATTGTTGATAGCTGTACGACGACAATTGAAGAACAGCGTCGAACAGACTGGATGACCAGTGAATCACTAGCTGAATTTTTAGACCCCCAAGATCACAACAAAACCATTGAAGGCTATCCTGCACCTATTAGGGCTGTTATTGTAGCGAAAAAACCATAATATGCCGTTAAATCAGGAAATCTAAATGCGTTTAGCCCAACGTTTATTACCTTTGATAACTGGCTCACTGCTGTTAGTGAGCGGCTGTACTATGCATATCTCGGAAAACACGCCAGCAGAACAAGACAGCGATACGGCGGCATTACCCATTAATATTCAGCTTCAACGCATCCATTCCTATCCTGAAGGCGGTAGCCAAATTATTGATGCCTCCGCTATGCAGGCTGGCGATATACTGCTTTCTTCACCCATCGGCCCTACTTCAATGGGTATCCGTTTATTTAGCGGCTCTAGCGTTAGCCATGCCGCTATTTATCTGGGTAATGAACAGGTTGTTGAAGCCGTTGGCGGCAGCGGCGTGCAAATTATTTCTCTTGATAAGATGGTGGATCACAATAGCAAAATCATTGTGCTACGCGTTCCACAGCTTTCAGAACAGCAGGCTTTATCTATCCGCAACTTTTCCGAATCTAAAGTAGGTATAAAATATAATTATAATGGGGTCGCTTTACTGGCTCCATTTATGCTGACCCGACAACTCTGTAGCCTCAACCCTTTCTCTTCGACATTTCGTAATAGCTGTATGAATACGCTAGCGCAAATTCAATTAGGCTCAGATGAGGACGCTAACGGCAAGTTTTTCTGTTCGCAGTTTATTATTGAAGCCTATAATCAGGCCGGATTACCGATTACGGCATCGGCTCCGGTTTGGGTTAGCCCGGTAGATTTGCTGCATATGCGTGAAGGTGACATTGCTTCTTTAACCCCCAATAAACAACTGTTATATATTGGTCACCTAAAACGTGGCGTGGTTGAAACCGCCGCTATCTCGGTAAAAACCATATTGGGGTTAGACTAACTTACTGCTTATTCAGTTTTTTTTACCCGATTATTTGATTTTTTAAATTTCTCCGACAATCATTAATCGGGTAAAGATAATAATAATGATGCATGTGCCCATATTTTTATCTACAGAATTAATGCCCGAGTTTTTCTAACCCGGTAACGCAATCAGGAGAGAATATGAAGAAAAAGTTTAGGGACTTTTCAAGCGCTGCCAGCGTATACAGCTGTATGATTATTGGGTTATCCACCCTTGTTTCCCTTCCCGTTTTAGCCGATATGAAACCTTCCGAACAAACCATGAAAATAGCCTACGTTGCCACTTACAATCCGCATGGTGAAGGTATTTACCTAATGAAGGTTGATGAAAAAGATGGTTCATTAACCACCGATAAGTTGGTCAGCTCAATTCCTAACGCCGCACAGTTGGTTTTAGATAAAGACAGCAACCATCTGTATGTCGCCAGCGAAGTCGATAATTATAACGATGGAACACACGGCTCAATTACCGCTTATGCCGTCAATAAAACCGACGGTTCATTGGAAAAGCTTAATGAGGTTGACTCCCAGGGCGCGGGTCCGGTTTACTTATCGATTCATCCCGACGGGGAATACCTGTTTGTCGCCAACTATATTAGTGGCTCAATAGCCAGTTTTCCTATTGAACGCGATGGCAAACTCGGTCGTCCAACCTCGGTAAAACAAAGCAGTGGTGAACCTGGAGCAGCTAAGCCCGAAGCCGCTGTTGCCGGCAGCTTTGCTGCCAGCGATCATGATGGCCCACATGCCCATATGGTTGACAGCGATCCTAGCGGCCAATTTATTTACTCTACCGACTTAGGATTAGATCGTATCTATCAATGGCGTGTAGACCATGCCACTGGTGTGATTTCTGCCAATAACCAACCATTTATTCCTGCGTCATCTCCAGGTGCCGGTCCACGCCACTTTGTTTTTCATCCGCAAAATAAACATGTTTATTTAATCAATGAAGAATCATCTACGTTAACGTCATACCTGATGGATCAGGAAAGTGGAAAATTAACTCAACAGCAAACGCTATCTTCTCTGCCTAATGGCTATAAAGGAACCAGCTTTGCTTCCGGTATTGTGTTAGGGAAAGATGCCCGCCATCTGTATGTGGCCAATCGGCTGCATAACAGTATTTCGCAGTTCAATATTAACGAGAATGGTAGCCTAACGCTGGCAGATAACGTCTGGACCCGAGGTGACTACCCGCGGACGATAGTTATCTCACCCGATGGTCAGTCTCTGTATGCCATGAATCAGCGTAGCGATAACATTACCCAGTTTAATATCGACCCGAGCAGCGGGAAACTCACGTTTACCGATCGCTTTACCCCTGTTGGCAGCCCATCGCAAATGGTATTTGTTTCGGATGGTCGTTAATCAAATAAAAAGCCGGATGTGATATCCGGCTCAGACTGCTAACAAATCATCTTAAATCAACAACAGTGTCTGTTCCGGCTATAAAAACAATGCGCAAATATGACTACCGTGTTCAGCCGGAATACCATCAGTATTTAGCTATAGAGAGCGTTGGGCCTAGCCGGGTTAGGGGCACTCCGGTAGCTAAAGCTACTACGACCCCAACACCCGTCTCTCCCAACGATTACGTACTGTATAACATTGCCAGCGATCTCAGCCGGATATGATATCCGGCTTTTTCTTCCTTGATATTCAAACTAACTTACCCAGCCTTTTGACGAAAACGAACCACGCTAGGTACAAACACGTCCTTCATTGCGGCGACCATATCACTATCAACCCTGAACTGTGAAAACTCATCAGCCTCACTATCAGTATTCATGCTAACGCCGGCTTTACGATAACGCATCAAAGAAGGGATAACTTGCCCTGCGGTAGTGTGAATTTCTTGCACACCGGCATCAATAAACTTATGGATATTGGTCAGACGAATACCGCCGCCTGGCATAATCACCGGCCCCCGACTTTGGTGAATCAAATCACGGATAAGCGGTAAACCCACTTCGGCAGTTTGCTGCTGACCTGACGTTAAAATACGATCAATCCCAATATCCGTCAGTTGATTCAGTGCCACAATAGGATTAGCACACATATCAAACGCCCGATGAAACGTAACCGACATCCCTTCAGCCTGAACCAAAACCTGCTGCATCCGTTCCATATCAATATGGCCATCTTCCGCTAGGATCCCAATAACAATTCCGGGGAAGCCAAGTTCACGGATTTGGTCAATGTCACGCTTAATAACCTCAAATTCACTCTTGGTATAACAGAAATCTCCTCCCCGTGGACGAATGATAGGATGAACCGGAATCGAAATATGCTGCGTAGCCCACTCAAGCATGCCCATACTGGGCGTTATTCCCCCTTCCTGCTTGCTGGTACATAATTCGATACGATCGGCGCCAGCGCGTTCAGCCATTACGGCACAATCGACACTATAACAACACACCTCCAACTTTGGCATTTACCCCCCTAAATCAAGTAAAAATAAAACATTTCTTGAGCAAGAGAACACATCTGGCGTAGTCTACGTGTTGGAAACAAAAACAACTCAAGGCATACCAAAGGTTTTATTATGGCATCTAATTTCGATCTGTATGTGGAGCGACGTCACACCGATAGTGATAAGTGGCACAAATATGAGGGTAAGGAGATTATTCCTCTGTGGGTTGCCGATAGTGACTTCATTTCACCTCCCGCCGTGATTGACGCTTTACAAAAACGTGTTGCTCATGGCGTATTTGGTTATGGCTATCCATCACCAGAATTAAGCGACGTTTTTATTCAACGTATGCAGCAGCTTTATCAATGGGAAGTAAAACCTGAGTGGCTGGTTTTCCTACCCGGATTAGTTTGCGGTTTAAACCTGTCGGTACGTGCCTTAACCACGCCGGAACAGGGAACCATCGCACCACACCCGATCTATCCTCCATTTATGAAATCTGCTCGTCTCGCTAATCGCAATCAGGTTTCAGCGCCAATTAAATTACAGGGCAAACGTTGGGTGTTGGATCTCGAGGCTACCGAGCAACAGTTATCCGGTAACGAAAAATTACTGATGTTATGTAACCCGCACAATCCGGGCGGTACCATTTATCGTCGTAGTGAGCTTCTTGACCAGTTAGATTTTGCCCAGCGCCACAATCTGATTGTCTGCTCAGACGAAATTCATTGCGATTTACTGTTGGAAGAAGGCTTGGAACATATTCCATTCGCTTCCCTCAGCGAAGATGCCTCGCAGCGATCCATTACCCTTATGGCGCCATCTAAAACCTTCAATATTGCCGGATTAGGTGCCTCGATTGCCGTTATCCCTAACGCCAATTTACGTAACCGTTTTATTGAAGCCCGGATGGGAATCGTACCTAACGTGGATATTCTGGCCTATGTTGCCGCTACCGCCGCTTATAAAGATGGCGAACAGTGGCTGGCCGATCAGCTAGACTATTTACGTGGCAACCGTGATTTGGTCATGGAGAAAATTAACACTATTCCAGGGCTGAAACTTATGCCGGTTGAAGCAACCTATCTGGCCTGGATTGATGCCTCCGAACTACCGGTCAGCAATCCACACGCCTTCTTTGAAGAAGCTGGCGTTGGTCTATCTCCAGGTAGTGACTTTGGTAATCCAAGCTTTGTCAGGCTGAATTTTGCCTGTCATCGCGAATTATTAACTCAGGCGCTTGAGCGTATGGCTAACGCGGTAGCTAACTTACCAACGACAGCGTAAGGTGACGCTGTCACCTAATCACTTGCTACACTCGCCTTGTCATCCCAGCGCAAGCTGGGATCTACCCTTTAAGTCAGCTTGATTTAATTTATTAAGTTCATTCTCGTTACTTAACAATATCGCGAATGCTATAGGGGTGAAATTTAACCGTAACGCCATTTTCCGTGACGGCTAGCGTAGGATTGGCCAGTTGCTCTCCCTCACCGGTTGGGTTACTAAACTTGAGTTTTAGCTGGGGCATCAATAACACTTGGTCAGAAAACAGTCCCAGTGCGGTTTGATGGAAGGTATCAACATCGCCAGGAATCACCCATTCCACATGTTCCCAATCTTCCTGTGGATACAGCTTCTCACCGGGATATGGCAGCTCAATACAGTCAATTTGCCATAAGCCAATTTGCAGCGGCTGATTAAGGCTAAACAAACAAATTGGCCGACCATTAATCATCTTCTCGGAGAGTAATTCCCCACACTGCATTAATCCTTTGCGCCAGCGTTCCGCCGTTGCCTGCTGAAAACAGCGTACCGATATATGGTCAGCGTGATAGCCCTCAAGAGAGAGTTCCAGATGCTGAAGAGCACCCAACAATTTATCAATAAATAAGGGCAAACTCTGGTGTAAATCCTCGAGTTCAGCAATGTCCTTAAATAACAGCACGTTTTCTCCCCTTATATCCCATAAAATTGCCCGTAAAGGATGTTGTTTAACCATCGGATCCGACTATTATTCACAATAATCAAACATCAGCAAAGAGAGATTTCCCTACCCCCTATTTTTAAGGTGACTTCGCTTTTCTAGTTGGCTATTGCTACCGCAGTAAATGGAAATAGCATTGTAAAAACTCGCCGCTGTAGAAGCCTGCGTTACAGGGATACTAAAAATTTAACAAGACCACCCTGTTTTTAATTAATTTCAGGTAAATACAATAGCGTCCAAAATTTAATCAGTGCAATCATAAAGTGTAATCGGCAGCTAAAAATAAAATGGGAAGAGGATCGATAAATACCCCTTCCCATCAAATTTATAACTTAAAACATGAAGCATTAATCAACATAAAATCATATGATAACATGTTGTAATCACCATGTTTAATCTTCCTCAAGTGCAAGCTGATAAATATGGCGATCGATAACAACTTGACTGACCCCTAATATTTTACCAATTTCAATCCGCCCCCGCCCTTCATCTAAAAAAGTCTTTACTTGACGAAGAATATTACTTTCATTTCCCTGGTAGATATAATGTACCTGAAAGGTTTTTCTACAAGAAATACAGTAATAGCGTTGGATGCCAGAGCGCGCCAAACCATGCTTACGAACGCTATCCATTCTGCTGCAATGGTGACAAACAGGCTGATTTCCTTTCATCACATTCCTCCATATATGTATATAAGATGAGTATCTCACTCATCACCACATGTCCTTTGTAATATCTGAAATGATATAACTTAAAATAGTTATTATTAGTTGATGTTGTTGATTAAAATCAACATACAACACTATTTTTACTTTTACTCGTCTGCCTAACCCACTGATAAATCATACTGATTTCCTTATATGACCATCATCAAGTTAACATGTTGGGCTTCGATAAGTGTCAGCTATAGCTAAAAACATTATTTGATTTCAGAGCATGACGAATATAAACATCATTAAAAACTACCTGATACTCTATAAATCATACCAAACCCATTGACAAACGTTAATAAAACCAACATTCAAAGCGTTGTAAATAAAAACAAAAATCAAATTTCAAAATAACCGCACCACTAATAATACCTTAATTTTAATTAAAATAAAAATGTTGTAAAGCAAAGATTAAATTATAATCATTCAAGTAACTTAATTAATCAATAATATTACTTTCACTACGTTAATTATAGAATTCAAATAATAACAATAAAGCGAATGGTATTTGTTCAATTATTATTGATGAGATCATTTAATTATCTTATAACGCGCTAAATCGCAATATTTACCGCCTTGCCCCTTAAAAATCACCGGCTAGATAAGCAAAAACTTGCCTCACTCTGACGCTATGTTTTACTGAATAACGTGATAATATAGGCTAACTCGAGTATCCGGGCAGGCTATCGTTAAGCCTTTGGTGCCCCATTCATCAATGATAAGTCCGCTTCTCAAACTCAGGTATTACTGGCAACGATCCTATATCACATCTGACAGGTGTTATTAGCGTGGACATTGGACTTTTTAGTAAAAACAGTGCGTTAACCGACTTGGTGTTTGGCGCTTCTCTCTACTTCCCACCCATATTCAAAGCGTTATTTCTTGGATTTGTCATATGGCTGCTAGTTCACCGTGTCATTCGCGACTGGCTATATTCAGGTGACGTTTGGCATCCCACCTTAATGGATCTCTCTATTTTTATTATTGCCGTTAGCGGCGCTATGTGGATATTAACCCATTGGTAATCATATGAAGCTTAATATTATCAAATACTTCTCTACGGTTATTGTCTTTGCTATCGCATTAAGTGCCGGATGGTGGCTCTGGAATTACTATATGCAATCCCCCTGGACACGGGACGGTAAAGTACGTGCTGAATTAGTCAATATTACGCCTGAGGTATCCGGAACCTTAATCAACGTGAATGCGGTGGATAATCAGAGGGTCAAAAAGGGTGACCTGCTTTTTACTATTGATGCCACCCCTTATCAAATAGCCGTGGATAAAGCTGAAGGCGCGCAAGCCAAAGCACTTTCAGATTTAAATAAAGCCAATCATGAAGCCGCTCGCCGTCATAACCTTGGCGGCACGGCTATTTCTAAAGAAGAGCTTGACGATGCCAATCTGGCCGTTCAGGCAATGCAAGCAAACTATAAAGCCGTTCAGGCCAGCCTTGAACAGGCTAAATGGGATCTGGCCCATACCAATATTTATGCCCCAACTGACGGTTACCTGACCAACCTACAAACACGCAGCGGAAGTTATGCCACGTCCGGTATGCCACTGGTGGCGCTGGTTGATATTAATTCGTTTTATGTCATGGGCTACTTTGAAGAAACCAAGCTCCACAATATTAAACCGGGAAGTGCCGCCAATATTACGCTTTATAATGGTGATACTGCACTGCAAGGAGAAGTAGAGAGCATTGGGCGTGCTATTTATGACCAAAGCATAGACGGCAATATTGATATGTTGATAAACGTTAAGCCTAATGTTCCTTGGGTTCGTCTAGCTCAACGAGTTCCCGTGAGAATTAAGCTAACGAAAGTCCCTGAGAATACATTGTTAATTGCAGGAACAACCTGCTCAATTGCCATTCATTAATAGGTAAGTCGAGTGAATATTTCCTGGCTTGAGTGGAAAAACACCCCCTGGAGTAAAGCAACTAAAGCACAGTGGCGCTATGCCCTACGTAATTCGATTGCAATGTGTTTGGCATTGGGTGTGGCATTTCTACTCGACCTGGATGAGCCTTACTGGGCAATGACCTCAGCAGCAGTGGTCAGTTTCCCCACCATTGGTGGCGTGATTAGTAAAAGCGTTGGACGTATTTTAGGCAGCCTGCTTGGCGCTCTGGCCTCAATGCTCATTGCAGGTATGTGTCTGAACGATCCATGGCTATTTACTTTTTTCATCGCCGGTTGGCTGGCATTGTGCACCTATATTTCTAATCATTATCAGAATAATGTTTCTTACGCTTTTGCGCTGGCAGGCTACACAGCAGCAATTATCACTTTTACCCTGACCGACAGCACCGACTCATTTGAAGTCTTCAATATTACTCAGGCACGAGTATGTGAAGTCATCACCGGTATTATCTGTGGCGCAATCATGATGATGATTTTACCCAGCACATCAGATGGCTCAACGTTAATCGATTCACTCAAACGAATGCAGGCCCGTCTGCTGGAACATGCGGAAATGTTATGGCAGGCTCAAATATCCGATCATGTTCGTACTTCTCATGAAGGCGTGATTAGTCAAATACTGACAATGAACGTCTTAAGAATTCAGGCAGTTTGGAGCCACTATCGCTTACGCCGCCGTAATAACATCCTTAACTTCATTCTTCATCAGCAACTGAAACTGACCAGTGTTATCTCCGGCATTCGCCGTATCATGTTGAACTGGCCCGACAGACCGGAAAATTTATCCAGCGTATTACAGCGTTTGTTGGAAGAGCTACGCCAGCCCAATACCAATAAGTATCGGCTGGCAAAAATTCTGCAGGAAATTTATCCCACCGATAGCCGTGATTTTCGTCATCGCACTTTCTGGCTACGCTTACGACATTTTTGCTGGCTCTATTTGCAATCCAGCAGTTGGTTGCAACAATTAGAGGAAGTGAATACAACCCACCAACGAAAACCGCCGAAAGTCAAAAGCATTGCCCAGCATACGGACTCAACGGAAGCCCTGTATAACGCGCTACGTACTTTTTTATGTATCGTCATCGGCTGCGCATACTGGATACATACTCAATGGGATGCTGGTTCCTCCGCATTAACCTTAACCGCTATTAGCTGTGTACTCTATTCATCCACGGCATCACCGATTACCAGCGTTATCACACTGATAAAAGCATTAGTATTGCTATCCATTGCTTGTTATATGGTGAAGTTCGGTCTGATGATCCAAATAGATGATTTTTGGGTTTTCTGCGCATTTTTGTTACCCGTATTACTCACTATGCAGATAATGAAACTACAACATCCCCGCTATGCTTCGCTCTGGGGACAGCTTATTGTGTTTATGGGGTCATTTCTGGCTATCAGCAATCCCCCTTCTTATGATTTCAGCAGTTATATCAATGATGACTTAGGCAAATTAACCGGTGTTATTCTGGCTGGCATTGCTTTTCAGATATTACGTCCCAGCTCGGATAAGGTTAAGAGCCGGCGCATCATTCGTGCCCTGCGCCGAGACTTTATGGATCAGCTAAGCCAGAAACCATCACAAAGTGAAAGTCAGTTTGAGTCAATGGTCTACCACCGCATCAGTCAACTGACTCAAAGCAAGGATGAACAGGTTCGCATATGGGTACTTCGTTGGGGCGTGGTATTACTAAACTGTAGTCACGTCGTCTGGCAACTCCGTGATTGGCAGGTACGTTCTGATCCATTATCAATGGTGCGTGAAGTTTGCATCCGTTGTTTAAAAGACATTATGACGGAAAAAGGGGTTCAACATCGTTCGTTAGATGTTGCCCTCGAAGAGCTATTGAAAATGAGCTCCACCCTTGCCCGTCATCACGATCCCTCCGGCCGTGAATTGGCAGGGTTAATTTGGCGCCTGTATTGTTCTCTTTCTCCTTTGCAACAAGCTAACGATAAACTTCCAGCTAATAACTCCGAGGATGCAGTACGACCATGATAAAAAAGCCCCGAAACTAATCAAGATCGGGGCTTTTCTGAGACGATAATTAGAAACTAAAGCGATAACCTGCGTTAATCTGACGTTGGTTAAATTTATTGCCGGTTGAGGTATCTAAATCCAGATACAGAGTATGCTTTTTATTCATCTGAGCACTCACCCCGACACCGTTATTCCACCAACCACCTTTAAAACTGTGGCTTTCTGGTGAACCATTCAGCCGGTAATCGGTATCGCCGGCAAACTCACGCAGATAACCGGTTTTAAGGTAAACATTGAGCAAATTACCCCCTTGTTGAAGCTCATATCCTACAACTGCGCTCGTCCGGCCAATTAATGACTCATAGCTGCCCAAATCGACCTTGAGTCCATTACTGGCATTAACTCGTGTTGCATCCTGATGGCTATAGCTTAACTGTGCCTGAGGCTCAATATAGAAACCATTCCCCTGCTGGCCCAGACTCAATTTTTGTCCGGTTTCCAGTGAGAAACTCACCCCGTCTGAGCTGCCATTACCGCTAACCCGATTATTTTGGCTATCGCGTACGCTAAAGTCGTTTTTCAGGCGTGAATATTTCACCATCCCATCCAGATAAAAACCGTTCTCCGCGATATACGTGCCGTACACCCCAAAATGATGAGATTTTACCGTACCATCACCGGAAGCATAGTTTGGCGAGCCTTTCGTTAATCCCGTAAAGATACCCATAAATACCGGTAGTTGTTCAGTGACTTGTTTATCTGCCCCCAACTGCATACCGTCATAATTCATATCAAAGCGGCTTAACTTGCCACCGGCAAAAGAATCAAACTTACCGGCAAAGCCTCGTAACCACATATCGCCGCTTTTTCCCGTCTGACGTAAATCTCCCATCCGCTGGAACAAAGTTTGGCTTTCCGCATAGTTCAGCAAATAACCAATATTCAGGAAATTAGCTCCGGCATCAGCCGACGTAGTGATCGATGGATTTGGCTGTGGTTCTGGCTCAGGAATAGGTTCTGGGTCAGGGTTCGGCTGTGGTTCTGGCTCTGGCGGCGGCGGCACATATACCCCTGGGGAATACAGTTCCCAATGAGTACCGTTCTGACGCACAGCGTACAAATAACCGCCCAATTCCACCTCACTGGTGCTGGTAAACTTTGCCTGACCATCCTGAGTTTCGACGACAGTTAATATTTCATTACCGGTAGTGGCCAAACTGCCGCGGTTCAGTACCGTGAGTTGGTGGTTGCCCTCACTTTTTCCGCTGACCACCAATTTATCACCGATGGCATTTACCCCATCGCTGACCAAATCAGTACGCAAAATAAAATGCCCATTGCCGCTTAGCTCGCCAATGGTCAACAATGAACCGACTTTATCTTCGCTAAAATCTACCGTGCTGTTATTTAGTACCAGCTTGTCCAGATTGGAATCCGCCGTCATATTCCAGCGACTGTTAGCCATGGCAATATTTAAAAAACCATCGTTAACATTATCGCTGCTGGCCCCACCGGACCACTGTGAGCCCGATTGCATATCAATGGTAATCAGACCACCTTGCGACAAAATGCTACCAACGATATCCATTTTACCGCCAGCATTAATTCGGCTAGCGCTATACCCATCATTATGCTGAGTCGCGATTGCTATCGCTGCTGGATCTGCCATATGAATGATCGTCTCACCGCTCAAATCAATCTGACTATCAGACATGGTATAAACACCACGAGCACCAGCAGCACCATTAATCGTTAGGTTATCACCGGTGATAACCCCACCACCCATGACGGATAATCCCAGCCCCAAAGCTCCGCCGCGATCAACGCTAATGTCGGTATTGGACAGGTTAATGACGGAATTAAATTGTGCAGAAACACCATACAAACCACCAGAGAAGATGGTATTGCGTTGTTCAGACGTACCTGAAAAATTAATGGTCGCTTTACCACTTCCCTTATTAAAAGCAACGACCGGATCAGATTTAAGAGATGACATGTGGCTGCCAGCGCCGATATTAGCTATTCCCATACTATTGACGCTAAGTGCGGTAGCACCCTGATTTCCCGTTGTTTTTACGGTTAACCGGTCGGCTTTCACTTCACCATTAGCCAATATATAGATCCCTTCCGCACCGTCACCAGTCACATTAATAATGCTATCGCTACCTAAATCAACAATAGCATTCTTATTTATAGCAATGCCCCGCAACTTAGCGTTAATAGTTAATCTTGTTGCTTCAAATCTGGAAGGTCCATACTTATCATTACTGCTAATCCCTGTACCACTAATGTCAACACCCACGCCCTCTTCTACAGAGATCAGACTCCCTTCCCCCAGATTGACCGATGTTCCTTGATGTTGGATATCTAAACCAAACCCTTTATTGGTTTCGATTGTCAAACCATTGGCCAGCAAAGTTGAAGCACTACCAACAAAAATCCCTTTCGTAAATAAAGTACCGTTGCTATTAACCTTAATATAACTGCCAGTACCCAAATCTACCTTGGTATTATTACCCCAAATATCTAAACCAAACCCACCTCCACCGCCAGCTACATCAACAGACAAACGATTGGCAGTCAGAACACTGTTTTTTCCCTGAACAATGACGCCTCTGGGCGCTGTGTTTGTGTTATTTTCAGTAATCGTAATGCTGACATCGTCAGCCAAATTGATATTGGCTGTACGGAAGTTATCAGATACACCATATAATTGACCGTTATTACGAAGATCTGCGGTAATTTTATCGCCATCATTTAATGTAATAATATCTGCATTCTGACTGCCTAACTCGGCAGCCAAGGCGTGCTGCTGGAAAACCATAGCGCTGAGACTAAGTAGGCCAGCCATGGCTAACCGTTGATTTAAAGCTCGTCTACAGAATTTACTGGTAGGCTTTCCCTGCAATTCCCGATGATAGATAGAGATATCCACGATAACACTTCCCTTTTATTCCATGATCTCTGCTGGCAATTCGTATGACCGAAATAACTTGTCTATTATTTAATCAAAAAATAGACTATCCCTTAAAAACCAATAAAAAACTCATTTGAAATATTCAAAAACTGTAAAATGAGTTTGATTGAAAGATTAAAATTAACAATTCAAGTTTTAATCAGCGCTCATAATAAAATTCAAATTTAGTATTTAATTTTTAGAATAACAAATCGTTAATATCTAACCTTTACCCTTATTTGATAGATTTAAACTATCAAAAGCAATTAATTCGATCGAGACAACCAATTTAAATTGTTAGTGCTTTGATAGGAATCCCAACCCATCTGTAATTGCGTAACTAATTGTTATATAAATAATTTAAATAAAAAATAAATTAAAAAAAACAAAATAAATTAAATTTAAAACTTATTAATTTAATTAAGATTAAATAATAACCACTCTTTTCATTGAGTTATACCATAAGGATTATAATGACTTACATACGATTGAATGATTGAATGATTGATGAGAGATCAACATGGGCCATGATAAATCACAGCCCATTAATAAGAAAAAGGAAAAAATTAATCAGTAATTAAAAGCTAAATCGGTAGCCTGCATTAATCTGACTCTGGTTAAACTTATCACCGGTTGAGGCATCTAAATCCAGGTACAAGGTATGCTGTTGATTCATCTGAGCGCTTACCCCAACCCCGTTATTCCACCAATCGCCTTTAAAACTGTGGCTTTCTGGTGAACCATTCAGCCGATAATCGGTATCGCCAGAAAATTCGCGCAGATAACCGGTTTTCAGATAAACGTTGAGAGAATTATCACCCTGTTGAAGCTCATATCCCACTACTGCACTGACTCGGCCAATCATCGACTCATAACTGCCCAAATCGACTTTCAAACCATTCGAAGCAACAACATTACTGGTACCTTGATGGCTGTAGCTGAATTGCGCCTGAGGTTCAATATAGAAACCGTTGCCCGGTTGATTCAGGCTAAATTTCTGCCCGCTTTCCAGTGACGCACTGAAACCGTCCGAATTTCCATTACCGTTAACCCGGTTGTTCTGGCTATCCTTGACGTTAAAACTGTTTTTGATATGGCTATATTTTGCCACCCCATCCAAATAAAAACCGTTATTCGCCATATAGGTAGCATACAGACCTGCGCTATCGGATTTAGTCGTACCGTCCCCAGAGCGATAATTGGGTTTACCGTGAGTTTGTCCCATAAAAATACCGGCAAACAGCGGTAACTCGGTTGAAACGCGCTTGTCCGCCCCCAGTTGTATCCCACTATAATTCATATCAAAATGGCTTAACTTGCCACCAGCAAACGAATCAAATTTACCGGCAAATCCTCTTAGCCACATATCACCGTTCTTACCATTCTGGCGCAAATCGCCCATACGCTGTAGCAGCGTTTGAGTTTCCGCATAGTTCATCAGATAACCAATATTGAGGAAATTAGCTCCGGCATCAGCCGATGTGCTGATCGATGGATCGGGGTCTGGCTGCGGTTTAGGCTCTGGCTTAGGATCGGGCAGTGGCACATCAATCCCGGAAGAATACAGCTCCCAGTTGGTACCATTTTTACGCACATTATACAGGTAGCCGCCCAGTTCCACCTTGCCGGTGCTGGTAAATGTCGCCTGACCATCCTGAGTTTCCACCACGGTTAACACTTCATGACCGGTGGTAGCCAGACTACCGCTATTTAAGACCGTCAGTTGATGATCCCCTGCACTTTCCCCTGTAACCACCAGTTTATCGCCAGTTGATGCAATACCGTCACCCACCAGATCGGTACGCAAAATGAAACGTCCATGACCACTCAGATCGCCAACGGTTAACAATGAACCCGTTTTATCTTCGCTAAAATCCACCGTACTGTGGTTCAGTACCAGCTTATCCAGATTGGAATCTGCCGTCATATTCCAACGGCTATCGGTCATGGTGATATTCAATTCACCACCATTAACATTGTCACTAAATGCCCGACCACTCCACAGAGAGCCGGACTGCATATCAAGATTAATCAGCCCACCGTGCGATAAAATGCCGCCCTGAATATTCAATTTTCCCATCGCGTTAATACGACTGGCCGCATATCCCTCATTATGCTGAGTGGCTATCGCCATATCGGCCGGATTAGCCATATAAATCGTGGTATCACCGGTTAAATCTATCTGGCTATTGGTCTGAGCATAAACACCGCGCGTAGCGGCCGCTCCTTTAATCATCAGGTTATCACCGGTTATTTTACCGCCACCTAAAGCCCAGAGCCCTCGTCCTAATGCGCCAGCGCGGTCAATGTAAATATCCGTATTGGACAAATTAACAATAGAATTAAACTGAGCCGATGCCCCATAACTCCCCCCGGAAGAGATGGTGTTGCGCTGAGCCGCCGTTCCTGAAAAATTAACCGTCGCCTTACCGCTATCTGTATTATAAGCAACCAATGCGCCAGCCTGGGTAGCGGAAAGATGGCTGCCAGCACCGATATTGGTCACTCCGTTATCACGGGTATCAATCGCGGCAGAATTCGCTCCCGTTGTTTTTATCGTTAATCCATCCGCCTTAAAATCACCAAAATTCCACACGCCATGTGATTCTGTACCGGATGTGGTTATTTTGCTATCTGTCCCTAAATTAACAATGCTTGAGTTACCAACCTGAACCCCATGAGAGAATTCACCTTTCGTATCGATGGTTAATTCTGTGGCTTCAAACTTGCTGCTACCAGATATCCTAATACCGTAACTTTCGTTACCCGTTGTGTAGATAGCACTGCCTTGACCCAAGTTAATCAATGTATCGTCAGCATCACTCCGAATACCCGCTCCAGAGTTGTTAGTCTTATCGCCAGTCGTGGTCATCATCACTAATAAGCGCTCGGCCTGTAGCGTGCTTCCCGAACTATGAATATAAATACCATTCATCGAACCGGAACCATTAATCATTATCTTACTGTCTGAGCCCAAATCTACGCTGGCATTATTACCACTAATATCTAAACCAGTAGGATATGTACCATCAACCTCAAGCGATAAACGATTAGCCGTCAATACACTGTTGTCACCAGCCATGATAATTCCGTTAGCAATTGAAGCCGGGTCATTAACAATGATACTAACGTCATTGGCGAGATTAATATTGGCAGTTGCATACTGATTAAATACACCATACAGATGTCCATTATTACGCAGATCGGCAATAATCTTATCTCCATCATTCAACTCGATGGTATTGGCATTCTGACTACCCAAATCCGCTGCCCAAGCAGGATGTTGAAAGATAAAGGCGCTTAAGCTCAGCAAACCCGCCATGGCCAGTTGCTGATTTAGTTTATGTTTAGAAAATCGACCGGTGAGCTTTCCCGAAAATTCCTTTTGATATATAAGCATATCCATTATAACGCTATCCCTTTTATTCCATGATTTTTGTTGGCTATCCATATTGCCCAAATAACCTACCTATTATTTATAGCTAGAAGGAATACTCCCTTAACTCTCTGAAAAACAATTATTTTAAAATTAACAAAAACAAATTAGAGATTAAATTAGATATATAACCCTAACGAATTGAAGTGATAATATAATTTCATCAGAAATAATGAATTTAAGTTAATGTTTATTTTTTTAAATAACAAATCGTTAATATCTAAACTCATTAAAAAAACAATAGCCAAAACCTACCAAAAGCAACACTTACATCGATTTTATCGATCGATAGAGCATGGGATTTAGTATTCTCACGTTCAAGAAAAACATCAAAAAATCAAACTATCAAATTGTTTTTATTTAAATTAATTTTCATTGTTAATGAGTGATTATCTTATTTAAGGTATCATTAACTCTAAAAAAACCATCTCTATGTACTTAATGAAATTCAATACGCTAAACAACAATTCTTACAAAAAAAATCAAAATTAACTTTAGTCATCATACTAAGAAAAAATAATTAAAACGGGAAAAACACTCTTTAATAGAAGCTTAAAAAAATGAGCCATAATTTTTATGACTCATTGATAAAAAAGAAAATATAATCAGCGATTAAAAACTAAACCGATAACCTGCATTAATCTGGCGTTGGTTAAATTTATTACCAGTTGAGGTATCTAAATCCAGATACAGAGTATGCTTTTTATTCATCAGAGCACTGACCCCGACTCCGTTATTCCACCAACCACCTTTAAAGCTATGACTTTCCGGTGAACCATTCAGTCGGTAATCAGTATCCCCGGAAAATTCATGCAGATAACCGGTTTTCAGATAAACGTTCAATGAATTATCCCCTTGCAGTAGTTCATATCCCACCACTGCACTAGCTCGGCCAATTATCGATTCATAGCTACCTAAATTAACCTTCAAACCGTTAGAGGCCACAAGATTACTGGTAGCTTGCTGGCTATAGCTCAATTGTGCCTGAGGTTCAATATACCAACCGTGACCTGGCTGATTCAGGCTGAACTTCTGCCCACTTTCCAGTGAAGCGCTAAAACCGTTCGAGGTTCCATTACCGTTAACCCGATTGTTCTGGCTATCCCTGACGTTAAAATTGTTTTTGATATGGCTATATTTCGCTACCCCATCCAGATAAAAACCGTTATTCGCCATATAGGTGGCATACAGACCTGCGCTATCAGATTTGGTGGTACCATCTCCGGAGCGATAATTAGGTTTACCGTGGGTTTGGCCGATAAAGAGGCCAGCAAACAGCGGCACTTCGGCGAAAACGCGTTTATCTGCCCCCAGCTGCATACCGCTATAATTCATATCAAAATGGCTTAACTTACCACCGGAGAACGAGTCAAACTTACCGGCAAATCCTCTTAGCCACATATCACCACTTTTGCCATTTTGACGCAGACTACCCATACGCTGTAGCAGAGTTTGAGTTTCCGCATAGTTCATCAGGTAACCAATATTGAGGAAGTTAGCGCCAGCATCTGCCGAACTGGTAATTGGTGACTCTGGATCGGGTTTTGATGGATTCGGTGGCTGCCCATCAATCCCGGAAGAATATAGCTCCCAGTTGGTGCCATTTTTACGCACATCATACAAATAACCGCCCAGTTCCACCTTACCGGTACTGGTAAACGTCGCCTGACCATCCTGAGTTTCCACCACGGTTAACACTTCATGACCGGTGGTAGCCAGACTACCGCGATTTAATACCGTCAGTTGATGATCCCCTGCACTTTCTCCTGTGACCACCAGCTTATCACCTGTACCCACTACGCCATCACCCACCAAATCGGTACGCAGAATAAAACGACCATTACCGCTCAGAGCGTCAACGGTTAGCCACGAGCCAACTTTATCTTCGCTAAAGTCTACCGTGCTGTTGTTTAGTACCAACTTATCCAAATTGGAATCTGCCGTCATATTCCAACGGCTATCGGTCATGGTGATATTTAGTGCACCACCGTTTACGTTGTCGCTATACGCTCGACCGTTCCATTGAGAACCAGACTGCATATCCAGATTAATTAGGCCACCTCGCGATAAGATCCCACCTTGAATATTCATTTTTCCCGTTGTATTAATCTGGCTGGGCTCATAATAATCATCAGATTCAGTGGCTATTGCGATATCAGTTGGGTTAGCCATATAAATGGTGGTATCACCGGTCAGATCGATTTGACCAGCGTATTGTGCATAAACACCGTAAGTCTCTGCTGCACCATGAATCGTTAGGTTATCACCGATTATTTCACCGCGATTTGAAGCCCAGAGCGCGATTCCCGCCTCGTTAGTTGGGTCAACGTTGGCTGGCTCAATATTGATATCGGTATACGCCAGCTTTATTTTTCCGCTATCTGCTGAATGCACGCCATAGGAACCACCGGCAAAAATCGTATTCCGATTGTTCTCTGTGCCTAAATAATAAATGATTCCCCTCTGATCGGTCAGGCTACTATATCGAGGAATAAAAAATTGTATCCCACTGCCCCGCTCAGAATAAATATGGCTACCGGCACCAATATTGACGACTCCACTAGGCGTTGCCTGAAGCGCAACCGATCTCTCACCTTTAGTATGAATAGTCAGCACATCGGCTGTCATTGTTCCCGAAACCGAAGCCCCTGTTGAATTTTGGCCGGAAGTCGTAATGACACTGCCACTGCCTAAATCAACTAAAGTATTCGCATCCGATGAAATCCCGGTAGATGAATCTCCTTGAATCGCTATGGTTAAATTATTTGCGGTCAATGTTGCTAGTCCATCACCTTCTGAATTAAAGGTCGAGATAACAATCCCCGCCGCGTAGGTTCCATTGGTCTCGATTATACTGCCTTGCCCCAGTTCAACCGATGTGCCTGACGAATGAATGACCAACCCATCAGTACTGTGGCCGGAGGTACTGATATAAAGATTATTTGCCGTTAACGTTGAAGCATTGGTGATATTAATGCCAGCATCCTGCCCGAAACTGGTTCCCGTTGTTCTTTCCGCAATAACACGACTGCCCGAACCTAAATCGATATGAGCGCCTTGACCAGCGATATTGATGCCTTGTACGCTATTGCCTTTAACCTCTACAGTTAAACGATTGCCATTTAATACGCTACCATTCCCTCTAATATCAATACCGGCCGATCGCATGGTATCAATGGCAGCAATCCTGACATCATTGGCTAAACTAATGTTTGCAGTACGAGAAGATTCATTCAGCACACCATACAACAAACCATAAAGGCGAAGATCTGCAGTGATCTTATCGCCATCATTCAGCACAATTGTATCGACATTCTGGCTACCCAACTCCGCCGCTAAAGCAGGATGCGAAAAGACCAAAGCACTCAAGCTCAGCAAACCGGCCATGGCTAATCGTTGATTTAAGCTATGTCTGGAGAAAGTATGGGTAGGCTTTGCTTGGAATTCCTTTCCATATGTAAACATATCCACTATAACACTTCCCTTTATTAATCATTGCTGCTGGCAATCTACATTACCGAAATGTTCCATCGAATATTTAGTTAAAAATTAGCTATTGGGTTGAATATATAACCCTGATATGTTGAATCAATAAGGTTATTTCACCAAAAATAGTTAGTTGAAATGAAGGTAATGTTTATTTTTTTAAATAACAAATCGTTAATATCTAAACTTTATTATTAAATGATAGTTAAAATCTACTGAAAGCAACATTTGTATCGGTTTTAACGATGAAGCTACTGTCTGTTTTTTATATATTTGCTCCCCTAAGGCAAATGGATTCAATTATTACTAATTGATATTTAATAAAAAAAATAAAAAACCCAGACCTGTAGTATTTTGAAAATCATTAATTTTTAATTTAAACCCACCGTTATATTAATAATGTAAATCTATATTTCAAATGGCCATTTTTTACACATAAAATGGATGAAAACTAATATCCCATGCCATAACATGCAATTAAAATGAATCAAAAACACTCTTTAGACATAGCATCATAAAAAATGGGGCATGATAATTCATGACCCATTAATAACGAGAAGAATGGTATTCCCCAACTATCAGAAACTTAAGCGATATCCTGCATTAATCTGACGCTGGTTAAATTTATCACCGGTTGAGGTATCTAAATCCAGATACAAAGTATGCTGTTTATTCATCTGAGCACTCACCCCGACACCATTATTCCACCAGTTGCCTTTGAAGCTATGGCTTTCTGGTGAACCATTCAATCGGTAATCGCTATCTCCTGAAAACTCGCGCAGATAGCCGGTTTTCAAATAAACATTTAGTGAGTTGTCACCCTGTTGCCATTCATATCCCGTCACCGCACTGGCTCGGCCAATTATCGACTCATAACTACCCAGAGAAACTTTTAAGCCATTAGAGGCAACAATATTACTGCTACCTTGATGGCTATAGCTCAATTGCGCCTGCGGTTCAATATACCAGCCGTCACCCGACTGATTCAGGCTAAATTTCTGCCCGCTTTCCAGTGACGCACTAAAACCGTTCGAGGTTCCATTACCGTTAACCCGACTGTTCTGGCTATCCCTGACATTAAAACTGTTTTTGATATGGCTATATTTCACTACCCCATCCAGATAAAAACCGTTATTCGCCATATAGGTGGCATACAGACCAGCACTGTCGGATTTGGTGGTACCATCCCCGGAGCGATAATTGGGTTTACCGTGGGTTTGACCAATAAAGAGACCGGCAAACAGCGGCAACTCGCTAGAAACACGCTTATCAGCCCCCAGTTGTACACCGCTATAATTCATATCAAAATGGCTTAACTTACCACCGGAGAACGAGTCAAACTTCCCGGCAAACCCTCTTAGCCATATATTATCACCAGCATTGTTCTGGCGCAGATCGCCCATGCGCTGTAGCAGCGTTTGAGTTTCCGCATAATTCATCAGATAACCAATATTAAGGAAATTCGCGCCGGCATCGGCCGATGTGGTGAGCTGTCCTTCCCCCTCAGGCTCTGGTGGTAATACCGGTGGTGTAACAGGAGGTTGCTCCGGTTGTTCTGGTTCTGGCTCTGGTGGCGGCAAATCCAGGCCAGAAGAATACAATTCCCAGTCAGTACCGTTTTGACGTACTTGATATAAATACCCACCTAACTCAACTTTGTTATGCAGCGTAAATGTGGCGTTGCCATCTGCTGTTTCAACAACGGTTAAGATTTCATTCCCGGTGGTTGTGGCATCACCCCGATTTAATACATTAAGTTGATGAGCCCCAGAGCTGGTTCCGGTAACAATAATCTTGTCTCCCGAGTTAGTACTTCCATCTCCCACAATATCAGTACGCATCATAAACAGACCATTACCTGACAAATCATTCATTGTCAGACGCCCATCACCCGCTGTATTGAATATCACTTTACTATTGTTGGACAAAGCCAATTGATTAACGTCAGAATTCTGGTCAAATATCCAATTACTGCTGTCCATGGCTAAATTAATCGTACCGCTCTTCAGCTGATTTGCCGCCCCTTTCAGCACCGAACCACTCATCAGCGTTAGATCCAAACTGGCAGAATCTTGTGCCGTCAACGCACCGTTAATCGCCATGATTCCCGAACCACTAATCACGCTATTGTTACCGATCGCACTGATAGCAATATTATCGGTCTGGGTGCCAAACAGGTTGCTGGATAAGCTATTGATGACGGATGTCCCCGCCAGGGTGATATTGCTACCATTAGTGGCCGACACACCAATAATTCCGTCGCCGGTATTTAAGGTAAAATCGGTAGCCGTGATTGTTCCACCATCGGTAGCCCATAGACCATAAGCGGGTAGCTGATCGTTAAAGGCTTTATCTAAACGCCCCTGCCCACCCTGAATACTCAGCGTCGATCCGGCTGACTGCGCGCTGGCAATATAATTGCCCCCCGAGATTAATTGGCTATCAATAATCTCCGCAACGACTTTAGCGTCCGACTGTTCGTTCTTTAATAAAATTGTCCCGGCATTCTGGGAGATTAAGGTACTGTTACGAAGATTAACCTTCCCGGTTGACATAATTAACGCATTGGCTTGGTTACCCTGAGTATTCACCGTCAATTTATCTGCAGATAGCGTAGTATAATCATAGACCGAAGCCATATTATTATTCACTATTTGCTTAATGCCTGCAGCACTTTCACCCGTCGTGGTAATTTTAGAGTTAGTCCCTAAATCAATGGTACTCGCACCATTATTATATAAACCACTGGCGTTTTTACCCTCGGTACTAATGGTTAGTCCTGAGGCTTCCAACTTAGCTGAAGCGTTAGCAGCATAGACGCCATATCCTTTAATGCCGGTGGTTGATATCTGACTATTCACACCTAAATCAGCTCCAGCCCCCTTATCTAAATGAAGGCCCATGCCATTTATTGCAGTAATCTTTAGCGCATCTGCTTTTAACGTTGACGTATTACCTAATGAAATACCCACACTGGTAAATGAATCGCTTGATCCATTGTCCATCGTTGAGTCTCTCATTGATTGAATATTAACTTCACTTCCCCGGCCTAAATTGACGGCCACATTATCGCTTAACGATAGTCCTCTGACATAAGCCGTCATCGCCACGATATCATTAGCAACACCATTAACATTAACGCTGAGCCCTTCTGCATTTAACGTTGAATTTCCACTAACAATGATACCTATCGCCCCAGCTTTACTACTTGTCACATTAACGGATGAGGAGTCTCCCAGATCAATACGGCTACCGTCGGTGGCGCTATGATTAGCTGATGCCACTTTACTACTAATCCCGTATACCGTGCTTGAACTGTCAGAATAAGCGTTAACCGTTAACTGGGAAGCTGAGATGTGGGGATTCGTTCCATCATGAATATAGTGATCGATTCCCACCACTGAAACGTTATTATCCGTATCATATAGCCTAACGTTGATGGTTGAACCTACGCCTAAATTAAGCGTTTTAGCATTCGCAATATCTAACCCATAGATTGAAATATATTTCACATTGGCATCAGTTATTGTTGCGCTGAAATCAACATCGAATTTGCCATCCCCCAAATCGGCGAAATCTTTTTCAGCCACTAAGGCAGCGTATCCAATACCGTTAATCGGTAACTCATAGTTCTGAATAATAATGGAATCGCCTTTACCAGGTATCCGTTGATTTTTTTCTTCCTTGGTTGAAAAAACCGTTAATGGAGAATCATAAACGGTAGCAACGGCCGCGGGGACTAACAATATCTGTCCTGAAATAGTTAATAACGGCAATATAGCCTTATGAATACTTTTCAACGTTCGAACTCCCTATCTTATGTATACAACCTGATATTGCAGACATTCCAAAATAATCATCTAAACCACAAAATCGACAGACTTCCCATATAAAGAGATATCATTACCGACCATGTTGTCATCCATTCCCGTTTAAAAACTAAACCGATATCCGCCATTCATCTGACGCTGGTTAAATTTATTACCGGTTGAGGTATCTAAATCCAGATACAAGGCATGTTGCTTATTCATCTGAGCACTGACCCCAACACCGTTATTCCACCAACCACCTTTAAAGCTGTGGCTTTCCAGTGAACCATTCAGTTGGTAATCGGTATCACCGGAAAACTCACGGAGATAACCAGTTTTCAGATAAATATTCAGGGAATGGTTACCCTGTGGCAGTTCATATCCGACGACCGCACTGGCCCGACCAATTATCGATTTATAACTACCTAAATCGATTTTCAAGCCGTTAGAGGCAACAATATTATTGGTACCCTGATAGCTAAAACTCAATTGCGCCTGAGGTTCAATATAAAAGCCATTACCCAGCTGATTCAGGCTAAATTTCTGTCCACTTTCCAGTGAAGCGCTAAAACCATCCGAGTTTCCATTACCATTAACCCGATTGTCTTGGCTATCCCTGACGTTAAAACTGTTTTTTATATGACTATATTTCGCCATTCCATCCAAATAAAAACCGTTATTCGCCATATAGGTGGCATATAAACCCACACTGTCGGATTTAGTGCTGCCGCCTCCAGTGCGATAATTTGGGCTGCCGTGGGTTTGGCCGATAAAGATACCGGTAAATAGCGGCAACTCGGTTGAAACACGTTTATCCGCACCGAACTGTACACCGCTATACTTCATATCAAAGTGGCTTAATCTGCCGCCAGCGAAAGAGTCAAACTTACCGGCAAAACCTCTTAACCACATATTTCCACTCTCACCGTTTTGACGCAGGTCGCCCATACGCTGTAACAGAGTTTGAGTTTCCGCATAGTTCATCAGGTAACCGATATTGAGGAAATTGGCACCCGCATCTGCAGAAGTAGTAAGAGGTGGTTTAGGGTCAGGTTTGGACGGCAACTCTGTTTCAGGATCCGGTTTCGATGGAGGTACATAAACCCCTGAAGAGTACAGCTCCCAATGCGTTCCATTCTGACGCACATCATATAAATAGCCACCCAATTCCACCTGACTACTACTGGTAAAGGTTGCTACTCCATCTTGAGTTTCCACCACGGTTAGAATTTCATTACCGGTAGTGGCCAGACTACCGCGATTTAGTACCGTTAATTTATGATCGCCAGCACTGCTGCCGGTGACGATTAACTTATCGCTATAACCATCAACGCCATCGCCAACTAAATCGGTACGTAAAATAAATGAGCCATTACCGCTCAGATCGCCGACGGTCAGTAGTGAACCAACTTTATCCTCACTAAACTCCACCGTGCTATTGTTCAGCACCAGTTTATCTACGCGAGAATCCGCTGCCATACTCCAATGGCTATCGGTCATAGCGATGTTTAAAAAACCACCGTTAATCTGGTCACTGTCGCCTTGACCGATCCACTGTGAACCTGACGCCATCTTGATATCAATCAGACCACCGCGTGACAAAATGCCACCAATAATATCCATTTTTCCACTGGCATTGATGCGACTGGCAGCATAACCGTCATTATGCTGTGTCGTTATGGCTACACCTTCAGAGGTCGCCATATGAATAGTGGTATCGCCGGTTAAATCAATCTGACTATCGGTCATTGCATAAACGCCGGTAACAGCGTCTGCACCATGAATGACCACATGGTCAGCCGTTATATAACCGCCGCGTAAGACCCATAGTCCTCTGGCGATTTCACCATCACGATCAACGTTAATATCGGTATAGGCCAGATTTATTTTAGCACCCGCGCTTTGTGCTGACGCCCCATAAGAGCCGCCAGAGAAAATCGTATTTCGCTTATCTTCTGTTCCCAAATAGTTAATGGTGGCACCGTTACCTGAGGTAACAATACCGCCAGCTTGCTTTGAAAACATATGGCTGTCGGCACCAATCGTTGCACTTCCGCTGCCCAGAGATTGAAAAGCGCTTGCCCCAGCACCTTCCGTCTTCACTGTCAGACCGTCTGCGGTTATTTTTCCGTAGTTCAATACCCCAATGCCGTTCTGCCCAAATGTATCAATGCGGGTACCACTGCCTAAATCAGCAATTGAGTAATTCTGTAACTCAAGGCCATATCCGTTATAACCTTCAGTTTTAATCGTTAAAAGCGTGGCTTTAAGGCTCGATGGACCACTGCTATTACCAAAAATATAGATTCCCCGACTATTGGTCCCGTTAGTGGAAATAATGCTATTGCTGCCTAAATCTGCGCTAGTCTTATCGCTTTGAACGTTCAGGCCATTGATACTATCGCCTTTCGTAATAATCGATAAGCTATCAGCCTTTAGCGTTGCCCCGTAGGCAAGCTCGATACCCACACCTTGAGTATTATTTAAGTTCTCAACCCTAATAGAACTGCCAGAGCCTAGATTAGTCTGGCTATCAGTACCCTTAAGAGATATCCCTGAGGCACCTAAACCGATAACATCAACAGAAAGGCGATTAGCTTTTAATACCGAATTATCGCCGCCCAGGTAAATACCAACAGCATGTCGAGCAGAATCAACAGCGGTTATACTGACATCATTCGCCAAATTGATATTGGCAGTATTACCCATTTCATTTGACACGCCGTATCGCGACACGCCCTGCAAAATACGATCCGCAGTAATCTTATCGCCATCATTCAGAGTAATGATATTGGCATCCTGACTACCGATATCTGCGGCATAGACTTGATTTTGAAAAGAGAAAGCACTGAGGCTCAACAGACCAGCCAGAGCTAATCGTTGATTTAATGTACAGTAAGTGAATTTATTGGTGGGCTTTCCCTGAAATTCCTTTTGGTATATCAATATATCCATCATAACGTTTCCATTTACGTTACCCCTCATTGTTCATTAAAAACCAAAGAGAAGTTAAATCAATATGTTAAAAGCCTGCTATTTTGTGTCTTATTGTTTTAAAAAGCGTAGGCTAAAAATTCAATGACACTACTCTAAAGATTCACCTAATATATTAAAATTAAAAAAATTAAATTAACCACAAGGAATCATAAAAGAGTGTCAATAATAATTAATTATGACAAACGCTAATGTTTATCAATACAAAAAACAAATCGTTATTATCTAACATCCCCACCAAAACAATAGACAAAAACTATCGAACAAGATAGAACAATCGGATTTGTCGATCTAAAGATTCTAATGAGTTAATCAATCTTCAATTAAACCAATGAGTAATAGAAAAAAATAAGATCAATGAACGATACAATACCGATAATTACCAAATTTTTTATATGAAAAACATGTTCTACGCTGACATCAACTTCACAATCTCCGTTTGATTAGTAGATAAATATGTCAAAGTATAAAAAATCTTATCATTTGCTAAAATTAAATTTTTGATTAATTTTCATACTAACTCATGAATAGCAAAAAGTATGGTCAGATAATCTATACAACCATCGCAAACGTTATTAAATACGGAAAAATAAAAAACAAAAAAGTGGGTCATGAACAATCATGACCCACTGGTAACAAAGAGGGAAATCCTAATCAATGACTAAAAGTTAAAACGATAACCTGCATTAATCTGACGCTGGTTAAATCTATTGCCGGTTGAGGTATCTAAATCCAGATACACAATATGCTGTTGGCTCAATTGAGCACTCACGCCAACGCCATTATTCCACCAGCCACCTTTAAAGCTGTGACTTTCGGGTGAGCCATTTAATCGGTAATCGGTATCTCCGGCAAGCTCATGCAAATAACCAGTTTTCAGGTAAACATTCAGTGAATTATTACCCTGAGCCAGTTCATAACCCACTACCGCACTGGCTCGACCAATCATCGATTCATAACTACCCAAAGCAACTTTTAGTCCATTACTGGCCTTAATTTGCACCGCATCCTGATGGCTATAGCTTAACTGTGCTTGGGGTTCAATATAGAAACCGTTATCTTGCTGGCCTAAACTCAATTTTTGGCCGGATTCCAACGAGAAACTAATACCATCAGAATTACCATCACCATTCACCCGATTATTCTGACTATCTCGCACGCTAAATTCATTCTTCAGGCGCGAATATTTCACTACTCCATCCAAATAAAAACCGTCTGGTGCCATATAACTCGCATACATACCAAAATGATGCGATTTTACCGTACCATCTCCTGAAGCGTAATTCGGCGATCCTTTAGTAAGCCCAGTAAACAGACCGATAAACACCGGTACTTGCTCAGTCACTTGTTTATCGGCACCCAGTTGCATTCCGTTATAATTCATATCGAAACGGCTTAACTTACCACCGGCAAACGAATCAAACTTACCGGCAAAGCCTCTCAACCACATATCGCCACTGTGACCATTCTGGCGTAAATCCCCCATACGCTGTAACAACGTTTGGGTTTCCGCATAATTGAGCAAGTAGCCAATATTCAGGAAATTGGCTCCGGCATCGGCTGATGTGGTGATTGGTGGTTTTGGCTTTGGCTCCGGCTTTGGTTTAGGATCTGGCGTCAGGGGTTCCGGTGGCGGTGTATAAGTCCCGGAGGAATACAATTCCCAATTGGTACCATTTTTACGTACATCGTACAAATAACCACCCAGTTCCACCAACCGTGTACTGGCAAAATTCGCCTGGCCATCCTGAGTTTCCACGACGGTTAGTACTTCATTCCCCGTCGTAGCCAAACCACCACGATTTAATACCGTCAATTTATGTTCGCCGGCGCTGCTACCGGTGATCATAAGCTTATCACCGTGACCATTTACCAGGTCGGTGTGCAGAACGAAGCTACCATTGCCGCTAAGGTCTCCAACGGTTAATACCGAACCGGCTTTATCTTCATTAAAATCTATCGTGGTATTGTGCAGTATCAACTTATCAACATTAGAATCTTCGGTTATATTCCAGCGACTATCCGTCATGGTGATATTTAGCGCCCCACCATTAATATGGTCGCTATGTGCCCGACCAGTCCATTGGGAACCCGACTGCATATCAATATTAATCAGGCCACCACGCGACAGAATACCGCCGACAATATCCATTTTTCCGTCGGCATTTATTCGACTGGCGCGATATCCGTCATCCTGTTGAGTAGCAATGGCCATATCCGCCGGATTTGCCATATGAATGGTGGTATCACCCGTCAAATCAATTTGAGCATTCATCATGGCATAAACGCCGCGAGTACCAGCAGCACCGTTAATCGTCAGATTATCACCTTTGATAACCCCCCCACCCAGTGCCCATAAACCTAGCCCCAAGGCGCCGCCCCGGTCAACGTTGATATCGGTATATGATAGATTAATCAGTGAATTAAACTGAGCCGAGGCGCCATAAGATCCGCCAGAGAAAATTGAGTTACGCTCAGACTGGGTGCCCAAAAAATTAATTTTTGCCGTACCCGCATTTCGATAATAAGCCACTAATGCCCCAGCCTGTTTAGACGATAAATGGCTATTAGCACCAATATTTGCCACTGCGGTATCACGGATCTCAACCGCAGTAGAATTAAGGCCTTCGGTCATAACCGTTAAAGCATTGGCTTTTAGCTCACCAAAAGCCCAAATCCCAATGGCATCGTCACCTGAGGTATTAATTTTACTCCCGACGCCTAAATCAACAATCGAGTTCTCTTGAATATTGAAGCCATAGGAAACATTCCCTAGCGTTTTTACCGTTAAGCCTGTGGCGCTCAGTCTGGCAGGCCCATTCACATCATTGCCATTAGCGCCAAAAATATAGACTCCAGACGCCCCATTCCCTGAAGTTAAAATAGTACTATCGCTACCTAAATTAACCGATGTCCCCTGCTGGTTAATGCTTAGACCAACACCATAGTTACCTTTAGTCGTAATGAGCAGCTCATTGGCTTGCAGCGTTGATACACCGCTAATCGTAATACCGTATCCGTACCCACTACCATCACCTTCTACGTTGATCTGACTTCCGGTGCCCAGATCGATATTCGCTTTTTTACCGGTTGCATCTAAACCGATAGCGCTGCTGCCTGTTACATCAATAGACAGACGGTTAGCCGTCAATATACTGTTGTTGCCTTTAACAATAACGCCTCTGGTTAATTTCGTGGTATCAACCGCGGTGATACTGGCATTGTTGGCTAAATTGATATTAGCAGTACGAGAATAATCGTTCAGGATGCCGTATAAAATGCCGTCCTGACGAAGATCGGCAGTAATTTTATCTTGGTCTTGTAGAGTAATCGTGTCTGCATTCTGGCTCCCCAAATCAGCAGCCATCACATGATGCTGAAAAACAAGAGTACTAAAGCTCAGCAGTCCAGCCATGGCTAGCTGTTGATTTAATGCACGTTTAGAGAATTTATGGATAGGTTTTCCCTGAAATTCCCTTTGATATATAGACATATCCATGATTATGCTTCCATTTATGCTAATGACACCCCGAATGAAACCCTACTTTTATTGCGTTAACTAAAAATAATGATCCCACCAACACGATTACTCCATTCAATTTTTTATGGTGAATTTCAGCCAGTGTTAATTTTTGGCGACAAGACAAAACCCAGCAATTAAAAAACACACTCTTTAAAAATAAAAAAATAGCGTTTTTTTTAAATTCAAAAAAGAATAAAAAATCATAAACAGACGGTAGTCTTAATTGATAAAAACAACAAATCGTTATTATCAAATCTTTCATCAAAAACAATAGATGAAAACTATCAAACGCATTTGAACGATCGGGATAATCATTATAAATACTGTTAATGAAATGATTTAATGTATAAAAAAATCCAATAAATTCAATTTAAACCATTGCTTATTATAGATATATTTTTATTCTCTCCAGGTAAATTCTGAGTAAAAAAAACCTCATCCATTCTTTCATAAAGAGTAGACATTAACTTTTTAAATCACAAAAAAAACACCTTTGCATTTAAAAATAAATAAAAAATACACATAAAAAATAAATATAAAAATAAAAATAAAAAAACCATTTTGACAATTAATTGAAAAACACCATTTTAATGGAATTAAAATCCAATAAAAAATCAATTAACATACATAATAAACCCAAACTAAGAACATTTGCGATCGATTACCCTAATGAGCCAAGATCTTTCCATGAAAAAAACAAAAATTAGGTTGAAAATATTGAGGGGAATTAAAAGAGGTAACATCATTGTGTCTCAATGTGATAACTCACCAGAAAAAACCTTTTTCCACGGTGTTGTCAGAATGCTGGCACATGGCTTAATGCTTGTCAGTTAAGAAAATGCGATCGGTAAGTTTTATTTTTTGACCTTTCTTTTGACCTTTATATTGAGCGCTGGAATTCAGCCGACAACTGAGAGAGGGAGCACGCGCATCAGGGATGATGGGCGAAGCGCTGCTTCTCCGGACTAAATGGCGTTAGCCATTTTGAACAGCACTTGTGCTGGCCCGTTAGGGTGAGACTTATGCAATAAGGCGAATAACAGAATCAGCGCCGGTGCGTTAACCCGAGCGAAGGCGGAGGGTAGCCGCCGTAGGCGGTCTGGATTCGGGGGCGAAGGCGTGGGAGTGCAGAGGGCGTTCGCCTAACGCCCTCTGCTCGGCCACATGCACCAACGTTAATTGATGCTCTGCACTGATAGTGGGCGAAACTTTCACTGTCATTAAGCTTAACTGACAAGCATTAGGCACATGGCTCGATTCACTATCGAGATCTAAAAACCATATCTTTTTTTCAAACTATCGTCTGCCGCTTATGAAAAAATGACGATTAGCCCAGTCATACTGCGGTTATCTAACATTTGCCAACAAAAATCAGGGGTATCCTTGGGAATTCACCTTACAACGACAAGAACTTTACAACTCGTCACATAAAGCAGTTTCATTTAAGATTTCCCTTAGTTCTTCATTATAATGCCTGCTACAACTGAACGATAAAGAACGCCTTGAGCCATGTTTATCATTAAGCTGTAACTCTTCACTCCAGTAATAAGGATGCTACGACAATGAAAAAGTTTACCTCCCGAGCACTGCTATGTTGCCTTCCAATGGTCATCCCCTTTGCGCCTACGGCTTCTGCTGCCGATAGCGGCTATGAGCTGAAACAAGTATTCATGTTCAGCCGACATGGACTCAGGGCACCACTAGCAAACTCAGGCAGCGTCCTGGCAACCTCAACGCCAAAAACCTGGCCAAAATGGGAAACTAAAGGCGGTTATCTCACCCCAAAAGGTGGGGTATTAGAAAATTACTTTGGTCACTACGTTAATGCATGGATGGTTAAAGAAAACCTGTTCAGTAAAGATACCTGCCCGGTACAAGGCGAGACGTTCATTTATGCCAATAGCTTACAAAGAACCGTTGCCACAGCCCAGTATTTTACTTTGGGTGCTTTCCCCGGTTGCGACGTGAAGATTCTTCATCAAGCTGAAATCGGTATCATGGATTCAACCTTTAATCCGATTATTCGTGACGGTTCCGAACAGTTTAAGCAATCGGCACTGAAAGCAATGAATAACGAAGCCGGACCAAAAGGTTTAGATGGATTAAATAAGCAGCTAAAGCCAGCTTATGATTTGTTAGATAAACTGACTGATTATAAAAACTCCAGCGTTTGTCAAAACGATAAGCGCTGCGACCTCAATAGCGAGCCCGCGGAATTTACGCTGGTAAAAAATAAAGAACCGGGTGTTACCGGCCCATTACGTATTGGCACCTCAATCTCTGATGCGTTTATCTTACAATATTACCAAGGTTTTCCACTGCAAGACGTTGCCTGGGGCGGTATTAAATCCGATGCTGAATGGAACAAGTTGGCTGAAATTAAAGATCGCTATGGTGAAGTTCTGTTTGGTTCACCAATAGTCGCCAAGAATGTAGCAGCTCCGCTGATAAAATATATGAATGTTATCTTTAACGATAATGAGGTAACCAAACCCGTTAAATTTAATATGATGGTCGGCCATGATTCAAACGTTGTTTCCCTACTTTCAGTACTAAAAATCAAAGACTATCAACTGCCCGGTCAATTTGAAAAAACCCCCATTGGCGGCAAGATTGTTTTTGAGCGTTGGAAAGATAAGTCCAACAATAAGGATCTGATAAAAATTGAGTATCTCTATCAAACCAAAGAACAAATCCGTCACGCTGAACCCTTAAGTCTTGAACATCCCCCTCAGCGCGTCGTGCTTGAAATGGAAAATTGCCCCATTGACGCCAATGGTTTTTGCTCTTTTGATGATTTCACCAAAATACTGAAATCAGCTATCTAACCTCATTATTGA
This sequence comes from Pragia fontium DSM 5563 = ATCC 49100, assembly GCF_900112475.1. GTDB lineage: Bacteria > Pseudomonadota > Gammaproteobacteria > Enterobacterales > Enterobacteriaceae > Pragia > Pragia fontium. The sequence goes on along the minus strand of NZ_FOLW01000004.1, from coordinate 153,176 downwards.
TAGTTATATACCTCGCCACTCCGTACTTCTTCGGAGTGGCGTTCCAATCACTACAGTAACTTTTCACCTTCAACACTGTTCGCCATTTCATCACAAAATCATCTCATCACCACTTACCTCTGGATTTATGACAACAAATGATTTATTCATTATCAAATAAGTCTTCTCCTCATTTATACTTACACCTACAACATCTCATAATGACTAAAAAGCTATGCTGAAGAACATGATTGCAGCCTTAACCATCGTATTGAGTTTATCCACGGTATCTTTAACGCATGCGCAGGAAACTGCCTCGCCAACGGAAGAGCTTTACCAATTTGACAAACATTCTGACTTCACCGTGTTCTGGCATGATTTACAGCTGGCGGTTAGCCGAAAAGATAAAGCGGCTGTGGTAAAAATGATGAATTTTCCCTTCAGCGACTATGATCACTCGCCAATGATTTTCCAGAATGAAGCTGAGTTTCTGGCGCAGTACGATGAGTTATTTGATCCTGAAATGGTTAAGCTGATTGAAAATAACCAATATCGACAAGGTGAAGCCGATCAAAGTCAGGTCGAAGATACCGTCGATCCTGATGGCTATGTTATCGAGCATGAAAATAGTGATAATGGCTATAATCTGGTGATTGAAAAAGTCGACAATGTGTACAAACTGGTACGCATCGCCTTCTACTCATAGCCTGATAATATTGTTACAACAAAATAGTTCATTCTCCTTGCATTGCAGCTTAAGCAGGTCTTAACTAGTAATATCATTCCAAAGGAGGACACTATGAGCCACGACGAGAAAAAGAAACCGTTGAAAACCCCAGAGGAAAAACGCCGCGAAAAACGGGATAAAAAACATCCTCACGAAGAAGATAAGAAAAAATAGGTTCAGCCAAATTGATAGAACCCGACCGATTCGGGTTCTTTATTTATATCCGCTCAAATCACCGTTACAACGTTAAACTAAATCATAAAAACCGTCCCTGTATAGACGCTACCTTCCCATACGGGTAATATCCCCCCTTTTCATTTAGAGGATGAACCCATGGCTCAACCACGCAGTCGTCGCTTACGTAAAAAATTGCATCTTGATGAATTTCAGGAAATCGGTTTTACCGTTAACTGGAATTTCACTCAAGACACTGATATCGATACCATAGATGCTTTCGTTAACCGCTTTATCAAAGAAGTGATTGAACCAAACGGTCTTGGCTTTGGTGGCAGCGGTTATATCGACTGGGAAGGCATTGTCTGCCTGCAAAAAATCGGTTCTTGTACCGAAGAGCATCGTAAAATCGTTGCAGACTGGTTAACCCAGAACGGTATGGAAAACGTTGAAACCAGCGAACTTTATGATATCTGGTGGGAATAATCCTCCGTCGATGATTACGACATAAATCGATAACAACGGCGACGGGTATTATCCTTAGCCGTTTTTCTATCCAATCCTCTGCTCTTCAAAAATCCGCCGACTCACCTGAATCGTTTCATGCAAATGCCATTATTATGATTTATATCAATTTTCATTGAGTTTTATTCCTTAGTTTCGGCGAGCCAGTCACAACTTTAATATTTATTTTCTCTATCATGAGTTAAGAATGCCGATGTTTTATAGGTCATTTACCGTACTGTTAAATATTGAGTTATCTGGACACCTGAGCAAGGATAGTAACGATGAGTGATATTGCCCTGACGGTCAGCATATTAGCGCTGGTTGCAGTACTTGGTTTGTGGATAGGCAGTTGGAAAATTCGTGGCGTAGGGCTAGGCATCGGCGGTGTATTATTTGGCGGCATTATTGTTGGCCACTTTACTAATGCCTACCAAATTACCTTAGACAGTAACATGCTGCATTTTGTGCAAGAATTTGGTTTGATACTTTTTGTCTATACCATTGGTATTCAAGTAGGGCCAGGTTTCTTCTCTTCTTTACGCCGTTCTGGATTGCGGCTGAACGGCTTTGCCTGTTTGCTGGTACTGCTGAGTTGTCTGGTGACGGCCGGGCTGCATAAGCTGTTTAATATTCCCCTGCCCATTATTCTGGGAATTTTCTCCGGTGCAGTGACCAACACCCCATCTCTTGGTGCGGGGCAACAGGTATTAACCGATCTGCACGCGGATAGTGCGTTGATTGATCAAATGGGTATGGCTTACGCAATGGCCTATCCATTCGGTATTTGTGGCATTTTACTGGTGATGTGGATAATACGTTTGCTGTTCAAGATCAACATTGAACAGTCCGCTAAAGAGTTTGATCGCCAATCCGGCACTTCAGCCGACAACCTGCAAACCATGAATATTCAAGTATGTAATACCAACCTTAACGGTATGCAGTTACAGGATATTCCGATCATCAATACTGAAGACATTATTTGCTCTCGCCTAAAGCGAGATAATCTCCTAATGGTGCCTTCTGCTACCACCCCCATTCAATTAGGCGACTTGCTACATTTAGTCGGTGATAAGGAACTGTTGAATAAAGCCAAGCTATTAATTGGTAATGAGGTGGACGTTAGTCTGTCAACTCGCACCAGTGACTTAAAAATGGCTCGGGTGGTGGTCACTAGTGAAAAGGTGATGGGTAAAAAGATCGGCGATTTAAATCTGCATCGTCATGATGTGGTGATTACCCGTTTAAACCGCGCAGGTATCGAACTGGTGGCCGGACGCAGTATGTCACTGAACTTTGGTGACATCCTTAATTTAGTGGGGAAACCCTCCTCCATTGATACCGTTGCAGATATTGTAGGTAATGCGCAGCAGCGCCTCCAGCAGGTACAAATGTTACCGGTATTTATCGGCATCGGTCTGGGGGTGTTATTAGGATCTATTCCACTCTTTATCCCCGGATTCCCTGCGGCTTTACGCCTTGGTTTGGCCGGTGGCCCACTGGTTATCGCTCTAATTCTGGGGCGAATCGGTACCTTAGGTAAAATGCATTGGTTTATGCCGCCCAGTGCCAACTTGGCGTTGCGTGAGTTGGGGATTGTCTTGTTTTTAGCAGTCGTTGGTTTTAAATCCGGCGCCAACTTCGTTGATACCTTGATCAACGGTGACGGTATTGCCTGGATGGGCTACGGTGCGCTTATTACGATTGTTCCACTGCTGATTGTTGGTCTGATTGCCTACTACGTCGCTAAAATGAACTATTTAATCATCTGCGGTTTGTTGGCCGGTTCAATGACCGATCCTCCGGCGTTGGCCTTCGCCAATGGAATGCATCCAACCAGCGGTGCGGCAGCCCTGTCTTATGCCACAGTCTATCCACTGGCAATGTTTTTAAGAATTATGTCGCCGCAAATTTTAGCCCTGATTTTTTGGATCTAGCGTCTGTCCTTCACAGCGTTATCGGCTATTGTCGTCATTGAATAAGAGCGCCATCCCAGCAAAAACTGGGATGGCGCTCTTAAGCTATACGTCGTTATTACGCTAGATTCCGGTTTTCACCGGAATGACGGAAGATGTAGACTTATCGATAATCTCAATGGAGGTCACAAACGTAACTGACTGACATGACTATCCAGAAGAACAACTAAAGTTTTTTCTGCCAAAATACCGCTTTTCCCATCTCTGGGTCTAACTCATAGCCATCAAAACCAAACTTGTTATAGCTACCTTGAGCCACTTTATTGCCTTCCAACACTTCCAATGTCATTTTACAGCAGTTTCTATCTCGAGCGATCTGCTCCACCTTCTCCAGCATCTTCTGGCTTAGTCCTAAGCCACGAAAATCCTTACTCACCACCACATCGTGAATATTTACTAAGGGTTTGGCAGCAAAGGTTGAAAAACCTAAAAAGCAGTTAATGAGTCCAGCAGGTTTACCATCAACACAAGCCATTACGCTAAAAGCATGGGGAAGTTTAGCCAGTTCTTTGGTTAAATTCGCTTTAACCTCTGGCGTCAGCGGTTCACCACCGCCCATCGGATCCCGGGCATAATTATCCAATAGCTCGGCCAAGTCCTGAGCTTGCTGTGGATTGGTATAATCAACAAGGCTAATATTGATATTCATATCATTTATCTTCCTAAAATGAGTGAGTTAATTTTCTATCGATTAGCCTATACGCTTAACTTATTGAGCATACTAATCTCTGATTCCGTATTCAGCGATGTGGAGTTATCTATTTCTTATCACTGACATTGTTCAACTTGTTGATGGGCTCTTCAGCCGCCGATACCACATCAGATTTAACAGTTGTTTCAGATGCCGTCAATGTCTTCATTTGCATTACCATTCGTAAAGCAGAATGGCTAGGATAAAGCACTCTGGCAGAGGGGACGCTGGTTGCAGCCGGATCCAAATGGGCATCCTGATCGTCAAAAAAGATATGGGGATTAAATGCTTTCAAAAACCGAGCTTTTTCTAATCCGCCCAGAAAAAACACTTCATCAACATAAACGCCCCAGTGGCGTAATGTATTGATCACTCTCATTTCCGCTGGACTATTACGAGCCGTAATCAATGCCAACCTGATGGGAGAATATTCAATTCGTCCCGGCAGGCGTTCCTTAATCTTTGATAACTTGATCAATAAATTAGCGTGAGGACCAGGATTCAGAGGGACATCCTGTTGCGCATTTTCAGATTGATGGAACTGTTGTAACCCCTGTGTTTGATTAATCAGTTCGCTGGCGTCATCAAATATCACCGCGTCACCGTCAAACGCAAACCGCACCTGAGTATCTGTATAGGGTTCGACTGATTTCGGCGGCGGATACATCACTGCCGCCGCACACTGATTGGTATCAATTACCCGTTGAGCATCGTCTTCATTGGTGGTTAAAAATAGATCGACATAAAAGGCATCTAAATAGTGAGTGACCGATTCACCGGCGGTAAACGCCGAGCGTGAAATATTCAGTCCACGCTGTCTGATCTCTTTCAACACCCGATAACCGGTCTCAGGGCTATTACGGGAAACCACCACCACTTCAACCAGCGGTTTATCATCGCCCGGCTTTCGGCTGTTATTTAGCGCCAGCATTGCTTTAACCAAAGGCATACCCGTTCCATCCGCCAGCGGGACATTTTCGTTTTCCAGCATATAACGCCGGTACTCTTCCATGGCGGAATCAGGATCTAACTGACGCTTTTGATTAAATACGTTATCGGCAATGGACAAGTCAAATAACGCCGTTGCAGATATTCCAATAACCAAGGTTTCTGATAAATCAATAGCCATTAAAAGTACCTTTATCGTTAACTGCGGAACACGCTAAACTATTCATGATCTTTCCTTTCTGTATCCCGATTATGGTTAACATCCGCTATCTTCTAGCACTATAGCTAACTCAAGCTTAAGCCATAAAGCTAAATAACGAATAATAAGCAACCTTGATAAAATTAAGGGTAATCGTCACGTTTCGGCGTATAATAATAAAAGGTTACCCAATAGCGACTGAAAAAAGACAAATAGATATCATTCAGGGATTATTATGTCGGTATTACTGGCACTTACGATTAAATTATTCATCGGTGCATTACTCGGATTAATCATCAGTACGACAGGCGTAGGCGGTGGTGTATTAGTTCTACCAGTATTAACCTATCTGTTTGGTATGGATGCCCTTTCCGCCGTTGCGACCGCCAATTTGTTATCCATGCTAATGAAAATTTCCTCAACCGGAATGCACTTTCGTATGGGAAATATTTCATTTAAGCGCTCAATGGCCATTCTGGCCGTGATGCTACCCAGTACACTCATTGCCAGCTACGGTATCACCTTTTTAGCATCAGTAGAGGCTTGGCACAGCTATGTACAATTGGCTATTAATATCCTGATTGTGCTGGCAATAGCTATGTCGCTGTTTATTTTTTACAAACGACTACATCAGCCAGAACACTTGGCTAATCAATCAATACCGGAGCAAGCAACCAGCATTAGTCGCTTTATTATTCCGGGAACCTGCGCAGGAATAATCATCGGTGCTACGGGTGTTGGCGGTGGCGTAGTGATGCTACCGCTGCTGATTAGGTATGCTGGCATGAATATCAAGCAGGCGATAGGAACATCGGTCTTTGTCACTATGTTGCTTTCCGGCGCCTCCGCCCTGGCTTATGGTCAAAGTGGTTATACTGATGTGCATCTGGCCTTAGTGCTGAGTATTGGCTCCATCTTTAGCATTCCCTTGGCCAAGTACCTATTAAATAAGTGGTCTGATACCACTTTCCAATATATTACCTTAGGATTTATTCTCTGTAGCGCAGTGACCATGTTATATCGGCTGTTTGTTCCTGTTTGATAAATTGCCGCTGATACTGCCAAAAACAAAACGTACAGCAAACTGGCTGTACGTTGAGGAAAGTAGTTGGGCAGTCATATCGCTAACCTATCTGTATATAAAATAATGAGTCTTGTGGGCATATCTTCATGGCTACATTCACAAACTGACCAATGACACCCATATTGGTAGATAAGTGCGCCGTCACTTTGTGAGTGCTAAAGCGACCAGCCCCAGCTAAGGCCATCGGTAATAACAGTTGATCGGCTAAATGCTCCCCGACAACGGCCATTGAATCCAGATACGCTTGCATTTCAGCACAGGCTTCAATAGCGACTTTCTCCGCTGACTTTCCTCGGGTTCCTATCGTGCAAACAACCTCTGACAAATGCTCAAAATTCATCTGCAGTAATAAGGCATTCCCCGAGCCAGCTACCGGCGATACTTCCTGATGATAAAGCAGGTTTTCATGCCAACCGAGCCGTTGGTTAACAACTTTAAGCTCTCTGACTGCAACAGCATCAGGGATATTCGCCGTTAACGCGTAAGCTGACATCGCTGTCACCTGCCCACGAGCCATCAAATTTAATGTCTGCCATTGATTCACTGGTTCAACCTGCACCTCAACTTCACCACCTCCGGCAGGATAAAACCCATAACGAATCAGTCGTAATGTGGCAATGGCACCCATTTTCGCCATGAGCGGTAGCCAAACCTGCTGTAAAAAAGTGACTGACGGTGCCATCGGATTATGGGTACCACCACGCAATTTGATAGTGCTTTTCCCATCTGCTAGCCATAACGCCGGTAATAATGTTTGTAATACTAGGGTACAGCTTCCCGCGCCACCTAAATCAAATAGATAATCCCCCGGTCTGACTTTTCCCGGTATAAAACTCAATTCAGTCGAGCCAAGCTGCGCACCGACAACCTGAGCGTTACAAATTTCCTGAGCGGCCAACACAGCGGTCAAATGCTGACGCATCAATCCAGGTTTCGCTCTTCCTGCCCGTATCGCGTTAAAACGTACGGGTTTACCCGTAATCATCGACAAAGATAGGGAGGTACGCAAAATCTGACCGCCACCTTCCCCTTGTGAACCATCTATATCAATCCATTGCATCATCCCTTTCCTTTTTAATATTTCTTTTAATATTTCTTTTATTTCCAGCGATGAAAAATGCGCCCTTCACCGGGCGCATCCACTATCCTTTAACGCAAACAACCTGTTTTAAGGTATGTACGATTTCAACCAATTCTGATTGGGCAGCCATAACGGCATCAATATCTTTATAAGCCATCGGTATCTCATCAATCACATCGCTATCTTTACGACATTCAACCCCTTCGGTGGCCTTAATTTGATCCTCAATAGAGAAACGACGTTTGGCTTCGGTACGGCTCATAGTACGCCCAGCTCCGTGGCTACATGAACAGAAGGCTTCCTGATTACCTTTACCACGAACAATAAAGGATCTGGCTCCCATAGAGCCGGGAATAATTCCCAGTTCACCGGCTTGAGCGCTCACCGCCCCTTTACGGGTTACCAGAACTTCCTGCCCAAAGTGCTGTTCTTTCTGCACATAGTTATGGTGGCAGTTCACCGCCTCCATCTCTAGGGTAAACGACTTACTAATCACGCTACGAGCCGCAGCAATCACATTATTCATCATGGTTTCACGATTTAAACGGGCATAGCGCTGCGCCCAATCAACGGCAAATACATAATCGTTATAATGTTCACTACCTTCCACCAAATAAGCCAAATCTTGATGGGGCAAATTGATAAAATGACGCTGCATATCTTTCTTTGCCAACTCAATAAACAAGTTACCAATCGCATTTCCAATGCCTCGTGAACCGGAGTGCAACATAAACCACACGGCTTGATTCTCATCCAGACAAACCTCGATAAAATGGTTACCGGTTCCCAACGTCCCCAGATGTACACGGTTATTGGTATTTTTCAGCTTTGGATATTTATCAATAATTTGTTTGAAGTCTGGATCCAACTGTAGCCAGGCACGATTCACCACTTCGGGTACATCTCCCCAGGCTCCCTTATCACGCTTAGCCCGATTCACTACGCGTCCATGAGGGACGGCGCGTTCAATAGCATCACGTAAAGCAGACAGACTATCCGGTAAATCACAGGCGTGTAGCGACGTTTTCGCAGCAATCATTCCACAACCAATATCCACACCAACCGCAGCTGGGATAATCGCCCCAACGGTTGGAATGACTGAACCGATAGTCGATCCTTTCCCTAAATGCACATCCGGCATCACCGCAATATGCTTAAAGATAAACGGCATTTTGGCCGTATTTTCTAGTTGACGCTTGGCTTCATCTTCTACCGGTACACCTTGAGTCCACATTTTCACGGGACGACCCTGTTCTACGTTCATTACCTGAATTGAAGGTTTCATTATTGTTCCTTGTTATCTCTTTTGTTCGTTATGCTGGCTTTTCCATCCACCATATATATTAAGGTCGGGCGACAAGTGAGCGATGAAACAGTCACAATGCTCTATCCAGTTGAGCTACGGAACCTGGTTAGATTCCGGCGGGAGTTGAACCCGCAACCGTTGCGTTGGATGTAGTTCCATCTGCATTCGCCCTTTTTTCTGCTGCGGTAACAAGTCGTTGACGAAACACTCGCTCTACCTATTGAGCTATTGTTGATTTCTCAACAACCCGGCTTCGAACCGGGAACACTGTAGTTTCGCCTGCATTTACCGCTAATTTTAAAAGCAAACCGGTAACAACAAATCATGTCGAGATTGTCTCCTGACGGAGTCCGGATTCGAACCGGCTTAACCATGTAATCCCAACGGGCATTTGTTACCCGTTTGCCGTATCTGATACTTAACTTATCCCAAAAATCGGGGGGACAAGAGTGATGAAACAGTTGGATGCAAGCATCCGGTGCTCTACCCCTGAGCTACGGCCCCATGGTGGCGGAACCGGCGGGACTCGAACCCGCGACCTCCTCATTAGTAGTGATGTAGTTCCATCGGCATTCCCCCCTTTATCTGGGTGTGGCATAACATAATGATGATCGGGAAGATAAATTCCGCGTACTGCTAATATCATTCATTATGCCACATGACTTAACGCCTTATTGTGACAACGTCACCTTATTTATCTCACCTATCCAGTGCTCACTTTGCATCTGTCCGTGGGCAAATGCTGTGATCATCTTGAATACCACATCAGAGAAACCGCCGATATTAAGAATATCGTCCCTTTCCTGTGCCTGAGATGTGGCATAAGGCTGCATATCTAAACAAACCAGCTTTGCCTGCGGGTTACGCCGTTTAAACCGCTCCCACTGGCGCATGGTTTCCGTTGCTTTATCGCCATAACGATTGACGTTCATCCATGACTCGTTATCTGATACCAAAAGAACCAGATCCGCCTGAATATTTTTATCGTTTAACCACTTCAACGGTGCACTACAGTCAGTTCCACCACCGCAGGCCGCTGCCAACTTCGCAGCATTAGTTAATACGGTATCCCGTGGATTTAATCCAACTCTGTCAGCACCAACCACGCTGAACTCAAACGGCAATACTAAGGTATCGCGCTGCTTGCGCAGATACGTTGCGGCAATCAATCCAGCCACATCAACACAGCGCGTCACGCTGGTTGCGCCCTGCCGATAACCGGTTATCGAAGAGTGCATAGAGCCAGATACATCCGGACATACCACCACTTTTCCGTTAATCGCTGGCACATTTTCCAGCGCAATTTCCAACGCATCCTGTAAAGCTTCGCGGATCACCAGAGGAATGCTCTGATTTGCCGCTTGATAGGCGGTCATTAACTGATACGGAAACACTTTTGCTCGGGCAATATTGTTTCTATCGCGTAATTTAGCCGCAATCTCTTTCGCTATGCCCGGCAACTCAAATACACCATGGCGAGCAAAGGTATTTAAATTCATCCGTACCATCTGCCAGCTACCTTGTCGTGCAATCTGCGCCCAATCTTCAGTGGTTAGCGCAAGTGAGGTCAGCATTTGAAACGGTACCGCCGGTAATTCGCCGTTTTCACTTTGACCTGTACGTTTATATTGTTCGAATGCTCGCGTCGCTGGCGGTAACTGCGCTTCGTTATAAGGCTTCCCAATTAACCAGGCAAAAAAAGCCTCTCTCCAACTCTCTTCTGGCTTCGGGTGAACCATTTTAACCACGTCTGCCAACGATGGTGCATTTCCTACCGCCGCAGATAACAAAGCCTGTTCACTCGCCGTATTCAACCAGTTCTGCACCAGTTTTTTAGGCCGTGTTCCTAAAGATTTCCGGCCTACAGCGCCACTACGCAAAATTTGTACAAAGTTACGCAGCATTTTGCCGTTATCCACCACTCGCGGAAATGCCGCGGATAAATACTCGGTTCCGTTTAGCGAAAGCGAGGCTAATAATAAAGCGGGCATATCTTTCATATAACCATATTCACGGCAATACACCGCAATTTTTGCCAGCATCAGCGGTTCAACCTGAGCACATAATCCCAGAACTTTCTCTAACTGAGTTTCTGCTGAAGCATAATAGGTGCCGTTCAGGCAGCCGGTTGCGGCATACTGAGCCAACGCGTGCGTTGCACTAAACTGATAAGCTGTTCCACCCGCTTCGTTAATGGCATCTGCCTTTGGCAATAAACGACCCATTAGCGATTTGAATAATTGATTGTTGGCCATTCTCATTCTCCTTTGAGACAAATTTTAAATTGGTGGATATTGCGAATTATTCAACCTGCAATTTATCCGGCTCCACCAACCATTAACTTGTTCGGTGGTGACGCATTCTGTTATCGGTGCGTCCTTTAATCTTCTCTTTCTGGATATGCTTATAGCGATAACCGTGCCAACTTTTGAAAAATCACAAAAAATAAAATTAACAAATTGATATATAAGGAATAAATATTTATTCACGCTCGCGAACTTAGCCACCACCAAAATCAATTACTCATTTATTTTATAAATTTATATAAATAATTATCCTTTTATCTAGCCGGTAGATATCAAAATTTAAACAATGAAAAAAATAAGCGATGCTTGCAGATAATAAACACGATCTTTTCAACAACCTTACAAAACCGCACGTGGCACAAACGACAGAATCAGCATATAATGCTTATGAATGATTTATCTTAAGAAGGAAAGTGGTGAAATGAACAAAAAACTCGCTTTTATTGCGACTCTGTTATGCGTTTCTAGCACAAGTGTATTGGCATCTGCTACTGAGAAAACGCCAGCGTTGAAAGAAGTCGCCCCCTACCCGGCAGTAGAGAAAGGCCAGGTTCGCCATGCTATCTTCCTGCCTACCGTGGAAAATGAAGATAATCTGAAAGTTGAAATCTCCATGGGTAAAACCATGCAGGTAGACTGTAATCGCCATATGTTAGGCGGTAAGTTTGAATCCAAAGACCTCAAGGGCTGGGGATATAACTATTTCGTCCTGAGTGATGTAACAGGCCCAGCGGCAACCATGATGGCTTGCCCTGACCAGACAAAACACGATGCGTTTGTCGTGATTCCAAGCGCTACTCAGCTTGAACGTTATAACAGTAAATTACCTATCGTTATTTACACCCCAAAAGACATTCAAGTTCGTTACCGTATCTGGACCTCAACCGATGATTTTAAATCTGCTGAAGTAAAGTAATGTCTAACCGTTAAACATTAAAGCCTTCAGTTATCTTTCCGATTCTGAAGGCTTTTTATTAAACCTACCGCATACTTCGAAGTGATACCCGACAACTTTCCCCCTATTCCCACGATTCAATGTTGATACTTTTCATTATTTCAAGGTTCAATGTTAGTCATCAGTTTAAATAACAAAAATAGCCAATAATATTTAGCTGCCTGATGAATCAATCTTATTACTTTAATTACCATGAAATTATTTTATATATTATAACGTTAATTAAAATCGGCCCACCACCGCGGAACACGCCACCCTGACTGGCTTAACTGTCTTTTTAACAAAAGGTTCACCGCCGGTACACAGGTGTTCATTGATGCTTTAATATACATTAATGATGCTACAGATGAGTTACTCATAAATAGCGGGATAAATTGATATATTCCCATGAAATATATTTTTAAAAAGAGTATGGTTATCCAATAGAATTGCGACGGGCGGCTTAGGCGGCCCGCCATTTTTTTCACGTTTTGATGGCTAGGTTTATTCAAAGATGAAAAAGCATGGAATTAACGGTATTAGACCGTTCAGCGCATTAATTGATGCTTGTTGGCATGAAGCCTACACACTACAACGTTTTCTCAAAGATGTTATTGCCGGTATTACCGTGGGTATTATTGCGATCCCACTGGCGATGGCTTTGGCTATTGCCAGTGGCGTTCCCCCCCAATACGGTCTTTATACTTCGGCCATTGCCGGTATTGTGATTGCCGTTACCGGTGGTTCACGCTATAGCGTTTCCGGTCCAACTGCCGCCTTTGTGGTTATCCTCTACCCTGTTTCTCAACAGTTTGGCCTGTCTGGCTTACTTATTGCCACCCTGATGTCAGGTTTCTTCCTGATTGCTATGGGGCTAGCCCGCTTTGGTCGCCTGATTGAATATATCCCTATTTCGGTAACGTTGGGATTTACCTCCGGTATTGGTATTACCATCGCCACTATGCAGGTTAAGGATTTCTTTGGCCTGACGCTGGATGTCCCTGAACACTATATTGATAAAGTGATTGCTCTGGCTTCTGCTATGCCGACAATCAACTGGGCTGATACGCTTATCGCCAGCATTACTCTGGCAGTACTTATTCTATGGCCACGTTTGGGATTACGCATTCCTGGTCACCTTCCAGCGCTATTGGCAGGTACCGCTGTTATGGCGATTCTTTCTTGGTTCGGTTTCTCTGTCGCAACGATTGGCTCAAAATTTCACTATTTAATGCCGGACGGCAGTAGCGGTAATGGTATTCCGCCGATTTTGCCGCAATTTGTCCTCCCTTGGGATCTCCCCGCCAGCAATGGCAAGGCTTTTGACTTAAGCTGGAATACCCTTTCAGCCCTGCTTCCTGCTGCTTTTTCCATGGCTATGCTGGGTGCCATCGAATCATTATTGTGTGCCGTTGTGCTGGACGGCATGACCGGCAAGAAGCACCATTCCAATGGTGAGCTTATCGGTCAGGGATTAGGCAATATTACCGCGCCTTTCTTTGGTGGTATTACCGCCACGGCAGCCATTGCCCGCTCCGCCGCTAACGTTCGCGCTGGCGCAACGTCCCCAATTTCCGCCATCATTCACGCTATTCTGGTGATCATGGCCTTGTTAATATTGGCGCCGGCACTCTCCTATTTACCGCTAGCGGCCATGTCATCATTGCTACTACTAGTCGCATGGAATATGAGTGAGGCTCATAAAGTTCTGGATATCCTCAGGCGAGCGCCAAAAGACGATATTATCGTGATGCTGTTATGCATGTCCCTCACGGTACTATTTGATATGGTTATCGCCATTACCGTAGGTATTGTGCTGGCTTCTCTGCTGTTTATGCGCCGTATCGCTCGGATGACGCGTTTAAGCGAAATTATCGGCGAATCCAATGATAACCGTCTGGTGATGCGAGTTAGCGGCCCACTATTTTTTGCTGCTGCTGAACGGATCTTTAACGAGCTTACCAACCTAATTGAAAATCAACGGGTTATTATCCTACAGTGGGATGCGGTACCGGTACTGGATGCAGGAGGGTTGAGTGCCTTCCAGCGCTTTATTGATGCCCTACCGCCAGAAACAGAGTTGATTAACTGCGATATCCAATATCAACCGCTGAAGACCTTAGCCAGAGCTGGTATTAAGCCGATTACGGGTAAGTTGGCCTTCTATGCCTCAATCACGGAAGCCCTTGCTGCCAGTGAGCAAAAACTATCGTAAATACTAAAAAGCCCTGTCATTTCTGGCAGGGCATAAAAATATGCGTGATTGATGGATTTACTACAGACGGCCTAGCGCTTCATCTAATTCGATCTCAGCTTCTCTCAGCTTACGCTCTTTCTTAGCGATCTTCTCTGCTTTACCAGATACTCTGGCTTTTTCCAGCTCAGCCTGTCGCTTGGCAACCTTACGCTCTTTATCTGCGACCTTTTGTTCGGCATTAGCACGATAATTTCCGTTTGTGCAGTGTGCCTCAACGTTGCTCAACGCACGCTCTAAACCGGCTAACCGATTCATATTATTATATTGTTTAGCGTACTCCATTTGCTGAAGAATTTTCTCCTTCTTAATCTGACAATAATCTTTGCCACTATAAGCATTACCGGCAAAAACCGTTGGAGAAATGATTAATGGTACGATTAAACAAAGTTTTTTTAACATGCGCTATCTCCCTAAACAGCAATAAGATGTTCTCAACCCTTTGAGAATTTGGAGATACTAACATGCAAGTAATCTTAATCAACACGTTGAAACAATTAGTAGCATTTACTGAAACAATCTTAACCTAATACAAGCGCAACACTTTAGGAATCAACTAAATAATAATAAGTTCCGTTTAGCCTACTCTGGTAAAAACGTCAGTCTTGCTGAAAAAAAGCGGCAAAAAGGGGAAACCGTGGTTTCCCCTTTTTAAACGTCTATGTTAAACGTTTATGCTTATTACTTACTGGTATCTAACTCTGGAAAACTTTTCACCAGATCGTCAATCCCTTTCATCTGCATCAGGAACGGCTCCAGCTTATCCAGCGGCAGTGCTGATGGGCCATCACATTTTGCGTGCAGTGGATCTGGATGAGCCTCAATAAACAGACCAGCAATACCCACAGCCATGCCTGAACGAGCCAACTCAGAAACCTGAGCTCGACGACCACCGGAAGCTGCACCTAACGGGTCACGGCACTGTAGCGCATGGGTAACGTCAAAAATAACAGGATGGCCACCGGTCACCTGTTTCATCACGTTAAAGCCCAACATATCAACCACTAAATTATCATAACCAAAGTTGCTACCACGATCGCACAGAATAACCTGATCGTTTCCGCCTTCTTTAAATTTATCAACGATATTTCCCATTTGACCTGGGCTAACAAACTGTGGCTTTTTAACGTTAATTACCGCACCAGTACGAGCCATTGCCTCAACTAAATCAGTTTGGCGAGCCAAGAATGCCGGCAATTGAATAACATCAACAACTTCTGCTACTGGCTTAGCCTGAGCGATCTCATGAACGTCGGTAATGGTTTTCACGCCGAAAGTTTGTTTCAGCTCCTGAAAAATCTTCATTCCCTCTTCCAGACCTGGGCCACGATAAGAGTGAATGGATGAGCGGTTTGCTTTATCAAAAGAGGCTTTAAATACGTAAGGAATGCCCAATTTCTGCGTAACGGTAACGTAATGTTCACAAATACGCATCGCTAAATCGCGAGATTCCAGCACATTCATACCACCAAACAGGACAAATGGCAGGTCATTCGCTACATTAATGTCGCCAATCTTAACCACTTTCTGACTCATACGGTCGGTTCCTTAATTTTTATCGATAATCTTAATCAGGTTGAAGCAACTTCGATTCCGTTTTTCTCGGACTAGTGAAGCGTAATATTACTCTGTTCAATGCTATTAAGCTGTAGCTTAATAATTTCCGTTACCGGATCTTCCGGGCACTGCTCAACAAAATAGCCGAGATCTTTGGCGGCAATATGATGACATTCCAGTTGCGCGTAGATCAGCCCGCGGTCGCGAATTTCATAAGGGTCTTCCGGATCGAAGCTCAACATCAGCTCACTGGCTCTTAAGGCTAACTCCGGTTGATTTTCCTGCATCAACGCCCCTTTTAGGGACGTTAGCAGCTTCATAATAATCTGGCTATTTTCTGCATCACTCAAGTCTTCATAATCCAGACTCGCACTGATACCTAAATGCCCCTTAAGCCAGGCATCCAAAATATCACAGGTTAATGTCTCACCGTTCAATGGATTAATCACCCAGCTTTCCCCATCTAACCAGTCAGCTTTCACTAATAACTGCGTTGGAAAAATAACCGGATAAAGAGGAATACCTAAGCGTTCAGCGATATACATTAAGATAAGGCCTAAGGATGACGGAGCCCCCTGATGGGTTTTTAACACTTTATCCAACCACAACGTATCGGATAAATTATAAATACCACCGGCACCACCAAATCCCCATGTACCATAGAAAAGGTGCAATAACTGCTCTAATTGCGCATCAGCATCGATATCGACAGAAATAACCGCTCTGGCTTTCTCTGCCAGTAGGTCAAGCTGATGCCAAACTTGCTCCTCAGAAAAATCATCACGAATTAACCGAGTAATCAGACAAATCCCTTCGCTTAACGGGTGGTTGTCAAATTCAAAGTCAGCGATATCTTCGCTTTTCATACATACCCCATCACTAACGGCATTTTATTAATGGCTAAAGTGACTATCAGATACAGACATAATATGGCAGCGATAAAAGCCGTGATTCTAATTTTCTGGTTTTTGGCTCGTTTACCCAAGGCTACATGACCTAAACCAATATAAATAATGACTGCAAACAGTTTTTCCGTCATCCAAGTACCTTGAATGCTGAACGGATAAAAATGCGTAATAAAAATCAGCACAATACCGGTGATGAATAAAACCGTATCATTCAGATGCGGTGCTATTTTGAGCCAGCGTTGCTGCATAATCGCTGCACCACGCCACTTCCAGTAAAAACGGAGAACGAACAATGTGATGCTAATCAGCGCAGTAATAATATGTAATTGCTTTACCCATATGTACATAAATAGCCGTTCCTGTTTTTATATCTGATGCTTATGGCTTGTTGTTCAAGCCTGAGGGTCGAACCAGCGGCCTAGCGTTACACGTTCATTGCCGCCATAGTCCTGATGGGTTGCAATCAATTCAAACCCGCGCTGTTGAAATAACTGGCGAACCTGCTCGCCCTGCGTCCAACCATGTTCAAGCAATAACCATCCTCCTGACTTGAGGTATTCCGGCGCATGCTCAACAATATGACGTAAATCAGCTAAACCTTCCTGAGCAGCAATCAACGCACTATCCGGTTCATAACGGACATCCCCCTGACTCAGGTGAGGGTCCTGCTTATCAATATAAGGGGGATTACTGACTATCATATCAAAATAGGCATCGTTGAATGGCTCGAACCAATCCCCTTGCATAAAATGAACATTGTTGATATTCAGATTATCCGCATTATCCTGCGCCAAAGAAATGGCCTCTGCCTGATAATCAATTCCGGTAACCGAACAGTCCGGCCGCTCACTGCCCAAAGCCAGCGCTATCGCCCCAGTTCCCGTTCCTAGATCGAGAATATCGCAATCTATCGTTGGTAAACGTTCCAGCGCCAGCTCCACCAATTTTTCGGTGTCCGGACGAGGAATTAAAGTGACGGGGGAAACTTTTAACTGCAGTGACCAAAACTCACGGGTGCCGACTAGATAGGCAATAGGTTCCCCGTTTATTCTGCGATTCAGTAATTCATCCAGACGGTTTACCTGATCGGCGGTCAGCATAGTTTCACTGAACGCCATCAGAAAAGTTCGGGTTTTTCCGGTGACATATCCCAGCAAAATTTCCGCATCTCGCTTAGGGCTATCACCACCGGTCAACTTAGTGATGGCTTGTTGAAGCCATTGATTAAATGTCATCAGTTAAAATTATGCATCTTGTTCTGACAGCGCAGCCAATTGGTCTGCCTGATATTCTTGAACAATCGGTTGAATTAACATATCCAACTTCCCTTCCATCACCTCATCCAAACGATATACCGTTAGGTTTATTCGATGGTCAGTAACCCGTCCTTGAGGGAAGTTATAGGTTCTATTACGGTCAGAGCGATCCCCTGAACCTAACAGATTACGACGCGTTGAGGCTTCTTCCGACTGTCGTTTCTGCATTTCTGCAGCTCGGATTCTGGCACCCAACACCGATAACGCTTTCGCTTTGTTCTTATGCTGAGAACGCTCATCCTGACACTCCACCACGATACCGGTAGGTAAGTGGGTAATGCGAATGGCGGAATCCGTGGTGTTAACGTGCTGTCCACCTGCCCCTGATGAGCGGAAGGTATCAATTTTCAAATCAACCGGGTTAATCTCTGGCAATTCAGCCTCCGGGATTTCCGGCAGAATAGCAACTGTACAGGCGGAAGTATGAATGCGCCCTTGTGATTCAGTTTCCGGCACGCGTTGAACCCGATGACCACCCGACTCAAACTTCAGTTGACCATAAACCCCATCACCGGAAATTTTCGCGATAATTTCTTTATAACCACCGTGCTCACCGTCGTTGGCGCTCATGATCTCTACACGCCAGCGGCGGGATTCAGCGTAGCGGCTATACATACGGAACAGGTCACCGGCAAAAATAGCCGCTTCATCGCCGCCAGTACCGGCGCGAACTTCCAGATAACAGTTACGTTCATCATCAGGATCTTGCGGTAGTAATAAAACCTGCAGTTGCTGTTCTAACACTTCCGTCTGCTGTTTGGCTTCATCAATTTCTTCCTGAGCCATTTCACGCATTTCAGGATCGGCCAACATCATTTCTGCCGTGGCCAAATTTTCCTGAACTTGTTGCCACTGACGGAAGCAGTCTGTCACATCGCCCAATTGGGCATATTCTTTTGAAAGTGCACGAAAACGATCCTGATCGGCGATAACCGATGCATCTCCCAGATGTGCCTGTACTTCTTCGTGACGCTCTTGTAGTGCTTCTAACTTAGCTACAATAGAAGGTTTCATGCGTGGCTAAATACCCTATGAATAAAAGAAAACTAATACTGCTCTAGCCCAAGGCTGTCGCGTAATACATTTAACTGTTCCAGATCGCCACTACTAGCCGCTTTCTGTAAAGACTTGGTTGGTGCGTGGATAAGACGGTTGGTTAACTTATTGGAAAGCTCATTAATGGTACTTTCAACATCCGCGCCCTGTTCTATTGCACCCAAGGCTTTTTCTACCAGTTCTTTGCGGATATCGTCCGCCATGGCACGATAATCCTTAATAGTAGAAACGGCCGATTGTGAGCGTATCCACGCCATAAAATTGGCACTTTCCTGCTGAACAATATCTTCAGCCTGCACTGCCGCAGCCTTTCTCTGCGACAGGTTATGTTCAATAATCGCGTGTAAATCATCAACGGTATACAGATAAACGTTTGACAAATCACCGACTTCCGGCTCGATATCCCGCGGTACGGCAATATCAATAAACAGCATGGGTTGGTTGCGTCGCGCCTTCAAAGAACGCTCAACCATCCCTTTACCGATGATGGGTAGCGGGCTGGCGGTAGAACTAATAACAATATCGGCTTTATACAAGCGTTCATCAATCTCAGGTAAGGTAATCACATCAGCCTGAACTTCATTGGCCAATTGCTGTGCTCTTTCCCGGGTTCGGTTAGCAATCACCATTTTCTTAACCTGATGCTCTCGCAAATAACGAGCCACCAGTTCAATGGTTTCACCTGCGCCAACTAACAAAACATTCACATCAGACATCGATTCAAAAATCTGGCGGGCTAAGGTGCAGGCAGCAAATGCGACTGAAACAGCGCTGGAGCCGATTTCCGTTTCAGTTCTGACGCGTTTAGCCACGGAAAAAGACTTCTGAAACAAACGCTCCAACTCAGTATTGAGCTTGCAATGCTCCTGAGACTCGGCAAACGCTTTTTTTACCTGACCGAGAATCTGTGGTTCGCCCAAAACCAAAGAATCCAACCCACTGGCAACACGCATTAAGTGATTAACCGCATCTGAACCTTTATGCCAATAAAGACTCTTGCTCAATTCATCCACAGATAATTTGTGATACTGACACAGCCAGTTAACCAGTTTTTGCTGAGCCTGCTCATCGTGCTCAATACTCAAATACAGTTCTGTTCGGTTACAGGTAGACAGCACAACGCCGCCCTGCACCATGGGTTGTTGGTGCAGGCTATGCAATGCATCACCTAAAGTATCAGGGGAAAAAGTAACCTTCTCTCGCAGTGATACCGGTGCGGTTTTATGATTGATTCCAAGTGCAAGCAGAGTCATGAAACAGTTATTGTTATTGTCCATTCACGGTTGAACCGTTATTTTATTGCGATATTCTACTTGATGCTGACTATCAATAAAAGTGACACGTTAGTGTGATGCCGCCTTTGCAAGATTAATAAGCACAAAACGGTTATACTTCTTGGTGGATAAACAATCCGATTGACGTTTGGCCATAAGCCCTTTAGCGTTACCCATCATTGATAAGATCCCGACGAGAACATCATGAAATTAATACGGACTTCTACGCTTTTAAAACTGATCCCACTGGCTAGCCTATTGTTAACTGCCTGTACCCTGACCGGTAATTCAGGCAGCCCAGCGACATCCGTTACTTCTCCAGAGTGGAAAAAACACGAGCAGCAAGTTAAAACGCTAGAGCAATATCAGACTCGTGGCGCATTCGCCTATATCTCGTCACAACAAAAAGTTTACGCTCGTTTTTACTGGCAACAACAAAATCCTGATCGCTATCGTTTAGTGCTCACCAATCCACTGGGTAATACCGTGATGGAGTTAAATGTACAGCCGGGCTTGGTACAATTAACGGATGATAAAGGCCAGCGTTACGTGAGTGATGACGCCGAAAAAATGATTCAGGAATTAACCGGTATGACCATTCCGCTCAACAATATGCGCCAGTGGATGTTGGGCTTGCCTGCCGATGCCAAAGATTTTACCCTTTCGCCAGAAGCGCGATTGCATAAAGTTTCCCTCACTCAAAATGGGCAGCTTTGGACTGTAGAGTATCAAGATTACAATACCAATGTTCAGCCAGCTCTTCCTAGCCGCTTAGAGATCGTTCATGGCGAAGATCGTATTAAATTGAAAATGGATAACTGGACACTACAATAATGGTGAACTGGCCTTCCCCCGCTAAATTAAATCTATTTTTGTATATTACTGGCCGTCGCCCTGACGGCTACCATGATTTACAAACCCTGTTTCAGTTCCTGGATTACGGTGACACGCTTAATTTTACCGTACGTCAGGACGAGCAAATTCGGCTACTTACGCCTCTTGATGGCGTACCTGAGCAACAAAACCTCATTGTACGGGCTGCAAAACGCCTGCAGCAGTTCAGCGGCTGTAAACTGGGTGCTGATATTACGATTGAGAAAATTTTACCCATGGGTGGCGGCCTCGGCGGCGGTTCCTCCAATGCTGCAACAGTTCTGGTGGCGCTGAACCATCTGTGGAAATGTCATGTTACAGTTGATGAACTGTGCCAAATAGGGCTGGAACTGGGTGCGGACGTACCGGTATTTATTTATGGTCACGCGGCCTTTGCTGAAGGCGTAGGTGAAAAATTTCAGCCGGCAGAACCGAAAGAAAAATGGTATCTGGTTGCACATCCTGGTGTACATATTGCCACTCCGGTGATATTTTCTGATGCAGATTTAATACGCAATACCCCAAAACGGTCATTATTGACCCTTTTGGACACGCCTTTTTCAAATGATTGTGAACCAATCGCAAGAAAAAGGTTCCCCGAGGTTGAACAGCTCATTTCTTGGCTGTTAGAATATGCTCCGTCACGTTTAACTGGAACGGGTGCTTGTGTGTTTGCTGAATTCGAATCTCAAGCAGCTGCCCTGAACGTGTTAAAACAAGCCCCTGAGTGGTTACATGGCTTTGTTGCGCAAGGTGTTAATACCTCTCCGCTGCAATCTGTACTCTCAAGGCAAGAATGAGTCCCACTTTAATGTTGTAATCAAAGCCATATTTGGAGTCGGCCCTGCTTACAACATTTTGTGATCTCTATTTTCGTATATCATCAATGCGTCGGATATTTCGTCAATGGTGATATCTTATCTGGATGCAAGCCTGAGGTTCTTCTCGTGCCTGACATGAAGCTCTTTGCTGGTAACGCTACGCCGGAACTAGCACAACGTGTAGCCAATCGTCTTTATACATCGCTCGGTGACGCCGCCGTAGGCCGTTTTAGTGACGGTGAAGTGAGCGTTCAAATTAATGAAAACGTACGTGGTGGCGATATTTTTATTATCCAATCCACCTGCGCACCAACCAATGACAATTTAATGGAATTAGTCGTTATGGTTGATGCACTGCGTCGTGCCTCTGCTGGTCGTATTACCGCGGTAATTCCTTACTTTGGTTATGCCCGTCAAGACCGTCGCGTACGTTCTGCCCGTGTACCTATTACGGCAAAAGTTGTCGCAGATTTTCTTTCTAGCGTTGGCGTTGACCGCGTATTAACCGTTGATCTGCACGCAGAGCAAATTCAAGGTTTCTTTGATGTACCGGTTGATAACGTTTTTGGTAGTCCAATTTTATTAGAAGATATGCTACAGCAGAATCTGGAAAGCCCAATCGTTGTCTCCCCAGATATCGGTGGTGTTGTACGGGCTCGTGCGATTGCGAAGCTGCTTAACGATACAGATATGGCTATCATTGATAAACGTCGCCCTCGCGCTAACGTTTCTCAGGTTATGCATATTATCGGTGACGTTAACGGTCGTGACTGCGTATTAGTCGATGACATGATCGATACCGGCGGTACCTTGTGTAAAGCAGCTGAAGCACTGAAAGAACGTGGTGCTAAACGCGTATTTGCTTACGCAACACACCCTATCTTCTCTGGTAATGCGGTTGATAACATAAAGAATTCAGTGATTGATGAAGTAGTGGTTTGTGACACTATTCCACTATCGGCTGAAATTAAAGCGATTAACAAAGTTCGTACGTTAACGCTTTCTGGCATGTTGGCTGAAGCTATTCGTCGCATCAGCAATGAAGAGTCAATTTCTGCGATGTTTGAGCACTAATAGAAATTGCCTGAACAAAACCCCGTTATTCATTATGATGAATAGCGGGGTTTTACGTAGTACCGAAAGTCATGCCATAAGATTAAGCGAATAACAATATGCCACTGATACTGACTGGACTATAGTGAGAATTCTTCGCTAATTTCTATAAGTGTTTATGACGATATTTATCATCGTTACAGTGTTTAATCCACCAATAGCGATCGGCAATTCGATCTCTGCCCCCAACACGGGCACCCACCAACCATACTAAAGCACCGATAAAAATACCCATAATAGGAATATGCGCCAAATCGCCAGGTAAAAGAGCTACTCCCCCCATATTACCTACGATGGTCAGGCCGACACCACCAATCATTGAAATCAGACCTAGTCCCATTAAGATGTTACCGAGTAAAACTGCGTTTCTGCGTTTCATAAAGCCCTCCACCAAATATCAAATGCTTGCTGAAGTGACAATCACCATGATTTAACCACGTTTTCATTATGAGTATAGACAGACATCCACAGATAGTGTGTGGTTATGATCACATGCTGCTAAACTTTTCTTACATTTTCCTTACATTTCATTAATTATCCTCTTTAACGATTCATGCTTTCGGCAAAATACTGTGATTTAACAAATCAGCCGTGCACTTTGCCATAACTGATAGCTTTACTTTGTAATTCAAGCCATCGAGGGTAAAATGGCGGGCTTGTTATTTCGACCTTTCTTTGTTTAGGGCAACTACCTGATAAAGAAACTATCGAAACACACCCAATAGCAGTAGGAATGGAATTAATCGTGAGCAGCATTAAATTAATCGTCGGCTTAGCCAATCCGGGGGCAGAATACGCCTTAACCCGTCATAACGCCGGTGCCTGGTATGTTGACCTGCTGGCTGAGCGTTATAACCAATCTCTAAAAGAAGAAGCTAAATTTTTTGGCTATACCGCCCGTCTGAATATAGGTGGACAGGACGTCAGACTCTTGGTCCCTACTACGTTTATGAACCTGAGCGGCAAATCAGTACTGGCTATGGCAAACTTTTTCCGTATTGCTCCAGAAGAAATTTTAGTCGCTCATGACGAACTCGACCTTCCTCCCGGGATTGCCAAACTCAAATTAGGTGGTGGTAATGGTGGACACAACGGCTTAAAAGATATTGCTAATAAATTAGCCAACAACCCGAATTTTTACCGTTTAAGAATTGGTATTGGTCATCCTGGCGATAAAAATAAAGTGACTGGATTTGTATTAGGAAAGCCACCTGCCAGTGAACAAAAAATGATCGATGACGCTATCGATGAGGCCGTTCGCTGCACTGATATCCTAATTAAAGAAGATGTGACTAAGGCAATGAATCGATTACATGCCTTCAAAGCCAGCGTCTGACTTTTTCTACCCGATGGTCAAAAAAATCAGCCGCAGACTTAATAATCTACGGCTGAATATGAGAGCTATCAGCGATCAGCTTTTTATTTTGCGATAAATAAACAAAACTAACATTGCCCCTAACACCGCAATCACCAGACTACCAATGTTAAAGCCATCAACGGAACCAAAACCGAAGAACGAACTGATATATCCCCCGACTAATGCCCCAATAATACCGAGAATGATGGTCATAAAGAAACCACCCCCGTCTTGGCCAGGCATTAACCACTTAGCAATAACACCGACCAGCAATCCTAAGATAATCCAGGCAATAAACCCCATAACTCCCCCTAAAATGACTATTTAATACCGGATAAAGAACCCAACCCGTTATTGTTAACCATACATATCAAGAGTAGATGGTAGCGGTTAATATTTCTATTTTTCAGAGGATATAATAGATGCTGCCTATAACTAAAATTAACCACAAAAATTAACCAACTGATATTTAATCACTTAACATCAAGCAAATTGACTGGATTAGATGTTCGCTAAGTGCTCGATAACCAAAAGATCTTTGCCTGTTTGCAAAATTCGATTTAATTTTTGTTAACGTTGTGCCGCTCTAACCGTAAGCAGTGACACGGTGGAGAACATATATGAATAAAATGAGATGGAATGGGTACACGATTAGTGTGTTCAATGGCAATATCCGTTTCGAAACGGATATTCCAGATGGATTTGTTATTTACGGTGATGAGTTAAAATACATGCTGGCAAAAGTCAATAACTACAGGTTTACCTTATTAAACGACCTTCCGTTTAAAGGCCTCAACGATGTCGCTGAAAAACTTAAAGAAATCACCTGATAGCGCTTTATTATTTACCGCAAAAAGCTCCCCAGGCCTCTTTAGATAACCCATGGGTGCGAATAAATTTTTTGGTTTTGCACAAAGCACGCCTGAGTGCTTTTTTGGCCTGCTCATGCTTAATTCGGCTAGCTGGATGCCGTATCCGCTTTGAAGCCCTTAAATCCGTTCCTAAAATGGTCACGCTATAGCAAATGTCGGTATTCGAACCGTCACTATCAATTTCATGATAAAACTTCATACATCACACCTTCCCTTCTTACGCCATGATAATGATAGTATAGCGAGTCTCTCTGACTGAATAAATGCCTCTAAAATAAAATTCGC
Source organism: Pragia fontium DSM 5563 = ATCC 49100 (assembly GCF_900112475.1). Lineage (GTDB taxonomy): Bacteria > Pseudomonadota > Gammaproteobacteria > Enterobacterales > Enterobacteriaceae > Pragia > Pragia fontium. Next base: position 127,581 of record NZ_FOLW01000004.1, on the reverse strand, counting down.
CATCGCAATTAACTCTCTGATTATTAATATTTATTATGTATGTTACCCAAAGCGTTTTCATTTGAAATTCATAATAAATTAAAATCATATTTTAATTTTTTTAAACAATAATAATTTTATTAGCATTTGCTAATAAATATGACAATATCAAAACCATAAAAATAACTTGTCGTACAAAACATTTATTGCGGCAGAATATTTTTATTTATTTTCACCATAAATAAAATAATGCACAACATATTTTCGGACAAAAAATATACAATATCAATCAGTGTGTTATCTGAAAAAATCACATATTGATTTAATCGATACCTTAAAAGATTACCATTACAATACCATTTATTTTTTTGTGCTACTCCCTATTGCTAGTATTAAATTCATCCTGTATAAAATCGTCAAACTATAATTTTATTTAATAATTAAATATACAACAGATAAGTTATTGATATTTCCCTGCGTCAGCTGAAAAAATACAAACAATAGACAGTATATAACCCACTATAGAATGTCCATTGAGTATTTCCGCCTATTCAGGTAAGCTGTGGGTAGTATATCTATAATGGATGATAGATGAACATGCACTCAACTAAAGATCCAGTGCATAAATCCGAGGGCGCACATGTGTGCAATGATTTATGTCACTTGACAAGAATGTCGCTAAAACACGCGCATAATATGAAGAAAGCGGAAGCTCAGTCATATTGGCGTCGTTGCATGTTTTTTCTGGCTATCGCTGCCATTATCACTTTTTTCTTCGGTATCGTTTTTTTCAGCACCCCCACATTGATTACCTATTTTATTGAAATGGTAATATCCATTATGGGTATTACCGTTGCACATGCTTGGTTTCGCATTACCATAAACAATAACTATTGGCATAAGAGCTGGTATAAGCACGTAAATCAATTGGAAAAACAGCTGGAACAATGCAGCAAAAAGCCCGTTCGTATGCTGTCTGATCTAAAGTCCAATCAAAATCAGACTCACTCGCTGTTCTTAAACAAAACCCTTAACATTATGTTTTTGCTTTTCTGGTGCATGTTACCGATCATTTCGCTGATGAAATTTTTCTATTATTTTGTTTATGTTAATGGTGTTCCACTCTCATTAATGAATACACTATTTCTATGTATCCCATTCTTAATTATGGTATTTCTTACTATCGCCACCAATGTCTTTATGTGCATGTTTTCCTCTAAAGATGATGCGGAAATAGAAGACAAAGAACTGGACATCTCACTGCAATACAAACCCAATCACCACTGATGCCGAATACCAAATCAGGTATCGACTTAATCAGAATTTAGCGTTTATTTTCTCTTTTTATTGATATTTCACCGTTAGCTCTGGGTAAATTACTTCACTTTTCTTCCCCCTACAGCAGCTGACGTAACCCGTAATATCGGGTATTATTCGTAAAGTTAAATTTTTATCATTCATAAAGTCGTGAATTGACCAGCCCCAAGCGAAGCTCTCTGGTCTTCATTTACGACTTTTTCTTACAGAGTTATAAGGTAACCCGGTGAATATACAGGCTCTTTTATCAGATAAAATTACCCAAGCGCTCATTGCTGCTGGCGCACCTGCAGATTGTGAAGCGCATGTGCGTCAATCAGCTAAAACACAGTTTGGTGATTATCAAGCCAATGGCATTATGGCTGTCGCGAAACAACTCGGACTTCCCCCTCGCCAGCTGGCTGAGCAGGTATTGACTCATCTGGATCTCTCACCGATTGCCAATAAAGTTGAAATCGCCGGTCCGGGATTTATCAATATCTTTTTAGATCCAAACTGGCTGGCTTCTCATGCCGAAGCAGCATTAAAAGACGATAAACTCAACGTCACTCCGGCCAAGAAACAGACCATCGTTGTTGACTACTCAGCGCCTAACGTCGCCAAAGAGATGCACGTAGGCCACCTGCGCTCAACCATTATCGGTGATGCTGTAGTCCGTACTCTGGAGTTTTTAGGTCATAACGTTATCCGCGCCAACCACGTTGGTGACTGGGGAACGCAGTTTGGTATGTTAATTGCCTATCTGGAAAAGATGGAAAATGAACATGCTGATAATATGACCCTGTCCGATTTAGAAGCCTTCTACCGTGCAGCTAAGCAACATTACGACGCCGATCCAGTCTTTGCTGAACGTGCCCGTGAGTACGTGGTTAAGCTACAGGGCGGCGATGAATATTGCCGTTCAATGTGGCGTAAACTGGTCGATGTCACCATGCATCAGAATATCCTGACCTACCAACGTTTAAACGTGACGTTAACCGTCGACGACGTTATGGGTGAGAGCATCTATAATGCAATGCTGCCAGGCATCGTGGCTGACCTCAAAGCCCGAGGTATCGCTGAAGAAAGCGAAGGCGCTATCGTTGTTTATTTGAATGAGTTTAAAAACAAAGAAGGTGAACCGATGGGCGTAATCATTCAAAAGAATGATGGCGGCTACCTCTACACCACCACGGATATTGCCTGCGCTAAATACCGTTATGAAACCCTTGGCGCTGAACGCGTGCTTTACTATATCGACTCTCGTCAGCATCAACACCTGATGCAGGCATGGACAATCGTACGTAAAGCCGGTTATATCCCTGATGATGTCTCTCTGGAACACCATATGTTCGGTATGATGCTGGGTAAAGACGGCAAACCGTTCAAAACGCGTTCTGGCGGCACCATTAAGCTATCCGACCTGTTAGATGAAGCGATTGAAAACGCCGATGCTAAACTGCATTCATTGATTCTGGATAAAAACCCGGATATGCAGCCCGATGAGCTGCGTGAAGTAATTAACGCCGTTGGTATCGGTGCCGTGAAGTATTCCGACTTATCGAAAAACCGCACCACAGACTATATCTTCGACTGGGATATTATGTTGGCGCTGGAAGGCAACACCGCACCATATATGCAATATGCCTACACCCGTGTCGCTTCTATCTTTAAACGTGCTGGCATCGACGAAAACAATCTGACCGGTACACTGAACATCACCGACGATCGGGAAAAAGCGCTGGCAACCCGTCTATTACAGTTTGAAGAAACGCTGTATACCGTTGCCCGCGAAGGAACGCCACATGTGATGTGTGCCTATTTGTATGATGTAGCCGGCTTATTCTCCGGTTTCTATGAGAACTGCCCTATTCTGAACGCCGATGACGAGGCGACGCGCCAGAGCCGCTTGAAGCTTGCTGCGTTAACCGCCCGTACGCTGAAAATCGGTTTAGATACGCTGGGTATTCAGACCGTAGAGCGAATGTAAGAAAGATAGGCCTAGGAGCTTAATTTTAAGGACATAAATGTATTTTCTCTTTATGTCCTTTTTATTGAGCGCTGGAATTCAGCCGACAACTGAGTGAGGGAGCACGCGCATCAGGGATGATGGGCGAGGCGCTGCTTCTCCGGACTAAATGGCGTTAGCCATTTTGAACAGCACTTGTGCTGGCCCGTTAGGGTGAGACTTATGCAATAAGGCGAATAACAGAATCAGCGCCGGTGCGTTAACCCGAACGAAGGCGGAGGGAAGTCGCCGTAGGCGACCTGAATTCGGGGGCGAAGGCGCGGGTGTGCAGAGGGCGTTCGCCCTTAACGCCCTCTGCTCGGCCACGTGTACCACCGTTAATTCATTCTCCGTACTTATAGTGGACGAAACTTTCGCTGTTATTAAACTTACCTAACAAGCAGTTAACTGCCTTACTATTTAATCCAACCTTACCCTATCCTGCGAGCAAAATCCCTAATCCGGAATCCCAACGCGGCCAGCGTACCAAAATAAGCCACAACACCGACCACCACTATCAAGAGCAGCCTCAGAATTCGCATCAGCATATTTCCTTCATCCCAAGCGGGCATAATATACATCATGCCGATTAATGCGGCGGTCATTACCAGCAATGCTGCGATCAATTTCAGAAAGAAGCTTCCCCATCCTGCCTTCGGCTGAAAATACTGACGTTTATGCAACTGCCAATAAAGTAAACCGGCGTTGATGCAGGCAGCAATACCAATCGATAACGCCAGACCCGCATGTTTTAACGGACCAATAAATGCCAGATTCATTAACTGAGTGGCGCATAGGGTAAAAATTGCGATTCTAACCGGTGTTTTGATGTCCTGGCGTGAATAGAACCCTGGTGCCAGCACTTTCACCAAAATCAGCCCCATTAACCCGATAGAATAGGCAATCAGCGCCTGACGCGTCATAGCCGCATCGTGAGCGCTAAACTGACCATACTGAAACAAAGACTTAATCAAGGGTTCTGACATCACACCCAGCGCCACAGAACACGGTAAAGCCAGTAAAAAGCAAAGTCTAAGCCCCCAATCCATCAAGCTTGAATATTCTTCACTATTTCCACTGGAGAAGCTCTTGGCCAGCGATGGCAGCAAAATTGTCCCTAATGCCACGCCTAATACGCCGGAAGGCAGTTCCATCAGGCGGTCAGCGTAATACATCCAAGACACTGAGCCAGAAGCCAGAAATGAAGCAAAAATAGTATTGATAATCAAAGAAATTTGGCTAACAGAAACCCCGAGTATCGCTGGCCCCATTTGCTTCATCACCCGCCAGACGCCGCTGTCCTTCAGGTTGATTCTTGGCAGTACCAACATACCGATCTTTTTTAAGTGAGGCAGTTGATAAAGCAGTTGTAAAATCCCCCCCACTACAACCGCCCATGCCAGCGCCACAACCGGAGGATCGAAATATGGCGCACCAAACAGGGCAAAGCCAATCATACTAACGTTCAGCAGCGTTGGCGCAAATGCCGGCACCGAAAAACGGTTCCAGGTATTCAGAATGGCTCCGGCCAACGACGCCAGCGAAATCAATAAAATATACGGGAAAGTGATGCGTAACAGCTCAGTGGTTAAGGCAAATTTCTCTGGTTCATCACTAAACCCGGGGGCGGTCACCCAGATAATCCAGGGAGCGGCAACAATGCCTAAAAACGTCACCAACGCCAGAACTAAGGTCAATAACCCGGAGACATAGGCAATAAAGGTTCTCGTCGCCTCTTCGCCATGTTGAGTTTTATACTCAGCTAAAATTGGCACAAAAGCCTGAGAAAATGCGCCTTCAGCAAAAATCCGCCGCAATAAGTTAGGCAGTTTAAATGCGACAAAAAAAGCATCCGTCGCCATACCGGCACCAAACGCCCGCGCCACAATAGCATCACGGGCAAAGCCCAAAACTCGAGAAACCATTGTCATGGAGCTGACAGCGGCCAGTGATTTTAATAAATTCATGTAATTTCAACGATTCTTATTAATGGCACCGCAGGCTGTTGCGATGACTGACTGAGGCGTAGTTTACGGTTACTGAATGGAATCACCAATCTAAAAGCGTATAAAAATATTATTTTTCCCCTGCATGCTTACACAGCCTCACCTTGCAGGGGAAAATAATACTCAACAAACTAAATTAACGTGACACCGTCACCAATTAACCTACCAATATTTCAAGCTTCTCACTAAGTTCTGCAACCTGTTGTTTAAGCTGTTCCACTTCACTTTCTAACTGTTGCAGTCGCTCGCCCAACTCGCTGGATTGCGGGGCTTCAGAAGCGTTACTTGGCACACCTGCCTCGACCGGGCCGCAAAATAAATGGGCATATCGACACTCTCTTCTGCCCGGCTCTCGCTCCAGCTTAACCACAAAGGGGCCATCTTCTCGGCTGGCTAAGCCTTCCAGCACCTGTTCCACTTCACTAATATCACTAAACTCATACAAGCGGTTAGAGCGGGTTCTGAGTTCCCCTGGAGTTTGTGGTCCGCGTAGCAATAATAAACAGATGACTGCCAATTCATCTGCGGACAGTTTGAAATTACCAAACTCAGTATTACAAAAACGATGAACATATTTCGCAACTCGCCCACCAGTTCCCGCCGCCTGACGTATCAAGTGCTTTTTTTGCAAACTGTCCAACGTGTCCTGAATATCAAACTCACTCAGTTCCATCACCGGATCCCGGCTGGTTTTCTGATTACAGGCAACCATCAGGCCATTTAACGATAGTGGATATTGATCCGGCGTGGTGACTTCTTTTTCTAACATACTGCCGATAACGCGCGCTTCTTTATCCGTTAACTGATATTTCATGATTCAATTCCTTAAATTGCCGGTTTCCAGTCAAGATTAACCAGCGCCATCATCACATGATCTTGCCAATTTCCATCAATCCGCAGATAGCTTTTCGCATACCCTTCCCGCTCAAAACCCAGGCGCAACAACAAATTACCACTGCGATGATTATGCGGCATATAGTTAGCCATAATTCGGTGCATTTTTTGTTGGTTAAACATATAACGCAGTACCGGCTGTAATGCTTCGTACATCAATCCCTGACCCTGCCATTTTTGTCCCAACGAGTACCCTAAAATACAGGCGTGAAAATCACCCCGAATAACGTTACTAAAGTTGGCTACACCAATGACCTCTTTTTCTTCCGGATCGAGCAACAAAAAATAGTAGGCATTGCCCTGTTTATGTAACTCATTAATCAGATTTAGCCGTACTTGCCAGCCAGAGGGGTGGCAATAACTCTGATCGCGTACCGGTTCCCAAGGTTTAAGAAAGTCTTTATTCTCGGTGTAATACTCTGCAAGCCGGTAGGCATCACGCTCACAGGCAAGGCGCACAATCAGGCGATCCGTCGTTAATGATACTTTAGGAACATTAGAACGATAGCCAAACATCCTCACCCCTTATTCAAACATTGAAAGACCGCATTAAAAGATAAAACTAGTTTACTAAAATAGTATCGTTATTCAGCAATTAAGTTCAAAATAGCCAACAATTCCCTCTCTGTTTATTTCTTCTTTCGCTTACGGTGAATTATGCCACGGGTGTCGCGAGTCAGAAGCTTAGGTAAGTATTTTCTATTATTAGATAACTTGCTAGTTGTGTTGGGTTTTTTTGTCGTTTTTCCACTCATTTCTATTCGTTTTGTTGATCAGCTTGGTTGGGCGGCATTAATTGTCGGCTTGGCATTGGGTCTTCGTCAATTTTTACAACAGGGATTGGGCATTTTTGGCGGTGCGTTGGCTGACCGCTTTGGCGCTAAACCGTTGATCGTGACCGGTATGCTGTTACGCGCAGCGGGGTTTGCCTCGATGGCGATGGCTGACCAACCGTGGATATTGATGCTCTCCTGTGCACTTTCTGCCTTTGGCGGTACCCTATTCGATCCTCCACGAGTCGCTTTGGTAATAAAACTGACCCGCCCACATGAACGAGGGCGTTTTTATTCATTGCTGATGATGCAAGATAGCGCCGGCGTGGTAGTTGGCGCACTCTTAGGCAGTTGGTTACTGCGTTATGATTTTCACTGGGTGTGCTGGTTTGGCGCCGGATTTTTTGTTTTAGCCGCTGCGCTTAACGCTTTTGTTTTACCAGCTTATCGTGTCTCTTCCTCGGTAAGAGCACCGATTATGAACGGCATTAAAGCGGCTATTCATGACGCCCATTTTCGCCGCTATGTGTTAACCCTGACTGGCTACTATGTGTTATCCATCCAAGTCATGCTGATGCTGCCATTACTGGTAAATGAAGTGTCAGGTGCGCCAGAAACCATTCGTTGGATGTATCTAATTCAGGCCATTCTTTCTCTTTCCCTGCTTTATCCTATTGCACGTTGGAGTGAAAAGTATTTTCGCCTCGACCAACGCTTGATGGCGGGATTATTACTAATGACTTTTAGTCTGATGCCTCTGGGTTTTGTCGGCTCCTTGTCTGGGGTGCTGGCACTGATATTTTTCTTTTACCTTGGTTTGATTATTGCCGAGCCGGCCAGAGAAACTCTCAGTGCGGCACTCTCCAATCCTCACGCCAGAGCCAGCTATATGGGATTCAGTAGATTAGGTCTGGCATTTGGCGGTGCTATTGGTTATACCGGCGGGGGCTGGCTTTATGATATCGGCCATGAACTCAATCTGCCCCAAATACCGTGGCTATTGTTGGGGGTTATTGGTATCGTGACGGCGCTGGCGCTGTATCGGCAGTTCTCACCTAGCCGTATCAATGACAAAGCTGCTATTTCCTGAACTGAATTAATTTTGCCCTGTCTATACAGGAATTGTTACTCTACAGATAACTGAACCGTATCTGTTTTTATTGATTAAAGGGTTTGTATGTCTAAATTTTTTTCGCGTATTTTTGCCGTTCTGATTATCGGCTCTCTGTTTGGTTGTAGTCAGGTGACGCAATATTCATTAAGCGAGCAGTCGATTAACCAATATTTAGCCAGCCATACTGAAAAAGCATCTCGCAGTTTTAACCTGAGTGGATTGGTCAATGCCAATTTATCGCTGAATAATCTTAATGTTACCATCGGTCGCAGTGTCCCGAATAAAGTTACCCTTTCCGGTAATGCGCTATTCGATGTTTCTTCTATTCTGGGTAATCAGGATGCCAATCTACAGTTAACCATTAATGCCCGCCCGGATTTTGATCCGGTTAAAGGCGCTATTTATCTGAAAGATTTAGAACTGGCCGATTACGACTTGAAAACTAATCAAGGTGCAGTGAAAAACGTCAAAACCTTTATCCCTTTGCTTAATAGCGCGTTACAGCTCTATTTCAACGATCAGCCAGTTTATGTGCTGAATCCAAGCAACAGCGCACTGGAAGCTACGGCACAAAAGTTAGCGAAAGGTATTGAAGTCAAAGAAGGTAAATTGGTGTTTGAGTTTATTAAATAGTTTTTTCTGAATAAATAAAAAGCGCCGGATTAAATCATCCGGCGCTTTTTTAATGGTATTGCTTCACTATCTCACTTATGCGCGGCTTTTTCTCGGCGCTTTTACCGAGCGCAAAATAACAAACTTCTTATTGGAAGCCAGCAATTCGCAGTTACCAAACAGGCGTTTTAGCTTCTGATGATATCCCAGATGGCGGTTGCCAATAATGCGTAATTCACCGCCAATCGCTAAGCAGCGTTTAGCGTCATTAAACATTTGCCAGGCAATATAGTCCGTTACTGAATGATGCTGATGGAACGGTGGATTGCACAATACTGCCTGCAATGAATTCCGTTCAATATTCGCCAGTGAATGGTCGGCTTCAAAGAAACAACGGGACAGTTCTTCTGGGCAGTTGCTCTCTACGTTCAAACGACTGGATTCTACCGCCATGTAGGATTCATCACGAAAGATAACCTCAGCCTCGGGGTTTTGTTGCAAGGCTTTCAGCCCCAGAACGCCGTTACCACAGCCTAAATCCACGATGGTGCCACTTAACCCTGACGGCAAATACTCTTGAAAGAAACGCGCGCCAATATCCAATGAAGTGCGGGAAAATACGTTCGGGTAGTTATGGATTTGGTAGTCGGTACCATCTAATGGCCAGGAAACCAATTCATTCATTGGTTCAACATCTGGACCGTTGAACTGACAAAAGATCAGACGGGATTTTTTCCAGGCCAAACTGGTATGAGTGGGGCCAAGAATTTTTTCAAACAGTTGCAGCGTTGAAGTATGAATATCGCGGGTTTTCGCCGCAGCAATAATCTGCGTATCGGCGCTGACCACTTCACGTAAGGCATACAGCTGATGTTCCAACAAAGCCAAGGCTTTAGGGACTTTAATCAGTACCACTGCCGGCTGCCCGGATAAAGCTGAAACACTGTCAACAAAAGTGACATCGTCACCTGAAATCCCGTTCTGTTGAAAATTACGTAAGGTCGCCAGTTGGCTAACATAAGAGTCACCGTAGCTAATCGGTTGATGCTTATGCAATGCGCAGGCTAGTGCGCCAAAGGTATCGTTAAGGATAAGTACTGGCCCCTGAGCCAACTTTTGCTTATCAACGGTATTAATTAAATACTCATCCGCAGCGTCCCAGGCTTGTAAACTGGTCACCGTATCAAATTCAGGATAGCGGGACAGCATTAAATGGGAAAATACTGAAGGTACTAATTCAACTTCATCACTCACTATGGTCATTCCTTTCTCACTCATGTTCTGTATCAGAGGAGACCTCTGCCAGCTCATCACGCATTGCCTGTAGAGCCTCGCGCGTGACCATAGATAAAGTGCGGTAGAATGCGCCAGTCGCGTGGGCTTCTACTTTTCCTAGGAAACTCCCACACCAAGGGAGTAAATAGTCGTCAAACAGGGCAATTTGCGCTAAGACTTCATCAGACTCCAGAGCATTATCCTCAATCCAAGAAGCGGCTAATAACAGCAGGCCAAAATGATCCGCTGGCGCCTCGGTGAGCGGCATACCACACTGGGTAAGAAATGCGCGAGTAGCACTCTCTCCCGCCCCTTCATAATCGCTACCGTAAGGAGAAACGCTGCCATCTGCACTAAACATTGCCTGATAGTCTGCCGCCAATACCTGACGATCCACATCCTGCCCCATACGCTGAAGCAAGTCGTCCTGTTCCAGCGGCCAGTGTTGCTTTAATTTACCTTCCGTCAATAAAGCAAACAGTGGATCCAATACCGTATCCTGCGGGGCGCGGTAAAACAGCGAGCCTAAAATACGGCAGACAATAGAAAACTCATTCATCAAATTAACCTGTTAACTTAGTTATAAACCGACTACACGCTCATCCTTCGGCGATTTTACCGTATAGGATAAGCTTAATTTACGTAATTCATTTGGCGCTAAATCCAGCAACCACTGCACTTCGCCCGTGTCTTTGTTATAGCTGGCACCGTCATACTGCACACTATCTACCGTTACAGACGCGTTACGGCTCATTGGTATTTGGTCTAATACCACGAGCTTAATCGGCTCCTTACGGGTATTCCTGACGTCCATAGTATAGGAATATTGTTGATTGACCGAATTACCGAAAAACTCGGCTTTGGCGGTGGTGAGTTTAGCATTTTCTCGATTAACCAGAATCTTCTTATCACGACCTAAAGAGAGATCCAGCGTATCTTTGATATGTCGGGTATCAATGTATCCCTGCCCAACATAGGAACCCTCAAAGAAAATATTGGATTTACCCGGCAGTAAGTTCAAATTTTCCCATGCTTTCAGCTGTACCTGCAAGAAAGCATCCTGTTCCAACTTAGGCACCACCACATAGCGATAATCCCCCTGAACATCGACCTGCTTAATCATTACCGAATGCCCTTTGCCATCGGCAGCGATATTATACGGTAAGGTGATGCTAAAACGGGTATTCACGCCACCGACATCAGTGACCACATAGTCAGATAGAGGCTTAGATACTTTCTTCCGCTGTTCAAGCCCAGCGACTTCAGCAAAATTACCATCCGCTCCGGCTCCCATTAATGCGCTAGAGGGAGCCGGAGCGGATACCTCCATAACATCGTTTTTCATTTTCGATACAGAAAGCAGCGGCTGTTTATTCAGATCAATATACCAAGGCATCAATCGAGGTGCCTGCGCCCCTTCACTTGGGTTACCTGTCGACAAGGTTAAATTGACTTTATCCCAGTTAATACCGCTATTTTGAAAAACGTTAGCTTTATAGCTTAGCTTCACCGGTTGGGTAATATTGTCGACCCGAACATCATAGGTGGGTACCCAGCCCGCATCACGAATCACGTAAGACAGTTTAATATCACTGGTGACCGCTTTTGGCGAATAGAACTTCACCACCACCTGATTCACCGCCTGACCGCTTTTCTGCTGCGCTTCAGCCAGCTGTTTATTTAGTTTCTCAATATTTTTATCAATTTCAGCTAGCTGTTCCCGTAAATCGATATCGGTCAGCAGCACTTCACTCATTTTATTATTCACCAGTTGCAGCATCTGGTTAACCTGCTCGACGGAAGCACCCTCTTTTTCACCACCAAGTGCACGGTTGCTTTCCAGTATCGCCAACTGAGCCTGAATCACTTCACGCTGAACGTTTAATTTGCTCTGTGCACGAACCTCAGATTCAATCTGTTTTTTGAGTGATTCAACTTCCGGCGATAAATTTTCACTCAGGTAGTCACGCCGTACGCCTGAAGACTGTACTACTACCCCGTTATCCGCTTCGATCATTAAACTTTGTTCATTTAACCCACTGGCGATATTGGTAAAAACGACTTCGCTCTCCCCCGCCGGCAGCGAAACTTTGCCGCTGTTAAACAGTTCTGCACCGCGGATAAACACGGTGACGTCATTCAGTCGAACCTTTTCCGTCAGCGAATCCGCATAGGCTAATGCAGGGCAAGCCAGAGCCAAAGAGGCAGACAATAGTGAAATGCTAAAACGGCGAGAGTAAAAAGCTGTCATCAATTTATCCTTGAACATCAATGGAATTAGTTAAGCGATTCGAGTTATCACTGTTCACTACAGTGAAGCAAACTCAGCAATCGGCGGCCGACCATGGGATTCCAGAAAATCGAGCACCCGACGTGGCGTAACGTTTAAAACTCGCTCTTGAGGAAAGCCAACCAACTCAAGCACTTCTATCGACTTTTCAAATCCACCCAGCGCATAGGCTACGTGTGAATCTGACCCCAACGCTACCCAACCGCCGGCATCGCGTACTGCTTTAGCCACTTCAATACAATTTTTCGCACTACCGGTGCGCGAATGAAGAAACGATGAGTTATTAATTTCCAGCGCTACATTGTGTTTAGCCGCAGCAGCAGCAACCGCAGCGATATCAATGGGGAATTTCGGGTTGCCCGGATGGCTAATCATCTGCACTTTTCCACTGGCAATGGTCGCAATCATCGCCTGGGTATTGCCCTCAAGCCCCTGAGACGGCATCACCGGCTCATGAAAACCGGCAATCACCAGGTCTAAACGCCGATCGATATCTGGATAGCAATCCGTTTCACCCTGTAGGTTTTTAATATTTGCTTCAATACCGTACAGAAGGCCAACACCATCCACCATACGCGGGATGACCGCCATATTCTGGAAATGCCAACGGTGCGGTGCATCAACCATATCCGGACCGTGATCGGTAATGGCGAACAGTTTAATTCCCTTCTCTTTTGCAATGGCAAAATAATCGCTGACGGTGCTATAAGCATGGGTACTGGCAACGGTATGGGCGTGTAAATCAACCGGATACATAGCGGACTTCCTTTCTGTTTCTTAACGGTAAAATATTTCTAATCGGTTATCAGGCCGATATATTCGCCTCGGTCTGAACAGTAAAGCAGTATCGGGGCTTCCCCCTTCAATCAATAACCTCTGGCCACGTTTACCACGCCGCTTATCGCCTCACCGGCCTGAAATGCCTTCAATTGGCGGCAAATTTGCTCCATCGCCACCTGCGGTAAGGTTATGGCAGAAATGTGCGGCGTTACGGTTATCTCTGGTCGCTGCCAGAACACATGTTGCTTTGACAGCGGCTCCTGAAGAAACACATCCAGCGTTGCGGCCTTAAGTTGGCCAGAGTCCAACGCTTCCAGTAGATCTTCCTCCACCAGATGCTCTCCAAGAGCCACGTTAATCAGGTAAGCGCCCTGTTTCAATTGCGCGAACAGCGTCTTATTTAGTATACCTTGAGTATCGGGCGTACTGGGTAATAAATTCACAATAACTCGGGTTTGTTGTAGAAAATCGGCAAATTGTTGCTGGCTATAAGTCGCTATCCCGGCAATCTCTTTTTTGCTACGGCTCCAGCCTTTCACCGAGAAACCAAACGATGCCAGCCGCTGAGCGACTTTACTGCCGAGAACGCCTAATCCCATTATGCCAATCACAAAGTTTTCATAACTGTGGGGTTCAAGTGATTGCCAACGACGTTGTTCCTGTAGTGCTTGATACTCATCCATTCGAATAGCGTTATCGCTAATCTAACGGATTCAGTCCGCATACTTAAGCGGCATTTTGCTGATAGCTTAACCAAATAGATTAAGAACATGAATTTATGCTTGACCACACATCACCTTCTCCCTATAGTAGCGCCCGTTCCAGTGTAATCACGATTACGTTGAAACCAAAATTTGGTGAGGTGTCCGAGTGGCTGAAGGAGCACGCCTGGAAAGTGTGTATACGGCAACGTATCGAGGGTTCGAATCCCTCCCTCACCGCCATATTTTAAGAGAAAGCTCGAACTTCGGTTCGGGCTTTTTTGTTTTTTGGTATCTATATCTATATCGAGATTTTATTTTCAAATCATCGCATTAGGGTATTCCACTTAACAGAGATAAATGGTTTTAACCTAATTTCGACTTCGGTTTGTGTATCTGCTGTCAAAATTTCTGAATATAGATACTCACCATTTATTTCCTCTTTAATTTGAAAACTCTTGACGCCCTCACTAAGACGACTTGATATTTTACATTCGTTAAGCTCCAAGACAGCTTGAATCCACCCTTCTAAACAATGAAACGAAAAAATCAAATGAACACCATTGCTATCTGTAGCTTCATAAGCAAAGTGGTGATCGGCAACACTGGCAAATGTTGGTTCACTTTCAAAAAATGAAAGTAACTCAATATCATCTGGGCATGATTCAATGAATATCATTTTTTACCATCCTTAGAAATAGTTTCAATAAATCATTATTTTCTTGTAACGCCAAACTTTAGGCTGGAAGTTTATATTTAACTTTCGCTCATTCTTGTAAAATATTCATTTATCTTATCGTTATCAAATAGTCTATCAACCATAAAGTCAACAGTATCAGAAACGGCTATTCCATAGCGAAGTTCTTCTGGAAAGTCTTCAATCGAGGCATATACTGTTGGCATTAAATACCTAAAATAGTCTCCCATTTTAGTTTTCCCCTTATGGCCAATTGGGTAATCTTGCCCTGGGTTACTTCCCTCTATAGCTTGATATATATAGAATCCTTTATTTGCTGATAAATTAGTATCACTATAATGCCCGGATTCAATCAAATCGTTCTGAATGTATCTTTCTACTTCATCTCTAGATTTCACATAGTGGTATAAAGATGAAGAATACATATCTAGTTGTCCAAGCCCATTTTTCGGAGCCGGATTACCATACAACAACAAAATAGAGTCTTATCAGAGTCAATCGGCCAAAAGAAGCGACAAAACAACCGACTCGGCATAGAGTTAATTTTGACTCTGATTTCATCTCTATTTTTATCTGAAAACCTTCTGCGCAAGCTAACCAACTGAAATTTAATAGCAATCAGGTAAAATGCAATTTTGCGTGGTGTGTGGTAAATGAAGGGCAAAGAGTAGATATATTGACAACGCTTTATTGAGTGGGGGGTAATATTAGGGACAACAGAATTTTTATATATCCCGGCCAGCTTAACTGATCGGGATATATATAGGTGAACTTAGTTACATAGAATTTAAAAAACCATTAGAATAAAATCCTTTCCAATTTACTAACCATTTAACTATCTATTCTAATCACTACCAGTATTAATGTTATTTTTAATACTATAAGAGGTTACTAATATTCTTAAAACATTCTCTTTATTTAATGCCATCAATTTTGGAGGGTAAAATAAATCCGCTTTCCCACCAAAAATAAGCAAAGGCTCCAGGGTATTGGTCTCATTAACTACGATGTATCCATATGGAAGTTCATTTATAGATAATTTAGTTTCCTCTCGTTCCTGATAAGTTTTATTAGCCCATCGAATAAATGCTTTAAATGGTTCAATATCTTTATTGAATTCAGTTATGGATATTTTTTTAAGTGGAAAAAAAGTAGAACCAGTTTCTCTACCAAACTGAAGCCATTGATTATTGTCTGCTACCCTGACATCTAACTTTCCCTGAGTGAAACTAATTCTAACATTATCATTAGAATCAAACATCGAATATTCCACATTACTTTCATATAATTCATAGTTACGAAAGGTTAAAACTTTATCAACTTTTTTAATTACGGTAAGACATCCGGCTAACTGAAATGTAAGTGCACAAACAATAATGAATTTACTTAATTTAATAAAATTTTTCACATGTATTCCATTTTTATATTATTTAAAGAATATTTTAATATTCGCATCCCTTTAAGTCCCAGTCCCATTTAGCTGGCTGATCATCTTTACCCTGCGTAATATCGGTAACTATTATATTATCGGTAATACCCACAGTAAATATCTCATAACTGTGACCAGATTGTGGTATAAAGGAATTAGTACTTGAGATTTCCCTCCCCCCTACATTCTTTTCATATGTTATCATAACTGGTTGATCTGCCTTAATTGTATACTCCATAACATCAGAGCGTTTTAATTGTGATGTAACAGGGGATGGGGGCATACCAACAATTTTTTTATTATATGTAGACTTTATACCTAATATATTTATACCTGCGGTTAATGAATTACGTTCAAGCCTCTGTATGCATGAACCTATTTTCTGATATCTAATTATACTTAAGGGTAAATAATAATTTTTCACCCTAATCATTGCCATATCATGACCAGTATAATCCTCAAGTGGATTTACATTTACTATACAACCGCTCAAAAAAAGAGACAATAATAGTAAGACTATTTTGAAATAGTAATATTTAAACATTAATAATTTCCTTTTAATAAAGATATAGAGCAACCTTACAATAAAACCACCACAGCCCCGCCATTACACCGTGGGTTACACACCCAATGGTGGTAGAGGTAACCCGAGTCCACAGCTTACCATTAAGGGTAAATGGCTGGAGCAGCTCGGTTTACCTCCGGCCAGTCGGTGACGATTACCAGCGAACATGGGCAGTTGGTGATAAGGGCTGCGTCTCCGTTTTAGGGTTAAAAAGCAAAATCCCGGCTTGAAAAGCCGGGATTTATACTAAGACTCTATTAAACCCTTTTTCGCTTCTCTCAACACATCAAAAAAATCGTTTAATGAAAATTTCATTTCAACTTGTTCGGATAATACTCTCAAGTCAGTAAAGAACTCAATTTCAATATTATCCCCCCCTTTATCTTTGTTCATTTGACACAGGATTTGATTTTTATATGAGATTTCTACCGTAAGCTCTTCATACTTAGAGTCACTAAAGAAATCTATTTCAAAGTCGCCATTCATTCTAATATTAAAACCTCTTAGGATCTAAGAAACCAGAAAAAGAACCATCAGCGTTATATCGAATACCTCTTCCATCAGGAAGACGATACTCAACACCACCTCTTGATAGATCTGTTTTTATAGTACCTTTGTTATTTAAAACCTCATTTACAAATCGACTAGCAGCTTCATTTTTCTGTGCTGGGTTTCCTTTCAGAGGTTCAAAAACACCCCCTGGACGACCTGCATGCTTTTCCCATGCTCTTGCTGCTGCGGACATCCCTTGATTATTAATTGGCTTTTCCGCTGCTTCTACTAAGTCATCTTTTTTGAATTGATCGAATTTATTAGACTCATTATTTCTTGCATTCTCCTCATCCTGAGGCCCCCAACCGCCAGGCGTACCTGAACCTGTCCCACCCAACTCAGCTTTTTCAGCACCCGTCAGATCCTTACCAACGTTTGGCTGTGCTGCTTTGTCATCGTCATCTTTCAGGGCATCCGATATCGCATCACCAAGGGCAGCACCGCCAGCAGCACCAACCATCCCGCCCATAACAGGTTTACTGAGATCAAGCGGGTTATTCAGGCAAGTGACCGTACTGCATAGCGCATTATTCTCCGCCGCATTCTTCCCAGCCGCCGCACCGGTTGCCGCACCAGCTGTACTATCAGTGATAATTCCTGTCGCAACACCCGATGCAATCGCCGTTATATTAACAATAAACTGACGTTCAGCTTCAGTAAGATCTTCAGGCTCCTTACCAAAACGTTCTTTTGCTATCGTCATCGCAATAAGTTCACCACTATATCCCCCCAAGTGCTGAACGTTTTTATACCATTGGTGCCGTCCCCACCGGCTGGGTTAAGTCACCCACCCCGAGGCCACAACTGACCATTAAGGGCAGATATCTTGAGGAGATGGGATTCCTTGCTGGGCGGGCGGTGGTGATTAAAGTCGAACAAGACCAACTGATTATCAGACTTGCTATGCAGATCTAAAAAGCAATAAAAGATCCCCGATCTGGTGATCGGGGCAATTTACTGACTATTAGTTATATAGATCGCATCATTTTTAGATGGTATAGATTTTTCCCATTTCATAGTAACCAAAATAGTTTCTGCCATTTCCCTCATATTTTTCCATTCAACACTTTGGGATAGCGCTTCATTGCTCCAATACTGGATATTATCAGCACCACTAATAGATAACATATAATCATCCAACCTTTTTATGGCGCTTTTTTGTTCATCTGTTAGTTGAGATGAGACTTCTGGATCACTTAACTCATCTAATGCCATTTCCCACTCAACGGCTAATTCATCAGCTACATTGACAAAATCAGGGAATAAACCTTTTTGAATTTCGCACGGTTGAGCTATTGCTTGTGTTACCCACTTAATTTTATTCATAAAGTTATTCCTTTGGCTTATCTATAATTAGTTGCCTTCTCTCCAGTAGCTGGCTTATATGTGGCTGAATCAACAACCTTTACTGTTCCTTGTGTCGTTGTCGATACTTTATAATAGCTACCACCGTGACGACCACCTTCAGGATGAATTTGTACTTGGCTAATTTCTGGATGGCCTTTAACTTCTACAATAACAGCTTGTCCTGAGCCTCGGGTAGGTTATCTGACCGGTCAACGAGATAACACTACACCGGCCATTCATCTTAAGGGTAAGTGGCTCAGTGAAGCTGGTTTTGATACCGGTGCTTCGTTAGTTATTCGTATTATGGAGGGGTGTTTAGTGATCACCACTGAACAAGAGAACATTATCAGGCAACAACAGCTACTTGACCTGCTCAGACAAGCTGAACAGCGGATCACTAAGATAACAACCGGGCTTATTCTGGAGTGATATTGCGAAGTGGATCGAAGAAGAGATAAAAACATACCCGGTCTGATGACCGGGGACTAAGGAATAAAACATGAGTAATCAACTGAATAAAATAAGTAAATTCTTAAGCTATGTTTTAAGGCATCAACCAGAGGCTATTGGGATCACATTAGATTCTGATGGTTGGATTGATATTGATGGCCTAATTATACAAGCTAATCAACATGGTGAATCCCTGACGAGGGAACTGATCGAACAAGTTGTTAAAACAAGTGATAAAAAACGTTTTACGATTTCAGATGACGGACTAAAAATTCGTGCAGCACAGGGGCATTCAACTAGACAAGTTGAAGTTAACCATGCAGAACAGGTACCGCCAGAGTTTTTATATCACGGCACAGCAACTCGTTTTATTGATTCAATTAAAAAACAAGGATTAGTGGCCGGCGATCGCCATTATGTTCATTTATCCGCTGATGAACAGACAGCAATTTCAGTAGGAAAACGACACGGAAAGCCCGTTGTGCTTAAAATAAAGGCCCTGTTAATGTATCAACAAGGCTTTAAGTTCTACTTAGCAGATAATGGCGTCTGGTTAATTAAAACAGTTCCAATCAAGTTTTTACAATTCGATTAATACATTGATTATTCAGCCCGTTCTTCTTTATATTGGGCTGATTCTTCTTTAGCAGATTCAAGCCAAGCGGAGAAGTTATCCAAATAATATCGCTTATCCCAAGCAGGATCTTCACCTCTATAACC
The DNA here is from genome assembly GCF_900112475.1 of Pragia fontium DSM 5563 = ATCC 49100. Lineage (GTDB taxonomy): Bacteria > Pseudomonadota > Gammaproteobacteria > Enterobacterales > Enterobacteriaceae > Pragia > Pragia fontium. Next base: position 108,093 of record NZ_FOLW01000004.1, on the reverse strand, counting down.
GTAATCATGAAAATAAACCCTAGGATCTCCGCTTCTATCACTCCCATCAAAACAAGCTAAAATAACATATCCGTCATTAAATAGTCCTGACTGATCATTAGCAATCGCAAAAGGTATTAAGGGATGATCTCTATATTTAACTAATAAGGAGCCATAATAACTTAAAGACATTCCGATATCTTGACATAAAAAAAACCAAGGCTCTATATCAATGATATTTTCAACCTTTACTGTATTGATATAGCTTTGAGGAAAAACAAATCCATCAGGAAGTATAGGAGTGTTATATAAAAATATATTGGACATCATTTTTTACCTTTTATTATTGGAGATTGTTCAGAACCATTTGGGTTTAGCTTACCAAAGCTTCCCGATTGATTATTTATACGTCCCTGAATTGCCTCACCCCAAGTTTTATATTGCTCCCAACCTCGAGCTTTTTTGAATTTCTGGTGTTAATCTCTCGTTAAAATCACGAACCGTCGCTTTTATATCAATCCCTGCTTCTCTTGCTGCTGCAATTCGAGTGTTATCCATACTTGTTACTTTGCCATCTGGCATTTTTACAACATCAACAGAATCACCTTTCCAGCCATCTTTTTTCATGCTGGCTACAAGATCGTCGTATGTATATTTTTGTCCAGTCACTACTATCTGTTTTATTGTACGAGACAGTATTTTGAGATAAACGAACCTCATTTGGATTAAGAGTTGATGTATTTATCGTCCCCTTTCCAGCCCCAACATCCTTTCCAGGCTTTAATATAGCAGCCCCACCAACCGTATTAAGTGCAGCATTCAACGCCCACATTGAACGCTCACCATCGGTAGGCACTTTTCCATCTATCGGGTTAGGTCCTCCGGATGCGGAATAAGCCTGACAAATTGTAGAAGCTGCACCTGGTAAACCACAACCCGCATTGAAGTAAGCCGCACCGAGCTCTTTGATAAACGCTTCGGATTCTTTATTTTGACTTAGCGCCTGCTGAGCCTGCGAATCTGTGGCAGATTCCAATACCCATTCTTTTCCACCGTTCGCCGACTCGCTTGTTACTACACAAAGACCATTACCGGAATTAACGCATGGAACAACATCTCCCGGTTTATGTTCGAATTTCTCCGAGCCGGATAACTGGAAGTCTGGGCCGAGTTCACTCTCTTCAACTTTATCAATACTCTGTCCTTTTTGGCGCAGAATATCAATATCAGCTTTGAGTGTTTGACAGGCTCCAGAACCACTATCTCCCCCCTGACAAAGGGAAGCATATTTATTCTCTTTATCAGTCAGCGTTAACTTTTCAGTCGTGCTTAAGTGGTTATTCTCCACCGCATTCTTCCCTGCCGCAGCACCGACAATCGCATGGGCAATAGCATTGAGTACTTTATCTTTGGTTTCTGGCCCTTCAGTTAAGTCCTTCACTTTATGGGCAAGATAAGGCGCCGAAGCCGCCGTGACGGTAGGAATACTCAGCCATTATAATTCAGTTTATTTATACCCAATTCTTGGGTTCATACTCTATCGCCCCCTTTAATAACCTAATAATTTAAAGTAAAATTTATCAATCAAAGAATTGAAGCCCGAAATATCAGGCTTCAATAAAGGCAAACATGGTGCTAAAAATTTTAACCATTACTTATATTTTTTATAATTTCGATAATAAATATACCAACCGCCGACACCTCCGAGTCCTCCTCCCATAAAACCAATTTTTATATATTTTAGTACATCAATATTAGATATATTGAAGTTCAATCCATAAAAGACACTGAAAAAAAACTCAATAAACATACTAAATAATATAAAACATAACGACATACCTAACGAAAGAAATAAAATTAAATAAATGAGAAGAATCAACCATCTTATTTTTAAATATTTCATTTTTTTCCTATTTAAGTGAGTCCAGTTTTTTATTTATTTGCTCAATAGAAATTTCTGTAAAACCTGAGTTTGCAATATTACCAATCACAGAAGGAAAAGAGCTCTGTGGCAATGCTTGAGAAATTCCAAACTCAGCTAAATTAGGGTTAGTAAACGACCAGTTTTTCCAATTTTCATTCATGACTTTATTGAATTGCCCTTGTGTAAGTTTCCCGATACCATAACCAATGCTAGAACCTGCACCACTAACTAATCCCCCTACAAGCGGATTTTCATCTTTTGTATAACTCGATAAAGCACCTCCAGCCGTATTCCAACTAACGGTTCCCCAAAAACCGCTTCCCGCTGTCGCCATACCAACCCAACTGGCATAAACAGCATCTCTCGGATCAACTGTCCCATTAGCCAAATACTGAATTCCTATATTTGCCCCTCCGCCAACAGAACCACTAATCAAAACAGCTTCAGGCAGTACCGGTAAGAACGCTAGGGTTCCACCAATTAGTAGCATATCTTGACATTGTTTAAGATTACCACTACAGGCAGAATCAAATTGATTCTTTATTTCCTGGCGAATCTCTTCATCTGTTTTTCCTGTCATTGAGGCTACTATTGCATTATTTTTAGCCGCATTTTGTCCAGCCGCCGCACCGGTTGCCGCACCAGCTGTACTATCAATGATAATTCCTGTCGCAACACCCGATGCAATCGCCGTTATATTAACAATAAACTGACGTTCAGCTTCAGTAAGATCTTCAGGCTCCTTACCAAAACGTTCTTTTGCTATCGTCATCGCAATAAGTTCACCACTAGATCCCCCCAATGCTCCGGATAATGCATCATTTCCAGAGGTTTGAGCAACCACAGCACCAACGATAGCATGACCGATCACTTTCGCTATCAGATTTGCATTATTCGGATGCTCTTTATCTATTGGGAAATTCTGGTCTGCCAGATTCTTCACCGCTTGCGCTAAATACGGTGCCGAAGCTCCTGCGGCAGCCGCGCCAATATTACCACCGATAACCCCCTGTAGCGCCGCATTCGCCGACTGTATAGCCTGCTGCAAATCACTACCGGTACCGTACTTTTTCATCTCCGATTCATAAATTTAGCTATAAGCCACATTGTAAATCGCATCATTAAGCTGTTCGTTAGTCGGGTTGGTAATATCGTCTTTGGCTAGCTTTTCATGCACCTTTTCAACTGAAACAGGGTCATTCGCTATCTGTTGGGCTAAATCACTCGCACCTTCTTTAGCCTCTTTCTCCGCCTTAATCTTACCCACATTACTGGCAATATCCGTTACCTGCTGACCAATCTGCCCGGCAATATTGATCGCCTCCAGCCGGTTTTGCTCTTTCTCACGGTCAAAAATCTTATCCAACGTATTGGCGGCATTATCGGTATCGCGGCTTATCGTCGCCACATCCTGTTGCTGCTTATCTTTATCACGAATAGTAATCTTGCCTTCCGATATCGCCGCATGAGTGGTGCTGGAATCTTTATCACCGTAGGCCACCACAATCGGCATGCCCGGTACTCCCGGCACGCCCATTGGTGCACCACCACCGGAACCTACGCTAATCGACACGTGGCTAACGTCATATTCCGCTTTATTCTTGATATCGCTCCAGCCTAACGTGCCGGTATCCAGACTATTTTTATCCGCCGCCGCTTCCGAGGCCAGCACCGCGCCGTCCAACTGTGTATGGCCGCCAACGGTAATATCATAGCCGCCCTTGCCGGCAAAAATACCGGTCTGCTCCTGCACGCTGGACCAGGTGCTGTCCATTTTATCCATGCTCAGGCCGAGACTGGCATCAAAACCAGAGCCATAGCTACCGCTGATATTTAAAGAAACGCTTTCATAGCTAAAATCATCGGTATCCTGCAACGATTTCAGGGTCAGGTCGCGCCCGACATCCATCGTGACCGAATCCCCTTTAGCCTGAGCACCAATCAGACTGGTATCCCGACCACTGGTGATTGACAGATTATTACCGGCGTTGAGTTGGCTTTCAGTCCAGTAAAGCCCATCGGCATTCATATTGCTCTGGGTGAAATTCGCATCGGCAAAAAGACGGATACCGTTCTTACCGCCGCCCCAACCAAAACTTATCCCGGCATTACCGCCATAACTCTTGCTTTCACTGTCGGTTTTCTGGGTATTGGCCGCCGCCATCACCGTCACATCCCGATTGGCATCTAAGGAGAGATCCTTACCGGCATTGATCGCGCTACCTTTAATAAAGATATCGCCGTCCACGCCTTTCTCTCCAGAGCCAGTGGCCGTTATCGATAAATTATTACCGGCGGCAATGGAAGAACCCTGCGCTGCACGGATCTCGGTATTGGTTTCAGATTTCGTGATCTGGGTTCCACCAGAGATGCTGATACCCACATAACCATCATTCTCCGGCGCATTCATCATCGTGGCCTGCATCGCCTGTACCGCAGACAGCGCTGCTTTGATCTCTTGTAATGCTTTAACCTGACTGTCTTGTGAATCCTGCGCTTTTTTCGCCTCGGTCACCGCGGCATTTAATGCACTACCGGCTACTCCTGAAAGCGCAACCGTTACCCCAGTTTGTTTCCGCTCGTAAATATCCTCAATACGGGTTTGATTCTCCACCGACTCAATCGAAACATTATTACCCACCATACTGATATCCTGTTGGGCAATCACATCCGAACCTTTCACCGACAGATCATTACCAGCAACCAGAGAAACATTACCCTGCGTACTGCCAACCGTACTGCCTAAATGGCTGGTACTCTGCACCTTCTGGGTCGATTTCTCATCAAGGGTACCAACAGTAAAGCCGATACCGCCGCTGCTCATTAAGCCGGAGCGCGTCTGTTGAGTAAGGAATTTATCGTTAGTGGTTTCTTCCGCCGCGGTAATAGTTAGATTGTTACCGGCCTTCAGCGCAACATCATGAGTGCCGATAACCTGACTACCGTGGATCAGCATATCGTTACCGGCACTCATACTGACCGAGTCACCGCTCAGACTGCTGGCTTCGGCATTTTTATGGTCGAGGTTAATGATGCTGATATCGGTGACTTTAGTCGCTCCACCGCCGCTGGTACCGGTGGTTTTGCTTTTCTCGTCCAGCGTAACGGTAGACTCCCCGGCAAGGATATGAATATTGTTGCCAGCGCTAACCTGTAAATGACCGCCCGACTGCACATTAGCGGCTTTAGCGGTTACGTCATTACCCGCCACCAGCGCAACATCACCGGCAGAAGAAATTTGAGTCCCCACATCCTGAGTATGAGTCAGCTTATAATTGTTATCGCTATCAAAATAACCGGTGCGGGTATTGGACACATTGACGGTATCCAGATTGACATCGTTACCGGCAATCAGCGTCGTCTTGCTTTCCTTACCATTATTAATCACCTGAGCGGCCGTCAGATTAATATCGTTCCCGGCCGCCATGGTCATCGTGCCGTTATCGTTATGCACCACCACGCCGCCAGCCCGATTAAGGTAGGTGCCACTGTCATTGATTCGGGTAGTGGTGGTGATATTGATATCCTGACCGGCTTTCAGGGACAGGCTATCACCAGCCTGAAGCAGACCACCGATGTTTTCCAGATGATTATTTGCCGCCAGCGCCACCTTAGCACCGCTGATGCTGCCTCCAAGGTTACGAATATTGTCCGCCAGCACACTAAGCTTATCACCGGCAATGATCCGACCGCTGTTCACCATATCGTTGGTTAATTCCAGACCAACCTGCTTACCTGCCAGTAATGCGCCATTACCGTCTAAGTCCTGTGGTTTAATCCGCGCATAAACTTGAGGAACCAATACCGTCTGTTTACTGCCATCCGCTAATGTCACCTCTTTACTGACCATCCAGACAATATCGCTGGTTAAGTTAGCCATTTGCTCTGGCGTCAGGGCAACACCCAACGTTAAATTATATTTCTGCGCAAACGCAACGCCGTTATCCATCAGCGCTTTATACTGCTCTTCATCACTGGCATAGCTACCAAGATAACGCTGCCCGGTTAGATTAGTAATTTGTTCGGTGATCAAACGTTGTTCGTAATAGCCATCCCCCAGACGTTTATGCACATTGTTATGTTCCACCTTCAGCATGGCGGTCATATAGTCTGAACCCAACCACTTTTTATAGTTGGTAAACTTCGGATCGGTTTCTACCAGAACGTGACTGTCCGGAGCCGGATTAATCACATACAAACCCGAGTTTGGCAGACTAACGCCCGGTAGCTGGCTAACGACTTTAATATCGCCCACGGTAATAGTTTCAATACCGTTAATCGTTATATTGCTATTCGGTCCCTTCCCTTCTTCACGGCCAGATAAAGACACACCACTGCCGTTAGGCTGGGTATTTTGCTGTAGTTCTGACGGTTTTAACGTGATGTCTTGAATTTGGGTTTCAGGAATATAATCTGAAGTTGATTTACCCTGTTTATCCTTATTTTTCTTCTTGATGCGATAATATTTAATTTGAATCCCTTCATCTTCAATAAAACGCTGACCGGGAACTTCAACGTTATCCAACTTGTTAGCTGTAATGCTTAGCGTATTGCCTGCCACTATCTGGCTTTTATCATTCAGTACCGCATTAGCTATAATCGCAATGCTGCCGCCGGCTAAAATTTTAGCCGGATCGGTTTGGGTAATCACAGTTTCAAAAATAGTGCGAACATAATCATATTTGTAGAACTTATCTTTCCCCCATTTAGGATTCACAGGAGAAAGAATATTCAAGATGCCGTTACTATCTTGATAAAAAGAGACCTCATCTGGACGGTAGAATGTTTCCCCACCTTCCAACCGATATTCAAGAAAACTCTCTTTAGAAACCTGTTGAACTTCCGTTTCGAAGTTATCGTTAATGTTATTTAACTGATTAACGGTAAGCTGTAGATTGCTTTGGGCTTCAATAGTGGCACTGTGATTATTCAGTATCCCAGCTTGCCCTACAGCATGACCATCCTGATGCAGCGAGCCGCCAATCACCATATCGCCGCCGCTATAGATCAGTGAGTGGCTATAGTTATTAATTATCCCGGCACCGATATCCATCCGCTCACGCGCCGCCAGCGTCGCAGCGGTATTGCCTTCCAACAAATTGTTAAGGGTACGGGCGTCAATCGCCAACCAGTTACCGTAAATACGACCGGTGCCCAAATTATTCAGCGTGCTGGTATCAATTCGGGTATGACTGCCATCGATTAAACCTCGGTTAGTTAGGGTATCTCCAATATTCAGGCGCGTTGACTGAGCGCTGATTTCTGCACCTTCACTGTTGTTCAGATTCAGCGCACTCAGTACCATCTGACCACCATATAGCTGGCCATGCTGATTACTCCAGTTATTGGCCGTATGGGCGTTAAAGGCTTTAACCGCGGATATTAATGCGTTATCGGTGTTGATATCCCCTTGATTAGCTTCAAGACTAATATTCGTCGCGCTAACGCTACTCTCCGTCAGATTAATCCCTTGTGCTGTCACACTAAAATCACCAGCAGCAATAGCCTGCCCCTGTATATCCGCCTGCTGGGCGAGTGCAATGCTAAGATTTCCGCTAGCGGCCAGCTTACTGTCAGATTGAATACCGGCAGCAATCAGGGCATTTGCCATGTTGTTTAGCTTATTGGCCGTCACGCTAAGATCACTTTGTGCGGCAATACTGCCGCTGTTGGCCAAAGCAGCAATCGCCGACAGCGTCGCGGTTCCGGCACTGTATATTTGTGAGGTATTCTGAATTTGCCCGGCGCTGTCTATTGTCAGATTGCCAGACGAATAGATATTGGCATGGTTAACAATGTCGCTCTGCGATTGCAGGTTAAGATGGCTATCGCTGCGAATAATGTTGTGATTAACAATAGTCCCATCGGTAATCAGGGTGGCTGCACCTTTAGCGTATAGCGTATTTTGATTCAGCAAGTTACCTAAAGCCGTTAAGTTCAAACCACGATCTGAACCTAAAGTCCCGCTATTAGTGATATCACCATAGCTTAATAGTTGCGTGTCACCGGTACCGTAAAGTATGCCACTATTGTTCACTCCGTAGGCCGTCAGGGTTAAAGCATCGCCGCTGCCGAAGGAACCGCTGTTATTAAACAATCCACCGTGGGTAAATGTACCCTGTCCGGTGGCGTAAATAGCCCCTAGATTAGTTAATGCCCCTTGGCTATTGACGGATAAATACTGGCCGCTGCTGATTTTACCACTTTGGCTATTGGTAAGATGACTTGCTGAACGCAGAGTCAAATCACTTTCACTGTATAACTTGCCGCTGTTATCAATGGCTGCTGCATTAATATCCAAAGATTCTGTGGCGCCAATAGTTCCCCGGTTATTCAGCCCTTGTCGACTGGAAACTCGGCCTTTACCTGAAGCATAGGCGCTTCCCTGGTTATCGATCTGACTGTCCGTAGCGATCGACAAATCCCGTCCACTGCCTATTTTTCCGCTAGCGCTATTGGTTACCGCGCCTTTAGCAGTGACCTTAACGTTATTCTTACCGTATAGCGTGCCGCTATTATTCAATGCCTGATTCGTGCTCAGTTCCAGATCCGCGGCGCTGCTTACGGCACCGATATTTTCAATACGCCCATCGGCGGTAATCACTACTGAACCTGCCTGCGTACCGATATTGCCGGCATTACGCACGCCAACGCCATTCTCGGTTCCTACCATCCGAATACTATTGGCATACATTCCGCCAAGCGCCGCCACATCAACAGAGAACTCAGGGCTGTCGGTACCGTTACCGGCCAGTTTTTCCACCTTTAAGGTGTCACGACTGACCTTATTTTTACCGGTGACCACGTTAAGCTCATTAGCCCAAATACCGGCATTCACTTCCACCGAGCGAGCAATAATATCGGTATAGTCCTGACGGGAGCTATCCAGCCCCTGTCCCTGAATGGAAACTTTCCCTTGCTTAACGGTGTAACCTTCCAATTGGCCATTCACCATATTGGCCGTTCCGGTGGTAGAGAAGGAGCATAAAATAAATATCCCTCAATCCTCCCTTCCCTCTACACAAAAAAAGCCATCCTTTTCAGGATGGCTCTTCACTCTCTCAATTCTGTCAGAAACTATAGCGAATGCCTAAATGTCCACTGTATGGCGTTTCAATATGGCTACCGTTGGAATAGTTAATTTCCCCATAGGTAGACCACTGATTATCCAGCTGAGCCGTTAAACCAACACCGTACTTACCCACCGTTCCCGACATATCATTACTGAAACGTTCGGTATCGTTAATGATAACGTCGTTATTCTTCTGGAACTCATGGCTAACGGCCAGACGACCATAAGGCTTAAGCACCGCACCGCCATCTAATACAAAAGCATGACCAAACGTGGTACCCACTTCAGTTTTCAGCGACTGCGCACTATTGGCTTTCACTTTCATGTCGCTGTCCAGCTTATAGTTTGTCTTACCACCACGAAACGCCGATCCCATGATATAGGGTTCAACAAAATAGCGGTCTAACTTAATATGTTTCCCCACTTCAACTGAAGCACCAAAGCCGTTGGTATTATCTTTCCCGTTGGTTTTACCACCGTTAAAATTCGCGTTATTTTCTGTTTTAAAGTGGTTGGCTTTTAATACGCCATCGACGTAATAACCTGTGTCATGCATCCAGGTGGTATAAACACCAAGACCATAGCTGTCTACTTTGCCATCACCGCTGCGGGAATCCAATTTAGAGTGAGTGTAGGAAAACAGACCACCAATCAATAAACGGCTGCCTTGCAGTTCAATGGCATGATCGCCACCTAACATTACCCCGTTCATATCCTGTTTATAGCCAACGTTATCGGTAGAAACGCGATAGCGACTGGTAATATATTTACCCAGGTGCCATTTTGAGCCGAACGATCGTCACGTAAATCACCCAAACGAGTTCTTAAAGTAGACAGTTCGCCATCCCAAATGGTTGGCGTCACGTTGGCCATCGAGATAGCCGCTTTCGCCCCCTCGGACAGCTCAGGTCTTGGATTAGGTGTAACAGTCCCACCGCCGTTATCACCCGGTTCGACTGGCGCTGCCGTAGGAGACAGATACCAATTATCCGTGTCAGTATCATCACCCTGAACCAGATAATATTTATAAGCCCCTAAATCAACGCTGCCGTTAAGCAAAGTAAAGTGCTCGGCGGTACTGCTATTGGCATAGATCAGATGATAAGGATCAACCCCAGCAATAGAACGTTTTAATTCCACACCAGAGTCCATTACCTTGACATTAAAGCGGCTATTAATATCCAGCGGATCGCTGATGCTCAGGAAATCCCCCTGCCCGCCGTTAATGTTGGTGTTCATGACAAACGTACCGTTACCGGATAACGAGCTCAGATCTAAGCGGCTGTACTTCCCGATATCACTGCCATCCTGACGACCGAAAATCACCAAGCCATCACTCATTAAAAGTGCTTTTATCGTGGCGGTGGATTCATTAGTTTTGGCATTATGTTCAATATATAACGTTGAGTTTGCACCCTGAAGATTAATGTTTTCAGCCCAGGCACCTTTTCCACCTACTTTAGTATTACTCCACGAATGAATATCCCCCCCTTGCAGAGTCAATGAACCCTCAACAATATCTAGAGTACCGGTAGAATATGCACCATGAGCAATATAAGAAGAGCCGCCGTTCTGGACGGTTGTATTTTCAATATGGCCTAGTTCGGTTGCCAGTTGGCGGCCACCATCAACAATCGTACCTATGGCACTACCATAAAATTCAACCTGTTGTTTACCACCGATATAGATAGTGGCATTTTGAGCTTCAACCTGATTACGTCCGATCCACTTATCAACCGTAACCCACTGACCACCAATCCAGCCCCCCTGCTTACCACTCACCACCTGCAAGCCATAAACCTGAGTACCTTCAGCGATCCCTGTTTGAATCAGCTGCTGACCACCGGCATGAATCGTGGCATTCAAAGAAGTCTGTTGAGTAGACGACGCATTAAAGCTAGCATCTGATTCCCAGTCGCCGTTAACCCATTCTCCGCCTACGCCGCTCACCAACTGAAAACCATAAACTTGAGCCTCTTCAGAAATCCCCCGTTGAATTAACTGGCGAGCCCCCGAATAGACGGTAGTATTTCTATCAGCAACCGGAGCATATGAAATAGCCAGATCAGATGAAGCAGCAAAAACATGTTGGAATGCACCATCATAAAGTTTGGTATCAATCGCTAAACCACTATGAACATTTAAAGGATAGGGATATCCTGTAAATTGAAAACTACCGCTGCCAATATGGGAGTTGATTGCCGTACCACCCTCAATAATCTGCTGACCACCGTTGATAACCACAGTATCTTTAACTTGGACAATCCCTAGTAACTCTTGAGAGCCCCCATCAATTATATTGCCTTGCGCATAACCACCTGAGTTATTAGCAATAGCATCACCCCGAATAATCTGCCTTCCACCAACTTTAACTAAAGTGTTATAGGCATGGGCATGCTCTTTGATAATAAAAGTACCGTTATTTTCCACGACAGTATCATAAGCGGTAGTGTCAGGGTTTAAAACCAGATAACCTTTATAAACCTTAGTACTCTCATTAGGATCAACAACATCACCTTTGACCACATTACCAATCGCTATACTTCCGCTGTTTAACTCCATATGCAATGAGTTAATGGTATTGTTCAAACTATAGGAATTATTGTTCACATCAATCTTTTGATTGATTGGAAACCACGTCCTTTTTAACTGTTGCTCATTAATATATTGATTATCGGTAGTAACCGAATTGGCTCCATTCTCCCATTGACCCAGAATCGCTGGCCAACCATCACTGTTATCACTATTCCCCAAAATTGCAGCCACGTCTGGCGTAACAACGTCGGACGGAAAAGACTCTGGAGGAACTTCAGCGGAATAAACAGGGAGAGAAACAGCAAATAATGCAGGTAAGGCTAAAACTAGCTTGTTCAACTTCATTTCTAAATCCTTTCTGTTACCAGTAACATCCAACATGTTTCTTTTATATAAAACAAAGCACCCAAATCAGTTGCGATTAAAAAAAACAAAAAAGCAAATAGAATTATTTTTATAAAAAATAATTCAAAAATATTAACACATATTGACAACACTAAAACAGTATAAAAAATAAAAAACCAATAGTAAATTGGTTGTTATGATCGAATAAAAAACAAAAACCATAAAAATCAATAAATTAAAATTTACAATAAAAATCATTTAATCTGTTACCTTTTTGCTGGGAAATAAACAATGATTATTGTTTATATAAGTGACAATAAACAATGAAACAAACCAAAAGTTATCAGACAAAATAAATTTATTAAAACCGATTTAGCCCGAGGATTATTATATTCGTTTGTTTTAAATAATGTTCTTAAATAACCAACCTACTTATCAACCATAAAAAACCCCCATTTTCGATTAATATCAAAATATGACCGATGTCAGAATGGATATCTAAGTGCTGTATAAGACACAGAACAACTATATCGTTGGTGCTTTCTTTGTTCCATTAAGATAATAAGGGCTTATTGGCCCCATAGGGCGTTAGGAGAATGAGAAAAGACGTTCCAGTCAGCAGAAAAAGCATCTATCCATATCATGTTCAGATATAAAAAATCTGGAGGCAATAAAAATTGGCTCCAGATTATTTCTTACTGATTGAATCGCTTAAGTGCTCTTAAACTATCGGTATTCCCCTCTATAAAGAGGCCAGCTCCTCACTGAATACTTATCAGAAACTATAACGAATCCCCAAATGTCCACTGTATGGCGTTTCAATATGGCTACCGTTGGAGTAATTAATTTCTCCATAGGTTGACCACTGATTATCCAGTTGAGCGGTTAAACCAACGCCATATTTACCGACGGTTCCGGACATATCATTACTGAAACGTTCGGTATCATTGATAATGACATCGTTATTCTTCTGGAATTCATGGCTTACCG
>NZ_FOLW01000004.1:91941-94148 GCF_900112475.1 Pragia fontium DSM 5563 = ATCC 49100 | reverse complement strand
CCCGACTACCGAAAATAACGGAAGCATCATTTAAAGTGAGATGTTCGATTTTTGCTCCGCTGGTGTCACTGGCACCAAGATAAACGGTAGCGCCATTACTTAAATCTAAACGTCCTTTGGAGAAAGAATCACTATCAATATGGATAACTGAGCTATTACCGGCCACTCGTGTATCCATAATAATACCGCCGTTATGGACAAAAAGTTCGCCACTATTCACCAATGAATTTTCAGCGAATGAATCTTGGCCCCGAACATAAAGTGCACCACCATTTAAGGTTGTCTTATTGGCATAAGCCGGTGCTAATGGATCGCCAGTTACTGCATCATGTCGCGTTTCAATAAAAACATCACCGCCAGATAATACATTGGCATTTATAACCTTTCCTTGGTCATATGCCAAAATAAGCCCACCATCTCCTACGGTGGTATTAACGGAAGAGCCACCAGTAAAAATATGCTGCTTGCCATAAAGCATAGTGTCTAAGGCGGAGACATTAACGCCGCTGACCGATTGAAATCCACCGACTTCAACCAGTGTGTTTTTTACTAATCCAATATTATTGGGTAAGCTCGCTGAGAAATAGACATATTGTTTTCCGCCATTTTTCACTACGGTACCGTTCACTTTATCGGTATTATAAACATACTGCTTACCACCATCATTAATAATGGTATTATTGGACTCACCGCTATAATAAATGTATTGTAAACCACCAATATTAATAACAGTATTATTCGCTACTCCATCATAATAGACATTCTGTGTACCCTTGTCAGATAACTGAGCATTATTTGTAGTACCTTTATTATATACATTCTGCAAACCGCTATTTTTAATGATTGTGTCATTAGCAACGGCTAATTCACCCTGTTTAAAATATTGTAAGTTTGCTGCATTACCACCAGTAGCCCCAAGAACGAGCATGCGCCCGCCATCAATTAAGGTATCATTGGCCACACCGCCCTGAATATAAAGATTACCGCCTTTATTCACTACGGTATTATTCACCACAGCCCAACCCCAACGTTCTAAAGGCATCTCTTGATTAAAATCATCAGACCAACCACTTACCATTATCTGGCCTTTATTATTAATAATAAACGTGTCTGAGCTGACCTTACCACCATAGTTGGCACCCGGTGAGACGCTATTTTGCATGCCGCCATCACCAATAATGATACTGGCATTGACATGGGAAGAGATAATTAGTGGGAATAATGCAATAAAAAAAGGGGTATACTTGTATTTCATGATGTAATTGATTCCATTCATTCTGCTCTGGCTAACTAGGTTCCTGGACTAACTATAAATAATTAACTCACATTAAAATCAGTCTAAAAATTAACAACGTTATTTATTACCCATATTATTACCATAATATAAAACCAAAAAAAAGCGTCAAATAACAGAAAGCAACACGTGTTATCCATCATTAAAATAAAAAATAAATCAGTTGGCTGAAAATGAACTCACTTAAATAAACCTTATTTTATTTGTGGCTTAAAATTAATACTCATAAATTAAACTTGTTTCAGCCCCCGGCAAAATCCGAATAAGCACCGCTCTACAAAAGGAATGGTCACTTAATAAATTATTACTCTACGCTATACCGGACAGCTAACCCCCCTCTATTTGAATTTCAATATACACCGTTAAAGGCATTAAATTCCCCCATGAGTTATCCAATTGAGCATTTAATTTAGCGACATATTTACTTACCATTTCTAACATCCCATCATTTAAACGTTTTGTGGCATTGATAATGAGGTCATCGTTCTTTCAGTCATACAAATTATCTAACTCGATACTTAAGCGAGAGCATGTTTGAGCCACCAAGGGTTATAGGAATGAAAAAGTATTTAGGTAGGATGAGAAGGTAGCAATAACGAAATCTATATGATGTTCCAACATAAAAAATCCGGAGTCAAAAATTCTGACTCCGGATCATTATTGATTAATGAAATGATAATAGGTTTTTATAAACACAATCAGAAGCTATAGCGAATACCTAAATGCCCACTATATGGTGTTTCAATATGGCTACCGTTGGAGTAATTAATTTCCCCATAGGTTGACCACTGATTATCCAATTGAGCAGTTAAACCAATGCCATATTTACCGACGGTTCCGGACATATCATTACTGAAACGTTCGGTATCATTGATAATGACATCGTTATTCTTCTGGAATTCATGGCTTACCG
>NZ_FOLW01000004.1:0-90871 GCF_900112475.1 Pragia fontium DSM 5563 = ATCC 49100 | reverse complement strand
CCCGACTACCGAAAATAACGGAAGCATCATTTAAAGTGAGATGTTCGATTTTTGCTCCGCTGGTGTCACTGGCACCAAGATAAACGGTAGCGCCACTGCTTAAATCTAAACGTCCTTTAGAAAAAGAGTCACTATCGATATGGATAACTGAGCTATTACCAGCCACTCGTGTATCCATAATAATACCGCCGTTATGGACAAAAAGTTCGCCACTATTCACCAATGAATTTTCAGCTAAGGCGTCCAGCCCCCGGACAGAAAGAGCACCACCATTTAGGATGGTATTGTTTGCATAGGCAGGTGCTAATGGATTACCGGTTGTTGCATCATTTAACGCATCAATATAAACGTTACCGCCAGATAATATATTGGCATTTAAAACGTTCCCTTTGGCATACGCCCAAATAAGTCCACCGTCGCCGACGGTTGTGTTAACTGAGGAGCCATCACTAAAAACTCGTTGTTCTCCATATAACATGGTATCTAATGCGGAAACATTAACGCCAGTAATTGACTGAAATCCTCCAGCCTCAACCAGTGTGTTTTTTACTAATCCTACATTATTGGGTAAGCTCGCCGGGAAATAAACATATTGCTCCCCACCTTTTTTCACCACGGTACCGCTAACTTTGTCAGTACTATAAACATACTGCTTACCACCCTCATTTATGATGGTATTGTTGGACTCACCGTTATAATAAATGTATTGCAAGCCACCGCTATTAACGATGGTGTTATTTGCGACCCCATCATAATAAACATTCTGTCTACCTTGGTCGGACACCTGAGTATTGTTTGCGGTTCCTTTATCAAAAACATACTGTAAACCACTATTTTTAACGATGGTATCGTTAGCAACGGATAACTCACCCTGTTTAAAATACTGTAAATTTGCAGCATTGCCGCCAGTAGCCCCAAAAACAAGCATGCGACCGCCGTCAATTAAACTATGATTAGCCACACCGCCTTGAACATAAATATCACCGCCTTTATTCACTACGGTGTTATTAACCACAGCCCAACCCCAACGTTCGATAGGCATCTCTTGACTAAAATCATCAGACCAACCGCCAGCCGTTACTCGTCCGTTATTATTAACAATAAACCTGTCCTGGCTGATCAAACCACCATACTGAGTTCCTAATGAGACGCCGGTTGTGCCACCGCCATCACCAATGACCGTATCAGCATTAACATAAGAAGAAATGACTAACGGGAATAACGCAAGAAAAAGCGGAGAGTATTTATATTTCATAATATAATAGCATCCATTCATTATGTTATATTTAACAATATTTATTTGTTAACTTATTGAATTAATTTGGTATTAATTCGAAAAGAAGATGTGCTATTTATATTTAATATAATTAGCACATCTAACTATCGGTTGTTATTTAATGACAACATCAGAAGCTATAGCGAATACCTAGATGCCCACTATATGGTGTTTCAATATGGCTACCGTTGGAGTAATTAATTTCCCCATAGGTTGACCACTGATTATCTAGTTGAGCGGTTAAACCAACGCCATATTTACCGACGGTGCCGGACATATCATTACTGAAACGTTCGGTATCGTTAATAATAACGTCGTTATTCTTCTGGAATTCATGGCTTACCGCCAGACGGACATAAGGCTTAAGCAAAGCCCCACTGTCTAGCACAAAGGTGTGACCAATCGTGGTACCCACTTCAGTTTTCAGCGACTGCGCACTATCGGCTTTCGCTTTCATACCGCTGTCCAACTCATAGCTTGTCTTACCACCACGGAACGCTGATCCCATGATATAAGGCTCAATAAAATAGCTGTCTAACTTAATGTGTTTACCCACTTCGACTGATGCACCAAAACCATTGGTATTATCGCTTCCGCTGGTTTTTCCACCGTTGAAGTTAGCATTATTTTCCGTTTTAAAGCGGTTGGCTTTTAACACCCCATCGACGTAATAACCAGAGTCATGCATCCAAGTGGTATAAACACCGAGACCATAGCTATCCACTTTGCCATCACCACTGCGGGAATCCAGCTTAGAATGAGTGTAGGAGAACAGACCACCAATTAATAAGCGGCTTCCTTGCAGTTCAATGGCGCGATCGCCACCTAACATCACCCCGTTCATATCTTGTTTATAACCAACGTTATCGGTAGAAACGCGATAGCGACTGGTAATATATTTACCCCATGTGCCATTTTGAGCTGAACGGTTGTCACGCAGATCGCCTAAGCGAGTTCTTAAGGTAGACAGTTCGCCGTCCCAAATGGTTGGCGTTACGTTGGCCATAGCAATAACCGATTTCGCACTCTCGGACAGTTCCGGCGTTGGGTTTGGCGTGACAGAACCACCGCCGTTGTCACCCGGAGTCCCTGGCTCGGTAGGGTCTGTTGGTTCAACTGGTGCAGCCGTTGGAGACAGATACCAGTTATCAGTGTCTGTATCATCACCCTGAACCAGATAGTATTTATAAGCACCTAAATCGACGCTGCCGTTAAGCAAAGTAAAGTGCTCGGCGTTACTGCTATTGGCATAGATCAGATGATGAGGATCAACTCCGGCCACGGAACGTTTTAATTCCACGCCGGAATCCATTACCTTGACATTAAAACGGCTGTTAACATCCAGCGGATCGCTGATGCTCAAGAAGTCACCCTGCCCGCCGTTAATGTTGGTGTTCATCACAAACGTACCGTTACCGGATAATGAGATCAGATCCAAGCGGCTGTACTTACCGGCATCACTGCCATCCTGACGGCCGAAAACCACCGAGCCATCATTCATCTTCAATGTTTCAACCGTTGCAGTTGATTCGCTGGTATTGGCATTATGCTCAATATATAGCGTTGAATTAGCACTCTGTAAGTCAACGTTTCTAGCCCAGGCTCCTTTGCCGCCTAAACTCGCATTAGTCCAGGCATGTGCATCACCACCCTGCATGGTCAAAGAACCATCTACCACATCCAGTGAACCGGTAGAATATGCGCCATAAGCAATATAGGAAGAACCACCGTTTTGAACGGTCGTATCTTGAAGATGGCCTAATTCGGCCGCCACTTGGCTACCGCCATCAACAACGGTACCAATGGCATCAGCATAATATCCAACTCGCTGTTCACCACCGGTAAAAATAGTGGCATTTTTAGCGATTTGATCGCGCCCTACCCAGCCATCAGTTTCCACCCACTCCTCGCCGACCCAACCGCCTTTTTTACCGCTCACGATTTGTAAGCCATAAACCTGCGCATTTTCAGCCGAGCCCGTATGGATTCGCTGCGTACCTCCGGCATAGATAACCGCATCTTTAGAGACTTGATTTGATCCTCTTAACTTCAGATCGGCATCTGACTCCCATTGACCGTTTCTCCAATCACCATCAACAGCACTAATGACCTGCACACCATAAACATGAGCCCCTTCAGAAATACCAACCTGAAGTTGCTGACGCGCACCACCATAGATAGTGGTATTGCGATCGGAAACCGAATCACCACCTGCTCCGGCATAAACACGTTGGAATGCACCGTTATAAAGTGTGGTATCAATCGATAAACCACTCGCTAACTGGTAACTACCGTTGCCTATATGGGCATTTATCGAGGTGCCACCATAAATAATTTGTTGGCCACCATTAATGACAATCGTGTCTTCAGCAACGACATTACTCATCACTGACATCTGCATAAAGCCGCCATTAATGTAGTTGGCTTGAGCATAGCTAGAGCTACCTAACGTAAGCTGTCCCCCCGCATTAACTAAAGTATTATAGCCTTTAGAACTATTACTCAGCGTCAATTGGCCGCGATCTTCAAGCACCGTATCATAGGCCGTCGTTGACCCCGTCATCAATAAAATGCCGTTGTAAACCTTACCATTGTTGGGATCAACGATACCGCCTTTAACCGTGCTACCAATAACAACACTGCCGCTGTTTACCGTGACTTGTAATGAGTCAATCGCGTTATTCAAGCTATAAGAATTATTACTCACATCAAGCGATTGTATTCCCGAACTAGGAAACCACGTTCTGGTGAATGTCTTACCGTGAATATACTGATTACCAGTAATAATAGAGGTGTTCTTATTTGCCCATTTGTCTGAAGCTATCGGCCAACCATCGGTATTAGCGGAGTCGTTTAAAATAGCATTCACATCCGGTGTTGCTACCTTAGACGGAAAGGCTTCAGGAGGAACTTCAACAGAATAAGCGGGAAGAGAAACTGCAAATAACGCAGGTAGCGCTAAAACTAACTTATTTAACTTCATATCTAAATCCTTTTGGTTACCACTTGCATCCAAAACGTTTTTCTACGCAAGGCAAAATCAATTAAAACAGTTGTTTATTCAACCAAAAATAAACAACGGCTTTAAAATAAGCCATACAAAGTCATTGTGTGCGGATGTTAGCATACATACAAAGTTAAATGACAGCACAAAAAATGTCAAAAATACAAATTAGTGGTTTTTACGATCGTCTTCAGGCCAAAAGAACAATAAAAACACCCAAACGACCAGAATCCACAGGAGATTGAATGATAAAAAAACAAACCATTAAAATATAAAATACATATTAATCAATGCGTTAAAAGATACCAATAAGAGATTTAATGCTATTAATATATATACTCAATTGATAATCACCATAAGTTATAGATAAAGAGTGGTCATAATAAAAAATAAACTAATCTGTTGCTGGATATAAAAACAACAAAATTTAACTTAATAAAAATAAAGAGATTGCATTATAACTAGTTTTCAATAATGACATTAAATGTTCGTAAGCTAATTCATTGAAGCACTACACATTATTCGAATAAAATAATGATCCGATGCGGATATATGGACAGCAAGGATTTAATAACAAAAGTAATAATAACAACAATGAATTAATTTGAACGAAATATAATAAAAAACAGATGCTGCTCAAAGTAGGTAACCCCGTTTAGATTAGTCGTTATATCACCCCCCTCAGTGTGAATCATAAATTGGTACGTTCTCTCAGCAGTTGCACCCATTAAATATTTTCTTTTCCTATGTAACAACAACACTATCAAGGCCAGATAAAAAATAGCCACTTACCTATCAAAGACAGGTAATGGCTATTCATCATCAATGTATAATGGGCTAAATGATTATCTTACTTCCAGAAGTCAAACTTACCTTTAAAACCTGACTCTATACCTGAAAATACGCCTTCCACAAAACCACCCAAAGTAAAGCCTGCTAAATGCCCTACCGTTTCACCGGACAGGCCAATACCTGAGGAAGCAATCAATTTGATACCCGCACCTAGCGCAGGAGAAAAACGATCGGCGGCACTCTGAACCAATTTAATACCGGTATCACCTAAAGCTTTACCTAAAACGCCACCGACTGAAGCAAACGAGTCCTGAATAAAACCCGCACCACTTACCTGTTCAATTTCAACTAAATTGAGTTCTCTCATTACTTCATCCTTAAAATAGAGGAATTACTTCTTGTTAAACAAAGAATAAATCCAGTTTACTGGTACCGCAATGATGCCACCGATGGTTCCACCAATCTTATCGCCCACCACTTTCCCTGCCGTACGAGAAGGTAGATCAACAACAGCATAGACTGCCTTCCATAAGGCATCGCCAATAATTCCTGCACCATTTACATGCTCTATCTCTTTACAAGAAAGTTCTCTCATATTAAATCCTTAGCTAGATAATTATTTTATTCCTAAAAAGCCTTACTTAAACGTAAAGTAAAGGTGAAATATATGCCTATTTCGTTACTGAATATATATTAAAGAAAATAATGAGAAAGTTATTTTTATCTAAAACCACAAAAATAAGTAATTAGAAAAAATAACTTATCAAAAGAAATAATTAAAAATAAATAAATACATGTTAAATATAATCAATAATAAATATTTACTTACCATTAAAATAAGTAAAATTAAATCATTACGTATTAAAACTTACTCGCTTTCAAGAATATAAATATGACGATCAACATCTCTCTGGCTAACACCCAAAGTTCGACAAATTTCTTCTCGACTTCTCCCTTCGGCAATTAATGTTTTAACATGTTTAGCAATGTTACCTTCATGGCCTTGATAGATATAACTCACCTGAAAAGTCTTATTGCACATCATACATAAGTATCGTTGCAGCCCAGAGCGGGCTTGACCATGACGCCTGATTCGCCCGCTGTGCTTGCAGTGGTGACAAACGGGAGGTTTAATATCCATAGTCTTCTCCTTTTTAATAAAAGCATTGTGTCCATTCTTAGTTTTCAAAATTTCTAGATAATCGACTTACCTAAAAACCTATAGAATAAAAATCAAAAAAACTTGAGTAATAAGGTTGAAATCATACTCTAAGGCAACATTTTTATACCCAATAACAACAACTATAAACCATTAGCCAAAGAATATTAACCAACAACACATCATCCTTATCATAAGCCACCTAATAATAATACATAACACAGGTTAATCAAACCAATGAAACATTTAAAAACCCGAGAGACCCAAGTATATAAAACCACTTTCACCAATAAAAACAAAAGTAAAAGCAATAAGATCAAATTAACCCATCAATGAATTTAAACACTCAAGTCAAAAAATAATTAACCTAAAGCAGTTAAAAGATAGATCTAAATTTTGGTGTAAGTTGTGCGCTGCCATGACCTGAACTAATCTTAATTATGCATTCAGACTTTCTGAAGGATAAAAAACATGGTGAAAAAACGATTTATTGCTATTGCATCATTATTGGTACTTTGTGGTCTGCTATCGGCTTGTAATACCACCCGAGGTATTGGTCAGGATATTGAAGCTGGCGGGGAAGCGATACAGCGTAGCACCTATTAGATGCCTGGATATACACCGATGAAAAACCCTCTGAATGGAGGGTTTTTCATTAGTAACGCTTGTCTTTTAAGTAAATTTCATTCATTCGATTTTAGATAATCTGAAATCTCTCGCTTAAGATCACTATTGCCCCCTCAGTTTGTCGGATAGCAAACCATAGAGAGCGATATATATGTAAACGTAAAGTTACTATTAACAAGTTGCGTCTGCATCATTGCCAGGTAAAATGAGGCGCTTGGTAATTCGTAAGGTAATCGTTTCAAGGACTCATGGCTCAGCAACAGCGTATCGCAAAGTGGTTTTTAATATTGGCTTGCCTGCTGGTACTCGTCTGTACAGCACAGCGCATGGCCAGCTTGCATATGCTCAGCAAATACTCATCCAGCGATACTGCGGCATTAGTACAAGCACAAGATGACCAGAGCCAATCAACCTCCCCTTGTGAATTAAGCGCTAAATCATTACTGGCAGCAAATAGCATGGCGGGAGAACACCTGTTCTTTGCTCTGTTATTATTTATTACCTTACTGCTTGAACCAGCGCGCCAACTTCGTTTACTGATACCGCCACTGCGCGCCGTCTCTTTACCCCGGTTACGGGTTCATCTCAGGCTATGCATCTTCCGGGAATAAACACGTCTGTCGTTCGCTAATGACGTAGTAATTTTATTTTCGGAGAAAACTTATGTACCTATTTATCAGGGCGCTGGCGTTAAGCCTGTGTCTGTGGCTACCCGCCGCATGGGCGGCCGATAGCGGCTGGCTTAAAAGCCCACAAAATGAGCACGCTCAAGTTCGCTTGATTGCAGAACCATCAACCAACGGTTCAGTGCGGTTATTGCTGGATGTACAGCTTGCCGAGGGATGGAAAACCTATTGGCGCTCTCCCGGTGAAGGTGGTGTTGCTCCCACAATTCAGTGGCAAACGCCGGTTGAAAATCTGACCTGGGGATGGCCGATACCACAACGTTTTGACGTTTCAGGCATTTCAACCCAAGGTTATCACGGGGATACCGTCTTTCCACTTACGCTACAGTTGCCAACGGCAGAACGTCATTTGCAGGGTATTCTCACGCTATCCACCTGTAGCAACGTCTGCGTATTAACCGATTTTCCCTTCGATCTGGATCTAACACAGTCAGCGCCACAAAACTTCGATCATGCATTTACCCAAGCTATGGGGAGTTTGCCGCTGAATGAAGGAATGATCGACAGTGCACAAGCGGGTTACCACAATGGTGAGCTGCGCATTAGCGCAATACGTACTGAAGGTTGGCAAAAACCGGAGATCTTCTTTGATGTTCCAGAAGAAACCAGCTTTTCCAAACCCAAAATACAAATCGATGGCAATCGCCTGCTGGCCACGGTACAGGTTACCGATGGCTGGGAAGGCAGTTCACCTGATTTAAGCGGACAAAACCTCAGTCTGGTACTCAGCGATGGCGGATTAGCCCAACAAACCACGCTAAAAGTCAGCGATATCTTACCCACTTCCATCTCTTCATTAGGATTAGGTAGTGCGATTATATTTGCCTTGCTGGGCGGACTAATTCTAAATCTCATGCCTTGTGTTCTACCGGTGTTGGCAATGAAGCTGGGCTCGGTGCTACAACTGCAAAACCGCGAACGCACGGTGGTACGACGTCAATTTCTGGCTTCCGCTACGGGTATTTTAGTCTCGTTCTGGGCATTAGCCGGACTGATGACCGCTTTACGTCTCAGCCAGCAGGCGGTTGGTTGGGGAATTCAGTTCCAAAACCCATGGTTTATTGGTTTGATGGTACTGGTTACCGCGATATTTAGTGCCAATCTGTTTGGTTTCTTCGCCATTAATTTAGGCAGCAATACCTCTACTCGTTTAGCCACGGCCGGAGGTCAGGGACACGGCGGTCATTTTTGGCAAGGCGTTTTTGCCACTCTGCTAGCAACCCCCTGCTCAGCGCCATTCCTCGGCACTGCGTTGGCTTTCGCTCTGGCAGCGCCATTAACCGATTTGTGGTTAGTATTTAGCGCACTGGGTATCGGCATGAGCCTCCCTTGGTTACTTATCGCCGCGTTCCCGATCGTTGCGCGACTGTTACCTAAACCGGGCGCGTGGATGAACCGCCTGCGAGTTGTTCTGGGATTGATGATGCTGGCCTCCAGCCTGTGGTTAATCAGCCTGTTAGTTACGCATATTGGCATCTCAATAGTGCTCAGCCTTATCGGCGCATTGCTGCTTATTTTACTGGTTCTGACCGGTATTCATTATGGCCGTAAGACGCTATTTATCTGGGGAGCCGTGCTGTTATTAACCACCGGAGCCATCTTGGCGACCGGGGCGTTAACCGCTGACTATTGGCGCTCGCCCATGACCGATAATGTGCAGTGGCAACCATTAAGTGAACAGGCCATTACTCAAGCGCTACAGGAAAACAAACGCGTGTTTATCGACGTTACCGCAGACTGGTGCGTAACCTGTAAAGCCAATAAATACAATGTTCTGCTACGCGATGATGTGCAACGAGCGCTTAATCAGCCTGATGTCGTTGCGCTACGAGGTGACTGGACCAGACCCTCCCCTGAAATCAGTCAGTTCTTACAAAAACGCGGCGTTGCTGCCGTGCCGTTTAACCAAATCTATGGCCCCGGTCTGCCCAACGGCGAAGTGTTATCCCCGTTACTTGACCGTCAAACCCTATTAGAAACCCTTTCCAATGCTAAGGAATAATACAATGAAATTAACGCTCTCAACTTTATTGAAAACCAGCGTACTGGCTCTTGCCTCCATGAGTTTTATGGCCACTGCGGCACCGCTGAGCGCAGAACAACAGGATCAGGTACGTGAGCTGATTCGCGACACGTTGGTTAACAACCCGCAGATTTTAGAAGAAGCGGTAACCGCATGGCAGCAACAAAGCGCTGAACGCGCCAGCGTTCAACTCAGTACCGTGATTAAACAAAATAATGATGCCCTGTTTAATGATGCCGCCAGCCCACGTATTGGTGCCAAAAATGCCAAGCTCACGCTGGTGCTATTTACTGACTACAACTGCCCTTACTGCAAACAGTTCGACCCGCTGGTCGAGAAAATCGTTAAAAAATATCCTGATGTAGCAGTAGTGATTAAGTTACTGCCGTTTAAAGGTGAGACGTCACAAATTTCAGCCCAGTATGCCCTGACGCTATGGCAACAAAACCCCGCCCGTTTTACCGCCCTTCATCAGCGTTTAATGTCTAAAAAAGGCTACCATAGCGAAAGCAGTATTATTAGTGCGTTGAAATCCACTGATAATGCTTCATTAAAAATCGATGAGAAAACTACCGCTGAAGTACGCAACAGCTTAGGGTTAGCCGATGCGTTGGGCGTACAGGGAACGCCAGCCACTCTGATTGGTAATCAAATGATCCCTGGCGCTATCAGCTACGAAGATTTAGAGCAGTTAGTGAAAGCTGAACTGGCGAAGAAATCATAATGCGTTGGAAAAAATGGGCCAGAGAGCTGGCCATTTTTATTCTGGTGCTAACGGCCCTGATATGGGGAATGGATCAATGGCGTAAACCAGAACCACCGTCTATCGCCACGCTGCCTGAATTAACCTTGACCAATGGTCAAACCGTTTCTCTGGCAGAGCTTAGCGCAGAAAAACCGCTGCTGGTCTACTTCTGGGCAACCTGGTGCGGCATATGTAAGCTGACCTCCCCCACGGTGGATAAACTCAATGCCGATGGGGTCAACGTATTAAGCATTGCGATTCGCTCCGGTGACGACCAACGGCTAATGCGTGGTATGGCGGCCAAAGGATTCACTTTTCCGGTGGTTAACGATGAACAGGGGCAGTTCGCTGCCGAATGGGATATCGGCGTCACACCAACCTTTGTGATTATCCATCAGGGGAAAATGGTCTCAAGCACCAGTGGATGGAGTAGCTCCTGGGGATTAAAGCTGAGAATGTGGTGGGCAAGTCGATAAAGAAATGATTCAGTGCGGGGGGCTTATCTCCCCCGCTAGAGATCAAACGCCTCATAATGTGTATAATAGCCCATCAAATTTCGCGCCATTAAGAAAGCGACCATTTAACTTTCTGATATTAAACAATTTTAAGGTGATAAGAGTATGGGATTCAAATGCGGCATTGTTGGGCTGCCTAACGTTGGCAAATCAACCCTGTTTAATGCGTTAACGAAGGCGGGTATCGAAGCGGCAAACTTTCCGTTCTGTACTATCGAGCCTAACACGGGTGTCGTTCCCATGCCCGATCCGCGCCTTGACCAGTTAGCTGAAATCGTTAAACCTCAGCGCACTCTGCCAACCACCATGGAATTCGTTGATATCGCCGGTCTGGTAAAAGGCGCTTCCAAAGGTGAAGGTTTAGGTAACCAGTTTCTGACTAACATCCGTGAAACCGAAGCAATCGGCCACGTGGTGCGCTGTTTTGAAAACGACAATATTATTCACGTTTCCGGTAAAGTAAACCCGGCGGAAGATATCGACGTCATCAATACCGAGCTGGCCCTTTCCGATCTGGATACCTGTGAACGTGCGATTCATCGCGTGCAGAAGAAAGCTAAAGGCGGCGACAAAGATGCTAAAACCGAACTGGCCGCTTTAGAAAAATGCCTGCCACATCTGGAAAACGCCGGAATGTTACGCGCATTGGATCTGGATGCTGAAGAAAAAGCCGCCCTGCGCTATTTAAGCTTTCTGACGCTGAAACCAACCATGTACATTGCTAACGTCAATGAAGATGGCTTCGAGAACAACCCTTATCTGGATCAAGTGCGTGAAATCGCTGCCAGTGAAGGTTCTGTCGTAGTCGCCGTTTGTGCTGCTGTAGAATCAGATATTGCCGAGTTGGACGACGACGAACGCGATGAGTTTATGGCTGAAATGGGCTTAACTGAACCGGGTCTGAACCGCGTAATTCGCGCTGGCTACGAACTGTTAAACCTGCAAACCTATTTCACTGCCGGTGTTAAAGAAGTGCGTGCCTGGACTATCCCGGTTGGCGCTACCGCCCCTCAAGCCGCCGGTAAAATTCATACCGACTTTGAGAAAGGTTTCATCCGCGCGCAAACTATCGCTTTTGAAGACTTTATTACCTATAAAGGTGAACAAGGTGCAAAAGAAGCGGGTAAAATGCGTTCAGAAGGTAAAGAGTACATCGTTAAAGATGGCGATGTGATGAACTTCTTGTTTAACGTGTAATTGATTTTTCCTGTTTCAGGGCATCTTACGGTGTCTTAAAAGAAACGTAAAAACACTTAAAACCCATGCAATTGCATGGGTTTTTCTTTTTATAGTGTCGCAAGTTTTCTCACTACAGTGCTGTCGGAAATGAGCACAATAACGGTATAAAAATTATACAGATACACATTATGCTTACAGACACCCAGTACCCTACCGCAAAATCTAAAGAAAAGCGTTATCGTATCAATGACTTCAATGGGTTATACCTTGAAGTAAAGCCTAATGGTAAAAAGTCTTGTCGTTTTCGTTTTCAAATAAACGGAAATTCAAGCATGCTTGCACTTGCTCGCCCTTTCGAAGTTGCGAAGCTGAACGGTCTGAATTTGATCTTGATAATACACTCTGGACTATTCCCGCAGCGCGAAGAGAACATATTGTTCTCTTACCTATACAAGCCATTACTGTTCTAAAAGCCCTTTATGGCTTCACGGGTAACCGAAAGCATTTATTTCCCGGCCGAGATTCTTGCCATAAGGCCAATGTCTACCAACTCGCTAAGGCAATTTCTTAAAACGAGAGGCTTATAGCCCGCATGCAACTAGAATAACATTCAGTACACGGTTAAACGAGCTAGGTTATCGACCTGATGCTATCGAAGCCCAACTTGTCCATATGGACTCAAATAACATGAGATTATGATGCAGAATTGGAAGAATAAACTAGATATTTGGGCTGGGGAACCAACCTCTGAATTCAAAATATGGCATATGATTACTTGAATTGCTTTAACTTGACGGTTGTCACAGGTAGCGCCAATCAAAATTTGACAGTCCGCTTTGAGCAGTGAGTTAAACTGCAGTTCCAAATAGGCTCACTTACTTTAGCATTAAAATATGATTATGATGAGCATACTGGGGTAGCAACAATTAAATACATGGATGAAGTATGAAAATTAAAAATATCCGAATAAAAAATTACCGATTGCTAAAAAACATTAATCTGACGTTGGATGATAGAACAACATTGATTGTCGGGCGCAATAACACAGGAAAGACCTCGTTTGCGGAGATTTTCCGCAGCTTATTGAACTCAAGAGGACCAAAAGTCCGATATGAGGACTTTAATCAGTCATGTCTTAAAGGCTTTGAAGACGCTCTAAAAGCTTTCAATAGTTCCATTGAAGATCAAGATGTTCGCTCTTTAATGCCGACAATAGAGTTAGAACTTCGCATTAACTACAAGGACAATGAAAACGAATTCGGAGTTTTGGGCGACTTTATCATTGATCTCGACGATACCCTCTTTGAGACCTGTGTGTTGGTTTCCTACCAATTGAAGGACGGCAAGGTTAAAGATTTCTTTCATCCACTGAATCTCTCCAATCGAAAGAAATATTACTCAGGTCTTAAAGAATCGATAAACCAGCATTATGAGCCTGTCATATATGCAATTGATCCGACTAACCCTGAGAACAAAGTTAAGATTGAATTTGCATCCTTTAAACGACTTATCCTGTCAGGACTGATCAATGCGCAGAGAGGCCTTGATGATGAAACTCACAGCGAGCGTGACGTACTTGGGAAATCGCTGGGGAATATATTTAAAAGCGCAAACAGTTCTGGTGCGCCTGAGGCCTTCAAAGCGAAATCTGAAGAGGTGAATAAGGTAGTCGAAGAACTTCAGGATAAAGTAGATACCGACTTTCAGAAGAAAGTTAAAGCACTTTTACCGACGCTGAATATATTCGGTTACCCGGGACTGCAAGATCCCAACTTAAATGCTGCTACAGAGTTAAATGTAAAGTCTCTGTTAGAGAGCAATACCAAGGTTTTTTATGAAGGGGAAGATCATTTTACTTTGCCCGAGACCTACAATGGTCTGGGTATTCGTAATTTAATATTCATTCTCTTTAGAATTTACGAATATTTTAGAGAATTCCAGTCGCAAACAACGCCTCCCAAAGGCCATTTAATTTTTATTGAAGAGCCTGAAGCACACCTGCACCCACAAATGCAGGAGGTATTTATTCGACAACTAGAGGAAATAGTTAAAGAGTTCCAAAAGCAGTTGAATGATGGAAATGTATGGCCAGTACAATTTGTTGTTAGCACCCACTCGTCACATATCGCGAACGAAGCTGACTTTAGCAAAGTTCGTTATTTTCTCTCCAAAAGTGGTAAGGAAACAAAAGTTAAAGACTTGGCGGAAGCGTTTTGCAGTGAAGAGTCAAAGACGGATAAGGAATTTTTGCACAAGTATTTAACGCTCACAAAATGCGATCTCTATTTTGCGGATATAGCTATTTTAATTGAAGGTGCCACAGAACGAATACTCTTACCAGAGATGATCAAAAAAATCGATGACGCTATGAGTTGTAGTTTGCGGAGAAAATATTTGTCGGTGGTTGAAGTTGGCGGTGCATACGCTCACCATTTTTATAAGTTTATTGACTTTCTTGAACTCAAAACACTGTTCATAACTGACCTGGATTCGGTAAGGCAAACTAAAGGTAAAAAGTCGACAACATATCCTGCTTCGGCTGTTAGCGAAGGAACCCATTCCAGCAACGTAGGACTGTCAAACTGGTTTGGTGGCGATGGGTATTCTGAGCTAAAAGATATTCGCTCTAAAGATGAAAACTCAAAAACTGCCGGAAGCCGTCGGCTTGCTTTTCAAGTTGATGAAGATGAAATCAAATTGTGTGGACGAAGCTTTGAGGATGCTTTCATTCTGGCTAATACGAGCCTATTTGAATTAAGTGATTTAAAAGAAGAAAAATTAGAGAAAGCTGTATTTGAAAGGGCTAAAGAAATAGGTAAGGACAGCAAAGCGAACTTTGCAATTGAATACGCTGTGGAAAAAACTAACTGGGTTGTTCCCAAATATATTCGTGAGGGACTAGAATGGTTGGATAAGGATTGTTCAGGCAATCCCGAAGGAGGTGCTTCATGATAAGCATGAATCCAGCTGAACATGCTTCTGTCGAGGCCCTTAAGCAAATCAGACATTGTATCGATAACAATTCGTGCTTTCGTTTGGAAGCTGGTGCAGGTGCTGGAAAAACCTATTCATTAATTGAGTCTATTAATTATCTGATATCACGCCAAGCCAACTTATTGTTAAGTAATCGACAGCAAATTGCTTGTATCACATACACCAACGTAGCAAAAGACGAAATAAAAGACAGAACGGACCACCACCCAGTTATCTTTTCAGATACCATTCACGCTTTCTGTTGGAGCATTTTACAACACTATCAAGCGAAGTTGCTGGAGCATATTCCTGAACTAGGTGAAAAGTGGGTGCAAAGAATAGCTGGTTCTCCAGGCATTAATAATCAAGTCGTTAAATACGAACTAGGATTTCCTTCGATTAACGAAAGAGAAATCACCTTGCATCATGATGATGTGGTTTTATTGATGTCCCTTATGCTTTCTTATCCAAAATTTCAAAAGCTGCTAAGAAGTAAATTTCCGATAGTGTTCATTGACGAATATCAGGATACCGATCGCAATCTAGCGGAAAGTATTGTTGGCAATCTTATAGATAACGACTCTGGTGTTATGGTTGGACTTTTCGGTGACCATTGGCAAAAGATATACGGGACTTCTGCTTGCGGCTTGATTTCCAGTACCAAAGGAAAAATTGTAGAAATAGGCAAAAAGGCGAATTTTCGATCAGATAAGAACATAGTGCAATGTTTGAATAGAATGCGCCCCGATCTCCCGCAGGCTGAATCTAACCCAAACTCACAGGGTGTCATAAAGGTTTTTCATTCCAATGATTGGGGGGGTGTTAGACGAGATGGCAAGGGTGGTGGGCATTGGAAGGATGACCTCCCAGAATCTGACGTAAAGGATTATATCTTAAAGACGAAATCACTGATGATTGGAGATGGTTGGGACTTCTCCCCAGAAAAGACAAAAATTCTGTTTTTAACCAATAATATTATCGCCAGTGAGCAGAATTTTAAGAATCTAGCTGACTGCTTTTCCTATACGGACGATTACTTAAAAAAGAATGACAAATATATAAAGTTCTTTCTTGAAGTTGTTGAGCCAACCTTATTTGCATATGAGCATAAACAGTACGGCGAGTTGCTACAGATTAAGAAGGGGAATCATCCTAAATTAAAGTGTCAATCTGATAAAACGAATTGGCTGAAAAACCTTGATAGAGCTTTCCAAGTGAAGACTACTGGAACAATCGGCAATATGCTGGATCTCCTGATGGAGACCAATACACCTCGAGTTCCATCGAAAATTGAAGACTCAGAAACAAGATTCAAAAGCCTGACATCACAACAAGCTGGGGAGTTGGACGATGATGAGTCGAAATTTACTCGTAAGCTTAGTAAGTTTCACTCTATAAGTTACCTGGAAATTTCAAGTTTGAGCGCATATATCGACGACAAGACCCCATTTTCAACGAAGCACGGTGTAAAAGGGGCCCAATTTGATAATGTGCTTGTGATCTGTGGTCGAGGCTGGAATCAATATAACTGGAATCAAATGTTGGAGTGGATGGATGAATCTTATCCTGCCGACAAGCAAGATACATTTGAACGAAATCGAAACTTATTTTACGTAAGCTGTTCGCGCGCAAAACATAACCTTACCTTGTTGTTTACCCAAGAGTTATCCCAAAAGTCAATTTCGGTGCTTGAGCGGATCTTTGGTAGTGTTAGTTCGATAGTGTAATGGTCGACTAATTATGGGAATATCGTTAAGCATAATGAAAAATATGGATTTTATAAACTTTAGTATATTAATTAGAATCGCCATTATTAATTGGGTTAAAATAAATCTAATTAGTAAACCTTAATTGTCATTATTTAACAAAAGATAACTTTATATAATACTGGCATAAGTAAAATACCACCTCTAAGAGAGGTGGCCTTGCATTGCCCTCTATAAAGATGTGCCCCCCCCCAAAAAATGAGTACACATTTAAGTACAAATAAAGAAAAATTAAATAAATTAATTTAAATTCAATACGATAGATAGATAGATAGATAGATAGATAGATAGATAAAAACAGTTTAATGTGTAGTTAGTTTTACTGTCTATGACATCTTTGGATGATTTATGACGACAGTAAAGATGCTATTTCACTTCAAAAAATTAACGAAAAATATCATTCCTGATGTTTTCGATATCTTCCTTACTAAACGAGATATTTACCTTTTCGTCAGTATCCCTCAAGATTTTATGCGCAATCAATTCAGTCACTGGACTAATAATATTGAAGTGGTCAGCACCATCAATTTTATAGATATACAGAGGAATCTTGTTATCTTTCGCCACCGTTTTTAAATCATCAAACTCCGGCCAGTAATACTCTTCGCCTTCAAAATAAAAAGTTGGTGATTTTATTGATGTCACAAATACACCAGGGGAACGAAGACGAAATTCTTCCAGGTTATTTTGATTAAATGGAACTTCAACCATCATTTTTCCCATTTCAATACGGCTTTTCAAATCGGGAATGCCCCCCAGTGAAAAGGCAGCCCTGAAACCGGTTAGAGCTTCGCTACCCAGCAAAACGCGCGTACCACCCGTGCTATGTCCCGCTAAATAAATTCTGTTTGGGTCAACATACGGCAGTGAGGCTAGATACTGTCTGGCAGACTCTAAATCATCTATTTCACCATAGAACATTTCATATTTTCCTGGATTGTTATTTTCGCCCCGAAAACTCGGCACCATCATAACTAACCCCGACTTTCTGAATGCACTACCGGTTTGGTCGTTATCTCTAGGCTGCTCTGCCCAGAAATAATCATCGTGACCAATGCCGCCGTATCCACCAATTAACCAAATCACCGCCGGATGTTTTTTCCCATCCTGTGGGTCAGGCGTAAGAAAAGCCGCCATATTGCCGTCTTTGGCAGGATAGCGGACTAATGAAAAGATATCTGCCGGGGGCGTTGCTGGCTCACCATCTCCTTGAAAGCTGGTATCGACAATATCCGTCTTAAATTTCGCTCGAGCGCTACTCAAACTCTCGGTGCTTACCTCTCCGGATTGGTCAGCTTGATCGCAGGCGGTAACGGATATACATATGGAAAAAGCAGCTAACATAAAAAAAGACTTGGTCAAAAATTTATAATTTCTCATTACGAAATCCTTGTCGTTTAATACTTATTGAAAACTTACCATAACAAAAAATCAGCTATTCATGCTCGCTGTAACACGTTATCTAACCTAACAAACAAAATCCCCATCATCCATCACCCGCAACGGGTCTATATCACTCTCTTTCTTAATTACCAGACCGTTCTCAGAACGTACACAAACACCGCCATAGTGACCGCCAACGGTGAAAGTACACAGTTGAATATAACGTCCATCGACCTCAGGCAAGCACCATAGCTGTTGGTAGATATTTTTCTGTCCGGAGAATTTTCCGGAGGTTTCATCCAGCACCTGCTCATCGTGACTAATCAGTCCGATATTATTACCGCAGCGTCCGGCAATCGGCTTGACCGCGTACCCACTCTGCTCCAGCTCCGCGTTCAGCTCAAAATCTGCATCCAGCAGGTAACGATGATGTGGGAACAGCGACCAGAGCACCGGCAAAATCGCTTTATTACTGGGGATAACCGTCCACAGCGGCTCAAATACCATCACTTCAGGGCGCAACAGCACATCAATCAGCCGTACATTATTTTTCGGATGTCCGGTGCGAATAGGCAGCGCGGCGTGATCTTCCTCGCTCTCTACCCGCAACTGCTCCAATGCAGTTTCCCATGCCCAGGTTTTCCAAACGCAGTTCACTGGTCGATTATCGCCATCTACTAATAAACCAGCGGATTCCCACTGTAGTTCATCCAGACCGTGCAGGATTTTACTGGCGAAGCCCGCCTTGGTTAGTGCTCGCTGCATAAACTGAGCGTGATAGCTCTCCTCATCGTCATGATCCTGAAGGATATGAACAAATGGCCGTGCGTCGCTATGCTTCCAGGCATCCGCTAGCGCATCAAGCAGATATCTTCCCGGATCATCGCCCAGTACACCTCCGGCCTGCTGCGCCCATTTTCCCAGTATCAGTCCGGTTTCGGCATGACAGGAGGCTGAATCAGCATTGTATTCATACACTTTAAGACCGCGCTCATCCATGCAGAAATCAAGACGCCCAGTGATCATATGATGGCGACGGCGCTGCCATGACAACCTCAGTCGAGGCCACAGTGCTTCAGGAATATCAAACAGCGCCAACAGATTGTCATCTTTCAACACTTTATCGGTGGCGTGTAAATACATGAGATGCAGTTCGTTGGTCGCATGGATCAACTCCTGCTCAGCACTTTGGGAAATAGTAAAATAGCGGTATGGATCGGCGTTAAACACATGCCCATGGTTCGATTGTATATAGGCATGTTCCAGTGAGTCCTGTTCGTTCAGCCATGCACCGTTAAACTGCCCTTGATTGGCAACGCGTTCGCTATGAATGGTCAGATAAGGTGCCGAGATCTGCGGCTGCGGTAGACTGTATTGGCTGTCCTCGGTCTGGATCATCCAGCCCAGAATTTCAGTATCGTCAAAACTGTCCTGAATAAAGTATTTTCCATCCTGATGAATCAGTGCTAATTCACGCGTCCACTGCTGCCCCGCAGGTAACGGACTATGGATCACATTCTGCTCCACCACTCGTACCCGATCGGCCAGTACCTGAGTGATGATCGCCACGTGCCCGGTATGTTCAAATTCACCGCCCTGCTGCCAGATCAACAAAGACCCCGCGACCGGTAATCGTTCACAGCCGTTGGCAAACGCTTGCAGAGGCAGAATATTATCGTTTACTACCTGACGTAAATAGCGTAATGAGAAGATCTCATAGGCCATTCTGACATCGGTAAAGACCGTTCCGTAGTTAAGGTAAAGAAAACGACGGGCAAACTCGACGCACTGCCACTTATAGCCCATATACTCATTATCTCGATAGCTTCTAAATGAAGCGTCATCAAGCTTATCCAGATTTTCTATCGAATCATAATCCGAGGAGTAAATGGCTACACCACCGGGCGCATAACCCAGCAGCGTACCGAAAGGGGCGTGTTTTACTGTGGTATTTTTACACATAGCGGGACCTTACATGAGTGTAGCCATTGCCATAGCAACAGAAATAAAAATCCATCTAAAATCTGCAGGCAATCTCCAGTCAGATTCACAATGTGGCGCTTGTTCTTGGTATGTGAACCGGTAGTCTGAACCCTTAAAGGATCAATGACAGTTATAATAGCACCGTTATCAATATAGCAAACTCGGTTTAGGCCACCGTAAGATACTTGCTAACGCTATGCCTTCATTCCCAGTCGTTTTGCTAAGCGATGCAAATTGCCGACATCAAGGCCTAACGCTCTTGCACTGGCGGACCAGTTCATCTGATTATCCTGCAATGTTTTAGCGATAGTCCGGCGTTGAAAGTCCTGTGTCGCCTGCTGAAGATTTAATGATAATGGGGCATCTACCGTCGCTGTAACGCTACTTTTTGTCTCTTCTTTACACTCAGATATCGGTAAATTAAACAGATAGCGATACAGTAACACCTCACTTTGATTTTGTGCCGCTCTGGCTAAAACGGCCGCTCGTTCAATGGCATGTCTCATCTCACGTACGTTACCCGGCCAGTTATAACTTTCCAACATGGCAAGCGTATCTGGGGGAAGGCTAAGCTGTGTTAGCCCCAATTTATTGCGAATCTGCTCGACAAAGAATCCCGCCAATAACACAACATCACCTTTTCTGTCCCGCAATGGCGGAACATAAAGCGGAAATACGCTTAAGCGATGAAAAAGATCGACTCGAAAACGCCCCTCAACCACCGCTTGCTTGAGGTCACAGTTGGTTGCAGCAAGAATTCGTACATTAACCCGCTTGGTACTATCTTCCCCTACCCGTTGCAAATCGCCATATTGAATCACCCGCAAGAGTTTAGCCTGAAGTACCAGCGACAGCTCACCGATCTCATCCAGAAACAACGTGCTGTTATCCGCCATTTCAAACTTACCGGTTCGGTTATGTATCGCTCCGGTAAACGCACCTTTAACATGACCAAACAGCTCACTTTCCGCTACGCTTTCAGGCAATGCCGCACAGTTCAAATATACCATGGGTTTAGCCGCTCGAGGCGATAAACGGTGTACCGCATTAGCCACCAGTTCTTTACCGACTCCCGTTTCACCGGTAATCAACACATTCAGGTCTGAGCTGGCAACCACATTAATCTCATGCTGAAGCTGCTGCATTGGTTTAGAAAGCCCCACCATCTCCTCATCGGCGCGATACACACTCTGTTTTCTGAGATCGGCCTCACCAGAGGTGGGCAGCGCCTGTTTTTCCAACATAGAAACCAAAAGCGCATT
This sequence comes from Pragia fontium DSM 5563 = ATCC 49100, assembly GCF_900112475.1. GTDB lineage: Bacteria > Pseudomonadota > Gammaproteobacteria > Enterobacterales > Enterobacteriaceae > Pragia > Pragia fontium. The sequence continues at coordinate 69,498 of NZ_FOLW01000004.1, read as the reverse complement.
GTTTAGCGCTGACGATGCTAAAGCACCGATCAACCAAAGCTCCTCATCACTGAATACGTCAAACTGCGCCGGATTCAGGCTGTCAAACGTCAATGCACCGATTAATTCCTGATCGGCAAACAGAGGTAATCCTACACAGGCATGAACTTTAAGCTCATCGTGACCGGGTATCAAACCATCATAAGGATCGGGTAAATGGCTATCGGCCGGGAAACGTACCACGTTACCGGCACGGGCAATGGCTTCCAGTCGGGGATGAGCTGAAAGAGCAAATCGCCGACCGAGAACATCCGGTGATAAACCGTCGATAGCTAACGGCCTGAACTGCTGATTTTCATAGCGTAATAATGCCGATGCATCGCACTGTAATAGCTCTCTTACGCTGCTAATCAGCCGTTGAAAACGATCTTGCCCGGACAGCCCATGCTGTAATTCGATTGCAATATTAGCCAAAGATTGAATTGATAAGTTCATAATTTGTCATTTCGACACAGTTATAGTCATTTTGACAATCATACTGCATTGTCAAAATGACTAATAGCTTTTTAATTATTATAAAAATCAATTAAATAATAGTTGGCATGTAGTTTGCAATAACCATAGAAGGAAACCATTTAATGTTAATTTAGGAAACCACCATGGCGATTCAAGTTAAAAACAATATCAGTTGGGTTGGACAAAGGGACTGGGAAGTGCGTGATTTTCACGGCACGGAATACCAAACGACTCAAGGGAGCAGCTATAACAGCTATCTGATCCGTGAAGGTAAAAATGTACTGATTGATACCGTAGATAAGAAATTTAGCCGGGATTTTGTCGCTAATCTGGAGCAAGAAATCGATCTTAATACTCTCGACTACATCATTATCAACCATGCAGAAGAAGACCACGCGGGCGCATTAAGCGAGCTGATGGCTCGAATCCCTAATACCCCTATTTATTGCACCACCAATGCTATCGACTCGATCAATGGCCACCATCACCATCCTGAATGGAATTTCCACACGGTGAAAACCGGCGATTCGCTGGATATTGGTAATGGCAAGCAGCTGATTTTTGTCGAAACACCAATGCTGCACTGGCCTGATAGCATGATGACCTATATGACCGAAGACGCGGTGTTATTCAGTAATGATGCTTTCGGTCAGCACTATTGCGATGAACACCTGTTTAACGATGAAGTCGATCAGACTGAACTGTATGAACAGTGTATCCGTTACTATGCCAATATCCTGACGCCTTTTAGCCCGCTCGTCGCACCTAAAATTCATGAAATTCTCGGTTTTAATTTGCCGGTATCCATGATCGCGACATCGCACGGTATTGTATGGCGTAAGAACCCAACCCAAATTGTAGAAAAATATCTCGAGTGGGCGGCGGATTATCAGGAAGATCGCATCACTATTTTCTACGATACCATGTCTTCTAATACCCGCATGATGGCTGATGCCATTGCTCAGGGGATTCATGAAACTGATCCGGCAGTGGCGGTAAAAATCTATAATATTTCCCGCCACGATAAAAACGAGATATTAACTCAGATATTCCGTTCCAAAGGTGTACTGGTCGGTTCATCAACCATGAATAACGTTATGATGCCCAAAGTTGCCGGTATGCTGGAAGAACTGGCCGGTTTGCGCTTTCGTCATAAAAGAGCTTCCGCTTTTGGCAGTTTTGGCTGGACCGGCGGTGCCGTCGATCGTATTCAAACACGTTTGATGGATGCCGGATTTAATATATCCCTCTCTCTTAAAGCTAAATGGCGTCCTGACTGTAGTGCACTGGAAGAATGTCGCGAGCACGGCGGTAAAATTGCCCGGGAATGGGCGCTGCACCCGCTAAACACTCCAGCGCCATTAATTTCATCGACCAACAACGCCAATAAATCTGAAATAACGGCGGCCAGTACTGGCGTTTGTATGATATGCAGCGTTTGTCAGTGGGTTTATGACCCTGCGCTGGGCGAACCGCTACAAAACGTAGCACCAGGAACCTCATGGTCCGATGTACCAGAATCATTCCTATGCCCTGCTTGCGCATTGGGTAAATCAGTCTTTGATCCAATGTAACGGAGGACATAATGGAAAATAATCTTGTTATTATTGGTTCCGGTTTTGCTGCGCGCCAACTGGTGAAAAATATCCGCAGGCTCAATAAGCAGGTAGCCATTACCTTAATTGCGGCAGACAACTGTGATGAATACAACAAACCGGATTTAAGCCATGTATTCAGTTTGAAACAGTGTGCTGATGACCTAACGCGTCAATCAGCAGAACAATTTGCTCAGGAAAATAATATCACGCTGTATGCCAACACGCGGGTAACCATGATTGATCGTCATATTAAACAGATAGTATGCGGCAATCAGCACACCAGCTATCAAAAGCTGGTGTTGGCAACCGGTGCACAGGCTATCGTCCCCTCTGTTTCGGGAGACGATTCGATAATCACCTTCAACAGTCAGGATGAATACCGACAACATCAGGATCGGTTGCAGACAGCAGAAAAAGTCATGGTACTGGGCGCCGGTCTGATAGGTAGTGAACTGGCGATGGATCTACAGCGTGCGGGTAAACAAGTGATATTAGTTGACCGTGCTCATAGCTTACTATCTCTGGTTATGCCGGCAGAACTCAGCAGCCGTTTAACCCATAAATTTAGCCAAATAGGGATTCAGCTAGCCCTGAATAATGAACTTACCAGCATAGAAAAAACCACTAATGGCATTAAAGCGACGCTACGTAACGGACTCGTCACTAACGTGGATGCCGTTATTGCTGCCATTGGCCTTAAACCTAATATTTCACTGGCTACCGCAGCCGGATTAGCTACAGATTGCGGTATTCAGGTTAATAGCCAATTACAAACCTCAGATACTGATATTTATGCTCTGGGCGATTGCGCCGAAGTGGAAGGCAAAGTGCAGCCTTTTCTGCAACCAATTCAATTGGCAGCCATAACGCTGGCGAAAAATCTACTGGGTGCAACGGAGAAATTACGGCTGCCAAACATGCTGACCAAAGTAAAAACCCCTGACCTACCGCTGTTTTTAGCCGGTGAAACCCATCGCCAAGATCTCAATTGGGAGATAGCGTTGAGTCATTCTGGAATGGTTGCTCGAGGTTTCGATCGTTTACAGCAACTTCGCGCTTTTATCACCAGTGAAAGCCATACGCCACAGGCTTTTATCTTATTACGTGAGCTGACTTTTTAATTATCGCGCCCCTGGACGGGGAAACAGGATGTCACCTATGAAAGAATTATTATGTTATAAAACCATGCCCGTATGGAATAGTGAAAATCTGCCGGTAAGCTTTACCCGGCAACACAACACTAAGCCCGGAACTTGGGCTAAATTAACGATACTAAAAGGCAGCTTAAATTTCGCCATCATGACCGAATCCGGTGAAACTACCGAGACACTGGTTTTTACTCCCGAGAGCGATACGCCTTTTGTTGAGCCCCAACAGTGGCATCGGATTGCTTCCTACTCCGAAGATATGCAGTGTCAGTTAGCCTTTTACTGCACCGCTGAAGAGTATTTTAGTAAAAAATATCAGTTGACTCAGACCCACTCTGAAGTGGTTGAAGCCGTGAAGCTGATCCCTCCGGGTAAAGCGCTGGATTTAGGCTGTGGTCGTGGCCGTAATGCGCTCTACTTAAATCTCAAGGGGTTTGAGGTCAGCGCTTGGGATAATCATTCCACCAGCATTGATGACCTTAATAACTTGATACAGCAAGAAAATCTATCAAATATTACCGCTAGCGTGAACGATTTAAACCGTATCGATTTTGCCGGTCACTACGATTTTATTCTCTCTACCGTGGTATTGATGTTTCTTCATCCGGACAGGATCCCTGCATTAATCGATAACATGCAAAAGTGTACCGCAATCGGGGGATATAACTTAATTGTTGCCGCCATGGATACCAAAGACTATCCATGTCCAATGCCATTCCCTTTTACCTTCCAGCCGGATGAATTAAAAAGGTACTATCAGAATTGGCAAATCGTTAAATATAACGAAGATGTCGGTCAGCTACATAAAACTGATTCCGACGGTAACCGCCTAACCCTACGTTTTGCAACGCTGTTAGCACGAAAAATAGACTAGACCTTTAAGTCCGATCTCATAGATAAAACCTAACATCATAGCGGTTCACCGGGCGCATGCGCCCGGTGAACTTCATCAGATTCAAGCTAATCCAGCGCGTACGCTCAAGGGTGCCTCCGGTGATGTATTAACTACGCTCACCCTGCCGACCGGCGACCAACAGCGCGGGCAAACCGTCTGGAATAACTATTGTTCCGCCTGCCACGGTGCTCAGGCGGATGGGAATTCTGTCGCAGCCCGTAGCCTACTGCCGCGACCAACCAATCTCACTGCCTTTAGTTATGATCCACTGGCTTTCGCGACTATTCTGCATAATGGCGTCGCGGGTTCCTCCATGCCGGCCTGGCGTGATCTCTCGCCACAGCAGGTTGCCGATATCTACGCTTGGTTAACCACCTTACGGACGAAAGCGGATAACAAAGCACTCAGCACCGCCAGCATCGCTCAGGGTGCTGAGTTATTTGCGAATAACTGTACCAGTTGCCACGGGGTAAATGGCGACGGCCAAGGTCCGGCGGCGGCGCTGTATAAACCGGCTCCGTTTGATTTTCTGCATCAACAGCCGGACGCACAAGAGATCGATCGTGTGCTCCGTCAAGGCGTACCGGGAACCGCGATGCCACCTTTCCCTACGATGAGCGCGGCGCAACGAGCGGCACTTGCCAGCTATGTTCGTTCTTTACATCAGCCAGAAAAAGCGGCGAATACTCATCCCTGATTTGGAGAAAATAGATGTTAACTATCGTCGTGATTGTGATGTCAGTTCTGCTGGTACTGTCACTGTTATGTTGGCTATGTTCACCGACATGGCGGAAAAAGATTGAAGAACCCAAATACCGTTTTTTACAGATGAAACAGCCGGGTGTTGAGCAGAAAAACTCGAAGGAATAAGCGCTATTCATTGCCTCTGCCACCGGGCAGAGGCAATGATCCAAGCTAAGATAAATTAGAACAGATAACGCATACCTAAAGTAACCTCACTTGAAACCAAACGTGCTTTCATTTGTTCGTCTTTCAAACCACGGGCATTGGTGAAGTTATTGTAGCCACTTTCAATTTTGCCCATATCGACATAGCGATAGCCTAAATCAACACTGATGCGCTCCAGCGCGGTGTAGCTGATCCCCGCCCCTGCTGAATAAGCCAGATTATTTTGCGTGCTGGATGCATACTGACGAGAGGTATTGCCCTGCCAACCTTCAGATTTTACTTTGGCCACACCCAGACCCAGCGTGCCATACACCGAAACGTTATAGCCTAACTCGTAGTCGCGAAACACATTGAGCATCAGGCGCTGCGCTTCGACTTTATGGTGATTATAACTGCTGGCAAAGGTGGTTGAACCGCTGGTATATTCGCTTTTCTTCTTGAATACATACTCGCCTTCACTGCGCCAGCCATTCCCATACTGATAGCCAGCAGAGAGGGCTCCGCTATAAAAATTATGTTTCTCATCACCGCTGACAAAGTTACCAACACCGGGACGGCTGCTGGTATCCATATCTTTCGCAGATTGTTCTGCGTGCAGTAATTTAATGGCTGCGTAATATCCTTCCAAATTATTATCGGCAAAAACGTTACCGGACACGATAGCCAAAGAAGCCACCAACATAAGTGGTTTGATATTCATGTTTTCCTCGCTTGAAAAGGTTATTTATGATGAAAAATAAAGGCCTGATTAAATTAACCAGTAGCAAGCAGAGGAACAATTCGGGTGACTACCTAACGTTTTAGGTATTTTTACTTAACTGCGAGATCTTTGGTTATGCCGTTCAGTTAACGGCGGAATGAGGGAGCACGTCCAGCATCGAGGCTGGACGTGGCGCGGTCTTCACTAACCAGCATTAGCACATAGCGCACCTACCGGTATTTTTTAGCAGAACGACAGATTATCGATACCTATCGTTCCCGTAGTGCTTCTTTCACTTTATTCAATGGCTTGACCAAATAATCCAGTACGCTTTTCTGTCCAGTCTTGATCTCCACGCTGGCCACCATTCCCGGCAAAATGGGGAAGCGAGTACCTGATTTATTACGCAGTTCAGCACTTTTCGTCAGCACGTACACTCGGTAATAATATTGATCGCGTCGAACTTCATCCTGCAGAGTATCCGGTGAAACCACCTCCACCGTGCCGTCCAAATTGCCATAAATCGACGAATCATAAGCGGTGACTTTTACCGTGGCCGGCAAGCCTGGGCGAATATAGGCAATATCCCGTGGGTTAATTCGCATTTCAACCAACAATCGATCCTCAAGGGGAACGATTTCCATCAGTTTGCCCCCAGGCTGTAACACCCCGCCCACCGTCGTGACTTGAATATCTTTCACAATACCGCGTACCGGTGAGAATATGGTGGCACGGTCAAGCTGATCGGCTTTACCGGCCATCACTTCCATTTGGGCATCTAAATCAGCGTTATTTTTAACCTGTTCTTCACGGGCGCGTACCGCGTATTGATTTCGGGCATCGTCAATCTTTCCCTTTAGTTCACTGGCCTGACGCTGTAGGCGAATCACTTCCACCTGACTAGCCGCGCCTTTCGCCACCAGCGGCTGAGTCATTCTCAACTCATCAACCAGCAAATTATACGACTTTTGCAGGTTAGCCACCGTTTCGTCCAGATTACGCCGCCGAGACTCATACAATTGCCGTTCACGCGCTACCAGCTCCGGTTCCCGCAGGGTATCTTCACTAAACTGCAACGGTGCTCCGGTCAACTCAGAACGTAAACGCTCCGCTGAGGCGCGCAGTGTGCGCACCCGCGATGCTGCCTCGCCATAGTTCGACTGAAAACGCTTAGGATCGAGCTTGGCCAGTACCTGTCCTTTATTGACAATATCCCCTTCATGTACCATCAACTCTGCAACAATCCCGCCATCCAGACTTTCTATTTCCTGCGCCCGCGACGATGGCGTCACCTTACCCGTTCCTACCGTTACTTCATCTAGCTTGGCAAAACAGGCCCAGATAAAGAACACTACCAGTCCGAACAGTGTCAGCCAGACAACGGACGAGTAATAACGCCCTTGTCGTGCCATGTCTTCCTTCATCGACAATTCGCTCATCGTGTTATCCTCATGCCACAACAGCCGTCACTTTGCTATTAGACTGCGCCTGATTCAGGATCTTATCTCGCGCCCCATCGGCAATCACTTTACCGCCGTCCATCACTACAATCCGGTCAACCAGCGCCAGTAATGCCGGACGATGGGTGACCAACACCAGCGTACGACCTGCTAACCAGCTTTGTAATTGCTGAATCACGTAATTTTCCAACTGTTCATCCATCGCCGCCGTAGGTTCATCTAACAACACCACTTGAGGATTACGTACGATAGTTCTACTCAACATCACCATCTGGCGCTGACCACCAGACAGTCCGCGACCACCTTCATTGATCAACCGGTCAAGGCTGGAGGCATCTTGCTGCACCAAACTTATTGCCCCGCTAATTCGCAATGCCTGGATCAGTTCCTGATCGGTTGCGTGAGGATGTCCGAGCATAAGATTTTGGCGTAACGTACCGAAGAACAGGCGCGAATCCTGCGACAAGAAGCCAACCTGACGGCGAATATCCGCCGGATCGACCTGTGACATATCCACTCCATCCACCAGCACTTTGCCTTTCGTGGCCTGAGCCTGCCCCGCTAACAGACGTAGCAGCGTAGATTTCCCGGCGCCTACCTTGCCGAGAATGGCGACCCGCTCACCGGGTTTAATTTCCAACTGGGAAATCAGCAGTGCCTGATCGCCCTGCTCTTCGTCATAGCTGTACTGCACATTGTTGACTTGGTAATGTCCGGCCAATACCGGACAATGCGCCATCTTTTTTTCAGCATCACGATCCAACGGTTTTTTTAGCAGGTCATTCAGCCCGGTCATGGCACTTTTCGCATGCTGCCAGCGTGAAAACACCATAGTAAGCTGCATTAATGGCGCGATAGTGCGTGAAGACAACAGGCTACAGGCCACCATGGTACCGGTGGTAATATCGCCGTTCAGTACCAAATAAGCGCCGAACACCAGCATGCTGGCAAAGGTAATCTGCTGCACCGTGGAAGCCCAACCGCTTAACCGAGCCCCCCAAATCCGCTGTTTCATGCCGATGGCGGCACTCACCGCATGGGTCTGTTCCCACTGGCGTTGAAAATAGGGTTCAGCCTGTAACGCCTTGATATCCTCAACCCCTTCAATAGACTCCACCAGCACCGCATTACGTATCGCACTTTCACGCATCCCTTCTTTGGCTAATTTTGCCATCGGCCATTGCACCAAGATGCCAGGAATCACGATCAGCGGAATCGCCATAATCGGAATAATCACCAGTTCTCCACCGACTGCCGCCATGATCGCCAAAAACAGCAGTACAAACGGCATATCCAGCGCCGCCCCTACCGTGGTTGAAGTGAGGAGTTCTCTGACCTGGTCAATTTCACGCAGTTGGGAGATAAACGAACCGGTTGATTTAGGCCGCGCGTCGTTCTTGATGGATAACGCGCGGGCAAAAAACATCGAAGAAACTTTCAGATCGATATGTTTACCCATCAAATCAGAAATATGGGTACGGGACAAACGGATGACAAATTCCAGCGCCGCCGCAAACATTACCCCAACAAACAATACCCATAGCGTAGGATAGGACTGCGCGGGGATCACTCGGTCATAAACCTGCATCGAGAACAAAATGCCTGCCAGCGCTAAAACGTTACTAATAATCGACGCCAGGGAGATCTCCCCCAACTGCCGCCCAGCGTGGCGAAAGTGATGCCAGAACCAATGCTTACGATACGGCTGTACGAATTCGTCGATGCGTGAATCCTGTCCACGATTTGCGATCCCCAACAACACAACGTCTGGCTGAATACGCTTTAGCAATTCCTCTAACGGTTCTTCCCGTATCAGATCGCCGCTTTCGCCCAGCCAATACATCACCCGCTGTTCCGCATCTAACGCTTCGAGGATGATCAATGAACCATCCTGTAGCTGTGCCATAACCGGTAAAATTTCATCACGCCAGTGCACTTTAGATGCGGATAATATTTTTGCCTGTAGCCCCATTAAGCCACTCAGTCGCTCCAGACGACGCGGCAACGGTAAATTTTCATACCAATGCATCTGCTGACGTATCGCAGGAAGATCGGTTGTCATACCAAAACGCCCGGCAGCCCGGGCCATCGCTGTAATCCAACTGTCAGAATTAGGATATTGCGCCATTATCTCATCCTCAAAGCTCGGGTAAGGTATCGCCAGTCACTTTCTGGCGTTCAATCCCTAGCATATCCAACAAGTTGTCAACTGCCCCGGCATAACGCACCGCGGCATCCCAGGCATCGTAACGTGCGGTAATCGCCGCATTCTCAGCCTGTAATACATCCTGCTCCACGCTCAGTAAATCGTTCAGACTGCGTTTACTCAGACGGTATTCATCCTGATAGACGCTACGCGCCTGCACCGCACTAGACTGTTGAGCTTCACTGGCCTGTTGGCGCTGTTGTGCACCAATCAGATCGGCATAAGCGGTAGAGGCCTTTTGATTCACATCCAACTTACTGGCTTCCAGTTCAGCCAACGAATTTTGGCGATCCCCTTCGGCAGCCTCAACTTTAGCGCCGGTTGCCCCGCCCTGATAAAGCGGCGCATCTACCACTAATTGCACGCGATCGTCCCAATAGGAACCATTGTTGTCGCCATAACGGGTACGCCCGGCTTGCACCGAAACCGTTGGCCAATACTGCGCCTTAGCCTGTCGAATACGTTGTTCTGCCGCTGACTGTTTAGCCTGTGCGCTGCGAACCGCATTATTTTGCTGGTAGGGTAAAGATTTTATGGTGATTTTTTGATTGAGTAGATTCTTGGGTAAGTCTGGCAAGGTGTCCGCCATCACGCCTGTTAGCGCCATCAAGACCGCCTGTGATGAACGCACCTGCGCCTGATATTGCTGATAAGTGGCATTCATGCCATCAATGCGGCTATCCGCCTGTAACACATCCGACTGTGAGCTTAATCCGGCATCCGCGCGCATTTTAGCCATATCCCGCACCGTTTTAAGTGAGGCTAAATTACGCTGAGCGGCCAAAGCCAGTTCCTGATAGCGTTTTACCTGTAAATAACTCTGTAGCGTCAGCTGCCCGACGTTGTTGAGCGTACTATATAGTTGGTAGTTATAGGCTTCCGTCAGGTTTTGTTGCTCATCAATGCTGCCGCCGGTTTTACCAAAATCGTAGATCAACTGTTTCAAGTTGACACCAAGCGAACCATTATTATTTAACGAACCAGATGAATCCGTTTGATGCGTACGACCCACGCCGCCTTGTAAGGACACTTGTGGAAACCAAGCGCTTTCGGCACCGGTCAGATTGGCATTTCCTACCCGAATTTGGGCAGCCGCCTGAGCAATTTGCGGGTTACGACCAAACGCCCGCAAAATAGCTTCATGAATAGAAAGGCTGTCCAGTTGCTGCTCGCTGGGTGCAGCTTGCCACTGATACTCATCATCAGCATAGACCAGTGGAGAGGCAATCAATAACCAACAGCTTAAACTTCCATACAGCCAAAAACGTCGACGATATTTCAACTTCTTACTACTCTGCCCAGAGAGTAACCCATACTTGATGCACTTCATTTATCCCACCTTAAGGTGATGATTGTTATAAATAATAGTGTTACATGCCTAACGCTTAAAATACCGTGATGCTGTTTGCTTTATCACTCCTTAAATAACGTGAATATCAAATGGTTCCCCCGTATTTACCGGTGCGACAATCAGCCGCACCGGTATACTGGCTAGTTAAACTAAATTGACGTGTAAACCTTGCTGTACCAGAACATCGCCTAAGGTATTCATGCCTTGAGATGAGTTATGATAAACATCGTAAATCACGCCGTTAACCACGCTCTGACCACTGACATTCCAGATATCACCCTGTCCGTGTACCAAATTCACCTGATCCCCTGCGGAGCCTTTAATCAGCAGTTGATCCTGCGCGGTATCCTTCACGGTTAATGACTCCTGCAGGTCCAAGGTAATACTGTTGTTGCCACCGCTGCCCAAATCGAAGATTTCGATACCGGCAATCTTGCCTGCCAGTTGGGTAAGATCCAGATTCATATTAGAGCCTTCCAGAATCAAGGTATCGATACCCGTTCCACCATCGATAGAGGTAAAGCCCAGCGAGCTAAGGTGAATCACATCATTGCCGCTGCTACCCTGCACCGACTCACCACTGTTATGGCTACCGTCGGCCAAATCAATCGTTACGCCACCAATGGTAAAGGTAGTCGAGGTTGATGTGGTTTGCGTACCGCTAGACGTATTATCCTCCGGTGCTAAAGAGCTGGTGCTCGTTGACAGACTGTTGTTGGTCGTCGTATTCAAGGAATCCGTCGATGTATCCAACACCAGAGATTCCATCATTGGTGCAGCCAGCAGCGTTGGTTCTGGCGCTGGCAGAGTCAGCGCAGTTCCCAGACCTAATGTGGCCTCAAAAATATTCCCTGCCTGATCTTGTGCGGACAACTCCAGAATAGGCGTCAATAGATTCAACGACAGCAGTTGCAACAGTGTCAGGCTAAGCGTGGCGCTCCAGTTACCATTGGCATCGGTACGCGCCGTTACTGAAGCAATGTTGAGCAATGAGATTTTCACCTCGGAGTTAGGCAGCAGATTGAGTGAACCGCCACCGATGGTGAGTCCCTTAGTCAATAAGTTGCTAATGTTCAGCGTAGTCAATGGGTTATATGACAGCAGTGGTGGATTCAGTTTAACCACGATATCGCCACCATCGATGGTTTTACTGTTGCCAACCTTATCAGTGACGGTAACACCAACGTGTAATGTTCCATCATTCAGTGCATCCAAGACGCTTGGTGGTAAATTCAGCGACCAAGTACCGTCCGGATTCACCGTGGCGTTATAGTTGGTGGTGCCTAATGTTACCGTTACGCTGCCACCAGCCGCGTTAGTCACCGTCCCGCCCAGCGTCTGAATGATGCCAGCCTCAGAGATATTGAGGAATCCATCGCCGCCAAATATCGAACCCAGCGTAATATTCGGTAAAGTCTGGGTAATGACATCCAATACGCCACTGGTACTGGCAACATTGCCAAGTACGTTAGTCAGCGTAGCGCCAATGTTGAAATTACCGTCGGCCAGTCCAGACAGAGCCGATGACGGCACGCTCAGCGCCCAGCTTCCATCTGCCGCGACCGTGGCACTATAAGTGACACCGGCCAGCGTGACTTGTACCGTAGATCCCGCCGCATTTGTTGAATGACCGCTGATCACCTGAGCACTCAGGATGTCATTGGCATTCAATCCACCGTCGCTAAAAATACTGTCCAGCGTCAACGTCGGCAGTGCATGGATTGAAACCTGTAATCCTGCACTGGCCGAAGCCGTATTGCCTGCCGCATCTTTAGCCGATACGCCAACGGTCAGATTGCCATCCAACAAGCCTTGCAAATCTAGCGGCGCTATCGACAGGCTCCATTTACCGTTGCTATCTACCGTTGTCTGGTAAGTAGAACCGCCCAAAGTGATAGTCAACTGTGTACCCGCTGTCAGGTTGGTTACCGTACCGCTGATCAACTGAGAGGTCAGCAAATCGCCGACGCCCAGCAAGCCATCGCCAAAGATCGAGCCAATGGAAATGGTCGGTAGATTATGAATAATGGTACTCAGCGAAGCCGATGCAGTATTGGTATTACCAACGGCATCCGTAACAGTGGCGCTAATGTTGAGTGGACCATCCGGCAGTAGGCTTAGAATTGAGCCTGAAACCGAAGTGCTCCAGGTACCATCCGGATTAATGGTGGCATTAAGTAGATTCCCACCCACATTAACCTGTATTGTTCCGGAGGTCAGGTTAGTCACCTTACCGCTAATTAACTGAGCAACCGCCGACTCCGCCTGATTAAGGAAGCCATCGCCGTCAAACAACGAGTCCAGCGTCACGACTGGCAGATTCTTCAATCCAACCAGTAAGTTAGCACCTATGGTATTGGTGTTACCGTCAGGTGTGGTAATGGTAATGTTTGCCGTCAGCGAACCATCCGGTAACTGTGTCAAATCAGATGGTTGAACGGTAATCTGGAAGGTGCCATTTGCCAGAGTGAGAGCGGTAAAGATTTTCCCTCCCAACGCCACGCTGACAGTACTTCCCTCCGGCGCATTTGCCACCGTGCCGCTAATCACCTGAGCCGTCGTAGCATCCAGCGCGTTAAGCAGACCATTGTCAAACAGCGAAATGGTATCCAACACGGGTGCCAGCAGATCCAACTTCAGTCCGGCGCTTGCCGTTGCCGGGTTGCCAGCCACATCGTTGGCCGTTACGGAAACGGTGATATTCCCGCTGCCCAGTCCTTGTAAAATCTGAATAACTGACGGCGTTAACGCCACACTCCAACTACCATCAGATCCAACCGTCGCGTTAAGCGTTGGAACGCCGGCGATGTTGATATCGATGACCTGTCCAGCCAGTCCTGTCGCCGTACCGCCAATCGATAACGCGCCCAGCAGATCGTTAAGGCTTAAGATACCGTCACCAAACAGAGGATTAAGATGAATCACCGGCAGATTATGGGTAATAACGCCCAGATCGATACTCTGCTGTACAACGTTACCACCGGCATCGGTAACGGCTACCGATACTTTGGTAAGCCCATCCTGTAGCGCGGCCAGATCGAGAGGCGGTATTGATACTGACCAGCTACCGTTAGCATCAACAGTGACGTTAGTATAGGTTTTCGTCCCTAGCGTCACGCTGACTGTAGTACCCGGAGCCATGTTGCCGATCGTACCGCTAATCAGTTGGGAAGCACCTGCTTCTAACTGATTGAGGAAGTTATCTTCAAAGGCAACGATTGAATTTATAATCGGCAGATCCGTCAGCGCCAGCTTGGTATGCACAATCTGGTTAACAACGTTGCCGTTAGCATCGGTAATACTGAAATCCAGATCCAGCGTATTGGCGGTCAAGCCTTGCCACAGGTCAGGCGTCAGATTGATGCTCCACTTGCCGTTGTTACCTACATTCGCAGTGAAGGTTTGTCCCAACAACGTCACGCTGACCACCGCGCCGTTATAGTCGCCGGTGGCCGTTCCTGTCAGGGTCTGAGTTAACAGTGACTCGACCAGATTCAAAATGCCGTCTGATCCAAATACGTCATCAACGCCAGCACCCAGTGACGAGTTAAGCGCCACGTCCAGTCCGATGTTAACCGATGTCACGTTACCTGCTGCATCACCGACGCTAACGTTGATAACCTGCGGACCATCCACCAGCGTTTGTAATTGCAACGTTGGGAAATTAACGTGCCAATCACCATTACCATCCACCAATGCCGTTAAGGTCAATGGCCCCAGTTTAACGGTGACCGTATCACCCGGATTACCTTTACCCCCCAACGGCAGCCCTAACAGAATCTCGGCAGCAGTCAGAACATCACCAACACCTAAGACATCAACCGACAGCAGCGGTGCCACGGTATCCACGGTAATAGGATGTGGAACGGTAGTGACGTTACCCGCTTTGTCCACCAGAGTGACCACGATATTTTGTGTTCCCTGTGGCAACGAGCTCAGGTCGGCTGAAGAGATTGGAACACTCCAGCTACCATTGGCCTGAATCACGGCATGATAAGTATGGCCATTCAGGGTTATCGTTACACTGCTGCCAATTTCACTGCCGGTTCCGCTCAGAATTTGAGCGCTAGCGGCTTCAGTTCCATTGAGTACGTCATTACCGGCAAAAGTACCAACCGTCAGTGTTGGTGGTATGCGATCCACCAAAATACTGGTCGATGTTGATGCTGTCTCAACTAGCAGCGAGGTTGCGGTTGCCGTTAACGTATAAACGCCGTCTGGCAATAATGCAATCCCCCCTGGAATAGTGATGCTCCAACGGCCATCCAATCCAATAATGGTTGGTGGGATAATCAACCCGCCCAACGTCAGGGTAACGGTCTCTCCTATCATGGATAGAGCCGCAGTACCGCTAATAGTCACTGATGGTTGTAGCGATTCCGTCAGGTTAAACGCGTTATCAACCGCGACCGGATCCAGCGTCAGGAATGGCGTTGGCACAGCGTTATTCACCGTCAGATTTACCGATGGTGCCGCTGCACTATTGCCAGCTATATCCTCCACGCTAACGTTGATTGTTCCGCTGGTCAGCGTCGCCAGATCGACCGGCGCAATCGCCAATGACCAGCTACCATCCAACCCTACCGTGGTGGTAAACGATTTACCACCAATCATGATAGTGACCGTTTGACCGAATTCAACGTTGGTTGTCATACCGCTGAGAATCTGCGTTTGCTGACTCTCGGCATAGTTCAGCGTGTTATCACCAGCAAACGGATTAACCGTAATAGTTGGTGGCGTCAGTGAGAAATGGGCATAACTGGTGGTGCTGTTGGTATTCAGCGCCTCATCGGTTACGCTAACCACAATCGCTTTATCGCCGCTGCCCAGCGTAATCAAATCGCTGGATGACAAGTCTAGCGACCAAGTACCGTTGGCATAGACCGTAGCGGTATGCGGCACGCCGCCAACCGTCACCGTCACCGTCGCTTTGGTCGGGTCGCCGACCACATTCAACAGCCCTGTTATGGTTTGGCCACTGCTGGCCTCGCTGATGTTTAAATAGCTATCGTCAAACGGCGTGGCTAACGTTGGCTGAGGCAAGGTAAATTGTGTGCTGAAAGACTGACTCACGGTAGTACTGTTACCGGCAGCATCCGTTGCCGTTACGCTGAGGGAATGGGTTCCATTACCCAACGCCGACAGCGCATTAGCAGGAATGCTAACCGACCAGTTACCGTTAACATCTACCGTTGCCGGATAAGTTATTCCATTAAGGTCAACCTTGAGCGTAACACCCTGACCTCCGCCCACGATGCCAGTTATACCGGTCACAATGGCAATTTGTCCGGCTTCGCTTAGGTTAAGAATTCCATCACCAAACGGTAGGTTAATGACCGGTGTTGGTGCCGTCAGCAACGAATTGAAACTGAGATCCTGCTGAGAGTTGTTACCCGCACTGTCGGTTACGCTAACGTGAATATCATGGCTTCCACCACCCAGTGTATTAAGCGCGGTGCTGTCCAGCGCAACGCTCCACTGTCCGGTAGGCAGTACCACGACCGTCTGTGGCACGCCATCAATGGTCACCACCACAGTTTGACCCGCACCCGTTATTCCGGTATTTCCAGAAATCACCTGTCCGCCAACGGCGTTGGCTTCGGCAATACTTAACAAACCATCGACAAATGGTGTATTAATCGTCGCATTAGGCAGCGTATGGGTTAATACATCCACCGACTGAACAACGCTAACCTTATTGCCTGCGCTATCGGTTGCGGTAATAGTTATCGGCCAAGTGCCGTCCGGTAAGCCCAGTAAAGTGGCGGAATCCAGCGGCAGACTCCAGTTACCGTTATTGTCAACGTCTGCCGTCAACAATACACCGTTGATGCTGATCGTTACCGTTTGGCCTGCACCTGTGATATGAGTTGAGCCAGTTAATTCCCCCCCGGATGAAGCTTCACTAAAGTTCAGAATGCCGTCAGTAAACGGTAGATCAAGGGTTGGTGCTGGTAAGGTATGTATCACCGACGTAAAGTTGACGCCCGTACTGGTGGTGGTATTACCCGCCGCATCAGTCAAGGTTACACTAATAGTATGGCCACTATCCGCCAAAGCCAGTAACGTCGCCGGTGGCAACAGTACCGTCCAGTTGCCCAGTGCATCCACCAGTCCTGGGTATTGTTGGCCATCCAGCGTAATAAACACGGATTGACCGCCGCCAACCAAACCAGATGTTCCGGTTAGCACCTGACCAACCGTTGCTTCAGCAAGGTTTAGGACATTATCGATAAACAGTGGAACGCTAAGGGAGGCCGTCGGTTGCAAATGCACCAGCGCCGTCAGCGAACCATTTGCCGAGGCCGGGTTGCCAAAGCTGTCTGCGGCGGTGACCGAGATAGAGGTTAAGCCATCCGCTAACAGTAACAGCGCGCCGGCAGGAATGTTCACACTCCAGTGTCCATCGGCCGTCACAATGCCGCTAAACTGTTGATTGCCAATGGTGACGCTAATTGGTGTATTAGCCGCCAGATTGGTCGCCAGTCCGGATAGTGAACCACCTGCCGTCGCTTCAGCAATATTCAGCAAGCCATCGGTAAACGGCTGATCCAACGTTAACGTTGGCAAATTACCGGTTGCAATGGTTAAGTCCAGCGCTGTGGTGGTGGTATTACCCGCACTGTCGGTTACCGACAGACCTATGCTGACATCGCCCTGCGGTAATGCCAACAGTTCGGCAGCAGACAAGGATAACTGCCAGTGGCCGGAGCCATCCGCGGTGACTTGGGTGGTGACGCCATTAATGGTGATATTTACCGTTAAGCCCGCGTCGGTAGTCCCTGACAAAACCTGACCCGCCAGAGCAGCAGCTAGGTTAAGCACGTTATCCAGCGTAATATCGCTAACGCTCAGCAATGGCGGTAGCGTATCAACCTGAATAGCATGAAGTACTGTTATGTCATTACCCGCTATATCACTCACCTGAACCGAGATATTCTGCGAGCCCTGCGGCAAATTCTGCACATCGGTAGCGGATACGTTTACCGACCAATGCCCCAACGCATCTACAGCAATCGGATAAGGTATTCCGTTTAATGTAATGGTAATAATCTGCCCTTCAGACACATTATGAGTAAATCCACTAATCGTCACACTACTCTGTGACTCTAGCTGATTAATGATGTCATTTTCGGCAACGGCATTAATAAAGATTTGCGGTAAATTAGCCGCCGTAGCAATCACGGTGACAACATGTACATCCTGCGCTGGGTTGCCACCGGTATCAGTGACGCTGGCATTGATGTTGAGTGGACCATCCGGCAATAATAAAACGTCCTCAGCCGGAATCTCATAGCTCCAGCGACCATCCGCCTGAACGGTAGCCGTATAGGTTTTACCATTCAACAAAATAGTGACTTGCTGATCGGCTTCAACGAACGTTGTGGTACCGGAAATAACCAGTTTGGCCTGCGCCTCATTGGCATTAATGTAGTTATCCTCGGAGATAACGTTGATATGCAGACTTGGCAGATTATGCGTATCCGCGCTGAAGTTTACTGGTGCGCTAACGGTGGTATTTCCTGCCGCATCGCTTAGCGTTACGCTAACGCTATGACTGCTATCAGCCAATGCCAGTAGAACTGCTGGCGGCAACGGAACTGACCAATTACCCAAATTGTCTACCGTGCCGGTATAGGTTTGGCCATCCAGCGTAATCAATACCGTCTGACCGGCGCCGACCAATCCTGAGTTCCCGGTTAAGATTTGTCCGCTGGTCGCTTCGGCAAGGTTTAAAATATTATCGATAAACAGCGGCGTGGTAATCTCCGCTATCGGTGATAAATTAACCAGCGCCACCAGAGAACCGTTAGCTGAAGCCTCGTTACCAAAGCTGTCTGAAGCAGTGACGCTAATGGATGTAGTGCCATCGGCTAACGATAACAGTACGTTCTCTGGAATAGAGACGCTCCAATGACCATCTGCGTCTACCGTTCCGGTGAAACTTTGATTGCCAATCATAACGTTGACAGCGGTGTTGGCCGGCAGATTAGTCGCCAAGCCAGTGAGCGTACCGCCCGCCGTCGCTTCTGCAATATTAAGCAGGCCATCGGTAAACGGCTGATCCAACGTCAACGTCGGCAAATTACTGGTTCCCACCAACAGCTCAATCGGTAAAGTACTGGTGTTGCCTGCTGCATCGGTCACCGACAGTTCGATGCTGTTTGCACCCTGTGGCAGAGATAGCAGGTCAGTACCCGATATCTCCAGTTGCCAGTGACCTGTGCCATCCGCTGTCACCTGAGCGACTTCAGCCCCGTTAATGCTAATATGTACCGTTAATCCTGGCTCGGTCATCCCAGACAGGATTTGACCCAATGATGCTTCAACGAAGTTAAGAATATTATTATCAGCGACGACATCAACTTCGAGTAACGGAGGCAAAGTATCGACGGAAATACCATGGGTGGTACTGACGCTATTTTCAGCAACGTCACTCACCTGTACAGTGATATTTTGTGCGCCCTGTGGCAGATCTTGTATCTGATCGGCAGGGACATCTACCGACCAGTTGCCTGACGCATCAACAATCGCGGTATAAGTCACGTTATGTAGCGTAACGGTAACCGTCTGCCCCTCGGTGACGTTCTGAGTCGTGCCGCTAATGGTCACTGTACTCTGCGCCTCTTGCGCATTAATAACATCATCGTCAGCAACGACATTAACCTGAATCTGCGGCAAATTCTCGGCATCGGTAATCACTGTCACATCACGAGAACCCTGAGCGACGTTGCCAGAAGTATCGTTTACCGTGGCATTAATCGTCAGTTTACCATCCGGTAATTGCTGAACATCTTCAGCTGGCACGTTATAACTCCAACTGCCATCCGCCAGAACATCCGCCTGATAGGTTTTTCCATTCAGCGTGATAGTGACTTGCTGATTAGCTGCCACATGGATAGTTGTACCGGAAATCACTAACGCCAACTGCGATTCAGCCGCGTTAATGTAGTCATCTCCAGAAGTAATATTGACGTGGATAGTTGGTTGATTGGCCGCAGAGGCATTAAGCTGAACCGGCACATCCAGCGTAGTGGTATTTCCCGCCGGATCGCTGATGCTGGCGGTCAACACGAGTTGTCCGTCAGGGATATTGCTTAAGTCGCCAGCCGGAATCGTAATGCTCCATATTCCACCAACGCCAACAACACCGGTATACGTCATTCCGTTAGGCAGAGTGATCGATACCGTTTGCCCAACCACATCCAATGAAGCGGTGCCTGAAACCTCGATCGGTGCCAGCGCTTCCGCAGCATTAATCGTATTGTCTCCTGAGATATCATTAACATTCAGCGAAGGAGACGCTTTATCTACCTGTACATTACTGACTAAAGTATCGCTATTACCTGTAATGTCATTAACGGTGACGGTAATCGGTAATTGGCCGTTATCAACCAACGCCAAACTTCCAGCCGGTAACGTGACCGACCAGTTACCCTGACTGTCAACGGTTCCGGTATAGTCTTGACCGCCAATATTAACCGTCACGCTCTGCCCGTTGCCTAACACACCGGTTGAGCCACTCAGCGTTTGTACGCTATTCGCTTCCTGTAAATTAAGCACACCATCGCCAAATGGTGTATTCATGGTGACATCAGGCAAAGCATGAGTAATCACGGTAAAATCGTGTGTACTGCTAACCGGATTTCCTGCATCGTTTAACGCAGAGACCACAACACTGGCACCACCATCAGCAATCGCCTGCGCATCAATGGCTGGAATATGGTAACTCCAGGTACCGTTGGCCAGAACGGATGTAACATAGGTTTTACCGTTTAACATGATGGTCAAATTGTTGGTACCCGCAGGGACGCCAACCGATGTACCACTAATGGTTAAACCTAACTCGGCTTCACTGAGGTTGACAAGATCGTCACCGGTAATCGCATTCACCGCCAGTGAACCAAGCTGAGTATTCACGATAATATTATGGCTATCGATTCCAATATTACCGCTCAGGTCGCTCACGCTAGCCTGTAGGGTATAAGAACCATCGCTTAACAGAGCCAAATCAGCCGACGGCACCTTAATTGCCCAATGACCCGTGGCATCAACCACGCCCTGATAGGTTTTTCCATCAAAGGTCAAGGTAACGGTTTGGCCGGTTTCGACATAATAGGCGACACCTCTTACCCACTGATCGGTTTGTTGTTCTGCTCCGTCCAACACATCGTTGCTGGCAAAAGAATCGATACTAATCACCGGTGGATACAGTGGATTGCCTGAAGACAGAATATCGTGTTGGCTCGTCGTCTGATTACCGGCCTTGTCCGCCACGCTGAGCTGTATGGTTAAATTACCATCCGGCAAAGCCTGTAAATCGGCACCAGGAATGTTCACGCTCCAGTTGCCGCTGGCATCAACAATGGCGCTGTAGTGTTTACCATTGAGGGTAATATCAACCGTCTGTCCCGCTTCAGCCCCAATCGCCGTACCGGACAATGTTTGATCAATCTGCGCTTCGGCAATATTGATTCGGTCGTCACCGGTAAACGGATTTACGGTCAACACTGGGGCGAGAGTATCAATACTTGTCGTCGCCACCACCTCAGACTGGTTACCGGCTATGTCGGTTACCGTCACGCCAAACTGGAGTGGACCCTCGGATATTTGTTGCAACTGGCTCGGAGACAGGCTCAAGCTCCAATTACCGTTAACATCAACGATAGCGTTATAGTCCACATTGTTAAAATGAACCACCACCGTTTGCCCGGCTCCGCTAATGCCAGTTGTTCCCGATAGCAACTGAGCACTCTGTGTTTCCAGAGCATTCAAAACATTATCGCCAAAAGGCGTATTGATGGATGGATCGGGTAACGTATGGGTCAGGACGTTAAAGTCATGGCTGCTGCTTAACGTATTACC
Organism: Pragia fontium DSM 5563 = ATCC 49100; assembly: GCF_900112475.1. GTDB lineage: Bacteria > Pseudomonadota > Gammaproteobacteria > Enterobacterales > Enterobacteriaceae > Pragia > Pragia fontium. The sequence goes on along the minus strand of NZ_FOLW01000004.1, from coordinate 47,870 downwards.
ATGTTGATCGATAACGGATACGGTAATCGTGGCAGTACCATCTTGCAACGCGGATAAATCCTGAGGCGAAATCTCCGCTTGCCAACTACCGTCCGGCAGCACTAACGCAATATATTCTTTACCGTTTAGCGTGATCGTTACCGGTTGTCCAACATTAACCTGACTGGTACTACCGCTAATCATAACCGGCGACTGGGCCTCTGTTTGATTGAGGTAGTCATCTCCAGCAACGGTATTGATAGCAATACCACTAACACCGTTAACCACAGTAAAATCATGGCTCGACTGAACGGTTTGTCCAGCCAGATCGGTGACGCTGACTTGGATGGTGGTATTACCCTGACTTAGCACCGACAGCTCAGCCGCAGGCAGGATAATGCTCCAACTACCATCAGCCAGTACGTGAGTGGTATAAACCTGACCATTCAGTACCACGGTGATCAAGCTACCCGTTTCAGCATTAGTCGTGGTGCCGCTAAGCGTTTGGTTAACTTTTGCCTCAACATTATTCAAAATATCATCACCGGCAAAAGTGTGAATTGCCAGCGTTGGTAAGCTGTTTTTAACGTCGAACGGTAAGGTAGTTTGTGTGGTATTTCCTGCCGCATCCGTGAGTGACATATTAATCGTGTGGCTACCGTCTGACAGTTTTTGCAGGTCGGTTGCCGGAATATTGACACTCCAACTGCCATCTATTCCTACGGTGGCCTGATAAGAGACACCGTTCAAGGTGATCATCACCGTTTTTCCATGATCGGCTATCGATGCCGAACCGGAGAGGATTTGCCCACCCGTTTCTTCCGACGCCGTCAGGATGTTGTCACCGGCAAACGCCTTAACCGCCAGCGTAGGTGCCGTGGTATCCACGACCACTGATCCGTTGAGCTCCCCGGGGTTACCGGCCACATCGGTCACTTTAACGCTGAGTGATGCATTGCCATCGCTCAGCGCCTGAAGATCTTTGGCGGGAATCAGAACCGACCATTGTCCGGCCGCATTCACAAAGGCAACGTAGCTTACCCCTCCCAGGGTCACCACCACGCTTTGTCCAGCACCGGTGATTCCTGTGGTACCGGAAATAATTTGATTTACGCCACTTTCAGCCAGATTAAGAATACCGTCACCAAACGGTGAATTTAGTGTAGGTTGTGGAGATTGATGAGTAAGGACGGTAAACGGATGATCGGCAGTATAAGTATTACCTGAAGAAACCACCGTTGCCGTCACGGTTATCACACCGTCCGCCAACAGTTTTAAATCGGCAGGTGGAACCCCAACACTCCAGTTACCGGCAACGTCTACTACCGCATCATAACTTTTACCATTGAGCATAACGGTAACATGGGTGCCGGCAGGCACGCCGCTGGTTACCCCGTTGATAGCCAATACCTGTGTGGCCTCAGTTGCGCTCAAGTAATCATCAGATGACACGATGTCAATGGCAATGCCGGATAGCGAAGTATCCACGGTAATCGTATGGGTGCTCTCTGCAGTCTGTCCCGCACCGTTGGTCACTACTGCGGTGATGGTATGCGGGCCATTAAATAATTGCTCCAGAGAACCCGGTGGAATCACTATATGCCAGGTTCCATCCAGATCAACCTCTGCCAAAAATGTCTGACTGTTACTACCGCCCGGTATACGGGTTAGCGGATTGTCGTTGCTGATGGTAATTCTCACCGCGCTGCCCGACTCCACATTCACCGTGTCACCGCTTAGCACCTGACCGGTTTTCGATTCCGCGCTATTAATAATATCATCACCGGCAAAGGTATTGATTGAAATCGCCGGTTCAGTAGAGACAACGGTAATCGACTCATTCGCCGTTGCACTGTTACCTGCTGCGTCGCTAACTTTGGCGCTCAGGGTATAGTTGCCGTCGGCCAAGCCTTGCAGATCCACAGAAGAAACGCTGGTTGTCCAATGACCTTCTGCATCGACCACTGCAGTATAAGTTTTGCTACCTAAAGTAATGGTCACCGTTCTGCCTTCTGCACCAACAGCGGTTCCACTGATAATTTGAAACGCACTTCGCTCTGCGCTATCCAGAATATTATCGCCAGCAAAGGCCGAAATAGTGACAGTTGGAGGAACGGTGTCAACGGTGATAGCGTGCGAATCCTGCCCGGTTTGCCCAGCCTGATTACTAACGCTGACCTGAATGGTGCCTGTCCCTTGTGCCAGATTTTGCAGATCCGCCGCTGGAACGCTGACCTGCCAGCTGCCGTCAGCAGCAACCTGAGTGGTATAAGTTTTACCGTTTAACGTAACAGTGACCGTTTGGCCTGCTTCAACATTGGTCGTGGTGCCGGTAATCAGTTGGCTAACCTGGACATCAGCCTGATTAAGCTTATCGTCACCGCCGAGAGCAGTTATTTTAACCGTCGGCGCTTTAGGCTCGGCGACACCACCACCATCGTTATTGCTGCTGTGTCCACCACCGCCACCACCGCCAGTACCAGCCGCAATCGCTACGCCAGCACCAACAGCCAGAGCAGCTAATATCCCGGCCAGTGCACCGGCAGAAAGGTCGGAACCCTCAAACAGGCTACCTGTCACTGCCGCATAGGTTGGTGAGATTGCCTCAGCCGTTGCAGGCCCAGGAAGATCGGCTAATGGGAATATTGCGCGATATGCTTCATTGTCATCAACAAATATCAGTTCACTGTGCTCACCATTTTGGTCTAAAAAGAAAAAACGTTGATAGCGTACTGTCGAGCCATCTTTCATATGAACAATCAGGTCATCGCCCTGCCGCTCATAGCTGGCAACCAAATCTGGATTACCATGAATTTTTACTACACTAGATTGGGTTAACGTAATAACCCGACTTCCTTGAGAATAATGCGCCAATTGTGCACCGCTACCCTGGGCTACCACATCGACAGTTCCTAACACGTTATTTTCCTGAGCCATGTACCACCTCTTACCTATGAGTTAAATGCAAAATACGACGACAAACCACGCCAAGAAAACTTCCCGCAAGGTTAAAAACCAAAGGAAGTCAAAACTTGGCCCAGGAATAAATTCACAATCCCTTAAAAAATAATAAATAAAGCTGAGTAACTATTTTGTTTTATTAAGTAGATATATAGGCAAGGTTTGGCATTTAATCAAAGAAATATTACGAATAGACAATAAAAATAAATAACGCATGAAATTAAAATAATTAACCAATTGATAATACTAAACAAAAATAAAATAACAGCTAAAAGGAAGAGTATAAAAAATAATTTAATTTATAAAAATAATTTTATTTAAACCAGTAGTTCATATAATTCATCAGATTAAGAAAAATTTTATCTCTGCTTTTTTATTTATTCATTAACGAGATGGCAATACCATAAATTAACGATCGTCGTGTCGTTCCACTCTATTATTTAAGATACACCGGTTTCTCTCCGCGGATAAAATAAAAAGTCGCACTTGTTTAATAAGAAAAGTTTCAAAGATGAAACCGTGAAATAGAGTGAGCCATGTAATTTAAATACAATTAATGATTGGTATTTACCTGAGTAAAATATAGATCACCATCTCAAATGATAATTATTGTTCGAATTTCAATAACCGTTTAGACCGGCTGAGTGTAAAGAATATAGGTGCTGGATTGCTTGATAATGAAACAATCGGCCTGCTTAATTTGTTATTCCCGGCTCAGACGAATATAGTGAAGCCAACTAACGTTATTCAGACGACTTGCCACCAACACCAGAAGGAATCACTTATGGATAGGATAAAATATCCTTATAAAATGAATCGTTTTTTTGTGCTGATGGCTATCGGCTTTTTCGGCTGGTTAACCTATTTTTCGTTCAATCAAATCGATGATGTTGACCAGTGGTTGGTGATTGGCCAATCGGCCAAACTCTCGGTGACTCAAACCCAATACTTACTTTCCGCAACCGCCATCATTTTCGCCCTGCTGACGCTCATGTCGTTCTTAATTCTGCTCAACAGCTTTTCTTCTCGCCAGAACCTGATCTTGACCTCTGATTCCGTTAACTACCCAAAAGGTCACGTAATGTCGAAAATCATCACCGTGCAATATGGCGATATCAGGGCATTAGAACGGGTTAATCGCCAACACAATGAAGCATTGGAAATCGTGACGTTACAGGGAAAATATCGAATTCAAAAAAGCCTGTTGAAAAATGAAGCGACCTTTAATGAAGTGTGCGAACGACTTCAACAGCGAGCCGCTCCGTTTATGACGGTGATTTAGTCTATTGATATGATCGGTCATCCCTTTCGATTGTCTAGCCGATAACCGTCCATTAACGTTTAGATCAAAACTGCTTTGGCGGATGCTCTGTCACGCATACGCTGTAAATACCCGGGTAAATATTGCAGCCCACTGAATAATTGCTCGGCATGCGGTAGTCTTTGCAGGTAATCCAGCATCGGAATAAGAATGGCATCGGCAATGGTAAAGTTGTCGCCTTTAAAAAATGGTTTACTTCCCAGCTCTGTATCTAATAGCCCAAGCACTTTAAGCACCTGAGGTTCAGCTGCTTTAATCTCTTGTTTTCTGATCTGGCCTTCTGGCCCTCTTGGAAAAGCAAATTCCAACAGATAATCACGCACCAACGCCCGATCAACATAGATAGCCAAGCAGTTTGACCATTCATCAACTTCGGCCTTAGCTTCGGCGGTATCTGGCTGTAAAGCGACCCCATCAAAACAGTTATCCAGATAGCGACAAATGGCCGGGGTTTCAAAAAAACGTTTTCCATGGTGAATTAATACTGGCACTTTACCAAAGGGATGGAACTGAAACAGGCTACCGTCATTCAGCGATACCGTTTGTTGGTCGATTGTCGAGCCAACGGTATAGGCAATCCCTTTTTCCTCGCAGCATAATTGTACGCTACGCACGAAAGTACTGAACTGCGGGCCGAGTATATGTACCTTATCTGACGTCATAAAATCGATTCCTTTGATTAAGCCTGTTAGAAAAAACCAAATAAACTATTTCTTATCCATCATATTCCGCAGATTAGCAAACGGGTTATGGGTTGCCAGCCCCTGATCTTTTTGGGCATCTTCCCCAGCGATAACCGTTGAGCCATAGATATCCGCTTCAGTATATTTAGAGTGCTCATGGTCATGGCAAAACAGACAAAGCATTTCCCAGTTACTACCATCTTCAGGGTTATTGGAATGATCGTGATCGATATGGTGTACGGTTAACTCACGTAAATTGGAATAAACAAACTCGCGAGAGCATCTACCACACACCCATGGAAACAACTTAAGCGCTTTTTCGCGATAGCCGCTTTCAAGTCTGGCATAGTTTTTAGGGATATAAGCCATTATCAACCTTCAAATTAAAATATCGGAATTTGTTCTGTTAAACATCTTATAGCTAAACTATCCGGGTTCACAAATGGAAAAAGCGTATGTCTTAACATTTCAGCACGCAGTGCGCGCACCCGGTTGCCAGCCATCAATACGTGACACTGTCACTAATTTTGAATTTAGCGGTTAATCTCGACCATTCGGCTTCAAAGGTTCAGACAAAGAATATTAATGTGGCAGAGTACTCAGTCGTCGGTGAATCAGGAGAGATGTGGGCCAGGAGATTCCCCAGCCCATAACGTTATCATTAGAATGCGTATTTCAGGCCTAACGTTAGCGAAGTATCACTATAGCCATATTGACCGACTTGTTGAGCAACGTTAGTCCACAGGCTCATATTTTTATTTAACTGTCCATCAATACCCAGTTTAACTTCAGCCAAATTTTTATCGCCCTGCTGCTCTATCGTGGCACCACCGTCCATTCTTGCGCCAAACTGTTTGCTATTGTGAATCCAACTCGTCTCAATAAAGGGTTCAAACTCTCTGTCTTTGCCATCATCAATTGAGTTGTGCCCTTGCATATAGGCTCTAAACCCTAATTTTGTCATCACATTACCGTCACCTTGACCAATCATTTGTGTACCATTGGCTTCGGTATGGCGATCGGCTTCAACATTCATCCAAACAATCTGAGCCTTAGGCTGAATAAAATAGCGCTTACCCGCATTTCTATCCTCTCCAACTTTAAATGTATAGCCACTCTCAATAGAGGTTGTCACACCACTGGCGTTATACTTTTCGGAAGGTAAGGCATCGCCATTAACCTGGTTTTTAAACCAGCTATACTGAGCCCAGATATCAATATAGGTTCCAGTTTTCTCCTGCTGATTAGCATACCAAGTGGCATAACCGCCAGCGGAATAACCATAGACTTCATTTTTTGAACGATAGCCCGACAATTTTGAATAGCTATCACCTTGGCTATTACCGTAACCCGCCATCAGCCCCAAGTGAAGTCGATTAAGGCCATCGCTACTCCATTGAGCAATATCCCCCCCCAGTTGCACCACATAACGATGACTTTGGGTTCTCAATTGACGACTGTTACTGCGCACTCGATTATGCCCACCAACCTGCCTTAACCACATGCTGGTAACGCGAGTTTCACCGGTCAGCGCATCAATATATTGCGTTTCGCCTAAACGGTCGTGCAGGGAGGTATTAAATAGCGTATTTGCCGCAGCCAGATTGGCGCTATAGCTCGCTGCCTCTGGCCGCTCATTATGTAATATAGGTTTTTCAGACGGCGCATCTGGCTGATTATTAGACACATCAGGTTCTTTGGGCGGTATATTGGGTTCAACATATTCGCTGGTTAAATACCAATTCGCACTGTTGTTACCACTCCCTCTCACTAACGTATAATCATAAGCACCGGCTACAATTCGCCCTTCCTGAGTAAAAACGCCGTCAGACTTGCCCTGAACGCTAATCAGCTCAACTCCTTGTATCGTCTGAGCGCCTTTTCCGCCTAGATTGGTCACCCTTACCCGAGTATTTCCGGAGGTATCCCCAATCACGGTTAATTTATCGGTTAACGAATCGTCCCCATTAATCGCCCCGTTCATCAACAATAATCCACCATTACCGACGTAATTTCCGCTAATGGTCAGATGCGTGCCGGGCTGTTCACCAAAAATCAACGTACCGGCATGGGTTAATGAGCTTAACGTCTGATTAAATCCATTCAAATCAAGGTGACTATCAGCGTAAGTGGCATAATCTGCCGCTGGACTGAAGGTATTTTCACCCCCGGCTTTGAGAGTACCGCCATAGAGCGATGTCATCCCCGTATAGCTATTCGCCGCTGATAGTGTCGTTACGCCGGAATAAACATCTACGGTACCGTCACCAACAATCCGTGGGGTAAAGGTATAGCGCTCTTCCTCAGTAGCAGTATGATTAAACACGATCTGCCCCTCGGAATTTTCCAACGTATTACCCGAGATATTTAACTGACGGTTACTCAATTGAATTTCATCTGCAATAACATAACCCGCTTTTTGAGCGGTATCACCGGCTATTGCACCAATCGCCAAAACGCCTCGAGAACCATCATTTAAACCTAATAGAATATCACCGTTGAAATGACCTAAATCCAAACCTAAATTCGATACCCTTTTGGCAAAAACACTGCCACCGTCAGCCACGGTTAATGTACTAATATCGCCATCAATCTCGCCAACTCCCATCAAAATGAAGCCCGCATTAAGTGAAGAACCACTACCGGTAACAACAACTCGCCCAGAGATAGGATCATTGCTGCCATTGGCATAAAACTGCCCTATTGACAGCATATCTTTAATGTTGACGCTTCCTCCGTCCTGAACGGTCAGTCTATCCGAGAGCAACATAAGCGGAACGGATAATTGACTGCCAGTATCAGAAACAATGATTTCTGCACGAGATCCGAGTCCGGCACCGCCGATATATCCGTAAGTACTCGCGCTAACCTGTCCACCATCCGAAATCAGCAATTTCCCCTGACTATTTTCCGTATAGCCAATCATCAACGTCCCCGTTTTTAACGAAGAACCTTGACCGGTAACGTGAAGCTCTCCGCGAGAATTAGTCCAATCCTTAAATATCCAACCACCAATACTCACGATACCATCGCTAGAACTATTATCGATCAGTCCGCCTTCGGAAACGGTCAGTGAGCCCGAGGTATTATCCCCGCCAATGATCAGTGTATCGCCTTGTGGCATCGCTAACGGGTGTCCTGCGTCAACCTGAACGTCAGCCCCTTCAACCAGGTAATCGTCTGCCAATGCCACATTCGAGGTAAACGACAGAGCAATCGCAAGCGCCATCGCTGAAGGTTTTATCGTCATTATCATCTTTTGGTTGCCCGCTTTTAGCTGATTTAAGCCGCGAGGAAATGCATCCATTGTTTATCAACTCCTGGGGTATTTAGACCAAACATCACAAAAAGAGGAACCACGGTTAAGCAGAAAAGGCATATTCACCTTTCGAGCTACCCGATTTTCTGCAATGTGCTTTATAAAAAATATCAGCCTGAACATTAAAAATGTATTTTATCTATCGAGTAAAATGAAAGTCAGGCTGTTTATATTATTATCTCTCTTTCTTTTTAATTGTCCACATGCAACCGATTAAAATATTAAATCAAAAATCACAAAAGTAGTTTTAATCTTAATAATTACATGTGAAATCAATTTAAATAATAAATAACTACAATATTTTCATAAATATATAAATCCATGAGCTGCTTTATTCTATTAAGCAGTCTACTCATTTAATTTCACCACGGAACTTCAGCACTCAATGCCACAGTTAATTTAGGCCACTTATAATAACCAAGGTAAATTAAAAGTTAATACTCTGCCTCAGCACTGAGGAGGAAAAGACCAGACGCCAGACCTCTCAGCCCATCTCCAGTCATGAAAAAATGTTTTCATCACCTCTGTTGCCATTGTTTAATCAACAGATGACGCCAGCGTTAATTGTTTTATTGTTATTCATTCCTTCATGGATAATGATTAAAAAAACATCACTGGAAAATATTGAACAACTAAATTTAATCTATATTCCAGCAAAGATTAAATCTCCGCCTCCTTTAATTGATAACAATGATTAATATGTTATTTTAAAAATAACCACTTAGCTTAATCCTCTTCATGGTATTACCTATATTTCCAAATCAATAATTTTATTTAAAAACCGTGCAACAGTTAAGGAAATAAGATTAATTACCCAAAATTTAAACTTAAATTAACTTGAATGAATACTTATTAATACTTAAATATAAGCTTGTTTTTATAAGCATTAGGAATAACACGCAGTAATCAATACGAAATAGCTGATACCCCCTATTCTGCCTAACAAAAACATCACAAAATATTATCATGAGACGCTAATATTTTTTTACGATTAAAATCTCGCTGTAAGCCTTGCTATATCTAGCTTTTCAATAAAGATTGATGATAAAATCACAACGGGCTACGACTAGTGATTGCCAAACCATGGTAAGTGCTATATGGTACGCCCCCTGCGCTCACCCCAGCGGATGGATGATAAGACTTTTTATCTCCGACGTTTCAATGAACCCTGCTCTGTTTTATCAGACGTAGTTTCACTGAAAATGAGCGCACCATCGATTATTTCAGGTGTAGTGCTATATCCAATATATAGGCTGCATTGAGTAGGGCTTTTGGGAAGGGCTTGGAAAATAATGCAACATAATGCAGTACGAATGAAAAGAGTACTTACCACTCCAGCGTTAGTATTCTTTGGATTGGCCTATATGGTTCCATTGGGTATCTTCACCACATATGGTCAAGTTACAGTACTCAGTGAAGGTCACCTACCGGTGGCTTATATTATCACCTTATCAGCAATTTTGTTTACGGCCTTAAGCTATTGCCGTATGACAAGCGAGCTACCTCTTTCAGGTTCAGCCTATTCCTATGTCCAAAAGACATTTGGGGGTAATTTGGGCTTTTTAGTTGGCTGGACTCAATTACTTGATTATCTGTTCTTACCAATAATTAACTATATTGCTATTGGTATATTTATGCATGAAGCATTCCCGTCAATTCCGATGGGTGTGATTATCTGCGCCACCATATTTATTGTTACCAGCCTGAATATTTTAGGTATTAAGCTGGTTAGCTCAATGAATATGCTGATTATTCTGATGCAATTGGTCTTTATTGCGGTATTCCTGTATCTGTGCTTCCAGACCACGTTTACTTTAGATGTGGACGCATTACTGGTGCCGATTACCTTTGCCCAAAATCAGGTCTCTGGCCTGTTTGCCGGTGCCGCGGTGCTTTGTCTGGCATTTCTTGGTTTTGATGCTATTTCAACCATGGCTGAAGAAACTAAAGACGCCAAGCGTGCTCTACCACGCGCCATTATGTATACCGTCTTTATTGCCGGTACGCTGTTTATCATTATTTCTTACAGTGCCCATCTGATTTATCCGGCATGGCAGGACTTTATTCCTAATACCGACACCGCCAGTCTGGAAGTGATGAAGAAAGTGGGCGGTGCCCTGATGGCATCCAGCTTTATCATGGCTTATGTTATCGGTGTTTTTGCTTCTGCTATGACATCTCAGGCCAGTATCGTCCGTATTTTCTACGCTATGGGTCGTGAAGGTGTGCTGCCGAAGTCTGTTTTCGCCTATATTCATCCGCGTTTACAGACCCCGGTGATTTCGATCATCTTCGTGGGTATTACATCGCTGTTTGCCTTGGTACTGTCGTTAAGCATGGTTGCGTCAATGATTAGCTTCGGTGCACTTATTGCATTCACCTTTGTTAATCTGACGGTGATTAAGCATTTCATTATTGATAGCAAAGAGAAAGTCAGCGCTAAAACACTGTTTACCTGTTTGGTCTTACCTTCCATCGGTGTATTGTTAACACTGTGGTTATGGACTAGTCTGGATAAAGAAGCGTTAACCGTTGGCTTGATTTGGTTATCGGTAGGTGCAGCCTATCTGGCACTAATTACCCGCGGCTTCCGTAAAACGCCGCCGTCGATTTCTGCTGAAGAAGTGGACCTGATTATCGGCTAACTTACCCCCTATTACAGAGAGTATGATTAGCCTAAACGGGGAGAACTTCATTCTCCCCGTTTATCATTTTACCGCCTAATTAGGGCTTATCTTATTATCCCGTTCCTTTTAATATACGGGTAATAGGTCTAAATATGTGCTGACGTGAATCCATACACGCCAGCAATTTACAACAATGTTTCAATAAGTGGATGTTTGACGATGAGTAATAAAATGGCCGACGTCATTTATTTTAATGGATATATCTATACGGCAGATGCTGAAAACCGCGTGGTTGAAGCCGTTGCTATCGCCTCAGGAAGAATTCTGGCCTGTGGTACAGAGCAAGAGCTACAAGGGTTTATTACACCACAAACCCAGCAGATAGACTTGCAGGGTAAGATGATGATGCCGGGTATTATTGATGGGCATATGCATCCATTTTGGGGCGGTGAACAACTATCCGGCTGTCATCTTAATTACGAATCGTTGACGATTGAACAAATCTTACAGCGTGTGCAGCAACATCTGGATAAAGATGTGCTGAAAGGTGAGAACGACTGGTTAAAAGTTACCGCGTGGTTACGTCAGGGAATGCTGCCTGCCGGTACGGATATGTATCGTTCGGATATGGATCGCCTGAATACCTCACGCCCGGTGATTCTGTTCTCCAATGACTGTCACACTATGTTGGCCAATAGCCGCGCTCTGGAACTATTTGGCATCGACAAAAATGCCCCAGAACCTAGCGATGGCAAAATAGGTAAATATGCCGACGGTGAGCTCAACGGTATTCTGGAAGATGCCCCGGCGATGCGCGCCGTTGACAGTATTCCATCATTAAATGCTGAACAGGCAGTAAAAGTTGCCGAACTGGTGCAGCAGGTGCTGAATGCGCAAGGCGTCACGACTGTGATGGATGCCCGCGTTTCACCGAAGCAACTTGATGCGTTCAGTGTATTACAACAGCAAAATAAGCTGACGGTTCGTTTTCAGGCCGCCCGTGAAATCACCCCGGATGACGCCCATAGCGTAGAAGCCGTTGCCGCTGCCGTCGACAAAGCCGTTGAGTTCGCTAACCGTTATCATCAGGCAGAGTGGACCCCAGAGCCAGGTATTGGTCTACACAATATCAAAATGTTTGTTGATGGTGTTCTACAACCGCCAACCATGACCGCATCACTGCTTGAGCCTTATACCATCAATAAAGGTACAGAAGAGGCGCCAGACTGGCAGTTAACCGACCGTTATGGCGATCTCTATTTCACTCCTGAGATTCTTGATGAACTGATGGAAAAAATTGCCGCTGCCGGGTTTGATCCCCATCTGCATACCGTCGGTGAAGGCGCAGTTTCCATCGCGCTGGATGCCATTGAAAAAATGCGTGCCGCTCATCCGGATAAAGATATTCGCCCAGGGCTGGCGCATAACGAACTGGTGAATGCCAACGACTACCAGCGCTTTGCTCGTTTGGGTGCCATTGCCTGCCTGTCATTCCAGTGGGCAGCCCCTACCCCGGAACTGATTATCGCTGAACGGCATATGTTGGGAGAAACTCGTTTTCAAGAGCTGGAACCAATTGCCAAGTTTATCGATGCTGGTGCCGTCGTGGCATTTGGTAGCGACTGGCCAATTGATGGGTTAGATGAATGGTACGATCTGAAAGTCGCCGCTACTCGTCAAGGTCGTACGGTTAACGGCGTAACACCGCCGCGTCTGGATAACGATCGCAATCTCACCGTAACCGAAGTTCTGCGCTCCGCCACTATCGACTCCGCCTATGCCCAGCATCGCGAAGACGTTATTGGCTCATTAGAACCGGGTAAATTTGCCGATATGATCGTACTTGACCGAAACGTTTTTGATATTCCAGCGCAAGATATTGAGAATGTCACGGTGTTACGTACCATCGTTGGTGGAAAAACCGTTTATATTGCAGAGTAATACGGAAATACATTACGTTAGATTTGATGACAAGCCCTAAAGATTGGGCAGGTTGATTGACTAAACATAAACGGAAGGAGAGGATTACAGGCTACGCCCTGTAGCCTGCCCTTCGGGCCAACACTTCGTGTTGTTCAACGCCGTTCCTGACGGCGTTGTCTGTTGGGGTCGTAGCAGCTTTAGCTGCCGAAGCGCCCCTAAGAATCGTAGGCCTGACGCCCGTTGAACTCAAAAAAATCGCCTCTCGTCCGTAAGAAAAAGTGAATATTCCGACATTCTTTTTACGGACGAAATATTCACTGAAATCAAATTAAATAACTTTGTCAGCAGTCTCAATCCGCCTAACTGAATAAGTTAAGCGGATTTTTATTGTTCAATCAGAATATCCGAAACAGATAACTCACATCACCGCAGCAAACGCCTGAGCAACCCGCTCCACGTTTTGACTATTCAGTCCAGTCAGGCACATCCGACCATTTCTAACCAGATAGATAGCAAATTCACTCTTCAGACGATCAACCTGTTCTGGCGTTAATCCGGTATAGCTAAACATCCCCGTTTGCTTAACCAAATAACTTGAATCAAGCCCCGGTAATGCTTGAGACATCACATCCACCATCTTTTGGCGCATTTGTATAATGCGATTACGCATTTCACTCACTTCAGCCATCCAAGTCGCTTTTAACTGTGGATCGCTCAGTACCAGCGAAACAATTTGCGCACCGTCTAACGGCGGGCTGGAATAATTACGACGCACCGTCGCTTTTAACTGCCCCTGCACTCTTACGGCTTCATCAGCGTCATCGCAGAACACCGATAGTCCACCACAGCGTTCGCCATAAATGGAGAAGTTCTTCGAATAAGAGTTCGATAACAGGCACGGTAAGCCCGCTGATGCCACGGAACGAATCGCATAAGCATCTTCATCTAAACCTTCGCTGAACCCTTGATAAGCGATATCCATAAATGCAATGAGCTGACGCTCGGCCAATACGGCGATCACTTGATCCCACTGCGCCGGTATCAAGTCGGCTCCAGTTGGGTTATGACAACAAGGATGTAGCAATACAATGCTTTTTGCTGGTAGGGTCTTCAACGTAGCCAGCATTTGCTCAAAGGCCACGCCGCGCGTTTCACTGTCAAAATAAGGATAGCGATTGACCTTAATACCCGCCCCTTCAAAAATGGCTACGTGGTTGTCCCACGTCGGATTACTTACCCAAACTTCAGAATCAGGAAAATGGGCTTTCAGAAAATCAGCACCTATTTTCAATGCCCCAGAGCCGCCCAACGTCTGAATGGTTGCTACTCGGTTGGCAACCAAAGCCGGATGCCCTTCCCCCAATAACAGTTGTTGCGTGACGGTACGGTAAGACGGCATACCATCCATAGGTAAATAGACCAGCGGGTCATGATTGGTTTTAAATAACCGCTCTTTCGCCTGAGCCACCGAGTTTAAGATAGGAATCCGGCCCTGTTCGTCATAATACAAACCAATACTCAGGTTAACTTTTGATTCACGAGTATCTTTCGAAAACTCTTCCATTAATGAAAGAATTGGATCGCCGGCATAGGCTTTGACGTGCTGAAACATTTCTGACCCCTTATTTAGCTGTGTCCTTTGCTGTCTAATTAATGATCTGGTGATATCGCTCTTTTCCAGACCTGATAGTAGCTCTTTGAAACTGTACCCGGTAATTAACTACACGCTTAAATCACTGCTAACGGTACTTACCTGTTATGACAAGATATAGCCTAATACATAATGGCTGAATCTAATACCCTAAAAGCTGAGCAAAACGGTAACATTATCTGGCTAAAGCTACGCTTTTCAACCACCACGTAGAATAAAACTAGATAAAAGGTCAGCCTGGTTGCTACTCTTAGCATTTCTTATTCTCAAAAGAGTAACAATATTATGACAATCCAAAGTAATGACCGCTACCAACAACGTCAGCAAAAAATTAAACAGCAGGTTGATAGTCGGGTTGCTGCCGCCACAGAAGACCGAGGATTGTTAATCATCTGTACCGGAAATGGTAAAGGGAAAAGTACTGCCGCGTTTGGTACCGTTACCAGAGCCGTTGGCCACGGCCAGAAAGCAGCAGTAACCCAATTTATTAAAGGAACTTGGGAATGCGGTGAACGTAATTTACTTTCACGTAACGGCGTAGAGTTTCAGGTCATGGCAACCGGCTTTACTTGGGATACTCAAGATAAAGAGAGTGATACCTTAGCGGCTCAGGAAGTCTGGCAGCACAGTAAGCGAATGTTATCTGACCCTTCACTGGATTTAGTGGTATTGGATGAAATCACCTACATGATTACCTATGGGTACATTGTCCTTAATGAACTGATTGATGCACTACAACAGCGCCCATCAGGTCAGACAGTCATCATCACCGGACGTGGATGCCACCGTAACCTGGTGGAAATGGCGGATACAGTGACAGAAATGCGCTCAGTAAAACATGCGTTTGAGCATGGTCTACAGGCCAGAAAAGGCATCGACTGGTAACCCACGCATTTATAAACAATCATCAATATAGCCAATAAGGTATCTCTATAAAAACCACCTTACTGGCTATGATATTATTGCAACGTTTATCGATTAAGTAATATCAATAACGCAGGCAATGACCGGATGTCCATCCACTAACATCGGCGCTCCGCCCCGGTGAACTTTATAGCCCTCTCTTTTAATTAATCGTTCTACCGCCAGCGGAGACACGGTAATTACTGTTGTCGCATTAAACTGCTTGATATAATTGATTGACTCTCTTAGCAATCCTACCGCAATGGCCGAAGATGAACTTCCCGCCTGCTTCTCCATACTCGTAGCCTTAAGATCCATTGCCGAAAATCTTGATATTTCCCAAATAAAAGGCGAGTG
Source organism: Pragia fontium DSM 5563 = ATCC 49100 (assembly GCF_900112475.1). GTDB lineage: Bacteria > Pseudomonadota > Gammaproteobacteria > Enterobacterales > Enterobacteriaceae > Pragia > Pragia fontium. The sequence continues at coordinate 32,146 of NZ_FOLW01000004.1, read as the reverse complement.
TGGAGGAGGCGTTCCATTTAATAGCTCAGGAAAAATCTCACTCAATAGATAAGGTTCACTGGTTGGTAACAGTCTGGAACATCCAATAATCTCTTTTTTACTATTTCTGGCAACAACATATATGGTTTCTGGTTTATCAAATTGATCCCTTTCATATCCGACCGGAGTGTCTAATTCCCAGCCTAATTTTTCCACAAAAACTTTATAACGATAAGCCGCAAGTTCATTTTCTAATCCACCGGGTAAGCTATTTGTTGAACCGGATAAAAATTCCATAATTTGTCTTCCTATATTATTAACTGCGTGGAAAAACATATTAATAACATTGGATTATGGATAGTAACCTGACAGATCTAACAGCTATAAGAGTTGCTTATTGAGTGATATACTGTCCTGTTTTGCTTTGCCACTCTATTTGAGCGATTTTGTTATCCAGCAATTGCTGGGTCCACGCCTCTTCATCCTGAATGGGCGACGTCGACTCACTAGCATGAAAAACGACGTTGCTAAAAACCGGACCAATTTTTACATATTGGCAACACGCATTTTCATAACGCAATTCCCAATCCCAACCAATTGATATCACGGGAGATGTTTGGCTCACCCATTCGGTATAGCCATTAATCACCGTTGCAACTCCTCCAAGAAAGTGCTGATTAGCCGGTTCTTCATAGACCGCAGAGTGCAGATGAATAAATTCAATATGTTCAAAAAAATCAATGTGTACCTTAACTCTAAGGTCATCCATGATGACATTATTACCACTGCTGTTGGCTTTGTTGATATCTCTTTTATTTTGCACTCTTAGCTCCTTGCAGTTTAATTGATAAAAATTTTAACTTGTGATCAACATTGATTATCAGGACTTATTTCGTTTACAGCCCTACATTATAATATTAGTATACTAGTTACTCGAACGAGTCAGTCACTAACTATAATTGTATAATTCAATCAACGGTCTGGCTTATTGACATATACACTACCTGTAATATGAAATAAACTCATACTGTTGTTATACTATGCACTGGCTGTGTTTAATCTGTTCTGGGTAATATATGAATGCATTGCAATCAAAGGAAGGGTTTTGAAAATTAATTTATATAAGACATATGAGAATTTATCAAAAGCCAAGGATAAGGACGCCTTCTTTAACACACTAGAAAAAGCAGTCAATAATCTTGGATTTGAATACTGTGCTTACGGTGTGAGGCATACGTATCCCATTTCATCCAATAAGCCACAGGTTATTAATAATTATCCCGATGACTGGAATTCAACCTATTCAAGCAATAGCTATATTGAAATAGATCCTACCGTTCAACACTGTGCACAAACAACGCAGGTACTGTTTTGGCAAGCTGAAGTTTTTAAAAACGTGCCTTATTTTTGGGAAGAAGCCAGATCTTTTGGTATTCATCACGGTATATCCCAGTCCCAAAAAGATAATCACGGTAGAATGGGTATGTTGACCTTTGCCAGCGCAAATCAAAATCATACATCTAAAACATTACTGCTTCAGGCTCCCTCTCTTATTTGGTTATCCCAATTAGCCCATAACCATTTGGCTGAGTATTTAATGCCTCTGGAAACGGCCACTCTTGATTATCAACTGACTAAAAGAGAAAAAGATATTTTACGCTGGACGGCTGAAGGAAAAACGTCCAATGAAATATCAATTTTAATGTCTATCAGCGATCGCACTGTTAATTTCCATGTAAACAATATTTTGAAAAAGTTATCGGTTTCAAATAAAACGGCGGCTACTGTTAAAGCAATGGTTCTTAATCTGCTTTAACTATTTTAATTTAGTAAAATAACTATCATCAACGTGGATAATCGCAGCTGTCCATGAGTGTCTTTATCCATTTTTCAGAATAATCTCTTAATGAAATTAAATTATTCGATCTATTCGATCGAATAATAAGCAATTGATAGGTTGGTGATTTCTTAGTAACACCGAATAAAAAACAACACATTAGCTATTTTTACTTAGTTAGCACTATCGACTAAAAAAGATATAATATTAGCCACTGTATAATCATTTGTCCTGTTTCAATCCCTGCTCAGCCAATGGATAACGTGATATCACACTCTGATAGCGTTCCCATTTGGCGAGTAATCATACAGGCTGAGTCAATAATCGGCAAAATCATGGCGCCCCCGCTGCCTTCTCCTAATCGCATCTCCATATCAAGATAAGGGCGCACACCAAGATAATTAAGCGCTAATTGAGCCCCTTTCTCCGCAGAACAATGAGAAGGAATCAAATAAGGATGTACCGTTGGCGCTATTTGCATCGCAATCAGTGCCGCCGCATACGACAGAAAACCATCCAGCACCACAGGAACACCGGCCGCAGCAGCACCAATAATCACCCCGGCCATACCGCCAAGTTCAAAGCCACCGACTTTTGCTAAGACATCGATACCATCTTTAGCATCGGGCTGATTTATTTCAATTGCTCGTCTAACCACATCAATTTTATGTTGTAGGCGTCCCGGCGCTAAATTGGCCCCGATACCTACGGCATCATCTGGGTCGGCGTGACACAATACGCTAACAATCGCAGCGGCCGAGGTGGTATTTCCCATCCCCAGTTCCCCAACGCCGAGTAAATCAACGCCTTGATTAACCTGTTCCATAGCTAAAGCGGCACTGCGTTCAATCAGTGCTACCGCCTGATCCCGCGTCATGGCGGCTTCTTTGGCAATATTGCCCGAGCCCCGTGCAACCTTATGATTTAACACCCCTTCAATAGGCGCTGAATCAATACCGCAATCCACCAATAAAACCTCAGCGCCTGCCTGTTTTGCCAATACATTAACCCCGGCTTTCCCTTTGACCATATTCACCATCTGAATCTGGCTAACCGCCTGAGGTGCCTGACAAATACCTTCAGCATAAACGCCGTGATCGGCGGCCATCACAATGATTTGTTTACGGGGATAGGCAATATCAGTACGTCGGGATATTCCGCTAAGTTGAATGGCAAGCTGCTCCAGACGCCCCAAACTACCAATCGGTTTGACCAGTTCATCCAGCTTCTCCGTCATTTGCTGCATAGATAGCGTATCTAACGGACGAATTTGATTAATAATCTGGGACAGCATACTCATAACATTGAAAACCTTAAGGAAGTAAGAGAAATCAGGCAGTCGCCTCACCGTGAGTATTCAAATGTCGAATCACGGCATGCCCCTGATGAATGTCGATAACGCTATAGGCGTCATGGTGGAAAGTAAAGTGCCAAAATGCCTCCGCAGGCATATTTAGCAGGGAAAGCAAAATACAGCGCAATGTCCCTTGGTGCCCTACCAACAACACGTTTTGTAAGGCCGCCGCTTCAGCTTGTTTCAACCAAGCGGTAAATGTCTGTTCAACTCTTAGAGAGAACTGATTAAAACTTTCACCCTCCGGCGGCGCGATCCCTTGCCAGTCATTACACCAGGCAAGATAGTGCTCGGCATCATTCTGTTCCAACTCTTGATAATGCCGCCCTTCCCACTGACCAAAGCTGATTTCATTTAACCCTGCCAATACCTGATGGGATTCACGGTTTAATGGGCAAATATAAGCCGCGGTTTGTTGAGTTCGCAACAAACCGCTGGTAATAACCTGTTCAAACTGGATAAGCGATAGCCTCTGAGCCAGTGATTCGGCCTGCCGGATACCTTCCTCGTTCAGTGGATGATCGGTTAACCCGAAGTAAACACCCCGCTGATTAATCTCAGTCATACCATGCCGAACTAAATACAGCCTCATAACCTAGTGAACCATCAACAACAGAAACAGCAATTCAGCAATTTCAATACCGGCGCCTAACGTATCCCCGGTCTGCCCGCCCAGCTTATTTTGAATCAGGGCGCGGTAGAGCAATAAGATAACCCCGGTTGCTGCGGCCATCAAAACACCATATCCACCAATAAACAGAAACACCAAAATAGCGCCAATAATCAATGCCGGATAAAACTCACCGCCACCAATCTTGCCAATAAACAGATTGCCCATTCCGCTCTCACGCGCATAGTTCTGACGATACATTAATAATACGCTGAGTGAGCGGCTGACCACTGGAGCAATAATCAATAACCCCACCACCGCAGGCTTGCTTTCGGCTATCTGATATACGGCAAAAATGTGCAGTGCAGTTTTAAATATCAGCGCCAGCGCGCCCTGAACGCCTATTCGACTGTCACGCATAATCTCTAGCATCCGTTCCCGTGGTCGGGAAGAAAAAATGCCATCCGCCGTATCAGACAATCCATCCAGATGAAATCCGCCGGTTATCATCGCCATGGTCAGAACCGCACAGGTTGCCGCCAGCAGATTACCCCACCAGAGCTGAGTCAAAACAAAAACAAACGCACTAATGAAGCCAACGGTTAATCCGGTCAATGGGAAAACCACCGTCATCCGGTGATACTCTGAGATATCAACATCATCGGTATAACGTGAGGGAACCGGAATACGCGTCAATAACTGTAGTGAAACCAAGAAGAGTTTGATGTATTTCATTGTTAACCTTTAATCTTCATATCAATACCAGACACCACAAAATGGACCTCATCAGCCTGCTGAGCCAATTGCTGATTAACCCGACCCGCAATATCCAAAAAGCGACGCGCCAGCGTATATTCAGGGACAATGCCACAGCCAAGCTCATTCGTCACAATGATGATATCACTGCGACTTTCGCTACAGGCTTTCAATAAATCATCAACTTGAGGGGTCAACCAACGTTCAATATCATCGTAATCCAGCATTTCAGGATCTTGGTTTCCTGCCCGCTCAAAAATCAGATTGGTCAACATGGTTGTTATACATTCTAAAACGATAACGGGAAAATATTCAGACTGTTGGCGAATCTCATTGCCTAATTGGCGGTAACCTTCATGGGTTCGCCAATGTGTCGGTCGCGTCTGTTGATGGATCGCAATACGCTGCGACATTTCCTCATCCGTCGCCAGAGACGTAGCAATATATAGCACATTGCCGCCGTAGCTCAGTGCACGTTCATTCGCCATCTTTTCAGCCAGACGACTTTTTCCACTACGAGCCCCACCGGTAATCAAAATCATGATTTCCTTACCTTACAGCCGCTTTGCTGCTCCATAATCTGATAGATACGTTCAATATCGATATGGGCTCGCATATGCATCGCCAGGTTATCGTATTCTTTCTGCTTCATTTCCAGAAATGAAAAATTCTCGGCCAATGGGGGGAGATCCTTACGCTGGCGTAGCTGATTAAGCAGGCTTCGGGTAAATGCCCCTTCATCAAAAATCCCGTGAATATAGCTTCCCATCACATTGCCTGAGGAGCTAACGGCACCATCGTCTTCATGAATAAGCTGACTATTGCGAGAGGTTAAACGACAGAACGGCTTAACGCCCGGTGCTCGAACGGTTTGTCCCATATGAATTTCATAGCCTTGAACCACCAGTCCATCACTAAACAGCGGGGATGATGCAGTTATCCCCACGACTTGAGTCGTGACTTTATGTTGAGCAAAACGGGTTTCGCACTCCAACAAACCTAACCCCGGCATTTCTGCTATCCCTGACTCAATGCCATCGTACAGTTTAGTGCCTAACATTTGATAACCGCCGCAAATTCCCAGAATAGGAATCCCCAATTCCGCTAAGCGTTTTATCTCAAGATCTAAACCGCTTTCATACAAATAGCTTAAGTCTCCCAGGGTATTTTTACTGCCGGGAATAATCAGCAGATCGGGATAACCAATGGCTTCTCCGCAGGCCACATAGCGCAGATGCACATCCGGCTGGGCCGCCAACGGATTAAAATCAGTAAAATTCGATAGGTATGGCAACTGTAAGACTGCAATATCCAGCTCATCATATTTGGCATAGCCATGTTGCCGATATTTGTTCTGGCTTAGGCCAACGCTATCTTCATCTTCAATATTCAAGTCAATAAATGGCATTACGCCCAATACCGGTACTGAAGTCATTTGCTCAATCATTTCAATGCCGGAATGTAGCAGCGCAATATCTCCCCTGAACTTATTGATAATTACGCCTTTAACTCGCGCACGTTCATCATCACTCAATAGTGCCAGCGTACCGTAAATCGATGCAAACACCCCTCCGCGATCGATATCTGCCACCAAAATAACCGGCGCGTCGATTCGCTCGGCCATTCCCATGTTAACAATATCCCGATCCCGCAGGTTAATCTCGGCCGGACTACCGGCTCCTTCCAGCACCATAATGTCATGTTCAGCCGCCAGACTGCGGTAAACCTGCTCAATCTGTGCCATTAATTGTGGCTTATAATGGTGGTAGGTCTGCGCATCCATACTGCTAAAGACCTTACCCATCAACACCACTTGTGCCTGCATATCGCTGCTGGGCTTAAGCAATATTGGATTCATGCGTACATCAGGTTCCACGCCAGCCGCTTCCGCCTGAAATATTTGCGCACGCCCCATCTCATCACCGGCTGCGGTGATCCCTGAATTTAATGCCATATTTTGCGATTTAAACGGCGCAACGCGGTATCCATCCTGATAAAAGATCCGGCATAGTCCGGCTACCAGAACGCTTTTGCCAACATCGGAGGCCGTCCCTTGCAACATGATTGATACGGTCATGAATTACCTTAAGATCAACGTCTATCTACGTGATGAAAACCAACTTTAGGCTCAAGAATAACGTTTTTTAGCATTACACCTCAACCTATGGCAGATTGTTTGTGGTGCAAACCATTTTTAGCGCCATTATATTGAATGCCATATCTTTCTATTTTCTATCATCACGCTGGAGAATACCTTAATGCCTTACGTTAATATCAAAATTACTAAAGAAGGTGCGACCGCTGAACAAAAGCAACAGCTAATTCAAGGGGTAACGCAATTATTGGTTGATGTACTTAATAAAAACCCAGCGACGACCGTTGTCACTATTGATGAAGTTGATACTGATAATTGGGGAATCGGTGGCATTCAGATAACAGAACTGAGAAAAAACAAATAGCGATTTGGCTTTAAGCAGAAGCAAAATATGTGGTAGAAGAAAAACGCTGACTTACCGCCCATTCTGAACGACCAGAAACCAGAAAAACTCTGGTTTCTGGCGAAGTACTCAACGCAATTACAGGTGAATACAGGTTCCTTTCTCACGCTTCAGAATTTGTGCTGCATCGTGTAGCGCACCGATAAAGGCTGGATTACCACTCTTTTCAACATAGCCAATTACCGCCTGAGCTTTTGGTCCCATCGAACCATCGGCAACCGCAAACGGTTTTAACTCCTCGGTGGTCACATCACGTAATGCGCGCTGGTTTGGCGTACCCCAATCCTGATAAACGGCATCCGCATCGGTTAAGACCAGTAAACAGTCAGCCTTTAATTCCGCCGCTAATAGCGCTGCCGAGAAATCTTTATCGATTACTGCTTCAATTCCCTTATAGCCAGCACCGCTATTCTTCACTACAGGTACGCCGCCACCGCCGTTACATACTACGACGTGACGCATACCAATCAGCGCATTAATAGCGTCAAGATCGAGGATACTTTGCGGCATCGGAGAAGGCACAACTCGACGAATATATTTACCATCTTCTTTCATGATCCAGCCGTAGCGCTTGGCGGCTTCTTCAGCGCTTTCCTTGTTATACACCGGGCCGATAAACTTGGTTGGATCGGCAAACGCTTCATCGTTGTTATCAACCAGTACCCGAGTCATTACCGAAGAAACCGGTGGCATGCCCGCTTCTTCGCTCAGGCTTTGTGAAATCATATAGCCCAACATGCCCTGGGTTTCAGCAACCAAAATGTCTAATGGATAAGCTGGAGTTTCTTCATAAGCTAAATTCTGCAATGACAGCAAACCGACCTGTGGACCATTACCATGAACAATAACCACGTTATAGTCTTCCGATAAGGTTTTAACCACTTTTGCTACTGCAGCAATATTCTTATATTGATTCTCCGCAGAAAGAACTTCATTTCTCTGTAATAAGGCATTGCCACCCAATGCAAGCACTAATGTTTTATATTGCTTATTACTCTTATCCATGATTCACCTCTATAATATAAAAAGCGTACTCAGGGCTAAACATCAGCCCTATTGATTGGTTTATAAAATTAATGAAAAAACAGCATTTAAAAATTCATTAAATATATTTTTAAATAATGTCTCTATTTAATGACTTTATTTATTCATTGATATTAAGCAGCCTGAGAAAAATAATCATTGATGGCTAAATAACCAAGCCAAACGCCTAATAGCGTATCCGCTCCCGAATGATGACCAGATGTTAATAACTGACTTACTGACATCATCATTTTATGCTGGCTATTCCCAACCATCGCTCTGGATAAACGTAATGATGGCGTAGCAAATATTCCCCGTGCGGCATAAGACAAATAATTCACGCTGACAATCGTGGTTAACAGTTCCAACCGTTGATGCTCTTCCTGACTGAAAAAGCTTAGCTGCTTTAACCGATGACTTAAACGCCGATCGCTGTATGCCGTCAGCAACATACCCACTAAGGTGTCATCCATGCTGGGAGTTAATCCCGGCCCTTTACCTACGAAAGATTGCCAACTAACAGATTCACCGGATAACCAACGAACAAAGCCTTGTTGAAGTGCTAATAACTCATCATTTAATCGTGAACTGACCAACCCAGCTAAGTCACCATATAAGCCACAGCAACCATTATGTTGAATCATCGCCTGTTGCAGATTTTGACCGTTGATAGTGCCAGTTAACTCTGCCTTTAGGCTCAAGCGTCGTTCAGCACAATCTATCTGCATATCGTCCAAAATAATTTGCTGCTGCTGAATAGTCCCAACCTGATCAATCAATAAGCTATCGGCCAGATAACAAAAATCATCCTGCTGTAGCACCATGCCAAATGGACTCATCGCTTGCACACCGTGCTGCAAGGTTAATAATTGCCCATTGGCCAACACCAGATTAATCGCTTTTGAATAAATGCTGTGGCACTTCACCTCGCCATCAATCAAGCTAATGTGTTGACTGGTAGCTAACGGACTAAACCGAATACGATTTTGCTGCATAACATCCTCTGTAAATTCGTCTGGTTAAGTCACAGCGGGCTGGGTACCGCTAAATTCAGCAATACCCAGCCCCATCAAACCTTCGATTACTCTACGCCCATTTCCTGAGCCAGAGCCTCGAGAGCTTTTTCAAAACAAGCCAGTGGCGGACGAACTGTTCCAGCACCAATTTGTCCAATTCCCGGTTCTTTATGAGCAATACCGGTATTGATCAATGGAGTAATGCCCGTTTCAACGACGCGACGGATATCCAGCCCAATACATGCGCCTTGGAAATCCCAAGTTGGGATTTGCAGTAACATGTTGTTTTCCAGATAAATTTCGCTCATTTCCTCGGTAACTTCCGTTGCCGCATCAATACCACCTGCGCCTACGAAGCGTGTTACGCCCGGTGCGGCCAGCATTGCTGCACCACCAACACCAAAGGTCTCAGTGATCGCACTGTCACCGATATCTGGGTTAGCATCATCTTGACTGAATCCGGTAAAGAACAGGCCTTGTGGCGTATTCACCGGTGCAGTAAACCAGCGGTCACCTAAGCCACTCACGCGGATACCAAAGTTCTGACCATTACGGGTCATTGCGGTAACAATACTACCTGCTTTAATTTGTGCACCCGCATCCATAGCGGCTTTACAGTAAGCCATTGCCAGGTTAAGGAAGAATTGGTCAGTGATGCTTAAAAATTGCATTACATCAGTAATCTCTTCTTTGCCGCGGTTCAGCTGAGAAATCTTCGGTGCTAAAGCACGCATTAACAGTGCAGAGGTCGCAATGTTACGTTGGTGGAATTCATCCCCCATGGTAATTCCCTGAGCCATCATCGCAGTCAGGTCGATACCGTCTTCAAACATTTGCAGAGTTTCACTCAGCACAGGTGCCAATACATCACGCATCCAGGCTAAACGCTGTTGCACGTCCGGACCGTAAGCACCGAAGCGCATTACCTTACCGATACCTTCGTTCAGGTTACAGTAGGCATAGTTACCGTGCACCGCGTTATAAACCACGATCATTGGCATATTGGCGGAGGTAATTCCCCCCATCGGACCAACGGCATCAACGTGATGGCAAGGGATAAATTCAATTTTGCCGCCGTCCAGCATAGCTAAGGCTTCATTCTCATCCTTAGCCCAACCTTCAAACAGACAAGCACCGATACAAGCGCCACGTACTGGGCCACTCATATATTTCCACTCTACCGGTGGACCGGCGTGAAGCAGTTTGTGACCGCTCTGTAATACAGGAACAACCTGTTTAGCCGATTTAACATCAATCCAGCGAGGACGAGCCTCTTTAATACGTTCGATAACTGCGGTATTGGCTTCTGCAATAGACTTATACATATCAATGCCCTTACTGTAATTTTTTTAATAAATTAGCTAATTTTTCATTGCCGCCGGCAACAGGTGCCCATTGGTAATGCACGACGGGAATATCGCTACTCTGGAGATCTTCAGCAAAGCTTCTCAGACCAGCATTAATCACATTCACACCTTCGAGTAACGGTGCCGGAGAAATCGCTTTAGCAGCAGGAATAGTGTCGATCAAGGTGCTAGCCAGTAATACGGCCTGTGGTAAGGTTTCACATACCACGATGCCACCATCACGTAGAATTTGCACCTGCGCCGAACGGCACTGTGGATCTTGTTCTGTACCGGTTACGGTGGCAATCACGGCAATCGGTTGATTAGCTCCGCGTTTAGCGTGCATCTTTTTCACGGCTTCAACTACGGCACCCGCAGGATCCAGCAGCGAGCCATATCCCAGCACCACGTCAATCATCAAGATGCCGATATCAGCTGAATCCGCCAGCTTGATAATTTCCTGTTGACGGACCGCAGGGTCAATCATTGGGTGTGGACGACCTACGGTGTAGAAGTCATCACCTAAATCGATAACTTTGTGACCGCCAGCGTTCAGCATCACACCTTTGGCGTGTTCGCTATCCGTCTGTAAACCCAGTTGGTCAGCCAATAACATCGCCGATTCAGCCGCCAGCGTACCGCCGGTGTACAGACCCATAATCTTCTTGCCTGGCACTTTACTGCTTTGTTCTGCCATCTCTTCGACTTTAGCCAGCGTTACCGCCAGTTCAGCAGCCTGATTCAGGGTATTGGCCAGATAAACGTTACCTTCGCGTGCTTTTTCATGAGAAGCACCAAGGAACAACGCCACGATTGGCTTATTAATCGCCTTCATCGCATCAAGGACTTTCTGGCGAACAGCTTCAGCCGGAGGCTTAGAAACAAACGCAATCACTTTACTATTGGTATCATTGGCCAGCATATCCAGCGCCGTGAGTGCGCTAACGCCGCCCACTTCAACGGATAAATCACGACCGCCCAAACCAATGGCGTGGGTAATCCCCTGCCCTGCGAGAGCAACCTGTGAAACCAGTTCCTGAATACCAGTACCGGATGCACCAATCACGCCAATATTGCCTTGAGGTAATACGTTGGAGAATGCCAGAGGTGCACCAGAAATAATGGAGGTACCGCAGTCTGGCCCCATCATAATCAGGCCTTTGCTGCTGGCTTTGCTCTTTAAGCGAACTTCATCTTCCAGCGACATATTGTCGGAGAAGATCATCACGTTCTTATCGCTATCAATGGCTTGCTCAGCCAGATCGGCGGCATATTCGCCAGCGATGGAGATCAGCAATAAATTGGCCTTAGGCAGCTTTTTCAGTGCGCTGTCCCAACGCCTAACCTTAAGTAGTTTTTTTCCACCGCGCTGCCCCTGAGCCAGGGCTTCCAGCGATGCCTCTAGTTCACTGCTAATGAAATCAATAATAGCGGGATCGGTATTATCAGTACGGATAGCAACACAGATATCATTAGGTGTTGCATCAAGGAACATGTCGTGCCAGAAACCCGTCGTTTCCAATAATGATTTATTTGCCGGGGTTCCCATCATGACCGATACTTCATCGACCTCAGGAGACTCGCTCAGTTTTCGGGAGATAATCATTAAGCTCACCGAGTCCTGAAAGCTCCCTTTTTTTACAAACGCATGTATCATTTTATTCACCTTAAGAAGCCTAACCATGAATACATTGCCTGAGTGAAATAGACAAATTAATAAAAACTGCAAATAATAATTTTAAGTTGGTTAATTATTCAGATGATTTTAACAATCATAAGAAGTAATTACTTGCTGTCATAAAATTCGTATAAATCACACGATTAACGCTGTGGACACAGTACAAATAAAACTGGGGGCGTAAGTTGAGGTAAGTCACACTAAGCCTATTATCATAAATTTTAATCCATTGAGGCGGCTATATTTTAAAAATTTTCAAATATGTTAATATTGATTTTGTTCTTTTCGTTCTTTATTAAATTTTTTTTGTATCTGTAGCTTATTTTAAAAAAACATCTAACTATCTAATAAAGGATAATTAGATCACATAATTTCCTATTTAGTCAGGTATGGTATTACGCAAAATAGAAATAGATAGAATAGTACGATACAAAATAAATGCTTACTCCGGGATGTTAATAAGGAAAGCCCAATGAAAGTTACACGTCAAAAATTACACCAACTTATTCAACAAAAACTGGCTAAAGCAGGTTTGTCTGATGAACATGCCTCTATAGTTTCAGATGTACTGGTTCATGCCGATGCCAGAGGAATTCACTCACACGGCGCCGTCCGAGTAGAATATTATTCAGAGCGAATATCTAAAGGTGGTACCAATACCCATCCTCAGTTCAATTTTGAACAAACTGGTCCCTGTTCAGGTATTTTTCACGGTGATAACGGTGTTGGCCATGTTGCTGCCAAACTGGCAATGGATGAAGCTATCGCACTAGCTCAGAAAAACGGCGTTGCCGTGGTTGGCGTCAGACAAATTGGTCACAGTGGCGCACTCTCTTATTTTGTGCAACAGGCAGCAGAGAAAGGCGTTGTCGGTATTTCCTTGTGTCAGTCAGATCCGATGGCGGTTCCTTTCGGCGGTACCGGTGTTTATTACGGCACCAATCCGATCGCGTTCGCTGCACCAGGTGAAAACGGCAAAATTATGACGTTTGATATGGCTACAACAGTTCAGGCTTGGGGTAAAATTCTTGATGCCCGTTCACGTAATGAAAGCATCCCTGATACTTGGGCAGTAGACAGCAACGGTGAAGCGACGACCGATCCTTTTGAAGTTGAAGCGCTGGTTCCCCTCTCCGGGCCAAAAGGCTATGGTCTAATGATGATGGTGGATGTGCTGTCTGGCATTCTGCTTGGTCTACCGTTCGGTAACCGCGTTAGCTCAATGTATAACGACCTGACTCAGGGTCGCGATCTGGGTCAGTTGCATATCGTGATTAATCCTTCATTCTTTACCGATGCAGAAACCTTCAAGAAAAATATTATGCAAACCATGGCAGACTTGAATGCAGTTAGACCTGCGCCAGGCGTTAAGCAAGTACTTTATCCTGGACAAAACTGCGATATTTATGAAGATGAAAGCAATAAAAATGGCATTGAAATCGTTGATGAAATATATGATTACCTGATTTCAGATGCGCTGTATAACAATTCTTATGATCATAAGAATCCGTTTGCACATTAATTCATCATTAATAATAAATAAATTAATCATTAATTTTTCTCACCTGTTATATTCAGGTGAGAAAAATAATTAGTATGTTGTGACTTGTTCAATTAGTTAATCAATTCCTTGGATGGTAGTTATTTACCCAATAGGCAGTTTGTTATTCATATTTTATAACGTGTCCTAAATGTAATGCCAATTGAGACAAACTCATTTGGATACCCAATTAAGCAATAAAGGCGAAGGTACCATGAAAAATATTATTCAGGACGTAGAGAATAATGTGAACTGGCTGAGCCAGTTTGGCGCAGTCCCTAGTGGTGGAATTACGCGCTTACTCTACACAAAAGAGTGGTTTGATGCTCAGCAGGCATTAAAAAGCAAATTTGAAGATATTGGATTAGACGTTTCATTTGATGAAGTGGGTAATCTCTCCGGTCGTTTAACCGGTAGTCAATATCCTGAACAAGTCATTATGTCTGGTTCACATGTCGACAGCGTAGTAAACGGCGGTAATCTCGACGGTCATTTCGGCATTATTGCGGCCTACCTGGCAATACAATATTTAAAAGAAAAGTACGGTACCCCACTGCGTACTCTGGAAGTTATTTCTCTGGCTGAAGAAGAAGGTAGCCGTTTCCCTTATGTATTCTGGGGAAGTAAAAACCTGTTTGGCTTGGCTAAAAAAGAAGATGTACAAAATATCAAAGACGGTGCCGGCGTTTCCTTTACCGATGCCATGCGCGGCCTGGGCTTTAACTTTAAACAGGATGAGACCGCCGCACGCAAAGATATTAAAGCGTTTGTCGAGTTGCATATCGAACAAGGCAGCGTGTTGGAGAATGAAGGCAACACCATTGGTGTGGTTAACAGCATTGTTGGACAGCGTCGCTATAACATTACGCTGAAGGGTCAAGCTAACCATGCGGGCACCACGCCAATGCGCTATCGCAAAGATGCGGTATACGGTTTTAGTCGCATTTGTACCGAATCTATCGCTAAAGCCGAAGCCGCTGGCGATCCACTGGTATTAACCTTCGGTAAAGTGGTACCTAAACCCAACACCGTTAACGTGGTTCCTGGCGAAGTGATGTTTACGATGGACTGTCGTCATACCGACCAAGCCTATCTGAAAACCTTCACGGAAGAAATTGAACATGATATGCGCGCCATCGCTAAAGAGATGGGGATGGAAATCGAAATCGACCGCTGGATGGATGAAGCCCCGGTTCCGATGGATCCTCAGTTAGTCGATACGTTGAAAAATATCTGCGATAAAGAACAGCTCAACTACCGCGTTATGCATAGTGGTGCTGGTCATGATGCGCAGATTTTTGCACCGCGTGTACCTACTGCCATGCTGTTTATCCCAAGTATTAAAGGTATCAGCCACAACCCGGCAGAAAAAACCAAAACAGAAGACTTAGTGGAAGGGGTTAAAGCCTTAACTCAAGCTCTGTATCAATTAGCTTATCAGGACTAGAGGTTTATATTATGCAAGCGGATAGCGTAGCTAAAAATAGTAAAACCGGTGGTATGGAGTATTGGCAAAAGATTATTATCATCCTTTGCCTTGGTTGGGTCGCCATCTGGATTTACCGTACGGTATTAACCCCTATTTTCCCTGAAATACAGGGAACTATCGGTCAACATTCCGACGCTGAAATGGGGCTGATTGCCAGTTTCTATTTCTTCGCCTATACCGGGATGCAAATTCCAGCCGGTATTTTGGTGGATAAGTTCGGCAAGAAAGTCGTATTAATTCCCGGTTTCCTGCTGTTTACCATTGCAGCCTTGGTTATCGGTAATGCCACCAGCCTATCGATGATCTATCTGGGTAGCCTGTTAGCGGGTATCGGTTGTGGTTCCTATTACGGCTCAGCCTATTCTCTCTCCTCCGAGAATATTCCTGCCGAGCGTCGTGGTTTATCGACCGCCATTATCAACAGCGGTTCCGCGATTGGTATGGGTATCGGTCTGATTGCGTCCAGCTTCTTTGTGAAAAGTCTGCAAATGGACTGGCAGCTGATGCTGTATATGATTGCCGCCATTCTGCTGATCATGGTCTTGGTTTTCGCTATTGTAATAAAAACACCACAAACAGCGCCTAAACCGGTCACTCAGGCAGCAGCAGCCCCGGTAGAAGACGTTCCAGTTCCTGTCGCAGGCGGCAAGAAAAACCTGTTTACCGGCAAAATGATTGCAGCCTATGTGATTTACTTTGCCACTTGTTATGGCTATTACATGGTCGTGACTTGGTTACCATCCTTCTTGCAACAAGAGCGCGGTTTTGAAGGTGTTGCCATTGGCTTCTCCTCAGCACTGGTTGCTTTCTCCGCGATCCCTGGCGCCCTGTTCTTTAGCCGCATGTCTGATAAATTCCGCGACAGAAAGATTGGTCTGATTATCTTTCTGGAACTGTGTGCCGCAGTGATGCTGATCTTAACCGTTATCGCACCGAACTCAACCATCCTGCTTATCGGTCTGGTGCTGTACGGATTGCTGGGTAAATTGGCGGTTGAACCTATTCTGATCTCTTATGTAGCAGATAACGCCCCTAAAACCGGCTATGGCACCTCATTTGGCGTATTTAACTTCTTTGGTATGAGTTCATCGGTGATTGCTCCATTCCTGACCGGCGTTATCTCTGACCAAATGGGTTCAAAAGTCATGGGCTTCTATATCTCCGCCATTATTTTAGTTGTCGGTACCGCTATCTTCTTTATGGCTAACATGAAGAAAAATAAATAGCGCTAAGTATAAACATGTCATAACGCAATAAAGACGGTTTGTTCTTTATTAAATCGAGTAAAAAGAGTTCGATAGATAGGAGTAAGTCATGGGTTATTTCAATAACAATACGGGTTATCCAAAGGATTTATTAGCGTCCCGTGCCGTTATTAAACGTGAAAATTATGCGTTAATTCCGACTGACGGTTTAGTCAAAAATATCGTTCCCGGATTTGAAGAGTGCGACGTTACCATTTTATCCTCCCCTAAACTGGGTGCCTCTTTCGTAGACTATATCGTCACCATGCAGCCAAACGGCCGTAATGAAGCGGGCTATGGCGAAGCCGGCGTTGAAACTTTCGTTTATGTTATCGACGGAAATGTCAAAGCCTCAGCGGGCGATCAAGCCTTCAATCTGAGCACTGGCGGTTATCTGTATTGCCCACCGGGCAAGCTGATGTATCTGAAAAATGAGAACGGTGGTAAAAACAGCCAACTGTTCCTGTACAAGAGAAAATATTCACCGCTGGCCGGTCATGAACCAATCGTGGTTTCTGATAACGTTAATAATCTGGAAAACATCCAGTATGAAGGCATGAGCAACGTTATTCTGAAAGACCTGCTGCCTAAGGATCTGGGCTTTGATATGAATATGCATATCCTGAGCTTTGAACCAGGCGCCAGCCACGGCTATATTGAAACCCATATTCAGGAACACGGTGCTTACATTCTGACCGGTGCGGGTATGTACAATCTGGATAATGACTGGATGCCGGTGAAAAAAGGCGACTACATCTTTATGGCGGCGTACTGCCTTCAGGCAGGCTATGCAGTTGGCGATCAGCCATTTAGCTATATCTATTCTAAAGACTGTAACCGGGATGCCGAACTGTAATCGTTTATTCCGTTAATTGCCAAATGGCCGCCATTGTGCGGCCATTTTTATGGCTAACTGACAGTAATATGCGATAAACGTTATACCCAATGCGCAGGTATTTCACTCCTGTATGTCATCATAACTGATGAATCCCGTCATCCTGGTGACCACCGGAATGACGTGTTAGATGGAAAAAAATGCTAGATGGGCACTACCCCTTAAACCAAATAGCAAAAACCCATCACCCCGGCTTTTACCGAAATGATGGGTTATTGAACTATGACACGCTGAGTAAAAATGGTTAACCAATCAACAAGGCTAATACCTGTAATCTGTTACTTATTGACCAGCTTAGGCGATACGCTATAAGTTAATATTGCGCCACAAATCATCATTACCGCCAAAACACTCATGGCCGCCAGATTGGTACCGGTTATTTCTTTAAAATACCCAATAATATAGGGTGAAATAAATCCGCCAATATTGGCAAATGAGTTAATCAAGGCGATTCCCGCCGCGGCACAGCCACCGGTGAAAATAGCGTTGGGCAGGCTCCAGAATAACGGAGAAGGCACCAGACTTGCCGCGACCGCAATTGACAGCGTAATCATCACAACCAGCTTATTTTCATGGAATAAACCGATACAAACCAGCGCAACCGCAGCAATCAAAAACGGTACAATCATATGCCAGCGCCGTTCACGGTGCTTATCCGAGCTACGTGCCGCCCAAAGCATCGCCACCACCGCTAACATATAAGGGAACATCGTCATCACACCAATTTCAAATACCGAATTCACACCGGTATCCTTAATAATAGTCGGCACCCAAAACGCCAGCCCACCTTGCCCCATCACGGTACAAAAACAGATCAGACACATCTTGCTAAAATTCCAGGATTTCAGCATCTCTTGGGTGGTCCATTCCTTTACCGGGGCTTTTTGGTTATCTGATGACACTTTGGCTTTCTGCATATCATCATCAATTAATGACTTTTCTCTTGGGCTTAACCATTTTGCTTTGCTGTAGGTATTATCCAAAAAGAGAAAAATAATCAAAGCAACAATTACGGCTCTTGGGCCACTAACAAAAAATAACCATTTCCAACCGGATAAATTAAATAGACCGTCAAAGTTCTCAATGATCCATCCACATAATGGGCCACCGATAATATTGCTTACCGGAATACCGCACACAAACAACGCGGTCATTTTGGCTCTTCGGCTAGAGGGGAACCAATAAGTTAAATAGAGAATCACACCGGGATAAAAACCGGCCTCGGCAATACCCAGTAAAAAACGGGCAATATAAAACTGTAAAGGGGTGGTTATAAACATGGTTAGCATGGAAATCGTTCCCCACACCACCATCAGAAAGGCAATGATTCTTCTGGCGCCATAACGGCTAAGTAAAATATTACTGGGTACACCAGCAATAATATAACCGATAAAGAAAACGCCAGCGCCAAGCCCATAAACCGACTCAGCCATAGCGATATTACCGCCAAGCAAATCCGGCATCATCTGGAATTTTGCAAAGGAGATCCCTACCCGGTCCAGATAGCCAACAATATAGCTAATTAGCAATATTGGCATCACTCGCCAAGCGATTTTGGAATAAATACGATCTTTTTCTGTTTCACTATCTAATGAAAAAGATCCTGTTTTCACAGCGTTTTTTGTTTCCACTTTCATAGCTCCTTGCTATAACTGTTCAGCAGGAGAAGTTTAATTAAAACGAATTAAGAAATACCGGCGATATTACACAGTTTTTATAATAAACTGGATTAGTTAAAAAATATTGCCATACGATTAATTATTGATTAAAGAAATTTTACAATTATTATGACTTAACAGCCAGTCATTTATTTTACACTTTAGCCATGACAACATAACTAATTGAATAAATAAGTACCACTTAATAACCATGCTAATCATATGGTTATGAAAAAATGTAAATACATCAGTAAAAAGTATCAGATCACATATTTTAAGATTTACCTTGTTAAATCACTAATATAAAAAATTTATCTCAATAATCTACTTTGAAACTGACCTCATAACAAATACACTCGTTAGGCGAATAAGGCGAAAATTCATGGTATTAAGAGAATGGCCACATCAAATTAGTCATTATTCAGTTACGGAACATAAAGGCTTACTATGCTAGATCACGATACTATCCGCTCATTCATCAAAGTTGCCGAATGTAGCAGTTTTTCTAAAGCGGCGGAGTTATTGCACAAAACCCCAGCAGCAATCAGCTATCGGATAAAAACGCTAGAGGATGATGTCGGTACCCAGCTTTTTTTACGCACCACCCGTAGCGTGTCACTAACACCCGCTGGCGTTCATTTGTTAGAACAGTGCAGAATGTGGCTATCTTGGCTGGATAGCGTGCCTAATGAACTTCGTCAGATCACCGATGGTATTGAGCGTCAGGTTAATATTGTCGTGAACAATCTACTCTACGATGAAGATACTTGTGCTGGCCTACTCAGCTACCTACATCAGAAATTCCCTTTCACCCAATTTCAAGTTTCCTGCCAAATCTATATGGGAGTATGGGATAACTTACTGTATGGCGACTGTCAAATGGCCATCGGGGCAACCGGCAGCGAATCGCTGTCCAATAATATTCAAATTCTACCGCTGGGCGGCGTAGAATGGGTATTTGTTGTTGCCCCTATTCATCCATTAGCCAAAGGGCCGGAAGTCCTGACCGAAGAGATGCTACGTGGATACCCAGCGATCAATATTGAAGATACGTCCAAAAACCTGACTAAACGTATTGCATGGCTGTTACCCGGTCAAAAAGAGATAAAAGTGCCTGACCTGGGAAGTAAACTAAAGTGCCACCTTAACGGCCTCGGCGTCGGCTTTCTACCGCGTAAACTCTGTCAGCCTTATTTAAACTCCGGGCAACTCATCACCAAAACAATTCAGAACAGTCGCCATCCTTCTCAGCTCTCGCTGGCATGGAACAATGAAAAAGACGGTCAGATTGTTCATCATATCGTTTCATTATTTAAATCGGATAACCCTATTATCCACGGTTTTCTACAAAATGTGACACCAGGTGCAACTAAACGTCATGCTTAATTAGTAAGGTCGTTGAGCGAGAGAACAATATTCGCCTACTCAACGACCTGCTGTAGCTCTTGCGTATCAACATCATATTTTACCACTACGTTATTGCGATAAAGGCATTCTGACTGCAACACTATCGGCTCCTGCCCTTTCGTTGAGATATCGCGCCAAATCTCATTCTGACGATATACATGTCCCCCCATAAGCACAAATCGGTGCGCTTTCTGATACACGTGATATTTCACCTCACGAGGTCGGTCACACAACAGCTCCCCTTCTAACTGATGATCGGCCACCTTAAAGATAAGCTGGAAAGTATCCTGTGTAGGATTGTGTAAAACCAGATCGATATAGTTGTAAAAAATCGCTGCACCAGAGCCAAACGGCAGAATCCGCCCTTCATCGGGAAAAGGATCAAAACTATGATTTGCCCGCTCAACCACCGTCAAAGGTGAATGAATGGCCATCCAGTGAATCAGGTTACTTAATTGACAAATACCGCCGCCGACGCCACTACGGGCCTCGCCATGGGAAAGCTCCATTCCCTCAACAAATCCTCGTTTCGCCGTAGGTTTGCCAACTAATCGGCAAAAAGAAAAGTACTCACCGGGACGAATAATAATGCCGCTGGTCGACGCCGTCGCTAATCTTAAGTTAATCACTTTGTTATGCTGCAGAGCAATATCACTGCTCCCTAATTGACGGATCAGCTTAGAAGTATGCTTAATAAAGCGATAGTCGAGTCGCTGCTCTGGCGTTTTCAAACTGGCATAGCGACGCGGCGAAAATGTCCAACCCAGTTGACGAAATAGACGCTTTTGCCTAACGCGCAACCAATAAAGAATCGGATGATATGAAGAAAGCGGCCTGCTCATGATGGTTAATCCATTAGCTTATACAATAAGAGCAGCCTAACCAGAGAATATGTGTTTTATATGAAGTTGATAAACCATCAGAATATCGATGAATCCATTAGATGTCGCTTATCTATCCCCACACGATGAAGAAAAATCACCCAATGCTTTGAATTTCATCATGTTACTTGCCAATAAACATCGATATGAGTGAAATAGCATCAAGATCTCAAAAATTATAAGCAAACGTTTGCAATCTTAGGCAATCGGTTGCTATGATAGGCGCAACAAAATGACGGTCTGTGTCCAGACCGCTTTAAGCGCTAGATCCTAATTTATAAAATTCCTTACCGATACGGTTGTGCCGCTACACTTTGTGTAGCGGCTTTTTGGTTTTTGAACTTTATGAAATTTCAAAGGATTAGCACTCAATGATGTTTCAGTCTATGGAGAAACGAAGTGACTGATATTGCTGATACTGCATCCATTGCTAAACGTTCGCTACTACAGCGAATTTTTAAGCTTGAAGAGCACGGTACCACGGTGAAAACCGAGCTGATTGCCAGTTTCACCACCTTTATCACCATGGTGTATGTCATTTTCGTTAATCCCCAGATTCTTGGCGCTGCTGGTATGGATATGAAAGCCGTATTCGTCACCACGGCGCTTATCACCGCCGTCGGCTGTATTCTGATGGGCGTTATCGCCAATTTACCAATCGCCGTTGCGCCCGGTATGGGAATCAATGCTTATTTTGCCTACGTATTGGTTGCCGGTATGGGACTGGCTTGGCAAACCGGCATGACCATCGTTTTTCTTGGTGCGGTAGGTTTCTTTCTGCTGTCCATTTTCCGCGTACGCTACTGGATGGTCTCCAATATCCCTCTTTCATTGCGCATTGGTATCAGCAGCGGTTGCGGTCTATTAATTGCCCTGATTGGCCTGCACAACGCCGGAATTGTGGTTGCTAACCCTGACACCATGGTGACTATCGGTAATGTTAAATCCATTCCTTTTGCGTTGGGTAGTTTGGGCTTTTTACTGATTGCTGTTCTAGCCTATCGCGGTCTACATGCTGCGGTGCTGATCTCCTTTGCCGTAGTGACGTTTATTGGTTGGTTATTGGGCGACGTTCAATACAACGGTATTCTCAGTACCCCACCGGATATCTCTCCGGTCGTTGGTCAGCTTGATTTGAGCGGTGCGTTTAATATGACGCTGGCCGGTATCATTATTTCAGTGATGCTGATTAACCTGTTTGAATCATCCGGTACGTTAATTGCCGTTACCGATAGAGCCGGACTCGCCGATGAGAAAGGCCGCTACCCCAACCAGCAGAAATCTTTGTGTATTGACAGCATCAGCTCCGTCGGAGGCGCTTATATGGGCACCTCCGCGGTTACCGCCTATATCGAGAGTACTTCCGGCGTGGTCGTTGGTGGTCGTACCGGTCTGATGGCGGTGGGCGTTGGCCTGTTATTTCTACTGGCTATCTTCTTCTCTCCGCTGGCAGAAATGGTACCCGGCTACGCGACCGCCGGTGCACTGATCTATATCGGCGTACTGATGATTTCTGATTTAACCCGTATTGATTGGCATGATTTAACCGAAGCCGTTCCCGCTTTTGTTGCTACGGTGATGATGCCATTTAGCTTCACCATTACTGAAGGTATTGCCGCTGGTTTCGTGGTGTATTCATTTATGAAATTGGGCACCGGGCGCTGGCGTGAAATCTCCGCCTGTACCGCAGTAATGACTATTTTGTTCCTCGGACGTTATATCTTTTTATAAAAACTGGAGTGTTAGGGATGTTACAAGAAGACTTGCGTGAAATGATTGATGCCGGCGCGGCGAAGTTTCCGGCAGATCTCGTTATCTGTAATGGCCAATTGGTTAACGTAAACTCAGCAGAAATCTATCAGGCTGACGTTGCTATTTATCGTTCTCAGATCGTCGCCACCGGTGATGTTTCGGAATATATTGGCCCTAATACTCAGCGCATTGACGCCAAAGGAAAATATTTGGTTCCTGGCCTAATCGATGGTCACCTGCATATTGAGTGCAGCAAGTTATCGATGACCAGCTTCGCGAAGGCCGTGGTTCCTCATGGTACCACCAGTATTATTTCCGGTCTGGATCAGTACGTGGTTACCGCAGGTCTGGAAGGCATCCGCGAAGTGCTGGATGAAATCGATATGGGCCCACTAAAAGTATTCTGGGGTCTACCGTTTATTACTCCTTATACACTGCCGCAAAGTAACGTCGGCTTTAACGTCACCGCAGAAACCCACCGTGAAGTGCAGAAGTGGCCTGAAGTGTTCGGCGTATGGGAAACGGTTTCCGAGTTTGTTGAAAATCAGCACGACGACGTGATGAAAGCCATTGAGCTGGCGCGCGAGAACCGCTTACCGGTATTCGGCTGTGCCCCTATGACCCGCGGTAAAAAGCTGAACTCCGTGCTGTGTGCCGGTCTACGCCTTGACCACGAAAGCTATGATCATCAAGAGATGATGGAAAAAGTCCGTAAAGGGATGTATGTGCTGATTCGTGAATCTTCCATTTCACACTTTATGCGTGAAAACCTGAAGATTGTTACCCATTTGAATCCACGTATTTCTCGTCGCGTCAGCTTCTGTACTGATGACGTTATTGCCTCCGATATTATGGCTAATGGTCATATGGACAAGTTAATCCGCATGGCTATCTCCTGCGGCGTTGATCCAATGACTGCGATTCAGATGGGTTCTATCAACTCGGCTGAAGCTTATCGTATCGATCATTTAGTGGGTTCAATCTCCCCGGGACGCTTTGCCGATATTTTATTGGTAGAAGACCTGTGCAAATTTGAAATAGATACGGTGATTGCCAAAGGTAAGCTAACCGTAGAAGCAGGTAAAATGGCTTACGATCTGCAACCGCCGGTACGTAGCGCCACGCTGCTGCAAAGCATGAAGCTAAACCCGGTATCAGCCGATGATATGAAAGTTCGCACCACGCTGGATGCAACGCGCGTTCACGCCCTATCGCTGGACGTTGACTTTAACGTACCGTTTGTCCGTAAAGGCCGTAACGTAGAGCTGGACGTAGTTAATGGCGTAGTGATGCCTGACATAGCTAACGACGTACTGTATGCAACAGTCGTTGAACGCTTTGGTAAAACCACCACCAAACCTGCCGTTGGTTTCTGCTCCGGTTGGAAACTGAAAGCCGGTGCGATGGCCAGTTCCTGTGCCCCAGATGATAACAACGTGATCTGTATCGGCACCAACTCTGAAGATATGGCAATGGCCATTAACCATCTGGCAGAGAATGGCGGTGGACAGGTTATCGTACGTGATGGACAAATTCTTGGTTTCTTACCATTACCAATCTGCGGTATTGTGTCTGACCTTGAGCCTGAACTGATGGCGGCAGAAGAAGAGAAACTACTGCAACTTGCCAGAGAGCTGGGCTGCGATCTACCGGATCCGCTGTTCTATATGTGCTGTTTACAGATTACTGCCATACCTGACTATGCGATTACCGATTTAGGCGTGATTGACTTCCATCAGCAAAAAACCTTTGACCCGGTTTTACGCTGCGGTTGCAGCCACGGAAAACTGCATAAGCCGGAATAGCGATGATTCGATTTGAATTGGTTATTACACAAGTAAACTGAACAACAACAGCGGCACATTATTCGTGCCGCTTGGTATTTCTATAGCCCCTTAAAACCTTACAAGTTAAGGGGATAAAATTGTTATTATCCGAGGTGTAGAGTGAGCGATAAAGCCCAGTTGGCAACATTGATTGATATGGCTGCCGGACGTATTCCAGCCGATCTGCTGATTATAAACTGTAAAGTAGTTAACGTATTTGACCAAACTTTGATGGACGGCCCATTGGCTATCGGTTGCGGTAAGGTTATTGGTTGCGGTGATTATCAGGCGAAACAGATTCTGGATGCCAAAGGTGGCTATGTGATGCCAGGCTTGATTGACGGACACGTACATATCGAATCCTCATCGTTAACTCCACCGCAGTTTGCCCGTTGCATTCTGCCACACGGCACTACCACCGTTATTGCTGACCCGCACGAAATTGCTAACGTCTGCGGCCTGGACGGCATTCGTTATATGTTGGACTCTTCCCGCGATCTGCCGCTCAACGTTCGCGTTATGCTGCCATCCTGCGTTCCGGCCACGCCGTTTGAACAGGCTGGAGCCATACTGGAAGCAGAAGACCTCGAACAGCTTATCGATTATGACGGTGTGTTAGGCCTTGGCGAAGTCATGGACTACCCGAGCGTTATCAATCACGCCCCTTCTATGATGAATAAAATCATGATGGCGCGCCGTCATGACCGGGTGATTGACGGCCATAGTCCGGGTATGAAAGGTAAAGATCTCACCGCCTATGTGATGAGTGGCGTAATGACCGATCACGAATGTAGCCGCCGTGAAGAGATGCTGGAACGTCTGCGTTTAGGTATGTATATCCTGCTGCGCGAAGGGTCTACCTGTAAAGACCTGCTTAATCTGATCCCAGAAATTACCCCGGCCAACTCCCGCCGCTGTGTCATGTGTACCGATGACCGTGAGCCATCCGATATTCTGTCTACCGGCCACATTAATAAGAGCCTGCGTCTGGCGGTTGAAGCCGGTTTGGATCCATTAATGGCCATTAGCATGGCAACCCTGAACGCCGCGGAATGCTTCCGTTTACGTCATAAAGGCGCTTTAGGTCCGGGCTATGATGCTGACATTCTGATTGTTGATAATCTGGAAGAATTTAACGCTAAACACGTGTTCACTGCGGGCAAAGAGATTGCTCGTGACGGTAAGATGCTGGTTGAACTCCCTAACATTATTCCCGATAGCGTGCGGAATACCGTGCGTCTGGCACCGCTAACCGAGGATAACTTTAAGCTGCCTCTAACCAGTAATACAGTACGCGCCATTGGTGTGAAACCACGCAGCGTCGTTACTCAAAATCTGGAGCTACCCGTCGTCCCTGACGCTCAAGGGTTATTTACTTCACAGCTGAATCCTGGTCTGAATAAGCTTGCCGTTATAGAACGCCATCACGCTACCGGCAATATGGGTCTTGGCGTACTAGCTAACTATGGTTTACAAGGTGGCGCAATTGCGATTTCCGTTGCACACGACTCCCACAATATTGTGGTCGTGGGCGATAATGATGCGGATATGCTGACTGCGGTTAAAGATGTTGAAGCGATGGGCGGTGGCTTTACCCTATGCCGTGAAGGCAAAATTCTGGCCCATCTGCCATTGCCGGTTGGTGGTTTAATGTCAGATAAGAGTGCTCAGGAAGTGGCTGAACAAATCGAACATATGCTGAAGTTGGCTCACGCTGAATTCCATATCAATGAAAATATTCAGCCGCTAATGACGTTGGTATTTATGACATTGCCGGTAATCCCAACGCTGAAACTGACTTCCACCGGACTCTTTGATGTGGTGAAATTCCAGCCGGTTGAGGTTTGCGTTTAAGTACGTTACTCCGGTGATATAAAATCAAACCGTCATAGCAGAACGCTTTGCTATGACGGTTTATTCCTCTTTATGATGCTACTGGCGTCGCCTCTCTGTTTTTATAAATATTCTTCACTAACGCAACAGACACCAGCACCCCACAGAATGCAAAAGCAGCCATAATTCCAAACACAATTTTATAGCCCAGAATACCTGGATTAGAATCCAGAATATGCCCATACAAGCTGAAGCAGAACATTGCCGGCGCATAACCAATAAAGCTGCCCAATGCCATGGCCGATCCCGTATATTCCTCACCTATTTTAGCTTCCCCAATTGGCGCAAAAAATACCGCTCGTTGAGTAAACACAATGGCGCCAAAGCCCAGCGTACAAACCATACCTAAATAAACCGGCATCTGCTCATGAGGTAAAACAATCAACAGAATTAAGACCACAACACTAATAATAAAAGAGTAACAAAGGAACTTACTCGGGGACTTCAAAATCTTATCGGAAATGATTCCACCAATCGGTCCACCAATCATTTTTAAGCAGTATTGGTTGATGATGCCATACGCTCCAACTAAGGCGATTGGCAGAGCATAGATGTTTTTCAAGAATGGAATAAAGAACGTTAAACCACAATAAACGGCGTAAACAAAAAATACGTTAAACGCAATCATCCATACCGTCTTATTTTTTAATACCGCAGAAATACGATTATTATTCTTTTGAGCGGGTTTATCCGTTGATTCTTTTTGATTATCACTCTTATCATCCAGCACTAAAGGAATAAAAATCCCGACCAGAATCGCTATACCGGAATAAAACCAAATTCCCGCTTTAAAACCTAATAACCCACTGCCGTAATAGGCGAATAATCCAAGCGCGGAGAAAGCAACCACCGTATCAACAACGCCTCGCCCGGTCTCAAAGAAGCCAAACAACCGCCCTTGTTGGTTACTATCACCTAACAAACTAATCGACTTTAACAGTACCGGCCAGTTCAACATATCGCAGGTTACGCCAAATAGCGCCCACACAAAAAGGATGCCCCAATAGCCTGGCATGGTCGATAGGTAAATACCAAGGAGACCCGTGGCGATCAACGAGAATGACATCGTGTATTTTCTTGGCAGTTTATCTGCAAAGTAGATAGACAGGAAAAATCCTATGGTGGTCACGATGGAGTTAACGGACATGGCATTACCAATCTGTCCATTCGTTAAATGAAAATACTCCTGCATTGGAATATAGAAAGCATCTTTTAACGAAGGCAGCTTATAAATAGTACCGCCGCAGAGTGTTAACAAACTAAATATTGCCCACTTCTTTTTAGTTAACATAGTTTAACCCTTTATTTTTAGAGCACTTAAAACAGTTCGGATATAAAAATACATTTCATGGTTTAAGTTTTAAAATAAAGATGCCCCTTAGCCATGATTAACAGGCCAATATATTAATTATTTAAAATAACCATAAACCTAATGATGGGTGATAAAAATTAATTACATAAAAACACTCACTGATATTGTCAAGATAGCTATTTTTTAATAAATGATGACATAGATCACTTAATTAAATCTGATTCTCTTGTTCAAGGGTTAATAGCGCATCACGCTTTATTTCTTGTAATGTACTGCGTACAAAATCGATCTGTTTCAATGCATCCTCACGTTCCTGAGCCAGTCGTTGCGTCAGTTTTTCCGTTGGCAACGGCGTTTCACTCATTTCGCGCCAAGGGATCCAAGGATTATCATCTTCCCCTGTAAAGCGAAAAGCTGGCGCATAGTAATCCACCTCTTCTTCCAGACCATAAGCAATCACCTGTGGTTGCTCATCACCCAGACATATTAACTTAGTTAACAGCTGCTTAAATGGCATATCACCCGCCCCAGAAGCACAGGCTTTATGCCCTTTCCCATTCCCTTCAGGAATAATTAATGCATCTTTAATATGTACCTGAGTGACCCAGTCTTTCATGTCATCAAGCGCATCCAGCGGCTCTTCATTGGCATTAATCATATTGGCGAAATCAAACAGAATAGACAGGGATGCCATATCGCTACGCTTAACGATATCAACCAATTCAATGCCTTTTAAATCTTCATGTTGCTCGATGGTGAACGTTAATCCCGATTGAGAATAGTTGTTTTTAATATATTGAATATCGGCATCAATCTTGGCAATAACCTCTTGTAAAGGCCCTTCATATCTTGGGTAAAACCTGACTGAAGAGGCTTTGACCTGTTCTGCAATCCTGACCGCTTGATCGATATATTTTTGTTCTGATGAGCTGGTTTCAATATGAATATCTAACTTTAATTTCTCTGCCTTTAAACGGAATAATGCGAGTTCAGCGTCGTCTAATTGACCTAAAGCACGGGTTTCACCGTCTAAAACGTGAATTTTTACTCCGGTTAATTTCTGTTCATAAGCAATATCCAATAAATCAGCAGGTAAAATATTCTCTACGCGCATATTTAAATGATAAGCATAGGCATGCAAATAGAGCGGTAAATTATCTACACGCTGGATAATTTTATTGGCTTCATCCCTAGTCATAATTTTCCCCTAGAGGTTAATAAGAAAGTCTACTGACTCGAAACGCCAGTATTCAATATCTATCTGAATAATATTTTTATTGCTATCGGCTCGATATTTCTCCACTAAAATTGCTGGCGTGCCAACGGAGCCACCTATTATTTTGCACACATCACCAGACATTCTAATGGGTCTAAAAGCCAATCGTTGAGTCACTATTTTCTTTTTATATTCCTCCTCCCATAAATGAGAAAAAGAGTCATGACCTAATTTATCAATAAATCCCTGAGCGATACGGGGATTGATAAAGGTTTCGTGATAAAACACTTTATGGTTATCTAACGCCCCCCATCCGGTGATTCGATAAAGCTCACCAGAATCTCCTTCCTCAAGCAGAGATTCAACTACCGCGGGATAGCTAGACACCAAGCTTTTTTCAATAAAATCCCAAGATGGCTCTCTTCCTTGTTCTAAGGCAGCAAGTTTGAAACTTGCAGAGGATTTCGGGTTATAGATAAAGCGAGGTAGGGCAACGAACCAACCTTTTCTATCCTTACGAAAGATTTTGGATTCCGACTCAAGGTTAAGTAAAGCCTGACGCAGAGTCATTCTTTTAACCCCTAATAACTCTTCCAACTCTCTTTCCGAGGGGAGCTTTGCTCCAGCGATAATCGTGCCATTCTGTAGCCATCGATCCAGTTTTTCTTTAGCTACTTCTACCGTTGATACGTTATCCATAAGATTGGGTTATCCCTTTTGGTTTAAACCAGATGATAAATGGTAGTTCTTATCGCTAAAAAGAAGCAATGAGTTCGTTATAATTGAGAGGATATTTGTGATATTGCTCGCAGAACCTTTGAGGAAAGGCTCAGACTATGGCAAATATATTTTCATGAAGATGAACATGTGTGAGTAAATTAATTATTGGCAGGTCTGTGGTATTAATGGCTACCAATACAGCCAGTAGCCATTAGAGTGATAACACAATCTATTTAGCTGCGATGCAACATCACTAGACGTTCTTACGCTCAATCGACTCTTCACCCCAATAAAGGATATCGGCGTCCGTTTTACTAAATGCAATGGGCAGAACTTCATCGCAACCTTCGTCCCAGATTTGCTGAGCCTTCACTTCATCATTATCCGCCAGTTGAAAAATGGCTTCGGCAATCTCTACCGATGTTTCACGAATTCTGGCCCATTCTTTTATTCTTAACTTATGCATTGTTATCTCCAAATGGTTTTATGAAGCTGTGATAACTCCTTTATTAGAGTATCGCCGTGACAGGTAATTTTGCACGTAAATATTATTTAAATATCTCAAAAAACCACTTTTCCCTCCCGTCTAACTTTCATTCTTTTTATTGCTAAAAACCGTATCAATGATTGAAATCCGCAATTTAGCAGCCATCCAGGCCAAGCTGACTCCCCCCTTCCTTTTATCATCGACTATCCAGAGTTAAAGGCGTAAATTGGAAACTCAATCTGTTTGAGAACCGTTTATAAAACGCTTCGTTAACGCACCGGTTTTAACGATGCTCTCCTATCCGAAATTTTATCCTCAGGATCTATTGCTATGAATAACTTTAGCCTTCATCTCGCAACACAAGTCCTGTTTGGTCAGGGGCAAATTGCCCAACTGCCAAGCGTCATTCCCGCCGATGCACGAGTGCTGATTACCTACGGTGGCGGCAGCATAAAACGTAATGGTGTTTTAGATCAGGTTCATCAGGCGCTAAAGGGCTATACCCTGTTTGAATTTGGCGGAATTGAGCCTAACCCTACGTATGAAACCCTAATGCAGGCCGTGGAGGTGGTTCATAATAACAAAATCGATTTTCTGCTGGCCGTTGGCGGTGGCTCAGTATTAGACGGTACCAAATTTATTGCCGCAGCGGCAGATTATGCCGGTGACACTTGGGATATCGTCACCAGCGGTGGTAAAAAAATCACTCAAGCTCTGCCCATCGGTTCAGTCTTAACCTTACCGGCTACCGGGTCAGAAATGAATATGGGTGCGGTAATCAGCCGTCGAGAAACCGGCGATAAGCAAGCCTTCGGCTCCCCACTGGTGTTACCAAAGTTCGCTATTCTCGATCCGGTAACCACTTATACCTTACCTCCGCGTCAAGTGGCTAACGGCGTTATCGATGCCTTTATTCACACCATGGAGCAGTATTTAACTTACCCGGTAGATGCCAAAGTACAGGACCGTTTTTCTGAAGGTTTACTGTTAACGCTGATCGAGGAAGGCCCAAAAGCGTTAAAAGAGCCGGAAAACTATGCGGTACGCGCCAATATTATGTGGTGTGCCACCATGGCACTTAACGGTTTAATCGGTGCCGGTGTACCTCAAGACTGGACCACCCATATGTTAGGCCATGAGCTCACCGCCATGCACGGTTTAGACCACGCACAAACGCTGGCCATTATTCTGCCTGCGGTGATGCGCGCCAGAAAAGCGCAAAAATGGCAAAAACTCCTGCAATATGCCGATCGCATTTGGGGAATTGATACCGGTACGGAAGACCAGCGTATTGAGGCCGCCATTAAAGCCACCGAGCAATTCTTCCAGCAAATGGGCGCACCAACCCGCCTGTCTGATTACCAGTTAGACGGCAGCACCATTCCAGACCTGATCAAAAAACTGGAAGAACATGGAATGACCAAACTGGGTGAGCACCGTGATATTACGCTGGCGGACAGTCAGAAAATTTACGAATCAGCACGCTAAGGATGGGTTGATCTTTAATAAAAAAGGCCAACATCTCGGTAGCCTCAGGATGACTTTATTTCGGCCCTTTGTTATTGAGCGCTGGAATTCAGCCGACACTGGCAATAAGGCAGTACGAGCAGCATGGATGCTGCGAGAGGCATAGCGCCGCCGGGAGCGGGTCTATGCCGGTACGTTAAGCCTTATTGATAGTGGAGGGAAGTCGCCGTAGGCGACCTGGATTCGGGGGCGAAGGCGCGGG
>NZ_FOLW01000009.1 GCF_900112475.1 Pragia fontium DSM 5563 = ATCC 49100 | reverse complement strand
GCCTGAGAATCGGTGCCGCTGGAATTGGCATGGAAGTACTTGGTACCGGTGTTCTTAATATTGGTCACGGCACTGTTGGTGGCGTACAACTGGGAGCCATTCACCGCATCGGTACTACTGCCCGACAAACGACCCGCCGCCACATTGGTGATGGTGCGTTCCTTACCCACACTGCCCACACTCACGGTGCTGGTTGGTGTTGCTCCGGCAAACACATAATCAACATCATTCAGTTTAACGCCTTTAGTCGCTACCGCGGCCGCGGTTAACGAACCTGCCCCCAAAGCGATATCATTAATATTGTTGGCCACCGCACCCGTACCGATAGCCACCGCATCCTGACCACTCGCCTGAGAATCAGCTCCGGTAGAATTGGCATGGAAGTACTTGGTGCCAGTGTTGTAAATATTCGTTACCGCACTGTTGGTAGCAAACAGCTGGGAGCCATTCACCGCATCAGTACTGCTGGCCGACAGGCGACCCGCCGCCACATTGGTGATGGTACGCTCATTCCCCAAGCTGCCCACGCTGACGGTGCTGCCGGGCGTTGTTCCGGCAAATATATAGCTGGTGCCGTTCAGCGTCACGTTTTTAGTCGCTACTGCGGCCGCGGTTAACGAACCTGCGCCCAAAGCGATATCATTAGTATTGTTGGCCACTGCACCCGTACCGATAGCCACCGCATCCTGACCACTCGCCTGAGAATCAGCTCCGGTAGAATTGGCATGAAAGTACTTAGTACCGGTGTTGTAGATATTCGTTACCGCACTGTTGGTAGCAAACAGCTGGGAGCCATTCACCGCATCGGTACTGCTGGCCGACAGGCGACCCGCTGCCACATTAGTAATGGTACGCTCATTCCCCACGCTGCCCACGCTGGCCGTGCTGGTTGGCCCACCGCCAGCAAAAATATAATGGAGGCCGTTCAACGTCACATCTTTAGTCGCTACCGCTTTCTCGGTTAACGAACCGGTGCCTAGGGCAATATCGTTTTCATTGTTGGCCACAGCACTCGTGCCGATCGCCACAGCATTTGCTGCACTGGATTTAGACCCGGAGCCGATAGCTACAGCACGTAATGCACTGGATGCAGCCCCTGAACCGATAGCAACTCCATTTATGCCACTAGCTTTAGAGGTGTAACCAAGAGAAAGGCTAGATTCGCCAGCGGCGTTAGCACCAGCACCAATTGCCAGAGCATTGCTTGCTGTCGCTTTGGAGGACACGCCAATTGCCTGAGATCCGCTGCCCGATGCTTCAGTGGCATAACCAAAAGCCACTGAGTCTCTTCCCGTCGCAAGAGAGGCAACCCCAAAAGCAGATCCCCCCATTCCCGCCTTAGAATAGGCCCCTACGGCAGTAGAGAGAAGGTCAGCAGTAGTGGCGTTATCGCCAATAGCAACAGAAGCACCAACGGCCTTAGCGTTATTGCCTATCGCTACGGCTGAAACATTTTTACCATTAATCTCTTTATTTCCAGCACCAACACCCGATACAAGCGTGTAGTTAGCTGCGTTGGCTCCTGTTCCAATAGCCACGGCCTTACTATCAACGCTTGAACCACCTCCGACGACATAAGCCCATGCAGATGTGGACATCATGGCAACAGATAATGCGCTAATTACCGCAGATTTTGCCAACCGTAATGCGCTTTTTCCTTTCCCTTTTGCTTTAGCAAATTCACTGACTGCGGTCCATATTCCTAGGCTCACATTCCAGACCAAACGATATACTGTATTCATCTCTTCCCCCCCAGTCCCTTCGATAAAAAGACAGGCTTATTCCTTTAAAAAATTATTTAGGTGTACTCAGGAACAGCAGCTCTTTCTGAATCAGACTCCGTTCCAGCGAATCATTATTCAAATGCGATACATAGCGCTGATATAATTCCATGGCTTGCTGTGGCTGGTTTATTACGTATTGGTAATATCCCCCCATAAAGAATACCGTCTGGGTTACCGCATCAGCTTTTTCCTCTACCCGGTTGAAAGTGATACCGTCGATCAGCTGAAATATTTCCTTTGCGCTACTTTTCCCGGCATAAATATCTGCGATGGCCGACTCATATGCAGAAGACCACTTATAATTTGCAACCTTGTCAGTCAGCTTTCGTTGTAGTGCCGCCTTACCTCCACCTCCCTGATAGGTTCTGGCGGTTAACCATAAATCCCACAAGTGGGCATAATCTTGTTCACGTCTGTTACCGTCTTGCTGCAGTAAATTAAATGCTCGCTGAGCCTCTCCATAACGCCCCAACGCAGCCAGATTAACAGCAGAAGGTACGGCAATGTCCTTTGATATCTCAGTCCCTTTCAGCACATCATATTTCTGACGTGCATCACTGTGATAACCGGTAAGATCATCGTTAATCGCCTGCTGGAATATTACCGCAGGCGTTTTGTCATTAGCCGTAGCCACACAGGTAAATAAGGAAAACAGCAGAACACTCAGTACTTTTCTTACTGAGTTTTTATCAGGTAATATAAACATAATATTTCTATCCCAGAGTGCGTCGTCTTAATAAAAGCCATCAGCGATTTTTCTTTTAATAATTAAAAGAATGAAAAATCATCCATTGTTAATAACTGACATGACGTTCAAAGCATCATTTTCAGCGTATATCGATATGCCAGAGTCCTGTTAGAATCGCAATCCAGCAGACCACATTCCATTAATCATTCTGGAAATAAGTTTATTTATAAAATTATTTTTTAGGAGACTATTTATTTAGCTAAAAGATGAAAGCCCCTTTTCTATTAACAGGTTTATTTTAGGCAAGATACTCGAAAAAATGATAATTGTTTTAACCGATCAATTAAATCGATATGATAGCTAATGACTATTATAATTTATTAATCGATCGTTAAGTTCTATTACCATTTTTAGGTATTTATCGGCAACCCTAGTATCACCCTGCAAAAAAAATAAAAATAACCAATTGAAATTTAATGCAAACCACAAAAAAACAAAATAAAATAAATAAGTAACATCATAAATAGTTAATAAAAAAAATAATAACTCATGGAATTAAATACACAGTAAAAAATATCACGCTAAATATATAAAAAAATTTCACTCGTAATTTCATATTAAAAAACACTCAAATAAGATTAATTTTTTGTGTTTACATTAAAAACACCAGACTGAGAATTCTATTTAGTAACACTATTTTAAACATCCTGCCAACTCATCACCTTCTCAATATCCATTTTAAGTTCATTGATAAAATCAATTAGAATGCAACTCAACTAGCTATACATTTCTATTCTCCCTAACACAAAAGCCTAGGTGAAAATCTCTTCCTCTTATGCCAGAAAAGTGAATAAAAGAACCACAGCCACAACTAATCATTGGCCAAATCTGAAATCAATACTCAATCTTTCAGGTCATAATTAAGGTAGTAAAAAATGTATGAAAGCAAAGGTAAATACTGGCTGAGCGGGTGAATGAAATGTTAACAATGAAATGATTGCAGACACGACCGGTAGAGAGGAATCGGGAGAGAAAGAGGATGAATGAGCTGTCGATATTAATAATGCGCCTGCTGGCGCTAAAATACAAAACGCCCGATGTATTCCATCGGGCGTTTTAAAAGCAGAGAAAGTGTCAGATTATAGCAACACTGCTACCTAACTTGCTTATTCAGCAAACCGAGTTTTTCTACCAGCTACATCTTTTAACCAAGCTGCGACGCGCTGCTGCTGTTCTTCACTCAGCCACATACCTAACTTGGTACGACGCCAAATCACATCGTCCAGCTCCAGAGCCCATTCTTTAGCTACCAGATATTCCAGCTCGGCTTCATACAGGTCATGACCGAAGTCTTCACCCAGGTCAGCCAGACTATTTTTGTTTTCCAGCAGCATTTCGGTACGTGAACCATAAGTCTGGGCATAGTGAATCGCCAGCGTATCAGGTAACCAATCGTGCTTACGGCGTAGCTGAGCCGCATAGCTATTGCGATCGGTACCCATATCACCACCAGGCAGTACACCGTTTTTGGTCCATGCTGGGCCGATACCCGGATAATAATGAGCTAACTTCTCCATCGCGTGTTCAGCCAGCTTACGATAGGTCGTCAATTTACCGCCGAATACTGATAGCAGCGGTGCTTTGCCAGCATCATCAGCAACTTCCAAAGTATAATCACGAGTTACCGCCTGAGCAGAATCAGACTCATCATCACACAGTGGGCGAACGCCGGAATAGGTCCAGACAATATCATCTTTGTTCAGCTGCTTTTTAAAGTGATCGTTATACACTTTCAGCAGGTAATTCACTTCATTATCGTCAATCTTCACATCATGCGGGTCGCCATGATATTCCACATCGGTCGTACCGATAATGGAGAACTCACCCAACCATGGGATAACAAAAACAATACGGTTATCTTCATTCTGTAAAATATACGCTTGCGGCTGATTGTGTACTTTTGGTACCACAATATGGCTGCCTTTAATCAAGCGAATACCGCGTGGTGATTTTAGCTGTAGGCCATCATCATAGAACTGTTTCACCCATGGGCCGGTCGCATTCACTAGGCCTTTGGCACGCCAGGTCAGGGTTTCACCGGTGGTTTCATCATAAGCTTCCACTACCCAGATACCCTCTTCACGCCAGGCGCGGGTCACTTTGGTACGGGTACGTACTTCACCACCTCGCTCAACCACTTCCTGAGCGTTCAGAACGACCAAGCGGGCATCATCCACCCAACAGTCAGAATATTCAAAGCCACGGGTCAACTCCGATTTTAACACCGAGTCCGGGCCAAACTTCAGACCGTTACTGGATGGCAGACTGGTTCGTTTGCCCAAATGATCGTACAGGAACAAACCAGCACGAATCATCCATGCCGGACGTAAATGCGGCTGGTGAGGCAAGCGGAAGCGTAATGGGAACGCAATATGTGGCGCTAAGCGCAGCAGCACTTCCCGCTCGGCCAATGCTTCACTGACCAGACGGAATTCATAATGCTCCAGATAGCGTAATCCACCATGAATCAACTTCGAACTGGCCGAGGAGGTTGCACAGGCTAAATCCCGGGCTTCCAACAGTAGAACGGAAAGCCCACGTCCGGCAGCATCAGCTGCAATACCTGCACCATTGATTCCACCGCCGATAACTATTAGGTCTTTGGTTTCCATTCTATTACCTCTTTATGCTCGCAAGAGCTCATAATGTTCGATTTCGAGCATTATTGTAGACAAAAGCAATCAGCTTAGCTAGCAATTAACCAAATAAAAACATTTTCGCGTGATCCAGATAACATTAAAACCACAATAAATTAAAGGGTAATTTGCTGCTTTATAGAAGATTATTATTTGACCGATAAGTTACCTATAGACATACCTGCCATAAAGTACAAGGTTATTGATGGTCTATATCACAGCAAAGAACCGCCGTAAGGCAGTGGTTGAGGTAAAAAAGTGGATTAGAGATAAAAAACAGGAGGGAAAATCAGCAGATAACCCGTAAAAAATAGGTGCTACCTGCCGATAGTTTAATTAGCAGAGTTCCAACTTCACATCGTACTGTTTGATAATACTCATTACGCTGGCTGGCGGTTCTTCATCGGTAAACAGATAATCAATCAGCCCCATATTGCCTAAATTGACCATCGCATTACGGCCAAACTTGGAGTGGTCGGTTACTAACATCACGCTACGTGAATTCTCAATGATTGCCCGCTTAGTACGTACCTCATGGTAATCAAACTCCAGCAGGCTACCGTCCATATCAATACCGCTAATGCCCAGAATGCCGTAATCCAAACGAAACTGGGAAATGAAATCCAGCGTCGCTTCGCCAATAATACCGCCATCACGAGAGCGCACTTCACCACCGGCCAGAATCAAACGGAAGTCGGGTTTACCGGTCAATAAGGTCGCCACATTCAGGTTATTGGTCACCACTCGTAAGTTTTTATGGTTGAGCAGCGCGTGAGCCACGGCTTCTGGCGTGGTACCGATATCAATAAACAAAGTGGCGCCGTCTGGAATATGAGCGGCTACGCGCTCAGCAATACGGGCTTTCTCGGCCAACCACATCACTTTACGATCGTGATAGGCGGCATTCACCGCGGAACTTGAAGGTAAAGCGGCCCCGCCGTGATGACGTTGAATTTTGTTTTGATCGGCTAACTCATTCAAATCGCGACGAATCGTCTGCGGACTAACGCTAAAATGTTCTACCAGCTCTTCGGTACTGACATAGCCATGCTTACGCACCAGATCAATAATAGACTCATGTCGTTGAGTTTGTTTCACATCGAGACCCTAAACGCGTTTATCCTGACGCGCCCTTTGTTATTGTTTATTAATACCTTTTAGAAGCTCGGGTATCCCACCATGCCAAAGCCAAACCGACGGCTAATCCACCCACATGGGCGGCATTGGCTACCGAAATACCAAACATATCGAAGTAGCCTGCAATTAACCATACGATGGCAAATACCATTAATGAACGCTGCATAAAGACGCCACGCTCCGGCGCACGCTCACCGGACAACCAACAATATCCCATTAATGCATAGACTACACCGGACAAACCACCGAACAAATGGCCGCTAAATATCGCTTGCCCATATCCGGATAAAATAGCCGATAGTAGCGTTATCTCTAATAGTTTTCCGGTACCAAGGCGTTTTTCCAACGGCCCACCAAGATACCACCACCACACCAAATTAAAGAGAATATGTAACAGAGAAAAATGTAAAAAAGCATGGCTAACCCAGCGCCATACCTGAATATATTGGCTGCTGTCCGCCGGATAGGCAAGTAAGTTCAGTAAAGTTTCATCGCCAAAAATCTGCATCAAGATATAAACAACAACACAGATAGCAATAACCGCAAACGTCAACGGGCCAGCCTGTTGGCGCAGTGTCGATAGGGTATCAGAACGATGATAGGTAATATTGGCATCCAGATCCCCTGACTGCCAACTGGCTGCCAAATAGCGCGGATCGGTAGGATTATGAATAAACTGCTCCAGTTCCTGACGAACCATAGGTTCCGCACTTTCATCAGCTAACCATAGCTCCACCTGATCGTGCTGGTGACGCATTTCAATATCGACGTTAAGGGTCGCCATATAGTCAACAAAGGCCTGAGCCATACGAGGATTAGAGAAAGCAATTAACTGAAGCATCTACACTCACTTAAAAATTAACCCAACAATTTAGGTAAAGAATAGCCAGTCTGACAATATATCATCCAGTGATATGTCAGCCATTGAAGCATTAGTTACGCAATAAACTTATTGATACCGGCATAATTTATCACATTAAACCTTATCCTATTAGAGGTTATCTTAATAACGCCGCCTCTAATCATAGATAGACTCAAGTAAATCCGGTAGAAATGAAAGATGTAGGCTGGATGGCGGTTGAGTTGGCTATCGGGTAATCGCCCAATAGCCTTAAAAACCAGTAAGACTAAGACGTGATGATATTCTGCGGATAATGACGCTGCCAAGACTCAAAGCCACCTTCAACGCTATATACTTCTTCAAACCCCTGATTAACCAAGTACTGGGCAGCCCCTCGGCTACTGATGCCGTGATAACACATCACCAAAATAGGATGACTGAAGTCGGTCTGCTGCATAAACCCATTCAAGGTAGAGTCTGTCAGGTGTATCGCTTCAGGTACATGGCCTGACTGAAAGCTGTGGGCATCGCGAATATCGACTAATGATACCTCACCCTGTTGTAAACGCTTAAAAGCATCATCGATGCTAATTGTGCCGAACTGTTCCATAATCTCGCCATACCATAGTAAAACACTCAACTATTATAGCGGTATTTTGAATATCAGGTATAGATCTGAATACACCATTTTCAGGCAATAAAAAAGGCGGCTTAATTAAGCCACCTTTTCTCAACTCAGCATCAAAGCTCGATTATGCTTCAATCGCCACACGCAGTTTTTTCATGGCGTTCTTTTCAAGCTGGCGTACACGCTCGGCAGACACACCATAACAGTCAGCGAGTTCCTGTAATGTTGCTTTGGTCTCATCATTATTGAGCCAGCGAGCACGTATAATATGCTGACTACGATCGTCCAAGCCACTCAGAGCCTGAGTCAGCTTATCAGCTGCGTCGTTGTCCCAGTTTTCATCTTCAATGCTTTCAGCAAAATCAGACGTTTTATCTTCCAGGAACATCGCAGGAGCCACAGCGCTGTTTTCATTGTCTTCATCAGGAGATATATCAAAAGCCATGTCCTGTGCCGCCATGCGGGATTCCATTTCAAGTACATCTTTACTTGAAACCCCCAGCTCACGGGCAACCAGTTCAACTTCATCCTGACTAAACCAGCCTAAACGCTGCTTAGACTTACGCAGATTAAAGAACAGCTTACGCTGAGCTTTAGTGGTAGCAATCTTTACGATGCGCCAATTGCGCAATACGTATTCATGAATTTCAGCTTTAATCCAGTGAACCGCAAAGGAAACCAGACGAACGCCAACTTCCGGATTAAAACGACGAACCGCTTTCATCAAGCCAATGTTACCTTCCTGGATCAGATCAGCCTGAGGTAATCCATAGCCTGAATAGTTACGAGCGACGTGAACAACAAAACGCAGATGGGACAGAATCAGCTTTTTCGCTGCCGCCAGATCGCCGTCATAATGCAGCCGTTCAGCCAGATCGCGTTCCTCATCCGCAGTTAACATCGGATAGGTATTGGCAGCCCTGATATAGGCCTCCAAACTACCTTGGGGAACCAGAGCCAAAGTTCGCATTTCTTTAGTCATTCAAACCCTCTCATAGAGAAATCAATCATTGGTAATTTTGATACTGTTTACCCGGATAATCCACCGGAACCAAACGTAAAGGGCTCTACCTTGCCGTTGTTGCTTACTCGTTTTTAGACTTGAATCTCAACCATAAGTTCCATCTGATTGAGTCATTTTGTGCTGTATGTCATCAGATAATGCAGACGATGTTTATCTCTTCCACACTATCCGGCACAACCCAAACCATAACAGCATCTCATCACGTAGCACAACTTTTATAGTATAACAAAATTAATTTATCTTGGTGTAAATTGGCGTAAATGTCGCACCGTTGCCAACCATGCAGCCACCCAACCAATCATGGCTGAAACCACCAGCAGTAACAGGCTTTCATCCCAACTTAGGCCCTTGATGGAAAACAGTGTGCCAAACACCTTTGCCGTTTCCGCCACAGCGGAATCCAGCGACCAAACCAACGCCTGAGACATAATCAGCGACAATACGGCACCCAATAATCCCAGTAACATCCCACCATTCAGGAACGGCCGTAGAATAAATCCGTCGGTAGCACCGATCAATTTCATAATACTGATGGTATCGCGACGGCTGAAAATATTCAGTCGAACACTGTTACCAATCACCAAAAACACGGCAACTATCATTAATACCGCAATCGTACCGGCGATATTTCCAACCAGTTTGGTTAACGCCGATAAACGAGAGAACCAGCTATCATCGGTTTTTACATCGTTCACGCCCTGAATCTGGCGTATTTCTTCCCGCAGTTTTACTAAGGCATCCGAACTAAGACCATCCGCTTTAGGGGAAACAATCGCCAACGCTGGCAGCGGATTATCGCTAAGCATATCCAGCGCACTACCAAAGCCTGACCACTCCCGGAATTCATTCAAGGCATTATCACGGGAAATATAGTTAACCTTCTCAACGCCACTCAACCCGTTAATCTGAGTGATAACGCCTGCCGCCGCCGACTCATCCAGTTTCTTATCCAGATAAATGGTAATTTGCGGCGTTGGGTACCACTGGGTCGCAGCCTGATTCACATTCTTCCATACCAAATAGCACAGGCTCGGCAGCGTCAACGAAATGGCAATCACCATAATCGTCAAAAATGTCGCCAGCGGCTGACGCAGCATATCAACAAAGGTATTCTGCCAGGCGTAGCGCCACTGTTCGCGCCATCCTCCGGTACTGCGAGACGGTACATTGGTTTTATTCCCCGCAGATGAAGCTTTTTTTACCTGACGATTAGTACCGCGCATCGGCATCCCCCCCGCTTAAACGACCGTGGGAAAGCGTCAGCACTCGGTAAGAACGACTGGCAATTAGCCCGCTATCATGGGTGGCCATCAAAACCGTCACGCCGACTCGGTTAAACTCCTCAAACAACCGCAGAATACCGGCCGACAGTTCATCGTCCAAATTCCCGGTAGGCTCATCCGCCAATAATACCGAAGGTTTATTCACTACCGCCCGGGCAATACCTACTCGCTGTTGCTCACCGCCGGAAAGCTGTACTGGGAAACACTTGGCTTTATCCAGTAGCCCGACTTTATCTAACGCGGCGGAAGCACGACGACGGATCTCTTCTGGACTGGCGCCACAGATAATCATCGGCAATGAAACATTGTCATACACCGTGCGGTCGGCCAACAGATTATGATCCTGAAAAATCATACCGATCTGGCGGCGTAGAAAAGGCACTTCAGCATGCTTCAGGCGGCTGACATCGTGGCCGGAAAACCAGATGTGGCCATCGCTGGGGCGTTCAATACCACAAATCAGCTTAAGTAACGTACTCTTACCGGCACCGGAATGACCGGTTAAGAAAGCCATTTCAGCCTGTTGCAGATGGAAGTTAACCCCCTGCAATGCCTGCTGGCCGCCTAAATAAGCTTTGCTGACTTGTTCAAAACGAATCATCGTTTTAATCCTCTCGGGCGAAAAGCGCTTCTATAAAATCATCGGCTTGGAAAGGCCGTAAATCCTCAATACCTTCCCCTACCCCAATATAACGAATAGGTATACCAAACTGGTCAGCAACGGAGAAAATCACCCCGCCTTTTGCGGTACCGTCCAGCTTAGTTAAGGTAATTCCCGTCAAGCCAATGGCTTCATCAAATAGTTTAGTTTGGCTGATAGCATTTTGACCGGTACTGGCGTCAATCGTCAGCATAATTTCGTGTGGTGCATTCTCATCCAGCTTTTTCATCACCCGCACAATTTTCTTCAACTCTTCCATCAGGTGCGATTTATTCTGTAACCGCCCGGCTGTATCAGCAATTAATACGTCAACGCCGCGGGACTGCGCCGCCTGAATGGCATCAAAAATGACCGAGGCTGAATCTGCGCCAGTATGCTGTGCCACCACCGGGATCTTGTTACGCTGCCCCCAGACCTGTAATTGCTCTACTGCTGCGGCGCGGAAAGTATCACCTGCGGCCAGCATGACAGATTTGCCTTCAGCCTGAAACTGACGAGCCAACTTACCAATAGTGGTGGTTTTACCTACACCGTTAACCCCAACCATTAAAATAACAAACGGCTTATGGCCGGTGACATCCAGCGGTTGCTCAACTTTTTGCAGAATATCTGCCATCTCTTCTTTTAGCTTGCCATACAGCGATTCTGCATCCTTAAGATCGCGGCGGCTGGCGTGTTCAGTCAAAGAAGCGATGATTTTACTGGTGGTATTGACGCCAACGTCGGCGATCAAGAGTTGTTCTTCCAGTTCTTCGAACAAATCATCATCAATTCGCTTACCGCGAAACAGACTGATAAAACCAGAACCCAGATTCTGTTTAGTTTTTAACAGGCTGCGTTTTAAGCGAGCAAAGAAGCCTTCTTTGGTTGGTCTTTCCTGCTCTTGCTGTTCAAAAGAGTCCTCTAACGCTTGTTGCTCTTCTTCCTCGATAATCTGCTCGGGGTCTTCAGCATCGGTTCGCTGGGCCTCAGCGGCCAGAGCTTCATCGATTTCTTCATCTAATGATTCGGTCTGATTGAAAACCGGCTCATCAACCACATCAGTATCATCGTATTCAGCCTGTTCATTC
The DNA here is from genome assembly GCF_900112475.1 of Pragia fontium DSM 5563 = ATCC 49100. Taxonomy (GTDB): domain Bacteria; phylum Pseudomonadota; class Gammaproteobacteria; order Enterobacterales; family Enterobacteriaceae; genus Pragia; species Pragia fontium. The sequence continues at coordinate 140,731 of NZ_FOLW01000009.1, read as the reverse complement.
TGTTCGCGAGCCGTTTCCACTTCATCATCTGTCGCGGTCAGTGCAGTCTGCGGCTCAGCGGCCAGCGTCTCAATAACCTGAAAAGCCTGTTCACGAGGCTCAACCAACGGCGTTAACGGATCGTCATAAGTTTCCTCTGGCGCACCGGCTTCCGCCGTCTGTTCCAAATGGAGTTCTGGCGTAACATCGGTATCAGTGGCGGCGGCATCAGCATTAGCGCGATCGGTATGCTCAGAAATGGCATCGGTAACCGGTTCTGAAGCAGGTAATAAATCATCAGACTGTTGCTGTTCAATTTCTTGGGTTAATTCTTCCTGTTGCTTAACCTCTTCATCCTGACGGTTAAAGCCTAACCAGGAAAATAAACCGCGTTTTTTATTTTTTGCCATAGTTGTAACAACAACCTCCACCCTAGTATTACGCACACTTACAGATAGCTTAAGTCTAACACTCATCAAGGAATGATAGATATCAATTCGCTATTTGAATCACTGTTATCTCTGAAGCCTGATATTTTAACATCCATCGGATTAAAATCATTCAATCCTTACTCCCTCAATAAGATAAATCAGAGTTAATCCTCGGTGACATCCATTCCTGCCAAACATCATTCACCGCCCTTTTGGCTAAAGCCGATTTTTAAATTGACCGGCTGCCGCTATAATAGCGATAGATTCTTCACATACCGTTAACCAATAGCAGAGCGTATGAGTAAAAAACCACAGCCACACAAAGCCGGACAGATACGGATTATTGGCGGACAATGGCGAGGCAGAAAGCTACCGGTGCCGGATAGTCCCGGCCTACGTCCAACCACCGACCGGGTACGTGAAACCCTGTTTAACTGGCTGGCTCCGGTACTTTATGATGCTAAATGTCTCGACTGTTTTGCCGGTAGTGGCGCACTAGGATTTGAAGCACTTTCCCGCTATGCCGGAGAAACGGTGTTACTAGAAGCCGAAAAGTCTATCGCTCAGCAATTACAAAAAAATCTGGCACTGCTGAATTCAGACAAAGGACAGGTCGTACATACCAACGCCCTTAACTGGTTGGCTCAACCGGGCAGCGCATTTAATGTGGTATTTCTCGATCCGCCTTTTCGCTGCGGTCTGTTACCCGACACCATCGCCTTACTGGAAAAACAGGGCTGGCTGGCCGATGAGGCCTGGATTTATCTCGAAGCGGAAACTGAGCACAGCAATCTAGACGTACCAACCAACTGGCGTTTACATCGTGAGAAAACCGCCGGGCAGGTTGCCTATCGCCTATACCATCGCCAGTCACTGAGCGTATTGGAACAACAGGAAGATGATGATGCTTAAACAAATCTTTATTAATCTGGGTCGCCTGTTAATGCTTGGCGTATGGGGATTCCTCCTGCTGAATTTATTTCAGCCGTTTCCCAGCCCGTTAAAGTACTTTATGCATGTCGCCATGGCCTTTATGTTTTTTATGCACGGCTTGCAATTAATGATGTTGAAATCAACCTTGCCTAAAGATGGGCCTAAAATCAGCGGTTGGCAGGAGTTTAAGATTTTTGTCTTTGGCGTATTTGAGCTGATCGCCTGGCAACAAAAAAATAAGCCATAAACCGCGTAAGCGCCCTAAACTTAGTCATAACAACATGGCAGAAAGATAACCGAGGGAAGAACTATGAGTTGGCCATTTTTAGCCGTAATTTTCTCAGGTTGGATATATATCGACTCCGCTTACCGTGGTCCTAAATGGCAATGTTGGGTATTTAAACCCGTCACCATGCTGTTGATGTTATTGTGGGCATGGCAGGCTCCGGACCTGACCACCTTTAGCTATCTGATTATATTGGGTCTGTTAGCCAGCTTAGTGAGCGATATTGTCCAAATGCTCCCTCAGGAACGGATGCTATATACCGTGGGTGCGCTATTTATTTCCCACTTACTCTACACGCTGTATTTTGCCAGTCCGCTAAAGCTGAGTTTTTACTGGCCGCTGATTGTCATACTGTTTGTGGTTGGACTTGCCGTGATTCTGCTACTGTGGAATCGTCTGGAGGATATGCGTTGGCCGGTCGCCACTTATATCGCCATGACAGTCTTGATGGTATGGGTTGCTGCGGAAGGCTATCTTACTCAGCCCAGCGATATGAGCTTTAGCCAATTGGTTGGTAGCACACTGCTATTGGTTACCGCCATGATTTGGCTGACCAATCGCTATCGCCAGCCTTTTCAGGCGGCCAACGCCATTATCGCTGTCGGTTACTTCCTCGGTCACTTTATGATTGTTCGGTCATTACATATTTGACCCACCACTCTCAGAGTGAAACAACCTGGCTAGCGCTAGGCACTGCCCTTACGAATTAAATACCGATACGGTAATTGCTCGGTGTCTGCACCGAGCAATTCGTGATCCATAAACCGACAGAAACCCGGAATATCACGCGTCGTCGCAGGATCGTCAGCCACTATCAGCAAGGTTTGTCCGGCTTCCATATGGCGTACCGCTTTGCGCACCATCATTACCGGCTCAGGGCAGCGTAGCCCTAACGCATCAAGGGTTTTATCCGGATGGGTAAATAAATCAGTCATGAAAATCTCAAATCAATAGAATAGGGGCGATTACTAACCGCACTAGTTTAATACGATGGGTTATCAGTGCAAGCCAAGTTAATAAAAAACGTTTCCGCACCTTGGAACCGATAACGAATAAAAAACAGTCAAGGATTGCATTAATACCACAACTGAGTATCATTTGCCGTTCGCTTTATTGGGCGTATAAACTATTTTATCCATGCATAGGTTGGGTTCCCTCACCCCAACAGAGTGTTAATACTCAACTAAAAAGGTCAAAAACATGTTTGAATTTTCACCTCAGCAGCGTCTGCGTGCGCTAATTTGGCTATCGTTTTTCCATATTCTGATCATTGCGTCCAGCAACTATCTGGTGCAGCTACCGATCAGTATTTTCGGTTTCCATACCACTTGGGGCGCATTCACGTTCCCATTTATTTTTCTCACCACTGACCTGACCGTTCGGGTGTTTGGCGCTCCGTTGGCTCGTAGAATTATTCTGGTGGTGATGATCCCGGCGCTGGCTATCTCTTATCTGTTATCCACCTTATTCTATGATGGTTCATGGCAAGGCTATCAGTCGATTTATAGCTTCAATTTGGTGGTGGCCAGAATTGCCATTGCCAGCTTTATGGCTTACGTATTGGGTCAGATTTTAGATATTTATGTGTTCAATCGTTTCCGTCAGTTAAAAACCTGGTGGATCGCGCCCAGCGTATCGGCGGTATTCGGTAACTTAAGTGACACTATTGCCTTCTTCTCTATCGCTTTCTATAACAGCACTAACGCCTTTATGGCCGAAAACTGGGTAGAAATCGCGCTGGTAGACTATGCTTTCAAACTGATTATCTGTGCCCTGTTCTTCCTGCCAATGTATGGCATTTTATTGAATGTTTTGCTTAAGCGTTTGGTTCAAACCAACGCCTCGCCAAAGCTGTTGCACGGATAAAATTGGCAGATTATTTGGCGAGATAGCTATAGAAGTGATATTTTTATCCCGTTCATTTCATCCCAAAGCGTCAGCTTATCAATTTAAGGAAGTACCATGCAGAAGATAGTTAAGATTATAGGTCTGTGCCTGTTCGCCGCTAGCCTTGCCGCCTGTGACGGTGGTAAAGAGCAATCGACTCCGGCAGGAAATAGTGCTTCCACAGAACAGTCCGCTCAACAAATCAGCGCATTGGGTGGAAAAGTCAGCTTTACCGTACCAGATGGTCTACAGGATCAGAGCGGTAAAAATACCTCTCAAACCACCAATATGGCGGTCTACGCCGATAATAATGCGCAGAAAATGCTGATTGTTATTAGCAGCTCCATGCCGGGTGATTCTCTGGAAAACCTGCTGACCCGCATGGAAGATCAACAAAAAATGCGCGATAGCGAGCTACTCGTGATCAAAAAAACCAGCGTAGAAGCCAGCGGCCAGCAGTTACAGCGTCTGGATACTGCTATCAAGATTGATGGTAAAAAGAACTTCTCATCTACGCTGTTAGGCCAAATTGATGATCAGCTACTAACCATGCAGATTACCTACCCAATTGACCAGCAGGCTGACGCAGAAAAAGCGGTGGATAAATTCATCAGCTCACTGAAAATTAAGCAATAAGATTCTTAGCCTCATCATAAAAATATAAAAAGAGGGCGATCAAACGATCGCCCTTAGATTAATGAGAAAATTCTAATACACTCAATCGACGGGAGAGACGGGCGTGGGGGTCGTAGCTGGCTTGCCAGCCGGAGTGCCCGTAGCCCGGCTAGGCCCGACGCACTCTGTGGCTGAGTATGGATGATCTTCTATCTGAGCACTAAAGAGAAATATTCTTGCAAATTAGCCGGACGCAGGACAAGTAGTAACTACTGAATCCAACTTGAAACGCTATACTAGAAATCTTAAGGCGATCAAACGATCGCCCTTATTCATCACAAACTCATACCTGTAACCCAATCATCAATCCTCATCAGCCAATGCCTGCGCCAATAACGTGATTGGATGCTCACAACGTTTACTGGTGGACATTTCGATCTGCCATTTACAGGTTTCACAATCGGTCACCACAAAGTCCACGCCGCTCTCTTCAATTTGGCGGAATAGCGAAGCGCCAATGCCCTGCGAGGTTTCATAATTCTCTTTTTTAAAGCCATACGTACCGGCAATACCGCAGCACTGAGATTCAAGCACTATCAACTCAACGCCGGGAATACGCTCCAATAATGCCAGCGTGTATGCGGTCCACCCCATCTTCTCCATATGGCAAGGCGTATGATAGGCAATGCGCATTGGCGTATGCTTCAGCTTCAGTTCCCTACCCTCAGACAGCAAACGATAAAGATAGCGTGTCGCCAGCTCAACCTGCTCACGCACTGGCGTGGTATCGATACCCAACAGGTGCGGATATTCATCCCGCAGGGTAAAGGTACAGGTTGACGAGGTGGCTACCACCGGCATGCCTTTGCCAATCACCGCATCAACTAGCGAATCCGCGTTTACTCTGGCCTGCTTTTTAGCCTGATCGATAAAACCATTGGCAATTAGTGGCACACCGCAGCACTTTTCTCGCTTCAACAGTTGAACGCCAATTCCCATATTATTGAATACGCGAACTAAATCTTTCCCCAGTTGCGGATGGTTGTAGTTAACAAAGCAGCCGTGAAAAAACGCAATCTGTTCATCAAACTTCTGTTGTTCCGCTGCCTGCTTACGATACCAATGACGGAAAGTGCCAAAAGAGTATTTTGGCAACTGACGGCGGTGGTCGATTTTTAGTGCGCTGTCCAACAGCTTTTTAACCGGCTTCAAACCAACGGCCGCATTCACGACGGGGGCAAACGGAGTAGACAGCGAGCCCATCAAGTCGGTATTACTCAGAATAGCGTCCCGCAGCTTAAACTTGGGTTTACTGTAGTTAATACGCGCCCGCTGAATAATATCGCCAATTTTCACGTCGGATGGGCAGGCAACTTCACAGCGCTTGCAGTTAGTGCAGTACTTCAATGCCTCATCAAATAAGGCAGGATCCTTCAAACGTAAACGCTCACCGTCCGGCCCAGCCTGTTTCGGCCCCGGATAGTTAGGATTCACCTTAGCTACCGGACAATAAGTGGTACAAACGGTACATTTAATGCAGCTTTCAAAGCTGTTATCCGATGTCAGGCTCATGCTGCCACCTCCGCCAAAGCGAGAATCTGTTGTGCGACATATTGCGCAGTGACCAGAGACACACCAGCTCCGCATCCCTGCTGTAACGGGTCATAACCCCCTAATACCGCGCCAATAATATAAAGGTTACTGAGTGGCTTACCATCAACCGTACCACGTAGGGTTTGATCGGTTTTAACACCAAAACGCAGGTAAGGCTGAGGAGAGAACATATTTTCCTGAGTCCAGTCGCCTCGTTGACTGGCATCTAATACGTCCAAGCCAAAAACTGGCTCATAAATTCGGTCAAACTCGGCAATTAAACCATTGCTAAAGAAGCTGCCGCTGGCTAACACCACCTGATCTGCCACCACCGGAATATCGGTGTGATTACGGGTATATATCTTCTTAACGCACTGCCCGTCTATCTCTGCACGCAGCACTGAATCACCCGGCATAAACTGACCACCAAGCTGTTGGAAGCGACGACGCAACGCCTGATGCATACGAATACCCAGCAAAGATGGCGGTAACGTTGGCACTAACATCACCGGCTTACCAACTCTGGCGCATAATAGTGATACGGACTTCGCGTTTTCCAAGCCAATACACGCCGGTAAAATCACCGCATCAACATCATCAGCCAAACGAACTAACTCTTCAGCTAACAGTTCGGTATTTTCCGGCAGATCCAATACGCGAGAAATATTAGTGGCGCGAAACTCACTGGGATTATTACGCAAACGATCGAGAGCCGGAACATGCAGATAATCAGTGGTAACCTCAATGCCCTGTTCAGCCAATGAACCCGCCGCTAACTGTGGCTGAAAATCCAGAAAACCCTCAATACCGACAACAGCAATGCGCTTCCACGGTAGCGGGCGATTAATCGCCGCCGTTGGTACCTCAACCGGACTCAGCCAAGTTGCGCGTAGTGTGCCCAGCGGCGTAACCCGCAAATGGTTATGATCAATACTACCGTTAAAGTGTAAACCGCAATCCTGCAACAAGCGCTCAGCCTGCCCCGCCATCTGCTTCACGCATTCGGCACCTAACAGCGAATAGGGATGTTCTGGCGAATGTTTTGCCAGTTCAGCCAGCGCATCCAAAGGGTTATCGATCGCTGAGCCATCCGGCCTATAGCTTAAAAAATCCAGTGAACCGGAAGAAAAATGCAGGGCACTTTGCCCGGCACTAATAATAGCGCAGCGTTTGCCCTGCTCAGCCAGTTGAATACCACAGGTCAAACCGGCTAAACCACCGCCAATAATAGCGACATCAAATTTCATCATTTTTCTCCGTCACGGACGATGCATCTATCCCACACAACCCCAGATAAACCCAACTGGTAAACTCACTTTCACGCAGCGCATCTCCCCAGGCGATTGGCCTAACGCCTTTCCAACGCTCATTCAGAAAAGTGGAAAGCTGAGTCAACGACTGCTGAGGAGATGAAATTTTGAAGCGATTCAATAAGCCAGCGGCGCGGCAAGCACACAGCTCACCCTGACAGGTCCCCATCCCAACGCGGGTACGGCGACGCAAATCAATCAGATTATTGACGGTTAAGGATTCAACCGCATAACGCACTTCACCAGCGGTGACCGCTTCGCATTCACACACTAAACTGTTATCTAAACGCCCATTCGCCATCAGTTGAGTTGCCCGATCGCCGTGGCGATAAACCGCAGAACCTCGAATAGTCGACGGCAGGGAAACCACCTTACGCAGCGTCTCTTCGGCAGAATGGCGTGAACCCGGTAGCGCTTCTTCTGCGGTGGTACATTTTCCGCTGTGCCCCAGCTTTTCACACACTTTATCAGTGGCCCATTCAGCCATCAGGCGGTAGGTCATTAGCTTGCCACCGGTAATGGTCACAAACCCTTCCAGACCATCGCGCACAGCGTGATCCAGTAAGACAATACCGCGACTCACGTTACGTCCTGACGGATCGTCATCACTGGCCACCAGCGGACGAACCCCGGCATAGGCGCGTAGAATTCGAGTGTGGGCCATTCTTGGTGACAGCTTGGTGCCTTCACGAATCAGAACATCCACCTCTTCCGGCGTAACAATCATATTGTCAATTTGGTCGTAAGGAATTCGCGTTGAGGTGGTGCCAATTAATGAAATGGTATCTCCCGGCACCAGAATATCGGCGTCCGCCGGCTTACGGCAGCGGTTAATCACCATATTGTTGATTCGGTGCCCCATAATAAGTAGCGCACCTTTGGCCGGGAACATACGAACGCGTAAATCGGCGTATTCGGCAATATGCTGCCCCCATATTCCGCCAGCATTCACCACAATGGAGCCATAAATATCTTTGGTTTCTTTCTGGTAATGGTCAAAAACCTTCACACCGGTTACGCGATCGTTATGACGAATCAGGCCAATAACCTCATGATAGGTCAACACTTCTGCACCGTGTTCACGCGCATCCAACATATTGGCCGCGGTCAGGCGGAATGGATCGACGGTACCGTCGGGAACCTGTACCGCCCCCAACATATCTGGGTTAGCTGACGGCTCTAAGCGTAATGCTTCTTTGGGATCCAGAGCCTTGGCGTCAATGCCCGCAGCCTGACAGGCTTGAATAAACGTTGCCTGAAATGACATATCATCTTCCGGCAGGGTCAGAAACAGACCATTGGTCGGCTCTACGCAGTGACGGGCGATGCGTTTTAAAATTTTGTTTTCTTCTATACACTCACGGGCCGATTCCGCATCCGTAACCGCATACCGAGCACCGCTATGCAATAAGCCATGATTGCGGCCGGTCGCGCCGGTGGCAATATCATAACGTTCAAGCAAAACGGTACGTAATCCACGACGGGCGCAGTCTCTGGCAACGCCAGCACCTGTCGCTCCACCACCAATGATGATGACATCCGTCTCGTTCGAGGAAAAACCGCTCATTGACTTTTGCTCCCGGTCTTATTCTGTCAATTCAGAAAATTCTCATACTGCTATTTACGCACACATTGCAGGGGAATTGTTTGATAAGGAGCAAATTCGAGCACAATAAAAAGACAAACGCTCAAAAAAGAACATTTTCGTGATGCGCATCACATCAAATATGTAAATTAGCGCCCAAAAAAGTTATAGAAATGATACATTCCGCGCCACGAAAGTAAAAAAATCGTATAATTCGCGTCAGGTCACATATCATCTGGCAATAAACAGATAATATAGTGAGCGATAAAGAAAAAATGTGAGCGTATTTATGGCGACTCACTCTAAAAACATACTCATACGAAAATATAGAGATGAATCACTGCCAGTGGAGGCATAATGTTAAGTATATTTAAACCCGCGGCACATATTGCGCGACTCCCTAAGGATAAGATAGATCCCACCTATCGCAAACTGCGTTGGCAGATTTTCATGGGGATCTTCTTCGGCTATGCGGCGTACTATCTGGTTCGTAAGAACTTTGCTTTAGCAATGCCTTATTTGGTCGAACAAGGTTTCAGCCGCGGCGATCTGGGCTTTGCCCTGTCAGGCATCTCAATTGCTTATGGTTTCTCTAAATTCATCATGGGTTCGGTATCAGACCGTTCTAACCCAAGAGTATTCTTACCGGCGGGCCTGATCTTAGCCGCGCTGGTCATGTTGGTTATGGGCTTTGTTCCATGGGCAACCTCTAGCATTATGGTGATGTTTGTCCTGCTGTTCGCCTGTGGTTGGTTCCAGGGTATGGGTTGGCCTCCATGTGGTCGTACTATGGTGCACTGGTGGTCCCAGAAAGAGCGTGGTGGTATCGTCTCAATTTGGAACTGTGCTCATAACGTCGGCGGTGGTATTCCTCCTCTATTATTCCTGTTGGGTATGGCTTGGTTTAACGACTGGAAAGCAGCGTTCTACATGCCAGCTCTGGGCGCCATTGTCATCGCGATTATTGCCTTCGCTCTAATGCGTGATACCCCTCAATCTTGTGGTTTACCACCGATTGAAGAGTATAAAAATGACTACCCACCGGATTACTCCGAAGAAGCGGAAGAAGAACTGACTGCAAAAGAAATTTTCATGAAGTATGTCTTCCCTAATAAACTGTTGTGGTATATCGCCATCGCTAACGTATTCGTCTATTTACTGCGTTACGGTATTCTGGACTGGTCACCAACTTATCTGAAAGAAGTTAAGCATTTCGCACTGGATAAATCATCCTGGGCCTACTTCCTGTACGAGTATGCAGGTATTCCGGGTACATTACTGTGTGGTTGGATGTCGGATAAAGTATTTAAAGGCAACCGTGGTGCAACCGGTGTGTTCTTTATGGTTCTGGTTACTATCGCCACTGTCGTTTACTGGATGAACCCAGCCGGCAACCCTGGCATCGATATGGCTTGTATGACCGTTATCGGCTTCCTGATCTATGGTCCGGTTATGTTAATCGGTCTGCACGCTCTGGAACTGGCTCCGAAGAAAGCCGCTGGTACTGCTGCGGGCTTCACCGGTCTGTTCGGTTATCTGGGCGGTTCTGTTGCCGCTAGCGCCATCGTAGGTTATACCGTTGACTTCTTCGGTTGGGATGGCGGCTTTATGGTAATGATCGGCGGTAGCTGCCTGGCAGTTGTGCTGCTGGTACTGACTATGATCAGCGAAAACAAACATAAAGCTGAAATGCTGGCTAAACACTCAGCATAATCAGATTATCGTTGCACTATCGGCAGCAGCCTGGTGCAACTTAAAATAAGTAGTTCAAAACAATACCCGCGGACGTCACAAAAATGTCATCTTCCGCGGGTATTATCACCACCAGTTATTCAACTGATACTAATAAAAAAATAAGCCATACACTGAAAAACGCGCTGCATAAGTAGCGGGGTCTCTGGTGTTCTCCCCCTACCTATATTCTTACCTATGTTATTAAAATATGGAGAAAAAACTTATGAAAATAGGTTTTAAAACGCTACTAACAGGAATCGTACTGAGTATGTCTCTTGCTTCAGCCGCCGATGCCACCGAAAAGAACCATAAGACCGACAAAATTGTTATTGCTCACCGCGGCGCCAGCGGCTATCTGCCTGAACATACTTTACCGTCGAAAGCGATGGCCTATCAGCAAGGTGCCGATTTTCTTGAGCAAGATCTGGTCATGACCAAAGATGACCATCTGGTTGTATTACACGATCATTATCTGGACCGCGTGACCGACGTGGCCGAGCGCTTTCCTGACCGTGCCCGCAAAGATGGCCGCTATTACGCCATCGACTTTACGTTGGATGAAGTGAAATCCTTAAAATTTACCGAAGGCTTTGATATTAAAGATGGTAAAAAAGTGCAGTCTTATCCGGGGCGTTTCCCGATGGGCAAATCTGATTTCCGTATTCATACCTTCGAAGAAGAAATTGAGTTTATTCAGGGTTTAAACCACTCCACCGGTAAAAACATCGGTATTTATCCAGAAATTAAAGCACCGTGGTTCCACCGCAGCGAAGGCAAAGATATTTCGGTGAAAACCCTCGATGTATTGAAAAAGTATGGTTATACCAAGAAAAGCGATAACGTTTATCTTCAATGCTTTGACTTCAACGAACTGAAACGCATTAAAACCGAGCTGATGCCAAAAGCAGGCGTTGACCTGAAACTGGTTCAGCTTATTGCGTTCACCGACTGGCAAGAAACCTTTGAACCAAATGCGGAAGGTAAGCTGGTGAATTACAGCTATGACTGGATGTTCCAGCCGGGCGCCATGAAAGAAATCGCTAAATATGCGGACGGTATTGGTCCTCAATATCCGATGTTGCTGGATGTTAAAGCCTCTAAACCCGGTGACGTAAAACTTTCTTCAATGACCAAAGATGCCCATAACAGCGGTATGGTCGTTCACCCTTATACCCTGCGCGCGGATGCCCTACCCGCTTATGCAACCAGCATGAACCAGCTACTGGACATTATGTATAACCAAGCGAAGGTTGACGGTCTGTTCTCCGACTTCCCGGATATGGCCGTGCAGTTCCTGCAAAAAGAGGGGCAGCATAAATAATCCATCCGGCAGCGTAGCGCTTAAGCATTACGCTGCCTAATGCGGTTCCCCCGACGTCTAATGTTTATGTCTGCATGATTGTTACGTTCAATGCTTTAAATCCGATACTGCATTTTTATCACGCTATTGTGGAAAACCATGACATGAAAAAGAATAAATCACTGGCTCTGCTGATCGCCCTGACCATCTGCTCGTTACCAACCCTTGCCGCTAATAGCCACTGTGAAGCCCCTTACAGTGATGCGCTTCCCAAATATCATTACCAGTTAAAGAAAACCTTTGAAGTTGACGGCCGCCAAGGCATTACTACCGATAGCAAGTTTTACTACGTCTCCGGCAGCACCACCCTATCCAAGTACGATATGCAGGGTAATCTATTAGCCACCAATAAAACCCCGTTTGAAGGCTACAAGATCCCAGCTAACCATATTGGTGATATCGACGTTTATAACAATGAAATCTATGTTTCCGCCGAATGGTTTATGGACGGCGTCGGCAAAGATATTCAAATCGCAGTACATGATGCCGATACCCTGAAGCTAAAAAGAACCTTCCCGTTTAATCCAGAATCTGGTCAGCAGGAAGTCTCCGCCATCACCGTTGATAAAGTGAATAACAGCATTTGGATGGCATCTTGGGTAGGTGAAGAGAGCGGACGTTATCTGTATGAATACGATCTCGATAACGGTAAATACAAAAGAAAAGTACACCTACAGCCAGTACCTCAGTGGATTCAAGGTATTGTTGCCTATCAGGGGGATATCTATCTAACCGCCGATGACGGTACTGCGGACAATAAAGAAGTCGATAATCTTTATCGGGTGAAGATTGATAAAAACAGTACTAATGCCCCAGTGGTGCTGGAGAGAGCCTTCACTGATTTCAAAGACTATGGTGAAATCGAAGGCGTGGCAATTAACCCGCAAACTCATGAACTGCTGGTTCATTCCAACCGCGGTAAACAGATTGTACTCGGCATGCCAAAAGGCTTCTATCCCGGCTATGACCGCGAAATTAGCGAGGTCTACGTTTATGGCATGGAACCAAGCTGTAAAAAACCGTAGCAAACAATGTAATGCCGCTCAGTCAATAAAGTGTCACGAGTTAGCTTTATCTTTTGCCCTTTCTATTAAGCGCTGGAATTCAGCCGACAACTGAGAGAGGGAGCACGCCCAGCATGGAGGCTGGGCGTGGCGCTGCTTCTCCGGGAGAGAATCAGCGCCGGTGCGTTAACCCGAACGAAGGCGGAGGGTAGCCGCCATAGGCGACCTGAATTCGGGGGCGAAGGTGCGGTGTGCAGAGGCGCTCGCCTTAGCGCCTTTGCTCGGCCACGTGCTCCCACGTTGATTTATTCACGGTATTAATGGTAGACGAAACTTCCGCTGCTGTTAAACCTAACTGAATAACATGACGTCCAAATAACAAACCTTAGCTATTTAAACCACCCCACCCTATTCCCCACAATTCCCCTGACGATAAGCCAACGCCACGGTTAACGACTGCACCAAACACAGCGTCGCGGATAAAGAACGAAACGCATCAACCTGCGCCTCTTTAACCACAAAACAGACATCGCTAAAGCTGGCCAACGGACTGATCTGGCTATCGGTAATCACGATTTGTCGTGCTCCCGCCTGAGCAGCCATTTCACTAACCATCACCGTTTCTTCAGCATAGGGGGAGAAACTAATGGATACCACAATATCTTTTGGCCCAACGCGATTCAGCTGTTCACGGAACATGCCACCTAAACCGGTCACCAAGAAAGGGCGACATTCCAAATGGCTTAGAGCATAGCTCAGATAGGTGGCAACGCAAAATGAGCGCCTTAACCCAACAATATAAATATTGTCGGCCTCCGCCAGCAAATCTACCGCCTTTTGCAAATCATCCGCTGCTACGCGAGCGGCAAGCTGTTGCATCGCTTGGGAATTGGAGCGGGCAAATTCCTGAAGAATATCCACGGGACTTTCTGGCGCTGATTCCGTTTCCATTTCACGGAATAAACGGGCGCGATCGGTATAGCTAACCGTTTCCTCAACCAAATGCATACGAAACAACTGTTTCATTTCATTAAATCCACTGAAATCAAATGCATTGGCGAAACGAATTAAGGTCGATGGTGGAACAGACGCCTCTTTGGCGATCACCGCAACGGTATCAAAAGCCACGCTATTGGTATTATCCAATACATAACGGGCTACCTGCTGTAGCCGTTTACTGAGATCGCCATAGCGAGCTCGAATTTTTTCCTGTAATTCATTCAGCGTGGTCGCAACCGCCATTGTCTGCTCCAAAATAGTTAGCGTTGTATGATTGTAGTGCCTTCTTTCACCGTTTTGAAATCTTTTCGCTCCCATTAAGCCAGAAAATGAAATAATTGATTCGCTGCTGATTATCTGAACATCCCGCCATTCTATTTACCTATGTTTCACGTTTCCGGCCAAGAGAGCCAAAAAAATAAAACATTAAACCGATCACAATAATTAACTTTTATTTTATATTTCACCAAAATGAAATGTATATTTCATATCTATTCATCTCCCCAGAGATCCTACTGATAAATAAGTGAACAGAGGTACAGAATGGAAACCATACAAAACTATGTTAACGGGCAAATCACCGCCAGTAGCAGTCAGCGCTTCAGCCCGGTCTATAACCCTGCCACTGGTACTCAGATCCGTCAGGTGGTGATGAGTACCGCATCGGAAGTAGAACAAGCCATTTCCGCAGCGTCACTCGCCTTTCCTGGTTGGGCCAAAGCCTCTCCATTGAAACGAGCCAGAGTGATGTTTAAATTCAAAGCACTGCTGGAAACTAACCTCGATCGATTAGCCAAAGTCATTGTCGAAGAGCATGGCAAAGTTTATTCGGACGCCGTTGGAGAGTTAACCCGAGGGTTAGAAGTTGTTGAATTTGCCTGCGGCATTCCTCATCTGCAAAAAGGCGAGCACTCCGCCAACGTCGGTACCGGCGTTGATAGTCATTCTCTAATGCAACCTCTCGGCGTTTGTGCCGGCATTACACCGTTTAACTTTCCGGCGATGGTTCCTATGTGGATGTTCCCAATTTCTTTGGCTACCGGGAATACGTTTATACTTAAACCGTCGGAAAAAGATCCCTCTCTAGCCCTTGAGCTGGCAGCCCTACTCAAAGAAGCCGGACTACCAAACGGCGTGTTTAACGTGATCAACGGTGATAAAGAAGCCGTAGATGTCCTGTTAACCCACCCGCAGGTGCAGGCCGTGAGTTTTGTTGGTTCCACCCCTATCGCCGAATATATCTATCAAACCGCTTCCACACACGGTAAACGCTGTCAGGCGTTAGGCGGCGCCAAAAACCACTGTATCTTGATGCCAGATGCCGATATGGAAATGGCGACCAGCGCGATTATGGGCGCGGCATATGGCGCTGCCGGCGAACGCTGTATGGCGCTATCCGTAGTCTTAGCAGTAGGTGATGATAATGCAGACAAGCTGGTTAAGCGTCTGGAGCAGCATATCGCTAACATGCGTGTAGGGCCGGGGCTGGTACAAAATCCAGAAAACGATATGGGTCCGGTGATATCCTCCCAGCATAAAGCCAAGATCTGTGACTATATCCAAAGTGGTGTAGCGCAAGGCGCAGCCCTAAAAATTGATGGCCGTCACTACACGGTTAAAGGCCATGAGCAGGGTTATTTTGTTGGCCCAACGTTGTTTGATAACGTTACGCCAGATATGACGATCTATCAGGAAGAGATCTTTGGTCCAGTGTTATCCATTGTCAGAGTGCCTGACTATAACACTGCCCTAAATCTGATTAATCAGCATCAGTATGGCAATGGTACCGCGATTTTTACCCGCGATGGTGAAACCGCACGCCAATTCAGCGAGGATGTACAGGCTGGTATGATCGGCATTAATATTCCTATTCCGGTGCCAATGGCATTCCATAGTTTTGGCGGCTGGAAGCGGTCCATTTTTGGTCCATTAAATGTCCACGGTGGCGATGGAGTACGTTTCTATACTCGTATGAAGACCGTCACCAGCCGCTGGCCAGCAAGCGTACGCCTTGAGCAACACACCAGCAGTTTTGTCATGCCAACCCTTGAATAACTGAAGACGGGAGTTGTAGTAATGATGACTCAACGAATGACAACAGCACAGGCGCTGGTTGCATTTCTTAACCAGCAATATGTGAGCGTTGACGGAAAAGAGCAGCCTTTTATACAGGGTGTAATGACCATTTTCGGCCATGGCAATGTGGTTGGTCTTGGTCAGGCGCTGGAGCAAAATCCCGGTCACCTGATTGTCCATCAAGGGTGTAATGAACAAGGGATGGCACATATTGCCATCGGTTTTGCTAAGCAACACAAGCGTAAAAAAATCTATGCTGTGACCTCTTCCGTCGGCCCGGGTGCCGCCAATATGATCACTGCGGCAGCCACGGCTACCGCAAATCGCATCCCGCTGCTTTTACTGCCGGGGGATGTCTATGCCTGCCGTCAACCTGACCCAGTCTTACAGCAGGTGGAGCAATACTACGACAGCTCTATCAGCACCAACGACTGCTTTAAACCGGTTAGCCGCTACTGGGATAGGATCACCCGACCGGAGCAACTGATGAGTGCGGCCATCAACGCAATGCGCGTGCTGACCGATCCGGCAGACACCGGTGCCGTTACGCTCTGCTTACCGCAGGATGTACAAGGTGAAGTCTGGGATTTTCCAGAGAGCTTTTTCGCCAAACGGGTACATCGGATAGAACGACGTCCGGCCAGCGAAGCGATGCTCGATGATGCCATCAATCTGATCAGCCGCAAAAAACGTCCGTTACTGATTTGCGGCGGTGGCGTACGCTATTCTGAAGCCCACGAGGCTTTCCGGCAGTTTGCTGAGCAATTTAATATTCCGTTTGCTGAAACTCAGGCGGGAAAAAGCGCAGTGATTGCTGAGCATCCATTAAACTGCGGTGGAATTGGTGTTACCGGCTGCTTGTCAGCCAATCAACTGGCGAAAGAAGCCGATTTGATTATTGGCGTAGGAACCCGCTTCACCGATTTTACCACGGCATCTAAATCGTTATTCCAACATCCGGACGTCGAATTTCTGACGCTGAACGTTGCACCGTTTGACGCCTGCAAATTAGATGCAGTGCCGGTGGTGGCCGATGCCAAATCAGCGCTACAGGCATTAAGTCAGCGGTTAGCTGCACAATCTTATCGTAGCCAGTGGCAAACTGAAATTGAACAGGCCCGCCGCGACTGGCATCAGGAACGGCAGCGTTTATTCGCTATCAGTGATGCGCCAGGATTAGTACCGGAAATTTCAGGTCATCTGGACGATAAGCTTGATGAATATCGGCACACGCTACAGACCCATCTCACTCAGACCGAAGCCCTTGGCCTGTTGGATGCGCATTTAGAAAGCAATGCCATTGTTGTCGGCGCCTCAGGCTCGCTTCCCGGCGATCTACAACGGCTTTGGAACCCTCGAGAACCTGATACCTATCATCTGGAATATGGCTACTCCTGTATGGGTTACGAAGTCGCAGCGGCAGTTGGTGCGAAGCTCGCCAGCCCAAAACAGCCGGTGTATAGCTTGGTGGGTGATGGCGCCTATATGATGCTCCATTCCGAACTACAAACCGCGGTTCAGGAAGGCATTAAAGTTATCATTTTGCTGTTTGATAATGCTGGCTTTGGCTGTATCAATAATTTGCAAATGAGTCAGGGTATGGGCAGCTTTGGTACCGAGAATCGACATCGAAACCCCAGCACCGGTTTGATGAACGGCCCGCTGGTTAAGGTAGACTTTGCTAAAAATGCCGAAAGCTATGGCTGTAAAGCCTGGCGAGCCAATGATAAAGACTCGCTATTAGCCGCGCTGGCAGCGGCTCAGGCCTGTCCGGAACCGGCATTGATTGATATTAAAGTCTTGCCGAAAACCATGACCCATGGCTATGACGCATGGTGGCGAACCGGCACCGCTCAGCTCGCCGATAAACCGGAAATTGAACAGGCCGCTAAAGAAATTCAGCGGATGGTCAAAACTCAGGCTCGGCAATACTAAGCCATATGCCACTATCAATCGCCCTTCAGGAGATCGCTCCTGAAGGGCTTTTTTATCCGCCGCCGAACAAATCGAAACAAACATTTCATACAATGTAACCCTCTCGCTTTTATTAAAACCCCTAGTTTTTTAACCACAAACTCAGTACCAGCCTACTAAAAAACGGCAGGCACGCGCGAATTTTCGTGATGCCATTATCATTTTCATCTCGTTTTCTTATGAAAATGTTAACCAAGCTACAAAAACATAACTTTCATTTTTAACTTTATTGAAATAAATGTTTTATTAAGAGCTATGAATTCGGTGGATAACACGCGAAAAGAAAACGTCGTAAAAATGCGACGGGGGTCAGGCCAAAGAGAAAGGGAGTTTTCTCTAACTCACGGTTTGATAACAATTTTTATAGGATACTGGTATATCGAGGAATATTTATGTTTAACATTGCATTATTTGGCGCCGGGCGAATTGGTCAGGTTCATGCCGTGAATATTGCCGCTCATAAAGAAAGCCGGATTTACTCTGTTATTGATCCAAACCAGAGTGCCGCTGCTGAGCTGGCAGAAAAATATCAGGCTAAGGTTCAGGATGTTGAATCAGCCATGAACGACCCACAAGTACATGCGGTACTGATTGCGTCAGCAACGGATACCCATGCCGATCTAATTGAACTGGCCGCCAAACATAACAAAGCAATTTTCTGTGAAAAGCCGGTTCATCTGGATATCGACCGAGTTCGTCACTGTTTGAAAGTCGTCGAACAACAAAAAGTCCCCTTGTTCATTGGTTTTAATCGCCGTTATGACCCTCAATTCAGACAGGTCAAAACGCTGGCACAAGCCGGGAATATCGGCAAAGCCGAATCGCTGCTGATTATTTCCCGCGATCCTTCCCCTCCTCCGGCAGAGTATGTCCGCGTCTCCGGCGGTATGTTCCGCGATATGACTATCCATGACTTTGATATGGCGCGTTTTATCATCGGTGAAGAGCCGGAATCCATATTTGCGCAGGGCAGCAATCTGGTCGATCCCGCCATTGGGCAGGCTGGCGATATTGATACCGCATTTATCGTCATCAAATTCCCTTCCGGCGCCATGGCCACCATTGTGAACAGTCGACGTTCCGGCTATGGCTATGACCAGCGTCTTGAGCTTCATGGTGAAAAAGGCGTTCTGACCGCCACCAATATTAAAGAGAACAGCGTAGAACAGTGGGATCAGACCGGCTGTACTGCGGCAAAACCAGAACACTTCTTCCTCCAACGCTATAGCGCAGCTTATGCGGCAGAGTGGCAACACTTTATTGATGTTCTGGCTGGGCGAGCGAGTCCAGAATGCTCCGGCATCGACGGTGAACGCGCGCTTTATCTGGCAGATAAGGCACTGGAATCAATGAAAAGCGGTAAATGCGTTGCGTTATAAGCTAAATACCACGCTCAACACACGTACCTTATTAACACGGACATATCATATATCTGCCGAGCGGTAGAGATGATAAACCGAATGGAGTACCCCTATGTTAGCATTTCTTTCGTTTGCTGGTTTTACCCTGCTGGTAGCTGGCATCGCTTGGTATAAAACACGTCATGCCCATCTGACCGACTCTACCGAGGGCTATTTCCTCGGTGGTCGCACCCTGACCGGCGTTTTTATCGGCGGCTCAATGCTGCTGATGAACCTGTCTACCGAGCATCTGGTCGGTCTTAACGGTTTAGCCTTCAGAACCGGCTTTATCGTTATGGCATGGGAAGTGATGGCCGCCATCGCTATCGTCGCTTTTGGTCTCTATTTCCTGCCCAAATATCTCAAACTGGGTATCTCTAATATTCCGGAGTTTCTCGAACGCCGCTTTGATAGAGATACACTGATGATCACTTCAATCCTGTTCCTTGGGATGTACGTGATCTCACTGCTGCCCATCGTGCTATATACCGGCGCTATCGCACTGGAAAGCCTGTTTCAGGTATCGCATGTATTCCAAATCGATAAAACCACCGCGCTCTGGATTATGGTGTGGGGCGTCGGCGGGTTAGGCGCAGTCTACGCCATTCTCGGTGGGATTAAGGCGATTGCCATTGCCGATACCATCAATGGTGCTGGCCTGATTATCGGCGGTCTGATGGTCACTTTGTTTGCTTTAGCCTACGTTGGCAACGGTGATATTTGGGCCGGATTAAGCGACGTTTATCAGGCTAATCCGGACAAATTTAACTCAATAGGTGATGAAGAATCGCTGGTGCCTTTCTCAACCCTGTTTACCGGAGTGATTATCTCCAACATGTTCTTCTGGTGTACCAACCAGTCGATTGTACAGAAATCGCTGGCGGCTAAAAATCTGGCGGAAGGGCAAAAGGGCGTCATGCTCTGCGCACTGTTTAAGCTGATTATTCCTACCATTATCATTTTACCCGGCATTATCGCCTTCCATATTTTTCAGGGACATCTGGATAATCCGGATAATGCCTATCCACGTCTGGTTCAGCTGGTACTGCCGGAGTTTCTGGTCGGCTTCTTTGCCGCAGTGGTGGTTGGAGCCGTATTCTCCACGTTTAGCGGTGGCCTCAACTCCTCCGTAACCCTGTTTACCGTCAATATTTACCGCAAGCGGTTAAAACCAGATGCAACCGAAGCACAAACCGTCGCCGTCGGTAAATATTTAGGGCTGGGTCTGGCATTGGTCACCATGTTAGTTGCGCCGCTAGTGGCCAACGCACCGGATGGATTGTTCTACCTTATCCAACAGTTACAGGGAATCTTTAACGCGCCTATTTTAAGCGTGGTGATGGTGGGTCTAATGACCAAACGTGTACCGGCCATTGCCGCTAAGCTAGGGCTCCTGTTTGGTATGACCGCTTACATCATCTGTAACTTTATCATCAAGGTTGATATCCATTTCTTCCATCTGGTCGGCATCTTGTTTGTGCTGAACGTGGTATTTATGCTGACGATTGGCTACTTCTTCCCGGCCAACACTCCTTACGAAGCCGAATACACTAAACAAGTGGACATTACGCCGTGGGGATTGGTCTGGCCCGTAGCGCTATTAATTGTTCTGGGGTCAATTTCTATGTATGTATTCCTGGCTCAGGATGCGCCCCAGTATGTGATGTATGGCTACTACGTCTGTGCCGCGATTATTTTGGCCTATGTTTTCTACAGTATGGGTAAAGAACTGATGAAACGGCCCGAATTACAACAGAACACAACCGAAGAAGCTTAACCGTGAGATATGGCGATCCTCGCAAATAGAGGATCGCCATTAGCAAAAGCGAAATTAAACAATGACAGATCCCTCATTATTCCCAATGATCCAAACGTTTCTGGCGCAAAAAGATCCCTTTGATAAGCTGCCGGAAGCCTTACTGAATACCATTGCCGGGCATATTGAAATCGTCTACCTCACCACCGGTGAGCAACTTCCGCCAGAACAATTAATCGGCTACGGTCTGTATCTGGTCAGAACCGGCGCCGTTGAACAACGACACACCGCCGACAATAGCCTACGAGCTCGATTAGCAACCGGCGATATCTTTGGCTTTAGTCAGTTAATGCGTTCCGCTACCGATGGGGAGCAATATCAGGTCACCGCCATAGAAAACAGTTTGCTGTACTGTATTCCCAAAGCAACCCTGATATCGGTCATGGAAAATTCCGCCGAACTGCGTGCGCATTTTGCCCATCATGAAGGTAACCGCCTGGCTAGCGCCATACTAACACCGACAGCGTTCAACGATGATATTGTCTATCTCAAGCAGGTCTCCAGCGTGCTCAATAGCCAAATGGCGATTGTGGCACCAACGGTCACCATCAGACAAACCGCACAACAGATGGTGGAGCAACATCGCTCTTCTGCGCTGATCATGGACGGTCAAAAACTATTGGGAATTATTACCGATCGCGACCTGACGAAGCGGGTAGTGGCGACCGGCGTCGCACTGGACTCGCCGGTTAGCACAGTCATGACCGTCAATCCGGTGACCATTGAATACCACGCTTCGGTGTTAACCGCGGTTGAGATGATGATGCAGCACAATGTTCGCAGCTTGCCCGTCACCCGCGATAAACAGGTGGTGGGTGTGGTGACCGCCACCAGCCTGGTAGTAAAAAATAGCGTACAGGCGATCTACTTGATTAGTCGGATTTACCGGCAGGAGAATTTGGCGGGACTCAAAGCCCTAACGCTACAGCGCCAAGCGGTGTTTGAATCATTGGTGGAATCAGCTATCCATCCACGCCAGTTACAGCAGATGATGACGCTGATTGCCGATGCCTTTAATAAACGGTTACTACAACTGGCCGAACGGCAATTTGGCCCAGCCCCTTGCGCTTATGCCTGGTTTGTCGCTGGCTCGCAAGCGCGCCATGAAATCCATCTGAATTCCGATCAGGATAATGCGTTAATTCTTGAGCGAACACCGCAAGCAGAAGAAATCAGCTATTTTCGCCAGTTAGCCGACTATGTTTGCTATGGTTTGGCCGAGTGCGGCTATCCCCTCTGCCCCGGACATATTATGGCAACCAATCCACGCTGGTGTCAGTCACTGACCCAGTGGCAACAACAGTACCAACAGTGGATTATTCATTCCGACCCCGAATCGCTGCTAAACGCTTCGATTTTTCTCGATCTGCGTTTTCTATACGGTGCTAAACCGCTGTTTCATTCATTACAACAGAGCATTACGCCACTATTGAAAAATAACGGACGCTTTCTGCGTATTTTGGCGGCCAATAGCCTACGAGTCAGCCCACCTCTGGGTATGTTCCGTCAGTTCGTTCTGGTTAAAAATGGCGATAATCTCAGCGTATTCAATATTAAAAAACAGGCGGTCAATTTAATTGTTGAGCTGTCGCGCCTGTATGCCCTCGATGCCGGTACGCTGCTGCCCGGCACTGCCGATCGGCTCCAATATTCGGCAGAACATCAAATCATTAGTCATGCCACCCACAAAGAGCTGCTTAAGGCGTTTGATTTTATTAACAACGTGAGGTTCACCCATCAATTACAATCCCTGAAAGCCAGCCAACCCGTCAGCAATCATATTGCGCCAGATAGCCTGACTCAGTTTGAGCGGAACCATTTGAAAGATGCCTTCCGTATTATCGCCAGAACGCAAGAAGCCATTATGCAGCGATACGGCGCTAAAGGCGTGCTGCAATAATGTTTCATCGACTATTTGATCCGTTAAAAGCGCTGGAGAAAAAGCGTCTAAAATTGCGACCGCTTCCCTCATGGCCGGCAGAAGTGCAGGAGTATCTGTCCTGCCCGCTACCGCAGGCCGATATGCCGTTAGACCAGCAAGATCTATTAGTTATCGACTTTGAAACCTCGGGGCTGGATCCCCTCAAAGATAAGATACTCAGCATCGGTACCGTTACCATTCATCAACAGCGTATTTTGTTACGCAGCGCCAGCCATCAATATCTGGCCCAGCCGCATTCCGTCAGGCAGAAAACTGCCTGCATTAACCATATCGTGCCGGAAAAGCTGATTCATGGCGTACAAACTCAATCCGCCCTGCTTAACCTGTTGCAACAGGCGCAAGGAAAAATCGTTGTCGCCCATTGTGCGGTGATAGAACAACGGTTTATCCAGCAGCTATTGCTCGCTAACCATTTACCCGTACTACCGATAGTTTGGCTGGATACCTTTATGCTGGAAAAATCGCTGATGGCTAATCGGCAATCCCCTCAAGAATATAATCTGCAACAGGTTCGTCAACGCTACGGGCTGCCGGATTATCCTGCCCATGATGCGCTAAGCGATGCCATTGCGACCGCAGAACTTTTACTGTGTCAGATAAAAACCATTTTTGCCGGTGACATCCCCGAACTACTCCCCTTGTATCAGCGATCCCGCCGTGGTCAAAGCTAATCGCAGGAAACGCTTCGTCCCTCAATGCATTAAGCCCAATATTCAAAAACTCCATTCAGATCACAAATCGAAATTTATATTTCCAAAACCATGGATAATGAAATATTTATTCCATAATATTCATTCATAGATAACGGCATTATTCAGATTCTTATGATCAAGGAGTCGATATGAAAGAGATTCATATAGGTTTAATCGGAACCGGCTATATTGGACGCGCCCACGCTATCGCCTATGCCCAAACGCCAACCGTCTTCCCCCTGAAAGGTAAACTCATTCGAGACATGGTTGCAGAGGTAAACCCGCAGCTTGCCGCCGAACGCGCGCAGGCATTTGGCTTTAACCGTTCAACCGGCGACTGGCGAGAGCTAGTTGCCGATCCTAACATCCATGTCGTCGATATCTGTTCCCCTAACTATCTGCACAAAGAAATGGCCTTAGAAGCGATCCGCCACGGTAAACACGTTTACTCGGAAAAGCCTCTGGCGCTGACGGCAGCCGATGCCAGAGAGATGGTAGATGCGGCGAAACAGGCCGGTGTTCAAACTATGGTTGGCTTCAACTATATGAAAAACCCCACGGCCAGTTTGGCTAAAGAGATTATCAGCAACGGTGAAATCGGTGAGATCGTGCACTTCTACGGCACCCATAACGAAGACTATATGGCCGATCCGCTGGAACCAATTCACTGGCACTGTTTTAAAAACACCGCCGGTTTAGGCGCCCTTGGTGACCTAGCCGCTCATATCGTCAACATGGCTCAGTATCTGGTGAGCGATATCTCTACCGTCTGCGGTGACCTGCAAACCGTGGTGAAATCACGCCCGGAGCAAGCCGGTTCCAGCAAAATGGTTGAGGTTGAAAACGAAGATCAGGCCAGTGCACTTATCCGCTTCAGTAATGGTGCGATGGGCGTAATTGAAACATCACGTATCGCCTGCGGACGCAAAATGGGACTCACTTGGGTGATTACCGGCACCAAAGGCACCCTGAGCTTTACTCAAGAGCGGATGGCCGAACTCAAACTCTACCGCCACGATGCCCCGGCCAATCGACAAGGTTTTCAGACCATTCTGGTTGGCCCTGAACATCCAGACTATGCCTGGTTCTGCGGTGGCGCAGGACACGGTATCGGTTTCAACGATCAGAAAGCGGTTGAAGTACGAGACCTGATTAACGGTATCGCAACCAATACACCAATCTGGCCTGACTTTGAAGAGGGCTGGAAAGTTTCACGCATATTGGATGCTATCGCCCTGTCCCACGCCGAAGAACGTTGGGTAAAAGTCAGCGAAATCCGTTAATCACACGGTCCGCGGTGATATCGCCGCGGCCCTGTCCCGCAACCTCAGCGGTGGAGACAAAAGAACGATGAACACCATGGAAAAAAAATTTGATGTTATTTGTATGGGCCGAGTGGCGGTTGATCTCTATGGTCAACAAATCGGTGCTCGACTGGAAGATATGGGAAGCTTTGCTAAATATCTTGGCGGTTCTTCCGGTAACGTGGCTTACGGTACGGCTCGGCAAGGGCTGCGCTCATCCATGCTGGCCAGAGTCGGCGATGAACATATGGGCCGATTCTTACGGGAAGAACTGCAAAGCGTTGGCTGCGACACCAGCCATCTGATTACCGACAAAGAACGTTTAACCGCTCTGGTTTTATTGGGCATCAAAGATCGCGAAACCTTTCCGCTGATTTTCTATCGCGATAATTGCGCCGATATGGCCATTCATAAAGATGATTTTAGTGAAGAGTATATTGCCTCCGCCCGCTGTCTGGCGGTTACCGGTACGCATCTCTCCCACCCTGATACGCGAGACGCGGTGCTAACGGCTCTCAGTTATGCGCGCCGTAACGGGGTGAAAACCGCTCTGGATATTGATTATCGCCCGGTGTTATGGGGACTGACATCGCTGGGAGACGGTGAAACCCGATTTATTCCCTCACCGCAGGTCACTCATCAGCTTCAAGAGGTATTAGGGCTATTCGATCTGATTGTCGGCACCGAAGAGGAGTTTCATATTGCTGGCGGCTCTACCGATACTCTGGAAGCCCTGCGTCAGGTTCGTCAGTTAACGCGAGCTGAGCTGGTGTGTAAACGCGGTTCGCTGGGCTGTTCGGTATTTACCGGCGACATTCCGGATCATCTGGATAAAGGCATAACCATTCAGGGCGTTCAGGTTGATGTTTTAAACGTTCTGGGTGCAGGGGATGCCTTTATGTCAGGCCTGCTACGCGGCTACCTGAGTGGCGAAGGTTGGGAAAAAACCTGCGCCTATGCCAACGCCTGTGGCGCTCTGGTGGTTTCCCGCCACGGCTGCGCCCCAGCCATGCCCAGCAAAACAGAATTGGATAATTATCTGGCCAGAGCCGAGAGCGTACCTCGTCCCGATCTGGATGAAGAGCTTAACCATCTGCACCGCGTCACCACGCGGCGTGCAAACTGGGATGAGCTCTGCGTGATGGCGTTCGATCACCGCAGCCAAATGGAAGATATGGCACTCACCTGCGGAGCGGATACGCAACAAATTAGTACCCTAAAACAGCTTATTTTACAGTCCAGCCGCGAGGCAATACAGCAATCGGGCCTACAGGGAAAAGCCGGACTGTTGTGTGACAGCACCTTCGGACAAGCGGTACTCAACGACATTACCGGCGAAGGTTGGTGGATTGGCCGGCCAATTGAATTACCCGGTTCACGCCCGCTCACTCTGGAACATGGCGATATCGGTTCACAGCTGATCGATTGGCCGCTTGAGCATGTAGTGAAATGTTTAGTGTTCTTCCACCCGGAAGACTCCCACCCTTTGCGTTTGGAGCAAGAAAAGAAAGTTCAGGAAGTCTATCGGGCATGCTGTAAGTCCGGCCACGAACTGCTGTTGGAAGTGATTTTACCCGCCGATATGCAGCGTACCGATGAGCTTTATCTGCGCGCTATTCAACGTTTTTATAATCTGGGCGTGAAGCCGGACTGGTGGAAACTACCGCCGCTCAGCGCCCATAGCTGGTCAATCCTGACCGACCTGATATCCCAACGCGACCCTCACTGCCGGGGCGTGGTGATTCTGGGATTGGATGCACCGCTGGAGGATCTGAAAGCCGGATTCAATGCCGCAGCCGGTTATCCACTGATCAAAGGATTTGCCGTTGGACGTACTCTGTTTGCTAAGCCGTCGCAGAAATGGTTGAAAGGTGAAATCGACGATTGCACCCTCATTCAACAAATTAAGAGCAACTATTTACAGCTGATAGACCTGTGGCAACAGCGCGGTTAAGCATTATCCAAGTATTTATCATTATTGATGGAGAACAATCATGACTGTACAACTCGGTATTAACCCACTCACCTGGACCAATGATGACCTTCCTTCACTGGGCGCTGAAACCCCGCTGGAAACCTGCCTCAGTGAAGGTAAGCAGGCCGGTTTTGTCGGATTTGAACTGGGCAATAAGTTCCCACGAAAATCTGAAGTACTGGGCCCTATTCTGGCTGAACATAACCTTAAGCTGGTTTCCGGCTGGTATTCCGGCGAACTGCTGACCCGTTCAGTGGAAGAAGAAATTGAAGCCGCCCAAAGCCATTTAACTCTGCTGCGCGATCTTGGTGCAAAAGTTATGGTTTTCGCCGAAGTAACCGACTGTATTCACGGCGATCAAAGCAAACCGGTACATCTACGTCCGCGTTTTCCTGCCGACCAGTGGCAAGAATATGGCCGTAAACTGACTGAATTTGCCCGCTATACCCAACAACAAGGGATTCAAGTAGCCTATCATCACCATATGGGAACCGTGATTGAAAGCGCGGAAGATATCGACAATCTGATGAAGCATACCGGGCCAGAAGTTGGTTTGTTACTGGATGCCGGGCACTTAACCTATGCCGGAGCCGATCCCGCTGCCGTTGCCCGTCAATGGGCCAGCAGAATTAATCATGTTCATTGCAAAGACGTACGTAAAGACGTATTGCAGGATGTACGTAACCGCAAAACCAGCTTCCTCGATGCGGTACTGAGCGGGGTGTTTACCGTACCCGGTGATGGCTGCGTTGATTTCCCTTCAGTGTTTCACTCGCTGAAAAACCAGAATTATAAAGGCTGGTTAGTGGTTGAAGCCGAGCAAGATCCAGCCATCGCACATCCACTTACTTACGCCACGCTGGGTTATAACAACCTGCATCAGTTCGCCCGTAACGCTGGCCTGCTCTAAGCGACGGCCTTATGTACGGACTGTCAGGATGCCACTTACTATTTACTCGACCGTACTGCCCAGCAGTACGGTATCGAAATAAGGAGAAGCGTACGATGTCCCGATTATTGTCGCGTTACCACTCGCCTGATGATAAAGGCCGCACCCAACATATCACGGTAGAGAATGCCGGCTGGAAGTACATTGGTTTTGATGTTTATGAGCTTGCCGCACAGGCCACACTGGAGCTACCGCCATCCACTGATGAACGTTGTCTGGTACTGGTAGCCGGTAAAGCCACAATCAGCACCCCAACCCAGAGCTATCAACAAATCGGCCAACGCATGAGCCCATTTGAGCGCACCAAGCCTTATGCGGTCTATGTCACCGCAGGAGAAAGCATCACTATCGTTGCCCATACTTCTCTGGAACTGGCCGTTTGTCAGGCGCCGGGAAAAGGTAGCTATCCAACCCGCCTCATCTCACCGCAAGATATTGATGCCGAACAGCGCGGCCATGGCAATAACCAACGCTATGTCCACAACATTCTACCGGATGACAAACCGGCGGACAGCCTGTTGGTGGTTGAAGTGTATACCAATGAAGGCTGCACCAGCTCTTATCCCAGCCACAAACATGACAGCGATAATCTGCCTCATGAGAGCTATCTGGAAGAAACGTATTATCACCGACTGGATCCACAACAGGGGTTCTGCTTACAACGCGTCTATACTGACGATCGCTCACTGGACGAAAGCATGGCGGTGTACAACAAAGACGTGGTTAAAGTCCCGAAAGGCTACCACCCGGTTGCAACCATCGCTGGCTATAACAGCTACTACCTCAACGTTATGGCCGGCCCGGTACGCCAGTGGCGCTTTACTTGGGAACAAGATCACCAATGGATTAACAGTGAAACCTATGCGGAGAAATTTAGCGCAGACTAATCACTGATGACACTTACTCATAAAAAACTGCACCTTACTCAGTTAGGTGTCCAACTTTTGGGGTGCAGTTCACGTAGGCGGTTAAATAACTATATGCAATATTATTTTTATTCCATCATCGCTACGAAAGTTAACATTTGCCATTATTTTTATTCCCCTTCCTCGTAATGAGATTCGTCATTACAGTCAATGACCGTAGTCTGAATCCAAATAGGGAAATCGTGCAGGTTCAGGCAGCAGCATAAAACGGGAAAATCGGACAACTACCTTGAAAAACACCGAATAGTTTCAACTTTTTTACATTGGTAAATTTTTTTCAATTGGAAATTGAAATTAAATTTTTTGTGTTTACTATTTGAGCTAACAATAATTTTGAGCCTACAAGTTCAAAAACGGATATTTTAATTTGATAAAGAGAATAGGGAAATGTCGAATAACAACTTTACGAGTGTAGTCTCCGTTCTTCATGTGAATGATTTCGACGGAGCTGTTGAATGGTACGCCAAATGGCTTGGGCGCAAGCCAGATGTTACACCTGATGAGGGAATCGCCGAATGGCAGTTGGCAGAAAATGCTTGGATTCAAGTTTCGGTTGCTCCTGACCCAAGCCTTGCAGGTAAATCATTTGTAGTTTGCGGCGTCCACAATATCGAAACACAGAGGGCAGTTTGTCAAGACGCTGGTGTTACCGCTAGCGAAACACAGGACCTGGGATTCATAAAGCTTGCGCAAATCAGCGATCCAGCAGGAAACACCGTGATGTTCGTCCAAGAAATGTAGAGCAGTTCAGTAATACGGTGGCTTCAGATTAATGATAAACCCTAAAGTTTGAATTCGTTAGTTTGCGAAGCTTAAACGGAAGGAGAGGATTCTGTTGGGGTCGTAGTTGGCTTACCAGCCGGAGGACCGTAAGAATTCTGGGCCTGACGCCCGTTAAACCGAAAAACATCCCCCTCGGCCGTGAGGGAAAACTCATATTCCGACGATCTTCCTACGGACGAAATGTGCACCGACATCAAATTAAACCACTTTGTCAGCTATCCCAGCCGCCGTAACACGGCGGCTTTAACCCACTCAAAAAACTACAAATACATCTTCCGCAAATAATGCATCACCGCATCGTCAACGTTACTGCCGATCACTTCCAGCTCAGGCAGGGTTTTCTTCAGTCGCAGTGAAGCATTTTGCATAATGCAGCCTTTACCCGCCATGGATAACATTTCAACATCATTCATGCCGTCACCGAAGGTAATGCAATCTTTTAGGCCATAGCCCAAAATACCGGAAACATCCTGTAGCGCCCGCCCTTTAGATACTCCAGCGCCCATCACTTCCAGGCAATAGTCGAGGGAGAAAGTCACGTGTACCTGATTTCCCCAACGCGCATTAATCTTCTCTTCCAGACGCAGTAACTTCTGGTGGTCGGTACAGGTGTAAAACACCTTACAGATGCCATCCGTCGCCATTGAATGAGCCTCAAACAGTTGATAGTTGAAGTCTGACTCCTGATGAAAATTCTTCAGGTCTTCACTTTCTCGATTCGTCAGCCAGTCATCATTGCGGTAAACGTGAGTTTCAATATCCGGGCTGTCATTGACGATATGGTAAAGCTCATAGGCAATATTCTCATCCAGATTATGACTGAAAAGCAGTTCGCCCTTAGCGTTATGCACTCTGGCGCCATTAGAGGTGATCATATAAGAATCAATCCCTAAACCATCACGAATCTGACCAACGTCAATATGATGGCGACCGGTCGCAAAAATAAAATTGACGCCATGCTTCGCTATCAGCTTAAGCGTATCTTTGGCAAATGGAGACAGGGTGTGGTCTGCTTGTAACAGCGTGCCATCCAGATCGGATGCAACTATAGGATACATGGTGAATAACTCGCCTTTATCTAAAAATAAAATCAATTGTACCGACAAAAAACGGATTAATATTGGGCAAAAAAGCTCAATATATCGATCAATGCTTCAGTTCTCAGTACATCATGTTCAAACAAAATCTCATGGCGCGCACCCTTAATCATTTTCGGTACGCCCCCTTCACAAGGGTGGCCTGCATCGGCCAACGCTTGGCAGAATGCGGCGTGAGCCTCATTATCTACCAACCTATCCTGACTGGCCTGCAACAGAATTAACGGCGTGGTGATTTGAGGTGCAAGCTGAATAGCCCGCTCCCCTGCCATCATCGACTCTCTAACCCAATGATAGGTTGGTCCTCCCAGCCTAATCTCTGGTTTATCCGAGTAGTGGCGAGAAAACAAACGATAGCGTGCTTTGCTGTGAGTCAATAAATTCACCGCATAAGGCAACGGCAGCCAACGCCCGGTGCCGACGGCATAATACTCTCTGGCACTTTGCCAGCGTTCGGTCAAATCGGTAATTTTTCTGGCTAGCCAAGTTGGCATAGGCAAGGCAATGCCCAGCATAGGTGAACAGAGCGCTGCCGCCAAAACCGACTGAGGATGTCTGGCCAAAAACAGCGCCGCAATCGCCCCACCCATTGAGTGGGCCAGCAAAAAGGCTTTCTGGTAGTTTTGCTGAACGAAGATATTCAGCCAAAAGAATTCAAAATCATCAACGTAATCATCAAACTTCTCAACGTGACCACGCTGGCTGTCTTCCAGTATGCGCCCTGAAAACCCTTGGCCGCGGTGATCCAAAATCCAAATATCGTAGCCACAGCGGAACAGATCGTAGGCCAACTCCTGATACTTGATATACCCTTCAGTGCGGCCGGTAACCACCACAATGGCGCGCTGATGCGCCGATGAGGTGAACTTGACATATTTTATGGGTACACCATCAGCACCTTCAAAGTGACATTCCTGACGCTGTTGCCAGAAATTCAATAAAGGTCCATTTGTAAAAGAGGAGAAATGTTTCTCGCGGCTTAACCAGTCGTTTTTAAATGATGAAAAATCTATTGTCATGGACTCACACATCCTATGCCGATAGCTGTTTATCACCTATTGAGCAAAATTTATCAATAAAATATTGCGGAATAATGAATCCAGCGCTGAAAAAGCCTCTGCCATCATCAATACTGGCCGGATACGTCCAGAATCTGCCGCAGAAAATATAATCCCTTGCCCCTAGTGACTTAAGCCAATACATCAGATAAAAATAGTGGCAGGCGAGATATCTATATCGCTAAATCTTACCGCCGAACGGCCAAGCTCAGGGAGAATTATTTTGACCATTGAATGGTGGCTAACCTATTTAGTGACAACGATTATTCTTAGCCTGTCTCCCGGTTCCGGGGCCATTAATACGATGAGTACCGGTATCACTTATGGCTTTCGCGGCACAATTCCGGCAATCGCCGGTTTACAGGTGGGGCTGGCAGCACATATTGTTCTGGTCGGTATTGGTTTGGGGACGTTACTTTCCAGCTCGGTTTTGGCATTTGATATTCTAAAATGGCTGGGTGCGGCCTATCTGATCTGGCTGGGGATTCAGCAATGGCGGGTGGCTGGCGCGCTGGATCTGAATGCGGTATCCAAGGCTTTACCAAGCAGTGGACGCTTTAAACGCGCGGTGTTGGTAAATCTGACCAATCCTAAAAGCATTGTGTTTCTGGCAGCGTTATTCCCACAGTTTATCGTGCCCCATCAACCACAGGCCATTCAGTACCTGATACTGGGCACCACCAGCATTGTGGTCGATATTATTGTGATGATTGGTTACGCCACGCTAGCCAGCAGCATTGCCAAATGGATACGCCAGCCTCATCAAATGAAGCTGCTTAACCGTATCTTTGGTTCGATGTTTATTATGGTGGGCACACTGCTGTTATTTGCCCGCAGAGCCAGTAATTAAACGGGCTTCTTCCCCCAGCAATTGAGCGATTATAAGTTTTACTGCTGAATAATTTTTATATATCGAATAATTTTACTTGCACCCTCTGATACATTTTGTAATGTGGAGGGAGTCGTGCTCATGATAATTCAGTAAAAAGGCAAGACAGCAAATACGCTTACACTCATATCGATAATGAATATCGATAAAAGCATTCACATTGATTACTGCAAAGTTAGGATAGCAATATGAAAAACGTCGGTTTTGTTGGCTGGCGCGGTATGGTCGGCTCCGTTCTGATGCAAAGAATGATTGAAGAACGTGATTTTGACGCCATTCGCCCGGTATTTTTTTCTACTTCACAAACAGGTCAGGCTGCGCCTTCATTTGCCGGCCAAAGCGGCACGCTACAGGATGCTAATGATATCGATGCTCTGCGAGCGTTGGATATCATTATCACCTGCCAGGGCGGGGACTATACCAGTGAAGTCTATCCTAAACTGCGTGCAACCGGCTGGAATGGCTACTGGATTGATGCGGCATCGACTTTACGCATGAAAGATGATGCGATCATTATTCTCGATCCGGTTAACCATAACGTTATTCATCAAGGCCTGAATAAGGGAATCAAAACCTTTGTCGGCGGTAACTGTACCGTTAGCCTGATGCTGATGTCCCTTGGCGGACTGTTCGCTAACGATCTGATTGAGTGGGCTTCCGTTTCTACTTATCAGGCGGCTTCCGGCGGCGGTGCTCGTCATATGCGTGAGCTGCTGGTTCAAATGGGCATGCTACATGCCAATGTTGCTAAAGAGCTGCAAGATCCAGCGTCAGCCATTCTGGATATCGAACGTAAAGTCACTTCGCTAATGCGCAGCGGCACATTACCAACAGATAACTTCGGTGTACCGTTAGCCGGCAGTTTAATTCCATGGATTGATAAGCAGCTGGAAAATGGCCAAAGCCGCGAAGAGTGGAAAGGTCAGGCAGAAACCAACAAGATTCTGAATACCTCCAGCCCAATTCCGGTTGATGGTTTATGCGTACGCGTTGGGGCCCTGCGCTGCCACAGCCAAGCATTTACCCTGAAGCTGAAGAAAGACATACCGTTGGCCGATATTGAAAGCATGCTGGCTGAAAACAACGAATGGGTGAAAGTGGTACCAAACGACCGCGAAATCTCAATGCGTGAACTGACTCCAGCCGCGGTAACCGGCACCCTGTCTACGCCGGTAGGCCGTTTACGTAAGCTCAATATGGGCCCGGAATACCTGTCAGCCTTCACCGTCGGCGATCAGTTGCTGTGGGGTGCCGCAGAACCGCTGCGCCGTATGCTGCGTATTTTGTTACAGGCCTAGTGTTTCTTGCCAAATAACATACGATAAAGTTAGGACAAGCCTGCGTTTTATAGCGGGCTTTTTATTTAATTATCACTAACAGAATCTTTCGTATTGTTTAATATTAATATTCATCAAATAATATCTATCTTTACTATTTAACTTACCCATTAAGTAATATTCCAAACTCTTATCGCCAAAGAGATTATGGTCAGTCATCATACACACTGCTGAAACAATATTCCCATCCTGTTGCTTCAAAAAAAGAATACCATCTTCAGAAATTACCGTTTCTTTTGAAACTTTATGTAACTCAATCATACTTTGATCGGTTGAAGAAAAATAAATATGGAAAGTATTTAAATCTATATTAGATGCAAAAATTATATCCGTTGAGCTTTTAGGAAAAAAGTCTGGCAACCAGCTTCTTATACTATCTTCCGGCAAAATTTCTGAAAACGAAGAATATACCTTTTCCGTATTATCGCATCCACTCAATAGCATTATTGACATGCTGAAAAATAACCACTTAATCATTATAGATATCCTTCTTTTTCTAAGATCTTTATTGTTTCAGTATGGTTTTCATTGATATAGCTTTTACAACGATCGGAACATTTTATATCTTGAGGACAAGAGAGCCCAAACTCATTTACAGCTAAATCGCTAATATTATCCTGTATCATTTCCTCATGAGAGCGTTTTCGTTTATCACCGTAAAGCCCTACCCTACCTAATATATAATCGCGAGTTTCTTTCATTACACCTAAACCTCGCGCCCCACTATTTTTTGCGTCTATATTTTTAGATACCCGACAAAATCCCATACAGTGAAAAAAGTTATCCGTACTTTTTAAATTCAATCTTTTCATATCGCTTTCAGTATCACTTAATATTTTGAAAGCCACTCCAGTTTGATAACTATCTATAGCCGCCTTATAGGGTCCACTAATAATACCTACAAGCCCCATAGGATCAATAAACTGAATAGGATTCAATGGATAATTATATTTATGCATCCCACCCATCAACCCAATCGGGTCCTGACTAATATATCGCCCCATCCGCGGGTCATAATATCGGTAACGGTTATAGTATAATCCCGACTCTTCATCCTGCTGCTGCCCCTGTAAGCGAATGGGTTGATTCAGCTTCCGAATACTATGCTGACTCAGCATATTTCCCCAAGCATCCAACTCAGCCTGCCACTCAACTTCCCCCTTAGGCGTCATTAATGCAATTGGTGTTCCCAGATGGTCACAGTGATATAAATGCACGGTATCAGGCACCACAGGTAACGGATCAAGTAATGAGGTTAAATATTCTGGTTCAAAGGACAACTGTTGCAGCCAGCGCTGATTATCCGCTGTTAATGCACTTGCTCTCAGTTGCTGCTCTATCTGATTAAATTGGGTATTCAATTCTGTTGGGAAAACAATATCAGACTGCTGCTCCAGCTTTTGTGCCAGTGATATCACTGGAGATGGACTGTCACCTTCAATTCGTAGCAATGGCACAAAGCTTTGCGGGTAATACACGGTATAAACCCGCTTGTCGTTACTTTCTGTCAAGACTATCCGATCACCGTCCCAACCGTACCAAACGGTTTCCGGTTCCTCATGTTGTCGGATAACCTGTTTACCCACTCGACGCCCCATTGGGTCATATAAATAGTGAGCCTGACATATACTCTGATTATCCTGAAGACGGGTGTAGCGAACCAGCCGATGTTGGCGATCGTAGGCAAAGTGATGCACTTCGCCCGAATTCAATTTATGGTGCTTCTCAATCAGATTGCCGTAGCGGTCATAGTGATAATGATAGTGCTCATCTTGTGTAATACGGTTACCCATCCGGCTGATATTATGGCCCATATCCGTCTCAGTAGACTCCGGCAGTTCTGATGATAAACGGTTACCAGCTAGATCAAACCGCCAGTTCTGGCGATAGGCGAAACCTTCTGGGCCACTTCGTTGTGCTTCAGTTAACCGCCCGACCTCATCATAGCGATAATGCAATGCCCCCTCCGGCAGAGTGATACCGGTCATTTGACCGCGCAGGTCATAATGATGCTCCCGATTCATCGGATGCAGAGGCTGCTCATTCATCTCAAAGCGAGCCAACCTCCCCAGTGTGTCATAGTCAGTATGAAGCTGAACCTCTCCGAACCGGCGCTCGCTCTCCCGGTGTAGCCGGTCACGGCTAAATTCAATCAGATGCCGATCGCCCAGTGCAACTCCCAACAAATGTCCTGGCCCGTAAGTTTGCCAACGTAACGACGGTAAACCTTCCAACAGCGTCTCATGCCTGAATCCCCGAGGGTCATACTGATGGTTCACTTTATACTGCCAGAGAGTTTTACCATCTGGCTTTTGAACCTGCTGAAGCTCTTCGATAATGTTACCGGCTTTATCCCTCAGATAATTGATGCTGACCGAGTAGCCTTCACTGATATGGCGAGCAGAAAGCAGTTGACCACTTTGATCATAATCCCACTGCTCATCATTCGGTATTTCACTGACAGAGTGAGGATGCTGGCGACGTATCAGTCGCCCGGCTAGGTCATAGTACCAGTGAGTAGCGAGTCCTTCATCCTTGCTCTGAACCAGCTCACCAACAGCATTGTAGTGATAGTGCTGAGTTCGTCCGTCAAAACCCTTTTCGGTAGTCAAACGATTCATCACATCATAACTAAAGTGGGTTTCAGCACCGTTTTCATTGACCAGCAATTCCAGCCTTCCTGCCGCATCGTAACGGTACTGCTGCATCAGTCCGCCTTTTACCGTTTCCAGCGGCTGACCAAGTTCACTCCGTACCATGGTTTCATGACTACCATCCGGATGGACGATGGTAATCAGATCACCCGCTGCATTATACTCATAACGTGTCTGTTCATGATTAGCGTTTTCGCTGGCTATCAGCCAGCCGCGTGCATTGTAATGACGCCAGCTAACCATCCCTTCTTCCCGCGCTATCTCCGTTATCTGCCCCCAACGGTCATAATGGTATTTAATCTGATAGCCCGAACAGTCGATATAGGCCGAAACCTGCCCATGAGGTGTCCAGCTTAACCATTGTTGCCCACCCCGCGCATCTTCAGTCATCTCCAGCAATTCACTACTCTCATCCTGATAGTGATAGCGAGAAGTATTGCCCAATAAGTCAGTGGCGGATACCAGTCTGCCAAATACATCATATTCACTGGTGGTGCGACTGCTATTAGGGTGAATCGTCGAGGTTAACTGCCTCTGTCGGTTATAGCTAAAGCGAGTTACCGCCCCGTCTGGAGCGGTTAGACCCAGAAGCCTGCCGCTGGCCACATCTATATCAAATTCAGTTTTACGCCCCAGCGCATCGATTTGCGCTTTCAGTCTGCCGCTGCCGTCATATTCGCTGGAAGTGATACTACCGTCGGCCTGCTCCAGTTTCACCAGACGTCTGAGCCCCCGCTCCCCCTCAAAATGGTAAACCTGCTGACGTTCTAAACTGTCGGTCACTATCGTCTGGTTTGGCTGATAGCTAAACTGATAGTTAAGCCCCTGAAGGTTGGTCTGGGTAATTACCCGGCCTTGATTATCATACTCATAAAAACTGGCAGGACGTCCGATGTATTGATGGGAAGTTATTCTCCCTAACAGCTCAGGATGGTATTCAAATCGACGCGTTAAACAACCCGCCCGGTCGTAGACAGCAGCCAGTTCACCGCGGGAGGTATATTCATAGCGAACCAGCGGTGTGACTGGGACATCTGGATAGAGCGGGTCTTTGGTCAGATAAACCGCGCTAAGGCGAATATATTTATCGGTTCCCCAACCAACCGCTGTCATATCAGAAAAGTGTTCATCATCTTTGATTAAATCTATGAGCTCAAGGTGATAATGACGACCAGCACCATCCATCACTTCGGTTATCTCACCAGCAAACAGCCCTTCAGAGTCTCGCCTATAAGTTAACTGCTGACCAAAGCGGTCGACAATAGCCAACAGATAACGGCGAGCCGGTAGCATTGGGGGTAAAACATCCCCTTCTTGAGGAGCTGTCATAACATAATTCAGTATCCACCACGGCCCAATAGCATTGTTACTAACGAAATAAGTATGAGTACAAAGGCGTGAGGTCAGAGGTAATGCCAGCCATAAGGTGGCTAACGGATGGTCGTTGGGCAAGCACTCTATCCCACCACGAACTAGCCACAGGTCTTCACTACGACTGTAGCTGACTTCACCGGGAGCCAGAGGCTCGAAATGCAGACTGCGACCGCCATTATCATTGAGTATCAATGCGTCATCCATAACCAGCAAGCTTACGTTGGAAGCCGCCTGCCAGCCAGGGCCAAACATGCCTACCGGTCCCGGCGTATCGGTTTGATAACTGCTATAACTGCGCGACAGCACAAACGGCATCGGGCAAAGTAAGGCGATATCGGTTTCGCCGCTCAGTATCTTAGCTCCCAGAGATGGGTTGACCGGGTTACCTACCGCCATACCACCGGGACAGGTAGAGCAGGCCACACCACTGGGGGTACCAATTAATACACTGGCAGAACCCTGAACAATAGGGCCACCTGTTAGTGTTGCATCACCTTGACGGGCCGCTGGCTTACCACTCATCTTTGCAACTCCTTGCTGTTATGCATCCTTGCTGTCACTCTCTGTAGACGCTTCCGGTGGGCTTTGTGTTGCACTGCAATTCCACTGCACCAGATTGGCATCTCCTTTCAGACCACTATTGGCCTGCAGTTCAATATGTTCACCCTTCAGGTAAATACCCCCGTCGCTGGTCAGCACTATTTTGGCTTTACCACAGACCAGTTCCAGATGCTCTCCGGCGTTATAAATGGAGACCTTGCCCACCGTTTCGGTTTTGCGGTTACCAATGGTCCACTTCACTTCCTGACCGATATCCGCCGTGTACTTCTGTCCGACCAGTAAAGATTTGGTTAAGCCAATTTCGGAAGCCTGCATCCCCCCTACCGAGGTATTCATCGCTCCACCAGTGGTAATCTGATAGGCGCCACCAATACTCAATGCTTTGGCTATGCCTATATTTTCGGCCTTAGTCAGCGCTATAGTTTCAGCCTGATTAGCTTTCACTGTTAGGGAGTCGTTATGGCCGATGGTGGTCTTGCGGTTACTGCCGATATCATTGGTTTGGTTGTTACCCACCAGCAATAATTGATTAACCCCGACGGCCATCGACTGATTGTTATCCACATTTTCGGTGTGATTGTTGATCACGTGCGTGCTTCGATTATTCAGCACGTCAGTATTCATATCTTTTTGGGCATGGATGTATATCTCTTCCTGACTGGCCTCATCTTCAAAACGCAATTCGTTAAATCCTTCCCCTTTATGGGTGCGAGTCCTAATGGTGGTTTGCGTCTTTTTCGCCGGCAGCGATATTGGAGTGGCATTCTTGCCGTTGTATACCGTACCGACGATGATTGGCTGGTCAATATCGCCGTTCAGATAGGCAATAATAACTTCCTGACCAATACGCGGAATGGCCATTACCCCAAAACCATCACCGTTCCAGGCCTGCCCCGCTCGTACCCACAGAGAAGCATTTTCATCTTTAGGATCATACTGATTCCAGTGAAAGTGGACTTTTACCTCACCGTGTTCATTAACAAAGATTTCTTCTCCAGCAGGGCCGACTACCGTGGCTGTCTCATTACCAAATACCATGGGTTTAGCAATAAACGGAGGGCGCCAGTCCACCGAACCGGGAATAAAGCTGAAGTGATTACTCAGCACGGCCACTCGTACCCCCTCATGGGATTCATCGGCCACTGCCTGCGGCAAACTACCATGATGAACAATACGAATTACCTGCCAGTTGCTGTTCATGGATGGAGTAGGATGTTCAGAAAGCGTAAACATCTTACCTGGCATTAACTGAATACAATTACTTTCTGCCGAACCAGATAAACTGTCAGCCTGATACGCCTGCAAACGGTATTTGGCGTACTGTTGCGCCACACCGTCATCATCATAACGGCCATAACCCTCATACATGGCATAAGATGGACGAGCCCCCTGACTCTTCACTTTTGCATCCAGCCCCACTGCCGGGTGTGAGTATTTGTAGTCTTTCAAATGCACCGCATTGGGTTGCATTTTGGCGCCATATTCCAAATTGTGAATCACCGACTCTCGGCTGGCGCTTTGAATATGGGCGTTATACAACAACTTTTCACCACCGAGCATGCCGGTACGACTATCACTGTAGAATAACTGCTCTTCTTCAAACCAGAATACAATTCCCTCTTCTGCGGCTAAACGGCAAAAAAAGGCATAATCGGTTTCATTGCGCTGGGTGGTGTACTCCCAAGATTTATGGCTATCAATTAATTTGGACTCAGCTCGGATATGATGTTTTTGCAGTAGTTCATCCAGAATGGCGGGAATGGTCTTGTGATGGAATATTCGGTTATCCTGCGTTAGGGTTAATAACCATAACTCCGGGCGAATAGTGAAGGTATAATATGTTCGCTTAAAGCCACTGCCACCTCGAAAGGCTTCTGAGATAACTCCATTAATAATTCGCAGACCAACACCATCAGCACTGACGGTAAGAGAGGCGGGTTGTAGCAGTAAGGCATCCAAATCGATATCCGCATCAAAGCTGGACACTTTAATTTGCAGAGTAAACAGGGTTGAAAGGGCTTCTTCTAAAGTAAAATTAATAACATCAACCGATGATTCCAATAATTCGCCAACTTTGCACGAAAAATACAGTCCCGTTTCCATACCCAACATCCCTATTTCACAATAATTAACTTCAAGATTTTAAAAAATTATGAATAATATTAATCAAGGAACATTTAATATTAATTCTTAATATATTACAGCTCGTATATTTACTAGAAAAAGTGGAAAAGACAAGATAAGTAACATTTTAATAATCAATATAATTATAAGAAATGGTAAATTTAACATTAATAGCAAGCTATTGAATATAATTCATTAAATAATGTAACTAGAAAACATAACCAGCTTATATAACTTACTCGATCAAATAAAATCAGTTATTAATAACGCTTGAATCACATATTTAACACGTTAGTAATACAACGCGTTAATAAAAATAATTATCGCTTTTTACTCTTCATTAATAATAGTAATATCCACGCCTGTCACTATGTTATTTTTACATCAAAACTCCAAGGATAATTAGTCTCGCTAAGTTATTTCACCATATTCCCATCAAATTCACCCATCACGATGCCGCCATTCCTATAACAAAAAATCCGGCATTAGCCGGATTTTAAATAGACAGGA
Source organism: Pragia fontium DSM 5563 = ATCC 49100 (assembly GCF_900112475.1). Taxonomy (GTDB): domain Bacteria; phylum Pseudomonadota; class Gammaproteobacteria; order Enterobacterales; family Enterobacteriaceae; genus Pragia; species Pragia fontium. The sequence continues at coordinate 99,574 of NZ_FOLW01000009.1, read as the reverse complement.
TTAATGAGAACCAACTACCCTTCCAAATACTTATTCTGCATTTGCTGTCGAATCACCGGCGTTAGCCCAAACTCTTGTTCCAACCAGTTATCCGTATTACCGTAACGTTGTTCAATGGCCTTCAACGCCGTGCCGATAAAGGTTTCTTTGGCCGACATCACATAGCTTAAGCTATCAATACCGTGCTGTTCACTCAGTTGGGCTGACATATGGTTGAGGATCTCGGTGCGATAAGGCGCCAGCGTGGTCTCCGTCAGCATATAATCTTCAATCACCGTGTCACGACTTGCCCCTAAAGCTAACAGCGCAATGGCTGAACCAATTCCGGTTCTATCTTTACCGACCGCACAGTGCTGAACCAGTGCCCCTTCTCCCGGCTGCTGCATCACTTGGGTAAGATGACGATAGGCCTGATTATTGAAAGGAAGCTGGTTGTATAAGCGACTCATAAAATCAACGGCGTTAAATGAAGCCAGAGCCTCATCGGTCAATTTGGCAAAGTTAGCATTCACTTCATCCGTTAATGGATTAGCCGGAATATTGTCATATTGTACCCCTTGCCAAACTACGTCTGGTTTTGCTTTTACTTCGTCGGCATCGCGGTAATCAATAATATTGGTTAGCGGTATTTGACTAAGATAATGGCAGTCATCGGCGGTTAATCGATCCAGAGCACCCGCTCTCAATAACAGGCCCGGTTTAACTTTACGACCATCCTGAGCGAGGTTTCCCCCCTGATCGCGAAAGTTGATGCCGCCTTGCAGAGGTAACAGTGATGAATGTAATAAATTGATAGTTGTCATGAGTCCCTCTTAGTTCAGCTATCTGAAATAAAACCTGCCATTTTGGAGACCGTGGCCGATCTCCAAATGACAAGTTGTCAAAGATGTGTGTGCAGCGGTATGTACAAACGATCCGGGTTAATACACCCTGCGGTTAACGTTGTCTGATGGTCAGATAAAAGAGAAAGCGTCACCAAACATTCGGGTTTCATCGGCACCGCGTTCATTACAGAAACGTTCTCTGGCAATTTTTACCATCTCAAAACGTCCGGCAATATAGATATCATGCTCAGACAAAGAACCAAAATCAGACAACACAGCGGCCAGTACGGTTCCATTGCGCCCACGCCACAGCTCATCAGGCTGCTCGACTACCGAAACCACATTCAGGTTTGGGTATTGAACCGTCAAAGACTCAAGACGAGTTAAGTCATACAGATGAGCTTCTTCTCTTCCTCCCCAATACAGGGAAATCTGACGCTCAGGCTGCTGCGCCAATACCGTCATCAGAATAGAATTCACATAGGAGAAACCGGTACCGCCAGCAATTAACAGAATCGGCCGTTGAGAGTCCTGACGTAACCAGGCATCACCGTGTGGGATATCGATGCTAATGGTATCCTCAGCCAGTAACCTGTCCATCACCGCCATTGCGTAAAGGTTAATTTCAGAGGCGCCGATATGTAATTCAATCAGGTTATTTTCCATCGGTGTTGATGCCATAGAGAACGGGCGCTTATCCCGTTCGTCCATCACCACCATCAAATACTGACCGGCCTGAAATGAAACCGGTACGTCCGGAACTAAACGTACGCGAAAAACCGTGTCAGTGATCGACTCTACAGAAGCGATCTTGCAGTTCAATATAGCCATGTACTCCCTCTACAGAGTCATTAAATTCAAGCCATTGCCGATTACACGGCAATTATTCAGGCATTTTTTTATCGTCAAATATTGCCAGTTCATCCCAGATCTCATCAATGCGAGTACGAACGGCCGGATCCATAGTAATTGGACGCCCCCATTCCCGCTGAGTTTCTCCAGGCCATTTATTGGTGGCATCCATACCCATTTTGGAACCCAACCCTGAAACCGGCGAAGCAAAGTCTAAATAGTCTATCGGAGTATTCTCCATCAACACCGTATCTCTGGCGGGATCCATACGGGTAGTAATCGCCCATATCACATCATTCCAGTCTCTGGCGTTGATATCATCATCGCAGACAATAACAAACTTAGTGTACATAAACTGCCGCAGGAAGGACCAAACGCCCATCATCACACGTTTAGCGTGCCCGGCGTACTGCTTTTTCATGGTCACAACCGCCATCCGATAGGAACATCCCTCAGGTGGCAAGTAGAAATCAACAATTTCCGGGAATTGTTTCTGCAAAATAGGGACGAAAACCTCATTAAGCGCCACGCCCATCACCGCAGGCTCATCCGGTGGACGACCGGTATAAGTCGAGTGATAAATAGCATCCGCTCGGCGAGTAATATGGGTAACCGTCAGCACCGGGAAATGATCAATCTCATTATAATAGCCAGTGTGATCGCCATACGGCCCTTCCGGCGCCATTTCCCCCGGCTCAATATACCCTTCCAACACAATCTCAGCGCTAGCGGGTACTTCAAGATCGTTCGAGATACACTTAACCACTTCCGTTTTATAGCCGCGCAATAATCCGGCAAACGCATATTCAGAAAGGGTATCCGGCACTGGCGTAACGGCAGCCAAAATCGTTGCCGGATCGGCACCTAGTGCAACAGCCACCGGAAAACGCTGCCCGGGATTTTGCTGGCACCACTCCTGAAAGTCCAGCGCACCGCCACGATGGGACAACCATCGCATGATGACCTTATTCTTACCTAATACCTGTTGGCGGTAAATACCCAAGTTCTGCCGCTCTTTATGTGGCCCCCGAGTTACCGTCAGCCCCCATGAAATCAGCGGAGCGGCATCTTCAGGCCAGCAATGCATGACCGGCAGTTGGCTAAGATCAACATCATCACCCTGCCAGATTTGCTCCTGACAAGGTGCCGACGCCAACCGCTTAGTCGGCATATTCAATACCTGTTTAAACTGCGGTAGCTTATCCACCAGATCGCGAAAGCCCTTTGGTGGCTCCGGCTCTTTAAGAAATGCCAGCAGCTTACCCACATCGCGCAGCGCACCGACATCATCCTGCCCCATTCCCATAGCAACGCGTTTCGCCGTGCCAAACAGGTTACATAATACGGGTATTTGATACCCCTTAGGATTTTCGAATAATAGCGCAGGCCCGTTCGCGCGCAGTGTGCGATCGGCGATCTCCGTCATTTCAAGATAAGGGTCAATCGGTTGTTTTATGCGTTTCAATTCCCCCTGCTTCTCGAGCAGATCGAGGAATTCCCGTAGGTCTCGGTATTTCATAGTTGTTATCTGTGGCCGGTTAAGATGTCATTATAGAAAGGTTTCCCTAACTTTGCGCTTAGCTGCAGGTAAAAGGCACTAATGAATTCAGTGCAGTGGTGTCAAAATGCTCAGTGATTTCCTGACCGTGACGAAAGATTTTGAACCCCTGATCTTTGGCGCTGAAATAACTCAGTGTGTTACCCGAAATTTGCAGCAAGCTTCCTTCACGTAACGCAACCACGGACTCTGTTGGGTTAACCGCACAAAATTCGGCAATACGTTCGTCACGGCTCTCGCCCATATGACCGCTCAGGTGCGCGTCGATATAGTGAGGGTTAATCTGTACCGGGAACAATCCCAGCGACGGTAATACTACGCTGCTACGTACTGGCATATCGTTGGTTGTTCTGATCGATGGACATGCTACGTTACAGCCTGCGCTCCAACCAATATAGGGAACTTCGCGTTCACGTACTGCGCGCTGGATAGGCACAATTAAATCTTTCTCATGCAGCATCTGATTCAACATCCAGGTATTACCACCACTGATGATAATGCATTCTGCCTGTGCAATGGCTTCTGCTGGTTTATCAAAATGATGGATGCTGGTGACGGAAATACCTAAACTCTTTTCCAGATCACGAGCGCGATCGTCATAATCACTACGAATCAGGGCATAAGGAATTAATATTGCTTTGGAAACCTTCCGAGACGCCAATACTGTCAGGATCTGTTTTTTAGCGTAACCTAACAATTCTGCGTCACCGGATGTTTTACCGTTGCTCAACAATATTGCTTCCATTTCAACCACCTCTGTTTCTTTATTTAGTTATTAACACGCTATTTATACAGGAAAACGCTCACGTTTACTGTGATCGATTACTATTTAGATTGAAACAATTATTGATAATGATTCCCAGCATAATCCTAATATTCAGATTAATCGACTAAATCCCCGATGCTTATGTTTATTGCTAAACGGTTTTGCTATCCTTAATGCGAATTATTACTAGGCGTATAATTAATGGAATCTTGGTATCTACTCTACTGTAAACGCGGACAGCTTACGCGCGCTCAAGAGCATCTCCAACGACAGGATGTTCCCAGCTTTAGTCCTACCTATCAGGTAGAAAAAATTGTTCGTGGTAAAAAGGTCATCCTTGATGAGCCTCTGTTCCCGAATTATCTGTTTATTGAGTTGGATCCGGAAAGAATTCATACCACCACCATCAGCGCCACCCGCGGGGTTAGCCATTTTATTCGCTTTGGTAAAATGCCGGTTACCGTGCCATTCAGTTTGATTAAAAGCCTGATGATGCAACCTAAGCAACAGGTCAGCGATCCTAGCCTACCAAAAAGCGGCGACACGGTGATTATTACCGAAGGGATTTTCGAAGGGCTGGAGGCGATTTACGCCGAACCCGATGGCGAAACCCGCTCTATTCTGCTGTTGAACCTAATCAATCAGAAAGTTGAACATAAGATCAGTAATACACAGTTTGAGAAACGCGATTGATGTTTAGCGTAGTTTAGAACGAGTTAATAAAATAGTGGCCGCGATATTCGCGGCCATGAGATCAATACCAAACGTGTTTTTCGATACCAGTGGATATTCCGGCCGTAAAAAGCCCTATGCTCACATCGCCCTCATGTTCGGCCGGGAGGGCACCTGTATTAGCTTAGACGTGCGTCGGGCCTAGCCGGGCTACGGGCACTCCGGCAGCTAAAGCTGCTACGACCCCCAGCCCGTCTCTCCCTCCGATTAACATCCTTGAAGTTGCCAACCGTTTCATGGCAATCATATAACTTTTCAGGCATCCACTATTAACGACGCATAGCATCATCATGCAGCCATTGAGCCACACGCTTAGCAAAGTAGGTTAGTACGCCATCTGCGCCAGCACGTTTAAAGCAGAGTAAGGATTCCATCACCGCAGGTTTTTCCTGTAGCCAGCCGTTCTGGAAAGCAGCCATATGCATCGCGTATTCGCCAGAAACCTGATAGGCAAAAGTCGGCACACCAAAGGTATCTTTTACCTGACGAACCACATCCAGATAAGGCATTCCCGGTTTAACCATCACCATATCCGCCCCTTCTTGCAGATCCTGAGCCACTTCCTGCAAGGCTTCATTACTGTTTGCCGGATCCATCTGATAGGTTTTCTTATTGCCCCCTTTCAGATTACCGCTGGAACCTACCGCATCGCGGAAAGGGCCATAGTAGCAAGAGGCATATTTTGCGGAGTAAGCCATAATCTGGGTATTCACCAGGTTTTGCGCTTCCAGCTGCTGGCGAATCGCGCTAATACGCCCATCCATCATATCGCTTGGGGCAACAATATCCGCACCGGCAGCGGCATGGCACATGGCCTGACGCACCAGAATCTCTTTGGTAATATCGTTAATCACATAGCCATCTTCGTCGATAATACCGTCCTGACCGTGTACCGTATACGGGTCAAGGGCTACGTCGGTTAAGATACCCAACTCAGGTACTGCCTGCTTTAAAGCACGAATCGCGCGAGGAACCAGACCCTGCGAATTATAAGCTTCTTCAGCATGCAGGGTTTTAAGATCGGCTTCAATAACCGGGAACAGAGAAAGAACCGGCACGCCCAACTTAGCCAACTCTTCCGCTTCTTTAACCAAAATATCGATAGTCATTCGACTAACGCCCGGCATAGAAGGGACATCCTGACGGCGATTTTCGCCTTCCATGATAAATACCGGATAAATCAAATCGTTAACCGTCAACTGATTCTCAGAAACCAAGCGACGGCTAAAATCATGGTAACGAACCCGACGCAGTCGGCGTTCAGGAAAAGCACCCGGAATAATATAGCTCACAAAAGTTCTCCTCTGTTCTGTGCTCTTGACGGGAACTTGGCCCGACAATTTTATCTCTCAAACCTATCATACGCTTCAACAGCGATGACTCAACGTAATCCCAACAGCCGATAGGCATTTTTCTGCGTTGTTTCACCTAACTCAGCCGCATCATCACCACGCAGAATAGCCACCTGCTGCAATACATGAGCCAGATAAGCTGGTTCGTTACGCCGTGAAGTGGGCTTTGGCGTTAAATCACGCGGTAACAAATAAGGCGCATCGGTTTCCAGCAATAATTTATCCGCCGGGATCAACGGCACCAGTTCGCGTAATTCCTGACCACGCCGTTCATCACAGACCCAACCCGTCACGCCGATGTATAAATCTAATGCTAAATACGCTTCAAGAGCCTGACGGTTATCGGTAAAACAGTGAACCACCGCCGCCGGTATTTTCGGTAACCAAGGACGAAGCAGTTCAATAAAACGCGGATAGGCATCTCGGCAATGTAAAAACAGCGGCATACCCAGCTCGGCAGCCATGGCTAACTGGGCGTTAAACGCCAGTTCCTGCTGCTCAGGCGTTGAAAAATTACGATTAAAATCTAGACCGCATTCACCAATAGCAACCACATTGGTTTTCGCCGCTAACTGATAAATTTGCTGAGCGCATGATTCAGACCAGCCAGAAGCGTCATGGGGGTGAACGCCAGCCGTACTCCAGCAGTAATCAGGATAGTGATCGGATAACTGATTGGCCGCCAAACTCTCTTTTAAAGACGTCCCCGTAATCAGCATACCGTTAACACCCGCCACTTTTGCTCGACTCACGACTTCATGCCGATCCTGAGCAAACTGTCGGTTAGTCAAGTTGACGCCAATATCAAACATCACTTTTCTCCTGCTGATTAAACACCGCTATCCTTTGGTGTTATATAAAAACATAAGCCGCCAAGAAAGGCGGCTTAAATCAGAATTATGGATTATCCATCAGGCTGAAGGCTTTTCGTCACCTTCATCCGAGCGGGTTTCATCATCATCGTCATCCTGATCGCGCTGTTTTTTGCGGCCTTTACCAACATAAAAGCGGGCAAAGAACACGCCGATCTCAAACAGGATGCACATGGGTATCGCCAATAACGTCTGTGAGAACACATCCGGTGGCGTTAATAACATCCCGACCACAAAAGCACCGACGATGATATAAGGACGCTTTTTCTTCAAGTCATCTGGCGTAGTGACCCCACTCCAACACAGCAGGATAATGGCAACGGGTACTTCAAACGATACGCCAAAAGCAAAAAACAGCGCCATCACAAAGTTCAGGTAATTATTGATATCGGTGGAAATCAATATCCCTTCTGGTGCCGTTTTGACAAAGAAGCCAAACGCCAGCGGAAAGACCACGAAATAAGCAAAGGCCATTCCCAGATAGAACAACCCCGTACTGGAGAACAACAGGGGCATCATCAAACGACGTTCGTGCTTATACAGCGCTGGCGCAATAAACGACCATACTTGATACAGAATATATGGTGCAGAGATAAAGACCGACACAATTAGCGTTAGCTTGATAGGCGTCAGAAATGGCGATGCCACATCAGTAGCAATCATGCTTGCGCCTTTCGGCAATTGATCCATCAATGGTGCCGACACCATGTGATAAATATCATTTGAAAAATAGAGCAGCGCCAGAAAAATCGTGATGATACACACCATCGAACGTAACAGGCGGGAACGTAATTCAATCAAATGGCTGATAAGCGGTTGGGTATCTTCTACTGCCATGGATTATTTTTCGCTATCAGGTTTATTAGAGGGTACGGAGACCGATTCCGGCTGTACTGACTTAACGGCCACATCAACAGTCGGTGTAGTAACGTCTGCAACAGCGTTAACAGGAGGTACTTTGCTGTTATTCGCCACGGTATCATTCGCGGCCGTATCTGCTTTATCCGTCGCTACAGCGTCTGGAGAAGGAGATGGTGGCTTGTCAAAAGACTCGGCAGCACTATTAAGATCGCTCTGGATGTTGCGCTTCATCCCGCTGGCCATCTCTTTTAATTCATCCATAGAAGCCTTAAGCTCCGGAGACAAATTTTGCAGACCCGCTTGTTCAGCTTTCTTCAGGCTTTCTTTTAGCTCTTGTAGCTTCAGTTCCTGAGTAAGCTCATTTTGTACCGATGAGGCCAGAGAACGCATTGCTCTAATCCAGCCAGTCACCGTTCTTACCGCTACCGGTAACCGCTCCGGGCCGAGAACAATCAGTCCGATGATCAATACCAGTACAATTTCACCAAATCCAATATCGAACACGGATTATACCTGCTCTTTATTCTGACTCTTTTGTTCTTCAGCTTTAGCTTCAGGCTGTTGCTGCTCTGGAATAGATTTCACTTCAAAATCAGCGTCTTTCTGAGTTTCTTCTTTATTTGCAGTGTTTGCAGAAGTGGTCTCATCGTCGCTCATGGCTTTCTTGAAGCCTTTGACGGATGCGCCAAGATCGGAGCCGAGGGTACGCAGTTTCTTCGTTCCGAACAACAATACGACAATCGCTACAATAATCAGTAATTGCCAAATGCTAATTCCACCCATGTGATATGCCTCTTCATTAGATAGCGGGTTAATTTTGTGATCGCCGACAAGTATACGGCAGTTTCATCAAGCTGTAGTAATAAATTTGTTTAAGCCGCTTTAATCCAGCCAATCAGCCAGGAAGCGATTCCGGCACCAGCCAAACATGCTGGCCAAACGGGAATATGGCTAACGAACAAAATTGTAGCACTTACCAACAGTGTAGCACCTACCCCAAAAAGGTAACGTGACTGATTTTGCTTCCCCTGCCGGGTATAAAGCTGAGTTCTCAGTTTATCAATACTGCTCTGTAATTCTTTGTGCTGTCGCAAACTGTCATAAAACAATTCCGGTAATTCCGGTAATTTTTCTATCCAGTAAGGCGCTTTTTCCTTCAGGGTACGGAATAACGCAGGAATACCAACCTGATCGCGCATCCATGATTCAAGGAACGGTTTCGCGGTGGTCCACAGATCTAACTGCGGGTACAGCTGACGCCCCAATCCTTCGATATACAGCAACGTTTTTTGTAGCAGAACCAGCTGTGGCTGAACCTCCATATTAAACCGACGAGCGGTATTAAACAGATTCAACAGCACGTGACCAAAGGATATCTCCTCCAGCGGCTTTTCAAAAATAGGTTCACATACGGTACGAATAGCAAACTCAAAATCTTCAACGTTAGTATCCGGCGGTACCCAGCCGGAATCCACGTGTAGTTCAGCAACTTTACGGTAATCCCGGTTAAAGAAGGCGATGAAATTCTCGGCTAAATAGCGTTTATCATCTTTACTTAGAGAACCGACGATGCCACAGTCAATACCGATATATTGTGGATTTTCAGGAGTAGAATAGCTGACAAAAATATTGCCGGGATGCATATCCGCATGGAAAAAGCTGTCGCGGAATACCTGCGTAAAAAACACCTGAACACCACGTTCAGCCAACATTTTCATGTTGGTGCCGTTAGCTTCCAGCGCTTCAATATCCGATACCGGGATGCCATAAATACGCTCCATAACCAGCACATTTTCACGACAATAATCGGTGAAAATTTCAGGCACATAAAGCATCGGGCTGCCATCAAAATTACGGCGCAACTGAATGGTATTTGCCGCTTCACGCAGCAGATTTAACTCATCCAACAGGGTCTTTTCATACTCACGTACCACTTCACGCGGGCGCAGGCGACGGCCATCGGGCAACAGTTTCGGTACCCAACCAGCAATGCGATACATCAGGCGAATATCCGCTTCTATAACCGGTTTAATATCCGGGCGAATCACTTTTAGCACCACTTCCCGGCCGTTGCTTTTGAGCACTGCGGTATGTACCTGAGCAATAGAAGCCGACGCCAAAGCTTGTGGTTCAAAATCATCAAACCACTGCTCCAGCTTACCGCCCATTGCAGTTTCAATCTGCTGACGAGCCAGCTCACCGTCAAACGGTGCAACCTGATCCTGCAATAGCGCTAATTGGTCTGCAATCACCGGTGGAAAAAGGTCTCGGCGCGTAGACATCATCTGGCCAAACTTAATCCATACCGGGCCTAAAGACTGTAATGCCAAGCGCAAACGTTCGCCTAATGGTTTATCCGGGTATTTATTTTTCATCCAGAACAGTGAGCGGCACCACATTCTCAGCGGCCAGGTTAAGCGCATCTTAGGGATTAACTCATCCAGACCATGGGTCAGGAAAACGCGAATAATGGCATACAAACGAAATAATTCAGACGGGGTCATCAGGCTTTCTCCAGCTTCTCTATTCTTTTGGCCAGAGATTCGACCTGTTGATTTAACATTTCCGCTTGATCGCTAAAGTGCAGCACTTCCAACTTGCTCGGAGCCAAACGCCATTCTTCAGTCACTGCCTGAGCCAGATAATCCTGTTGGTGATGAGTCCATTGCTGAATTTTTCGAACACCGGACTGAACCCCTTGGCTTAGCGTCTCTGCTGCAACATCACCAATATACGGTGACAGCCACTCAGCGGGATCCCATTCAGCGAGATCGATAAGCGTGACAAACTGCTGTATGACCTGCATATCACCATCAACCACCACCTCTCCGTCTCGAAGCAGCGCCGAAAGGCGCTGGCGATCGCGCAGAGAAAACAGAATCGGCAAGCGAGTGAGCAGAGTACAATCAGCCGGTTGTTCCCACTGACTGACAACATCAATATGATTAATGCTAAACACCAGCGTCAAAGACGTCGACAGCTCTTGCAGACTCAACTTTAACGTCTTACCTGCCAGCCTGTGGCTAACCGACTGCATACTGCGATCGCGAAAGAGCAAACTGTTAAGCGAAGTCTCAATCACGCCGGCAATCAAGGGAACAAACAACATAGCAATCCTTTGTTAAAACTTAAAACCACGGTGCAATGCGACAATACCGCCGGTCAGGTTAAAGTAGTTAACATTGTCAAAACCCGCCTCTTCCATCATCCCTTTTAAGGTATCCTGATCGGGATGCATACGGATAGACTCGGCCAAATAGCGATAGCTATCCGCATCGCGGGTGATCATTTCACCGATTTTCGGTAATACGTGGAAAGAGTATGCGTCATAAGCGGTATTCAGTAGCTTAACCACCGGCTTAGAAAACTCTAATACCAGCAGGCGACCGCCTGGCTTTAAAACTCGGAACATCGATCTTAAGGCTTTATCTTTATCGGTGACATTACGCAGCCCAAAGGAAATGGTAATGCAATCAAAGTAATCATCCGGGAAAGGCAACGCTTCAGCATTCGCTTGTACATAGTTCACATTACCAACAATGCCCATGTCACGCAGTTTAGAACGCCCCATTTTCAGCATAGAATCGTTAATGTCAGCCAGTACCACTTCGCCTTTTTCGCCAACTAAACGCGAAAACTTAGCCGTCAGGTCACCGGTACCACCGGCTAAATCGAGCACTTTTTGCCCTTCACGAACGGCGCTGCAATCAATAGTAAAGCGCTTCCATATACGATGGATACCAAATGACATTAGATCGTTCATCAAATCATATTTAGACGCCACAGAGTGGAAAACTTCCGCAACCATCGCCACTTTTTCATCTTTTTCGATCGTGCGGAAACCAAAATGTGTTGTTTCCTGCGAATCCTTCATCATTTTTATAGCCTGGTTCAATAGTTGGTAATAAGAATTAAAATCGGCTCAGTTTACCAGAAACCCCTTGAAACATACCCACCCACTAACTCTTTTTTGCTATTCTTTGGGAATATCAGCAGAATGCTCTGACAAGGTAATATTATTCGGTATTTCTGATAACGATTCAGCGACAGCTGGCTCCGATATCGTCGGATTTATCGGCCGTTTGACTTCAACCCCTAACGCGCGGAAGCCCTCCACTTGACCGATAACGTTACCCCTTCCTTGAGATAGCTTATTCATCGCCTGCCGGTAATTATCATGGGCCTTATCCAAACTAAGGCCGAGTGACATCATATCATCAATAAACAGTCTTAGTTTGTCATAAAGCCGCGCAGCGCGATCGGCAATTTGCTGAGCGTTCTGGCTCTGATGTTCATAACGCCATAAGTTACTGATCGTCCTCAACGCCACCAATAATGTCGTCGGACTCACTAACATAATATTTTGCTGTAGCGCCTCGCTGATTAATTCTGGCTGACGATCGATAGCCAATAAAAATGCTGGTTCTACCGGAATAAACATCAACACATAATCTAAAGAGCGTAATCCTGGCAGTTGCTGATAGTCTTTACGCCCCAGCAGGCGAATATGCGATCGGACAGAGGCAACGTGTTCATTAATCGCTTGGGCCCGTTCTTGCTCATCTTCACTGTTAAAATAACGCTCGTAGCTCACCAGCGACATTTTAGCGTCAATAACCACATCTTTTCCCTGTGGAAGATTAACAATCACGTCCGGCTGTTGCCGATTTCCCTCTTCGCCACGAATATTCACTTGGGTCCGATATTCGTAGCCTTCACGCAGCCCCGATGCTTCAAGCACCCGACTGAGCACCACTTCGCCCCAGTTACCTTGGGTTTTATTATCCCCTTTCAGGGCTTTGGTTAAGTTCAGGGCTTCGCGAGCCATTTGGGCATTCAACTGCTGCAAATTGCGAATCTCATGGGTCAAGGTATGACGCTCCCGCGCTTCCTGCCCATAGCTATCCTGAACCTGACGGCGAAACCCGTCCAGTTGCTCACACAAAGGAACCAATAGTCGATCCAAACTTTGTCTATTTTGCTCGTCAACCTTGCGGCCGCTTTGGTCAAAAATGCGGTTAGCTAAATTTTCAAACTGCACGGTTAAACGCTGCTCACTGTTAATCAGCAGGCGCTGTTTTTCTTCTGCGGCAAAACGCGTTTCTTCAAGGCGGGTCGACATTTCACGTAGTTCAACTTCCAATGCATTATTAATGCCTTGCAGACTACGTAGTTCCTGATTTAAACGTTCACACTCTTCATGCCACAATAGCTGCTGCTGCGACTTTTCCTGTAGCGCGGCTAAACGAGCCAGCGTATCACGCAGTTCCAGCTGACCCTGTTGGAGTTCCTGACGCTGTTTTTGTCGCTCAGCCACTAGCTCATCATTCTCAGACCAGGCTTGATCAAGCTGAGACTTTAATAATGTAATTTGGCTTTCCTGTTGCAGATTATGCCGTTGGCTATAAAGCACCGAAACCAGTCCGCCCACGATTAGCCCTGCGACACCTGCGGCCATAATCATTATTAAGCTGCTATCCACCGCGCCTCCGGATGTTGGCGTTGCTATTCAATAAGCGTTAAAAGTAAGAGAATACTGTATAAATGTCCAGACCGTTTTATCGCGCTTTGCTTAACTGTTCGCATAATCATCAAACAAGTCCGGTTTAAAAACTCAAATAATGGGTGATCCACTGCAAACCAAAGGCACCGGGCGCTAACATCAGAAAACCCCATAGAATTGCCGAAGAGAGGTTAACCGCTTGAAACGGCTTGGAGGGCATATCACAGATGCCGGCCACCAAAGGGACGGTTGCACGCAACGGACCAAAGAAACGCCCGATAAAGACCCCAACGGTTCCCCAACGATCAAAAAAGTGCTGGCCGCGTACCAGCATCTGCGGATTGCGCGATAACGGCCACATTTCCGCCACCTTTTCTTTGTAGTGCCGACCAAACCAGTAGGAAATCCAATCGCCAAAAAATGCACCGGCTGAAGCCGCCACCCACAGGGGCCAAAAAGTAATACCACTTTCACCGATAATCGCACCGATGCCAATCAAGATCACCGTGGCCGGAATTAGCAGGGAAAGGAAAGCAATGGATTCGCCAAATGCCAAAAAAAAGACAATTGGTGGCCCCCATACTTGATGGTTACGGACAAAATTCATGGTAAGGCTAATGATATGGTCAAGTGTCATGCTAATGCTCCCCGTGCAATTGATACATTTAGCAAGAGAACCCGCGCTAAAATCAATACTCTTTTGATTTTTATACATTGTAGGATTAAAACGCCCCGCAATAATAAAAAATAGCAAAAGCTCACTGATACTTTACTTAAGAACCATAAAAAAGCCGGGCATATTGCCCGGCTTTACCACTCGAAGACCGACTAACTTATATAGGATTAAGCATTAGCCGTTACGTTCCCATCGATAGCCCTTTCATCTTGATGATGTAAAGGATAGCGATATTTTAACGGAGCAGAAAAAACAGGATGGCAAAAAGCAATGCCAACAGCACGATAGAGGTCTACATATCGATACCTTTTCATCAAGCGTGGAATAGCTATTCCACCGACCAGCAGTAACCATTAACTTTATGCTGCCACTCCCTGAGAGAGTTTCCAGAGCACCACCATACCCGTTTGTAAAAAACGATACAGTTAATTATATATAAGCGGTTGCTTAGCCCGTTAAGCGGTCAAAAATGTTACTTAAGCGGTTGGGCGACTTTCAAAAAGCTCATCATTTCCGGCGGTAATAATAGGTACCCGAATCACGACTCTGGTGAAACTCTCAAACTCACTTTCAACCTTGATACCGTAATCATAGCCATATCGGCCTTTAATACGCCGGTCGACCAGACTCATCCCTAATCCATCACCATTGGGGCGAGGCTGGTAAAGTCCGGCATTATCTTCTACCGTCAGAACCAATGACTGATGAGCCATATCTGAAACTTCATGATGGCCTTTAATCGTGATACACCCTGTCGTCAACATCTGGGAGGTCCCATGCTTAATGGCATTTTCTACAATCGGCTGTAGTGAAAATGCCGGCAGAGATAAAGGCAATAAAACGTCAGGAATATCAATTTCAACGGTTAATCGGTCAGCAAAGCGCGCCTTCTCTATTTCCAAATAGGCGTTAATATGCTCCAACTCATCACTTAGGCTAACCACATCATTGCTACGCTTCAGGTTCTTACGAAAGAAGGTAGATAACGAAAGAACCAGCCGTCGAGCGTGACCGGGGTCTTTTCGAATCACTGCCGACAACGTATTCAATGTATTAAACAGAAAGTGGGGATTAACCTGTGCATGCAGCAATTTTATTTCCGACTGGGATAACAATTGTTTTTGCTGATCCAGCGTACCGGTCAGAATCTGTGCCGATAGCAAATGGGCAATCCCTTCTCCCAGCGTGCGATTAATGGATGAAAACAAACGGGTCTTTGGCTCATAGAGTTTAATGGTACCAATAACCGTTCGTTCCGCTCCGCGTAAGGGGATAACCAACGTCGAACCTAACTTACAATTAGGCGTGATTGAACAGGCATAATGCACTTCGTTACCATCCGCATACACCACCTGATTGTTTTCAATCGCTTTATGGGTATGGTGTGAAGTGATCGGCGCACCCGCTAAATGGTGATCGTCACCAATGCCGATAAAGGCCAGCAGTTTCTCACGATCGGTGATCGCAACCGCGCCAACGCCTAATTCCTCATACAGTATTCGCGCCACCCGCATACTGTTTTTCTGGTCAAAGCCCTGCCTCAACACTCCCTCCGAGCGGGCTGCTATCTGCAAGGCTTTAGCTGAAAAGGCGGTGGTATATTTTTCAAAAATTGCCCGCCGATCCAGCAAAATGCGCATAAACATTGCCGCCCCTACGGTATTAGCAATCATCATGGGTAAAGCAATATCATTAACCAAATGCAAAGCCTGAGAGAATGGCCGGGCAACTAATAAAATAATCAGCATTTGCAGGGCTTCGGCAAACAGCGTAATAGCGCCCACCGTTAAAGGCTGAAACAGTAAATCCATGCGATTATGGCGAACCAGATAACGGTGCAGTAATCCGCCAACCAATCCTTCAACGATGGTTGACAACATACATGCCATGGCGGTCATCCCGCCAAGAGAATAACGATGTATCCCCCCGGTCAAACCAACAAAGAAGCCGACAGACGGCCCACCCAGCACTCCCCCTAATACTGCTCCCATCGCTCGAGTATTGGCAATCGAGTCATCGATTTGCAAACCAAAATAGGTGCCCATAATACAGAACATGGAAAAGGTGAAGTAACACAGTAATTTGTGAGGTAAACGAATAGTAATCTGCATCAATGGAATAAACAGCGGGGTTTTACTTAACAGATAAGCAATCACCAAATAGACGCACATTTGCTGTAATAACGAAAAAATGAGGTCGATCTGTTTGATGTCCATGACGAATGTTTCTCTGGGTTGCTGATGGCGTAATACCGCCGCTATTCTACCACTATCCGCCTATATTCCGGCAAATTTCCCACATTTAGCGATAGCAATGCCCTGTTTCAATCGAATCAGCGACGGACGTTCAAAACCGGAATAAAAAAAAGCCAGCGCAAGGCTGGCTAAAATAAACACTGGAAGCAATGTGAGCAATGTCGTGCTTTCCCGAGGTGGGCATGAATGACCGCCCCTTGAAAACATGTAAATAATAATCATTATCAATACCATCTGTAAAGCTCTTTTTTATCAAAATTTGGATAAAAATCGAATTATTTTATTTGTTTTTAAATATCAATAAATTAAATCCATATTAGATGAATAAATAACCATAATTCTTGCATGCCAATAAATAGCCTCCATAGTATTAATAAGAGCACATCATCATTTCCACCATCAGCTCTGTAGGAGGTTTTATCATGGCAAGTGGATGGGCGGCTGACGGGGCGGTTCAGGATCAAATTGACAGCACCATTTCTGATGCGGTGGCCAAAGCCCGCTCGCAGCTTAATCATGGCGAAAGCGCGACGCACTGTGCCGAGTGCGGAGAACCCATTGCGGAAGCAAGACGCCAGGCGCTACCGGGCGTCAGATATTGCCTTGCCTGCCAGAATCAACTGGATAAGAAAAGCCTGCCGCAAGCTGGCTATAACCGCCGGGGAAGTAAAGACAGTCAGCTAAGATAATACCGGCACTATTCCCCTTCTAAGGGCTCTGTATCCATCATGCTATTGCCCAAAGTCACCACCCTATCAGCGGAAGCAATGGTCGAAGGACGGTGGGCAACAATAATACGGGTAATATTAAGCTGCGATATGGAATTATTGATAAACGCTTCGTTATCTAAATCCAAATGGCTGGTGGCTTCGTCCATAAAGATAATATTAGGTTTGCGGTAAAGCGCTCTGGCAATAAATAACCGCTGCTTTTGTCCGCCAGACAGACCGGTACCCAGTTCACCAATTAACGTCTCATATCCCATCGACATACTCATGATTTCTTCATGTATATTGCTATACACTGCACAATCAATCAGCAGCTCTCGATCTAATTGCAGGTCAAAGCCCGAGATGTTATCGGCTATCGAACCAGAAAACAGCTTATCCTCTTGTAAGACGCAGGAGATAGCATTTCTATAGTTATTCAAACCAATCTTATGAATATCCAGTCCACCAATGAATATCTCACCGCAGACGGGATTTAACAGGCCAGACATGACCTTAAGCAAAGTGGTCTTCCCTACACCGGACTGCCCAACAATAGCCACGCTTTCACCAGGTTCCACCTTCAGGTTGAAATCTTCAAATATCGGCTTGGATAAGGAGTCATACTGAAAAGACAGGTTTCTAATTTCGAAAGGGATCGCCTCACCGGTCTGGAAAACCTGCCGTTCCGGCATCTCTTTCTCCGCTTCGGTGAACACAATATCGGAAATACGCTCATTGTGCAGAGACAACATTCTGAGCTGCATTATTAGGTTAATCAAATTGCTGGAACGATCGGAAAACTGGCCGCGATAAGCATTAAACGCCATAAACATCCCCAGCGTCATACTATTCTCAATCACCATCAATGCACCTAACCAAAGCATGGTAATTTGATCGAGCGTCGACAGAAAAGTATTGATACCGGAAAACAGCATATCAAAACGAGTGAGTTTTATATTGGAGTTGGCTTTATCAATATTCAGATTCAACCAAAAGTTAGACCGTTTTTTATCGATACCCAGCGCTTTTATCGTTGAAATACCATACAGGGTTTCCATAAAATGAGAGCTAGATTTGGCCCCTTTCACGATCTGTTCTTCAGATAGCTGCCGGTAATAGTTATAGGTCGCAAAACGCAAAATGGAGTACACCACGGTAAAGCCGATAACCACCCAAACCAACCAGCCGCCATAAAACGACATCATCGTAATCAGACCAACAACCATGATGCTATCAATCATTCCCCCCACCAGACTGTTGGTAAAGGTGCTTCTGATTGAATCAAGGGAACCGAAACGAGATTGAATATCCCCCAGCTTTCTTTTCTCAAAAAACTCCAGCGGCAATTTCATCAGATGATCGAACAGAGAACTTTTCCATTGGATATCAATTAATGTCCCAATAACCAATGATATCCAGGCGCGAATCATACTGACAAAGGTTCGAAATAGTAGAAAGAGCAGCAGGCCAATACAGATAACCGACAGCAAGCTATGATCTCTGGCTTGAATAACATGGTCGGTCACCAACTGAGTACCGACCGGTAGCAATAGATTGATTGCCTCAACCACCACCGACAGGAAAAATATTTTAGTTAACGCCCCTTTCAAACCGGCTATGTTTTTTAACAGCTCGATCAACTTCACCCGAGTGGTTTGGGTTTTCTTCTCAAATTTATTGTCCTGCCATAGTTCAAGCGCCACGCCGGTAAAGCTGTTTGATAACTCCTGAATCCCGATAACGCGTCGACCAAAAGCCGGATCGTGAATAATAAATGATGACCTTCTGACCGCCACCAATACCACGAAGTGGTTCATATTCCAGTGTAATATACAGGGCCTTTTTAGCTGTTTGATTTCATCAATATCCAGCGCCAACGACCGGGTTTTTAACCCCAGTTCAGCCGCTATTTGATTAATCAGGTTAAGGGTGGCTCCCTGAGTCGAAATACCAAACTGCTGGCGTAAATTAAATAAATCAATATTCAGACCATAATACCCGGACACCATAGCCAAACAGGCAAGTCCACATTCGGATGATTCCGTTTGTAATATTTGCGGTACCTTTTTACATAAACTAAAGCTGAGTCGCTTATTAATGTACTCGAATAGAGAGTTATTCATTTATCGGTCCAACCACACTATTTTTGATGCCGTAAAAAGGAATAAACATCCATTCATAAAGCGGTCTTTTATCCAGAAACACGATGACTCTGGCTTTCAGTCCGCTAGAGAGCTGCATCTGCTTTCCTTTGTCACTAAAGCTGGTGTCTTTGATGGCAACCAAAACCTTATAGAAGTTTTCTGTAGGTTCATTAGGATTTTTAACCGGACTACTGGTATACAGGGCTAATTCCTCGCGGGATGCCGGTATATAGGAGATGGTATCGATTTGACCGGGAAACTGGCCAAATTTTTCAGACGGAAACGCATCGTAGCGAATATTAATTCCATCGCCATTTTTGATGTAAGGCAGACTGTTATTAGGTAGCCAGAGCAGCAAGTAATATTGTTTATTTTGGGTTGGACTAACCTGAGCCAGGCTGCTACCCGCATTGACCATCTGTCCGATGGTCACGCTTAATGATTCAACCTGACCAGATGATTGAGCACTGATAATAATGGTGTCTCCGGCATCGGACTCAATCATTTTGCGCTGTAGATCGTTGCGCTGATACTCATTCTGTAAGATCTGATTATCAAAATCGGCAGACTGCGTTAATATCTGGCTTCTCAATTCAGATATTCGCAGATCCTCTTGAATGCCCTGACTTTTCAATCCCTGATAGGCATTTTGCTGCTGATAAAAGAGATAAGACTGATTATTCAACTGATCTTTATTAATCAAGCCACTGCGTAGATACCTTTCATAATTAACCATGCCCTGACGCATTTTCTCCACGCCTTCTCTGGCACTGGCAATCAGCTTCTCGGTTTCTTTATGGGATGAAAGGTACTGTTCCAACTGACTTTGTAAACTGGCTATTGTTGTTTGTTTATTTCCTTCCAGCTTGACGGTTATTGCGTCGATATTTTCAATTTGGCTTTTAATTAAGGTTTTTGTCCCGGCGCTCACATTGCCTAAATTAGTGGTACGAGAAACATCTATTTCATACAGCGGATCTCCCTTATTAACCATATCCCCTACTTTTATATAGGTCTTGATAATATAGCCTTGCTGGGGAGAATAAACGTTGATGGAATGGGGAATAGTAATAATCTCGCCTTCTACATCTATTCTTCGGGTATAGTGAAAAAAATAGAGAGAACAAAACAAAGCCAAAATAAACAGCGTTGATAGTAATGATATTAACCATGGTGGAATGCCGGATAGCAACAAGACTTTACCTACCCACTGTTGCCTTTGATTATTTATCGCCTCTTGGCGGAAAATACGTTTTCTATTCATCATCCGTTAACTACGTGATTCCCTGAGAGGCATACCGTCAGCACTCACTGTTTAAATTTTTAAACGTTATTTGTTGTATTAGCGCGCCTGAATTAAGCAGAAAGCATATCACGATAGCGATAACACTATTATTATATTGATATTAATTAATAATTTTATGATTTATTGAGATATTCTATGAACAGATTGAAGCCATATGCACAACAATAAAGAACGGATAAAGTCCCCCTATGAATAAAATTAATAAATATAGCCTTAACTAAAAAGTGTTTATTGCTATTTATTTCCGTTTAAAGACCAAAAGCCAGCGTATATTATTCGATAACCTTTCTGTGATGTATCAATAGATCAGGTAGCAGGCTTATATAAAATCAGAGTATCCAATGATGAATTTATCAGAAGCGAGAGACTAAATTATCCAAACATTATTTTATATTTTGGTATTCATCTACTTGTCGTAGTAAACAAACAACCTGCAAAAATGATATTAGATAATCAAGCCTCGGAATAACGTAAAGACAAGGGAACCCGTGGCACGAGCACGCCGAGCAAGCTACTCCCGCTGAGCCAACGCCTGCGCACAAGCCCAGGCAGAACTCCACGCCCATTGAAAGTTATATCCCCCCAACCAACCGGTGACATCAACCACCTCACCAATAAAATAGAGGCCGGGAACCTGATTCGATTCCATGGTCTTGGATGACAAGGCTTTGGTGTCTATTCCCCCTAATGTCACCTCAGCAGTCCGATAACCTTCCGTGCCATTAGGTTGTATCTGCCAGTTTTGGAGTTCCTCAATTAACCGCTGTTGTTGTGGCACTGAAAGCTGCTTTAGCGTCACATCAGGAACAATATTCAACGTTTGCAGGCACTCCACTAATCGCTTGGGCAAATGACGAGCTAAACTATTCTTCAGGCTTTGATTTGGATGCTCCAGCCGTTCGCTGTTCAGGAAGCCGTCGATATCCAATTCAGGAAATAAATTAATGGCTATCGTTTCACCGGCCTGCCAGTAACTGGAAATTTGCAAGATTGCCGGGCCAGAAAGCCCACGGTGAGTAAATAACAGGCTTTCCTTAAAGCTGGTGCCATTATTGGCCGTCACGGTTATCGGTGTCGCGATTCCCGATAACACATTCAGCATCTCCAGCAAGGGCTTATGCAGCGTAAAAGGAACCAAGCCAGCGCGGGTCGGTAACACCTTGATGCCAAATTGCTGTGCAATTTTATAGCCGAAAGGGGTCGCGCCTAATCCGGGCATAGACAAACCGCCGCTGGCTATTACCAACGATTTGGCCTGAATATCGCCCGCTGGCAGTTGAAGCAGAAAGCCCCGTTCGTTGGGTTCTACGCTCAATACTTCGCTACGCATGCGCAGCTCAACGCCACCTTGTTCGCACTCTTTCAGCAGTAAATCAATAATATCCTGTGCTGAATTATCACAAAAAAGCTGACCCAAGGTTTTTTCATGGTAAGCAATACCGTGTCGGCTGACTAGATCAATAAAATCCCACTGGGTATAACGCGCCAATGCTGACTTACAAAAATGTGGGTTATCAGAGAGATAAGCGCCATGATCGGTGTACATATTGGTAAAGTTGCAGCGCCCGCCACCGGACATCAATATCTTCCGTCCCGGCTTTTTACCATTATCGAGAACCAGCACTTCCAAGCCTAACTGTCCGGCCTGAGCGGCACAAAATAATCCTGCTGCTCCGGCACCTATAATCACCACATCTTTTTGTTCTAGCACACCAACCTCTGAAATTTGCCGACGATATTGTTACGGCTAATCTACACTTTATGAGCGGATTGTATTGTTCATCGCCAGTTACTACCAGAGAATTCCATTTTTATTATCAGAATGATATTAATTTTATATGGCGATTTATTCATTAAATAACAATTAGTTATATTTGTAAAAGAGTGTAAACAACTTTGCAGAAACAAAAAAAAAGTGAATTACCCCTTTTCCAACAGGAGAATTGTGCTGATAATGCGCCCGTCCACCTCCATTACTGACAGTAAGGTTTATGCTAAACATATTTGCAGGACTAGAATTTCATACTGCCCTAATGCTGGGTCTCGCGTTACTGTTCGTGCTGTTTTACGAAGCAATTAATGGCTTCCACGATACAGCCAACGCAGTAGCTACCGTTATTTATACCCGCGCCATGCGTGAACAGCTTGCTGTTGTTATGGCGGGTGTATTCAACTTTTTGGGCGTTTTGCTAGGCGGCCTGAGCGTTGCCTATGCGATCGTGCATCTACTTCCCACTGATTTACTGCTCAATATCAGCTCAACCCATGGTTTAGCGATGATGTTCTCAGTCCTATTGGCGGCGATTATTTGGAACTTGGGAACCTGGTATTTTGGTATTCCAGCCTCCAGTTCACATACGCTAATCGGTTCTATCATTGGTGTCGGCCTGACTAACGCTATCGTTACCGATTCATCTATCGTCGATGCGCTGAATTTGCCGAAGATGATTCAAATCTTCCTGTCGCTGATTTTGTCACCGTTAGTTGGCCTGATTCTGGCCGGCGCGATGATTTTTATGCTGCGTCGTTTCTGGAGCGGCAGCAAAAAGCGTCAGCGAATTCACTTAACGCCAGCAGAACGTGAAAAGAAAGACGGTAAACGTAAACCGCCATTCTGGACGCGTATCATGCTGATTTTGTCCGCGATTGGCGTTAGCTTCTCTCACGGCGCCAACGACGGCCAGAAAGGCATTGGTTTGTTAATGTTGGTGCTGATTGGCGTTGCTCCTGCCGGTTTCGTCGTCGATATGAGTGCCAGCGGTTATGATATTGCGCGTACTCGTGATGCGATTGGTCACCTTGAGCAGTATTATCAAAATCACCGTGAAGCCATTCCTCATATTGTTGGGCAAAACAATGCGGATCCGCTGCCAATGATCAGCTCCAACAGCGAGTATCACTGCGATAACTCCCGGGCTCTGGTCGCTATTGGTCACTCACAGCAAATGCTGGCGGGTTTAACCAGCTATGATCAACTGGCACCAGAGCAACGTGGTCAACTGCGTCGTTTACTCTTATGCGTTGCTGATACGGCAGCTAAAGTCACCAAGCTACCGGAAACGTCATCACAAGATAAGCGCTATATCAAAGAGCTGCGTGAAGATCTGTTAATCACCGTTGAGTATGCGCCTATCTGGATTATTATCTCGGTCGCCTTAGCCTTAGCATTAGGCACCATGGTGGGCTGGAGACGCGTTGCGGTGACCATCGGTGAAAAGATCGGTAAAAAAGGCATGACCTACGCCCAAGGCGTTTCTGCTCAAATTACTGCCGCACTGTCCATCGGGGTAGCCAGCTATACCGGCATGCCGGTTTCCACCACACAAGTTCTGTCTTCTGCTGTTGCCGGTACCATGTTAGTTGACGGTGGCGGTGTGCAGAGCAAAACGGTTAAGAACATCTTTCTGGCATGGGCACTAACCCTACCTGTTGCGGTGTTGCTGTCCGGTTCTCTGTATTGGATTGCGCTTAAACTTATCTAATCATCAGCCAATGGTGAATAAAAACCCGTAGTGTGATGAACACCACGGGTTTTTTATTACCCGAAGCCCTAATAACACACTATGATTAAGGTCTGAATAAAATTGGACTATAGCCAATAGCCTGTCGTTATTTTATAGTCATTAAAGTAATGATGCTTAACCAGAATCGAGATCAGGATTATTCGGCGATAAAAGCTTACATCATGTGATCGATATACCACTTTAGTTACACGTATTAGTGCTATTATTTAACTAAGTTAGCGGATCCTATAGAAGGAGTTATCCTATGTCATATAAACACATTTTGATTGCAGTTGACCTATCTCCGGAAAGCAGCGTACTGGTAGAAAAAGCAGTGTCTATGGCTAGGCCGTATAACGCTAAAGTTTCGTTGATCCACGTAGATGTCAATTACTCCGATCTGTATACCGGATTAATCGATGTCAATATGGGTGACATGCAAAAACGCATCTCTGAAGAAACCCACAATGCACTGACCGAATTGGCAACCAATGCCGGTTATCCTATTGCCGAAACGCTCAGCGGTAGCGGCGACCTCGGCCAAGTGCTCGTCGATGCAATTAAAAAGTATGATATAGATCTTGTGCTGTGCGGCCATCATCAGGATTTTTGGAGCAAGCTGATGTCTTCTGCCCGCCAGCTGATTAATACCGTGCACATTGATATGCTGATTGTTCCTTTGCGAGACGAAGAATAATTTCTCGCTTAAATAATATAACGTCCGCTTATGCGGACGTTTGTTTAATAAAAATACCAATAGAAATAAATTATTCCTCCGCCCCTTCCCCAATAAAAGATAAATCTCCGCCTAACTATTAGCGCTAATCTGTGATTAAGAATAAGAGAAATATACTGGTTTCTTCGAATATTATAGATTCAATCACGCCAAAATCCGTAACGAGTCTATTTTATTAATTATAATTTAAATATAAATCAGTAGATTAGAGAGGTCGAATTAAATCTGAATTAGATTTATTAATTGTTGAAATTGCATAATGATTGATTCTAATATTCCCGCCTCTATCGTTTCATTCTATTAATTATCTTAAAAAAACGGCTTGCTTTGTCACTATAATTTAGTGTTATAGTCAGAAAGAACATACATCACAGATCATGAAGCCCGCTAATATTCGCCATGCTGAATAGCGTTTTTTCGTGGAAAAAATAAAAAAGACAACAGGAATCACATCAATGAATCATTATGCCACTGTGGACGATTTTCTCGTCATGCTGCAAAAACGCGACGGCCATCAACCAGAATTTCTACAAGCCGTTCGCGAAGTATTTACTTCCCTCTGGCCTTTCCTACAGGAAAACCCGCGCTATACCGAACTAGGGCTGCTGGAACGTTTAGTCGAACCTGAGCGCGTTATTCAATTCCGCGTTTCCTGGATGAATGACCAAGGCGTCGTTCAAGTTAACCGTGCATGGCGGGTTCAATTCAGCTCAGCCATTGGTCCGTTCAAAGGCGGTATGCGTTTTCACCCTTCAGTAAACTTGTCTATTCTTAAATTTCTGGGATTTGAACAAACCTTTAAAAATGCGCTGACTACTCTGCCAATGGGCGGCGGTAAAGGCGGTTCTGATTTCGATCCTAAAGGTAAAAGTAACGCTGAAATCATGCGTTTCTGTCAGGCATTAATGACCGAGTTATATCGCCATTTAGGTTCAGACACCGATGTTCCGGCAGGTGATATCGGCGTTGGCGGTCGTGAAGTCGGCTATATGGCCGGTATGATGAAGAAACTGTCGAACAACACCGCTTGTGTTTTCACCGGTAAAGGCATTTCGTTTGGCGGTAGTCTTATCCGCCCAGAAGCCACTGGTTATGGTCTGGTTTATTTCACTGAAGCCATGCTAAAACGTCATGGTTCAGGTTTTGAAGGCAAACGCGTTGCGGTTTCTGGTTCAGGTAACGTGGCTCAATACACCATTGAGAAGGCTATGGAACTGGGAGCAAAAGTCATTACCGCTTCCGACTCCGGCGGTTCTATCGTTGATGAGGAAGGCTTCACCACCGATAAACTGGCTCACCTGATCGATATTAAAAATAGCCGCTACGGCCGCATGAAGGACTACGCGAGCGAGCGTGGTTTAACCTATCTTGAAGGCCAGCGTCCATGGGGCGTACCGGCCGATATCGCCCTGCCTTGCGCTACCCAGAATGAATTAGAGTTAGCCGATGCCAAACTGCTTATTCAAAATGGCGTTCAAGCGGTCGCTGAAGGGGCCAACATGCCAACCACCATTGATGCAACCGAAGCGCTAATGGCGGCTAACGTGCTGTTTGCGCCAGGTAAAGCAGCCAACGCCGGTGGCGTAGCCACTTCCGGTCTGGAAATGGCGCAAAACGCCGGTCGCGTTAGCTGGAGAGCAGAGAAAGTCGATCTACGCTTACAGCACATCATGCATGATATCCATGAGGCTTGCGTAAACTATGGCGGCAACAAAGCCCAGACGGACTACGTCAGCGGTGCCAATATTGCCGGCTTTGTCAAAGTCGCAGATGCCATGTTAGGTCAAGGCGTGTTATAAAAATAGGCTGACGGCGATAGTGCAAGCTGCGCTATCGCCGAATTTAATGACAGGATCCGCATCAACCCGCGGAAACTAAACGGGTATGATTTATAGCGTGACGTACAAATCGAAACGGTGATTTTTGGTATTGATTGATGCCTGAGGCTGGCGATTTGCCAATGGAGGAGCATAATCAGGTCGTTTAACCACCACGCGCTTTTTAGCTATCTGACAAGCTGGTTCCAGCAATCCATCCGCATCTAAGTCTTCACCAACCAATGACTGGAATACCCGCATTTCCTTTTTGACCAGTGCACTTTTTTGCCGATGAGGAAACATAGGGTCCAGATATACTACGTCAGGCGCTGGTTGAATGTCTGATAGCGCGGTCAAACTCGACGCGTGCAGCAACGTCAAACGCTCCTTCAGCCAGCCACCTATCTCGGCATCCGCATAAGCCCGCTGTAAGCCATCATCCAATAAAGCAGCAACCACCGGATTGCGCTCCAGCATCCGCACTTTGCATCCCACGGAGGCCAACACAAACGCGTCTCGGCCTAAACCGGCGGTAGCATCAACCACATCGGGTAAATAACTGCCCTTGATGCCAACTGCTTTAGCCACCGCCTCACCGCGACCACCGCCAAACTTGCGCCGATGTGCCATTGCTCCGGCAACAAAATCAACGTAAATCGCCCCTAGCTTAGGCTCATCTCGTTTTCGCAGCTCCAGACGTTCCGGCGTTAACACCAGTGCCATCACCGACTGCTCATCACTAACCAAGCCCCAGCGTTCGGCTAAAACGGATAAGGCGCCGGAATCGGCGCCTGTTTCACAGATTAAATAGACTGACACCCTCAGCGTTATCCTTTAATGCCATAATGACGCAGCATCGCATCCAACTGAGGCGCACGGCCACGGAAGTTTTTAAACAACGTCATAGGCTCATCTGAACCACCCTGAGACAGGATATTATCGAGGAATGAACGACCGGTTTGCGGGTTAAAGATACCTTCCTCTTCAAAACGCGAGAACGCGTCCGCAGACAGAACTTCTGCCCACAGGTAGCTGTAGTAGCCAGCGGCATAGCCACCAGCAAAAATATGGCTAAAGGCATGCGGGAAGCGTCCCCAAGATGGCGCAGGCATAACCGCCACCAGTTTTTTCACTTCCGCCAAGGTTTGCATAATCTTCGCGCCTTCTGAAGGCTGATATTCATAGTGCAAACGGAAATCAAACAGACCGAATTCAAGTTGACGCAGAATAAACAGCGCCGCCTGATAGTTTTTAGCCGCCAGAAGTTTATCCAGCATCTCCTGAGGCAGCGGCTCGCCGGTTTGATAATGACCAGAGATAAAGGCTAATGCCTCAGGCTGCCAGCACCAGTTTTCCAAGAACTGGCTCGGTAACTCCACTGCATCCCACGGTACGCCATTAATTCCGGATACGCCCGCCGCATCGATTTTGGTCAACATATGGTGAATACCGTGACCAAATTCATGGAACAGGGTCGTCACTTCATCATGAGTAAACAGCGCCGGTTTATCACCGATCGGACGGTTAAAGTTACAGGTCAGATAAGCCACAGGTTTTTGTAAATGACCATCGGCATAACGCAGGCTGCCAATGCAATCATCCATCCAGGCTCCACCGCGTTTATGTTCACGGGCGTATAAGTCCAGATAGAAACTACCGCGTAATTCACCGCTGGCGTCATACAGCTCAAAGAAACGCACTTCCGGATGCCAAACGTCTATATCCTTGCGCTCTTTGGCGGTAATACCGAATACCCGCTTAACCACCTCAAACAGCCCTTCTACTACACGCTGCTCAGGGAAATACGGTCTTAACTGCTCATCGCTGATGGAATACAGATGCTGCTTCTGTTTTTCGCTGTAGTAGCTAACATCCCAAGGTTCAAGCTCGGTTTTGCCAAAGTTCTGCTCGGCAAAGGTACGTAAATCCGCCAGCTCCTGCTCACCCTGATGACGAGCACGTTTAGCCAGATCGTTAAGAAAATCCAGCACCTGTTGCGGGTTTTCCGCCATCTTGGTTGCCAGAGATTTATCCGCGTAAGTGTTGAACCCGAGTAATTGAGCCAGCTCGTAGCGCAGCGCCAGCGTTTCAGCCATGATGTCGCTATTATCCCACTTACCGGCATTCGGCCCCTGATCGGAAGCACGTGTGGTAAATGCCTGATACATTTCGTGGCGCAGTTCGCGGTTATCGGCATAGGTCATAACCGGTAAATAACTTGGCATATCCAGCGTTAATAACCAGCCATCTTGTTCTTTGGCTTTTGCCATTTCGTGAGCCGCGTCTAACGCGCTCTCCGGCAAACCTGCCAGTTCAGATTTATCGGTAATTAATTTGCTCCAGCCCATGGTGGCATCCAACACATTATTGCTGTAGGTTGAACCCAGTTCGGACAGGCGAGAGACGATTTCGCCATAACGCTTTTGTTTTTCCGCATCCAGACCAATCCCGGACAGTTCGAAATCACGCAGCGCATTTTCTACCGATTTTTTCTGTGCTTTAGTCAGTTGATTAAACGCTTCACCGTTTCTTAAATTGCGGTAAGCCTCATATAACCCTTTATGCTGACCAACCCAAGTGCCGTATTCAGACAGCAGCGGTAACGACTGTTCGTAAGCCTCACGCAGTTCCGCACTGTTCTTAACAGAATTCAGATGACTGACCGGTGACCAAATTCTGCCTAACCGATCGTCAACTTCTGCCAGAGGCTGGCACAGATTTTCCCAGGTAAACGGGCCCGGTTGAGCAACAACTTTCTCGACCTCAGCCTGACAGTCCGCCAGCGCTGATTTGACTGCCGGAACAACGTCAGCAGGCGTAATGGAAGAGAATGGTGGTAAACCTTGAAAAGCTAACAATGGGTTAGTCATAAAAAACGGTCCTTAAATTTGGCGATAAAACTAACATGAGGACTATTATGGTCGAAATCAATGGCTGGTGATACAAATCCTATTAATAGATATTCTCTTTACTTCTTACTCCAATGGTTCGATCCATTAACTCACTAAGGGATAACCTCAGCCTTATACTGACAGCAACACTATCGGCTTCTTCAATTCCATTGATAGAATAAAGCCAACAATGATTTTCACTTTTTATCAACCAGACAGTTTATACTGTGCCCCATAACGCAACGTGCCGCCCGTTTTCAGGACAAACGCTTTTTAGTTGGTTCTCTGGCGGATAACACTGAGACGATAATCATCTTAATTTTTAATTAATTCAGTTAATTAAGAATAATTTATTCACAGGAAAGTCTAAAACATTATGTTAAGTTATCGCCACAGCTTCCATGCCGGCAACCATGCCGATGTTGTGAAACACACGGTCCAGAGCCTGATCATTGAAGCGCTGAAAGAAAAAGAGAAACCTTTTCTTTATCTTGATACGCATGCCGGAGCCGGTCGCTATTTTTTAGGTAGCGAACACGCGGAGAAAACCGGTGAATATCTGGAAGGTATTGCCCGTATCTGGCAACGTGATGATATTCCTGCTGAACTTGAACCCTATCTTTCCGCGGTCCGCGCCTATAATAAGAGTGGGCAGCTAAAGTACTATCCCGGTTCGCCACTGATTGCCGCTCAATTGCTGCGTGAATATGACCGCCTGCACGTTACCGAGCTACATCCAACGGATTACCCTCTGCTGCGCCATGAATTTCTAAAAGATCCGCGCTGTAAAGTTCTGCGCGCCGATGGTTATCAACAGCTGAAGTCTCAGCTTCCTCCCGCTTCACGCCGCGGTTTGGTTTTGATTGATCCTCCGTATGAAATGAAAACCGATTATCAGGCAGTGGTTCAGGGAATTCAGGAAGGTTACAAACGCTTCGCTACCGGAGTTTATGCCTTGTGGTATCCTGTGGTGCTTCGTCAGCAAATCAAACGTATGGTCAAAGAACTGGAAGAAACCGGCATTCGCCGCATACTACAAATTGAGCTAGCAGTTCAGCCTGATAACGAGCGCCGTGGCATGACGGCATCGGGAATGATTGTGATTAATCCACCGTGGAAACTGGAACAGCAGATGAATGCGGTTTTACCATGGATACATAAAGTCTTAGTGCCTGAGGGCATCGGACATACCAAAGTGAGCTGGATTACGCCGGAGTAAGCGCTCATTTATGAATAGCTATCATTGGGAATTGTGATGAAAAAAGACAAGTTGATTGGCATTAGCCTTTCAGCTGTCGCCGTAGTAGTTCTGGGCGGCTGGCTGGTCTGGCAATTTATCTTCCCATCTCCGATTGCTCAGTGGGTTTTCTATGGTGAAAAACCTTCTGAAGTTCGGGGCTATACCTATTCTCCAGCCAAAGATAGTGCGACCGGTAAGCCTGAAAACAAACCCGCGATTCCTAAAGGTGATGGAGCCTTACTCACGTTTTGGAGCGGCGCTAGACAATGTTCCTTGGTAGTAAAATCAGGGAACGAAAAAATCAGCATTACCCGGTTTCAAGACAGCAATCAGCAAAGCGTTCAGGTGCAATATATTGATGAAGGCGGTACACCGGCAGAGTTGAATGTACAGCTTGGTCGCGGCATCAGCTTCTGGACTTATGCCGATCCTGCGGTACCCGGTGATTTTATTGGCTGGAAATTTGATAATCTGGCGGGCAAAGCCGTACCGGTTCGCTATCGCCATCAAAAAATGATTGATGGCACTCAGTACAAACTCCTCCCCAACAGTCGCTGGTCTTATGAAAAGTATCAGAACGGCAAAGTGGTTGAATCTAAACAGCTGGATGATTTACCGGCAATAGATGCCAATAAAAACAGTAAAGAAGAACTCGAACTGATGCGTCAGGCTAACGAGTGGCTAAGTGAAAATTTACAGGATATGTCCGATACATTATCGGTACCTATCCCCGATCAGTGGTTAAATACCAACAGCGATCCCTGCCAGTCAGTCTATGCGGAAATGTAATCGTTCAGCTGACCACGGATCTTTTATTCTCCACCGGGTTATGAGAACCTTTCATAATCCCCTCTAGGCTATCAGAGAGCAGTAGGCATTATCATGACTAAACATTACGACTATATCGCTATCGGTGGTGGTAGCGGCGGCATCGCTTCAATTAACCGTGCAGCATCCTATGGCAAAAAATGTGCCATTATCGAAGCTAAATATCTCGGTGGAACCTGTGTAAACGTTGGCTGTGTGCCTAAAAAAGTGATGTGGCATGCGGCACAAATCGCCGAGGCCATCCATCTTTATGGTTCTGACTATGGCTTTGATACTACGGTAAACCATTTCGACTGGCAGAAACTCATCGAGAGCCGTACCGCGTATATCGATCGTATCCACCAGTCTTACGATCGCGTATTAGGCAACAACAAGGTTGACGTCATTCATGGCTTCGCTCGTTTTGTCGATGCACATACCGTTGAAGTCAATGGTGAAAAAATCACCGCCGACCATATTCTGATCGCCACCGGCGGTCGCCCTTCAGTGCCATCAATCCCCGGTGCTGAGTATGGTATCAATTCCGATGGTTTCTTCGCGCTCGATGCCATGCCTAAACGCGTTGCCATTGTTGGTGCAGGTTATATCGCGGTAGAAATTGCTGGCGTAATGAATGGATTGGGTGCTGATGCACATCTGTTTGTACGTCAACATGCGCCATTACGCACGTTTGATCCGATGATTGTGGAAACCTTGCTGGAAGTTATGGCAGCAGAAGGCCCTACGTTACACACCCATGCCATACCAAAAGCCATCAGCAAAAATGCAGATGGTAGCCTAACGCTGGCGCTGGAAGACGGTACAGAACACACCACCGACTGCCTGATTTGGGCTATCGGCCGCGAACCAGCAACGGATAATATTAATCTGGCCGCTGCTGGCGTAAAAACCAATGAGAAAGGGTATATCCCGGTTGATAAATTCCAGAATACTAACGTTGCGGGCATCTATGCTGTTGGTGATAACACCGGCGCAGTAGAGCTCACCCCGGTTGCCGTTGCCGCAGGCCGCCGTTTATCCGAGCGTCTGTTTAACAACAAACCTGATGAACATCTGGACTACAGCAATATTCCTACCGTGGTATTCAGCCATCCACCTATCGGCACCATCGGTCTGACGGAAGATCAGGCTCGTCAGCAGTACGGTGACGACCAAGTGAAGGTGTACAAATCATCTTTTACCGCGATGTATACCGCAGTCACCTCTCATCGCCAGCCATGCCGCATGAAGCTGGTTTGCGCGGGTAAAGAGGAAAAAGTTGTCGGTATCCACGGTATTGGCTTTGGTATGGATGAAATCCTTCAGGGCTTCGCGGTGGCCGTTAAAATGGGCGCAACCAAGAAAGACTTCGACAACACCGTGGCTATCCACCCAACCGCTGCGGAAGAGTTTGTGACCATGCGTTAAGCATAACGGTTATCAGTCATCTTAAACCCGGGTACTGTTTAGGTATTCGGGTTTTTTATTATGTGAAGATTTACGGTAAGGAATCGATCTGGCTAATGTTTGTCAGTTAAGTTTAATAACAGTGAACGTTTCGTCCACCATCAATACATAGTGGACGAAACTTTCGCGGGCATAAAACTTCGCGGATAAGTACTCCCCTTACCCCTTTTGGTCATAACAACAAACTTTGTTACTATTACCGGTATACCCGCGAGCGATTTGATTTCCACTTTCTCCCATCGCCCATCCGGATCAACAACAAAAGAATTTTCTGATGAAGAACACCGTAAAAACTGCCTCCCGACTAGTACAAAGAATTAAAGCTATTCCCAGCGTTGCCCATTTATTGCGAGCAACCGAACGTTTTAACGATCGTATGGGGAGTCAGTTTGGGGCAGCGATTACTTACTTTTCATTCTTATCCCTGATTCCTATTTTGATGGTCTCTTTTGCGGCAGCCGGTTTTATTCTAGCTTCTAACCCTGAACTGCTGGCCGGACTGATCAATAAAATCGTTACCAGCGTTTCCGATCCCAATCTGGCCATTACCCTTGAAAATACCGTGAACACCGCCATCAAGCAGCGTACCACCGTTGGCCTTACTGGCCTGTTGGTTGCCCTCTATTCCGGCATTAGCTGGATGGGTAATCTGCGGGAAGCCGTGCGGGCACAAACTCGCGACGTCTGGGAACGTAATCCGGAAGATCAGGAAAAAATCTATTTCAAATATATTAAAGACTTCATTTCCCTAACTGGCTTGATACTGGCTCTGTTGTTCACCATAGCCTTAACCTCCGTTGCCGGTTCAGCTCAACAGGCTATTATCGATGCTTTGGGTTTAAATGATATCACTTGGTTAAGACCGGTAATGACATCCATTGCTCTGGCGGTATCCATTACCGCTAATTACTTTATGTTCCTGTGGATTTTCTGGGCGCTGCCAAAACAACGCTCCAATATAAAAGCACTGATGAAAGGCACACTTCTGGCGGCTATCGGTTTTGAAATTATCAAATTCATTATGACTATCACCCTGCCGCAACTGGCAAAATCACCTTCCGGGGCGGCCTTTGGTTCTATTATCGGGTTGCTGGCTTTCTTCTATTTCTTCGCCCGCCTAACGTTGTTCTGCGCCGCATGGATTGCCACCGCAGATGAAAACCAAAACAAATCGTCAGCTTAATAATGCTTACCGTAAAATAATTGAAACAATGTTTTATTTTACCTTGACTATCGTTCCGTAAGTTATAAAACTAATCCCAATTATCTATCGAGTTAAGATTGGGATGCCGTATCATGACAACAAAAAGAATTGCCATTATTGGCGAGTGCATGATTGAACTGTCGGAAAAAGGAAATAACGTCAGCCGCGGATTTGGCGGTGATACTTTAAATACTTCCGTTTATATTGCTCGTCAGGTGCCGACTAACAACTTAGCCGTGCACTATGTCACCGCGCTGGGAACCGATTCCTTTAGTGAGCAAATGCTGGCATCCTGGCAACAAGAACACCTCAACACCGATCTGATTCAACAATTTGCCGATAAAATGCCGGGCCTTTACTACATAGAAACTGATGATACCGGCGAGCGTCAATTCTATTACTGGCGTAATGACGCGGCAGCCCGCTATTGGCTACTGCGTGAAGATTCTGCACACATTTGCCAGCAGTTGGCTCAGTTTGATTACCTTTATTTAAGCGGTATCAGCGTAGCTATTCTCGATAAACAAAGCCGTGAAAAGCTGATAAAGCTACTGATGGAATGTCGTAAAAACGGCGGTAAAGTTATTTTTGATAACAACTATCGTCCACGCCTGTGGCAAAGCCGTGAAGAAACTCAGCAGGTTTATCATGACGTATTATCCTGCACTGATATCGCCTTCCTGACGCTGGATGATGAAGACTTACTCTGGGGTGAAGAGCCTTATGAGAACGTAATTGCCCGTACCAAGGCGCTGGGCGTTAGTGAAATTGTCATTAAGCGCGGGGCAGATTCTTGCCTTGTTGCTACCGATGAAGGGTTGGAAGTCATTCCGGCAGTCAAACTGCCAAAAGAAAAAGTGGTGGATACCACCGCCGCCGGTGACTCATTCAGCGCCGGCTATCTGTCAGTGCGTTTACAGGGGGGAAGTGTGGTTGATGCAGCAATCCGCGGTCATCTAACCGCCAGCACCGTGATTCAATACCGTGGCGCAATTATTCCTCTCGCAGCCATGCCTGTCGTATAAAGCCCTTCAATAAAAATACCCCGATGCTGAAAACAGGCCGGGGTATTTTTTATCCACCAGACTAGCGCTTACTTAGCTTCGTCAGCCTTAGGTGCCATAATCGCCTCGAGCTGTTCGGACAACACCCGCACATTCTCTTCCGGCTCCCCGGCAGGCTGAGTCAGAACCAACGTTGGCTTAATCGTTAATAACCGATTAATGCGCGTATTCACCGTCATCAGGTCTAAGCCATCAAGAAACTTTTGGCGTAACTCCTGATAAGATTCGGGAGAAACCGTAATCGAACCACTTTTCTCAGCCAGCAGTCGCTGTGCCATAATTTGAGCAGTATCCGTCTTGGCATAAGTAGAAATGATCTGAGCCAGCTGTTCTTTCTGCTCTGCTAACAGCGTATTAAACTCAGCGTCAGTAACGCCTTCCTTCTCCAGTTTCACCAGTTCAGCGGCAACCAACTTCAGATTATTTTTCATCGCTGCCAGCGGAGTATCTATTGTCAGATCGCAATGATAGCGCTGGAACTGGATCTGGCATGCGAAATCCAGAGCCGCATTTTTTGCTGAGCCGCGGCCCATCTTCTGGTTCAGCCGATTTGCGATCATATCGTTAGCTATCATACTCAGCCACTGACGTTCCAGAGATAATTTCGTGACTATCGGATGCCATGGATCGTCCCAGACCAGCTTCAGGCGATCTTTTTCCACGCCCTGAGATAAAAAATTGACTGGCGTTGCAGGCAATGCACTCAACGCTGCAATGGTGGCTGGCGTTAATCGCTTACCGCTTAATCCACCAAATGACTTATTAATTTGTTCAACCATCGCACGGCGGTCAACATTGCCCACCACATATAGCGTCATTGAATCAGGGGTATACCATTTCAGGTAGAACTCATTCAGCCGCTCAGCCGTTGCGCCTTCTGCGATAGGCCTTCCAGGTTCATGGCCCACTAATGGGGAGTTTTTAATCCGATAGTGCCACCAGGCATCATTAACGCCTGCCGGAAAGGTAATCAGTGGAGAAAGCGGATCGTTACTCATCAGCTGAATTAAACCATTGCTTGCCGTCGGAGGACTGACAGCCTCAGATAACCAACCAAATGCCTCTTTTAATAGTTCTGGTTTGTTGGTCGGCAAACTAAGGTTGTAGCGGGTGTAATCGTAAGAAACCTCAACCAGCGATTTAGGCTCAGTTTCCGGTGTGATCAGTGGTAGTAAGCTTTGAATTTCTTCCGACTCATAACTGTCGGTTTTCTCCATCGCGAGATGCGGAAGCAAATAGGAGAACCCTGTCTGCTGTATGCCTTCCTGTAAAGAACCAGCATGAACCTCTAACCGAACTTCAATTTTATCACTCGGGCGATGCGGCGTAGCCAAAATCTGCCATTTAAAACCGTTTTCCAGCTTCCCTTCCTGCCAGGCAGGATCGGCTTTTAACGCTTCAGCTTGCGCCGCGCTTCCCACCCACATAAACATGACCCCGCTCAGCGCGGAGAGTAAATACTTAAACTGCATAATGGAACCTCATTTACTGCTTAAATCAGCCGGACGGGAATCGTGATGATTGCCTGACAGCGAATGTTTGCATCTTTGTACGTTTTTTTATTGAAAAAGCAGGCTGTCGAGATATCACGTTATGCTACTACTATTTTAATGATAAAACTGATGGCTAACTTGCAATAGTGACATTATGCAGAGAATCCCGGCAGCAGCAAGCTACCGGGATATAATGGAGGAACAGATGGTTATAAATTGAACGATTCTAGTTATACAACGGTCTATTAAGCCTCTTTTCCTGGATTATTCAGTTCGGACTGGAGTTTCTCTTCATCCAACTGACGACACCACTTAGCCACAACAACAGTTGCTACACCATTACCAATCAGATTGGTTAATGCTCGAGCTTCTGACATAAAGCGGTCAATACCCAGAATTAATGCCAATCCGGCTAATGGCAGATGGCCAACCGCTGAAATGGTTGCCGCCAAAACGATAAAGCCGCTTCCAGTAACGCCGGCAGCCCCTTTCGATGAAAGCAATAACACCACCAGCAGCGTAATCTGATTGAGTATGCTCATCTCCGTATTGGTCGCCTGAGCGATAAATATCGCGGCCATGGTCAAATAAATCGACGTGCCATCAAGGTTGAAAGAGTAGCCGGTTGGAATAACCAGACCCACAACGGATTTCTTACAGCCCAAACGCTCCATCTTATCCAACATTCTTGGCAGAACGGACTCAGAAGAAGAGGTTCCCAGAACGATGAGCAACTCTTCTTTGATATAGCGGATAAATTTAAAGATATTGAAACCGAAGCCTCTGGCGATAGCTCCCACCACAAACACAATAAACAGCACGCAGGTTAAGTAGAAGCACAGAATCAGTTGCCCTAACTGCACCAGAGAACCGACACCATATTTACCGATGGTAAAGGCCATTGCCCCGAATGCACCAATCGGCGCCAAACGCATAATCATATTGATAATGCCGAAAATGACGCGGGAGAAGCTATCGATCACGTTAAACACCATTTGGCCTTTCTCACCCAAACGATGCAGAGCAAAACCAAACAGCACAGCAAACAGCAGCACTTGAAGAATATTGCCGCTAGCAAACGCACCGATCACGCTACCAGGAATGATATCCAGTAAGAACGGTATAATGCCCTGAGACTTAGCCGCATCGGCATAAGCCGCTACCGCACTGGCATCTAACTGGCTTGCGTCAACGTTCATGCCTGCCCCAGGCTTCACCACGTTAACCACGATTAAACCAATCAGCAACGCTAATGTACTGACAATTTCAAAATAGAGTAACGCGATGCCGCCGGTACGACCGACCGCTTTCATGTTCTCCATACCGGCAATACCCGTCACCACGGTACAAAAGATAATTGGTGCGATAATCATTTTAATTAATTTAATGAAACCATCACCTAACGGCTTCATTGATGCGCCAATCTCAGGATAAAAATGCCCCAACAGTACCCCAACCGTTATTGCGAATAAAACCTGAATATATAGCGATTTAAAAATACTCAATTTCATGATGCTTCCTTATTTTTATTAGCAACACGGTACAGGCGCAGGAAAATAACACCCAATTAACACTATGGATATTAAATTATTAAAGAAACAATAGGGAAAAATCAGAAATATGAACTGGATCGCATCACAGACGCGGGCTTTAGGTACTTTATGACCAAAACTTGGTTATTTCATTACCACATAAGCAATCGATTAACTTCCAGGCTATTTACTGGGGAATCGCTGATATACCGCTAGATTCAGAGAATATCAGTTGGCGGTTCAGAGTAATCTGACAGGTACTTTTCCTGAAACTTTTTATAGGGTATAGCTGGGGAAAATAAATATCCTTGAGCAATATGAATATCATGAGCCAGTAACCAATCGATCTGAGCCTGAGTCTCTACCCCCTCGACTACCAGCTTCAGGGATAAAACCTGAGCGACGGAACTAACAATTTTAACCAGTTCACCCTCTTCAGGCAGACCATCAATAAAACTTTTATCAATTTTGAGCTCATCAACCGGTAAATGCCGCAAATAATTCAGATTACTGTAACCGGTACCAAAATCATCCAACGCGATAGATATGCCTAATTCACGTATTTTCATCAACGTTGGCAGCACTTCCGCTAAATCGTAGATATGCGCGGTTTCCGTTAATTCCAGCGTGAGCTTGGCCGGCTCAAAATCGTAACGCTCAACTAACGCTTTCAGTTGATCAATAAGATCGACCTGTTGCAGTTGAAGAGCAGAGAGATTAACCGACAAGATCAGAGAAATGCCCTGCTGCTTCCAACGGCTCAATATGCTACAGGCCTCTTCCAATACCCAACGACCCAAGGGTAGGATCAGTTCAGCCTCTTCAGCTAAAGGAATAAACTCCAGCGGATAACGGATCTCGTCCGCAGAATAATGCCAGCGCAGCAATGCTTCAGCACCGCAGGGAATGCCAGTAGCAATATCAACCTGAGGTTGTAAATAAAGCTGAAACTGATTCTCCTTAAGGCCGCGAATAATTTCCCCTTTCATCTTTAAACGCTGCTGAACCTCATTGGTCATATTAGGTTCAAAGAACTGGATTTGGTTTTTCCCTCGCCGCTGAGCCAACAGCATTGCCGACTGAGCATGGCTAAGCAATTCATCCGCATCTTCACCATCATTCGGATATTGAACAATCCCAATACTGAGCTCGGGTAATAGATGAAACTCATCAACATCAAGGGGTAACTCAACAAGCTCTACCAGACGTTTAGCCAGTTGCATCGCCTGCAGAGGTGCGGCACTGAATTTACTTAATATCGCTAGCTCTTCACCGTGCAGTCTCGCCAGTACCGTATGATGGCTTAATACTGGTTGAATACGCCCAATAATCTCCACCAGATGTTGGTTAGCCCGCTCCGGCCCTAACGCCTGAAACACATCCTTGAGGGAATCTAGATTGATAAACAACAGACTGAACGAGGTCTTAGTCAGACAGCTATTGGCTATCTGCTGTTTAAGCAATTCCTGAAACAGTGTGTAATTGGGTAAATCCGTGACCGGATCTCGGGTACTTAGACGACTTAACTGGTTATGCGCCTTAGCCAACGCCTGTTGATTACGATTATAATTTCGCACCAACATACCCAATTCATCATCTTGATGTCGCAGAGGTAAGGTAAGCTGATGGTACTGAATAACGCCGGATGGCAAAGTACGTAAGTCTTCGGCAATGGCACGCAGTGGATAAACCAATAAGCGATTGAGGCACCAGCTGATAGCAATCGAGAGCATCAAAGCAAGTAATAAATAGGTCACCAATACGGTAGCAAATTTATGCAGAGAAGCTTGATATAACTGGTAAGAATCCGCTTCTAATATCAAATACCCCATTGGTTTGGAATCTGTCGAGCGATATTCGGGGGAATAAAGAGGCATCCGCGCGCTAATGGGTAATCCCAACATCGAAGCAAAGAACGTTGGAGCGCGGTCATTCGACTTTCGAAAGCTATATAAATGAATGATCTCCCCGTTGACCAGCAGATTCGCTTTGCTAAGCCAACCAACATCAATCAAGCCATCCAGCGTGTTCTGTATCTCTTCCAAATTGCGATTCCACAGGTCTCTTTCCAGCGGCTCAGCAACCGAATAACCGATGTTATCTAACTGAATCAGGTAATCCTGTTTGCGTTGCTGAACAAAATCAAACATTTGTATCACAACAAAAATACAGATTGTCGCCACGGCAACAATCGTTACCAACGACATTTGTTTAATTGTTAGCGAACGCTTTACCAACAAACTTTTATCTCCAGATTAGCTAATTAAATAAGCAATACATTCAAATTTACCATTAATATTAAAATATTATAACGATAACCGTCCGTTTTTTTCTAACCTAGTTCACCGAAAATTTTTTATCATTTAAAATCAGCATAAAACACCACAAGCAGGGCTAAAAAAGAGAAATGCAGCCATCATGCAGTTAAATTTGCGACACTAAAGGTTAGCCGTACTGCGAACACTGGTAAAAATGGTCGGAAGCTAATTTTATAGTTTGGATAACTTTTTCGCTAAACGATATACATCAAGCAAAAAGTGTTGGTCATGTTGAGATCTAAACATAGCGCAATACTGATGCTAAAGAAAATGTCCTCCGCCGATTTAAACGATATCGCTACCTCAAGCACCCATAAGCGTTATTCTGGCTGAACCTCACTCAGAATCAGCTAA
This sequence comes from Pragia fontium DSM 5563 = ATCC 49100, assembly GCF_900112475.1. Lineage (GTDB taxonomy): Bacteria > Pseudomonadota > Gammaproteobacteria > Enterobacterales > Enterobacteriaceae > Pragia > Pragia fontium. Next base: position 58,737 of record NZ_FOLW01000009.1, on the reverse strand, counting down.
AAGTCAGCGATATTAAAAAATATCGGCTACTGGATGATGAAATATCAGAATAAACTTTATATTCAACTAAATGCTGAACACGCAAATCGAGTACCTAATTCGCAATAATATGCTTGATAAAACATCATTCATATTCATTGAATGTAATACCCAATGATTAACCAACAATCGGAAATTTTAATCTGATTAACCAGAGATATAACTTAGCCTTAGTGAATAGAAAAAATAAAATTTACCCCCTCTTTTAAAATCACCCTAACAATCAATTTAATACTTGGGTATCATATTTTGAAAGAAAATCCGTGTTAAGAAATTAACATTAACATTTCTGATTTATTATTCTTACTCTGAAAATAGAGATATCCATAGTTTCTATTTATAAGAAACAAGAAAAATAAAATAATTATCTAATCATTAATTTAAAAACATCATTAAAAAGACACGCCTATCTCTTATTTACCGATGTCCAGTTATCCCAAGGAACCGGATTCACCCAATCGTAAATAAAATCAACGAACGTTCTGATATTATAATCCACATATCGACACGGGACATAAAGAGCATAAAGATGGTGCCCTCCATTGCCCAAATTAGGTTTAAGTAACGGAATTAAATCACCATTTTCAATATGTTTACCCAATAAATAAGTGGGCAAATAAGCAATCCCTTGAGAACGTAGCGCTGCTTCAAGCAAAACCAAACTACTATTAGCCTGTATCGGCTCCTGTTGGCTCTTTACCAGCTGTTTTTCGCCGTTATCGTCAAGATAATACCAGGCGGACTCAATCCCTGGATAAACCAGACAATCATGGTCTTTTAAATCTCGAATACTGGCCGGAACTCCTCGATTTTTCAAATACTCAGCGCTGGCGCAATACACCCAATTAATTGGCGCCAATTCACGCATAGCATAATTTTCTGGCGGTTTTTTAACAATTCTTAATGCCAAATCGAACTGGCCTTCATTCAGGTTAACGAACTTATCGCTCAAATCCACAATCAGTCTGACTTTCGAATATTTCTTACGATATTCAGAGAAGATGTGCATTAAATGGGCCGTACCTAACGCCAAAGAACACGTTACCCTTATCTCACCGCGAGGTTCATTATTGTCGTAACTCACGGTGTCGACTGAATCTTCCAAATCTGACAGTATTTTTACTATTTTGGCATAAAAATCATCACCAACCTTTGTGGTACAAGTATTTCTGGTGGTTCTCTGTATTAACTGTACGCCCAGATTAGCCTCCAGCAAGCTCAGGCTTTTACTGACGGCGGAAGCCGACAAATTCATTTTCACCGCCGCTTCAGATATTCCACCGTAATAGACCACCTTGGTGAAAATTTGCAGCTGCTTTAAAGAAATATTCGGATTCATATTTTACTTTCCCTCACAACTGTTTTTAATAAATATCCTTTGGCAATGCATAGAGATCACGTTGTAATCAAAGTAAAATAGATACTATCACTATAAAGCAGCGCAATTTTCGCTGCTTTTGTGAATTACGTCATACATCATGATTAAAATATTCATATTATTCTATTAATAACCCAAGCAATATAGAAACTATCGCGATTTCAATACAACTATAAGATAAATCTTAGCTGTAAAATTAGGGATGAATCATGGATAAAAATATTACAGGGCAGGAACAACATAATAATAATTTTCGTGCTATTCCATTCACTAAATATGATATGGGATGGGTTATTTTATGTATTGGCATGGCTATAGGTGGAGGAATTGTTTTTTTACCTGTACAAATTGGCCTGAAAGGAATTTGGGTATTTACCTTATCGCTAATTCTTGCTTATCCCGCAATTTATTTACTACAAGAATTATATTTAAAAACATTATCTGAAAGTCCTGAATGTGAAGATTATTCAAGCGTTATTACACAATATTTAGGTGCCAACTGGGGAGTATTTCTCGGTATTGCTTACTTCATTATGTTATTGAAAGGGATGCTGACCTATTCGCTGGCGGTCACCTTTGACAGCGCATCCTACTTTCACACCTATGGTTTAAGCTCCATACTGCTATCAGACTACCTTTGGTATGGACTCCTGGTACTCACCATCTTGGTGATTATCGCTTCACAAGGCGAAAAGCTGCTGTTTAGAATCTCAGGGCCAATGGTCATCGTTAAGCTTGCCATTGTTGTGCTGCTTGGATTTGTCATGATCCCCTATTGGGACTTTAACAATATTGGGGCTTTCCCTGACATATTGCCACTACTCAGAGATGCGGTACTCACGCTACCATTTACCCTGTTCTCTATTTTGTTTGTTCAGATACTGAGCCCAATGAATATTGCTTATCGTAAGGTGGAATCTGACCCACGACGAGCCACCTATCGCGCCATTCGTACCAATCGAATTGCCTACATCATTTTAGCCGTATCGGTGATCTTTTTTGCTTTTTCATTCACTTTCGCTCTGAGCCATGAACAGGCCGTTGAAGCGGCACGTAATAATATTTCTGCAATGGCGATTGCTGCTCAGGTCATTCCTGGCAACGTGGTCAAAATCATGACCGCTGTACTTAACATTTTTGCCATTCTGACCGCATTTTTTGGCATTTTCCTCGGCTTTCAGGAAGCCATCAAAGGCATTATCGTCAATATTGCAACCCGCTTTATTGCGAAAGAAAAGATTAATGCAAAGGTTCTGACCATCGGCGTATCCGTCTTTATCATTCTGCTGCTATGGGCTTGGGTGTCGACCCGCTTCCCAATTTTACTGCTCCAGCAGATTGGCGCACCGGTATACGGCATCGTATCTTGCCTTATTCCATGTTACTTGGTGTACCGGGTACCTGCTCTACGAAAATACAAAGGTCTTGGTATCTACTACATCATATTGATCGGTTTAATGCTGTGCGCATCTCCGTTCTTTAAATTTTTCGAATAGTGTCAGCAGGTAATAGAAAGTACGAGATAGCCCAATGTTATCCCGAAAAAGTTTAGCTCGAATGTAACAATAACCCAGAGTGTGTGGAGAAGATCATGACATCTAATAAGGATATTTCTAAGTTTAACATCAGCACCCAACTGACTCAGCTAGGGAGAGATCCCGCTGAGCAATATGGGTTCGTCAATGCTCCGCTCTATAAAGGCTCAACCATTATTTATAATACGTTGGAAGACATTGAACAGAAACGAGCCCGTTTTTCTTATGGCACCACGGGTTCGCCAACGATTGCCAATCTGGAAAGCGCCTGGACTCAACTGGCAGGCGCAGCGGGCACCGTAATGTCACCGTCAGGGCTTGGAGCCATCACTCTCGCGATATTTACCACCACCAAAGCCGGGGATCATTTGCTGATGCCTGACTGCACCTATCGGCCAACTCGTAATTTTTGTAACAACCTGCTGGCAAAATATGGTGTCGAAACAACCTACTACGACCCAATGATTGGCGGCGATATTGAAAAACTGATTAAGCCAAATACCAGTACTATCTTTCTGGAAGCCCCCGGCTCACAAAGTTTTGAAGTACAGGATGTGCCCGCTATTGTAAAAGTTGCTAAAAAACATGGTATTAAAACCATTATTGATAATACCTGGGCAACGCCTATCTTCTTCAGGGCACACGAACACGGTATCGACCTCTCAGTGGAAGCCGGCACAAAATATCTCGGTGGACATTCTGACATTCTATTAGGCATGGTTTCCGCTAATGAGGCGTGCTGGCCAGAGTTACGCGCCACCTATGATTATATGGCGATGTTACCCGGCGCTGACGACTGTATTCTCGCTCTGCGCGGCCTGCGCACCATGCACCTGCGTTTAAAAGAAGCGGAGAGACGCGGCCTTGAAATGGCTGCCTGGCTGAAAGCACGACCAGAAGTCCAAAAGGTACTCCACCCAGCCTTTGACGATTGCCCAGGACATGAGAACTGGAAACGGGATTTTCTTGGCTCCTCCGGCCTATTTTCCATCATCCTCAACGAGCAGTTCACTAAATCAGATGTCGCTAACATGTTAGATAACATGTCCGTTTTCAGCATGGGATTCTCGTGGGGTGGATATGAAAGTTTAATTATTCCATTTAACTGCACAGATTATCGAACAGTCACTCAATGGAAACCTGAGGGCTTTAGCCTACGTCTGCAAATTGGATTAGAAGATATGGAGGATCTGAAAAAAGACTTAGATGAGGGCTTTTCTCGTATGAACATGAACAGTTAACCCAACATTTACATCGCCAAGCATGAATGCACTAACCCGACAGCCCATTGTGATACCAGTACATATTTAGGATTAAAGAAAGCTGATATTCGTTAAAGTAAAGGAAAAAACTATGATATCCAGCAAACTGACGACATTGGCCGGCATTCAGCGCTTGGCCCAAACCATCGAAACCGATTGTCATACTCCACAATATGACGCATTAGATAAAGCAGCCCAACAATCAGGTTATAGAGACTTTGAGCATGCTCAAGTCTCTCTGCGACACTCAAATGTCATAGAACTGGCTAGCGATGAACATATCATCCACCAAAAACGGTCTGGTCCGAATAGCCAAGATACGCCGTCCAGTATGTTTACTCAGTACCTACAATCTGATCGAACATTTATTATAAAATCACCGGAAAGAGAAACAAATATAGAATTAACGCTGATCAGTGACCAATGGCGTAATCTCCCCCTTATTGAGTTTTTTATTGATAACCTGAATTTACAAAAAATAGAGCTACCGCGATCGCGTACCCTCTATGATGGCCGCATCACGCTGGAAAAACTACAGAGTAAAATCATATCAACCTGCTGGTTTAACTCTAATGAATCCATTGAGATAACCAATATTATCAATAAAATCAATAATCCGATTAAAACCAAAATATTCAGTTTTAATGTCAATATCTACATGCAAGGGAAAATATTTAGCAAATATAAAACCGATGAGGATTATCTTGAATACACCATAAATGGTTATAATACATGGATATTTAATGAGATCATTCGACATCATAAAAGAATATAGGTGATGTGTGACTGAAATATAGCGGGAAGCCTACTAACGCAATTCAAACGATGATTGACCTGCGTTAAAGGTAATAAACCCACGTTAACCCCGTGCATATTTTTAGGTCAAAAAGCTGATCTAAAAATAGATGCCCTAATCCCGCACTAGCAATCCGTACAATACGGGTTTAGAGCAGCCAATATTTCTATGTTACTTCAACACGTTATCTTTAAATACTCATGGAATTTAAAGAGGCATTCTGTATTCAATAACGCCCGGTTTTTCTCCAACCCAGTCATACAACCGATGTGCGTTTAAATTGCTTTCCTGAGTGTGCCAATATAAACGGGCACATTGACGGGCTAGGGCCTGCTGTTTCACATACTCAATCAAACGCTTACCAATATGCTTACCTCTGGCCTCCGGGGCAACAAACAGGTCTTCCAGATAACAGAAGTCATTAACCGCCCAAGTGGAACCGTGAAAAACATAGTGGACAAAACCTAAGATTTTTTGGCCTTCTTTAGCGACGGCGCAATACATCGGGATATCCGCATCAAAGAAACGCTTCCATGCTGCTAATGTTGTCTCTTCTGGCAGCTGAACTTGATAAAATTTCTGATAGCTTAACCAATAGGGCAACCACTGCGGGTAATCATCTTCTTGCACTAAATTCACTGAAATAATCAGCTGGTTATCACTCATATTAACCTCTTACATTTATGGATAAACGCCAAGAGGTTGAATCATAGCCCCCACAGTGGTACCTATATAAGATACACTTTACAGATATTTAAAGGTGCCACTTTTATAATGAAAAAACACGATGCTCATTTTCCTCATTTATTACTTAAAAAAGGAAAAATTAAAGATCGGTTTCATGATGCTCTCAAGGAAGTCATCCTCAATGGGCAATTAAAAGCGGGTGCTAAACTTCCCTCCAGCAGAGCCTTTTCTGAACTGATGTCTATTTCCAGAAATTCAGTTATCGCCGGCCTAGAGCGCCTGATTGATGAAGGCTATCTAATTGCTAAAAAAGGCTCCGGAACCTATGTTTCACACAACATTCCTGATGAAATGATTCATATACAGGCAACCTCTCAACATCAGCATACGGAAGAACAGCTTTCAGACTTGAATATTAACCCGCAGATCAAGGAAATGTTCTCCATTTGGCATAAAGCCTTACCCCATGTGGAACAGAATCGAATCTTTAGCATTGGCGTCGGATGCACCGATTTATTTCCCCATGATCTTTGGGGAAGGCTGCTCGGACGAAGCTGGCGGCAATTTCGCAGATTGATTGGACAGGTCAATGAACCTTTCGGGTTTAGGCCCTTAAGGCAAGCGATATCTGACTATGTTAAAACTACCCGAGGGTTAAATTGTACTGAAGATCAAATTCTGATTGTCAATGGTACTCAACAGGCAATGAATTTGACGGCACACGTTCTTTTGCAACAAGGTGATGAGATTTGGCTGGATGAGCCTGGATATGACGGTGCTTTAGGAGCCTTTACCGCCAACGGTGCCAAAATCCGCCCCGTCGTTAGTGATAAATACGGCATGGATATTGCCTACGGCATCAGACACTGGCCAAATGCAAAAATGATTTTTACCGCGCCATCCCATCAATTTCCTCTTGGTGGAACGCTAAGCTTATCAAGGCGAATAGCCTTACTTGACTGGGCTGCCGAAAATAACGTCTGGATTTTTGAAGATGATTACAATAGTGAATTCAGGTATGCCGCACAACCGATACAAGCACTTCAAGGGTTAGATCAGCGAGAGCGTGTTATCTATGCCGGAACATTTTCAAAAATGATGTTTCCTGAATTTCGCTTAGGGTTTCTGGTTATACCCAAGAGTTTGATTGAACCCTTCAAACTGGCCAAATATTATGCCGACACGCGGACATCATATTTAGAACAAGTGACACTTGCCGCCTTTATCTCTGATGGCCACTATGCACGACATGTCAGGCGGGTCAGAAAAGCCTGCTACGAACGTCAAAGCGCATTAATAGAGGCCATTCAATTATATCTTCCCGACAGTTTTCAGATTGAACCGTCTGATTCAGGAATCCATATTGTCTGCTGGTTAGCTGAGCATTTAACAGAATCGGATATTGTCGCCAAATGCCGTGAAATTGGACTCGGGGTACAGCCGCTTTCCCGCTACTGCCAAACTGACAGTATAAAACAGGCTATCCTGTTAGGTTTTGCTGCTCATCCACCATCAGAGTTAGTGGAAGGCATACGCAAGCTGGCGCAAATAATTCCTTAGATTTCTGGTACGGAAGCTATTGGCATTAGCCACTCAGTTAACGCCAATGAGTTAAACGCAACGTTTTCAGACTCTGTACGAGTACAGTGAGAAAGTATCGCTTATTTTTTCAGCGGGGAAAAATCTCGATAAACCACTGGGTTTTCAGCAAACATAAAGCGATCGACATTAAACTCAAAATCATTTGCCGTGGCATCAAACAACATCTGCTTGGTATTTTCCAAATGTTGCCACATGGCCAGCTTACATTCTGCCGGATTTTGATTGATTAACGCCTGCAAAATTTTTTCATGGTCTTCACACCAGCTGTTGATTGCATCAACCTGAACATGCTCATGGAGTTTTAACCAATAGGGATTCTGTAAGCGCTGACTCCACATCCTTTCAACAATACTGATCAAGGCATTATTGTGGGTAATCCTGGCAATTCTGACGTGAAACTGAAAATCCCACTCAGAATCACGAAAGCGATCTTCTTTCTGTGCCTGTTGCTGTATTTCGACTAAATCCACAATGTCCTGACGAGTCACTTGAGTAGCGGCAAACTCGGCAATATTGCTCTCAATCAGTTGACGAGCCTGCAACAGTTCAAATGGGCCAAAACGGGCAAATTCCAGAGGAGAGGCGGATTCAAGCACCTTTTTCGGCTGATTAGCAATAACATGAATGCCCGATCCTTTACGTACATCCACATAGCCTTCCACTTCCAGCATAATGAGCGCTTCCCGAACCACGGTTCTGCTGACGTTCATCTCTTCAGAAAGCAGGCGCTCTGCGGGTAACTTATCGCCAATGTGATAAATTCCGTGCTCCAGACGCTTTTTTAACTCCGCAGCAATTTGCTGATACAGACGGGGCGACTCATTGACTTCCACCAACAACTCTCCATACAGATGACATATACCGCCAATTAAAACGGTACACAAACAGCTGGAGTATATCTGTTTTCCGAACGTTACAGTAAAAATAAATAGTATTGATGATTAAACAATTAACGGTCATTAGGCAAAGGAATGATGGAATAAAAGGCGGGTCAGTGGCAAAAGTGGCGGCTTCTTTCCAGCGAGCAGCCACTTTGCCCAGCAAGTTTACTCTTCAACCACGATAGGCTTAATGTCTTTGAGGACGAAGAGATAGATCAAGGCACCCAATAAACAAGCACCGCCAGACACCACCAGAGCAGGAACAAAAGAACCGGTACTGGAGATAATATAACCGGTCACAATCGGCCCCAGAATACCACCGCAGTTAGCGACCGCATTTTGCATTCCACCCAGCAGAGAAGTCATATTACGAGGAGCAACATCACCAGGCAGGCACCAAAGTGCTGATGCAGCGAACGCCAATGCCGCATAAGAAAGGCACAGCAACCCTAGCATGACCGAGGTGGACTCAACCAAACCGGCAAAAGAAATACTGGTGGCTAACAGCATTCCGCCGACCAGATTAATTTTACGTGCCATGTTGAGATTATTGGTTTTGTTGTACACGAAATCGGTAAACCATCCACCCAGATATTGACCGAAAATACCGGCCAACGGCGGTAACATCGCGGCAAATCCCATTTCTGACAGACTCATCCCTCTTTCGTTCATCAAATAGCTCGGGAACCAAGTGATGAAAAAGAAGATGGCGTAGTTCAACATAAAGAAACCGGAGCACATTGCAATAACGTTGCGGTAGCCGAACAGCTTATACCACTTCATTGGCATACTCTTATCGATACCCTCTTTCTTCGCCTGACCGTCACGAATATAGTTAAGTTCTTCCTCGCTAATGGTCGGATGGTCTTCCGGCTCACGGTATACCGCTAACCACCAAACGGTCCACAGTAGTCCCAATCCGCCACAAATGTAAAAAGCGGCATGCCAACCCCAAGTGGCGATAGCCCAGACAACGATCGGCATCGCGAACGCGGTACCAAATTTGGAGCCACTATCAAACAGCGCCGTAACGCGGCCTCGCTCCCGATCGGGAAACCACTTAGCCGTAATCCCGCTGTTACAAGGATAAGCACCTGCTTCACCAATCCCCATAAAAATTCGAGCGGAAATAAACGCAAACGGCGTTCTGGCTAATCCTGTTGCCATGGTTGCCAGTGACCACCAGACAACGGATGCCGCCAGCGTTTTTCTTTGTCCAATACGGTCTGCCAGAAAACCAGACGGAATCTGGAACAAGGCGTAGCTGAAAAAGAAAGCGGACATAATCCACCCCATCGCTTCAGCGCTGAGCTGTAAATCTTTTTCAATAACCGGAGCGGCGGCAGACATAACGGTACGATCCAGATAATTTACTACCGTCGCCATTAACATCAGGATGGCGATATGAAACCGAACCTTACTCTTTTTTTTTCTTACCATCTTCTCTTCCCTCAAAGGTAGGACAGCGCCCTATTGGTGACATTTCTTGTGCTGAAACAGATTCAGAATGAATGTGGTGTCCCGTTCCTAACCAATGAGCGCGCTTTTCCCCTTGCCATGAAAAAGTCATCGACCATTAAACGGAAAAATCATCATAACTTGTCATACCAATAATAAAGTTGACATACCTCACAATATAATTCTCGATATGGAAATAATATAAAAATGACGTTAATAACCAAAGAAGAGGCTGATACCAAGACATTAACAGAAAAAGAAACAGGTTATATACGCCATTGCCAGCACCGTACACATGATCTAAACTTACCTAATTGGTATAACAACATAAGCAAAAAACGTATCAAATAGGAACCGTAGCGCCGACCTGTCATGACCAGATGTATTATTGATAATCAAGGAATAATAAAGTGAATATGCAGCGTTTTATGAAAATTCATCGGCAGGACAGCGTTGCTGTCGCACTGTGCAATCTGGCAGAAGGGGAGCAATTGGAGATAGACGGTAACAACCTGATCTTAAAACAGGCGATTTCCCTTGGTCACAAATTTGCCCTGCAAGAACTTGCCGAAGGCGATACGGTATTCAAATATGGTCACCCAATTGGACATGCGCGCCAGACAATCCATCCGGGAGAACACGTCCATAGCCATAATCTGGTTACCGGCCTTGGTGAAATCGATAACTATCAATATCAGCCAAACGTGTCTGAAATTCCTCAGCGCTCAGATGACTACGCCATAACGCTTTATCGACGGGAGAATGGAGACGTTGCTATCCGTAATGAACTCTGGATTTTACCCACGGTAGGATGCGTCAACGGCATCGCCCAACAAATATTGCAGCGTTTTTTACAGGAAAGTCACGGCGCGACGGATATTGATGGCGTACACCTTTTTACCCACCCTTACGGCTGCTCTCAGTTAGGACAAGACCACCAAAACACCCGCACACTGCTGCAAAATATGGTACATCATCCCCACGCGGGCGCGGTCTTGGTGATTGGGCTCGGCTGTGAAAATAATCAGGTGGAAGAATTTCAGGCAACGCTAGGAGATTACGATCCCCAGCGGGTTGCCTTTATGATTAGCCAGAAATTCGATGATGAAATTGAAGAAGGCGTCAGGCTATTACACCAATTGTATGAAGCGATGCGCCATGATAAAAGAACCTCAGGAAAGTTAAGTGAATTACGCTTTGGTCTGGAATGTGGCGGCTCCGATGGTTTTTCCGGTATTACGGCGAATCCTCTGCTGGGCGTATTTTCAGATCAAATCATCAAGCACGGTGGAACCACGGTATTAACGGAAGTCCCGGAAATGTTTGGCGCGGAACAAATATTAATGAGCCACTGCCGGGATGAACAGACCTTTGATAAAACCGTCGCCATGATTAATCAGTTCAAACAATATTTTATTGCCCATAACCAGCCTATCTATGAAAACCCTTCACCGGGAAATAAGGTCGGCGGAATTACCACATTAGAGGAAAAATCGTTAGGGTGTACTCAAAAGGCGGGTCAAAGTCAGGTGGTCGACGTTTTACCATACGGTGCACGCTTAACTAAAAAAGGATTAAACCTTCTTAGTGCACCGGGGAATGACGCAGTTGCAACCAGTGCCTTGGCCGGCGCCGGCTGCCATATGGTTCTGTTTACCACCGGTAGAGGAACACCCTACGGTGGATTTGTGCCAACGGTAAAAATTGCCACCAACAGCGATCTGGCAAGCAGAAAAAAACACTGGATTGACTTTGATGCCGGTAAAATATTGCAGCAAGACGTCACCATGGACCAACAAGTTGCGGCATTTTTCTTATTGCTGAGTCGAATTGCACAAGGTGAACCGGCTCGCAATGAAGTAAATAATATCCGTGAACTCGCCATCTTTAAATCAGGGGTAACCCTGTAATCTTCTGAGATTCTTCCGGCCGGTAGCATAAGCCCGAGCCGGTTATCTCAAGCCGCAGCATAAAGATATTAACTAAGGTGAATCCTCTCAATTCAGCAAGTTATCCCCTCTCACGATTATTACTATCGGCTGATTGACAATGCGATCCATTTATCATTTATTGAATGGCGCTGACATATGAAAACGTCACGACAACATCCGTCGGCGCAAGCATCTATCATCAGTCCAAACTGAATAATGAGATTCAAAATACTATTGGTTCCACTTTTATCTTTGCTAAGGAGTTAGCATGTCGTTGCGTTTACGCCATTTAGCGTTAATACCGCTATTAACGCTGGTTGCCTGTCATCAGACCACCAGCGTCACACCCACTCAGTTATCTTCAGCAAGCACTCAAGACTCATCCACCGTCGTGAGTAATGCCAGAATTGAAATTTCACAGCGCGCTTTGGAATACAACATCCAGAAAGTACAAAAGTTACTGGGCAATAAATCGACCCTGTGTGCCATTCTGAAAGGGGATGCCTACGGACACGATATTTCACTGGTCACGCCAATTATGCTGAAAAACAATGTGCAGTGTATTGGGGTAGCGAGCAATCAGGAGCTGAAAACCGTACGCGATCTGGGTTTCACCGGCCGTCTGATGCGCGTTAGAATTGCCACCGAAGAAGAAATGAAGCAGGCGACAAGCTACGATGTAGAAGAACTGATCGGCAATCTGGATATGGCGAAACGTCTGGATGCCATCGCCGCCCAACAGGGCAAAACGCTGCGCATTCACTTGGCACTTAACTCCGGCGGTATGTCACGTAATGGACTAGAGGTCGGCAACGCCAATGGACTTAATGAATCCCGAACTATCTCACAGTTAAGCCATTTGAAAATTGTCGGTATTATGTCGCATTATCCTGAGGAAGATCCGGCCGCAGTGCGTAAAGATCTCGCTCGCTTCAAGGTTCAGGCGCAACAGGTTCTGGATATTACCGGCCTTAAACGTAATGACGTGACGCTACACGTCGCTAACACGTTTGCTACTTTAACTGTGCCAGAATCCTGGCTTGATGCGGTGCGCGTCGGCGGGGTGTTCTATGGTGACACTATTGCCAGTACCGACTATCTGCGCGTGATGACCTTTAAGTCCAACATCGCCGCCCTGAATCACTACCCTAAAGGAAATACCGTTGGCTACGATCGCACTTACACCCTAAAGCGTGATTCTATGTTAGCGAATATCCCGGTTGGCTATGCCGATGGCTATCGCCGCGTCTTTAGCAATGCAGGCCATGTGCTTATTCAGGGCCAGCGGGTACCCGTTGTCGGTAAAACCTCGATGAATACCGTTATGGTTGATGTTACCGATCTAAAAAATGTCCAGCCCGGTGATGAAGTGGTATTTTTTGGCAAGCAGAACCAAGCGGAAATCACCGCGACCGAAGTCGAAGACATTAGCGGTGCACTATTTACCGAAATGTCGATACTTTGGGGCGCTACCAATCAGCGCATTCTGGTGGATTAATTAAACTAACCGATAACGGTAAATGCCGTTATCGGTATGCTACTTCCGCAGCCTCAATACCAGCAGAAAAATACCCGCCGCCACCAGCAGCATACTCACGGTTTGAAATATCGGAATACCAAAAATAGTCCACGATGAACTAATCAGCCACGGAGAAATTCCCAGCGCAAAAGCGCCCGTCACCACGGCTATCGCTAACGTTATCGCACTACGCTCCAGCGAGTTTGCCAAACTCTGCAAATTACTCACGTTAATATCAACGTTTGGTTTACCGTGTCGTAAACGACGCAGCAGTAAACTTAAGGTTTGAGGGAAGTCTTCGCTAGCATCAATCATTCCCAGACCGATTTTACGCATTCGCTGACGGGAAGCTTTTAAACCGTAATGTTTCACCATCTCTTTACGCAAAAACGGTTCCAGCGTCTGAATAATATCGAAGTCTGGGTCGAGGCGATGCAGCACGCCATCAGCGGTAATCAACGCTTTAAACAACAACACTAAATCCGGCGGCAGATTCAGCTGATACTCTCGAGCTGTGGACAACATAGTCAGCAGCGCTTTCCCCAGTTGCAGCTCACCGGGGCCGAGCCGATCAAAAAAGTCCTGAGCCGCCAGTTCCAGCACGGCCGCATCCGGTACGCCTTCATCACTCCAGCCAATCAGCGTACTCACCAATCCTTCACTCTCGCGTTCAGCCAGCGCCCGTAACATCATCAGCAGTTGATTACGCCGGCGGGCAGACAGCTGCCCCACCATACCAAAATCAATAAAAGCAACTTGGTTATCCCCAATAGCCATCAGATTACCGGCATGAGGATCGGCGTGGTACAGCCTATCTTCAAACACCATCTGCATAAACGCCTCAGCACCTCGCTTAGCCAAAAGCGGGCCGTCAAAACCAGACTGAGCCAACTGTTCAGCACTGCTCGGTTTGATACCGGGAATATATTCCTGAACCAATAGGCAGGAAGAAGAGTATTCAGGCCAAATGCGTGGAATGACAATATTCGGACGCTGCTCAAAATTCTGGGCAAAATATTGGGTATTAGAAGCTTCGTGATTGAGATCCAACTCATGATGCAACGCGGTAGAGAGCTGCCGTACCAGCTGTAATGGATGAAAGCGCGCCAACTCTGGACTCTGCTGTTCAATAACCTCCGCCAGCCAAGCTAATAAACGCAAATCGGCATTGATGGTTTTCTCCAGCCCGGGGCGCAGAACTTTGATCACCACCTCTTCGCCGCTATGTAACCGGGCACGATAAACCTGCGCCATTGATGCCGCCGCCAACGGCGTAGTGCAAAATTCTGCGAATACTTCATCGGGAGATGCGCCAAGGGAATCGGAAACCCGCTGGCAAATATCCTGCCACGGTAGAGTTGCCACATTGCTATGCAACTTTTCAAGCTCGCTGGTCCAGCGTTCATCTAAAAGATCGGCGCGCGTAGCCAGAATCTGTCCTAGTTTTACAAACGTCGGCCCTAACGATTCCAGCGCTCTACGCAACTGCTGAGGCTGATTTTCAACCGGCTTTTGTGGATTAAGCGGGTTGCCCAGTAAAGTGCTTAGTCCCAAAATACGAATTAAGTCTTGCAGGCCGTAGCTCAACAACACCTGCCCTATTTCCTTTAATCGAACCCGATCTCTGGTAGTGACATAAACCGTTTTCAGTAACATAGCATACCCGTTGCTCAATCATGATTAAGGGCATCATAACGTTGATATTAAGATAATCCAATGAGCGATATCGGCTGAATCCGTCTCAGATTAGGAATCCACACCGATATTTAAACCGACTAAGGGATGCTTTAAATTCCGGCCAATAATAGCGAGAAACCCATAAGGATTTCTCGCTATCTAAAGGGAACTACGCTGAATGGTGATTAATTCCGAGTAACGGCATCAACAACGCGGATATGATAAATAATGGTTGAACCCGGTAAAATATCCGGCAGTCTTCCTTGCTCACCATAAGCCAAGGCTGGTGGTACCACCAGCGTGATACTGCCATGATTCTTCAAATTAGCCAGAGCCGCTTTAAATACCGGTGGATAACTGGCTAATGGCTGAGTAATAAAATGACCCGAAACATCCGTATCATCAATGACAGTACCATCTATCAAACTCTCTTTTACTGAAAGAATAACGTCGCTATTTTCAGCAATCGCATTATCACCTTGATAATCTACCTGGTAATAGAAACCCATCGGATCTTTCTTTACTTCTGGCTTACGGGAAAACGCGATTTGATAACGTTTACCGGCGGCCTCTGCTTCACTTTTTAACTTCTGTGATTTCTGATGCAATTCGGAGTAAGTCTCATACAATTTTTTGAGTAACACTTCTCGTTCAACCTGCAACGATTGCATAACGCTATCGTGAATACCCCTCAATACCCATTCTGATTCACTACGCACGCCAAAAGATTGGTTTTCTAACAGACTAGCCTGCACTTTTTCACCCAACTGGGTGCCAATGGCATAGTCACGAATTTCAACAGCCTTGTGCGGTACTTTAGCGATCGAAAGATCCGAGGCTACTGCACCAGACTGAGCCTTGGTTTTCTCCAACTTGGTTAATTGTTCATCCGTCGTTTTCAACTGTTGTTGAGTTTCTTCAAGTTGCTCAGCCAGTTTATCTATCTGATGTTCACGTTCAGCCTGTCGTTTAACCAAGCCATCTGCTCGTGATTGCTCCTGCTGTCTGCTGTTTTTTTCCTCAGCTAACTGCTTTTCCAGATCGGTAATTTTTTTCTCTACCGCAGCCTGTTGTTGCGCCGCCTGCTCCTTTTGCTGCATCTCCATAGTTTTTAACTGCTGCGCCAGCGCGATCCGCTGCTGCTCTGCATCGTTATGCTGCTTGGCTAACTCCTCAGCTCGGGCTTTCTCTGCTGTCAGTTGTGTATTCAGCTCCGCCTGTTGTTTAGCTGCCTCAGCCTGTTGTTGTGCCGTCTGCTCCTTGTACTGCGTTTCCAAAGCTTTTATCTGCTGTGCTAACGCTCCTCGCTGTTGCTCTGTATCGCCATGTTGTTGAGATAACTTCTCAGTGCGAGCCGTTAACCAAACGGCTTGGGCTTTCTCGGCCGTCAATTGTGTATTCAACTCCGCCCGTTGTTTGGCTGCGGCGGCATTGTGTCGTGCCAACTGCTCCCTGTGTTGAGTTTCCAAGGCTTTTAGCTGCTGCGCCAGCTCACTACGCTGTTGTTCTGCATCGCTATGTTGCTTGGCTAACTGCTCAGCGCGGGCTTTCTCAGCCGTTAGCTGTGTATTTAGCTCTGCCAGTTGCTTGGCTGCTGCGTTATGTTGTTGTGTCGCCTGTTCTTTTTGCTTCTCTGCTAAAGCTTTTAGTTGCTGCTCCACATCGCTACGCTGTTTAGCTAGCTGCTCGGCGCGCTCTTTCTCCGCCGTCAGCTGTGTATTCAGCTCCGCCAGTTGTTTAGCTGCCACGGTATTTTGTTGTGTCGCCTGTTCTTTTTCCTTCACTTCTAAAGCTTTTAATTGCTGTGCCAGCGTAACTCGCTGCTGTTCGGCATCACCATATTGCTTGGCTAACTGCTCGGCGCGAGCTTTCTCGGCCGTCAGCTGTGTATTTAGCTCTGCCAGCTGCTTGGCTGCTGTGGCATTTTGTTGTGTTGCCTGCTCTTTTTGCTTCGTCTCTAAAGCTTTTAGCTGTTGATTTGCATCGCTGTGTTGTTTGGCTAACTGCTCAGCTCGCGCTTTTTCAGCCGTCAGCTGGGTATTCAGCTCCGCCAGTTGCTTGGCTGTCGCGGCATTTTGTTGTGCCGCTTGTTCTTTTTGCTTCGCCTCTAAAGCTTTTAGCTGTTGATTTGCATCGCTGTGTTGTTTGGCTAACTGCTCAGCTCGCGCTTTTTCAGCCGTCAGCTGGGTATTCAGCTCCGCCAGTTGCTTGGCTGCTGTGGCATTTTGTTGTGCCGCCTGCTCTTTTTGCTGCGTTTCTAAAGCTTTTAACCGTTGATTTGCATCGCTACTCTGCTTGGCTAACTGTTCAGCTCGCGCTTTCTCGGCTGTCAGTTGCGTATTTAGCTCTGCCAGTTGTTTGGTGGCGGCGGCATTTTGTTGTGCCGCTTGTTCTTTTTGCTTCGCCTCTAAAGCTTTTAGCTGTTGATTTGCATCGCTGTGTTGTTTGGCTAACTGTTCAGCTCGCGCTTTCTCGGCGGTCAGTTGTGTATTCAATTCTGCCAGCTGTTTGGCTGCTGCGGTATTTTGTTGTGCCGCCTGCTCTTTTTGCTTCGTCTCTAAGGCTTTTAACTGCTGTGCCAGCGTGACCCGCTGCTGTTCGGCATCACTATTCTGCTTAGCTAACTGCTCAGCGCGGGCTTTTTCAGCCGTCAGCTGGGTATTCAGCTCTGCCAGTTGTTTGGTGGCGGCGGCATTTTGTTGTGCCGCTTGTTCTTTTTGCTTCGCCTCTAAGGCTTTTAACTGCTGTGCCAGCGTGACCCGCTGCTGTTCGGCATCACTATTCTGCTTGGCTAACTGTTCAGCTCGGGCTTTTTCAGCCGTCAGCTGGGTATTCAGCTCTGCCAGTTGTTTGGTGGCGGCGGCATTTTGTTGTGCCGCTTGTTCTTTTTGCTTCGCCTCTAAGGCTTTTAACTGCTGTGCCAGCGTGACCCGCTGCTGTTCGGCATCACTATTCTGCTTGGCTAACTGTTCAGCTCGGGCTTTTTCAGCCGTCAGCTGGGTATTCAGCTCTGCCAGTTGTTTGGCTGCTGCGGTATTTTGTTGCGGCGACTGTTCTTTTTGCTTGGCTAACTGCTCAGCGCGGGCTTTCTCGGCCGTCAGCTGTGTATTTAGCTCCGCCAGTTGCTTAGCTGCTGCGGCATGTTGTTGTGCCGACTGTTCTTTTTGCTTCGCCTCTAAGGCTTTTAACTGTTGATTTGCATCGCTACTCTGCTTGGCTAACTGTTCAGCTCGCGCTTTCTCGGCTGTCAGTTGCGTATTTAGCTCTGCCAGTTGTTTGGTGACGGCGGCATTTTGTTGTGCGGCCTGTTCTTTTTGCTTCGCCTCTAAGGCTTTTAACTGCTGCGCCAGCGTGACCTGCTGCTGTTCGGCATCACTATTCTGCTTGGCTAACTGTTCAGCTCGCGCTTTCTCGGCGGTCAGTTGTGTATTCAATTCTGCCAGCTGTTTGGCTGCTACGGCATTTTGTTGTGCCGCTTGTTCTTTTTGCTTCGCCTCTAAGGCTTTTAACTGCTGCGCCAGCGTGACCTGCTGCTGTTCGGCATCACTATTCTGCTTGGCTAACTGTTCAGCTCGCGCTTTCTCGGCGGTCAGTTGTGTATTCAATTCTGCCAGCTGTTTGGCTGCTACGGCATTTTGTTGTGCCGCTTGTTCTTTTTGCTTCGCCTCTAAGGCTTTTAACTGCTGCGCCAGCGTGACCCGCTGCTGTTCGGCATCACTATTCTGCTTAGCTAACTGTTCAGCTCGCGCTTTTTCAGCGGTCAGCTGTGTATTCAATTCTGCCAGCTGCTTGGCTGTCGCGGCATTTTGTTGTGCCGCTTGTTCTTTTTGCTTCGCCTCTAAGGCTTTTAACTGCTGCGCCAGCGTGACCCGCTGCTGTTCGGCATCACTATTCTGCTTGGCTAACTGTTCAGCTCGCGCTTTTTCAGCGGTCAGCTGTGTATTCAATTCTGCCAGCTGTTTGGCTGCTGCGGTATTTTGTTGCGACGACTGTTCTTTTTGCTTGGCTAACTGCTCAGCGCGGGCTTTCTCGGCCGTCAGTTGTGTATTTAGCTCCGCCAGTTGCTTAGCTGCTGCGGCATGTTGTTGTGCCGACTGTTCTTTTTGCTTCATCTCTAAAGCTGTTAGCTGCTGTGCCAGCGTGATCCGCTGCTGCTCAGCATCACCATTCTGTTTAGCCAACTGCTCAGCTCGCGCTTTTTCAGCGGTCAGCTGTGTATTCAACTCTGCCAACTGCTTGGCTGCTGCGGCATGTTGTTGTACGGCCTGTTCTTTTTGCTTCGCTTCTAAAACTTTTAACTGTTGATTTGCATCATTGTGTCGTTTAGCTAGTTGCTCAGCACGGGCTTTTTCAGCCGTCAGCTGCGTATTTAGCTCCGCCAGTTGTTTGGCTGCGGCGGCATTTTGTTGCGACGACTGTTCTTTTTGCTTCGTCTCTAAAGTTTTTAACTGCTGCGCCAGCGTGATCCGCTGTTGTTCTGCATCGCTATGTTGTTTGGCTAACTGATTAGCTCGGCTTTGCTGTTGCTCACTACGGGCTTTCTCCGCCGTCAGCTGTGTATTCAGCTCTGCCAATTGTTTGGCTGCCGCGGCATGTTGTTGTGCCGCCTGTTCCTTGTTCTGTGTTTCCAAAGCTTTTAACTGCTGCTCTGCATCGCTATGTTGCTTAGCTAACTTATCAGCCCGGCTTTGCTGCTGCCCAATGCGAGTTTTCTCAATAGCCAATTGAGCCTTCAGATCTACCTGCTGCTGTACGGCATCACTATGTTGTTTAGCTAACTTATCAATACGGCTTTGCTGCTGTTCACTGAGAGTTTTCTCAGCCGCCAGTTGTGCCTTCAGTTCCAGCAGTTGTTTGGCAGCTGTGGTGTTTTGTTTTGCCGCATTATCCTTCTGCTGCGCCTCCAAAGCCTTTAGCTGTTGCTCCGCATCGCTATGCTGTTTCGCTAATCGATCGGCTCGGGCAAGTTGCTGCTCAGTTCGAGTTTTCTCAGCCGCCAGTTGCGCCTTCAGTTCCAGCAGTTGTTTGGCAGCGGTGGTGTTTTGTTTTGCCGCATTATCCTTCTGCTGCGCCTCCAAAGCCTTTAGCTGCTGCTCCGCATCGCTATGTTGTTTCGCTAACCGATCGGCTCGGGCAAGTTGCTGCTCAGTTCGAGTTTTCTCAGCCGTCAGTTGTGCCTTCAGCTCCAGCAGTTGTTTGGCGGCGGTGGTGTTTTGTTTTGCTGCATTATCCTTCTGCTGCGCCTCCAGAGCTTTTCGCTGCTGCTCCGCATCGCTATGTTGTTTCGCTAACCGATCGGCTCGGGCTTTCTCAGCAATCAGCTTTGCTTTCACTTCGCTCAGTTGCTGCTGGAGTTTATCGGACTTGGCGGGATTGGCTTCAAGGGAAAGAATACGGCGCCGCAATTCAGCAATGTCCGCATCTTTATTTCTGATGGTTTGATTAAATTCAGATTTAATTTTATCAACGTCTGATGACGCAGTTTTCTGAATAGCTTTTAACGGCTTTTTATTTTTTTCACTTATAACCGATTGTTTCTGTTCAAAAGAGTGTTGAGAAACGGGGCGTTCATTTTTTCTTGGCGTTGCATTTCTTTCCTGAACTCTGACACCAATAATATCTTTCTCCGATAGTTCACTATCGGTAGCCGATGTTATCAGGGGTAAAATCAGAGCAAAAAAAAACCGTATTTAAAATTAAACTTCATCCCGTCCCTCTCTTCTACATGATGAATATGTTTTTCCCTAACTGTCATCGGTAGAAAATAAACTCCTAACAGTCACCACTATAGTGAATTAAATAACATTATCGTACCAATTAACAAGCTCAACTTATTATTTTATGGGTTATATCTTATTTAATTAAATAATACCTTACAAAAAGCCCGCATCTCTATCGGCTTTTTATCTTAATCAATCAGAATAATAAAACAAACATTGCCTCTGAAACCGTTTTTTTTCCGGTAAAAAAACTGATAATAAACAAGATAATCTGATAAAAACTATCTATATGCCTGTTGTTACCGTAGCTATGCTTATCAGGCTATCAAAACCTAATACAGCACAATCATCACAGTAACACCCAGAAAGAAGATGCCCAACAGAACATAGCGGGCACCTCCCTAGAAAACTTAAACTAATTGATGATATTCCGTCAATCAAGGGAGACAGAGTAGGTTTAATAGGATAAATAGTCCATTATTTATCCGTCAATTTATCAATTAAGGCTTAACCACTAAGTCATTTTTGACACTTTTAACGCCTTCTACCGCGCCAACAACCTTAACAATGTGTTCAGACTCAGCTTGGCTGGCAACATGACCCGTCAGGTAAACCACCCCATCCGTAGTTTTCACCGAAACACCGGTACTCTTGATGTCTTTGGCCTCCAACAACTTAGTCTTGATCTTCGCCGTTATGCCGCTGTCATCCATGTAGTTATCAACTTTTTTCATTGAGGAATCGATTTTAGTTCCGGCCTCATCAGCGGTCGCCTTGGCTTTGTCCATTATCGTTTCCTGAGCGAATACGCTACCACCTACCAGAACAGAACCTAAAACCGCTACCATCATCGCTTTGCTTAACATAGTGCTTTTCATTGATTCTTTCCTTATTTGTGCATTAATTATCTGATTAAAAGTACATTATTTTCGTGACCGGCAATAACCTCACCTCACATTGATAATTATAGAACACCGCAAAAAAACCGATGAAACAGCACAAAATCAAAACCCAACAAACTGATAATCAATAAAAAATAACATTTTTTCGGTCTAAAACCCCACACTAATATGACAGTATTGATTCAAATTAAATCAATCAGAAACGGTTAGTATAATAATATTTCATTCAAATAGCAGAACAGGAATTGAATAACACATCTAATCTTAATTGGATCATAAAAATAAAATGAAACGGGTTAATATTGCAATTAAATAACTAAAAATACATCAAAACAAATCATGAAGTAAATTTAAAACAAAAGATAAATTATGGACAAATTAACAATTAAAATAAATTCAAATATGTAGCCATCAAAATAAAAAATGAGTTTTTTATTTTATTAAAAATTCAATCAACTCTACTCACAATGTATTTAAAATTAATTTTCTTCGTTCACCCTGTTTTATATCATGGTGACTTTTTCAACCAATAAATCCATTAGGTCATTAAATCATCACTGAAGTTAAAGACGACAATCTCAATAACATCTTATTTTTTAATACGTTTTTTATTCTGAATCACTATTGTTATAGATGTTCCATCGCCAGAATCATCGCAAAACAGAAGCGTTTATAACCATCTCACTGATGTAAACCTTAACGTTATTCAAAAAATAGAAATGCAGTTTTTCATATTGAAATTCTCGCAACTTTCCCCAGATTATTTCCCGACAGATACCTATCCCAAGTCCGTAACACAACATCACTGCACAGCAACAAACGGTTCATCAGAACACGATAACTGACCGACCAACACGTTCAGAGACTTCCCGACTGAAAAGTAAGAAGTACGCTTTCTTAATCCATGCTAGCCTCTGTGCAGGAATGCTATCACGGACTTCATCAATAAAAGTAAGTCCCCTATTATATTGGGCTGAAATTTATGAATAATATCTATTCTCTCTATCAAGCAAGAAAACCACAGGTTCTGCGCCAACTACTCGTCTCATCTCCCCTTTTAGTTTGGGTACAGCGTGGACAAAAACGGATAATCACCGAAAACAGCGACTACCGGTGCCATCAGGGGGAATGTCTGGTGCTACCCGCCCCGTATCAATTTGGCGTAGAAAACATGCCGTTGGCTCAAGGCCCGTATTCTGCCCATTGCATCGTCGTCCCTGAAGCCTGGACAATTCGCTTTCTGCAACAGTACGGCAGCCAGCTTCCCTCCCATCATCAGCAACATCCGGTATTTAGTCCCTCAGACACCCTTAGCCAACAGTTGGAGAATTTCATTCATCTGATTAAAACCGCTGAGATATCAGAACTTGCCATGACCAGAGCTGAACACGCCTGGCAACAAGTATTACTCACTATGGCTTTTGAACACGTCGGTCAGACTCTGTATACCCACCCGGAAAACAGTCTGGCGAATACCATCAGAACGTTGATACAGGCGGATCTTGGCCATTCATGGCAACTTGAGCAGTTAGCAAAAAATTTGAATATGAGTGAATCAACACTAAGAAGAAAGTTACATAAGGAACACACCAGTTTTACCCAGATATTGCACGATATGCGTATGAGCTATGCCGCTCATTTACTGATGACCAGCGCCGATAATATTCAACAAATTGCGCTGAATATTGGCTATAGCTCGCCTTCCAAATTTGCCTCTCGCTTTGAAAAACAGTTTGGTACCACCCCAAGCGAGCTGCGTAAAACTCGATAATAAAATTAAACGTATCAGAGCATAATCTGAACGTTACGGGCGCGAAAACTCGCCATGGATTACGGCATGATAGTGGCCATTATGGTCGATATAAGGAAGTTCACAATGAAAAGCATCACCACCACAGCCCTCTTACTGGTTTTGTCCGTCTTCAACGTCAATGCAGCGGAATTCGCCGTCACCAGCCCGCAGTTTAAATCAGGACAAACCTTGCACAATGAGCAAGTCTATGGGGATTTTGGCTGTCACGGCGGTAATCTTTCCCCAGAGTTAAACTGGGAAAATCCACCGGCCGGAACAAAAAGTTTTGCAGTTTCCGTTTATGACCCTGCTGCACCAACTGGCAGCGGATGGTGGCACTGGATGGTCTTCAATATTCCAGCCCAAACTAACCAGTTAATAAGAGGTATTTCGGCATCGAATCAAACATTACCATCGGGTGCGATTCAGGCGAGTAACGACTTTGGCCAGACCAATTATGGCGGGCCCTGTCCGCCAGAAGGTGATAAACCACATCCCTATATCTTTACGGTATATGCGCTCAGTACTGACCACATTCCATTGGATGGAAATTCATCCTCAGCCATGGTTGGTTATATGATTCATCAGAACCTATTAGCAAAAACGTCCATCACTGCTTACTACCAGCGTTAAGCGCGTTTTAACACATTCAGGAGAGAACCTGCCCGGTGAAAGGGGGGCTTCTTTCCTGCTATCCACATTTCTTTACAGTAACTTCATTTTTTCTCCACGTTTCCCTCCTACAGACCCGTTAGAATACGTTAGTATTATCGCCATTTTGCGATATCGTCAGTCTATAAAAATAACAACGAAGATATTATGAGGTTCACCGTCCATGGCTAATTTTTTCATCGATCGCCCGATTTTCGCTTGGGTTATTGCCATTATTATCAGCCTGTCAGGACTTCTTGCCCTTAATGCATTACCGGTGGAGCAATACCCTAATCTTGCCCCGCCCACCGTTAGAATTTCTGCCAACTACCCCGGCGCGTCAGCACAAACCCTGGAAAACTCGGTGACTCAGATTATTGAACAGAGTATGACCGGGCTGGATAATTTGCTGTATATGTCCTCGCAAAGCAGCAGTACTGGCAGTGCCTCTGTTACCTTAACGTTTCAGGCGGGTACCGACCCCAACGAAGCCATGCAGCAGGTACAGAACAAGCTACAAAGCGCCACTCGAAAGCTACCTCAGGATGTTCAACAGCAGGGCGTCACGGTCTCTAAATCCGGCGACAGCAGTCTGATGACCGTGGCTTTCGTTTCAACCGACCACAGTATGGATCGTCAGGATATTTCCGACTATGTCGCCAGTAACCTGCAAGATCCCCTCAGTCGAATTAACGGTGTCGGTAGCGTTGATGCCTATGGCTCGCAATATGCGATGCGTATCTGGCTCGATCCAAACAAACTGATCAACTATCGTCTGACCACGCAGAATGTCGTCGAGGCGATTTCATCCCAGAATAAACAAATCGCCGTTGGTCAGGTGGGCGGAACACCATCGGTAGAAGGCCAAACCCTCAATGCCACCATGAATGCTCAGGCACAGCTGCAAACCCCGCAGCAGTTCCGTGATATCACGTTACGCGTTAATCAGGATGGTTCAGTGGTCACATTGGGCGATGTTGCCACCGTCGAATTGGGTGCAGAAAAGTATGATTACCTTAGCCGCTATAACGGCATGCCAGCTTCCGGTATGGGTATTAAATTGGCTTCCGGTGCCAACGAATTAGAAACGGATAAGTTAGTTAAAGCTAAATTAGCAGAGCTGGCACCCTATTTCCCTCATGGGTTAAAAGCCGAATATGCCTATGAAACCACCCCCTTTGTTCAGGCATCGATAAACGATGTGGTCAAAACACTGTTTGAAGCCATTTTATTAGTGTTTCTGGTGATGTATCTGTTCCTGCAAAACTTCCGGGCTACGTTAATCCCAACCATTGCCGTTCCTGTGGTATTACTCGGCACCTTTGCCATCCTATACGCCTGCGGATTCAGCGTTAACACCCTCACCATGTTTGCCATTGTGCTGGCTATCGGGCTACTGGTTGATGATGCCATCGTAGTGGTCGAAAACGTGGAGCGAGTGATGGCCATCGAAGGGCTATCGCCGCGAGAAGCGACCCGCAAATCTATGGGGCAAATCCAAAGTGCACTGGTGGGTATCGCGCTGGTACTCTGCGCGGTATTTATTCCCATGGCATTTCTCGGTGGCACCACCGGCGCCATTTATCGCCAGTTTTCCATTACCATTGTTTCCGCCATGGTTCTGTCAGTATTGGTCGCGCTGATTCTGACGCCTGCGCTATGCGCCACCATGCTAAAACCCATTCCACAGGGCCAGCTACATACCAGAAAGGGTTTCTTTGGCTGGTTTAACCGTACCTTTGAGCGAAGTGCCCACCGCTATGAACAGGGCGTCGCGAAAATTATCCACCGTAGTAGCCGCACTCTGCTGGTTTATATTCTGATTATTGGCGGGATGGCATGGCTATTTATGAAATTGCCAACGTCCTTTCTACCGCTGGAAGATCGCGGCGTCTTTATGACCCAAATCCAGTTACCGGTCGGTTCAACCCAACAGCAAACTCTGAAGGTCGTGGAGAAAGTTGAAAAATACCTTATGGAAGCGGAAAAGAAGAATGTCCGTTCGGTGTTTTCAATCGTTGGGGCAGGCCCCGGAGGTAATGGTCAAAACGTCGCAAGAATGTTCGTTCGTCTACAAGACTGGAAAGCACGTACAGCCGCCGAAGATAGCTCATTCGCCATTATTGAACGCGCTACTCAAGCGTTTAGCAACATTACTGAAGCCAGAGTATTTGCCAGCAGTCCACCGGCGATTTCCGGACTGGGCAGTTCTGCCGGGTTTAACATGCAATTGCAGGATCATGCTGGCCTCGGCCATGAGGCATTGCTTAAAGCGCGAGATAGCTTACTACAAATGGCCAGTAAGGAATCATCCCTAACCCGAGTTCGCCATAATGGTCTGGATGACACTCCACAGCTACAGGTAAATACCGACCAGCGTAAAGCGCAGGCGTTGGGGGTAAAAATTGATGATATTAATAGCACCTTAAGAACCGCATGGGGCTCTACCTATGTGAATGACTTTATCGATCGCGGGCGAGTAAAAAAGGTCTATGTTCAGAGTGATGCGCCTTATCGGATGCAACCAGATGATATTAACCGTTGGTACGTCACCAATAAAAACGGCGATATGGTGCCGTTTTCAGCATTCGCTTCTACCGTGTGGACATCCGGTTCACCGCGTTTAGAGCGCTATAATGGCAATGCATCGTTGGAAATTGTCGGTGAAGCAGCACCCGGCGTCAGTACCGGTGCCGCCATGGACACCATGGAAAAACTGGTTGCCCAGCTTCCTGAAGGAATTGGGCAAGAATGGACCGGGATGTCTTTTCAGGAAAAACTCTCCGGCTCACAGGCTCCTGCGCTGTATGCCGTTTCGCTACTGGTGGTCTTCCTCTGTCTGGCGGCTCTGTATGAAAGCTGGTCGATTCCCTTCTCCGTGATGTTAGTGGTTCCATTAGGTGTGCTGGGAGCGATCTGTGCCACTTGGATGCGCGGACTGGAAAATGACGTTTATTTTCAGGTGGGGATGTTAACCATCATCGGTCTGTCGGCCAAAAACACCATCTTGATCGTCGAATTTGCCAATGACCTGCACCGTAACGGTAAGGATTTAATCTCTGCGACGCTTGAAGCCTGCCGCTATCGTCTACGCCCAATCTTAATGACGTCACTGGCCTTTATCTTTGGCGTGTTGCCGATGGCTATCAGCAATGGTGCCGGTTCCAGCAGCCAGCACGCGGTAGGTACCGGGGTGCTCGGCGGAATGATGACGGCAACCTTCCTGGCAATCTTCTTTGTACCGGTATTCTTTGTGCTGGTACGCAAAAGATTTCCCGGCAAGTCACATCAATCTGTTGAATAACAGAGGAAGCCATAATCAAGCGATAAACAGAACTGTCATCCCCCAATCTGAACAATAATAGATGGGTTATTGCAGTTCTGGCGCTAACTTAAGCGCTATGTTCCTGCGCCGAGTTGGCTATTTCTTGCAAAATCCACTGTTCAAAGATCTTCATGGTCGACGTCATGGTGCGCGATTTTAGACAGGTTAACCAATAAGCCCCCATATCGACTTCTGCATCAAATGGGCGAACCAGTTTTTTTTCCCGCAGTTCACGCGTAAACATACTGGCGGGAGCCAGCGCAACGCCACCACACTGAATAGCGCTTTCAACCATCAAGCGTGAAGAATCGAATATTGGGCCGTTAATTCGCCAGGGAATAACCTGAGCCGCCTGAAACCAGTGTTCCCATTCATCCTGACGATAGGAACGCATCAACATATGGTTTTTCAGATCTTCAGGAGAATTCAGCGATTCCGCCACATCCGGCGGACATAATACCGTTAACGGCGCGGTAAACAGCTTCACATTATGCGTTGACGGCCACAGCCCCTCGCCAAAGCGAATAGCAAAATCCATGCCTTCTGCCGATAGATTAACCACATTATTGTTAGTTAAAAGTCTAAGATCGATAAAAGGATATGCCTTTCTAAATGATGCCAACCGAGGAATCAGCCAGCCGACGGCGAATGTTCCTACCACCGCAATCGTTAAAACTTCATGAAAGTGACCATCCTCAAATTTCTGCAAGACCGATTCTATGCTGTCAAAAGCCGAGGTTAATACTGGGAATAGTGCCCGCCCCTCCTCCGTCAGATCGAGCCCACGAGGTAAACGCTTAAACAACACAATACCCAAACGCTCCTCCAGCATTCTTACCTGCTGGCTAACGGCCGCCTGGGTTACATTCAGCTCCTGCCCGGCACGGGTAAAATTAAGGTGACGAGCTGAGGATTCAAAAGCACGGAGTGCATTAAAGGGAAGCCAGTTACGCATCGGGATAGCCATAAGTTTTTCTTTATGCTGATTGAAATTATTATCGTTTGTCAAAACACCAATAAAAATGGATATTCATCTACCTGCTCAACCATCCCTGGCGGGATATTGGAATTATAGAGAAATATATAGGCTAATATTATATGAGCCATGGCGATAATGCATAAGAAATCCTTGCAGCATATCCATTTCTCTTTTCTTTCGATCCGCAACCGACGTTAATACGATGAGATTGTTACTATGATAAAAACACCTTTTTTCAACGCCCTGTTACTTCCCCTACTCAGCGCGTTAATCACGCCTGTTGGCTATGCCGCAGATAAATCAGAGATCGATAATATTGTTCAGCCATTAATACAGAAATATTCGATTCCCGGTATGGCTATTGCCATATCCGTTGATGGTGAACATCAATTTTATAATTATGGTGTAGCGTCAAAACAAACTCAGCAGCCGATAACCAATACCACCCTATTTGAAATTGGCTCATTAAGTAAAACCTTTACCGCTACGCTGGCTTCCTATGCGCAGAACGAAGGTAAGCTGTCATTCTCCGACTCCGCCAGCCACTATTTGCCAACCTTAAAAAACACATCGTTTGATAACGTTAGCCTGTTAAATCTGGCTACCCATACTTCTGGTCTTCCCTTATTCGTTCCGGATGAAGTCACCAATAACGCACAGTTGATGGATTACTATCAGCATTGGAAACCTGAACATGAGGTGGGTTCTTATCGGGTCTATTCAAATCTGGGTATTGGGATGCTGGGCATGATTACCGCCAATAGCTATCATCAATCTTTCGCTGATGCCATGGAAACGAAAATGCTGTCGGCATTAGAGATGAAACACACCTATATCAAGGTTCCATCCAGCCAAATGGCAGACTACGCTCAAGGCTACAATAAGCAGGACCAACCGGTCAGAGTAACGCCCGGCCCCCTTGATGCTGAATCTTATGGAATCAAATCAAGCACTGTCGATCTGATTCACTATCTGGATGCCAATATGCAGGTGGCTCAGGTCGATGAAAAGTGGCAACAAGCAATTAATGATACCCATATTGGCTATTATAAAGCGGGTCCATTTACTCAAAATCTCATGTGGGAAAGCTATGCTTATCCACCTAAGTTAGAAGAATTACTGTCTGGCAATGATGCCGGAATGATCATGAACGGCAGCAAAGCCACAACAATAACACCACCTCAAGCGGCCATGTCAGACGCTTGGTATAACAAAACCGGATCCACCGGCGGTTTCTCTACCTATGCGGTGTTTGTGCCTTCCCATAAAATCGCCATTATTATCTTAGCCAATAAATGGTTCCCGAATGATGAGCGGATCGAAACTGCCTACAAAATTATGCAGGTGCTGGATAAACCGGTAGTCGATAAATAAATTGGGGTTAAAGCGCGAGATGGGGGGATGCTGTTCAGTTAAGTTTAATAACAGCGAAAGTTTCGTCCACTATCAGTGTAGAGAATAAATCAACGAAGGAGCACGTGGCCGAGCAAAGGGCGTTGGGCGAACGCCCTCTGCACTCCCTCGCCTTCGCCCCCTAATTCAGGCCGCCTATCGGCGGCTCCCCTCCGCCTTCGCTCGGGTTAACGCACCGGCGCTGATATGCTCCCGGCAAAGCAGCGCCTCGCCCATTATCCCTGATGGTCGTGCTCCCTCTCTCTGTTGTCGGCTGAATTCCAGCGCTCAATAGAAAGGACCAAAGATAAATACCTCACATTTTCTTAACCGATCGGATGAAAGACAGGGAGAACCTTTTTGTAATCTCAATGACCATAACAGTCATTAATATCAATGAATTATTCAGACAGGTGCCACTCCATAAAGGAGTGGCATACAACATGGAGTGTGTTTAAATCAGAAGGCGATGCGGAAACCAACATTTCCCATAATTGGCGATTCTACATGCCCACCTTGGCGATAATTGGCTTCAGCGTAAACCGAGGTATTATCGTTAATATTGATATCAACGCCTGCCCCATATTTTCCGCTATTTCCGGATAGGTTATTGTTGAAATCATTGGTGTCATTAATAGTCACCGTATTATGTTTAATAAATTCACGCTCAATCGCCAGTCGGGCATAAGGCCTGATTTCGCTGCCGTTTTGCAGAGAGAATTTAGTACCAACGATCGCCCCCAGTTCTCCGCGAGCGGAACGGTTATTCCCGGTATTCGCTTTCATGCCATTGTTAAGCTCAATATCTTTGCTTTCAGCGGTAAAGTAGCTGCCGCGCACATACGGTTCAGTAAACCAGGCGTCGGTAATATCATAATGGTATCCCGCTTCCAGTGCGCCACCAATGGCATTTTGGTGATAGTCAGCGGTGGCATAGTCACCGTTAACCATCCGAGCCTTCATGTCATTATTAAAGCGGTTGCCTTTAATCACGCTATCAATGTAATAACCGATATTGTCAAAGTAGGTTAAATAGACGCCTAAAGCATAGCTATCGATATTACTGCGGCCACCACGAGCATGCTTAACGGTGTTATCCGTATAAGAGGTAAAGACCCCGGCTAACAATGCACCGGAAGAAAGCTCAAAGGTTTTATCTCCACCAATCTGAAGACCATCCTGCTGCAATTTAAACGCCGCATTGCCGGAGGTATGGATCCGGGTATTATTGGTGAGATAGCGTCCCCACACATTACCGTTGTTACCCTTATGGGTATTCAGTCCGCCTTTGCCCAAGCCCTGCATTTCACCGTCAAAAATAAACTGATTCGCTGCCGCCATACTTAACACCGCATCTGTTGAGGTACTGGTGCGAGGTTTTGAATTAGGCTCAGTGGGATCCGGCGTTGGATCCGGTTTTGGATCATTACCTAACGTCAGATACCAATCGTCGTTTGATTGTTTAAGGCTATATTGATAGGTTCCCAGCTCTACCACACCGTTAGACAGAGCAAATGAATCTGCTACGCCACCTTTGGCATGAATAAGATGATATCCATCACTTCCTTCCGAACCGCTACCCGATAGGTAAACGGTATGTTTGCCTTGAGTGGTTTCCGTGACATTCAGAAAGTCACCGCTAGCGCCTTCGACTCTCATCGCAAAACTACCGTTACCGGATAAATTTTCCATGTCTAAACGAGAGAATGGCAACGAGCGTTGAGTACTGGTTAAGGAGGAGAAAACGATCTGACCATTATTGTTCACATTGCTGGCAGAGGAATCTTTCTCTACACTCCAGCGGCTTTGTTCATCGATAGTGATGCTTTTCACATTTTCCGTATGACCACTAAATGAGGAATTATTCTGCAAAGTAACGTTTAAAGATGCGTTCTCTGTTGCAGCAATACCACCAGAAATAGCGCTATTATCTACGCCAAAATTCACCGTAGCATTATCCATCACGTTCAGAATGGTATTGGTTCCACTAGTCAGGCTAGCATCGTTCTGTAATTGGATATCCGCCACGGCATCTTTGGCAACAACAATAGAGGCATTATTTTCAGCATTGATCGTTGAATTATCGATAATAATATTATTATCGATATAACTAACATATAAACCTATGGCATCACTGTTAGCATTAACCACCGATTTTTCACTAAGCTTGAGGCTCCCGCCAACCGTAGTAATACCGGAATCACCCTTAGCATTAATTTCCGATCCCGAAATATAAGCCTTACCACCAGCAAACCTGGCTCCAATGCCGTCTGAATTTATCTTGCTCTTGTTCAAGAATGTATTGGCATCCACTTCTGCTATACCAGCTCCTGCAGATAGACCTATGGCAAACTGACCACTGCCAGATACGTTAATTTCAGTGCCGCTAATGGATAAATTATTGTAACCATTAAAAATAGCGGTATTGCCTTTCACTGATACTTTTGAGTCAGTAATATGGTTCATAATCCCTGCCCCAACGCTGGCAGGCCAATTACCTTGAAGTTCGATACCCAAACCGCCAACCTGCTCATTAATAATCTCAGAGCCGCTAATATTAAGATAGCCGCGCCTTACCGTAATAAGCTGACCAGAATTATCGATAATTGTCGATTTATTTATTGTAAGGTGTTTTATTGGGGCAAGAGCTATATCTTCCTCATGAATATAAATACTCCCTTTTACTACCCCCTCATTAATATTCAGCGCCGCCGGAATACCTTTCCGATACATGGTAACCATCCCACGTATTTCACCTTGCTTATTGATATTTAATTGTCCGCCATTAATAAATACCGCACTATTGCTACCATTGCCAATAACACCACCGGCATTCACATTAACGATATCACTCTTGGCAACGGAATATGTTTTATCAGAAAGATCGGTTGTTACGGTGATATCTCTGGCGTAGGATAGCGGTGAGGATAGTGTTAGCCCAAGAGCTGCAACAACGGCTAAACACACATAGCTTTTCTTTAGATTGGTTTTCTTTATCCGTTTCATTTTACTTAACTTTCCTTAGATTTAATACAAAGTCCATTACTTCGTCAATATAAATTCCAACAAAAACTCATTTGATCATACCAAAAAAACACACGATCACCAAACAAAGCAAAGAAAAAGCAACTGATTTAAAAAAATGGATAATTAAATCAAAAAAAACAAACGAATAAAAATTCAATAAAAAACAAACATATTTATATTTAATTTAATTCAAATTAAATATCAGAAAAAACAAGGCAACATTTTAAAATTTAGCACGTAAAATAAAAAGAAAATTAAGGAAGGTAAATAAATTAAAAATATAAGATTGATTTTATGAAGAAAATGCCATTGACCAATATCTCAGTTTTAGCGCCAGCCATATCAGTAAGCACAATAACGCTCTTTCAATAACGTCAAATAACCATATTTTTAATAAGGATAAATCCATTGTTAATACGGTAGTAAAATAATGAGATCATCTTATACTGGGTCAATTATTGACGAACGCGATAAAAAATAACCAAAGGCTTACCCATGCAGTACCACATCCGTCCGATGAAACTGGCTGATTTAGACGCCATCTTTGATATTCAGGCTTCGGTTTACCATTCTGACCTGTTAGAAAGCCAAGCATTCTATGAAAACCGCCTACAACTGTCGGCCAATACCTGCTGGGTCGCCACAACAGAAAAGAATCAATTGCTGGGGTATCTCATTTCCTATCCGTGGATCCGTACTTTTCCACCGGCGCTGGGAGAGGTATTAGCTACCCTACCGGAACACGCGGATAGCTGGTTTGTTCACGATTGTGCCATTTCACCCAGCACACAGGGATTAGGCGTTGGCAAAGCACTGTTTATCACAGCCCGCAACAGTGCCATTGAGCAAGGCTTTCGACACAGTAGCTTAGTTTCACTGGCTCAGGCCACGCATTACTGGCTTAATCAAGGCTATATTGCCGTCGACAATACGCCACAACTGACCGAAAAACTCGCCGCCTATGGTGAAGGTGCCTGTTATATGTATCAGGAAATGACAGTCTAAACGCACAATGGGGGTTTAGAATCCTTGAATGCCTGCGGCTTTTAAGTGTTCAACCGCAGTCTGAACCTGTGGATGCCGTATAAATTCATATGCCTGTTGGGCGCCCTTCGCACCAATTTCAGGCTCTTTTTGCCAGTCCGCTATGCTCATATTGGTTAACTGATGCCAACCAATATGACGAATCTTTTCCGTTGAGATGAAATTCAGCCCTAATCCTCTTAACCATTGTGCGGCGTCACGTTGCCGGGCTGCATTGATATATTGCATAAATTGCTGAGGCATTTGTTTACCTACCTTTTTGCCTACCCCAGTCATTGCAATAAGCTCTGCTTCCGACAGGGAAAGCCAAGAAGTCATATCCTTCACCCAGCCTAAAGCGACCAACTGTTGCCATGTTTTATAGCTAAGCCCTTTCAGATGTAATCCCTGCTTACCGCTGAGCCAGACCAGCCGGGAGATAAACTGCTGTTCGCAGTCGCGGGTTAACGTCCAGCAACTTAGTGGGTGATATTGTGTTTCATCGGGTACATTCACCACTGCTCGCTCAGCCAAACGCCAAGCTACCTGAGTAATATGCGGGATTCCCTGCCCAGCCAGCGTCAATACAACGCGATCGCCGGGGCGAATGTCCAACGTTTTCCAACGCGCGGATGAGCCAATGGATATCTTACGAATCCACTTATCATCCAACTTAATCGGCTTAACGTTGACTATCGTCGAAATACGACCGGTTCTTCCCACATTAAAGCTAATCGATTGAACCTCAGCAATAACGTTTTCCGCTGGATATTTCCATGCGGCCGCCCATGTTGGGGGTTTCGCGATCCAATTAATGCCTAATGGTCTGTTTCCCTGACGGATAACCACACCGTCTCGGGCAAAGGGCAGCGCCGTATCAAACCAATGCTGATACCAGTGCTGCGCTTTCTCAAATGAATCCACAGAATGCGTATTATCTGTTCCATACCGAAAGCCCATCTGATTTAGCTCATTCAAACGTGAAGGCATATCTTCCGGGCCATCAGGCCAATCCCAGACCCAAAACTCAATATGCTCAATAGCTTGTGGCGACAGCGTTTTACTCATCATGGCACCGGCCACCTTAGACCGGGCATTCTGACCACCATCCCTCCGTTGAACATGTCCATCCAAACGCCAGAACAGCTCCCCTTGCACCACCAAACGCTGGCGTTCGGTTGGTAGCCGCTGCGGTATCCCCTTAATCTTCAAGGCATGGGCTGTCCAGTCTTCACCTTTTACACCATCGCCTCGACTCATTGCCGACACCAGATGCCCCTGTTGATACACCAGCGTAGCCGCAACACCATCAATTTTGGGCTGTATCCATAAGTCCTGCCGTTGCGCCATCCAACGCATAACCGACTGAATGTCCGCCAGCTTAATCAATCCGGTATGCATCACCGGATGAAGCAACGGAAGCAGGGGAATATCTTTTTTAACCGGAATCATATCGACCACAAACTCGGCAAAGCAGGCATACCAGTTCTGCCGCTGTTGAAGCAAGCTATCGTAAATGCCATCATCAATTTGCGACACACCGCGGAAATAATACGCTTCATCCCAACGGGCAAGCTGAGCATCCAATGCACCGATCTCACGTACCGCTTGAGTTTTATTCCAGACCGGGCAATCCGCCACCCCTTGTGCCCAGGCCGTTCCCCCGCTCAAATAGAGCAACAACCAACCAATTAACAGTTTGATAAATAGCAACATGATGATCATCTCCTGACAAAGAATCGCTATTTCAAGCCGAATTTCGGTGGATGAGTAGTGGCAAAAAATCAATCTGGAAGAGAGTAAGAATAAAAAATGGCGGGAAATGTAATGCTCAATAAATTTCGTGAGAGGGATCGACAGAATAAAAATCTGTCGCGATTGAAATAAAAATGATCCGTTATCGTGTGACGAGGATGTACGCTGAGGCGCAGCAGTGTATACTATGCAAGGAATTCTATACGCTTCTTCTTTTCTGATAATTCAACGACAGCAAACAGACATAACAATGGTTAAAGGTACACTTTATATTATTTCTGCACCCAGCGGCGCCGGAAAGTCCAGTCTTATTCAGGCCTTACTGAAAACGCAGCCGGCTTACGACATGCAGGTATCCATCTCCCATACCACCAGAGCTCAACGCCCGGGGGAGGTTGAAGGAGAACACTATTATTACGTCTCGGTTGATGAGTTTAAGCGTTTGATCGAAGTCGATACCTTTTTAGAATACGCCGAAGTTTTTGGTAACTATTACGGTACATCCCGCCCTAAAATCGAGCGGGTACTTTCGCAAGGTATTGACGTTTTTCTTGATATCGACTGGCAAGGAGCCCGCCAGATTCGTGAAAAAATGCCGCAAAGCCGCAGTATTTTTATTTTACCCCCATCGAAAGATGAGTTAGTTCGCCGCCTGCAAGGTCGTGGACAAGATAGTGATGAAGTTATCGCTGGCCGCATGGATGAAGCGGTACAGGAAATTTCACACTATGATGAATATGATTATCTGATTATTAATGACGACTTTGATTTAGCACTGCACGATCTAAAAGCAATTATTCGTAGCGAACGTTTGCGTTTAGACCGTCAAAAACTGCGAAATGAAGCTTTAATCAGCAAATTATTGGCAGACTGAGGCCAGTTTAAGTATCATGCCCAGTCCTTTCTTTATCTGTGGAGTTGCACTCTTATGGCACGCGTAACCGTACAAGACGCTGTAGAAAAAATTGGTAACCGCTTTGACCTGGTTTTGGTCGCGGCTCGCCGAGCTCGTCAAATTCAAATTCAGGGTAAAGACCCTCTCGTTCCGGAAGAGAACGACAAGTATACCGTTATTGCGCTGCGTGAAATTGAAGAAGGTCTGATCAACGCTCAGATCCTCGACTCACACGCCCGTCAAGAACAGCAAGAGCAGGATGCCGCAGAAATGCAAGCCGTCACCGCGATTGCTGAAGGTCGCCGTTAATTCAGGGCTGAATATTACCTTGTACCTGTTTGAAAGCCTTAACATACTGGCTAAACAATACTTGCCGGATGAGCAAATTGAGTGCCTCAAACAGGCATACGTTGTTGCTCGCGATGCTCATGAAGGGCAATCCCGTTCCAGTGGTGAACCTTACATCACTCATCCTGTTGCTGTGGCCTGCATTCTGGCAGGCATGCGGCTGGACTACGAAACGCTCACCGCAGCCCTGCTGCATGACGTTATCGAAGACACCTCGGTGACCTATCAGGATGTAGAACAGCGTTTTGGCAAGAGTGTTGCTGAACTGGTCGACGGCGTATCCAAACTGGATAAGCTTAAGTTCCGTGACAAAAAAGAGGCTCAGGCAGAAAACTTCCGCAAAATGATCATGGCAATGGTGCAGGATATCCGCGTCATTCTGATCAAGCTGGCGGACCGTACCCATAATATGCGTACGCTGGGTGCACTACGCCCGGACAAACGCCGACGCATCGCCCGAGAAACGCTGGAAATCTACAGTCCACTCGCCCACCGTTTAGGAATTCATCACCTAAAGATCGAGTTGGAAGAGCTGGGTTTTGAAGCCCTTTATCCTAACCGTTATCGCGTCCTGAAAGAGGTGGTTAAAGCCGCCCGCGGTAACCGTAAGGAAATGATTCAGAAGATTTTGTCGGAAATTGACGGTCGCTTGAAAGAAGCAGGTATTCCCTGTCGAGTCAGCGGTCGCGAAAAACACCTCTATTCCATCTACCGGAAAATGCACCACAAAGAGCAGCGCTTTCACTCCATCATGGACATCTATGCGTTTCGCATCATCGTCAGTGAAGTGGATACCTGCTATCGCGCATTGGGGCAGGCTCACAGCCTGTATAAACCTCGTCCGGGTAGAGTAAAAGATTACATTGCTATCCCTAAAGCCAACGGCTATCAGTCGTTGCATACTTCACTGATTGGCCCACACGGTGTACCGGTTGAAGTTCAGATCCGTACTGAAGACATGGATCAAATGGCCGAAATGGGGGTAGCAGCACACTGGGCTTATAAAGAGCAGGGCGAGTCCGGCACTGCCGCACAAATCCGCGCCCAGCGTTGGATGCAAAGCCTGCTTGAACTCCAGCAGAGCGCCGGTAGTTCATTTGAATTTATCGAAAGCGTTAAATCCGACCTGTTTCCTGATGAAATCTATGTCTTTACGCCAAAAGGCCGTATCGTAGAACTGCAGGCCGGTGCTACGCCGGTGGATTTCGCCTATGCGGTGCATACTGATATTGGTCATGCCTGCGTCGGTGCTCGCGTCGATCGCCAGCCTTACCCTCTGTCGCAAGAGTTGCATAACGGACAGACGGTGGAAATTATTACCGCACCGGGCGCGCGTCCAAACGCGGCCTGGTTAAACTTTGTGGTCAGTTCTAAAGCGCGCACCAAAATCCGTCAAATGCTGAAAAACCTTAAGCGCGATGATTCTATCGGTTTAGGTCGCCGCCTGCTTAACCATGCCCTTGGGCAGGGTCGTAAAGTAACGGATATCGATGCGAAGAATCTTAGCCGTGAATTGAAGCGTCTGAAGCTGGCTACCCTCGAAGATTTACTGGCAGAAGTCGGTTTAGGCAATGTCATGAGCGTTATGATTGCCAAAAACTTACTCAGTGATGACAGTAACCCCGATGAAGAACCGGCGGTTAATGGCCGTAAGCTCGCCATTCGCGGAGCCGATGGTATTTTACTGACCTTCGCCAAATGCTGCCGTCCGATTCCCGGTGACCCGATCATTGCTCACGTTAGTCCGGGTAAAGGTTTAGTTATCCACCATGAGTCCTGTCGCAATATTCGCGGTTATCAGAAAGAACCTGAAAAA
Organism: Pragia fontium DSM 5563 = ATCC 49100; assembly: GCF_900112475.1. Classification (GTDB taxonomy): domain Bacteria; phylum Pseudomonadota; class Gammaproteobacteria; order Enterobacterales; family Enterobacteriaceae; genus Pragia; species Pragia fontium. The sequence goes on along the minus strand of NZ_FOLW01000009.1, from coordinate 20,347 downwards.
TTCATGGCGGTAGAATGGGCCGAGGATACCGAGCAAGAGTTTATCGCGGAAATTAAAGTCGAGATGTTTAACCATCAGGGTGTTCTGGCCAATTTGACCGCGGAAATTAACTCAGCCAAATCCAATATTCAAAGCCTGAATACGGAAGAGAAAGATGGCCGGGTTTATATCGCCTATATTCGCCTAACCACGCACAACCGCGTTCATCTGGCTAATATAATGCGCAAAATTCGCATTATGCCGGATGTGATTAAAGTCACCCGCAACCGAAATTAATTCTTATGTCGCCCGAACGTTACGCCCGGATACGCCATATGCTTGCCACAAGACAGCTGGATTTAACGGTCTGTCTTGAGCAAGTACACAAGCCTCACAACGTTTCTGCCATTATTCGCACCGCGGACGCCGTTGGCGTTCATGAAGTGCACGCCGTTTGGCCTCATGAGCGCATGCGCACTCAAGTCGCCAGCGCCGCCGGCAGCAACAGTTGGGTGCAGGTCAAAACTCATCAAAATATCCACTCCGCCGTCAGTCATATGAAACAGCAAGGTATGCAAATTCTGGCAACCAATCTGTCAGAAAAAGCGGTGGATTTTAGGGAAATAGACTACACCAAGCCAACCTGCATTTTGCTCGGTCAGGAAAAAACCGGTATCACACCAGAAGCGCTGGCGCTGGCCGACAGCGATATCATTATTCCGATGATCGGTATGGTGCAATCTTTAAATGTGTCCGTTGCCTCAGCGCTGATTCTGTATGAAGCTCAGCGTCAACGTCAGGCCGCGGGCATGTATCAGCGAGAAGCCAGTCCACTAAGTTATGAAGAGCAGCAGCGCTTTCTGTTTGAAGGCGGTTACCCGGTACTGGCTAACGTTGCTCAACGTAAAAACCTACCGCGCCCACATATTGACGATAACGGTGAAATTGTTGCCGATGACGCTTGGTGGACAGCCATGCAGGCTCTGAAACCAAAGAGTAGCGTGGTCTAAGATGAAAGGTCGCCTGCTGGATGCCGTTTCGCTGAATACTCTTTCGGGAGTCGGCGCCAGTCAAGCGGCTAAACTGGCTAAAATAGGCCTGAATAATATTCAGGACCTGCTGTTTCACCTCCCGCTGCGTTACGAAGATCGCACCAAACTTTATCCTATTGGCGATCTCCTGCCCGGCCTGCACGTCACCGTTGAAGGTGAAGTGATCCGCAGTGATATCGCTTTTGGCCGCCGCAGAATGCTAACCTGCCAGATTACCGATGGTACCGGGGTGCTGACCCTGCGCTTCTTTAATTTTAATGCGGCCATGAAAAACAGCCTGTCTGCCGGTAAACGGGTAAAGGCCTATGGCGAAGTCAAACGCGGAACCCATAACGCTGAAATTATCCATCCGGAATACCAAATTCAAGGGGATCACAGCGCCATTCGGTTGGAAGAAACCCTGACCCCGGTTTATTCCACCACGGAAGGCATACGGCAGGCGACCCTACGTAAGCTTACCGACCAAGCGCTTAAGCTACTGGATACCTGTGCTATCAGCGAATTATTGCCCGTAGAACTCAGCGGTAACCTCATCAGCTTGCCGCAGGCGCTCAAAACGCTGCATCGACCGCCACCAGATACTCAGTTAGCCGATCTGGAGCAGGGGCGACACCCTGCCCAACGTCGGCTGATTCTCGAAGAACTGCTGGCCCATAATTTAAGCATGCTGTCCGCCCGCGCCGGAGCGCAGAGCTATAACGCCTGGCCGTTGAAAGACAATGGCACCCTGAAGGGGCAAATGTTGTCCAATCTGCCGTTTAAACCCACCGGAGCCCAAACTCGGGTGGTCGGCGATATCGAACAGGATATGGCAAAAAATATTCCCATGATGCGTCTGGTTCAGGGCGATGTAGGGTCAGGCAAAACGCTAGTTGCCGCGCTGGCTGCATTAATTGCGATTGAAAATGGCAAACAGGTGGCGTTAATGGCGCCAACTGAGTTGCTGGCCGAGCAACACGCCAACAATTTCCGCCAGTGGTTTGAACCGCTCGGTATTAAAATTGGCTGGCTTGCCGGCAAACAGAAAGGTAAAGCCCGTCAGGAACAGATGGCCGCCGTTGCATCCGGCGAAGTTTCTATGGTGGTCGGTACCCATGCCATTTTTCAGGAACAGGTTAAATTTTCCGGTTTAGCATTGGTGATTATCGATGAACAACACCGCTTTGGTGTTCATCAACGGCTAGCGCTGTGGGAAAAAGGCCAAGAACAGGGATTCCACCCTCATCAGTTGGTCATGACGGCGACACCGATACCGCGTACGCTGGCCATGACCGCCTACGCCGATATGGATACCTCCGTTATTGATGAACTGCCTCCGGGCCGCACACCGGTAACCACTGTTGCCATCGCAGATTCACGGCGTAACGACATTATTAATCGGGTGCGCGATGCCTGTAAGCAGGAAAATCGTCAAGCCTACTGGGTCTGTACCCTGATTGAAGAATCTGAAGTATTGGAAGCTCAAGCCGCAGAAGCCACCACTGAAGAGCTAAAAATCGCCCTGCCGGAACTGAAAATCGGTCTGGTTCACGGTCGAATGAAAGCGCAGGAAAAACAGGACATCATGCAGTCCTTCAAGCAGGGCGATATCCAGCTATTGGTTGCCACCACGGTAATTGAAGTAGGCGTTGACGTCCCTAATGCCAGCCTGATGATTATTGAAAACCCGGAACGTCTGGGGTTAGCGCAACTTCACCAGTTGCGCGGTCGGGTCGGGCGAGGCGCCGTGGCTTCGCACTGCGTATTGTTGTATAAAGCACCGCTGAGTAAAACGGCGCAAAAACGCCTACAGGTACTGCGTGATAGCAATGACGGCTTTGTTATTGCCCAAAAAGATTTAGAGATTCGCGGCCCAGGTGAATTACTGGGCACACGCCAGACCGGTATCACCGAGTTTAAAGTCGCTGATTTACTGCGCGATCAAAGCATGATCCCCGAAGTTCAACGCACTGCACGCTATATCCACCAACGCCACCCAGAGCTGGCGCGCGCGTTAATTGAGCGCTGGTTACCGGAGAGTTCCAGATATACTCACGCTTGATGAGGGATAGACGCTCGGTTGCTTTACGCTTGCACGATTTCTATGTTCTGACCAGAAGAGCAAAACTAAGGTCAATGACGAGCTCCCATTTTTCAACGAGAGCTCGGAAGAAAGGAAAAAGCTGAGAAACATCCTCCTCTCAGCCCTGCTTACCATCAATACAACTTCTGCGGTGGTCCGGCAAACGTTAACGTGCCGATGCTCTTCATATCCACTTCTATACCTACAATCTCTGAGAGCGACTCTCTTCGGCCAGTGAGTGGATATTTTCCAGCAATGTATGAACGTGGAATAGGCGACTCTCCCAGACACCACTGAATACGGTGATGGCTAGTATGGTCGATATAATCAAGAAATTGCTCTATCAATACTTATAAGGCAACAAAAAATCTAGCCCAACCACAAAAACAATAACGTTGTACCATTTCTAGAAAGAAAAATAAAAACCTGTCATTATTTCAAATTCCTTTTAAAGCTCCCAATCTATAATTATTATCTTTCCATTTTTATACACATATCGATGTTCAGTTACATGACCATACACTATAATCTGGTATCCAACTTTCATAAACAATACTTCCCCTCCATGAGTAACATCCATACTAAGACACATATTCACTTCTGACGAAGTAGTTAATTAATATCGAACCAAAAATCAATACAACCATGGTTAGCAATAACTCTTTAAAATAAAACCCCCTATCATTTAAACTAATACTTATAATAAAAACAGCAAGTTAATATAAATCTTCATTATCACTAATAAATTTCAACATGTGTATTAAGCCCGTAAATTTACTAACCTCAGTGGAGGTTAAGAATGAATCCAATAAAAATATATTGACTGTTATATATCATTATGGAATGATAATTTTGCTTTTATTACTGGCTAATGAAGTGTAGTGGCTGAATAGGTTATACGTCTATCTCAGTCCCCGTTTATGTTAATCATCTCAATAATTACAATATTGGAACGGGACTATGATAATAGTCTGTCGTTTCCTATTTATTATCTCGATGGACTATTCCTACTCACATTAATAAATGTCAGGAATTTATCCATGCCATCAAAATACGTAAAACTCAGAGTTAAAGCAGCGATTAAACAATCGTTTCGTTGTTATTATTGCAATACTGTGATGTGGGAATATTCTATTTCACAACCCTCTAAAATGAACCGATTACAACAATGCACTGCTGAACATTTAATTCCCAAGAGCAAGAAAGGTAGAGATATTGCTTCAAATATTGTTGCAGCCTGTCAGTTCTGTAACCACACGCGCCACAAAGCAAAAAAAATTCTACCTCCAGATAAATATAAAGAAAAAGTTCAGAGACGTATTAAACAAGGAAAATGGTATTAAAGCTATCAGGGCATAAAGTTATTATTCACGAATCTTTGCCGAAAATATCAAAAAATAATAAACCACCTACGAAATACGCTAGTGTGTCCTTAATCAAAAGGCAGATACAAAATCTGCCTTTTGATTGGTTACAACTCTTACTTCCTAATAGATGACAAATGCATGGGTTCATCGAACCAGCTAACTAATTGCTAAACTAAAAGGGCTGAAAGATACGATTCCCTCAGCCCTGCTTACCATCAATACAACTTCTGCGGTGGCCCGGCAAACGTTAACGTGCCGATGCTCTTCATATCCACTTCCACTACCGATGGCCCCGGATAGCTAATCGCTTCGGCCAATACGCTTTCAAAACGATCGGCGCTGTCGATAAGCCATGACTTCAGCCCCATCGCTTCAGCCACCATGGTAAATGATGGCGTGTGGAGCTGGTTATAATACTGTCGGCCGTCAAAGTATTTATCCTGAATCCCGCGCATAACCCCGTAACCACCGTCATTCATCACCAACAACGTCAGGTTTAGCTTTTCCTGTGCCATGGTGGCCAGTTCACCAATACCTAAGGCCAAACCGCCGTCGCCGACCAGTCCCACCACCTTACGTTTGGGATTCGCCACCGCAGTGCCGATAGACATCGCCAGCCCCAAACCAATGGCACCGGCCAGCGAGTGAATATTCTCCAGTGGAGCATGAGCACGGAACAAGCGGCTACCCCAAACGCTGCCAGATACGGTGATGTCCCGTACAAACAGCCCGTTAGCCGGTAACGCTTTCTCCAGCGCATCATTTAATCCGGCATATTTGCCGGATTGCTGACGTAAACCAGCATCGGCCTGTTTTACTGCCTCGGCAATCTGGACATCCCACAGGGGATCCGACTTTTTGCTACCGGAAAACTTATCCGCCAGTGCCTGCAAGATATCCTGACTGTCGCCGATAACCACTTCATCCGCCACATAGTTACGGTTAATGGCCGACGGATCGATATCAATCTGAATCAGCGGATGCGGCAGTTTTAAAGACCAGGTACGGGTTTCATTGCTGCGTAAACGAGAACCAACCACCAGCATCAAATCACTTTGCTCAAGGATGGCTTCAATCGACGGGGAGTTATGGAAAGCCCGCAGGCTACGCGGATGGCTGTCCGGTAAAATTCCCCGACCGTGGGTACTGGATATCACCGCCACCCCGGCATCCGCCAGTTGGCGCACCGCTTTGCTGCATGCCAAGGCTCCACCGCCAATCCACATGGTTGGACGTTTGGCCGCAGATAAACGCTGATACAATTTTTCAATCACTTGGTCTGCCACCACCGGATAAACGGCAGGTTCAACGGTATTACTCAACACCGAAAGCGGAACTAATGTGTTTTGAATATCGATGGGGATCTCGATGGCAACCGGTCCACAAGGTGGCGTCTGCGCTTCCTGAATGGCCCGATGTAAAATCGGAATCGCCTGCTCAGGGGAATTCACCCGGTATGCCCGCTTAGAACAGGCCCGCAAAAATCCTAACTGATCTTTGGTTTCATGAATAAATCCGGCATCGGCATCCAAATAGGCTTTTTCGACCTGACCGGTAATATGCAACATCGGCGAACCGGCGTTCAGGGCTTCAATCATCGAACCAACCGCATTTCCTGCACCGGCACCGGTACTGGTTAACGTCACGCCCAGACCAGCAAAACGACTATGGGCATCGGCCATGGTCACGGCTCCCGCCTCTCCCCGAGCCGGAACAAAATGAATCTGATTACGTTGGCCAATCGCATCGGCAATGGGCAGATTGTGAATCGAGATAATGCCATAAATGGCCGATACCTTATATTGCTCCAGAGTGCGGGCTATCGCCTCGCCAACCGTTATTTTATCGCTCATGATCTGCCTTATTTATCTAAATTTGGTTATATCCAGTGAATTTTCTTCACTGGATAACGTCATCAATGTAGCCAACTGACTAATCACTCCACAGGTTAGGATTGTGATTCAGGGCGAGATACAGGCTCTTTTGTTGCATATAGGCTTTAATTCCGTTCAGCCCCTTCTCTCGCCCAAGGCCACTCTGCTTAAAACCACCGAACGGCGTTGAGATAGAGAAAACTTTGTAGGTATTCATCCACACGGTTCCAGTCTCCAGACGTGATGCCAGCGCCATGGAACGACAGAAGTCACCACTCCAGATACCCGCGGCTAAGCCATAAATCGAGTCATTCGCCTGAGCGACTAAATCCTCTTCATTATCAAAAGGCAGTACCACCAATACCGGACCAAAAATCTCTTCCTGACACACCTCAGCCTGATTAGACAGACCTTCAATAATGGTTGGCAGAAAATAACTGCCCTTCGCCAGCGCCGGATCGGATGGCGCGGTGCCCCCCACAATCACCCGACCGCCTTCAGACTTCGCCAGCTCAACGTACTGCTGCACTGAATCGCGATGTTTATTGTTGATCAAGGGCCCCATATGGATACCTGGCTCAGTCGGTAGACCAATCCGTAATCCTTTGGTCAGTTCCACGATTCGCGCCAGCAGCGGCTGATAGAGAGAGGAGTGAATAAACAACCGGGCTCCGGCAATACAGGCTTGCCCGGCAGAGCTAAAAATACCGTAGGTGATGCCTCTGGCCGCCTGCTCAAGATCCGCATCGTCCAGCACAATAGTCGGTGATTTACCGCCCAGTTCTAAAGAGGTGGCAATCAGCTTATCCGCAGCGATATGCGCCAGATGCTTACCGGTAGTTGTTCCACCGGTAAATGAAATTTTTCTGGTATGGCGATGGCGTGCCAACGCTTCCCCAATCACCGATCCTTTACCGGGCAGTACGCTGAAAACGCCCGGCGGTAAACCGGCTTCTTCAAACAGTTCCGCCAGTTTAAGCGCAGTGAGCGGTGTCGCTTCGGCGGGTTTAAGAATCACCGAATTACCAGCCGCCAGAGCCGGGGCGATTTTCTGCATCTCACTGGCAATCGGAGAGTTCCATGGAGTAATTGCCGCTATCACGCCCAGAGGTTCATAAGTGCTGATGGTCATCGCATCGGCATTACGCTGGGTTGGCAGTTCTCCTTCCAGCACTTCACAAGCCGCCGCAAAATAGCGCGCGGTTGCCGCGGCGCTAGCCACCAAACCACGGGTTTCGGCTAACGGTTTACCGTTATCACGCGTCTGTAGCTGAGCCAGTTCTTCATGACGCTCAAGAATTAATTCACTGACCCGATAAAGAATCGCTGCCCGTTGATGAGGCATAAGGCCGCGCCAGCTGGGTGCGCGCCATGCGCGTTCGGCAGCTTCTACTGCTTCCTCAACATCTTCCAGACTAGCAGCATGCATACGCGCATTGACGCTACCATCGGCAGGGTAATAAGAAACCAGCTCTTCTCCACGCCCTTCACGCCACTGACCGGCAAAATAGATTTTTAACGTATCCATCAGGTGCTCCCGCAAATTAAGCCACTAAGCCGCCGTCAACTAAGCGACGACATACCTGCACCGCACTCAGCGCAGCTAAGGTTGAAGTTTTAGGATTAGTCGGCAGAGGATTGCCATTCAATTCAATATGAAACTCGCCGAAGGTTCCCGCCGCATGAATAGTGTGAGTATTGCGGCTGGTATTAGGGTCAACCCGCAGTTTAACCGTGGTGTTATCCATACCAATTCCCATCAGGGCAACGGTAGCAGCCACATTGGCATTGGCCGGAAACTGCTGCGCTGCATCCCGGGCGGAGCCTTCGAAAAAGACCACCGGTTGAGTAATGTTGTTTAAATCCACCAGCTTCTCAGCCGGGCTGCCGCGCCAACTGGCTGGGCTTTTATTCGAGGTATAAGTCACGCTGTCCAGCCCTCCTTCTCGGGCTGAGGCCAATCCATCCATACCGGCGACCGCCCCAGAGAGGACAATCAGTTCACCCTGATGGGTGCGCTCCGCCTGCTGTAAACGACTGAACAATGATTCATCCGCTAACGCGCCGGTGGATATCAACGCCAGCTTCCAACCGCGATTTAAAACCCATTCCCCAAATTCATGCACCGCTTTCTGACTGGCACATTCCAGCACTAAATCTGGACTCCCCTGAGCAAGCGATGGATGTTCAATCGCCTGAACCTCGTTACCCAGCGTCTGCTGAATATCTTGATGATGTGGCGGTCGCGCCACGACCCAGCCGACGGAAACGCCTTCAGGTAACCGTTTGATCACTTCCTTCGCCATTGCACCAAAACCGATCATCATAATTTTTTTCATGTTCTTCTTCTCTTGTCGAACCTAAAACCATTACAGATGGCGGTTAAAGCCGCCAGAAACGTCCAGTGCTGCGCCGGTAGTAAATGATGCCAACGGCGAAGCTAAAAACAGTAGCGCTTGAGCCGGTTCCTGCGGTTTACCCAAACGCTTCATTGGAATGCCGCGGTGCTCAGCAATCGCACCGGTCCACTGCTCCCAACTTTGGCTGGTATCGCTGCGCTCAGCAAAGCGGCGACGCCACTGGCCGGATTCCACCATACCTAGCAAAATGGAGTTCACCCGGATACCTTTATCAATCAGCTGTTTTGACAGCGTTAGCGTCATATTGAGCAGCGCAGCGCGGGCAGCAGAAGTGGCGATCATATGTTCTTCAGGCTGTAGCGCCAGCAGTGAGTTAACGCAGGTAACAGAGGCAATATCCGAGCGCTCCAACATCGGTAAAAAAGCCTGAAGCGGATTGATAACGCCGAACAGTTTCAGTTGGGCTTCGTTTAACCAAGCCTCCTGAGGGGTTTCATCAAAATGGGCGACAAATCCCTGACCGGCATTATTAATTAACATATCTACCGCCCCAAACCGCTGTTCAACCTCACGGGCAAAATCAGCGACCTGCTCAGGTTTCAGCACGTCGCAGCGGTGAGCCAGTATCCGTTCTGACGGAAAATCCTGTTTCAGCGTGGCTTCAGCGGCGGACAACTTCTCGGCACTGCGTCCGCAAAACGCCACATTAGCCCCTTCAGCCAACAGTAAACGCAGCGTTTCAAAACCAATACCTGATGAACCACCGGTCACTACCGCGACTCGTCCTTCAATCTGTAAATTCATATCGCAGCCTCGCCTTTCGCTGATGCCCCCTGAAGGGCGACAAACTGGCTTAACAGTTGATTAAATTGTTCTGGTGCATCGATATAGCTGGCATGACCGGCATCGGCGATCGACCGGTAAGCGGCACCGATCCGCTGTGCCAGCGCTTCGGCACCCGCTGGCGGCGTAATGGTGTCGCAATCTCCGCACCACACCTCAACCGATCCGCTATAGCGCTCCAGATAAACGTAAATATCATCGTTGGCCAGCATCCATGCGGCTTGCAGAAACCCCTCAGGATGTAGGCGACGCATATTTTGCTGCACTCGCTGAATGTCTTCTGGTGATGCACCAGGGCGAAGTAACGCCGCACCACGCTGTTCGGCATAGCCATCGACGCCCAGAGTATCAATCATGGTTTTCCGCTGTGTGAACATCTGCTGCCGTTTTTCATACGGTGCGCTGGCGTATCCCTGTGCCGGATTAGCTAAAACCAATCCAGATAAATGTTGCGGATACTTCGCAGCAAACGCGCTGGCGATCAGCGCCCCTAACGAATGGCCGACCAGCACTGGACGTTCCAGCTGTTGCTGGTCAATCAACTGCATTAACCGGTCAGCATAAAGCGCCGCAGTTGGCTCACTGGCCTCTAAACGCTCACTGTTGCCATACCCCGGCGCATCCCAGGCTAACAAATGACTGTGTTGAGTCAGTTTGCTACAGGTCAGTTGCTTACCCCATGACAGAGAACCGGAACTGATGCCGTGAAGCAGTATCACCGGCTGCCCCGTTCCGGCGGTTCTCCAACTCAGACGATGACCGGATAACTCGGCGCATTGTTCTACGGGACGGGTATGCTCATCAGATAACATCACGGCATTCATAACGGTTCCTTTATATGGTTAAGCTGAGGGTTAGCCACGCTTCACTTTAGACAGCGGGTGATCTGATGGATAAGTCGGGATAGCCGGTTTTGGCGTGCCCAACATGACGCACATTAGCGCTTCCTCTTCACCGTGATTTAACAGGCCACGGTAGATTCCGGCCGGTACTGAAATCAGATCCCGTTCGCGCAGAATGGTTTGATGTTCCTGATCGCCGTCGCGGATAAATAACGTGATGCAGCCTTTAAGCATAAAGAACACTTCTTCCACGTCAGAATGTAGATGCAGTGGGCCCTCACACTTAGCCGGTAGCACCATGGTAGAAAAAGTGAAATTCTCCGCCGGTACGGTATTTACATCGTTGGCAACGCCAGTGGCGCCGGTACCGATATAGCGCATTTGGGCTCGACGGTATTTAGGGTCAAAATCAGCCTGAAACTTCAGCGCATCCCAGTCATACTTACGACCTTCAAAACGGGCAATCCGTGATTCCAGCCAATCTGCCATCGAAATGCCTTCAGGTTTAATGCCATTGTTGTTTGGTGAAACTTGAGCTTGTGACATGGTATAACTCCTTCCTCAGGTCTATTTAATCGATCAATAGCGCTTCACCAGCGGTAGCAGAACCACACACCCGGTAACAGCGACGATTACTAAAAACAGTAAACCAACGTCCATATTGCCTGATGCGGCAATCAGGACGCCCATGACGACCGGCGCTAAAGCACCAGCAAAGTTACCCAGGCCGTTGAAAATGCCGCCGGCAGTGGCACTCACCCGACTACTGGTGACTTTGGCCAACAGAGCAAAGACGTTAGGTGCACCGATACCCCACATAAACGTGCTGAATGCCATGGCCGCGATCACCGGATAGGTTCCCTGAACGTAGAGCACCATCGATAGGCCGGCACTGGCACCGAGCAGCGAGATAAAACATGACATGGCCCGGCGGTCTAAACGGTCTGATACATAGGCACCAATACCTTCCCCCAGCAGCATGGCAATAAACGGCAAGGAAGAGAGGTAACCAGCCTGTTGCAAATCAATGCCTTTGCCCTTAATCAGGTAGCTTGGTAGCCAGCCATTGATGCCCCACAGGTAAGTCAGAAAAGCGATGTTAAAAATACAGATCAGCCAAAACTGCCAGCTTCTATACAGCTCTTTACGCTCCTGCTTGCGAGTCAGCACCGGATTAGCCGGCGTTGACTTGGCTAACTGAGCCGCTTTGAGCGCCGGCGTTACATTGACATGGCGCAAGCCATAGATGACGAAGAAAATCACTGGAATGGTCAGCGCCGACATGGCGAAGAAGGTCCAGCTCCAACCGAAGTGATGCAGAATAAACAGCGTCGCAGGAAAACCTATCGCCGCACCAATCGGCGTCCCTAACAGCCACAGCATGGTCGCTCTGGCCTGTAGCCGCTGAGGAAAGGAGTGCCGCACGATGGCAAAAGCCAGCGAAAACAGTGGGCCTTCCGCAATACCCAGCATGATTCGGAGAACCATCATGCTGTTGTAAGAGTTAGCAAACCCCATACAAAACATCAGCACCGACCATATGCACATCATCCATATCAGCAGTTTTTTAGGTTCAATAAAATCGCCAATGCTGCTTAAGAAAATGGATGAGACACCGTACGAAAGCAGGAAGGCGGTCATTAATAAGCCTAACAGCGTTGGATCGAACGACAGGCCTAATGCTTGCTGAAATTGCGTGTCTGAAAATAGTGCAGCAATGCTGATCTTGTCGAAAAAAGCCAGCAGTACGCAGGCAAACAGTGCCAGTGGAATCGACCAGCGAACCGGCATCTCATCCTCTACCGAAGCAGCTGGGATATAAGCCTGTGAGTTTGCAGTTTCAATCTGTTGCGTTGTCATAGTGATACCCTATGCCGGAGCGTTACCCGAAAATAGCCGGAGCCAAAGCCCGCTATTTCAGCGCCATCAATGAAAAAGAGGGATCGGATAACTGCGCCGGGTCAAGTACCCTTTGAGCGGCTAACCAACGCTTACCCAGCTTAATGGTACGGGCGTCATTAAAGGCCACCATCTGTACCAATTGGTTGTCAGCATTAAGGTAAAAGTAGACCTTCGAGTGGTCATCTTCTCGGGTAATGCAATGTGAACCGCTGGCAGGAATACCCAATATCTGAATATTCTCTGAATATTGATCTGACCATAGCCATGCGTCTTCCTGATAACCCGGTTGACCGGCATCAAGCATGCTACGGGCGGTTGTCACCGCTTGATTCTGAGCATAAGCCCAGGACTGTAAACAAACGCCTAGCTGTGAATGTAACGCCACATCGCCCACGGCAAAGATCGATGGATCGCTGGTGCGGCCCTGATCGTCCACTACAATGCCACCGTTGCGTACTGTCAGCCCGGCCTGCTCGGCCAGCTCCAGATTGAGTATCACGCCAATGCCGACCACTACCAGATCGAAAGTTTGGCTTTCGGTCAGTTCGCTTTTCAGCTGCGGGCGTCCGTTATCATCATTCAACGTTATCTCACCGCAGCCACAGATCACCTCGACGCCCTGATTCTGATGTAACTCAAGTAAAGCCTGAGATACTTCAGCACCGATACTGCGCAAGCACAAAGCGCTCTGGCGTTCGAATACTGTGACGGCAACGCCCATCTTGCGCGCTGAGGCAGCGATTTCCAGACCTATCCATCCACCACCCACGATTGCCAGCGTTTTAGCCTGTGCCAACTGGGTTCTTAACTGAACCGCATCGTTCCACGAACGCAGCGTTAAAACTTTAGGGTGGCTTTGCCATAAGCCTTCAGGACGACGCGGACGCCCCCCGGTGGCAATCAATAGTTGACGATACGGCAGCGTTTCACCGTTATTCAGCACGACCGTTTTGTCTGCTGGCAAAATAGCTTCGGCTCTAAGCGGACGGTGCCAATCAATATCCAGCGCCGCCACTGCCTCTTCAGTGAACAGACGAGTCAGACCAAGCTGGCCGTCCTGATCAAGCAATACCGCTTTAGACAGCGGTGGCCGCTCATAAAAGTCGTGAGGTTCATCGCTGATCACCGATAATTTACCGTTATAGCCACTATCCCTCAGGGTTTTGGCTGCCCATCCACCGGCCTGTCCACCGCCGATGATGACAATGCCGGCATCATTTTGTTGATTCTGATTCTGGCTCATACTGTCTCCGACTTTTTAATCTGGCGCCGGGTGTCATAATCAATTCCGCCTTCAACTGCCCATTCAGTAAAAGTGGTAACCGAATGTTCCATTTCACGCGGTCGCCAGTTTTCAGTCAGATAATCATCATTGGTGTAATACTCAAATGCACCGCCGGTTGGACTATTGACGTACCAGAAATAGGCGGAAGAGATCGGGTGGCGACCCGGGCCAATAAACGTGCTCCAATGGTGACGGTTCATTGCCAGACCACCGCCAATCACCTCATGAATATCACGTACGGTAAACGCGACGTGGTTGAGGCCCGGCTTGCGATTAGGAATTTTCAGTAGAAACAAATTGTGATGCACCCCGCGAACCTCAGCCCGCAGAAATACTGCCCGGCCGGTATAGCGGTCAGAAACTTGAAATCCTAGCACCTCACAATAGAAGCGCTCGGTGGCTTCCAGTTCCTGCACAAAAAATACTACGTGACCGATATTAATCGGGCTTGCCTTGTCGTAGACCGGACTGGCCTCATCGACCCGACGGACATCTCCCCACTGATTTATCGGCGAGATCGGTAAAACCACTTTCTTCTGCTGTTGTTCAATAAAGCGCAGCGTCATGCCATTAGGATCCCGGCATTCAATTTCACCATCGCTGATAGCTTTAAATCCGGGCGTGCCCGCCAGTTTTTGACGCAGTTCCGCCAGTTCAACCTTTGACTTTACGCCCCAAGTCATACGACGCAGCGTCGAGCCACTTTCAAAAGCCGCGGGTAATTCAGCGCTATCGTGAGGATGGAGCACCACGTTTGCTCCGCTGAGAGTGTTAAAGGTGCGGGTATGATGAAGGCTATCCTGCCCGGCGGGTGTCAGACCAAAATCAGTCATGAATTTTTCACAGGTTGACAGATCTTCTACGCCAAACTCCATCTTTTCTATGCCAATTACGCTCATTATTTTGCCTCACAAGAATTAAGTAGTAACCAATACCTCGGTGCTTCGCTCTGGTATTAACGTGCGGGCAGCGCCCCTAACAAATCGGACATTTCCTCGGCGGCCTCACGGACGACATCCTGTAAACGCTGACGATCGCCTTTAGGTATTTCATGGGAAGGCACCATAATGCTGACCACCGCTTTGACCCGTTTTTCATGATTGAATACCGGATAAACAATGGAGGAGATGCCATATCTGAAATAGGACTCGCCAATAACATAGCCGCGGGCTTTATCCTGTTGGATCATTTGCCATAGTTGTTCGCGATCGCTCGGTGAGCCCGGTGAGTTATCGGGTAATGCGCTATGTGGAAAAAGCTGTTCGAACTCCTCCCGGGTACTGCTGGTTAACAGCATCCGGCCAAGAGACGTACGATGAACCGGCAGCCGGGTTCCCACCGTGACGTGGTTAATCTGTGATGTCGGTGAACTCACCCGAGCAATATAGATCACGTCCAGACCGTCACGAATCGCCAGATGGCTATTGCAGAGACTGGTATCCCGCAGCTTTTCGATAATCGGCTGACCAATCTGGGCCACGTCCAGAGAGGCGATATACTGAAAACCGAGCAATAGCACTTTGCTACCAATAGAAAAAGTATTGGTACGGGAGTTACGGATGATGAATCCCATATGCTCCAGCGTCTGAACTGCACGGTAAGCCGTTGCCTTTGGCATTTTTGCCAACCGGTGCAATTCCGTAAAAGTTAGTTCTTTGTTCTGTTGACCCAATACCAACAAAACTTCCAACCCCTTCACCAGTCCGGGCACCAAATATTTACTTTCTTGATCGCTTGGCATCGTCTAACCCTCCGGGGGTGTTGTTGGTATCGGGACCGTCTATTAGTTAAAAACAAAGCCACCGTTAATCGGAATCAGCTGTCCGGTAACGAAGTTAGCCAGCGGTGACAGCAGATATAACACGCTGCCGGTCACGTCATCCGGATGTTGAGCACCAGGCAAAGCACGGCCTTGCTCATACAACTGATGGCGCTCCGCTGGTACATATTCCGTGGCTTCCACTCGAGTTAGTCCCGGCGCAATGGCATTGACACAAATTCCGTCAACGCCCAGTTCACGCGCCATTGAACGGGTCATCGAGATAATCGCGCCCTTACTGGCGACGTAAGCCATCAGACGTGGAGCGCCCCAAAGAGCAGTATCTGAAGCCACATTAACGATTTTGCCGTGGCCGTTCGGTTTCAGCAGCGGCACGGCAGCCTGACTGACCAACCATGTTCCGCGTACGTTAACCGACATCACCCGATCCCAAAGGTCAATGTCATACTCCATCATGGTCTTGCCACCCACGCCGGTAGCCATTGCCGCGTTATTCACCAGTCCATCAATCGAGCCACCTTTAGCTATTTGCTTGAAGGTATGTTCAATGGATGTTGGTGATGACAAGTCGATGGTCAGCGCCTCTACCGTTGCTCCGGTTTGTTTCAGCTCGTCGGCACTTGCCATCAGTTCCTGTTCAAGTACGTCACACATCACCACGCTGGCACCGGCCTGAGCAATGGAGGCGGCAAAGCTTTTTCCTAACCCACGGGCAGCACCGGTGACCACCACTCGCTGACCTTTCAATAGCGTATTCATGCTGAGGCCTCTGTAGCTTTGGTCAGAATATCCAGGTGCTTTTTGGCCTGCCTTTGTAAGATACGACGCAAGCGGGAAACGCCAACATCGTGCTGATAGAGGTATTCCTGATCGCGGGCATTGGGTGCCATGTTCTCTAAGACGATGCGATCTTGTTCCAGTACGTCCCAATGCAGTTGCTCCAGACGGTTACGGTACATAAAGCGCCAGATGTCACGCTGCCAGTCTTTAACCTGACGAATACGCCAGAAAAAGACGCGACAGTGATCTTTATCTTCCGGAACCACCATACCGATAATCCAGAAGTGACCGCCCGGTCCAAAACGACGCTTATAAGGAATAGAAAGACGCATCCAGAAAGATCCCGTTTCGGCAAACTCTACCCAGTCGAAATTCACACCGCTCTGCCCGCTCTTTTTAAAGATAAAACCGCTGTCCGTTGGCTCAAGAACCATATCGGCTTTGCGATCACCCTCAGCCATTGAGTGGGATGAGGAGTGCAGGTAAGTGCCATGCATAGGATCCATGACGTTTTCTAATGCGTACTGGTAGTTACAGTTCCAACTGGCAGTACACAAGAAATTGCTATAGGACTCGGCGTCGGCCAGTTCTTTAGGAAACGTCAATTCTGGTGGCGCTTCGTCTGCTACCGCGAAATAAAGAAAAATCGCGCCATAGGCTTCTTTGGCCGGGTAACTTTTCAGGCATTTTTGCCCCACCAACGGACAACGATCGATAGCCGGTACATCTTTTACTTCGCCATCACCGCCAACCTCGACACCGTGATACCAACAAGCGATACGATCGCCCAAATTCCACCCCATTGAGAGGCGAGCGCCACGGTGGGGACAGCGATCTTCCAGCGCGTTAATTTCGCCCTTAGCGTCACGCCATAACACAATTTGTTGTTCCAAACGGGTGATGCCAACCGGATTGCTGGCCACTTCCCAACTGGCGAGAACCGGATACCAAACGCCCCGGACGCCCCGATCTAAATAATTTTGTATCTGCTTAGCTGAGTCTTGAGTATTGTCAGTCATTATTTATCCTCGCTCCGATCAGAAACCGTTTACCTTAAGAAAATGACAGAACGTTTTTTCTGTCCATACATCACCGCTGCGATCGAACAGGCGTCGTTCGTTAAGCTGAGCAATAATCTGCCCAAGCTCTTCAGTCCCTCGATCGAATATCTCTTCTAATGCAGCAACTAACGCTATTTCAAAGTTATCCGGCACCCGTGAACGGTTTTGCCAAATAACGTTTTGATATCGGCCCGGCACATGAATCTGTCCGTTGCCGCCTTCTTTAGTAGGAATGACTTGCTTGGTATCCGGGAGCGAGGGGTTGAAGTCCTTAATCTGTTCCATACTTATTCCTCCGAGAGAAAAGTTATTTGGATCTTGTTTTCAAATATGCGCACGGGATATTTATGGATATCCTGCCCGGGTCCACCTTCGCAGCGACCGGTTTTAATGTTAAAAACCGCGGCGTGTAACGGGCATTCAACCAACCCATCTTCAACAAATCCCTGACTCAATAAGGCATAGGCGTGAGGGCAAACATCTTCCAGCGCGTAATATTCGCCATCGACCAAATAAACACCGATTTCTTTGTCATCGATCTTTGCGGAAAACGGGAAATCTTCTTTAACCTGAGACGGTTCACATACATCTATCCAACTCATTGCTCAATTCCTCTAATAAGTTGTTTCATATACGAAACTCTGTTTCTTATTTAATACTCAAACTATAGGAGTGGTTAATAATTCGTCAAGCTCAAATTTAACTGAATCGTAACAACTGCAAAATTATGATTACATTTGAGCAACAGATCACAGAATGAGGAGAAAAGAAAACGGACAAACCGCGTAAATACGCTAGCGGTTGATTTCAGCTATAAATCGGCAGGAGTAGAAAAAAATAAAACAAGCAAACGATTGCTATCGAGAGAAATATCATTAAAATGCGCTCTTTGTGGCTTTAGAGGTTTTGTATTTTAATTATGGCTAGCAGCTCACATCCCGCTTCTGATGCGGTCAGTACCCCCAAAATCGGCGATAAAAAATCCAGCAGTGAACTGATTTATCATCTTGAAGATCGCCCTCCGCTACCACAAACCCTATTTGCTGCGTTACAGCATCTGTTGGCCATGTTCGTGGCCGTTATCACCCCGGCAATGCTAATTTGTCAGGCGCTCGGCCTACCAGCCCAAGATACCCAACATGTGATTAGCATGTCGCTGTTTGCTTCCGGTCTGGCATCGCTACTGCAAATTCGTACCTGGGGGCCGGTTGGCTCCGGACTTTTGTCGATTCAGGGCACTAGCTTTAACTTTGTTGCACCGCTGATTATGGGCGGTACTGCACTCAAGAACGGCGGGGCCGATGTGCCAACCATGATGGCTACGTTGTTTGGTACGCTAATGCTGGCATCCTGTACGGAAATCTTTCTGTCGCGGGTTCTACATCTGGCACAACGGGTCATCACTCCGCTGGTTTCCGGCATTGTGGTGATGATTATTGGTCTGTCGCTGATTCAGGTTGGGCTAATTTCAATTGGTGGTGGCTACAGCGCCATGTCTGAAACCAATAATACCTTTGGCTCACCGAGCAACCTGCTATTGGCTGGAGTTGTGCTGGCAACCATTATTCTACTTAACCGCCAACGTAATCCTTACCTACGAGTTTCATCTCTGGTGATTGCTATGGCTATCGGTTATTTTCTGGCCTGGGCGTTAGATATGCTGCCGGAACCGGCCAAGGTCGATAACGAACTGATCATGATACCAACCCCTCTCTATTATGGTCTGGGGATTGACTGGACATTGCTGATCCCTCTGATGCTGGTGTTTATGATTACCTCGCTGGAAACCATCGGTGATATTACCGCCACGTCTGACGTATCTGAGCAGCCTGTGGCTGGGCCAGTCTATATGAAACGCCTGAAAGGTGGCGTGCTGGCTAACGGTCTGAACTCCATGCTGTCTGCGGTATTTAATACCTTCCCTAACTCCTGCTTCGGGCAAAATAACGGCGTTATTCAGCTAACGGGCGTAGCCAGCCGCTATGTGGGTTATGTTGTTGCATTGATGCTGGTGGTATTGGGTCTGTTCCCGGTAGTCAGTAGCTTTGTGCTCAGTATCCCTGAACCGGTGCTGGGCGGTGCAACTATTGTGATGTTTGGTACGATTGCCGCTTCCGGCGTGCGTATCGTTTCTCGTGAAACCCTAAATCGCCGAGCCATCATGATTATGGCGCTGTCTTTGGCAGTTGGCCTTGGTGTTTCCCAACAACCACAGATTTTACAGTTTGCCCCTGAGTGGTTAAAAACCCTGCTTTCTTCAGGTATCGCCGCCGGCGGGATTACCGCTATTGTGTTGAATTTGGTGTTTCCGCACGAGAAGTAATATTTAAAATTGGATTGGTGGTGGTTTCGCCGCCACTAGTTCACCGTATAATTTGAGCATTGTGCACGCGGCGAGTAGAGGACGTTGAGACGTACGCCCTTTACAATCCCACGCCTTCGCGCAGGAATTCAGGTCGCCGTTGGCCGACTACCTTCCTCCTTCATTCGGGCTTACGCAGCGGGATAGACCCGCTCCCGACGGCGCTATCCCTTTCGCAGCATCCCTGCTGCTCATGCTACCCTCGTTCAGTCGTTAGCGGGTTTCAGCGCTCGTTTTAAAGGACATGGGAAAGTCAAAATCATGATGGCAGTTGATCCTATCTTTTCATATGAGCACTGAATTTAGCCGACGATGGAAATAAGGTAGCACGAACCGCAAGGATGCGGTGAGAGGCGTAGCGCCGCCGGGAGCGGGTCTACGCCGGTGCGTTAAACCTTATTGAGAGAGGAGGGTAGTCGCGCAGCGACCTAAATTCCGGTGCGTAAGGCGGGGGGTGTAGGGGGCGTTCGTGTATGGATTATAGACATAGGTAACAGGTGTTCGGAGACATGGGTTACACATTATTTCTAATCCAATGGCCTACGTAAGTCAATTTTGGCAATACGCTGGTGAGTAAAATAGATATCTCTTTCATACTCATCAGCGGTTTCTTTTACCAGGACCGGATATCCCCAGAATGCATTGCTGACCAAATATCTCTTACCATAGAGACAGATGTGTCCATTCATTTGAACCTTTCTCACCACCAGCCCTTCATCATATTCTATTGCAGGCAATGTCTCAGGATAAGCACGCTGACTGATTTGATAACGCGAGATTGGTACCTCCAGTGATAAG
>NZ_FOLW01000024.1 GCF_900112475.1 Pragia fontium DSM 5563 = ATCC 49100 | reverse complement strand
CCACTAAAGGAACGTTAAAGACCATGACGTTGATAGGCCGGGTGTGTAAGCGTAGCGATACGTTGAGCTAACCGGTACTAATGAACCGTGAGACTTAACCTTACAACACCGAAGGTGTTTTGATTGAGAATTTTCAGCTTGTGAACGGATTGAAGTGAATGGTTGTGTGCGTTGAGAGACGGACATGACGGTTTATGATACAGAATATGCCTGGCGGCGATAGCGCGGTGGTCCCACCTGACCCCATGCCGAACTCAGCAGTGAAACGCCGTAGCGCCGATGGTAGTGTGGGGTCTCCCCATGCGAGAGTAGGGAACTGCCAGGCTCCAAATAAGTGATAACCCTCAGCGAAAGCTGGGGGTTTTTGCGTTTTGGGCCGTTGAACTTTGCTGGATGTTCTGCCTATCTTCAGTGTCCTCATTTTATTCGGGGAGTTAGAGTCACCAATCCCTACAGGCATTTTTTTGGATGCTAATCTGAGGGAGAGACGGGCGTGGGGGTCGTAGCAGCTTTAGCTGCCGGAGTGCCCGTAGCGCGGCTAGGCCCGAAGCTCGCCAGGCTTAATACCAACTCCCCCTTTGGCTAGGCCCGAAGCTCGCCAGGCTTAATACCAACTCCCCCTTTGGCTAGGCCCGAAGCTCGCCAGACTTAATACCAACTCCCCCTTTGGCTAGGCCCGAAGTTCGCCCAGACTCAATACCAACTTGCTTTTACCTCTTCAGATCATTGCAATAAAATCCATTAAATATCATTAAGATGGCGATTTATCCATTCAGCACACGCTTTCTAACAATTAGATATAACCAAATCTATTTTTCCCTCTCGACATGTTATAAGAAAGACGTTATCTTTAGCGGTATAGAAGTCTAAATGTATAAACGTATAAATGGATATTTGAGGATTGAGTAATGCCGATTTGTATACCTGATGAACTCCCAGCCGTTAATGTATTACGCAATGAAAACGTATTTGTTATGACGTCAACGCGTGCCAGCCATCAGAATATACGTCCGCTAAAGGTACTTATTCTTAATCTTATGCCAAAGAAGATTGAGACAGAAAACCAGTTTTTGCGTCTGCTATCCAATTCGCCTTTACAGTTGGATATTCAGCTATTGCGAATCAATAACCATGAGTCGAAGAATACGCCGGCAGAGCACTTGAATAACTTCTACTGTAATTTCGAAGATATTCAGGATCAAAACTTCGATGGTCTAATCGTTACCGGTGCGCCGTTAGGACTCGTTGAATTTAAAGATGTGATTTACTGGGATGAGATTGAAAAAATCACCAACTGGGCCAAAGAGCACGTAACATCTACGCTGTTTGTTTGCTGGGCAGTACAGGCGGCGTTAAATATTCTCTACAATATTCCTAAGCTAACCATGACAGAAAAACTGTCTGGAGTGTATTGGCATAATATTGTGGAACCACTGGCGCCGTTGACCCGTGGCTTTGACGATCGTTTCCTCGCTCCTCATTCACGCTATGCGCATTTTCCTTCAGATGTGATTCGTCAGCACACCGATTTGGAAATTTATGCGGAGTCAGAGCAAACCGGCGCTTACCTGTTTGCCAGTAAAGATCGCCGCTTTGCTTTCGCAACCGGCCATCCTGAATATGATGCTCATACTTTATCGGCAGAATATTTTAGAGATTTCGATGCCGGGCTGGCGCCAGCCATACCGGAAAACTATTTCCCTCAGGATAACCCCGAACTACCGCCAACGGCTTCTTGGCGCAGCCACGGTTATTTACTGTTTAATAACTGGCTGAATTACTTTGTCTATCAAAGAACGCCATACGATTTACGCCAAATGAATCCAACGATGGATTAGTGTGCCGCAGACAGATACTCTTGATAATAATATGATTTGAAACGGATGCTGGATCACTCTGGCATCCTGCTTTTCTGAAGAGACAACGTGATGACCAAGACAGAACAACTACGTCAGCAACTAACCAAACGAATTTTGGTGCTTGATGGCGGTATGGGAACGATGATTCAAAGTTATAAGCTGGGAGAAAGCGATTATCGGGGGGCACGTTTTGCCGACTGGGAAAGCGATCTGAAAGGCAATAACGATCTATTGGTTTTAACAAAGCCTGAGATGATATCAGAGATTCATCATGCCTATCTGGAGGCTGGCGCTGATATTTTAGAAACCAATACCTTTAATGCCACGCCTATTGCGATGGCTGACTACCATATGGCGTCGCTATCGGCGGAAATTAACTATGAAGGTGCGCGCTTAGCCCGAATCTGTGCCGATGAATGGACGGCGAAAACGCCGGATAAGCCGCGCTATGTGGCCGGTGTTTTAGGGCCGACTAACCGTACAGCATCTATTTCACCTAACGTTAACGATCCGGCATTTCGTAATATCTCGTTTGATCAGTTGGTTGAAGCCTATCAGGAGTCTACTCGGGCGTTGATCGAGGGTGGGGCGGATATCATTATGATTGAAACCATCTTTGACACCCTGAATGCTAAAGCAGCAACTTTTGCGGTTGAGTCAGTTTTTGAACAGATGGGCGTTGAGCTGCCGGTGATGATTTCCGGTACCATTACCGACGCATCAGGCCGTACTTTGTCCGGGCAGACCACGGAAGCGTTTTATAACTCGCTGCGTCACGTTAAGCCGATATCATTTGGTTTGAACTGTGCACTTGGGCCAGATGAATTGCGTCAATATGTGGCAGAGCTGTCGCGTATTTCTGAATATTTTGTCTCGGTCCACCCGAATGCCGGCTTACCTAATGCCTTTGGTGAGTACGATCTTGGCCCAGAAGATATGGCGGTTCAGATTGAAGAATGGGCTAAATCTGGTTTCGTCAATATTGTTGGTGGCTGTTGTGGTACAACGCCTGCGCATATCGCCGCGATAAGTAAAGTGTTGGAGAAGGTGGCTCCTCGGCCACTACCAGATATTCCAGTGGCCTGCCGTTTGGCTGGTCTTGAACCTCTGACTATTGATAGCAAAACGCTGTTTGTTAACGTTGGCGAGCGGACTAACGTCACGGGTTCTGCTCGATTTAAGCGCCTAATTAAAGAAGAAAAATATAGCGAAGCGCTAGAGGTTGCATTACAGCAGGTAGAAAGCGGTGCCCAAATCATCGATATCAATATGGATGAAGGCATGCTTGATGCCGAAGCCGCCATGGTACGTTTTCTGAACTTGATAGCCGGTGAACCAGATATTGCTCGGGTACCGATTATGATCGACTCCTCTAAATGGGAGGTGATTGAAAAAGGTCTGAAGTGTATTCAGGGTAAAGGCATCGTCAACTCTATCTCCATGAAAGAGGGGGAAGAGAAATTTATTCAGCAGGCCAAACTGGTTCGTCGCTATGGCGCTGCCATGGTGGTAATGGCCTTTGATGAGGTCGGTCAGGCTGACACCCGCGCTCGAAAGATTGAGATTTGTCGCCGGGCTTACCAGATATTAACTGAGGTGGTCGGCTTTCCACCGGAAGACATTATCTTTGACCCGAATATTTTTGCCGTTGCTACCGGTATTGAAGAACATAACAACTATGCCGTTGATTTTATTGAGGCCTGTGGCGACATTAAGGCACAGCTACCTCATGCGCTGATATCCGGTGGTGTTTCCAACGTCTCTTTCTCATTCCGTGGTAATGAACCGGTTCGTGAAGCCATTCACGCGGTTTTCCTGTATCACGCGATTAAGAACGGCATGGATATGGGCATTGTAAATGCTGGGCAACTGGCGATTTATGATGATTTACCGGCGGAGTTAAAACTGGCAGTAGAAGACGTTATTCTGAATCGCCGGGCTGACGGTACCGAGCGTTTATTGGAGTTAGCGGAGAAATATCGTGGTTCAGGTAATGATGCTGAAGCGGATAAACAACAGGCGGAATGGCGTAGCTGGCCGGTGACCAAGCGTTTGGAATACGCTCTGGTTAAAGGGATTACCGAATTTATTGAGCTTGATACCGAGGAAGCGCGCCAACAGGCCGACTTACCGCTTGAGGTGATTGAAGGGCCGCTCATGGCCGGTATGAACATCGTCGGTGACTTGTTTGGTGAAGGAAAAATGTTCCTGCCGCAGGTCGTAAAATCTGCTCGAGTCATGAAGCAGGCGGTTGCTTATCTTGAACCTTACATTGAGGCCAGCAAGCAGAAAGGCACTGCAGCCGGTAAGATTTTACTGGCAACGGTGAAAGGTGACGTACATGACATCGGTAAGAATATTGTTGGCGTGGTCTTGCAGTGTAATAACTATGAGATTATTGATCTTGGCGTCATGGTACCTACCGAGAAAATTCTAAAAACTGCGCGTGAAGAAAACGTCGACATTATTGGCCTTTCCGGTCTGATTACACCGTCATTGGATGAAATGGTCAACGTGGCGAAAGAAATGGAACGTCAGGGATTTAACCTGCCGTTGTTGATTGGTGGAGCCACCACGTCCAAAGCCCATACCGCCGTAAAAATTGAACAGAACTACAGCGGAGCAACGGTTTATGTGCAGAATGCCTCACGCAGCGTAGGCGTGTGCTCAATGCTGCTTTCTGATGTTCAGCGGGATGATTTTATTGCCCGTACGCGTAAAGAGTATGAAACGGTCAGAATTCAGCATGCGCGTAAAAAGCCGAGAACGGCGCCGATAACGCTACAAGCCGCCAGAGATAACGGCTGGGAATGTGACTGGAACAGTTATACGCCGCCGGTAGCGAAACATCTTGGTGTACGGCAGGTCGAAGCGTCAATTGATATCCTGAGAAACTACATCGACTGGACGCCATTCTTTATGACTTGGTCGTTGGCCGGTAAATATCCGCGTATTCTGGAAGATGAAGTGGTTGGGGAAGAAGCCAAGCGGCTATTCGCTGATGCTAATGAGCTGTTAGATCAATTATCGAAAAATAACAGCATCACGCCACGCGGCATTATGGGGATTTTCCCGGCTAACCGCGTGGGGGATGATGTTGAAGTTTACGCCGATGAAACGCGTACAGAAGTGATTGCCGTTAGCCATCACTTACGCCAACAAACGGAAAAAACCGATTTTCCTAACTATTGTCTGGCTGACTTTGTGGCACCAAAACACAGTGGTAAAGCGGACTATTTAGGCGCTTTTGCCGTGACCGGTGGTTTGGAAGAAGATACGTTAGCGGATGCCTATGAAGCGGTTCATGATGACTACAATAAAATCATGATTAAGGCGTTATCAGATCGTTTAGCTGAAGGATTTGCCGAGTACCTGCATGAACAAGTGCGTAAAGAAATCTGGGGTTATGCCGCCGATGAAAACCTGCCGAATGAAGAGTTGATTCGCGAGAATTATCAGGGAATTCGTCCTGCGCCAGGCTATGCCGCTTGTCCTGAGCACACGGAGAAGTTAGCTATTTGGCAACTGCTGGATGTAGAGCAACGAATTGGTATGAAGCTGACGGAATCTTACGCCATGTGGCCAGGTGCTTCGGTATCCGGTTGGTACTTTAGCCATCCTGACAGTAAGTATTTTGCGGTAGCGCAGATTCAACGGGATCAGGTTGAAGACTACGCTAAGCGTAAAGGCATGAGTATCAGTGACGTTGAGCGTTGGTTGGCACCTAATTTGGGCTATGATGCAGACTAATTAAACAGGGTATATTGACTTGCACTAAGGCGACTTTAAGTCTATATTTTAAACATTATATGTTTTTATATAATATTAATTTATAGATTGAGGTGCTTCAGTGGATCAGAACAATATACTTTCTGATATTCAGTTAATGAGAGCCGCGGCGGGTAACGCTGCGGCTCTTTTGCGTGCGCTATCTAATGAAGACCGCCTGCTTATTCTTTGCCAGCTCAGTCAGGGGGAACTTTCCGTTGGCGAACTTGAGCAGTGTTTGGATATACGCCAGCCAACATTATCACAACAGTTAACGGTACTGCGCGCGGAACAATTGGTCAGCACTCGACGTGATGGTAAACGGATTTTCTACTCTATCGGTGATGAAAAAGTTTTAACTTTGCTGAATACGCTTTATCAGCTCTATTGCCCAATTTTGACAGAGGAGGAAGTATGAGTATCAACTGGATGGCTTTTACGCCCCTATCGGCTTTGATCGGCGGGTTGTTGATCGGCTGTGGCGCAGCGTTATTGATTATTTTTAATGGGCGCATTGCCGGCATTAGCGGCATTCTGGCCGGTGTTCTGACTGGGAAAGGTGAAGGTATCGGTTGGCGAGTGGCCTTTCTGCTGGGTATGATTTTGTCCCCTCTGTTTTACCTATTGTTTCAGCCAATGCCGCAAATTGATATTACGGTCGATTGGCCGGAGTTAATTATTGCTGGATTACTGGTGGGGATCGGAACCCGTTATGGTTCAGGCTGTACCAGCGGCCATGGTGTATGTGGCTTATCCCGTTTATCGTTGCGTTCTCTGGTGGCAACGCTGACTTTTATGCTGACCGGTATGATTACCGTTTGGCTATTTAATCCGTTACAAGGAGGCTGAGACGATGAAGCTAGTATTTGCATTCTTGAGCGGTTTGATTTTTGGGTTAGGGATGTTGATTTCAGGTATGGTGAATCCGCTGAAGGTGCTTTCCTTTCTGGATATTACCCGCAGTTGGGATCCCTCGTTAGCGTTGGTGATGGGGGGAGCGATAGCCGTTGGATTACTGGCTTTCTCATGGATGAAACGTCGGCAGCGCTCTTTACTTGGTGAAAGCGTTCAATTGCCGCTTGCACGTCATATCGATAAACGTCTGATTGGCGGTAGCGCTTTATTTGGTATCGGTTGGGGTATTGCCGGTATTTGTCCCGGCCCTGGTCTGGTTCTGTTAGGAGCTGGAGTAGCAAAAGGATTTATTTTCGTCGCGGCTATGGTAGCGGGAATGCTGATCTTTAACCTGATTGAACGTGCTCGTCATTGACAGATTCAGGCCATGCGTTGTTGCATGGCCTGATGCGATCTCTTTATGTTATTGCCCTAAAATTAATACAGTCCGATTGCCTTCCACCAAATCAGCCCTAAGGTCAGGAAAATTGCCTGATTAGCAAGACTCACCACAAAACCCACTTTCCACCAGGTTCCGGTAGGCACATATCCGGCTCCGAATAAAATAGGGCCACGGGCGTGGGAATACTGGGTTAAAGAGCAGTACAGACTACTGGTGAATGCCAGCATCAGAGCCATCGGTACAGCGGGAATATGCAGATTGATACCGACGCCAAGGAATACCGCATATAGCGCGGCAATCTGGGCATTTCCGCTGGCAAAGAAATAGTGGGTATAAAAATAAGCCGCATTGAGTAACAGCAGAATTAAAATCCAACTGCTGTCTCCTACAGCTCCGCCGATGTGGTCACCAATCAGATTACCAAACCAAGTGGTAAAACCCAGATTTTTTAATTGGTTGGCCATCATTAACAGTGCAGCAAACCAGATTAAAGTATCCCAAGCACCTTTCTCACTCTTCACATCTTCCCAAGTCAGCACTCCCGTTAGTAACAGAAATGACAGGCCAACAAAGGAAGCGGCGGTTGGATCAACGCCAAGTTGGTCGCCAAAAATCCACAGTACCAGTAACAAAACAACCGTAGCAGTCATAATCCATTCACTACGGGTCATGCTACCCATCTTTTCCAGTTCGGCTTTGGCAAGGTTTGGCGCATCGGGCGTATGCTTAATTTCGGGTTTAGTCAGCCAGTAGACTAATAGCGGAACAATGAGCAGAGAAGCCAAACAAGGAACCACTGCAGCAACAAACCAGCTTCCCCAGGTTAAATGTACGTCAGCATTGGCGGCCAGTTTCACCGCCAGTAGGTTACCGGTGTAGGCGGTCATAAACATCGCGGCGGTGACATCATTAACGTTACCGATACAGGTGATAAGAAAAGTACCGATTTTATTGCGTGATTGATCTTCCGGATTGGAATTAAAACTGCGCGCCAGAGAGTCAGCGATTGGATAGATAACGCCGCCGCATCGAGCGGTATTACTTGGCATGGCCGGTGACAGGATCAGATCGGCAAAGGCCAAACCATAAGCCAAGCCGAGAGTTCTTTTGCCCAATAACCGAATCATCTGCAATGCGATACGGCGACCTAAACCGGTTTTGATAAAGCCTCTGGCGATCATAAAGGCAACCACAATCAGCCAGATGAGTGAGCTATTTAAATCACTTAAAGCGGTGGTAATGGCCTCGACTGCCGTTGATGCGCCAGCGGCATAGGTCAGAGCAAATACCGTGATACCAATGAGGCCGACAGCTCCGATGGGCAAAACTTTAGTGACGATACAGGCAATGGTAGCAACGAACACAATGGCTGAATGCCAGCCTGGTTGACTGAGGCCTTCAGGTGGCGAAACGTGCCAGAGCACGGTGGCACATATCACAATGATAATCAGCGGAAGCCAATTAACCGGAGAAACTTTTTTTGCATTCACGGGTTATCCCTACTCTATAAAAAGAGAAGTAAAAAAATGAAATACTTAATTTGAGTTAAGAAAGGGCGTTAGCTAAATAAGTTTAGGCTATATATGGAAAAATATTGTGGATATTATTTCGGGCGAATCATGTTCTTTTTATATTGGAATATTGATTAAAAAGAGAGAGGAATAACCTCTCTTCCATCGGCTGACAAAATCTTAATACATGTTATCGACGGGAGAGACGGGCGTGGGGGTCGTAGCAGCTTTAGCTGCCGGAGTGCCCGTAGCCCGGCTAGGCCCGGCGCACGCTGTAGCTGAGTATTAATGCACTTCCGGCTGAGCACAATAGCCATATTCGCTCAGGGCTTTTACAGCCGGAATTATCACTACCGCTAATTTAACAAGGTTGGTCATCAAGAGGAGAGAGGCATAGCCTCTCTTATTTCTAACTGAATACCACGTCCTATGGACGTGGTTATCGACTTTAGGCTCTGCCAGTAAGGCTACTCATGGGAAAATCCGAATCTGTTATCCCCATAACTGATAAGGATTTAACCATGAGTAGATTCGAAAAAGCATCGCATGTGCTATGGCATTGTCAATACCATATAGTCTGGACGCCCAAATGCCGATTCCGAATATTGAAAAATAATGTAGGGAAAGAGGTGTACAGACAAATAAGAATTTTGAGTGAACAGCTCCATATAGAAATAGTGGAATTAAATGTTCAATTAGATCACGTTCATTTATTAGT
>NZ_FOLW01000026.1 GCF_900112475.1 Pragia fontium DSM 5563 = ATCC 49100 | reverse complement strand
AAAGTGCCGGTGACCGTCAGCAGGCCTATGTCATTAGCTTTACCGGTATTCCTTACGATGTATTACGTCCTTATCGCCCGGAACGTTTAGTCTGGCCAACCATTAGCGGTACTTTACCGGCTCGGGTGACCAGCCCGGATAATGACACCTACGGCTATCTGGATGTGCAGGGGCGTTATCGGGTGAAGATGGACTTCGACCTGAACGACTCATGGCGTAAAGGGGAAGAAAGCCTGTGGATGCGGCTGGCTAAGCCGTACGCCGGTGAAACCTACGGTATGCACTTTCCGTTAATAGACGGTACTGAAGTGGCCATCGCCTTTACTGAAGGTAATCCGGATCGGCCGTATATCGCCCACGGTATGCACGATTCACGTCACCCAGACTTAGTCACTGCCGCCAACCATAAACGCAACGTTATCCGCACCCCGGCCAATAACAAGCTGCGGATGGATGATGAACGCGGCAAAGAACATATCAAAGTCGCCACCGAATACGGTAAAACCCAGCTTAATCTCGGTCATTTGGTGGACGGCGAGCGTAAGCAGCGTGGGGAAGGATTTGAACTACGCAGCGATGAATGGGGCGCAATTCGGGCGGATAAAGGGCTGTTTATCAGTGCTGACGGGCAATCTACGGCACAGGGTGAGGTGCGCGAGATGGCTGCGGCGATGCAGTTGTTGGCAGAGGCTCACGCCCAGATGCAGGGATTAAATCATGCAGCGGAGCAGGCACAAGCGCTGGTGGCCGAAATCGAGGCGCAGAAAGCCCTGATAGAGCAACAGCTAAAGGATTTAACCGCCAGCGCGATACTGGTTAGTGCGCCGGACGGCATCGGTATTGTTAGCGGTGAGGATATGCAGTTGGCGGCATCGCGTAATGTCTATCTTACTGCCGGCAGTAATGCCGATATCGGCGTGGGCAAAAAGCTGACGATAGCGGCGGAAGATGCCATTAGTCTGTTTGCCCACCAGTCAGGGATGAAGCTGTTTGCGAATCAGGGCAAGGTCGAAGTGCAGGCGCAGAATGATGCCATGCAACTGGCAGCCAAGCAGGATATGGAGATCGCCAGTGTGGATGGCAAGGTGATTATCAGCGCCAAAGATGAACTGGTGCTGAACTGCGGTGGGGGGTATATCAAGTTAAAAGCGGGAGGGATTGAGTTAGGTTGTCCGAAGAATGTGGTGGTGAAGTCGATTGCGTTGCAGAAGATGGGAGCGGATTCAATGCAGGTGTTGAATGAATTGCCAGCCACGTGTCAGTCGGTACAGGATAGCGCTGCTGCCGACGGTAATGCGCTGATTCCCAGAGGTTAATGAATTGACATGATAAAACTGCAACGTCACCCAGAGAGTCTTATTGACAGCCTTCTACTTGATTACATTAAAACCTATAAAAATATATGGTTACTCACCGATCCCAGAGCAGGAGTTTATCCTCAAATCGCATGGCATGAAACTATTGCGGCAGAGCAGCGCTGGGTTATTCGAGATCCACAAGATAAGCATTCACATGATTCCAAGTGCCTACAGCTGTTTAAGCTGTCCGCTGCGGACATTGATCTCATTAAACAAAGTGTTTTAATCGCGAAAGGTGAAACACAATTCGCAGCTAATGCTATCTGTGGATGGTTTGTTAGTCCAAGATCGTCAGAGATGGTTATCAAACATTTAATGAATATGTTAGATCTGCAGGATCAGTCTCAACTAACCAGATATATGTTCCGTTACTACGATCGTAGAGTACTAAACTGGCTTATTGATATCTTGAGCCCTAAGCAATTAAGCAATTTGTTAGGCACCGTCGAGCATTATATTTTTAACGATAGATTCAATGAGGTCATCACGTTAAGCCATGATAGTCAGGTTATTGCTGAGGATAGGCCATGTTTAGTATCAACTCATCAACGAGAGCGTATTGAAAAAATAAAATGGTGTAATAAGACACTCTTGTTATTTAAAGAAATTGAACAGCGTGAATTACCAAAGGAATGTGAGCCGAGTTTGATGCAGGCGATAGAAAAAGCCTACAGGCTCCAGCTTAGTAAGGCATCGGATATCGTCGCCTATGGATATTATTCTCTGATATATGGTGAACAATTTAATCACAGACAGGATATTGAAGCATTAATTACCGATGGTGTTTTAGAGGGTAATAGTGTGAATAATATTATTAAAGCACAAACAGCAGTATTTCTATCAGGGATTTAAGGAGCAAGGACATGACTGATACAAAGAATGAAACAGAGGCAAAAAATGCAAAAATGGATCAGCAGCTCAATAAAATGGATCAAGAAAATAATCATGCTGCCGAACAGAATGCTACGGGAGGGGGATGTGCCAGATGCAATAAGTCCGGTGATTTCTTTCTATTGCCATTAAGATATTCCATTATTGGTAAAAATGAGAATAACAATAAGCCTCAGCCGACGGATAGAAGAAGTAAAAACGTTGAAATATTACCGCTGGGTCATCAGTTAGGTCAGGGAGTGGCTGAATTAAGTCTTCAATCAGCAGAGTATAATGTCAGAATGCTACGGGCCGGCTATCTGTATATTTTGGTAGAAAAACAGGAGGGCGAAGCATCTTGGCGAGCTTTCCAGGTCACCAAAGAAGGTGCGCTTTTTGAGTCCGATCCTAAGGATATGAAAGAGGATTTCCCGGAATTTTCCTGTGATATGAATACGGATGGAGTTAATGCCGCCTGTGTTGCTTTTGAAAAAATAGCAACGATCAAGGCGCTGTATTTATTATTTAATCCAAATATCTTAACGGAGAGAAAGCTGGATTATTATAAAACCATAGGAAAATCGACGCTGCAGTGCATTGTGCCACAGGCAAAATCCCAGCAGCCTCATGCCATTGCCCCTGATGATTTACCGAAACAGGTAGCAGAATTTTCCCTATCCGCATTGTTTAATACCCCGTTTTATCAGGGGGCTATTCAGGAATATCGCTCTTATCTTAGCTTGGCCGATGGTCAACGCGGCGATACCTTTACCGCATTAAAAACCTTTGTTGCACATTCAGTGTATGAAGAAGAGTCGGCGTTACAAACGTTGTCGGCTTATACGAATCAACTCTACCCAATGGAAAAATTTATGGATTCATTGGGGCGCTATCAGGGGCTAGTTTCTCAATTAGAAAAACATAATGGTATTGGGTTTGTATTACACGACCCGATTGGCATTACTCAGGAATTATGTAACTGGCGCAATGATGCGGTTGAATCAACTATTCAGCCATGGCTGGAGCAGGAAGATCAATATAAGGTTAAGAATAGCCAAAAATTACAGGCGTTAGGGCTGATTGAGAAAATAGAAAGTAGTTTTGTGAATAATCGGGCTTGGGGTGGATATAATTCTTATGAGCAAGATATTCACGACCAATATAAGGAAGCGCTTGAAGAATATGGTAAAAAATTTCCTAACGACAAACAGCGCGTTGAAGATATTTTAGATGATTCGGCTAAATCCTATAAAGAAACCTATTTGGCTCCACAAATAAAGGAAGAGATCAAATCAGGTAAATATAATACGCAATTTGCCACCAAGTACTTAAAGTATCTTGATGCTGATGAAATGCAGAAATTCAAACAAGAAACGGAAAATATTGAACAGGATGCTCAAAGCGCTGCTGCAAAAAGAACGACAGATCTCATGCTTTGGCTTTCTTCCGCGAATACACCATTATTAGCCGGATTGAGTTTTTATGATGAATGCTATGATGATGGCAATTTGTCGCAAGGCATTAATTTTTCCCATCAGACGGGCCTATGCATATTAGGGTTAATGGGCAGTCGTGAGGGAAATCAGTTATTAAATCAATGGTGGGCTGAGAAAACCGTTACGCCAGCTAATCTATGCTGGCGAAGCTATTGCCATAATAATCAACTGGCGATTGATGAGATTAAAAGTGTGATGACGCAGGTTTATAGCCAGAGTTCAGACGGTGAAGAAAAGAGCGCATCATCATCAGCAGCAAAAACTTTTGACGAGATAGTGTCTTACAGCAAAATGCTGCCGGATTTTTTTGATAAGTTAAATGCCTATATTGCAGCAGAAAATCGTATTGGAGGGGTAGCGCCCCTTAGTCTGGTTTGGATAACCACTCAGGGGCGGGCACTATTAGGTGCCAGTATTTCATCGAATCAAAATCCAACTCGATTATTTAGACTGCTTAATTTTACCTTACGAGCGAGCTTAGGGCGAAGGGCGGTGGCTCTGAGGATGAGGGAGCAGCCAGGAATCAATGCAAATATGTATCGAGGGCAGTTTAACCGGCGGATTACCGAAGGGTTGCAGTCGTTAAGCAATGCCCATCAGTGTAACTATTATCGGCTGCGCCTGACCACCACTATCGGATTTTTAGAGAGTGGATTGTTATTGCTTAGGGCATACCAGTTACCGAAAGACTCACGAGAGTATGCCATGTTGGTCAGTAGTGCCATGTTGACCACCTCAGCGATGTTAGAATTTTTTGCATTGGGGCAAGAGGTGATTTTAGGCCACTATGGCGGCGGCACTCTCATACGAGTAACGGATGTTCGATTTGGGCAGGTTAAGTTAATGTCTGCGGGTTTGGGAACGGTTGCTGGGGTTATTTCAGCGTATTGGGATATATTAGATGCAGTTGATTCTTTTAAATATAAACGTGGGGAATTAGTTTTTCTTTATGGAATAAGGTCAATTGGAACTCTTGCTCTGGTCACTAATCAAATGGGAATCGCGATTGGCTTGGCAGAACCATGGTTTGCTCGATTGTTGGTTGAATCTCAGGCAGGTAACCGCGTTGGTTTTACACTATTTTATCAGTTGTTACATAATACAGCGATGAGATATGCAACGGAAGAAGCCCAGGCGCTATTAATGCGCCGCGTATCTTGGTTGACGCTATTTATCATTGCTACTACAGGGTTAATATGGGTATTCAGTGATACCGAGTTAGAGGCGTGGATGAAAAAATGCTGTTTTCGTTTAAATAAAGAGCAAGGTAACGGTTATAGCGATGCTTCGAAAGAGTATGAAGCGGCGATGATGATATTAGTCACGGGAGAAAATTAATGTATTTTATCGAATGGGAGAGCTGGGAATATGCCATTGCCAGTGCTGAGCGTCGCAAAGAAGATGATGAATTAAAAAAAAAATCAAGTATAGGAAAAAAAGAATATCGCATCGATCCTGAAAAATATCAGCAGGAATTGGCTCAGGATCATACTCAATATCAATTTAGTGCAACCCCTTATTCTGAAGGGCCATTTTATGCCTTTAATGAGCGCTATCTAGAAATACGGGGGGGGTTTTTAGAAGAACGACGAGGGTTAATTACTTTAATCTCTTTATTTTATATATCATTAACCGTTATTTTTATCGGTTTTGTTTTTGCTTTTATATTAGAGTTCATACAAGACCCTGAATTGTTATTTTACAATGGAGGATTTGTCTTTGCTTTTATTGGCTTTATTGGTATGAG
>NZ_FOLW01000027.1 GCF_900112475.1 Pragia fontium DSM 5563 = ATCC 49100 | reverse complement strand
TGGAACAAAGTTTGGCTTTCCGCATAGTTCAGCAAATAACCAATATTCAGGAAATTAGCTCCGGCATCAGCCGACGTAGTGATCGATGGATTTGGATTTGGTTCTGGCTCAGGAATAGGTTCTGGGTCTGGCTGTGGTTCTGGTTCTGGTTCTGGCTCTGGCGGCGGCACATATACCCCTGGGGAATACAGCTCCCAGTGAGTGCCGTTCTGACGCACAGCGTACAAATAGCCGCCCAATTCTACCTCACTGGTGCTGGTAAACGTTGCCTGACCATCCTGAGTTTCGACGACGGTTAATATTTCATTACCAGTAGTGGCCAAACTGCCGCGGTTAAGTACCGTGAGTTGGTGGTTGCCCTCACTTTTTCCGCTGACCACCAATTTATCACCGATGGCATTTACCCCATCGCTGACCAAATCGGTACGCAAAATAAAATGCCCATTGCCGCTTAGCTCGCCAATGGTCAACAATGAACCGACTTTATCTTCGCTAAAATCTACCATGCTGTTATTCAGTACCAGCTTGTCCAAGTTGGAATCCGCCGTCATATTCCAGCGGCTATCGGCCATCGAAATATTTAACTCACCACCATTGATATTATCGCTGTATGCATGACCGCTCCAATATGAGCCTGAGTCCATATCAACATGAATAATTCCACCACGTGCCCGAATTCCTCCCTGAATAGTCATTTTACCCGTGGCGTTTATTCGACTGGCCGCATAGCCATTATTATGTTGCGTAGAAAACGCCACATCATTCGAGGTAGCCATATGAATAATCGTATTGCCGGTCAAATCAATCTGGCTGTCAGTCATTGCGTAGACGCCAGCATTCCCTACCGCACCCTTTATCGTCAGGTTATCACCGGTAATTTTGCCTCGGCCTAAAGCCCATAAACCCACGCCTAAGTTGATATTAATATCGGTATTAGACAAATTAACATCAGAGTTATATTGGGCAGACACCCCATAGGAACCATTGGAAAAAATAGTATTGCGTTGCTCGGACGTACCTAAGAAATTAATGGTGGCTTTGCCGCTACCGGTATTGTAGGCAAGTAATGCACCACTCTCATTCACTGATAAATGGCTGTTAGCACCAATATTTGCCACACTATTGTCGCGAATTTCAATTGCCGTTGCTCCTGCACCGGCGGTCTTTACGGTCAAGGCCGTAGCCTTAATATCACCAAGACCCCAGATCAGTAATCCATTTGCATCCTCGCCTGATGTACTGATTTTACTCCCATTGCCCAAATCAACGCTGGATGACTTATGTGTTTCAATGCCATAGGCCGTATTGCCTTTGGTTTCAATCGTTAATCCAGAAGCCTTAAAAAATTTAGAGTCTTCAGAACCAGAAATATAAACACCGTTATTCGATCTACCGGTGGTATAAATGGCACTACCCTCACCTAAATCCACTGATGTGCCGTTATCATCAAGGCGTAGACCAGCCCCATAATCGCCTTGGGTACTCACTAATAAGTGGTCTGCTTGTAAGGTCGTACCGCCGCTGACGCTAATGCCGCTAGCTCTGTCCGTACCAGAAGCGGCAACCACAATTTTGCTGCCGGAGCCTAAATTTATCTTAGCGTTGCTACCATTGATGTTTAAGCCCATCACATTTCGCCCCGTAACCTCTACGGATAAACGATTGGCCGTTAATATGCTGTTTTTACCACTAATAATAATGCCTTCAGCAACTGAATCAGGCTCAACCACACTTATACTAACGTCATTAGCTAAATGAATGTTAGCAGTCTGATTCTGCATATTAAGCACACCATAACGAACACCATTCCAGCTAAGGTCACCGATTATTTTATCGCCATCGTTTAGTTCAATGGTGTTTGCATTTTGACTTCCCAAATCATCAGCCAGTGCTTGATGTTGAAAAGTAAAAATACTCAGGCTCAATAAACCCATCATAGTTACTGATTGATTTAAAATACATTTAGAGAATTTATCGATGGATTTCTTCCTAAAATCCCGTGGATATATATATGCATCCATTAAAAAACTTCCTTTAATCACAACTAAACCACCCGAAAAATAAACAAAAACCCACACTTTGGCAATATTATATAAATAAATTAATGATTATTAATTTAAACTACAACTTGATATTTTCTAACATTTATCATTAATCAACAGATAAAAACCAATGAAAGCAATGCGTTATTAAAAAACCAGTTACATAAATCATAAAAAATAAACTCATTTGACTTAAAACCACATCACTATAAATTGAATGAAATTAATGAGTCATAAAATATTATGACCCATTAATAAAAGGAGAATGTATTAATAAGAAATTAAAAACTAAAGCGATAACCTGCATTAATCTGACGCTGGTTAAATTTATTGCCGGTTGAGGTATCTAAATCCAGATACAAAGTATGCTGTTGATTCATCTGAGCACTCACCCCGACGCCGTTATTCCACCAACCACCTTTAAAGCTGTGGCTTTCTGGTGAACCATTCAGTCGATAATCGGTATCGCCAGAAAATTCACGTAGATAACCGGTTTTTAGATAAACGTTGAGAGAATTATCACCCTGTTGAAGCTCATATCCCACTACAGCGCTTCCTCGGCCAATTAATGACTCATAGCTGCCCAAATCGACCTTGAGTCCATTACTGGCATTAACTCGCGTTGCGTCCTGATGGCTGTAGCTTAACTGTGCCTGAGGCTCAATATAGAAACCATTCCCCTGCTGGCCCAGACTCAATTTTTGTCCGGTTTCCAGAGAGAAACTCACCCCGTCGGAGCTGCCATTACCGCTAACCCGATTATTTTGGCTATCGCGTACGCTAAAGTCGTTTTTCAG
>NZ_FOLW01000029.1 GCF_900112475.1 Pragia fontium DSM 5563 = ATCC 49100 | reverse complement strand
CGGTTGGACTGGGATGAAAATGAGTGCCTGAGTGATTTTTACGATATTGGTGAGCGGGAGCCTCGCTATCAGTATCGTTACGATGCACTACGGCGGCGTATCAGTAAAACCTGTATTGATATTACAGGGCAAACACAACAGGTCACCTACTTTATTTGGGATGGTGATGCGTTGGCGGCGGAAGTGAGTTTTGCTCCGCTATCAGATAAAACAGAAGCTAAACTGGATGCCCGCTTCTTTGTGTATTATCTGAATACCTTTGAACCGTTAATTCTTCAGTGCAAGCAGCAGGGTATTGGCAGTCTGGCTCCGCCAGACGAGACAGGGTATTACTTTTATCAAAACGACCCGAACGGTATGCCGCTGCGGCTGCATGATGCACAGGGTGAAATTGTCTGGTCAGCCCACTATACTGTTTTTGGTCAGACCGACAAACTGGATGAAATCAAGGTTAAACAACCGCTGCGTTTGCAGGGGCAGTATTTTGATGAGGAATCGGGGCTTCATTACAATCGTCATCGGTACTATGATCCGGCGACTGGGGTGTTTGTTAGTCAGGACCCGATAGGGCTGGTTGGGGGATTAAATCCGTATCGGTATGCGGCGAATACCTTCGAATGGTGTGACCCATTAGGTCTCTGGAAGAAACATCGTAAAAATGGGCAATTTGCGAAAAAACCAGGGCGTAAAAAGAAGAAAACGTGTAATTCTGCGCATGGTAATAGTCACGATACTGATAAACCAGCGGAAGGTTATACCTTACGCGATCGTGATTCTGGAGATGTCGCAAAATATGGTGAAACCACTCAAGGTGATAAGCGATACTCTCAGAAATATTTGGATGATAATAATGTAGATATGTTCTTTGAAGAAAAAGGAACTAAGAAAGAAATGCACTCTTGGCAGCATGATAAGATATTAGATTATAAGGCTAATAATGATGGCGAACGCCCTCGACTGAATAATTCGGACTATTAAATTATGAAATTATGGATATCATCTGAAGCTGATGTTGATGTTGCAGAGTTATATAGAGAGACAAGGATATATATCGAAAAAGAAGTCAATGATCAGTTGGGTGAAGTTAAAGTTGATAATTTATATGAAAAGTGGGCTTTTATTGCCATGATTCGTGAAAATAAAGGTTGGGCTGATGAAATTGCTAAGCGACATGTGAAGCGTAAAGTTTTGGAGTTTAGACTAAAGATCGAACATGATGTTTTTTTGAATGGTGACTTTAATGCCAGAGCTAATCTATTTTTAGATTCTTTACGTCTTTCAGTCGATAAAATGGAAAGGCTAGGTATTTCATCGGATGATAGAAATAAATTATATTCAGTTTTAGAGAGTGTCAGAAACGACTTGTAATCAATTTTCTTAAAAAGCCAGAGTGATCCCTAAAAGATCTTCTGGCTTAGTTATTTAGGTTATATTTATACCTGATACTCTCTCTGAATAACTAGCCGCCCCTGCTCAACGGTGACGGTAA
Source organism: Pragia fontium DSM 5563 = ATCC 49100 (assembly GCF_900112475.1). GTDB lineage: Bacteria > Pseudomonadota > Gammaproteobacteria > Enterobacterales > Enterobacteriaceae > Pragia > Pragia fontium. Next base: position 281 of record NZ_FOLW01000029.1, on the reverse strand, counting down.
TAGCCTGCCCGGAGAAAAAGCCCAGTTCTTCCAGCCAGCGGCCTTTAATATTAATCGCCGGTGGTGGGTTGGGCTTACCGTTTTGCGGGACGTATCCAACAGTGTAGTAACGCTCTGTTTTAACTGCTTTATTTACAGTAGTGCCTTACTTAGAATGTGCCTTAGCCATATTCAACTTCTGTGAATAAATTGGCCGTTTAACCCGCCAGCAGCAGAGTGAAGCTCTGTCAGTTTCATTTGAATATACGCAATCCGGTCAGCTAAAGCGCCAGAGTCTGCAT
>NZ_FOLW01000028.1 GCF_900112475.1 Pragia fontium DSM 5563 = ATCC 49100 | reverse complement strand
ACAAGCTGAAAATTCTCAATCAAAACACCTTCGGTGTTGTAAGGTTAAGTCTCACGGTTCATTAGTACCGGTTAGCTCAACGTATCGCTACGCTTACACACCCGGCCTATCAACGTCATGGTCTTTAACGTTCCTTTAGTGGACTCAAGGTCCAAGGGAAGACTCATCTCGAGGCAAGTTTCCCGCTTAGATGCTTTCAGCGGTTATCTTTTCCGCACGTAGCTACCGGGCAATGCCATTGGCATGACAACCCGAACACCAGTGGTGCGTTCACTCCGGTCCTCTCGTACTAGGAGCAACCCCTCTCAATCTTCCAACGCCCACGGCAGATAGGGACCGAACTGTCTCACGACGTTCTAAACCCAGCTCGCGTACCACTTTAAACGGCGAACAGCCGTACCCTTGGGACCTACTTCAGCCCCAGGATGTGATGAGCCGACATCGAGGTGCCAAACACCGCCGTCGATATGAACTCTTGGGCGGTATCAGCCTGTTATCCCCGGAGTACCTTTTATCCGTTGAGCGATGGCCCTTCCATTCAGAACCACCGGATCACTAAGACCTACTTTCGTACCTGCTCGAGCCGTCACTCTCGCAGTCAAGCTAGCTTATGCCTTTGCACTAACCTCACGATGTCCGACCGTGATTAGCTAACCTTCGTGCTCCTCCGTTACTCTTTGGGAGGAGACCGCCCCAGTCAAACTACCCACCAGACACTGTCCTCAACCCGGATCACGGGCCAAAGTTAGAACATCAAACATTAAAGGGTGGTATTTCAAGGTTGGCTCCACGCAGACTGGCGTCCACGCTTCAAAGCCTCCCACCTATCCTACACATCAAGGCTCAATGTTCAGTGTCAAGCTATAGTAAAGGTTCACGGGGTCTTTCCGTCTTGCCGCGGGTACACAGCATCTTCACTGCGAGTTCAATTTCACTGAGTCTCGGGTGGAGACAGCCTGGCCATCATTACGCCATTCGTGCAGGTCGGAACTTACCCGACAAGGAATTTCGCTACCTTAGGACCGTTATAGTTACGGCCGCCGTTTACTGGGGCTTCGATCAAGAGCTTCGCGTTGCCGCTAACCCCATCAATTAACCTTCCAGCACCGGGCAGGCGTCACACCGTATACGTCCACTTTCGTGTTTGCACAGTGCTGTGTTTTTAATAAACAGTTGCAGCCAGCTGGTATCTTCGACTGGCTTCGGCTCCATCCGCAAGGGACTTCACCTAATGCCAGCGTGCCTTCTCCCGAAGTTACGGCACCATTTTGCCTAGTTCCTTCACCCGAGTTCTCTCAAGCGCCTGAGTATTCTCTACCTGACCACCTGTGTCGGTTTGGGGTACGATTTAATGTTACCTGGAGCTTAGAGGCTTTTCCTGGAAGCAGGGCATCAACTACTTCATCTCCGTAGAGACTCGTCATCACGCCTCAGTGTTTAATAGTCGTCCGGATTTACCTAAACAACCCACCTACACGCTTAAACCGGGACAACCGTCGCCCGGATAGCCTAGCCTTCTTCGTCCCCCCTTCGCAGTAACACCAAGTACAGGAATATTAACCTGTTTCCCATCGACTACGCCTTTCGGCCTCGCCTTAGGGGTCGACTCACCCTGCCCCGATTAACGTTGGACAGGAACCCTTGGTCTTCCGGCGAGCGGGCTTTTCACCCGCTTTATCGTTACTTATGTCAGCATTCGCACTTCTGATACCTCCAGCAGACCTCACAGTCCACCTTCGCAGGCTTACAGAACGCTCCCCTACCCAACAATATTTTCATATCGCTGCCGCAGCTTCGGTGCATGGTTTAGCCCCGTTACATCTTCCGCGCAGGCCGACTCGACCAGTGAGCTATTACGCTTTCTTTAAATGATGGCTGCTTCTAAGCCAACATCCTGGCTGTCTGTGCCTTCCCACATCGTTTCCCACTTAACCATGACTTTGGGACCTTAGCTGGCGGTCTGGGTTGTTTCCCTCTTCACGACGGACGTTAGCACCCGCCGTGTGTCTCCCGTGATAACATTCTTCGGTATTCGGAGTTTGCATCGAGTTGGTAAGTCGGGATGACCCCCTAGTCGAAACAGTGCTCTACCCCCGAAGATGAGTTCACGAGGCGCTACCTAAATAGCTTTCGGGGAGAACCAGCTATCTCCCGGTTTGATTGGCCTTTCACCCCCAGCCACAGGTCATCCGCTAATTTTTCAACATTAGTCGGTTCGGTCCTCCAGTTAGTGTTACCCAACCTTCAACCTGCCCATGGCTAGATCACCGGGTTTCGGGTCTATACCTTGCAACTATGACGCCCAGTTAAGACTCGGTTTCCCTACGGCTCCCCTATTCGGTTAACCTTGCTACAAAATATAAGTCGCTGACCCATTATACAAAAGGTACGCAGTCACACCCCTA